>NZ_CP077090.1:6172500-6630739 GCF_014268485.2 Pseudomonas zeae | reverse complement strand
ACGAAAATTCGGGAGTCGTTGACGAAATGGGCCGGCATTTTAACAGGCTCAGCGATTTGTGCTGCTCTCTCCGACTTGTGACGTACCACGCGATTCAAATTTGCCGGTTTTGTTACTTTCGCGGAGGATGCGCGGTGATTTTGCGGCTAATGTTCTCATTCGTGACACAAAATAACGTTTTGATAACCGTTGTCATTTGGTCATTGAACGGCGCAACGGCATAATGCCCCGCCCACATCATTGCAGAGTCTAGGGAGCTAGCTTGTCTACGCCTGTCGAACCCTTGCGTTTGCTGCTACTGGCCGAAGAGCCAGCGTGGACAGCGTT
The DNA here is from genome assembly GCF_014268485.2 of Pseudomonas zeae. Taxonomy (NCBI): domain Bacteria; kingdom Pseudomonadati; phylum Pseudomonadota; class Gammaproteobacteria; order Pseudomonadales; family Pseudomonadaceae; genus Pseudomonas; species Pseudomonas zeae. The sequence continues at coordinate 6,630,412 of NZ_CP077090.1, read as the reverse complement.
ATTGCGTGAGTGTCTGGCTCCAATGGGGAGCGCGGCGGTGCTGATCAGCGCGCCGAGCTGGGATTCGGTCAGCAGTTTGTTCGAAGACAACCGCCATGCGGTGTTGTTGACCCTTCCGGCATTGCAACCGGCACCGGGCCGGTGCAGCCTGCCGACGGTCTTGCTGCTGGAACATGAACCGGACACAGCGCCGGTTGGCGTCAGTGACTGGCTGGTGTTCGACGCCCTCGACGCCGGCATGCTGCGCCGCTGCCTGCGCCATGTGCGCGAACGCGGCGTTCTCGAAAACACCCTGCAACGCCTCGCCGAGCAGGATCCGCTGACCGGCATCGCCAACCGTCAGGGTTTCCAGACCTTGCTTGCTGCGCGCCTCGCGGAAAACGACGGTCGCGGCCTGGCCCTCGGGCATCTCGATCTCGACAACTTCCGCCACGCCAACGATGCGCTTGGCCATCAGGCGGGCGATCGCTTGATCCTGCAAGTGGTCGCACGGCTGAAAAGTCAGCTCGAAGCCGGTGATCAATTGGCGCGTCTGGGCAGCGATGAGTTTGCCCTGCTGATCGACACCCGTCGTGCACCGCAGCGCGCCGAGTGGATGGCCGAACGCATCACCGAAGCGCTCGCCGAACCGTATTGGGTCGATGGCGAAAGCCTGCTGATCGGCTCCAGCCTCGGCATCGCCCATGCTCGCGCGCAGGGCGGCGCCGATCCGCTGATGTGGCACGCCCACATCGCCATGCAGCAGGCCAAGAGCACCCAGGGCTGCACCTTCCATATCTTCAACGAACGGATCAACCGCAATGCGCGGAGCATGGCCGACCTCGAAAGCGAGTTGCGCCGAGCGTTGCGTCGCGATGAGCTGGAGTTGCATTACCAGCCACGCCTGAATCTTGAGGATGGCCAGATTGTCGGCCTCGAAGCGTTGGTGCGCTGGCGTCATGGCGAGCGCGGTTTGCTGCCGCCGAGTGAATTTGTCCCTTTGGCCGAGCAGAGCGGTTTGATTGTGCCGCTGGGTTACTGGGTTATTTCCCGGGCCTTGCGTGACATGCAGGCGTTGCGCGAGCGCGGGCTGCCGGCGCTGCACATGGCGATCAACCTGTCATTCCGCCAGTTTCAAGACAGTCAGTTGTTGCCGACGCTGAGCCGGTTGATTGCCGAGCGTGGCGTTGAGGCCCAGTGGCTGGAATTCGAACTGACTGAAACCGCCGTGATGCGCCGTAGCGATCTGGTCAAGCAGACCATGGACGCTCTCGGCCGTCTCGGTGTGCGCTTCTCGCTGGATGACTTTGGCACCGGGTTCTCGTCGTTCGTGCACCTCAACAGCCTGCCGATCACCTTGTTGAAGATCGACAAAAGCTTTGTCGGCGGCATGGAGCAGCGCGAAGAGAATCGCAAACTGGTGCACGCGATGATCAATCTCGCGCACAACCTGCATCTGGAAGTGGTGGCGGAAGGGGTGGAAACCCCTGAACAGCTAGAACTGTTGCGCGGGTTTGGTTGCGATCAGGTGCAGGGCTATCTGATCAGTCGGCCGTTGCCGTTGGCGGAGTTGGTTGAATATCTAACCTTCGGCTCAAGCCAACAGTCAGCCCTCGAAATCGTGAGCTGAACGCATAACCCCTGTAGGAGTGAGCCTGCTCGCGATAGCAATCTACCAGTCAACATTTGCTTCGACTGACACACCGCTATCGCGAGCAGGCTCACTCCTGCAAGGGATCTCAGTCGGTCTGAGGAACTGTGAACTGACTTGATGACGCAGGCTCCAGCCGAATCATCCGCTTCATCTTCCATTCAAACGCCAGCGTCAAACTCACCGCCGCGCACGCCAGGCCCAGCGCCAATCCCCACCAGACGCCCGTCGGCCCCCAGTTCAAATGGAACGCCATCCACCATGCCGCCGGCGCGCCGATCAGCCAGTAACAGCCGAGCCCGACCAGAAACGTGGTCTTTGCATCCTTGAGGCCACGAATGCAGCCCATGGCAATCGTCTGCGTGCCGTCGAACAGCTCGAACCACGCCGCCACTGCCAGCAGGCTCACCGCCAGGCGAATCACCTCGGCAAACGCCGGATCATTGTGATCGAGGAACAACCCGACCAACTGGTTCGGCAACAGCCAGAACACCATCGCGAATCCCAACATCACCACCGCGCCAAAGACGATCCCGACCCGTCCGGACATCCGCGCATCACTCAGTTGCCCGGCGCCGTAATGCTGGCCGACGCGCATGGTGATCGCGTACGACATCCCCGCCGGCACCATGAACGCCACCGAGACAATTTGCAGGGCAATCTGGTGCGCGCCCAATTGCGTGCTGCCCATGGTGCCCATGCACAGCGCCGCGAAGGCGAACAAACCGACTTCCACCGCGTAGGTGCCGCCGATTGGCAGGCCGAGGCGCCACAGCTCTTTCAGGTACTGTCGGTTGGGCCGCGACAAGCCTTCGCGCAATGGATAAGCGTCATAGGCCGGATGCCGGCGAATATGCCAGGCCAGCGCCAACGCCATGCAATTGGCGACAATCGCTGTGACCAGGCCGATCCCCGTCAGGCCCATTTTCGGCAGACCGAACATGCCGGTGATCAGCGCGTAATTGAGCAGGAAATTCGCCACCGTGCCGGCCAGGCTGATGACCATCACCGGTGTCGCCCGGCCGATTGCACTGGTGAAACCGCGCAGGGCCATGAAACTCAGGTAGCCGGGCAGGGCGAAGGGCAGGGCAATCAGGAATTGCCCGGCCGCGTTGACGTTGGTTTCGGTCTGGCCGAACAGCAGCAACACCGGTTTCAGGTTCCACAGCAGCAACCCGGCGCCCAGCGCCATCAGCCACGCCAGCCACAACCCGGCCTGGGTCAGACGCGCAGCGCCAATGATGTCGCCGGCGCCCTTGCGAATCGCCACCAATGTGCCGACCGCTGCAATCACGCCGATGCAGAAAATCGACACGAACGAGTAAGTCGCCGCACCGAGACCGCCGCCCGCGAGCGCTTCAGGACTCAGGCGCGCCATCATCAACGTGTCAGTCAGCACCATCAACATGTGCGCCAACTGTGAAGCAATCAACGGCCCTGCCAGCCGCAGAATGGCCCAGAGTTCGGTACGCACAGGATGCTGCATGGTCATCACCACTCAATTTCAGAGGGAACAGGAGACCGTCGATTCTCGGCGCTTGGCGGGCTTTGCACAAAGGGATAAAAAGGATGGGTGGCATGATTAAAACTCATCCTAGGTAAACGGTTTAAGATTGGCTTTATCCCGCTATCGGAGCTTTCTGCATGTCTCGTCGTCTTCCTCCCTTGTATGCCCTGCGCGCATTTGAAGCGGCGGCGCGACATAGTTCGTTCACCCGGGCTGCCGAGGAATTGTCGATCACCCAGAGTGCGGTAAGTCGGCATATTCGGACCCTCGAAGATCACTTCGCCTGTCGGCTGTTTCATCGCAGCGGTCGCAATCTGCAACTGACCGAAGCGGCGCGGTTGCTGCTGCCCGGGATCCGCGAAGGCTTCAGTGCGCTGGAGCGGGCCTGCAATACCTTGCGTGCCGAGGACGACATTTTGCGCATGAAAGCGCCCTCGACCCTGACCATGCGCTGGTTGCTCGCGCGCCTGAGTCGCTTCCGCCATTTGCAGCCTGGCAACGAAGTGCAACTGACCAGTGCGTGGATGGACGTCGATTCGGTGGATTTCAACGATGAGCCTTTCGACTGCGCTGTTTTGTTGAGTGACGGGCATTTTCCGCCGGATTGGGAGGCGAGTTTATTGTTTCCCGAAGAGCTGATTCCGGTGGGGGCGCCGAACCTGCTGAATGATCAGCCGTGGGATCTGGCTCGACTGGCTTGCACCGAATTACTTCACCCGACACCGGACCGTCGCGATTGGCGCAGTTGGCTGGAACACATGGGGCTGTCCGATCAGGTGTCACTCAAGGGTGGGCAAGTGTTCGATACCCTCGAATTGGGCATGATCGCGGCGGCGCGCGGGTACGGTGTGTCGATGGGCGACCTGTTAATGGTCGCCGAAGATGTGGCGCAGGGAAGGCTGAGCCTGCCGTGGCCAACCGCGGTCGCCAGCGGCTTGAATTACTACCTTGTGTGGCCAAAGACCCGCCCGGGAGGTGAACGTTTGCGCCGTCTCAGCGACTTTCTGCAAAGCGAAGTCCGCGCCATGGAGTTGCCGGCGGTCGTGCGCTTGAGCTGAAACGTTAGAGCCGCCACAATGCCGGCCTTGTGCCATAACCTTGTTTTCCGCTCAAGTATTTGGATCCACCGCCGAATACGTGCTTGTGGAACCGTCGTGCCGGTATCCACGATTCACCCCCACAACCAGAAAAATTTCCGAGTCGAGATCAAGGAGGATCCCGTGGCTCGGCCAGGAGCTGTCCATGTCTCAACCTCGCGCTCGGATCGCCTCGCAGCTGGGCCTCGCGCTCGCTGTAATACTGGCGATAGTTATCAGTGGCAGTACGGTGTTCGCCTTGCGTTCGCTGGACTCCGCCAACCTCGCCACTCGTGAAGAGCATCTGGCCAGTGAGGCGCGGCTGCTGGCCGACCAACTGAGCACATTCCACGGCACGCTGCGTGAAAGCACCCAGCGCCTGAGCGGGCTGTTCGAGAAGCGCTTCAGCGCAGGTCTGAGCATTCACCCGAGTGAGCCGGTGAATGTTGCCGGCACCCAGACCCCGGGTCTGCATCTGGGCAGCGAAGTGCTGAACAACAACTTCAAGGAAGTCGACGAGTTCAAGCAGATGACCGCCGGCGTCGCCACACTGTTCGTGCGCAGCGGCGAAGACTTTATCCGCGTCAGCACTTCGCTGACCAAACAGGATGGCACCCGTGCCATCGGCACCTTGCTCGATCACGCGCACCCGGCCTACGCGAAGTTGATGGCGGGGCAGGGTTACGTCGGTCGCGCCTTGCTGTTCGATCGCTCCTACATGACCCAATACACCCCGGTGCGCGATGGCAGCGGCAAGGTGATTGCGGTGCTGTTCGTTGGTTTCGATTACACCGACGCGCAGAACATCCAGTTCGATAACCTCAAGCGCTTCCGCATTGGCCAGAGCGGTTCGCTGGCGTTGCTCGACGAGCAAAACAAATGGCTGGTCGCGCCAGCGGGGGTGCAGGCGCTGGACCAAGCCGTTCCGGTGATCAAAGGTTTGGCTGCAAAGCCGGGCAAGGGTGAGTTCTGGAGCGACACCTCGGAAGATTTCTACAGCATTGCCGTGCCGTTCGATGGCGGGCCATGGTCGGTCGTGGCGAGCATGCCGAAAGCCGAGATCCGCGCGGTGACCTGGAGCGTGGGTACGCAACTGGCCATTGGCAGTCTGTTGGCGATGCTGCTGGCGGTCGGATCTGTGGTCTGGCTGCTGCGCAGCAAACTGGCGCCTCTGGGGGATCTGGTGCGTCAGGCCGAGGCCTTGGGCGCCGGTGATCTGAGCGTTCGCCTGAACGTATCGAGCAACGATGAAATCGGTCAGTTGTCGCGCGCGTTCAACCAGATGAGCCAGGCGCTGTCGACCATGGTCGAGCACATCCGCCGCTCTTCGGAAGAGGTCAATAGCCGTGCCCAGGCCCTGTCCGGTTTGTCCGGCGGTGCCTATGAAGGCATGGAGCAACAATCTGGCGAAATCACCAGCATGGCCGGCGCGGTGGAAGAGTTCAGTGCGACCTCGCTGAACATCGCTGACAACATGGGCGCCACTCAGCGTCTGGCGCAGGAAAACGCCCAGCAAACGCAGATCGGTCGCAGTTCGATGGAAGAGGCCTCGTCCTCGCTGGAGCAAATCGCTGGCGCCCTGAACAGCACAGCCACCGTGATCAACACCCTCGGTCAGCGCTCGCAGGAAATTGGCGGCATCGTCGGCGTGATTACGTCGATTGCCGAACAAACCAACTTGCTGGCGCTCAACGCCGCGATTGAAGCGGCACGTGCCGGTGAACAAGGTCGCGGCTTTGCCGTAGTAGCGGATGAAGTGCGCAGCCTTGCCTCGCGTACTCGTCAGGCCACTGATGAAATTTCCAGCATGATCCATAGCATCCAGCAGGAAACCGGCAACGCGATCAGCACCATGGAACAGGGCAATGTGCTGATGCAGGAAGGTTTGTCGCGCAACGCCAACGTCGCGTCGGCGCTGGCGCGAATCGATGAACAGAGCCGTTCGGCGGGGCAGCAGTTTGCCGCGATTACCACGGCGACTCAGGAGCAGAGCAGCACCGCGACTCTGTTGAGCAGTAATTTGCAGAGCATCGCACTGGCCAACAGTGAGCAGCGTGAGGTTGTGTCGAACCTGGCTGTTACCGCCAAGGAGCTTGAGAAGCTGGCGGCGGATCTGCGTTCCGAGGTTGATCGCTTTCGTTGATACAGCCTTGATATAGCTTTCGCGAGCAGGCTCGCTCCCACAGCGTCCGGTGCGAATCACAGATTTTGTGAAGACCCGGATCCCCTGTAGGAGTGAGCCTGCTCGCGAATGCAACACTGCAGATCTTCGGCTGAACCTGCAATCTGTCGATCTAATACACTTGCTGAAACGTTTCCGCAGCGCTATAAAAATGGCACAACTCCAATAAAGGCTGCTGCCATGACCCCGCTCAAACTCGCCGTCGCCCTCGGCGCATTCTCTGCTGCTTCCCACGCCATGGCTTGGGATTACATCCTTCTCGATACCAACAAACCCGCGCAAAACTGGACCATCACCAGTGAGCAGCTCGGCGTGAAAACCGCCAAACCCTTCTCCGTGAGCCTGCGTACCTTGCACGGTGGGCGGCAAGAAGGCGTCAGCATCGTCGATATCGATAACGGCGCGATGAAACTCTCGGTGGTGCCCACCCGAGGCATGAACGTCTTGCAGGCTTCTGTCGGCAACGTGCGGATGGGTTGGGATTCGCCGGTCAAGGACGTGGTTAACCCGGCCTTTATCGAGCTCAACGGGCGTGGTGGCCTGGGTTGGCTGGAGGGCTTCAATGAACTGGTCGCCCGCTGCGGTTACGAATGGGTCGGCCATCCCGGCATCGACAATGGCGAACTGCTGACCTTGCACGGCCGCGCCGCCAACATCCCGGCCAGCACCGTCACGCTGCACATCGATGAAAAGCCGCCCTACGCCATCAGTCTGCGTGGCGAGCTGAAAGAGCAAGCCTTCAAGAAGGTCGACTTCTCGGTCGTTACTGAACTGGTCACCGAACCTGGCAGCGTGCGCTTTGCACTCAACGATACGCTGACCAACAACGGTGATTATCCGAAGGAATACCAGGCGCTGTATCACAGCAATTTCAGTACGCCGTTCCTCGAGCAGGGCGCCCGTTTTGCTGCACCGGTAAAACAGGTGTCGCCGTTCAACGACAAGGCCAAGGGTGATCTGGCCGACTGGCAGACCTATCGCGCGCCGACCAAGGACTACGACGAAACCGTCTACAACGTCGTGCCCTATGCTGATGCCAAAGGCGAAACCCTGACGGTTTTGCACAATAAGGCCGGCAGCCTCGGTGTTTCTGTTGGCTTCAATACCCAGCAGTTGCCGGTGTTTTCCCTGTGGAAAAACACTGACACTCAAGGCCAGGGCTATGTCACCGGGCTGGAGCCGGGAACCAGTTTTTCCTACAACCGTCGCTATCAGCGTCCGCTGAATCTGGTGCCGACCATCGCGCCCAAAGAACAAAAACAGTTCCAGATCAGCTACGGCCTGCTCGCGGACAAAGGTGCTGTGGATAACGCCTTGAAGCGCGTGACCGAGATTCAGGCCGGGCGCGAAACTGAAGTGCGGCAGACGCCGCTGGTGGATCTGACCGAGCATTAAGGTGTCGCCGGCCGATATTGCAGCGCCTCGGCCAAGTGTTCGCGTTTGATTGCATCGACTTGCTCGAGGTCTGCCAGTGTCCGGGCGACCTTGAGCAGGCGATGGGCCGAGCGCAGCGACAACGTCAGTCGCTCACAGGCGGACTCCAGCCAGGTTTCATCGGCTGTGGATAACTTGCAGTGCCGCTTCAATCCCGGCAGATCGAGAAACGCATTGGCACAGCCCTGACGCTTCTGCTGTCGTTCGCGAGCCTCGGCTACCAGTGCTGCGGCGCTGGCGCTGTCTTCTCCCGGCTTTACCTGCGGGTTCAACGCCGTCGCTTCCCGCGCCACTGTCAGGTGCAAGTCGATCCGGTCCAGCAACGGCCCCGACAGTTTGTTGCGATAGCGCTGCACCATGTCCGGCGTGCAGGAACACTTGCCGCTCGGCTCGCCGAGATATCCACAGGGACACGGGTTCATCGCCGCCACCAACTGAAATCGCGCCGGGAAACGCACGCGATCCTTGGCCCGGGCAATCACGATATGCCCGGACTCCAGCGGCTCGCGCAGCACCTCCAGCACCTTGCGATCAAACTCCGGCAGTTCATCGAGAAACAGCACGCCATGGTGGGCGAGGGTAATCTCGCCGGGTTGCGGTTTCGAGCTGCCACCCACCAGTGCCGGCCCGGATGCCGAGTGGTGAGGTTGACGAAAGGGACGCTGCGGCCAATGGGTTAGCGGTGCACCACTGGCGACTGACTGAATCGCCGCGACCTCCAAAGCTTCACTCTCGGCAAGCGGCGGCAACAGCCCCGGCAGGCGACTCGCCAACAATGTCTTACCCGTCCCCGGCGGCCCGCTGAACAGCAAGTTATGGGCACCAGCAGCAGCAATCAGCAACGCTCGTTTCGCTGCCACTTGCCCCTGTACTTCATTCAAGTCGGGATAAGGCTTGCTGGCATGCATCAGCCCGTCGGAGACATAAGGTTCAACCGGCGTATGCCCATTGAAATGCGCCACCGCCTCCAGTAAATGATCCACCGCAAACACTTTCAACCCCGAGGCCAGGCAGGCCTCTTCGGCATTCGCTCGCGGCACCACCAGCGCACGCCCCGCCTTGCGCGCCGCCAATGCTGCCGGCAAAACCCCGCGCACCGCCCTTACTGCGCCGGACAATGCCAACTCTCCCAGACATTCCACATCGTCCAGCGTCAGACACGGCACCTGCACACTCGCCGACAGAATCCCCAAGGCAATCGCCAGATCAAACCGCCCGCCATCCTTGGGCAGATCCGCCGGCGCCAGATTCAAGGTGATCCGCCGCGCCGGAAACTGCAGCCCGGAGTTGATGATCGCGCTGCGCACCCGGTCCTTGCTCTCCTTCACCGCCGCCTCGGGCAGGCCGACCATGGTCAGCGACGGCAGACCGTTGGCCAGATGGACTTCGACGGTGACAGCGGGGGCTTCCACGCCAATCTGGGCGCGACTGTGGACGATGGAGAGGGACATGGTCGTTCCTTGAGCTGAATCGGGGGCCGCTTCCTGCGGGTTTTTGGAAGGGTAGTCGGGGGAGAGGGCGTTGGTCGGACAGTTTTAAGGGCGAACCTTCACTGGATGTTGCTGAAGACACTAATTCTCAGGCATAAAAAAACCGCCTGTCAGGCGGTCATTTTTGCGGTACTCAGGTTCCACCACCGGCGAGCCAACCATCGGGCTCCATTTCCTTGCCATAGGTCGCGGCCACTTTCAGAAAATGCCGCTGACTGGCTGAAACTCTGTCCGGTAATCCGAGTGCCTCGGTACCCGGTTTGGAAACCCGTGCCGGTTGGGTTTTCTGCTTCTTCTGCTTCATAAACACCTCACGTGCCGGGATGCTTGATTCGATCTTATTGGTCGTCCAATGGAAAGACAAGGCGACCGGTTGTATCAAAATAAAATCCCAGCGTTTGATAGTAAGGGATGGCACCTGAATCTGGCTCTTGTACTTCGATTTGCGTGCACCCCAGCTTCCGGGCGTAGAACTCTGTTGTCAGCAATGCCATCGGAGCGATCCAGCCCCGCAAGGTATTCGTCTTGCAGGTGTGTCCCTGCAAAAGGACGATTTTCATGCAGATCGTGCTTCTTCGCGGCGTTGCGTAGCACAGTCCGCACAGTTCTTCTTCGTACCAGAACGCCAAGTCCAGCCCTTTTGCATCTTTGGTCTTCCAGTCCAACACAGCGTCCCATGGATACCCAACGGGGCCGGTCCACTGGTGGAATGCGTTGATTGCTACTGGAGTAATCGGATCGATCCTGAGTGATAGAGCATCAACTCCAGCCGCCAGGGCTTCTGGGTCCATGGACATTGTTTGATGTGCGAGTTTTCGGGATTCAGATTTGAGTGTCTGATTTCGAAGTTCGGTACCTTTGCCTTTTCTTCGCATCGTCTTGTTCTGTGGGATCAATTTGCAGACGATATCGAAGGCATTGATGCTTACGTAATCAGACGTAGGGGACCGTCCTCGTAGGACTGTGCTTGCGTTAGTGAAGGACGTTGGAGATGGCCAGTTCAGATTGTGAGAGGGCGGAGAGGCAATACCTTATACCGGCATGGATGAGGGTTTTGCGCTGCTCTCGATCGTAAATGAGCTTTGACTCCTGAGCGGTACTGAAGGATCCTCACGCTCGAGGACTGCAACTGCGCATTCGTCGGGACTGGGCACCAGTAAAAGCTCCCCCGCATTTTTGGCAGCAGAGAAAGCTGGTTTCTCTGAAGTAATGACGACGGGCTAGCCTGTCGGATTCTGAACCCAAGGCCGTAAAGTCGGGAGCTAAAGAATCGCTGCGACTACTCCTCCGAACACAAAAAAGGCGTCCTATGGACGCCTTTTTTATTTTTCACTCAGGACCTTCTACCGGCCAGCGCGCCGCTTGGCTCAAGCGCTGGCCCACATGTAACAGCAACTTCAATAAAACGCCGTTGGTTGGCTGACATATCCCCAGCCAAACGGAGTGCTTCGAGGTGCAAATCAACAATCTGAAATAGCTTTTCTTTCCTCTTCTTATCCTTCACAGATACCTCCATCTTGATGGGCGTATTTCGTTTGCCAATGTAATGACATGCGTAAGGGCTGCGTAACTGGGCGCAGACGCTGATGTTTGTAGGGCTATGCCCTAATAGTTGTAGGACGCCGGCGAAAGGGTGTCGACGGTCTTGTATCGCGGAGTCGGATGCTCCAGTTTGGCCACTCAACGCAGTCTCTGGAGGCGAACAATGGACCGCAATGGTATGCGCCCGATTCATCCGGGCGAGGTTCTGAGTAAGGAATTCATGGAGCCGTTGGGCATGACTGTCATGGATCTGGCCATGCCCACGAAATGGCCCGAAAGTGAGATCGAAAAGCTTGTGAAATGCCAGCTCAGGATCTGCGCCGATCTGGCAATCAGCCTTGCCATTCAGCTCAACACTACGCCTGAGTTCTGGATGAATCTTCAGTCGACTTATGATTTGCGCAGGGCCCAGCTCCGGCATGCGGGGTTATAGCGATTGCAGCATCCGCGAAGCCCTTTTCCACCATGGCCCGGTCATTGGGCGCTTGGTCTGTTCCCGTTCCACCACCATCAGCGGCACATCCTGCAACCGTATCCACGGCTGGTTATTCCAGTGCAACAAACTCAACGACATATCCGGCCAACTGAGCAGGCTCAGGTGTGGGCGTTCGCTTGTGGTGGGATGTTGGGCGTCGCGCAGGGTAGGGATGACCTGGTGGGTGATCCATTCCCGCAGGGCTCGGTATTCGGGGCAGTAGTGGTAGACGAGGAGGGCGTAGATGCCGGATTCGCTGATCAGCAGGGCGTTTTCGATCTGGTTGTGGATGAGGGTTTTGCGGGTCTGGTATTGGTCGGGGTCGAGTTTTCGCAGCATGCGTTCGTTGAGGTAGATGTGCAGCAGGCGGCTCAGGTCTCGGGCGCAGAACCAGGGTTGGTTCTGGATGAGGAGGGCGTGGAGAGGGAGTTTGTGGCGGGTGAATATGTGCGGGGTCAGATAAGTCTCTTCTTGATTCATTGAGCAGTTCCTCTTGCTTAAGGGGCTGCCCTCAATCGTCGCCAAACGATTGGGTGGCAGTTGTACGCGGGTTGGCGAACCGGAGCAAAAGGAACCCGGCAGACCCGAAGGTCTCCCACGCACAACCGCCATGAAACGATGTGGCGGTAAATGTAGCCGCCATCATGGTTGTCGTGCGCCTTAAGCTGTTCGGGTCGCCAAACCCGGTGCTGAACATTCAGCATCGGGTGAGCTTAGAAACCTGGGCTTTTCGGCGCAATCGGACGGCGGTCATTCAGGTTGTAGGACGTTGCCGGGATGGTTGAAGGGCTGGAGATCAAAAGATCGCAGCCTTCGGCAGCTCCTACAGGGGGCGCGGATTATTCCGCGGGCGGCGTCAGCTTGGCTTCCATCTCGGCAACCTTGGCTTCAAGGCTTTCGAGGCGAGCGCGAGTACGCGCCAACACAACCATCTGGCTATCAAATTCTTCACGGCTGACCAGATCGAGTTTGCTGAAGGCACTCTGCAGCAGCATCTTGAACTGGCTTTCGATTTCGGCTTTCGGCAGCGGGGTGTCGCCGTTGAACAGGCGGGAGGCGGTGCCGCTCAGGGCGTCGAGGAAGTCTTTGGGCGCGAGCATGGTGGATGTCCTGGAAACAATGGCCGGCAGTGTATCACGCAGTGTCTATAGTCAATCTCGTGGTCAGGGATGCACGCTTTTCGCGCAGGCGGACGGACGGCGACGCACCGTTATTGTGCGTATCCGCTGTGCGTTTTGCACGGGACGGCTTGTGACAGCGGCCGAGGGATTGAAATCAGTGGGTTTTGGCGAGATGGCAAGGTTTCTGCTTAGTCACCTTCGACCCATGCACTGATGCAGTCGCTGTGACGAATGCAGTGCGGCAGACGGAGCGGGGAGTTTCGTCGGCAGCGGTTAGCTGGCGTCAGTCGGGCAGGTAAGGCCGACGATGCGTTACAAAGCCAGGCACTGCGCTTAGACTTGAGTCGGGTTTGTTTTCCTGGGGCAAGTCCACCAATTCGGGAGAGAGTTTTCATGAAGCTAGTCACTGCCATCATCAAGCCGTTCAAGTTGGACGACGTGCGCGAGTCGCTGTCCGAAATCGGCGTGCAGGGCATTACCGTTACTGAAGTCAAAGGCTTCGGCCGGCAGAAGGGTCACACCGAGCTGTATCGCGGCGCGGAATATGTGGTCGATTTTCTGCCCAAGGTGAAAATCGACGTGGCCATCGACGACAAGGATCTGGATCGGGTTATCGAGGCGATAACCAAAGCGGCCAACACCGGCAAGATCGGTGACGGCAAGATCTTCGTGGTCAATCTGGAACAGGCGATCCGCATCCGTACCGGCGAGACCGATACCGACGCGATCTAAGCGCCGCCACAAACCCCAACGCCCCAGGAGAAAACAATATGACTCTGCGTAAATTCGCAGGGCTAGGAGCCCTGTTGTCCATCGTAATGCCAAGCCTTGCAATGGCGGCAGACGAAGTGGCGGCCCCAGTCCTCAATTCCGGCGACACTGCCTGGATGCTCACCTCGACAGCCCTTGTGCTGTTCATGACCATCCCGGGCCTGGCGCTGTTCTACGGCGGCATGGTTCGCTCGAAAAACATTCTTTCCGTGATGATGCAGTGCTTCGCCATTACCGGTCTGATCAGCATCCTGTGGGTCATTTATGGCTACAGTATTGCGTTCGACACCACCGGCATGGAGCAGGGCGTCGTCAACTTCAACTCGTTCTTCGGCGGCATGGGCAAGGCGTTCCTCGCCGGTGTCACGCCGTCGAGCCTGACCGGCCCAGCGGCGCTGTTCCCTGAGGCGGTGTTCATCACCTTCCAGATGACCTTCGCGATCATCACCCCGGCGCTGATCGTCGGTGCGTTCGCCGAGCGGATGAAGTTCTCCGCGATGCTGATCTTCATGGGCGTCTGGTTCACCCTGGTTTATGCGCCGATCGCGCACATGGTCTGGTCCGGCAACGGCGGCCTGATGTGGGACTGGGGCGTGCTCGACTTCGCGGGCGGCACCGTGGTGCACATCAACGCCGGTGTCGCCGGTCTGATTGCCTGCCTGGTGCTGGGCAAGCGCAAAGGCTTCCCGACCACGCCGATGGCGCCGCACAACCTCGGTTACACCCTGATGGGCGCGGCGATGCTGTGGGTCGGCTGGTTCGGCTTCAACGCCGGCTCCGCTGCAGCGGCCAACGGCACTGCCGGCATGGCGATGCTGGTCACTCAGATTGCTACCGCTGCTGCGGCACTGGGCTGGATGTTTGCCGAGTGGGTCACCCACGGCAAGCCAAGCGCACTGGGTATCGCATCGGGTGTGGTTGCCGGTCTGGTAGCGATTACTCCGGCGGCCGGCACCGTGGGCCCGATGGGCGCACTGGTGATTGGTCTGGCCGCAGGCGTGGTGTGCTTCTTCTGCGCCACCACCCTTAAACGCAAACTCGGTTATGACGATTCCCTGGACGCGTTCGGCGTACACGGTATCGGCGGTATCCTCGGCGCGATCCTCACCGGCGTCTTCGCTGCACCGTCGCTGGGTGGCTTCGGCACCGTGACCGACATCGCCGCACAAGTGTGGATTCAGTGCAAAGGCGTCGGCTTCACGGTGATCTACACCGCGATCGTCACCTTCATCATCCTCAAGGTGCTGGACGCTGTGATGGGTCTGCGTGTGACCGAGGAAGAAGAGTCGGTCGGCCTCGATCTGGCACAGCACAACGAACGCGGCTACAACCTGTAAGTACGCGCAGCAAAAAACTTGCCCGGTTCGCCGGGCATTTTTTTGTCTGGAATTTGTCGCAAAGAGAGCAGCTGAAAGGATTTTTCGTACGGCTTTGGTCGTGTTTACGACGAGCGTTTTTCTACGGCCAATGGCTTACATCATTGCAGGAATATTAGGGCCTTTGTTTTTTCCCAGAGCGCGCTAGAATGCGCCCCGAACGTGCGGAGAACTGTATGTGGCAACAGACTCTGATAACCCTGCGGGCACGGCCCCGGGGCTTTCATCTGGTGACGGACGAGTTGATCAAAGGGCTGCCTGAACTCAGGGAGTGCCGGGTCGGTCTGTTGCATTTGTGGCTACAGCATACCTCGGCGTCGTTGACCATCAACGAGAACGCCGATCCGGCGGTACGTCGCGACTTCGAACGATTTTTCAATCGTCTGATCCCACAAGGAACAGACGGCTATGAGCATAACGACGAAGGCCTGGACGACCTCCCGGCGCACTTCAAGGCCAGCGTGCTTGGCTGCCAGATCAGTCTGCCGGTTTCGGCAGGTCGCCTGGCACTGGGAACCTGGCAAGGCGTTTATCTGGGCGAGCACCGTGATCATGGCGGTGCCCGAAAAGTCCTCGCCACCTTGCACGGTGAAGGGGCGTAAACCGTTGGTCACCAATGGTTACTGATTTTTTAACGGCGACTTTCGACAGTTGCCAAAGCTGGTCTATAACTAATCTGCTTTTCGCAAGTCATGAGGTAGAACATGAGCGACGATGATCTGGAAAACGACGACCTCGAAGTAGGCGACGAAGACGAGGCCGAGGAAGGCTTGGAAGCAGCAGCGGAAGACGTTGCTGACGACGATGGCGGTGACGATACGCCGGCTCCGGCTGCCAAAGGCAAAGCCAAGGCTGCGGTGTCGGTAGATGAATTGCCGAGCATTGAAGCCAAGAACAAGGAACGCGACGCCCTGGCCAAGGCCATGGAAGAGTTCCTGTCGCGTGGCGGAAAAGTGCAGGAAGTGGAGGCCAATGTGGTCGCCGATCCTCCGAAGAAGCCGGACAACAAGTACGGCAGCCGCCCTATCTGAGGCGTGCCGCTGGCTTGCTGAAAAGGCCCGCCGTCGCTGCGGGCTTTTTCATGCCTGGAATTCCGGACGCGCCACGATCCCCCTGTAGGAGTGAGCCTGCTCGCGATAGCGGTGTGTCAGATACATCTGGGTTGACTGACAGACCGCTATCGCGAGCAGGCTCACTCCTACAAGGGAACGGTGTCAGTTCGAGGTGGCATTCCAGCGTGCGAGTACGGCTGGCAAATCACTCAGGCTGCGAATCTCGGCATCCGGCAGACGATCCGCTTCCCAGACTTTCCCCGCCGGATTAAACCAGATTGCCCGCAACCCCGCCTGTTGTGCTCCAGCGATGTCATCGCCCGGATGATCACCAATATGTACGGCGGTTTCGGCTGTAGCGCCACCGCGCTGCAAGGCTTCGTGGAACAACCGAGCATCCGGTTTGGCGATGCCGATATCTTCTGCGCACAACGCAAACTTGAAGTAGTCCGCCAGGCCCAATCGACGCACATCAGCATTGCCATTGGTGACCACGCCAAGCGCATAGTGATTGGCGAGAATCTCCAGTACTGGTTCGACTTCAGGGAACACTTCGATCTGATGCCGAGCATGCAGAAACACTTCAAAGCCCTTGTCTGCCAGGTCGGTTGCTTCACCATGGGCGTACCCGGCGTCTTCCATTGCATGAAACAACACCCGCCGGCGCAGCGCGCTGATGCGATGTTTCAGCCCCGGCTCATTGGCCAGCACCCGCTCACGAATCCCCCACAAATGCTCCACCGGCACGGCGCCCAGATTCGGCGCATGTTCGCTCAGCCATTCGCGCAATATCGCTTCGGCGCTGACGATCACCGGAGCGGTGTCCCACAAGGTGTCGTCGAGGTCGAAGGTGATCAACTGGATGCTCATGAATCATCGCCTTTCATGCGTTTAGCCCGTGGGTGGGCACTGTCGTAGACCGCCGCCAGGTGCTGGAAGTCCAGGTGGGTGTAGATCTGCGTAGTCTTGATATCCGAATGGCCGAGCAGTTCCTGCACCGCGCGCAGGTCCTGCGAGGATTCCAGCAAGTGGCTGGCGAAGGAGTGGCGCAGCATATGCGGGTGCAAGTTCTGCCCCAGTTCGCGTTCGCCGGCCAGTTTCACTCGCACCTGAATCGCCCGCGGGCCGAGGCGCCGACCTTGCTGGCTGACGAACACGGCGTCGTCTGCGGGGTTGGTCATGGCCCGTAACGGTAGCCATTGTTCCAGTGCTTCGCGGGCCTTTTTGCCCACCGGCAGCAGCCGGGTCTTACTGCCCTTGCCGAGGACTTGAACCATGCCATCGGCGAGGTCGAGTTGATCGAGATTGAGTCCGGTCAGTTCGGAAAGGCGCAGGCCGGAAGAATAGAACAACTCAAGAATCGCCTGATCGCGCCGCGCAAGAAAATCATCCTCGACCGCCCCTTCAAGCAGTTGCAGTGCGCGATCAGTATCGAGGGTTTTCGGCAGGCGACGTTCGCCCTTCGGCGGCGCCAGACCGGTCGCCGGATCGTGGTCGCAAAGACCTTCGCGATTCAGATAGTGATAGAGCCCGCGTACTGCCGAGAGCAGCCGCGCGAGACTGCGCGAGGATTGGCCCTGCGCATGCAGACGGGCGATCAGGCTTCGCAGGCGCTGAATGTCTAGCGCCGCCCAGCTGCCGATGTTCTGTTTGACGCACCAGCCAAGGACTTTATCGAGGTCGCGGCGATAGGCCGAGAGCGTGTGCGGCGACACCTGTCGCTCACTGCGCAGGTGTTCGCAGTAAGCGTCCAGTTGCCGTTCCATGCTCAGCGTACCGAGCGCAGGGAGCTATTGACCCGTGGCAGCACACGGCCCATGACTTCGGCGATATAGCTGAGGAACAGCGTACCGACCGAACTCTTGTAGTGCTGCGGATCACGGCTGGCGATCGCCAGAATGCCGTGGATGCCTTGATGGCTGACCGCGACCACGGCAGTGGAGCCGATCTGCTTGCGTTGTTCTTCGCCGAAGAGGAAGTCCAGTTCATGCTCACGCAGGCTGCCGCTGACGCTTTTGCCTTCGGTGAGCAAGCCACCGATGGCGACTTGTGCGTCGGCGTGAGTGACCCAGCGACCGACCGGTGCCGGGTTGTCACCGAGCAGAATCAGGCTGACAAAGGGCACCTGAAAATCCTGGCGCAGGCTGTCTTCGACGCTGATCACCACGTCTTCGAGGCTGGCGGCGTCCATCAGGGACAGTATGAGACGGCGGGTCTTGTCGAACAGTCGATCGTTGTCGCGGGCGACGTCCATCAATTGCGAGAGGCGATGGCGCATCTCGATGTTGCGGTCGCGCAGAATGGTCATCTGCCGCTCGACCAGCGAAACGGTATCGCCACGCTGGTGAGGAATGCGCAGGGCGGGCAGCAGTTCTTCGTGCTCGACGAAGAAGTCCGGATGAGCCTCCAGGTATGCGGCAACCGCTGCCGCCTCCAGGCTCTCGGACGCTGATTCGTCGGACTGTCGGGCGGGTACCTGAGGCTTATCGGTCATGGTTTCTGCTCACTCAAAGACGTACTTGTCCTTCGTATACACGCACTGCCGGACCGGTCATCAGCACCGGTTGGCCAGGGCCTGCCCACTCAATGGACAGGCGCCCGCCTGGCAGGTCGATCAATAGCGGCGAATCCATCCACCCCTGGCTGATCGCAGCGACAGCCGCTGCACACGCGCCGGTACCGCAGGCCTGGGTTTCCCCGGCACCGCGTTCCCACACGCGCAACTGCGCACGGTTACGGTCGATGACCTGGAGAAAACCGACATTCACGCGCGCGGGGAAGCGCGGATGGTGTTCGATTTTCGGTCCCAGTTCATGCACCGGTGCACTGTTGATGTCCTGCACGCGCAACACGGCGTGCGGGTTGCCCATCGACACGGCGGCCAGTTCGACCGTGGTGCCGTCGACTTCCAGCTGATAGCTGATGGCCTGCGCCGGCGCTTCGAACGGAATGTCCGCTGGCACCAGACGCGGGGCGCCCATGTTCACGCCGATCTGGCCGTCGTTACGCACGTCCAGTTCGATGATGCCGCCCTTGGTCTCGACGCGAATCTGCCGTTTGGCGGTCAGACGCTTGTCGAGCACGAAGCGTGCAAAGCAGCGCGCACCGTTGCCGCACTGCTCGACTTCCGAGCCATCGGAATTGAAGATCCGGTAACGGAAATCCACGTCCGGATTGCTCGGTGCCTCAACGATCAGCAACTGGTCGAAACCGATGCCGGTGTGGCGGTCGCCCCACTGCTTGGCGTGCTTTGGCTGAATATGCGCGTGCTGGCTGACCAGGTCGAGAACCATGAAGTCATTACCCAAGCCGTGCATTTTGGTAAAACGCAGCAGCATGGGTTACTCCGGCAGCAGGCTTTCGCCGGCAAACAGCTCGGCCACGGTTTCGCGGCGGCGCACTTCAAAAACCTGATCACCGTCTACCAACACTTCGGCAGCACGGCCGCGGGTGTTGTAGTTGGAACTCATCACAAAACCGTAGGCACCGGCCGAATGCACGGCCAGCAGATCGCCTTCGGCCAGGGCCAATTCACGGTCCTTGGCGAGGAAGTCACCGGTTTCGCAGATCGGGCCGACGATGTCGTATTTGCGCGCAGCGGTGTCACGCGGTTTGACCGCAGTGACGTCCATCCACGCCTGATACAGCGCCGGGCGGATCAGGTCGTTCATCGCCGCGTCGACGATGGCGAAGTCTTTATGTTCGGTGTGCTTGAGGTACTCGACCTGCGTCAGCAGCACGCCGGCATTGGCGACGATGAAACGGCCCGGCTCGAACACCAGCGCCAGGTCACGTCCGTTCAAGCGCTCGCGCACAGCCTTGATGTAGTCGGCAGCCAATGGAGGCTCTTCATCGCGATAGCGCACGCCCAAACCACCACCGAGATCGATGTGGCGCAGGTGAATGCCGCAGTCGCCGAGACGATCGACCAGATCCAGCAAGCGATCGAGCGCATCAAGGAACGGTGGCAGGGTGGTCAGTTGCGAGCCGATGTGGCAGTCGACACCGACCACTTCCAGGTTCGGCAGATGCGCGGCGCGCACGTACACGTCTTCGGCGTCGGCGATGGCGATGCCGAACTTGTTCTCTTTGAGACCGGTAGAAATGTAAGGGTGGGTGCCGGCATCGACGTCCGGGTTCACCCGCAGCGATACCGGGGCGCGAACGCCCAGCTCGGCGGCGACCACTTGCAGGCGCTCCAGCTCGTCGGTGGATTCGACGTTGAAGCAGTGCACGCCGACTTCGAGGGCGCGACGCATGTCGTCACGGGTCTTGCCGACACCGGAGAAGACGATCTTGTCAGCGCTGCCGCCAGCGGCCAGAACGCGTTCCAGCTCGCCACGGGAAACGATGTCGAAACCGGCACCGAGACGGGCCAGGACATTCAGTACGCCGAGGTTGGAGTTGGCCTTGACCGCAAAGCACACCAGGTGCGGCATGCCGGCCAACGCATCGGCATAGGCCAGATACTGGGCTTCGATGTGCGCGCGGGAGTAGACGTAGGTGGGCGTACCGAAACGATCGGCGATGGCGGACAGCGCCACACCTTCCGCGAACAGCTCCCCGCCACGGTAGTTAAAAGCGTCCATGGCGATCCCTTATTGGTAAACGTCGTGCTTGTGTGCTTTGGACGGCTGCTTCTGCGAAGACTGGGCTTGCTCGGCCGGGTCCTGATCGTCATCCGGCAGGTACAGCGGGCCTTTTTGACCACAGGCCGAAACGAGGCAGGCAACCGCGACGAGCGCAGCAAGGGAAGAGATCAGGCGCTTCATGGCGAAATCCTTGAAAATGCGTTAATTGCGCCGGAGTATACCGGCCACCCGGCAGCTTGCCTATGCGAGGGGGTTCCCGTCCGGCGGGGCTTGTCCGTGAGCACTGGTAACCCTGAGGGAGCGAGCCTGCTCGCGATGGCGGTGTGTCAGGCAACAATAATGTTGAATGTGCCGGCCATTCGCGAGCAGGCTCGCTCCCACAGGGTTGGGTGTTCGATGCCCTGACCGGTGCTTGGTCGTTAATCTTTGCAATCGGCCAGCAGCGTCCGTATCTTTCGGCGCTTGTGCCTGATCAGACATTTTTTGAGGTTGCCGCAATGAGTTTGTCCGAAGCCCGTTTCCACGATCTGGTCGATGAAACCCAGGAAAAACTGGAAGACATCTTTGACGAGAGCGACCTGGACATCGATCTGGAAAGTTCGGCCGGTGTGCTGACCGTCAAGTTCGAAAACGGCTCGCAGCTGATCTTCAGCCGCCAGGAGCCGCTGCGTCAGCTGTGGCTGGCGGCGGTGTCCGGTGGTTTCCACTTCGACTACGACGAAGAAAGCGAGCGCTGGATGTGCGACAAGAGCGAAGAGCAACTGGGCGAAATGCTCGAGCGCATCGTCAAGCAGCAGGCCGGCGCCGAATTCGACTTCGAAGGTCTGTGATTCCGTGACTGACACCGCTCCCGTTCGTCCACCGAAGCCGCTTTACAGCAACATCAGCCCGGCAGTGCCTTCGCCGTGCAGCGGTGTGTGCCGATTGGATGAGCAGAAGGTCTGCCTCGGCTGCTTCCGCCATGTCGAGGACATTCGCGAATGGCGCTCGGCAGACGATGACCGGCGACGTGTGATTTGCGCGCAGGCGTCGCAGCGCAAACAGTGCGGCGGGGCGTGACTTGTATATTTTTTGAGCTGTGATAGTGTCCGAACACGCCTCAACCCATCGAGGCCTGGTGAAAACCCCGTCTTTTTTGGCGGGGTTTTGCTTTTTTTGTGTGCAGAAGAAAGGAGTCTGCCCGGATCATGACCGCACCTTCCATCACCCTTACCCGTCTGGACGTGCAACGTCTGGAACGCTTGATCGACAACCTGAACGATAAAGACCAGGCTGCGCCGGGCGTGATTGCGCTGCAAACCGAGCTGGACCGCGCCGACACCGTGGTCGGTCACGATGAAGTGCCCGCCGATGTCGTGACGATGAATTCCCGTGTGCATTGCCGCGAAGAAGGCAGTGGCAAGGATTACCACCTGACGCTGGTCTATCCGAAGGACGCCAACGCCGATGAAGGCAAGATCTCGATTCTGGCGCCAGTCGGCAGCGCACTGCTGGGCCTCAAGGTCGGTCAGCACATCGACTGGCCGGCTCCGGGTGGCAAGACCCTCAAACTGACCTTGCTTGAAGTCGAATCGCAGCCGGCCAACGGCGGTGAATTCCGCGAGTAAGCCCGCCTCAGACCTGTTCGAGTGCCTCGTTCAGAGCGCGCTCCAGGTCAGCCTTGTAGCGCAGATACAGATTGCTTGAACTCTGCCCGTCACCGAGCAGGCCGGAAAGGTCGAGGTCGGTGATGTAGCAGCGATAGCGTTCGCTCTCGCGGCGCTGCTCGACGATCTCCCGGGCGACCACGCTGAACAGCTGGTCGCCATGTTCCAGTTCGCTGAATTCCCGTTGATTGCAATACAGCGTGACCTGCACTTCGCCCGGAGCGGCTTTGCCGACGATCGCCTGCACGTCGTAGAACGGCTTGTTCACTGGCGTCTGCGGTGCCGGCCGCGCTTCGACCCGGCGCGCACGTCCCGGACCTGAAGGCAATAACTGGTAATACAAAGTTTCGAGACGGCCGTCGGGACCGGCGTCCATCGGCAGCACGGCTTCGCGGCGGAACAGAATCGATTGCAGGAAGCGTTGCAACGGCACCAACAGACTCTGCTCGTCGTGATAGGGCAAATGTTGCTGCCACAGCGCGTTGAACTCATCCAGCACGTACAGCTCGGCCTGCTGCTCGGTGATCCGATAGAACACTTGAATGCACTCCGGCTGACCCATCGGCAGGATCAGCGCAAGGTCGTGATCTTCCAGTGCCATGGGATCCAGGTGCAGCGGACTGTAGCGCGGCTGTTCTTCGCCAAGGTAATCGAGCAGGGCCGGCAGGGTGGCAAGCGCCACATGGTTGACCTGGCCCGGCACCAATTCCAGCACGTGATAATGCTGCTGCACCTGAATCAGGTAGCGATGGTTCAACTCGCTGAGCAACAGGTTCTGCGCGGTGTCGATGATTTCTTCAACGCGACGGGCAATGAACTGCGCGCGGTTGTGGCAGAAGCAGCGCACCTTCAATGACGGCTGCAACGGCCCGCGCGGCAGGTTGTTGAGGTAATCGCGTAGGCAGTCGAGCAGGGCATGCGGGCCGTCGAAGCGGTTGACCAGTACTTCGTTCCAGCTATTGAGCGTGACCTGATCCAGGGTCAGCACGAGGTTTTCGCGCACCCCGGCGTAACTCAGCGAGTCGGTGCGCTCGGTGGTCATCAGGATATTGAGGTCGCGGTGATGCTTGAGCGGGTCGACGCCGACGTTGACCAAAATCAGCACTTCGCTTGGCACCGCTGCACGCAGCAACGGTTCTTCCGCGACTGTGGGCAAGGGCAGGGCGATGCACTGTTGCAGGCTGCCGAGCAGGTTGAACAGCTCGAACTCGCTCAGGTCGCTGGTGCCGGGATGCAGGGCCAGGCGGGTGCTGCTGTCGATCACGCCGTTGCGGTGGCACCAGGTCAACAGCTCCAGTAACTCGCGGCTGCGCTTGATTGGCGCAAAATGTTCCCACTCAAGTGCCGTGAGGCTGCCGTTATACAGGCCCCACTGGGTTTGTCCCGGTTCCTTTTTATTGCGTGATTGCACCAGGGTCAGGGTGTCTTCGGCCAGATCCGGGGCGATGCCGGGGTTGATGAACTCGACCTTGTCGGCCTTGCGTTCGAAGGCTGCGTAGAGCCGGCGCCCCAGCACATTGAGATCGCGTTTATTGATCAGGCTGACGGTTTGTTCTGTGCGGGCGAACTGGGTCAGGAAGCGATAGCTGTAGTTCAGCTCATTGACCAGCGCGCGGCGTTCGGCGCTGACCTGGCGGACTTTCCACTGACTGCGGCTGTCGAGCAGCGTCAGCTGCCGCTGATCCCAATGCCACTCGCTGGCCAGCCGTTCCAGCAACGTGCGTTGCCAGCTCTGGGTGCGGCTATTGCCGGTGAGCTTGCGGTTGACCTTCAGGTACAACGCGCGACGAACCAGCTCCAGCCGTTCCGGCTCGTTGCGCGCGGTGAGGTATTCCTCGATACGCCGGTACACGACCATGTACGGATCCAGCTCATCGAGATCGAGCTGATTGGCGAACACGGCTTTTTTGAAGCGCAGGCTCAGACATTGCACCTGCGGGTGTTCGCTGGCATAGACCTCGGTCAGCAACAGTTTGAGCACTGATTTGTAGGGTGACTCGATGCCCTTGAACAACTGCCACAATCCGGCACCGATGAATTCGCCCGGCGGAATCCGCGCCAGATGACCGAGGTCGAGGGTCTCGTCGGCCCGGATAAAACGCTTAGACAGCAGGGTGTGGGTGTAAAGGTTGTACGCGGTTTCTTCGTAAACCGGCACCAGCCACCAAATGGGTGTGCGCCCGGCCAGCCAGATCGCGGTGCGGTAAAACTCGTCCAGCAGCAGATAGTGCTGAGTACTGCCGCAGTTTTCCGAGCTGAGCTGGGTGTCGCGTTCGCCTTTGACGAAGCGCTCCGGGTCGATCAGGAAAAAATGCGCTTCGGCGCCCTGACTCGCGGCCCAGGCTTCCAGCAGCTGGCATTTTTTGCGCAGTTCGGCGAGCTCGCTTTCGTTCAAGTCCGGCGCGTGGCAGACCCACACGTCCATGTCACTCTGATCGGCCTGTGCCAGCGTGCCAAGGCTGCCCATCAGGAACAGGCCGTGAATCGGTCGCGGCGGATTGCTGCCGTGGCGCGGCTTGTAGGAAAACGAACGGGTCAGGCGTTGCGCTTCGGCGAGGGTGTTGGCGTCCGGCTCGTAATTCGACAGGCCGGCCGGCGTGCTGCCCGATACGTATCCCGGCAGCAGCGGGTGATTAACATGAAAGAACAGCGGCAACAGCGTCAACACACTTTGCTGGCGTGTCGACAGCCCTTCAAGGGCACGACCGAGGCGGCCTTCATTGAGTTTGAGAAAGCGCGCGCGTAGCTGGCTGAGTACCTTGCGGTCGATGCCTTCGTCCAGGTCGGGGCGGATTTCGTGGGTGCGCGTCATGTCAGCTCAAACCGGCTCGCAAGCTCGGACGAAGAGGGTCTCGGAATGGGAGGCAGTTTAGCCTTTGCGCAGCGGGACTTTTAAGCTGAATTTGTTTTTTGACGTCAGATTTCTATCGCGGGTGGCCGGGCAAGCCCGCGGAAATCCCGTGGCAGGAGTTCCCGTGGGCAAAGTCAGGGGGAATCAGGCGGTTTCCTGCTCTCTCAGAATGGTCAGCACGGTTTGCACACTTTGTGCGGCATCGCGACCGAGGCTGGTCAGATACCCTCCATCGGGCTGGTCGGTCAGTTCTTTTTCAAAGAGGCGTTTGGCGGCGGCGATGTGTTTCGGGGCAGCGGTCTGATGAATTTTCAGACCTTCCTGGGAACTGTCCAGGTTGAAGAGTGCGAGGACTTCCAGTTCGGCAACCAACTCAGGGGTAAGCGACATAAGGACTCCAGACTTTCTAGGAATTGGACGACAGCGTCCCTAAGGTGAACCCGCTTTTGCGGCATGTCCAGTGCTCAGATCAGGGATTTTGTCTTGAGGCGGATTGCAGTGTAGTCGGGAGGCGGGAGTTGGCTGGATGGATACGTTACAAACATTGTAGGAGTGAGCCTGCTCGCGATAGCGGAGTGCCTGTCAGCATCTTTTTCACTGACAGAACGCTATCGCGAGCAGGCTCACTCCTACAGGATCGGGGCTTACTGCTTTTCGGGTGGCAACTCTGGTAAAGCGCGCAGCGCCGCTTCGTACCATTCGGTATTGAACGCACGGTCTTCATCGAGCATCGCGTCGATTTCGTAAGCCAGCACGTGAGCCATCAGATTGAGGATTTCTTCGCGCTCGACACCCACCAGGGTCAGCTTGTTGAAGGTCGCTTTGGCCGCTGGCGGGTTGTCGCTTTCGATCTGGTTCTCGATGGCTTCGATCAAGGTAGCCTCGGTGAACTCTTCTTCGTCGTTGTCGATGTCTGTCGGCTCGCTCATGGCAGGCTCCTTATGGAAAGGCGCCAGTTTACCCGCATTCAGCGGTGTGATGCTGCTGGCGGGAAAGGCTTGAGCGATCTATAAACAGGCACTGCCCACCCCGCACGGCCTGGAGGCTATGTGATGTTCAAGCTCTACGGATTCTCAGTCAGCAACTACTACAACATGGTCAAACTGGCACTGCTGGAAAAAGGCCTGCCGTTCGAAGAGGTCACGTTCTACCCGACGCAGACACCGGAGTCTCTGGCCATCAGCCCGCGCGGCAAAGTGCCGGTGCTGGGTGTAGACGCTGGTTTTATCAACGAAACCGCAATCATCCTCGAATACCTCGAACAGACCCAGAAAGGCACACCACTGCTGCCGAGCGATCCGTTCCAGCGCGCGCAGGTACTGGCGATTGCCAAGGAAATCGAGCTGTACATCGAGTTGCCGGGGCGCGCTTGTTACGGCGAGGCGTTCTTCGGCATGACCCTGCCGGAGGCGATCAAGGAAAAGACCAAGACTGAATTGCAGCTGGGTTTCGCCGCGCTGGGACGACACGGAAAATTTTCTCCGTACGTGGCGGGCGCCAGTCTGAGCATTGCCGATTTGTATTTCCTCTACAGCGTGCCGCTGGCCTGTGCGGTCGGGCAGAAGCTGTTCGGGATTGATCTGCTGGCGGAGATGCCACAGGCGAAGGCGCTGCTGGAGCGGTTGGAGCAGAATCCGCATGTGCAGAAGATCGCGGCAGACAAGGAAGCTGCGATGCCGGCGTTTTTGGCGATGATCGCTGCCAAGAAATGAGTTTTATAGCGCTCTGAAGGAAGCCTTCGCGAGCAGGCTCGCTCCCACATTTGGATTTTTGTTGAACACAAAATTTGTGGCCGACAAAAATCCCCTGTGGGAGCGAGACTGCTCGCGAAGCTTTTGGCTTTTAGCGGCTAGCGATCAGCGCCTGACCGCGCACCACCGCTGCCTTGACCTGCGCCGGGGCAGTGCCGCCGATATGGTCACGAGCATTCACCGAGCCTTCCAGGGTCAGCACGGCAAACACGTCCTGCTCGATCTGATCGCTGAACTGACGCAGTTCTTCCAGGCTCATCTCGGCCAGATCCTTGCCAGTGTCGACGCCGTACTTCACCGCGTGACCGACGATTTCGTGGCAATCACGGAACGGCAGACCACGGCGCACCAGATAATCTGCCAGGTCGGTCGCGGTGGAGAAACCGCGCAGCGCCGCTTCACGCATGATCGCGTGTTTCGGTTTGATCGCCGGGATCATGTCGGCAAAGGCACGCAGCGAATCGCGCAGTGTGTCGGCGGCGTCGAACAGCGGCTCTTTGTCTTCCTGGTTGTCCTTGTTGTAGGCCAGCGGCTGGCCTTTCATCAGGGTCAGCAGACCCATCAGTGCACCGAACACACGGCCGGTCTTGCCACGTACCAGCTCCGGTACGTCAGGGTTTTTCTTTTGCGGCATGATCGAACTGCCGGTGCAGAAGCGGTCCGGCAGATCAATGAACTGGAACTGCGCGCTGGTCCACAGCACCAGCTCTTCGGAGAAGCGCGACAAGTGCATCATCGCGATGCTCGCGGCCGAGCAGAATTCGATGGCGAAGTCGCGATCGGAGACGTTGTCCAGCGAGTTGCCGCCCACGGCGTCGAAGCCCAGCAGTTGCGCGGTGTATTCGCGGTCGATCGGGTAGGTGGTGCCAGCCAGCGCGGCGCTGCCCAGCGGCATGCGGTTGGTGCGCTTGCGGCAGTCGACCAGACGCTCGTAGTCGCGGCTGAGCATTTCGAACCAGGCCAGCATGTGGTGCCCGAAGGTCACTGGCTGCGCGGTCTGCAGGTGGGTGAAGCCCGGCATGATGCTCGCGGCTTCGCGCTCGGCTTGCTCCAGCAGGCCTTTCTGCAGGCGGGTGATCTCGGCGAGGATCAGGTCGATTTCGTCACGCAGCCACAGGCGGATGTCGGTGGCGACCTGGTCGTTACGGCTACGGCCGGTGTGCAGCTTTTTACCGGTAACGCCGATGCGGTCGGTCAGGCGTGCTTCGATGTTCATGTGCACGTCTTCGAGGTCGACACGCCAGTCGAACTGGCCGGCCTCGATTTCGCCCTGAATGGTCTTCAGGCCGTCGATGATGCTGTCGCGCTCGGCATCGGTCAGCACGCCGACCTTGGCCAGCATGGTGGCGTGGGCGATCGAGCCCATGATGTCGTGGCGATACAGGCGCTGGTCGAAAGTGACGGAGGCGGTGAAGCGGGCGACGAAGGCGTCGACGGGTTCACTGAAGCGGCCGCCCCAGGACTGATTGGTCTTGTCAGTGCTCATGAATTCGCTCGTATCGGCTTGAAGAAAGAAGGCGTGAAACGCTGGCGCGGATAATAACAGGGTTGCCAATCCTGTCGCTGACACTGGTCGATACGTTTTTTTCTCATTGCGTCAGCCATAGTGGCCGCTGGTGCCGGGGGATTTGCACAAGGATATTTTTCGATTGAGCAATATCGGCCCGGCGAGCGTCTACAGTTGGACATAAGGGTCGACGCGGCTCTGGATCGCGCAAAGGTCTGGCCGGCGACTATAAGAAGAGGGGGTGGGTGTTTTGTCCTTCGGCAAACCCCGTGAGAAACGCAGGAAACAGCGGGCTTTGAGCAGTACGACCCGGACACTGGCAAATATTGCTGGCCGACGTACGGCACTTTTTGGCGCTCGGGCTAGTCTTAGCGTGGATCGCGGTGACGGACGTCACTTCACCTGTCTACGCTATCCTTGTGCGAGACTCACGCAGGAATCCAGCGCAATATGAATGTCCTGATCGTTGATGACGAACCACTGGCTCGCGAGCGCCTCAGCCGAATGGTGAGCGAGCTCGAGGGTTATACAGTTCTGGAGCCCGGCGCCACGAATGGCGAAGAGGCGTTGGCACTGATCGACAGCCACAAGCCGGATATCGTGCTGCTCGATATCCGCATGCCGGGTCTCGATGGCCTGCAGGTTGCTGCCCGTTTGTGCGAACGTGAAACGCCGCCGGCCGTGGTGTTTTGCACCAGCCCCGATGAATTTGCCGTGGAAGCCCTGCAGGCCAGCGCCGTGGGCTATGTGGTGAAACCCGTGCGAACCGAACATCTGCATGACGCCCTGAAACGGGCTGAACGTCCCAATCGGGCGCAACTCTCGGCCCTGACCCGTCCTGCTGCTGAAAGCGGCAACGGCCCGCGCAGCCATATCAGCGCCCGCACCCGCAAAGGCATCGAACTGATCCCGCTGGATCAGGTGGTCTACTTTATCGCCGACCACAAGTACGTGACCCTGCGCCACGAGGCCGGTGAAGTGCTGTTGGATGAGCCGCTCAAGGCCCTCGAAGACGAATTCGGCGAGCGCTTTGTGCGTATCCATCGCAACGCGCTGGTCGCCCGCGACCGCATCGAACGTCTGCAGCGTACGCCGCTGGGGCATTTCCAGCTGTTTCTCAAGGGTCTAAATGGTGACGCGCTGATCGTCAGTCGTCGGCACGTGGCCGGTGTGCGCAAGATGATGCAGGGCCTGTAACCCGGTCATTCCGGACAGCTCCAGCTCCTTTTTACCAGGCACTGCGGGCCAGGGAGGCCGCGCCGACTCTGATTCAAGTCAAAGAGGATTTGGCTGAGCTGTTATTATCCGCCGTATCTATTCAGTACGGATTGATCCATGTCCTCTCGCGAAATCCGCATCGCCACCCGTAAAAGTGCGCTTGCCCTCTGGCAGGCCGAATACGTCAAAGCCCGTCTTGAAGCGGCCCACCCGGGCCTGCTGGTGACGCTGGTGCCCATGGTCAGTCGCGGCGACAAGCTGCTCGATTCGCCACTGTCGAAAATCGGTGGCAAGGGCCTGTTCGTCAAGGAACTGGAAACTGCGCTGCTGGAAAACGAAGCCGACATCGCCGTCCACTCGATGAAAGATGTGCCGATGGACTTCCCGGACGGCCTCGGCCTGTTCTGCATCTGCGAGCGTGAAGATCCGCGTGATGCCTTCGTTTCCAATACGTATGCCAGCCTGGAAGCATTGCCTGCCGGCAGCATTGTCGGCACGTCGAGTCTGCGTCGGCAGGCACAGTTGCTCACCCGTCGTCCGGATCTGCAGATCCGCTTTCTGCGCGGCAACGTCAACACTCGCCTGGCCAAACTCGATGCCGGTGAGTACGACGCGATCATCCTCGCCGCCGCCGGCCTGATCCGCCTCGGCTTCGAAGATCGCATCACTTCGGCGATCAGTGTTGATGACAGCCTGCCGGCCGGTGGCCAAGGTGCAGTCGGCATCGAATGCCGCAGCGCCGACACCGAAATCCACGCCTTGCTCGCACCGCTGCATCACGCCGACACCTCGTCGCGCGTCACCGCCGAGCGTGCCCTCAACAAACATTTGAATGGCGGCTGCCAAGTGCCGATCGCCTGCTATGCCGTGCTCGAAGGCGAACAGTTGTGGTTGCGTGGTCTGGTCGGTGAGCCAAGCGGCGGCAAGCTGCTCAGCGCCCAAGCGCGCGCGCCACGGGCCGATGCCGAAGCACTGGGTGTGAAGGTCGCCGAAGACCTGCTCAGCCAGGGTGCCGACGACATTCTCAAAGCGGTCTACGGCGAGGCAGGTCACGAGTGACCGGTTGGCGCCTGCTGCTGACGCGCCCCGCGGAAGACTGTGCGGCGCTGGCGCAGACGTTGGCCGGGCAGGGCGTTTTCAGTAGCAGTTTGCCGCTTCTGGACATTGTCCCGCTGCCAGTCTCTGAGAAAATTCGTCAGGCGATTACGCAGTTGCCAAGTTGCAGTGCAGTGATTGTCGTCAGCAAACCGGCGGCGCGTATTGCGCTGGATCTGCTCGAAGGTGCATCTGCGCTGACGATGCCGTGGTTCAGTGTCGGCGCGGCGACTGCGCAGATTTTGCTGGATCACGGTCTGGACGCGAACTTCCCGGCCGCCGGCGATGACAGCGAAGCCTTGCTGCAATTGCCGCGTCTGCGTGAGGCGGTCAGTCAGCCCGGCGCGCAGGTGTTGATCTTGCGCGGGGAGGGTGGGCGTGAACTGCTCGCCGAGCGCTTGCGTGAGCTAGGTGCTAGTGTCGAGTATCTGGAATTGTATCGACGCGACCTGCCAGCCTATGCCCCGGATGAGCTGCCACGGCGGATCGAAGCGGAACGCTTGAACGGGCTGGTGGTCAGCAGTGGACAGGGTTTCGAGCACCTGCGCCAAATGTCCGGCGATGCCTGGCCGACTATCGCGCCGTTGCCGTTGTTTGTACCAAGCCCAAGGGTCGCCGAGCTGGCACGTGCCGCCGGGGCTCAAACAGTTGTGGATTGCCGCGGCGCGAGTGCCGCGGCTTTGCTGACGGCGTTGCGGGTGTATCCCGAACCCGTTTTCTAATGCAAAGGATGGATACGTGAGCGAAACAGCCTTGCCAAAAGATGACGTCCAGCCTGTGATTGAACCCCAGGTTGAAACTCCACCGCCGGCCACAGAGCCGCGCCGAGGCAATGGACTGGCCATCGTCGCTTTGTTGCTCGGTGCTGCCGGTGTTGCGATCGGCGGCTGGGGTGTCTGGCAGGTTCGTCACCTGCAGACCAACACTCAACAGCAGTCCGGTGAAGTGCAGGCATTGAACGATCAGGCGCAAAGCCTGAAGCTCAATGAACAGCGTCTGACCGAGCGCCTCGCGCAGCTGCCGGGTGCCGACGAACTTGCCGAGCGCCAGCGTCTGGTGACGCAGCTTCAAGGTGATCAACAGCGCCTCAATCAACGTCTGGAAACGGTGCTGGGCGCCAGTCGCAAGGACTGGCGTCTGGCCGAGGCAGAGCATTTGCTGCGCTTGGCCAGCCTGCGTTTGTCGGCTTTACAGGACATCAGCAGCGCTCAGGCGCTGGTCCAGGGCGCTGACGAAATTCTCCGTGAGCAAAACGATCCAGGCTCTTTTGCCGCCCGCGAGCAAGTGGCGAAAACCCTGGTGGCGCTGCGCAGTACTTCGCAACCGGATCGCACCGGTCTGTTCCTGCGCCTCGGCGCGTTGCGTGATCAAGTCATCGACCTCACCGAGCTTGCGCCGGAGTACAAGGATCGTGGCGAATCGCTGCTGGGCCTGACCGCTGACGGTGACGGCGCCAGTCGTTGGGCGCAGTGGTGGGATCAGGTCTCGCGCTATATCCGTATCGATTTCAATGCCGACAAGAATGTGCGGCCGCTGCTGGCCGGGCAGAGCCTTAGTCAGGTGCGTCTGGCCCTGAGCCTTGCGCTTGAGCAGGCACAGTGGGCAGCCCTCAACGGTCAGGCGCCGGTCTATACCCAGGCGCTGGCCGAAGCGCGCGATGTGCTCAAGGGCAATTTCAACCCGGACAATCCGCAAAGCAAAGTGATGCTCGAGCAGGTCGGTGAGTTGAGCAAGGAACCGGTCACGGTCACCACGCCGGATCTGGCCGGCACGCTGAGTGCGGTGCAAGCCTACCTTGAACGGCGCAACGTTAACGCCGAAGAGTCGGTGAAACCCTTCGCCAAGCCTGCCGCCAACACCGCGCAGGAGACCACGCCATGAAGCGCCTGTATGTGATCGTGTTTCTGGTGATCGCGGCGACAGCGGCGCTGGGTCTGGCGATTGCCGAGCATTCCGGTTACGTGCTGGTGGCCTACAAAAGCTTCCGCTACGAGTCCAGCCTGTGGGCGACGCTGGCGGTCATCGCGGTGTTGTGGCTGCTGATCTGGGGGATCAAGGCACTGGTCGAATTGGTCATGGCCTCCAGTGGCGTGGTCAACCCATGGTCGCGCCGCAACCGCAGTCGGCGCGTACAGGTGGCGATCGAGCACGGTCAACTGGATCTGGCCGAAGGTCGCTGGGCCAGCGCTCAGCGTCACCTGTCTCGAGCGGCTGAAGCCGAGCGCCAGCCATTGCTGTACTACCTCGGTGCTGCCCGCGCAGCCAACGAGCAAGGTCTTTACGAAGAGTGCGATCGTTTGCTGGAACGGGCGCTCGAGCGTCAGCCCCAGGCGGAGCTGGCCATCGCTTTGAGTCATGCGCAGTTGCAGACTGACCGTGGCGACACCGACGGTGCCTTGGTGACGCTGCAAGCGATGCACGATCGCCATCCACACAATGCGCAGACGTTGCGTCAGTTGCAGCGCTTGTACCAGCAGCGCGGCGAATGGTCGGCGGTGATTCGTTTGCTGCCGGAATTGCGCAAGGACAAAGTCCTGCCGCGCGCCGAACTGGCTGAACTCGAGCGCCGCGCCTGGGGTGAAAACCTCTCGCTGGCTGCGCAACGGGAAGAGGATGGCAGCGTGGGTTTGCAGTCGCTCACGCGCGCCTGGGAGCAGCTCACTTCGGCGCAACGGCAGGAGCCGCCGCTGGTGTTGGCGTACGCCGAACAGTTGCGGCAGTTGGGCGCCCAGGTCGAAGCGGAAGAAGTGCTGCGCACTGCCCTCAAACGCAAGTACGACAGCCATCTGGCCCGTCTCTACGGGCTGGTGCGCGGCAGCGATCCGGCCCGCCAGTTGCAAACCGCCGAAGGCTGGCTGAAGGAGCATCCGAACGATCCAAGCCTGCTGTTGACCCTCGGCCGACTGTGTCTGCAAACCAGTCTGTGGGGCAAGGCACGGGATTACCTGGAAAGCAGTCTGCGTTTGCAGCGCAATCCCGAGGCGTGTGCGGAACTGGCGCGCCTGCTCGCCCAGTTGGGCGATACCGAGCGCAGCAATCAGTTGTTCCAGGAAGGCCTTGGTCTGCTGGACGAGCGCCTGCTGGCCGCGCCGTTGCCGGCTCCGGCCCAAGTCTGAAGTGGCGAGGGAGTTCGCTCCCTCGCTTACCTTTTGTGGCTGAATTTTCCACTTCGTTGAGCGCCTGAAGCAAATTCCTACAGCGGTCTACACCAATTCCTCTCGATCCTGTCGGGTTTTCCCTACACCTCTGGTGAACTGTCGGCAGGGCCTTGCCTTGAAAGGCTGACACGCTTTCCTCTACCGTAACCGTCTGTCTCTACTGTTACGGAAAAGCCATGTCGTTGGCCTGCTCACGCTCCTTGTTCTTCATGGCTTTCACTGCGGGGGCCTTTGCTCTGGGAGCTTCCTATTATCTTGAATATGCAGTCGGCCTGACGCCGTGCAGCCTGTGTCTGGTGCAGCGCCTGTTCCTCACGCTCCTGTGCGTAGTCAGTGGTCTGGCGGCGGTGCACGGTCCCAAACGTGTTGGTTTGTGGTTCTACTGGCTGTTGACCCTGGGCGCCAGCCTGGGTGGGACCACGGCGGCCTGGCGGCAGGTACTGATACAGAGCGATCCGATGCTGCACCTGCTCAATTGCTCGCCTGCTCCCGAGGCCTTGTTCAGTGGTCTGCCATGGATCTGTGCCCTGCAAACAATGTTTAGCGGCGGTACCGATTGTGCGGAAATTTCCTGGACGCTGTTCGACCTGAGTATCCCGGAGTGGAGCCTGCTGTTCTTTGTCGCGGTATCGATTCTGGCGGTGTATCAATTGTTGCGGCTGGTATGGAGTGCTCTGCAACGCCCGCTCAGCGGCCAAGCGTCGCACCCGGTGCTGTTGCGGGATTAAACACTTGTATGAACTTTATCTCCTGCGTACCTTGAAGCCATAGGCGTGCGGGCATAATCTGGCCCGCACGTGTCATTGGATTTATGTTGCTCGATGACGCTCTGCCCGGCCGACCCCCAAGCCAGAATCAAAAGAGGGGCGCGGGTGTAGAGCAGCATGACCCACAAGGGAAGAGAGATCGCCATGCTCGAAAGTTGTCAGAATGCTCAGGAACGTTGGGGTGGGGTTCATCTGCTG
The DNA here is from genome assembly GCF_014268485.2 of Pseudomonas zeae. NCBI lineage: Bacteria > Pseudomonadati > Pseudomonadota > Gammaproteobacteria > Pseudomonadales > Pseudomonadaceae > Pseudomonas > Pseudomonas zeae. The sequence goes on along the minus strand of NZ_CP077090.1, from coordinate 6,595,973 downwards.
ATCGACCGCTGGTTGCAAGAGCGTGAAGAGCTGATCGGTGCCTACGACAAACTCGGTGCACAGCCTGAGTCGCTCTCCGAGAACCGCAAGCCTCTGCAGGAATTCTGCGGTGTGCTGGTCGATTACGTCTCGGCCGGGCACTTCGAAATCTACGAACAGCTGACGGGTGAAGCCAAGGCTTTCAACGACAAGCGTGGGCTGGAACTCGCCGAGACGATTTATCCGCGCATCGATGTCATTACCGAGAAGCTTCTAGCCTTCAACGACCTGTGCGATGAGGGCAAATGCGTTGCAGAGAAATTCAAAGAGCTAGGTGGCCTGCTCCACGAACGCTTCGAACTTGAAGACTGCCTGATTGAAGTGCTGCACACAGCACACAAGGAAGAAGATCCGGTTCAGGCCTGATCCCGAACCCTGATCAAAAAAAACGGTGCGCCCGAAAGCGCACCGTTTTTTATTGCCCGATCAACTCGTCGCACCACGCAATTCCACTTCAAACACCAGCGGTGTGAACGGCGCAATCAGGTCACCGGCACCGTCAGCGCCATAGGCCTGATCCGATGGAATCACCAGGCGCCATTTCGCGCCTACCGGCATGTTCTGCAACGCGGTGCGCCAGCCGGCAATCACGCTGTCGAGGTTGAACCATTGCGGCTGAGTGTTCTGATCGAACACGGTGCCATCCGGCAATCGTCCGACGTACAGCACCTGCACTTTTCCATCGGGGCCAGCCTTGGCACCGGTACCCGCTGTCAGCTCGGTGAGCAGGATGCCGTCAGCCAGTTCCTGAACACCCGGTTTGGCTTTTTCAGCGATGAGAAAACGTTGCTCGTTTTCCATCGCCGCATCACTTGAAGGCTGTGCAGAGTGCTCGGCGTTTTGCGCTTCATGATCGGCCAGAATCTGTTCGATACGTGCTTCACTCAGCGCCAGCGGCTTGCCTTGGTAGGCTTGCTGCAAGCCATCGACCAGCGCCTGAATCTGCAGTTGCGGGACTTCCTGACGCAGCCGTTCACCGAGGCTGGCACCGAGGCTGTAGGCCAGATCGTGAGCATCGTTCGCGGTGTTTTTTTCGTCAGCGTGAACGGCCGAAAAAACCATGCAGAGGGATAAAAAAAAGTAGCGCGACATGGGCACACTCCGTCCTGAGATGCGGTGGATTATGCCAGCGCGAACGTCTGCAACGGTGAACTGCTTTTGACTTCGCGCAGAACATTTTCGATTCGGTGCAACGCAACGCAATCGATACTGTCAAGATGCCCTAGCGGCGGTAACTGCAGAGGTCTAGTATGAGCCGCACTCACGTCAGCCAGGAGGTAAACCATGTCGGCCACCAAGAAGCCTGTAAATACTCCGTTGCACTTACTCCAACAACTCTCGGGCAGCCTGCTCGAGCATCTGGAAAACGCTTGCTCCCAAGCCTTGGCTGATGCTGAAAAACTGCTCGCCAAACTGGAAAAGCAACGCGGCAAGGCGCAAGAAAAACTGCACAAATCCCGCACCAAGTTGCAGGACGCAGCCACTGCCGGTAAAGCCAAGGCGCAGAACAAAGCCAAGGCCGCAGTGAAAGAACTGGAAGACCTGCTCGATGCCTTGAAGGATCGTCAGTCCGACACTCGCAGCTACATTCTGCAACTCAAGCGCGATGCCCAGGAAAGCCTGAAACTGGCCCAGGGTGTGGGTCGTGTTCAAGAAGCCGTGGGCAAAGTACTGTCCACCCGCGCCGCCAAACCGGCAGCGGCACCGGCGAAGAAAGCGGCTGCCAAACCGGCTGCAGCGGCTAAACCTGCAGCGAAAACCGCAGCGGCTAAACCTGCTGCAAAACCGGCGGCCAAACCTGCTGCCAAGGCACCGGTGAAAGCGGCGGCCAAGCCAGCTGCCAAAACCGCGGCCAAACCTGCGGCGAAAAAACCGGCTGCCGCGAGCGCTGCCAAACCGGCGGCTAAAACCACTGCTGCAAAACCAGCTGTTGCCAAGCCAGCCGCTAGAACGGCCGCCGCCAAACCGGCTGCAAAACCAGCCGCGAGCAAAGCTGCTCCCGCGAAAGCTGCAGCTGCCAAACCGGTCGCTAAACCTGCGGCGAAAGCTGTGGCGAAACCAGCCGCAAAACCTGCTGCCAAAACCGCCGCTGCCAAGCCAGCCGCCAAACCGGCTGCCGCTAAACCCGCTGTAAAAACCGCGGCAAAACCTGCCGCCAAGCCGGCGGCAAAACCAGCAGTGAAAGCCGCCGCCAAGCCAGCCGCCGCTGCTAAACCAGCGACCACTGCTGCCAAGCCTGCTGCTGCAAAACCGGCCGCCAAACCAACTGCCAAACCGGCCGTGAAAAAGCCTGCCGCTGCCAAACCAGCTGCCGCCAAACCGGCTACCACTCCAGCTGCCAAGCCTGCCGTGCCAGCCACTCCGGCCACGCCAGCCGCCGCTGCTCCAGCCGCCACCACCTCGACTCCTTCGACTGCGCCATCGCCAGCCGCTGCGTCGAGCGTCAGCAACAACCCGACCAGCGCTTCCTAAGTGCCGGTTGCCGCGACGCGCAGCACTTGCAGCGCGTCGCGGTTCGGGCTGGCCGCCATGCCGGCCAATCCTTCAAGCCAGGTCTTCGAGCCTGCATCGTTTAGCGCCCATTCCTGCGCCACTCCTTCAAGCCGTGACAGCAACGCTCGCTCAGCCTCAAGCTCCAGTGATTTGATCTGCTCGCGCATGCCTTTCAGCACCGCATCATCAACGGCCCGTACTTTCCATTGCATCCGCAGTGAGCGCAGCGGCTGTACCACCTCGGTATCCCAAGGCTCGGTCAGCGTCTGAAGCTGGCCTACACGTTGTTCATCACAGATCACCCCGCGTTGTTCGAGCCATAAACCACACAGCAGCAGGCACACATTGGCGCCCGCCGTTTGCAGTCGCAGGCAGGCTTCTTCCACGCCCGGGCGGGCGTAGGTGGCAAGGGAAAAGCTCCACAGGTCAGAGGACATCGTGCTACTCGCGCCAGTTGTGAGCGAAGCTGGTAGACTCCGCCGCCATTATGATCCGACTTCAGAACCTGACTTTACAGCGTGGCCCGCAACGTCTGCTAGAAGACGCCGAGCTGACCCTGCACGCCGGCCACAAAGCCGGCCTCATCGGTGCCAACGGCGCCGGCAAATCGAGCCTGTTCGCCTTGATTCGGGGCGAACTGCACCCCGACTCGGGTGATTGCTTCCTGCCGGCTGACTGGCGCATCGCCCACATGCGCCAGGAGATCGAGACCCTTGAGCGTCTTGCCGTCGACTATGTGCTCGATGGCGATTTGCGTCTACGCGAGGTGCAACGTGACCTCGCCGCCGCCGAAGCGGCGCACGACGGTGCCGCTCAGGCCCGCCTGCACTCGGAACTCGACAGCGCCGACGGCTACACCGCCGACGCGCGGGCGCGCAAATTGCTCGCCGGCCTCGGCTTCACCAACGAGCAGATGGATCGACAGGTAGGAGATTTCTCCGGTGGCTGGCGGATGCGTCTGAATCTGGCGCAGGCATTGATGTGCCCGTCCGACCTGTTGTTGCTCGACGAACCGACCAACCACTTGGACCTCGACGCGATCATCTGGCTCGAAGAGTGGCTGAAAAGCTACCCGGGCACCTTGCTGCTGATCTCCCACGACCGTGATTTCCTCGATGAAGTCGTCGATCACGTGGCCCACGTCGATCAGCGCAAAATCACCCTGTATCGCGGCGGCTATACCGCGTTCGAACGCGCCCGTGCCGAGCGTCTGGCCCAGCAGCAACAGGCCTACGAGAAGCAGCAGGCGCAACGTGCGCACATGGAAAGCTACATCGCCCGTTTCAAGGCCCAGGCGACCAAGGCCCGTCAGGCACAGAGCCGGATCAAGGCACTGGAGCGGATGGAAGAGCTATCGGCGGCCCACGTCGATTCGCCATTCGACTTCGTCTTCCGCGAGTCGACCAAGATCTCCAGCCCGCTGATCGACCTGTCGGATGCGCGTCTGGGCTATGGCGACAAAACCATCCTGGAGAAGGTCAAGCTGCAACTGACCCCGGGCGCGCGGATCGGCCTGCTCGGCCCGAACGGCGCAGGTAAGTCGACGCTGATCAAAAACCTCGCCGGTGAACTGTCACCGCTCGGCGGGCGCCTGACCCGTGGCGAGAACACCGTGGTTGGCTACTTCGCCCAGCATCAGCTCGACTCGCTGGATTCCAAGGCCAGCCCGTTATTGCACTTGCAGCGTCTGGCGCCGACCGAGCGCGAGCAGACACTGCGTGACTTCCTCGGCGGTTTCGACTTCCGTGGCGCGCGCATTGATGAGCCGGTACTGAATTTCTCCGGTGGTGAAAAAGCGCGTCTGGCCCTGGCGTTGATCGCCTGGGAGCGCCCGAACCTGTTGCTGCTCGACGAACCGACCAACCACCTCGACCTGGAAATGCGCCTGGCGCTGACCATGGCGCTGCAGGAATTCAGCGGCGCGGTGCTGGTGGTGTCTCACGATCGTCACTTGCTCAAGAGCACCACCGACAACTTCTACCTGGTCGCTGATGGCAAGGTCGAAGAGTTCGATGGCGACCTCGAAGACTACGCGCGCTGGCTGGTGGAGTACCGCCAGCGTAACGCGCCGGTCAGTAACACCCCGGTGAACCCGGACAAGACCGACAAAAAGGCCCAGCGTCAGGCTGCTGCTGCGTTGCGTCAGCAACTGGCCCCGCACAAGCGTGAAGCCGACAAACTCGAAGCCGAGCTGGGCAAGCTTCACGAGAAACTGGCCAAGGTCGACGCCAGCCTCGGCGACAGCGACATCTACGAGCCGGCGCGCAAGAATGAATTGCGTGATCTGCTCGCCGAACAGGCCAAGCTGAAGGTTCGTGAAGGCGAATTGGAAGAGGCGTGGATGGAAGCCCTCGAGGTGCTGGAAAGCATGCAGGCGGAGCTGGAGGCGCTGTCCTGATGGAAGCGTTCAAGCTGCCGCTGCCGGCGGAGTGGGTCGAGCCGATCTGGTTCGCGGTGCAGATTCTGCTGATCCTGCTGGCCGGTTACCTCACTCAGCGCTTCGTCGCCAAAGGTCTGACCCGCCTGGGTGAGCGCTATCCGTTCCCGCCGCAGTTGCTGATGCCACTGCGCGGCGTGTTGCGCTGGCTGATCATGGGCAGTGCGCTGATCTTTGTTCTGGAACGCCTCGGTGTCTCGGCCACTGTTTTGTGGACGGCGCTGTCAGGGTTCGTCGCCGTGGCGGCGGTGGCGTTCTTCGCGATGTGGAGTGTGCTGTCGAATCTGCTCTGCGCGATTCTGATCTTCACGGTTGGGCCGTTCCGGCTGGGCGATATCGTTGAGCTGGTGGACACCACGGACAAGCCTGGCGTCAAAGGCCGGGTGGTGGCGATCAATCTGCTTTACACCACGTTGATCGAGGCGGAAGAGCTTGGGACTGGCAGCGCGATGGTGCAGGTGCCGAACAGCTTGTTTTTCCAGCGCTCGGTGCGACGTTGGCGCGGGACGGATGTATTCCCTTCCAGCGGGTTCGAGAAGTAAGTCTTACAGCAAGATCAAAAGATCGTCCGATCGCGGCCCGAGCCTTCGGCAGCTCCTACAGGGATCGCTTTCCAAAGTAGGAGCTGCCGGAGGCTGCGATCTTTTGCTTTTAGGCCCAATCCGCATTAGCTTGAGCGTCTGTCACAATTCAGATGCGAGGTGTGCGATGGAGCTTCAAACATGGCTGGCATTTTTTGCCGCCTGCTGGGTGATCAGTCTGTCCCCGGGTGCTGGCGCCATTGCGTCGATGTCCAGCGGTCTGCAATACGGTTTCTGGCGCGGTTACTGGAACGCCCTCGGCCTGCAGATTGGCCTGGCGGTGCAGATCGCGATTGTCGGCGCCGGTGTTGGCGCGATCCTGACCGCTTCGGCCACCGCCTTCCACGCGATTAAATGGTTCGGTGTGGCTTATCTGGTGTACCTGGCCATCAAGCAATGGCGTGCGCTGCCCATGGACATGAGCGACGACGCGACGGTACGACCGATCGGCAAGCCGCTGGCGCTGGTGTTCCGCGGCTTTCTGGTGAACATCAGCAACCCCAAGGCTTTGGTGTTCATGCTTGCGGTGCTGCCGCAGTTCATCAACCCGCATGCGCCGTTGCTGATTCAGTATGTGCTGATTGGTGTGACGATGATCTTCGTCGACCTGATTGTCATGGCGGGCTACACCGGTCTGGCGTCGAAGGTGCTGCGTTTGCTACGCACCCCGCAACAGCAGAAGCGCATGAACCGCACGTTTGCCGGGCTGTTCATCGGCGCTGCGGCGTTTATGGCCACGCTGCGTAAAGCGGCAGCATAAACCGCGCAGGCACAAAAAAAGGCGACCTGTGCGGGTCGCCTTTTTTGTGGCTGGGACGCAGAGCGGCCAAGGATCAGCGCAAGATCACCGGCGCAGTATCACGCGGCAAATTGTTGCGCTGCGGCGCCTCACGCGGCTGCTCGTAACCGCCGCCACCAAGCTGCATGCTCAGTTGCCCGGCCACGTCTTCACCCAGCGCCTTGGACACGTCGCGCACCACCCGTGGGCGGTTCAGCGAGATCTTGATGTCGCGGTGGTTCACCAGTTTGGTGTCCTGCGCTTCGCCCATCGCGGTGAAGGCCGAGGTGATTTCGAAGGTCTTGGTGTTGATCAGGCTGAAATCCGCCACCAGCGTCAGGCCCAGTACCGCCGAATAGCTGTCGGTGTTCGCCAGCTCGTTGATGTCCTGGGTGAAGTCGATATCGGACACGGTACCGAACAGCACATAGTCGGCGCCTTTGAAGTTGCCGGCCTTGATGCGCTTGATCACGTCGTAGACGTCACCCTTGGACGACGCGGTGTACGGCGTGCCCTGCACCAGCTGGAACATACCGGTACGCAGGATTTCACCCTTGATGTCGCCGGTGAATTTGCGCAGCTCGCCTTGCTCGATGTAGCTGGTGCTCGCTTCGATCTCGTTGTAGCTCGAAGAGCCGCTGGAGCTGTAGTAACCCTCGCGATGATTGCTCTGGGCGGAAACGATGTGGATGTATTGCTCCACACGCTCCTGATAGGCCAGATCCGTCACCGCGACTTTCGGGGCCGCCTGCGCGCTGAACGCACAAGCCAGGGCCATCATGCCAATCCATGCGCGCATCAATTAACGCTCCGTGGTTTTGCGGATCTCTTTTTCGTCCATCCACTCGGCCAGACCGCTTTCAACGTCGATCAGTTGCAGGCTGAATTTGTAGAAGACGTCCTTGTAATCGCTGCTGCGCTTGACGATCGAGCTGATCGAGCCTTCGATGCGGTACTTGGCGGCAACCATGTTGCCAGTCTTGGCCACGGTGCTCTTCTTGTACAGGCCGCTCTGGTTTTGCAGCTTGAGCTGGTCAACCTGGCTCTGCATGGCGTTGTTGTCGCTGGCGAAGCGGGCCACGCCGGTTTTCATCAGCTGAGTCTTGATGCTGGTGGTGATTTCGCGGGTGTCGATGTATTCGCTGGTCTTGTTCTTCACGTCGTAGACCTGAACCACCGGACGGCCCTGCAGAATGCCGGACTGGGCCAGCGAGCGGGTCATCGACTCGGCGATCATTTGCAGGTCGGTCGAACCGAATTCGTTGGTCACGGTTTCAACCGCTTTGGTGTCGCCGTAGCTGATGTTCTTGCTGCCCAGGGTCGGCGAAGTGTTGGCGCAACCGGAGGCCAGCAGGGCGATAACAGCGATGCAGGAAAAGCGTGCAAACATGGGAATGCTCTCTAAAACAGAAATAGGGTGACAGGCTTACGGCGTCTTGATTTCCAGACGGAAGTCCACGGCTTTCGGGGTCGGGGCGATGCCTTGAATGAAGCTGGTCTGGGCGCCGTACATCATTTGGCTTTTCCACACTTCTTCTTCGGCAATCGGGAAACCTTCCGCGCCGAGCCAGGCGAAGCGGTAGTAGAAAATCTTGTTGCTGTTGAGGGTGTTGCTCAACTGCACGTTGACCGTCATGAAGCCGTTTTCGCGAGCGACGCGCATGGCGCCGACGACGATGTGTTTCTGCGGGCCCATGGCCACGACTTTGCTCGCGGCGCTGCCCGGCTCTGGCGGTGGCGGGGTAGCGCAGCCGCTCGCCAGCAAGGCGAGGGCGGCGACGGCGATGAGTTTGAAGCGCATGCAAAGACTCCGTTCTTAAGGTTGTTTGAGGCTGGCGACGTTGGTCGCGCTGGCGCTCGGGATGACGTGGGCGGCGAGGCCACCGGCGAACACCTGGTTGCCCACGGCGCGCAGAGTGATCACTTGATAACGCTGATCGACGGTGACCTTGACCACCGAACCGCCGACGGCGCTCGGCAGACTGACCTGATGCTCGCCTTTCTTCAAGCGCAGACGCACCACTTGAGTGTTGTCCGGCAGGGTGCGCCACGTACGGGTATCGGCACCTTCAAGCACAGCTGAAGAGATGCCGACGGCCAGACCGGCCAGTGGATTGGTTTCGTTGATCTTCTTCTGCGCCACGCCTTTGGTGATCGCCCGCACGGTGGTGCGCAGGATGATCCCCGGCATATCGTCACGCAGAGCGCGGCGGGACATGGCGGTGGTGCTGTTGAGAGCGGTTAGATCGACCTGCTGGCCATCGACACCGATCTGCGCGAACGGCGCGGTGGAGGTGTCCGGCTTGATGATCGGGAACGACAGCGGTGTGATCACCACGTTGTTGGAGATCGGCAATGGCAGCGGCACGCGGATCGAGTCGCGAGCTGGCGCCAGACCGCTTTGAACGACGATCAGAATATCGCTGTCGTCAGACTTGCTCGGCTTGTCGAGGTTGACCAGTGCCTGCTCCAGCAACGGCGTGTTCGGACGCAGTTCGGCAGCCTTGCGGTAACCCGGCGCCGCGAGGCCTTTTTCGCCCAGGGCTTCGTAGACGAAACCGGACAGGTAATGGCTGAAAGCACTCTGGTAGCTGTTCTTCAGACCGACCACTTCCGGTGCGTCGAGGCTGGCGACCGGATAACCCTGCAGGTCTTTGTACTGGGTCTTGATGCCTTCTTTCTCGGCCTCTTCTTCGCTCTTGAGGTATTCCTTGTCGCGCAGCTCGGCGATCACCGCTTCACGTTCGTGAGTCTTTTTGATCGCGGTGCGCGCGCCGTCGAAGTCGTTGACCGCCAGCAGGTTCAGGGCCATCTGCGTGGTCAGCATGACTTTTTCGTAGTCGTAGCCTTCGTAGCGACGCACCTTGTCGTTGACCAGGAAGCTGCCGAACTGGGCCAGATATTTGTCGGTGTCGAGCTTGACCGAGTCTTCCCACTTGCCCACCACCTGATCAGCGCTGGTCCAGGCGTTCTGGCTGCCGGACAGGTCGCCCTTGGCGCGCAGCAATTCACCTTTCTCGAAGTAATAGAGCAGGTCTTTGTCCGGGCCGGTGTTGTTCTTTTCCAGCAGAGTCAGCGCGGCGTCAACATTGCCGGTGGCCAGTTGCTGATTGGTCTGGGCCAGTTCGGAGTCGTAGTTGCGAAACGCCGAACAGCCGGACAGCAGAGTGACGGCGCTGAGCGCAATCAGAGTGGGAGCGCGGAATGCCATGGGGGTACTTCTTCCCTGGAGTAATACAGCCGCGAATGCTGGTCGGGCTGGTGTGACCCATCGACAGTGGCGCTGGCCTCCTGCCAATTCCTCATAACCTGAGGAGCTTTAATGCCGTTTCGCGATAGCGAGGGCGCGGCATTATAGGCGGGCGGTGGTGGCTATGTAATATCTTTTTAATTGCACTTGTTAGTTTGGTGCCATTACTTATTTCAGGTCGGATACCACGCTGCCGGTCGGCGCTCAGCCGGGCTGGAATGCGCTGCCATTGGCAAACACTCGCTCACCCAAAGCACGCAAGCCGATGACCTGGCGGCTCTGGTCGATGCGGATTTTCATGGGCGCAGCACCGGGAGCGTTGGGCAGGCTGATCAGGTGCTCACCTTTTTTCAGGCGCAGGCGCACGACTTGGGTGAGGTTGGGCAAGGTGCGCCAAGTGCGCGTGTCGGCATGCTCGAAAGCATCCCAGTGGGTGACGTAGGAGGCTTTGCTCGGGTCGCGTCGATTGTCCCTGGCCTGAACATCGGCTGCCAGAAATGCCCGATAGGTTGTGCGCTGGATAATGCCCGGCATGTCGTCACGCAGGGTGCGCAAGGACATGTCGGCAATGCTGTTGACCGCAATCAGCTTTTTTTGACGACCATCGATGCTCAGTTGGTTGAATGAAGGCGTCGAGGTGTCGGGCACCATTACGGGGAACGAGATATTGGCGACGATGACCTGACCGTCCGCGAGCTTCACCGGGTAGGGCACGCGCACGGAGCTGCGGGCCGGCGCCAGGCCGCTCTGTACGATGATCAGCACATCGCTTTCGTCTGCCTTCAGGCCAGGACTGTCGAGGTCGCGCAGTGCCTGTTGGAAAAACGCCATGTCCGGACGCAGTTCAATTGCCTGACGATAGCCGGGCGCTGCCAGATCTTTCTCGCCCAGCGCTTCGTAGGTGAAGCCGGCAAGATAGTGACTGAATGCACTTTGGTAGCCGTTTTTCAGCGCAATCACCGCAGGCGATTCGAGCATCACCACGGGGTAACCCTGCAGGTCCTTGTAATGCACGCGCGCGCCCTGGGCCTTGGCCGCTGCTTCGACACGCTCGTATTCCAGCTCCCGCTGTCGGGCTATAAGCGCTTCGCGCTCGTGGGTTTTCTTGATGTCGGCACGGGCGCCGTCAAAATCATTCATGGCTAGTTGGTTGAGGGCCATTTGCGTGGTCAGCATGACTTTTTCGTAGTCGTAGCCATCGTAGCGGCGCAGCTTGTCATTGATGATGCTGCCCCAGTGATCGCCCATGGCGGCGAGCAACTTGTCGCCGGTGGTTTGGATCGTGTCCTGGCGCTCGATGATCATCTGCTCGGCGCTGCGCCAGGTTGTCTGGCTCTGCGCAAACTCGCCGCCCGCACTCAGTACGGCGCCCTTTTCGAAATAGTAGAGCAGGTCTTTTTCCGCAGCCGGATTGTTCGCTTCGATCACGGCCAGGGCGCTGTTGATGTTGCCGGCCTTGAACGGGTCGGTGGTCTGTTGCAGTTCCAGATCGTAGTTGCGATATGCACCGCAGCCGCTCAGTTGCACAACGGCGGCGATCAACAGGGGCAAGTGCAAGCGGTGGCGCATGAAAAGGGTTCATCCTTGAGCGGGAAATGCGACAGGTCGCGCAGTATAGGGTGCAATAGTGGCTAAGTGATGTGGCGTTTTTGCAGGTCGATGGCTCGCGTCTTGTGTGGCGTTACGTCGACAAAGCTTGAGGGAAACGCGTTCGAAGTGAACAATATGTAACTTCGCATTTCCATTTGAGACTCATTCATGACTGCCTCGTCCCGTTTTCTGGCCTGGCTGGTGTTCCCGTTGTTTGCCCTGAGCAGCTTTAATCTGCTGGCCGATACCGTGGAAGGCGCGCCGCAAGCGCTGCACCTGCTCGATTACATCAGCGCCGACTACCCGCCGACGGTAGCGGCGGGCAAGGTTGTCGATGATTCCGAATACCGCGAGCAACTGGAGTTCACGCGGGCGCTGCAAGGCTTGATCGCCGGCATGCCGGCCAAGCCTGAAAAGGTTGCGCTGGAGCAGGGTGTCAGCGCTTTGCACGCGGCAATCACTGCTAGGCAGGATGGCGCCGAAGTGGCCCGGCAGGCACGGCAACTGGGCGCGCAACTGGCGGTGGCGTATGAGGTCAGCCAAGCGCCGATCATCACCCCTGACCCCTCCCGGGGTGCGCCGCTCTATGCGCAGAATTGCTCGGTGTGCCACGGCGACAGCGGCGCCGGTGACGGCCCGGCGGGTCTCGGCATGACCCCGGCACCGGCCAATCTGCGTGATGCGGCGCGGCTTGATCACCTGAGTCTGTACGCGATCTACAACACCCTCGGCCAAGGCGTCGAAGGCACCGACATGCCGGCGTTTGCCGATCAGCTCGATGATCGTCAGCGTTGGGATCTGGCGACCTACATCGCCGGCTTCAGCGCTGATCCGGCGGCGGCCAAAGCCGAGAAAACCTACAACATCGCCGATCTGGCGCGTCAGACCCCGGCCGAAGTGCAGGCTGCCGAAGGCCTGCAAGCGGCGGCGACGTTCCGTGCGCAACGCGCGCAGCCGCCGCAGGTCAAGCGTGGCCCGGCGCAGTTGCTCGACTACACCGCCGCAACGCTGGACAAGAGCTTGGCGGCGTACCGCGCCGGTGAACACGATCAGGCTTACGACCTGTCGGTCGCGGCCTATCTGGAAGGCTTCGAGCTGGTCGAAAGCTCGCTGGATAACGTCGACGCCAATGTGCGCAAGGACACCGAAAAATCCCTGATGGCGTATCGGCAATCGTTGCAGGACGGTTTGTCGGTCGAGCAGGCCGAGCAGCGCCTGGACGCCGCCAAAGCCAAGCTTAAAGAGTCCGCCGGGTTGCTCGGCAGTGATGGCTTGAGCTGGTCGCTGAGCTACATCTCCGGTTTGCTGATTCTGCTGCGTGAAGGTCTGGAAGCGATTCTGGTGCTGGCAGCGATTCTTGCGTTCCTGCGCAACACCGGCCAGCAATCGGCGGTGCGCAGCGTCAACGTCGGTTGGGGCCTGGCGTTGCTGGCCGGCCTCGGCACCTGGGCGCTGGCGGCGTATGTGATCGACGTCAGCGGTTCGCAGCGTGAACTGCTCGAAGGCGCGACGGCGCTGTTCGCCAGTGTGATGGTGCTTTGGCTCGGCGTGTGGATGCATGACCGTCGCCACGCAGCGGCCTGGCAGGATTACATCAAGAGCAGCCTGGTCGGCGGTGGCGGGCGTTTCGGCTTCGCGATCCTCGCGTTCTTCTCGGTGTACCGCGAGCTGTTCGAAGTGATCCTGTTCTACGAAACCCTGTGGTTGCAGGCCGGCCCGGCCGGGCATGACGCGGTACTCGCCGGCGGTGCGACCGCACTGGTGCTGCTGGTGGGGCTGGCGTGGGTGATTCTGCGCGGTTCGGCGAAACTGCCACTGACGTTGTTCTTCGGCATCAACGCGGCGCTGCTGTGCGCATTGTCGGTGGTGTTTGCCGGGCATGGCGTGAAGGCGTTGCAGGAAGCCGGGATCTTCGGCACGCGGCCGGTGGCGTTCTTTGAATTCGATTGGCTGGGGATTCATGCCGATGCCTATTCGCTGACGGCGCAGGCGGTGGCGATTCTGGCGATTGTGCTGTTGTATGGGCGTAGTTGGGTGGCGGAGAAGCGGCGGGTAGTCGCTTAACAGCATTCGCTGCGCTCACTTTCGCGAGCAGGCTCGCTCCCACAGGTTTAACGCGTAACCTGTGGGAGTGACGGTGCGACGATTCGACTTGCTCGCGAGTTGTTTTTGGAGGTTAGAAAAATGCGTGTATGGATCGATGCCGACGCCTGCCCGAGGGCGGCGAAGGATCTGGTGGTGAAGTTCGCCCTCAAGCGCCAGTTCGAAGTAGTGCTGGTGGCCGGGCAGCCGCAGATCAAGCCGGGGCTGGCCATCGTCAAACTGATCGTGGTGCCGAGTGGTCCGGATGCGGCAGACGATTATCTGGTCGAACACGCAGTGCCCGGTGAGCTGGTGATTTGCAGCGATATCCCGTTGGCTGATCGTTTGGTGAAGAAGGGCGTCGCGGCGCTCGATCCGCGTGGCAAGGAGTTCGATGCACAGAACATGGGCGAGCGGTTGGCCGTGCGTAACCTGTTCACTGATCTGCGCGAACAAGGCCAGATGAGCGGCGGACCGGCGCCGTTTGGCGATCGCGAGAAGCAGGCGTTCGCCAATGCGCTGGATCGGATCCTCACACGCCTGACCCGCAAGCCTTAAGCCCTGCACAAATCCCCTTGTAGGAGTGAGCCTGCTCGCGATAGCGGTCGGTCATTCAACAGATATCTTGCCTGATACACCGCCATCGCGAGCAGGCTCACTCCTACAGTAGACCGTGTCAGGCGTCGTTTTCGTGGGTCAGCTCGAGCACGCGATCGACCAGTTTGTTAATCCCCGACGCCGCTTCACTGATGTTCTGCGCCAGCATGTAAGCCGGGGTCGTCACCAGTTTGCGCGCCTTGTCTTCGATGATTTCCGTCACCGCACAGTCTTCGTGGGTGGCGCCCATCTTGTTCATCGCCGTGGCAGTGTCGGCGTCGTTGCCGATGGTGCAGGTTACGCCCGGGCCGTAGATCTTCGCCGCCAGTGCCGGCGAGATGCACATCAGGCCCACCGGTTTGCCCGCTTCGGCAAATGCCTCGGCCAGCGCCAGTACTTCAGGCTGCACGCTGCAGCCAGCGCCTTCGACGGCGAAATTGGACAGGTTCTTCGCCGCACCAAAACCGCCGGGCACGATCAGCGCATCGAAGTCGTCGACGTCGGCTTCGCGGATGTCTTTGATGTTGCCGCGAGCAATGCGCGCCGACTCCACCAGCACGTTACGCGACTCGGGCATTTCTTCGCCGGTCAGGTGATTGATCACGTGCAATTGCGCGATGTTCGGAGCGAAGCACTGCACCTGCGCACCGCGTTGGTCGAGACGCAGCAGGGTGATGACGCTTTCATGGATTTCGGCGCCGTCGTACACGCCACTGCCGGACAGGATCACTGCAACTTTTTTGCTCATGGGTTTCTCTCCAGATTCATGGCGCTAAATGTCCACTAAATTGTCGCGCGTTGCCATAGCCCAAGTGGTGGCTGCGCCTGCATGGAGCGCTTTCTACATGGATCGCAACGACGGCGGGGTGTTCATTATTTGCGGTTGCCTGCGGCGTAACGAGCGGGAGATTTTTGGCGTGACAACGCCGCTGGCGAACTTGAATGCCCCAGAGTAGCGAGGATAAAAGTGATCTGTCTGACTGAAAGGGTCGGCCAGCCCGCTCAGTGCTGGCGGGCTGTAGCAAGTCGCCAGCGAGTTACTCGGCTGGCGTCTTCGGTTCGGCAGCCTTGGACGCTTCGTCTTGACTCAGCAGTGCAGCTTTCGCGGCTTGCTCGTCGGCGTAAACCTGTTTGGCCAGCCGCGCATTCTTGAAGCGGCGGCGCAGCCACAGGCCAACGCCAAGAATCAGCAGCGCACCGAGTACCCACAACTCGTACTTCTTGATGCTGCCGAGCATGCCTTCCAGTACCGCACCGAAGTGATAAGCGGCCGCAGCCAGCGCCGTCGCCCAGATCGCCGCACCGATGCCGTTGAGCAGCAGATAACGTCCCGGCGGATAACCCGACAAACCGATCGCCACCGGCATCACCGTGCGCAAGCCATAGACGAAGCGGAAGCTCAGCACCCAGATGTCGGGATGCTTGCGGATGTGCTCCAGCGCGCGGTCACCCATCATCTGCCAGCGCGGTTTGCGCGCCAGCAATTTGCGCCCGTGCTTGCGGCCGAGGAAGTACCACAGCTGATCGCCGGCATAGCTGCCGCAGAACGCCACAACCACCACCAGGTTGATGTCCATGTATCCACGGAACGCGAGGAAGCCCGCGAGCACCAGAATGGTTTCGCCTTCGAAGAACGTGCCGAGGAACAAGGCAAAGTAGCCAAAGTCATGCAGAAATTGTTGGAGCATTGTCTGGGTGCTGGCGAAATGAACGCGCAGCCTAACCCTTCGGACACATTCATGAAAGTGTCCAAATGTGTCTCGACGTGAACAATTCCTACACTGAGAATGGAATGCGGCTACCTGTCACAGGTCTCACACAACTGTCATCTGTTCGTCATAATGGCCGTCTATAACTGTCACGCTCGCCCGTTTGCGCGGGCTCAGGAGTCTGCCGTGAGCTTTACCCCCGCCAATCGTCTGTTCCCTGCCACGCGCCTGCGGCGCAATCGTCGTGATGATTTTTCGCGTCGGCTGGTGCGGGAAAATGTGCTGACAGTCGATGACCTGATCCTGCCGGTGTTCGTGCTCGACGGTGAAAACCGCCGCGAAGCTGTGGCCTCGATGCCAGGGGTAGAGCGGCTGACGATCGATTTGCTGCTCGAAGAAGCGGCCAAGTGGGTCGAGCTGGGGATTCCGGCGCTGGCGCTGTTCCCGGTCACCCCTCCTGAGCTTAAATCCCTCGACGCCGCCGAAGCCTGGAATCCTCAAGGCATCGCCCAGCGCGCCACCCGCGCCCTGCGTGAGCGTTTCCCGGAGCTGGGGGTGATCACCGACGTCGCGCTCGATCCGTTCACCACCCACGGCCAGGACGGCATTCTCGACGAAGAAGGCTACGTACAGAACGACATTACCGTCGACGCGCTGGTTCGTCAGGCGTTGTCCCATGCTGAAGCCGGCGCGCAGGTGGTGGCGCCGTCGGACATGATGGACGGTCGCATTCAGGCGATCCGCGAAGCGCTGGAAATCGCCGGCCACGTCAACGTGCGGATCATGGCTTATTCGGCCAAGTACGCCAGCGCCTATTACGGCCCGTTCCGCGATGCGGTCGGTTCGGCGTCGAACCTAGGCAAGGCCAACAAGGCCTCGTATCAGATGGACCCGGCCAACAGCGACGAAGCGCTGCACGAAGTCGGCGCCGACTTGTCTGAAGGCGCGGACATGGTCATGGTCAAACCCGGCATGCCGTATCTGGACATTCTTTTCCGGGTAAAAGATGCCTTCAAAGTGCCGACCTTCGTCTATCAGGTTAGCGGCGAATACGCCATGCACATGGCGGCGATCCAGAATGGCTGGTTGAGCGAGGCGGTGATTCTCGAATCACTGACCGCCTTTAAACGTGCCGGCGCTGATGGCATCCTGACTTACTTTGCTGTCCGCGCCGCTCAATTGTTACGAGAGCAGAAATAGCCCTCCCAGGAACATTCAATGAATACCGAAGGACTCACGGAAGTTGCAGTAAAAGAAGCTCAACCGGTGGTCGAGCAAATCACCGAGACCCCGCCGGAACTGGAGCCTGCGCCACCCGCGCCAGTCGCCGAACCTGTCGCGGCGGCGCCAGTGATTGCGATACCGGGCCTGGATGACAGCAGCCTGTACATCCACCGTGAGCTTTCGCAACTGCAATTCAATATCCGCGTGCTGGAACAGGCGCTGGACGAGTCCTATCCGCTGCTGGAGCGGCTGAAGTTCCTGCTGATCTTCTCCAGCAACCTCGATGAATTCTTCGAAATCCGCGTCGCCGGCCTGAAAAAGCAGATCACCTTCGCCCGTGAACAGGCCGGTGCCGACGGTCTGCAGCCGCATCAGGCGCTGGCGCGGATCAGCGAGCTGGTCCACGGTCACGTTGACCGTCAGTACGCGATCCTCAACGACATTCTGTTGCCGGAGCTGGAAAAGCATCAGGTGCGCTTCATCCGTCGCCGCCACTGGACGGTCAAGATCAAAACCTGGGTGCGCCGTTATTTTCGCGACGAGATCGCACCGATCATCACCCCGATCGGCCTCGACCCGACGCACCCGTTCCCGTTGCTGGTGAACAAGAGCCTGAACTTCATCGTCGAACTGGAAGGCATCGACGCCTTCGGTCGCGATTCCGGTCTGGCGATCATCCCGGCACCGCGTCTGCTGCCACGGATCATCAAGGTGCCGGAAGAGGTCGGCGGTCCCGGCGACAACTATGTGTTCCTGTCGTCGATGATCCACGCCCATGCCGATGACCTGTTCCAGGGCATGAAGGTAAAAGGCTGCTATCAGTTCCGCCTGACCCGAAATGCCGACCTGGCGCTCGATTCCGAAGACGTCGAAGACTTGGCCCGCGCCCTGCGTGGCGAGCTGTTTTCGCGTCGTTACGGTGACGCGGTGCGTCTGGAAGTCGCTGATACCTGCCCGAAACACCTCTCGGACTACCTGCTCAAGCAGTTCAACCTGAGCGAGAGCGAGCTGTATCAGGTCAACGGCCCGGTCAACCTGACGCGGCTGTTCAGCATCACCGGTCTGGACAGTCATCCGGAGCTGCAATACACGCCGTTCACCCCGCAGATCCCGAAACTGCTGCAGAACAGCGAAAACATTTTCAGCGTGGTCAGCAAGCAGGACATCCTGCTGCTGCACCCGTTCGAGTCGTTCACCCCGGTGGTCGACCTCCTGCGTCAGGCGGCGAAAGACCCGCACGTACTCGCTGTGCGCCAGACGCTGTACCGCTCCGGCGCCAACTCCGAGATCGTCGATGCGCTGGTGGATGCCGCGCGTAACGGCAAGGAAGTGACGGCAGTCATCGAGCTGCGTGCACGGTTCGACGAAGAGTCCAACCTGCAACTGGCCAGCCGTCTGCAAGCGGCCGGTGCGGTGGTGATCTACGGCGTGGTCGGCTTCAAGACCCACGCCAAGATGATGCTGATCCTGCGTCGCGAGGCCGGCGAAATCGTGCGTTACGCGCACCTCGGCACCGGTAACTACCACGCCGGTAACGCCAAGCTTTACACCGACTACAGCCTGCTGACCTCCGACGATGCCTTGTGCGAAGACGTCGGCAAACTGTTCAGCCAGTTGATCGGCATGGGTAAAACCCTGCGCATGAAGAAGCTGCTGCATGCGCCGTTCACCCTGAAGAAGGGCATGCTCGACATGATCACCCGCGAGACGCAATTTGCGCTCGACGGCAAACCGGCGCACATCATCGCCAAGTTCAACTCGCTGACCGATCCGAAGATCATCCGCGCGCTGTACAAGGCCAGCCAGTCCGGCGTGCGCATCGATCTGGTGGTGCGCGGCATGTGCTGCCTGCGTCCGGGGATTGCCGGGGTTTCGCACAACATCCATGTGCGCTCGATCATCGGCCGATTCCTGGAACACACCCGCGTGTTCTACTTCCTCAATGGCGGCGACGAGCAGATGTTCCTCTCCAGCGCCGACTGGATGGAGCGCAACCTCGACAAGCGCGTCGAGACTTGCTTCCCGGTAGAAGGCAAGAAGCTGCTGACCCGGGTGAAGAAAGAGCTGGAGCTGTATTTGACTGACAATACCCATAGCTGGAGCTTGCAGTCGGATGGTCGTTATATTCGCAACACGCCGACGGGTAACCAGAACCCGAGGAGTGCGCAGGCGACGTTGCTGGAGCGGTTGGGTAGCCCGATATTGCCGGTGAGCAGTTGAGGCCTTGAAGATCAAAAGCCCCTCACCCTAGCCCTCTCCCCGAGGGAGAGGGGACTGACCGAGGTGGATGTCAGGGCTACGCCGACTTGCAGTACCGAGTCGAACTCAGGATTTGAAAAGCCCCCAAATCGGCTCCCTCTCCCTCGGGAGAGGGCTGGGGTGAGGGGCAGGCCCACCTCCCATCTCAAGCCGAACCCAATAAAAAAGGCGATCCCTGCGGATCGCCTTTTTATACCTATCATTCACAAATTTGCTGGGTATCAGTGAACAGTAAGCACAATCCCCACCCGCGTCAGCCAATCCGCCTCTAACCCGAAATCCGCCTGAGTCAGCTGGTTCTCATCCAGCCAATTCTCCGGAAACTCCACATCGAGGGTGTTGCCCTTCGCATGCAACACCACCTGCGGCATCGCCTGGGTGCCACGAATGTGGTGGAACAGGATCGCAAAACGCAGCAGCACGCACAGGCGAATCAGCTTGTCGCCGTCGTCGCCGAAATCAGCAAATTTGTCCTTGGGAATGTTGCGGCGATGGCCGCGCACCAATAGCGCGAGCATCTGCTGGTCTTCGCGGGAGAACCCGGCGAGGTCCGAGTGTTCGATCAGGTAAGCACCGTGTTTGTGGTAGTGATAGTGCGCGATGTCGAGACCGACTTCGTGCACTTTCGCTGCCCAGCCGAGGAGTTCGCGCCAGATGCCGTCATCCAGCTCCCAGTCCACCGCAACCTGGTCAAACGCGTGCAAGGCTTTGCGCTCAACCCGTGCGGCTTGCTCCAGATCAACGTGATAGCGCTCCATCAACGAGGTCAGGGTGCGCTCGCGCACGTCTTCATGATGATGACGGCCGAGCAGGTCGTAGAGCACGCCTTCACGCAGAGCGCCGTCGCAGTGGTCCATGCGTTGCAGTTCGAGGGCGTCGAAAATCGCTTCGAGAATCGCCAGACCCGCCGGGAAGATTGTCCGGCGATCAGGCTTGATGCCTTCGAAATCGATCTTGTCGACGTCACCGAGCTTGAACAGTCGGCGCTTGAGCCACGCCAGGCCTTCGGCATTCACTTCGCCCGTGCCGTGACCGCCGGCCTTCAGCGCCAGGCCGATGGCACGGATGGTGCCCGAGGAGCCGATGGCTTCATCCCAGGTCAGGCGATGCAGGGCGTGTTCGATGCTCATGATCTCCAGCCGCGCCGCGGTATACGCCTGGGCGTAGCGGGCCGGGGTGATCTTGCCGTCCTTGAAGTAGCGCTGAGTGAAGCTGACACAGCCCATTTGCAGGCTTTCGCGCAACAATGGCTCAAAGCGCTGGCCAATGATGAATTCGGTACTGCCGCCGCCGATATCGGCGACCAGACGTTTGCCCGGGGTGTCGGCGAGGGTGTGCGACACGCCCAGATAAATCAGACGCGCCTCTTCACGGCCGGAAATGACTTCCACCGGGTGGCCGAGGATTTCTTCGGCGCGGTGGATGAATTCGAGGCGGTTGCGCGCTTCACGCAAGGCGTTGGTGCCGACGATGCGCACGGCGCCCAGCGGCATGCCGTTGATCAGTTGGGCGAAACGCTTGAGGCAATCGAGGCCTCGTTGCATCGATTCTTCGTTGAGATGGCGCTCATCGTCGATGCCGGCGGCGAGCTGAACCTTCTCCCCGAGGCGTTCGAGAATGCGGATCTCACCGTTCTGGGCCTTGGCCACGACCATGTGAAAGCTGTTCGAGCCCAGGTCGATTGCGGCGATCAGGGACAGATTCTTGGCTTGGGATTGCGGCATGGTCAGGGGGTCTCGGTCGATAACCCCGTCATCGTGCCACGATCAAACGCTGGCGCCAACGCGCACGGTTCAAACCGTTGATTCAGCGCAGAAAGTCTGGAGATCGCGGCGCGGCCATTCGCGAGCAAGCTTGCTCCCACAGGTTTTGCAGCGAACTCACCATAGTGGTCCAACAGAGATCCCTGTGGGAGCGAGCCTGCTCGCGAAGGCGTCCGCCCCGTCATTACGGCAATTTCAGGCTGTTGCTTCAACTGTGCCAATAAAGTTCGCCAGTTCCGCCGTCTGCGGATGGGCAAACAACACCTTCGGATCCCCTACCTCATGCACCTTGCCATGGTGCATGAACACCAGTTTATCCCCGACCTCGCGGGCGAAGCGCATTTCGTGGGTGACCATGATCAGCGTCATGCCTTCCTTGGCCAGTTGCCGCACCACGCTGAGCACTTCGTTGACCAGTTCCGGGTCGAGCGCCGAGGTGATTTCATCGCACAACAACACTTTCGGCGACATCGCCAGCGCCCGGGCAATCGCTACCCGCTGTTGCTGGCCCCCAGACAACCGATCCGGGAAGGCATCGAATTTTTCCCCGAGGCCCACGCGTTCCAGCATTTCCCGGGCCAGCTCCGCCGCTTTGGCTTTCGGCACTTTCTGCACCACTTGCGGTGCGAGCATGACGTTTTCGCCCACGGTCAGGTGCGGGAACAGATTGAACTGCTGAAAGACCATGCCGACTTTCTGCCGCAGGCTGCGCAGATCGGCGCGGGCGGCGTCGAGGTATTCGCCGTCGACTTCGATCACGCCGTCATTGATCGACTCCAGCCCATTGAGGGTGCGCAGCAGGGTGGATTTGCCCGAGCCGCTGCGGCCGATGATCGCCACCACCTGGCCTTCCTCGACACTGAGGTCAATGCCTTTAAGCACATGGTGATCGCCGTAGTATTTATGCAGGGCGGAAATTCTAAGCAGAGGCATGCAGTCTCCTTTCCAGGTAGCGCGCACTGAGGGACAAGGGGTAGCAGAGCAGGAAGTAGCCGAGGGCGACGAGGCCGTAGACCATGAACGGTTCAAACGTGGCATTGGCGAGCATGCCGCCGGTCTTGGTCAGCTCGGTGAAGCCGATGATCGAGGTCACCGCGGTGCCTTTGACCACTTGCACCGAGAAACCCACGGTCGGCGCCACAGCGATGCGCAGTGCTTGCGGCAGGATCACGTAGCGCAGCTGTTCCAGCGGATTCAGCGCCAGACTCGCCGAGGCTTCCCACTGGCCATGGGGGATCGACTCGACGCAGCCGCGCCAGATCTCCGCCAGATAAGCGCTGGTAAACAAGGTCAGGGCAATCGCTGCGGCCATCCACGGCGAGATTTCGATCCCGGCCAGCGCCACGCCGAAAAACACCAGAAACAGCTGCATCAACAGCGGCGTGCCCTGAAACAGCTCGATCCAGGTGCGGGCGATGCTGCTCGGCACAGAGTTTTTCGAGATGCGCATGACCAGGATCAGCAGCCCGACGACCCCGCCACCAATGAACGCCACCAGCGACAGCGCCAGTGTCCATTGCAGGCCGGTGAGCAGGTTGCGCAGGATGTCCCAAAAGGTGAAATCGCTCATACGCGGCTCCCGCTTCGACTGATATAGCGTCGGCCAATCCAGTTCAGCAACTGGCGAATCAGCAGCGCCATGCACAGGTAGATCAGCGTGGTCAGCGCATAGGTTTCAAAGGCGCGGAAGTTGCGCGACTGAATGAAGTTGGCGGCAAAGCTCAGCTCTTCGGTGGCGATCTGCGAACACACCGCCGAACCGAGCATGACGATGATGATCTGGCTGCTCAGCGCCGGCCAGACCTTGCCCAGTGCCGGCAGCAGCACCACGTGGCGGAACGCCTCGAAGCGCGTCATTGCCAATGCCGCTGCGGCTTCCAGCTGCCCGCGTGGGATCGCCTGAATGCCGGCGCGGATGATCTCGGTCGAATAGGCGCCAAGGTTGATCACCATCGCCAGCACCGCCGCTTGCCACTCGGAAATCTGCACACCCAGCGACGGTAGGCCGAAGAAGATAAAGAACAACTGCACCAGGAACGGCGTGTTGCGGATCAATTCGACGTAGACGCCGAAGATTGCCGAGAACGGGCGGATGTTCCACGCCCGCACCAAAGCACCGACAACTCCGACACCGACCCCGAGCAACGCACCGATGGCCGTCAGCTCAAGGGTGAACAGCGCCCCGCGCAGCAACAGGTCGGTGTTTTCCACCACCGGCATGAAATCGAACTGATAAGCCATGAAGGTCTCCCGCGCAGTCGATCAGAGATCGGCCGGCAGCGGCTCTTTCAGCCAGGTCTGCGAGTTTTTTTCCAGTGCGCCGTCAGCCTTGGCGGTGGTCAGGATGTCGTTGACCTTGGCCAGCAGCGCCGCTTCGTTCTTGTTCACACCGACGTAGACCGGCGAATCCTTCAGTTTCACTTTCAGCGCCGGCACGCGTTTCGGGTTCTTTTCGCTGATCGCGACCATCACCACGTTGCCGCTGGCGATCAGGTCGACCTGGCCGGCGAGGTAGGCGGCGATGGTCGAGTTGTTGTCCTCGAAGCGCTTGATGGTCACGCCTTCTGGGGCGACTTTGCTCAACTCGATGTCTTCGATGGCGCCACGAGTGACGCTGATGGTTTTGCCCTTGAGGTCGTCGAGGTTGGCGATCGCAGCGTCTGGCGGGCCGAACACGGCGAGGTAGAACGGTGCGTAAGCGCGGGAGAAGTCGATGACTTTCTCGCGCTCAGGGTTTTTGCCGAGGCTGGAAATCACCAGATCGACTTTGCCGGTGGTCAGGAACGGGATGCGGTTGGTGCTGTTGACCGGGGTCAGCTCGAGTTTGACCTTGAGTTGATCAGCCAGCAGTTTTGCCGTGTCGATATCGAGGCCGCGCGGTTTCATGTCCGGGCCGACCGAGCCGAATGGCGGGAAGTCCTGGGGCACGGCGACTTTCAGCGTGCCGCGTTTGACCACGTCGTCGAGACCGTCGGCGTGCGCGGGAGCCTGGCTGAGCAACAGAGAGGAAAACAGAGCGGCGAGGAGGGCGCTGTAACGCTTGGTCATGGACAATCTCCGGATCGGCGAGAAGTGATTTCTGCGATCGGACAGAGCATGGGCCGTGCCAATACGTGGTTTTCGCCCCCGCAGACCGCAGTTTCAGCGACTTTGCTCGGTCTTACTGGTCTGAACAGTCAGGTTGTTTTTCGCACTGCCATGGCGCATCGGTGTGGTTCCCCGAACCCTGCTGGGGCACGACTTGCCGGACTCGGCGAATAGCTTTACAACTAGCCGCACATTGGCCTGGCGCGTCTGAAAAACCATGAACTCGATTTCCCGTGCGGTACCCGAAGTGGCGCTGCAAGCGATCCGCAAACTGATCACTGAGCAGGGTTTCGGTGCGGGCGATGCGTTGCCGTCGCAACGGGACCTGGCGCTGCAACTGGGCGTCAGCCGGGCGTCATTGCGTGAGGCGCTGTCGTCGCTGAGTGCGCTGGGCGTGGTCAGTATTCAGCCGGGCAAAGGCGTGTTCGTGCAGTCGCCCGTAGAGTTGCCGCGTGGTGCGCAGGCACCGGGCTGGCCATTTGCGGCGCAAGCGTCACCGCTGGACATCTTTCAATTGCGCTATGCGCTGGAAGGCTTCGCCGCAGGGCTGGCGGCGGTCACGTTAAGCACGTTCGATCTGGA
Source organism: Pseudomonas zeae (assembly GCF_014268485.2). NCBI lineage: Bacteria > Pseudomonadati > Pseudomonadota > Gammaproteobacteria > Pseudomonadales > Pseudomonadaceae > Pseudomonas > Pseudomonas zeae. The sequence continues at coordinate 6,571,502 of NZ_CP077090.1, read as the reverse complement.
TGCGCTCGAAGACAACGTTGCGGCCATGCGTGACCAATTGAAGGTCGGTGACTTTGAGGCAGCAGCAAAACTGGACTTCGAATTCCACCGCCGAATCCTCTTGGCCAGCGGCAATCAGGCGATGCTGAGCATCCTTACCGCCAGCGCCGAGATGTTCCTGGAGAGCCAGAAACTACCGTTCATCCGTGCCGAACGCGCCATGGAAACCTGGCAGGAACACCGCAAGATCCTCCGCGCCCTCGCGCGCCGGGCATCGGGTGCGGCGCAAAAAGCCATGCAGGAACACGTGCGCAACGCCGCCCTGCGTACCGGAATTGCTTTCATTGCCCCCGCCACGACGTGACTTGAGCTATACCCAAACTCATCGAGTGCCATAGCAAGACTCAATCAACTGCGGCTTCCTGAACAGGGGAAGGGCGGCTATGATGGGCCACGTTTTTTTGCTTACAACCTGGAGAATTCCATGAGCAGCGATCTTATCAAACACGTTAGCGACGCTAGCTTCGAAGCCGACGTACTCAAGGCCGAAGGCGCTGTCCTGGTCGATTACTGGGCTGAATGGTGCGGTCCTTGCAAAATGATCGCTCCGGTTCTGGACGAGATTGCCGAGACTTACAAAGGCAAGCTGACCGTGGCCAAACTGAACATCGACGAAAACCAGGAAACCCCGGCCAAGCACGGCGTGCGTGGTATCCCGACGCTGATGCTGTTCAAGAACGGCAACGTTGAAGCGACCAAAGTCGGCGCCCTGTCGAAGTCGCAACTGGCGGCTTTCCTCGACGCCAACATCTAAGCGTCGCTGTAAAGTGCCTGAAAAAAAGCCCCGCAAATTAGCGGGGCTTTTTGCGTATTCAGGGCTAGACGCTCCGAAACTCAGGTGGTACATTCGGCCCCGCACTGGTTTCTCCATTGCCCCCTGCTAGCCGTCGCCGACGCACTCCTTTTCGAATAAGTACGCGATCCTGTCGCCTTCTCTGCGGCGCGGCCTCATTAAGCCAAAAGCTTAATTTCCCCCCCCTCCATAAATGATTACGTCATTCCTATATGAATCTGACTGAACTCAAGCAAAAGCCGATTACCGAACTGCTCGAATTGGCCGAACAGATGGGCATAGAAAATATGGCCCGTTCGCGCAAGCAGGACGTGATTTTCTCCCTGCTGAAAAAGCACGCGAAAAGCGGCGAGGAAATCTCCGGTGATGGCGTGCTGGAGATTCTCCAGGACGGCTTCGGCTTCCTGCGCTCCGCTGACGCTTCCTACCTGGCCGGCCCGGACGATATCTACGTCTCGCCAAGCCAGATCCGCCGTTTCAACTTGCGCACCGGTGACACCATCGTTGGCAAGATTCGCCCTCCGAAGGAAGGCGAGCGGTATTTCGCCCTGCTCAAGGTCGACACGATCAACTTCGATCGTCCCGAGAACGCGAAAAACAAGATTCTCTTCGAGAACCTGACTCCGCTGTTCCCGACCGTGCGCATGAAGATGGAAGCCGGTAACGGCTCCACCGAAGACTTGACCGGTCGTGTCATCGACCTGTGCGCCCCGATCGGCAAAGGCCAGCGTGGTCTGATCGTTGCACCGCCGAAAGCCGGTAAAACGATCATGCTGCAGAACATCGCCGCGAACATCGCCCGTAACAACCCTGAAGTTCACCTGATCGTATTGCTGATCGACGAGCGTCCGGAAGAAGTAACCGAAATGCAGCGCACCGTGCGCGGCGAAGTGGTTGCCTCGACCTTCGACGAGCCGCCGACCCGTCACGTGCAGGTTGCTGAAATGGTGATCGAGAAGGCCAAGCGACTTGTTGAACACAAGAAAGACGTGGTGATCCTGCTCGACTCCATCACCCGTCTGGCCCGTGCCTACAACACCGTGATCCCGAGCTCCGGCAAGGTATTGACCGGTGGTGTCGATGCCCACGCCCTCGAGAAGCCAAAGCGTTTCTTCGGTGCCGCGCGTAACATCGAAGAAGGCGGCTCGCTGACCATTATCGCCACCGCGCTGGTTGAAACCGGCTCGAAGATGGACGAAGTGATCTACGAAGAGTTCAAGGGTACCGGCAACATGGAACTGCCTCTGGATCGCAAGATCGCCGAGAAGCGTGTGTTCCCGGCCATCAACATCAACCGCTCCGGCACCCGCCGCGAAGAGTTGCTGACTGCCGACGACGAACTGCAGCGTATGTGGATCCTGCGCAAGCTGCTGCACCCGATGGACGAAGTGGCTGCCATCGAGTTCCTGGTCGACAAGCTGAAAACGACCAAGACCAACGACGAGTTCTTCTTGTCGATGAAGCGTAAGTAATACACACGCTGTAAAAAAGAACGCTCCCGAAAGGGGGCGTTTTTTTTTGCTTTCGGCGGGCGTGACTTTGCTGATGCGTCAGTCGCCTTGTTTGATCGACAGTTTCCCGTAAGGGCAACAAACCATGTGTACTTGGGTGGCGGTTACCGTGATATCGACGGATTAAGGGCACTGACGGGCTGCTGTTTGCCCGTCAGAGCAGGTAGGATGTACGCCTATTTTGAGGGTGCCATCGTCAATGAAATTCAAGGATCTTCGGGATTTCGTGCAGCAGCTTGAGCAGCGCGGAGAGTTGAAACGCATCCAGATTCCCGTCTCGCCGGTGCTGGAAATGACCGAGGTGTGCGATCGCACACTGCGGGCCAAGGGCCCGGCGCTGTTGTTCGAAAAGCCCACTGGCTACGACATCCCGGTGCTCGGCAACCTGTTCGGCACGCCTGAACGGGTGGCGATGGGCATGGGCGCCGAGTCGGTCAGCGAGCTGCGCGAAATCGGCAAGCTGCTAGCGTTCCTCAAGGAGCCGGAGCCACCGAAGGGCTTGAAAGACGCATGGTCGAAACTGCCGATCTTCCGCAAGATCATCTCGATGGCGCCGAAAGTCGTCAAAGACGCGGTGTGCCAGGAAGTGGTCATCGAAGGCGACGACGTCGACCTCGCGATGCTGCCGGTGCAGACCTGCTGGCCCGGCGACGTCGGCCCGCTGATCACCTGGGGCCTGACCGTCACCAAAGGCCCGAACAAGGACCGGCAGAACCTCGGTATCTACCGTCAGCAAGTGATCGGTCGCAACAAGGTGATCATGCGCTGGCTCAGCCACCGTGGCGGCGCTCTCGACTTCCGCGAGTGGTGCGAGAAGCATCCGGGCCAGCCGTTCCCGGTGTCCGTCGCCCTGGGTGCGGATCCGGCGACCATTCTCGGCGCGGTGACGCCAGTGCCGGACAGCCTGTCCGAATACGCTTTCGCAGGCCTCTTGCGCGGTAACCGCACCGAACTGGTCAAGTGCCGTGGCAACGACCTGCAAGTGCCGGCCACCGCCGAAATCATCCTCGAAGGCGTGATCCATCCGGGCGAGATGGCTGACGAAGGTCCTTACGGCGACCACACCGGTTACTACAACGAAGTCGACAGCTTCCCGGTGTTCACCGTCGAGCGCATCACCCACCGGATCAAACCGATCTATCACAGCACCTACACCGGCCGTCCGCCGGATGAGCCGGCGATCCTCGGAGTTGCGTTGAACGAAGTGTTCGTGCCGATCCTGCAGAAGCAGTTCCCGGAGATCACCGACTTCTACCTGCCGCCGGAAGGCTGTTCGTACCGCATGGCTGTGGTGACGATGAAGAAGTCGTATCCGGGGCACGCCAAGCGCGTGATGCTCGGTGTCTGGTCGTTTTTGCGACAGTTCATGTACACCAAGTTCGTTATCGTCACTGACGACGATATCAACGCCCGTGACTGGAACGACGTGATCTGGGCCATCACTACGCGCATGGACCCCAAGCGCGACACGGTGATGATCGATAACACGCCGATCGACTACCTCGACTTCGCCTCGCCGGTCTCCGGCCTGGGGTCGAAAATGGGCCTCGATGCCACCCACAAGTGGCCGGGCGAAACCACTCGCGAGTGGGGTCGTGTGATCGTCAAGGACGACGCCGTCACCCAACGGATCGATGCCATCTGGAATCAGTTAGGAATAGATTGATGCGTGTAACCCTGCAGCCCTCCGGAGCAGTGCTTGAGATACAGCCCGGTGAGCGGATTCTCGACGGCGCGCGGCGTCTGGGCTACGAATGCCCGCAAAGCTGCCGCAACGGTAATTGTCATGTGTGTGCGGCGTTGCTGGTTGAAGGCCGCGTCGCGCAGGATGGCAAAGTGCACGACCACGGCGAGTTCTACACTTGCATAGCCGAGCCGCTGGAAGACTGCATCCTGCTGTGGGATGGCGTGCTCGCGCTGGGAGAACTGCCGATGCGCAGCCTGTCGTGTCAGGTCATCGAGTGCCGCGACGTGGGTGGCGACACCTGGCGTGTGCGGCTACGCGCTCCGGCGGGCAAGCCACCGCGTTATCACGCCGGGCAATATTTGATGATCGAGCGCGAGAACGGCGAGAAGTCGGCGTTCTCTATGGCCTCGGCACCGCACGGCGGGCGTGATCTGGAAATCCATGTGCTGGCGCGCGAAGCCAGTGCACTGAGCCTGATCGAACAGCTGCGACGCAACGCGATGGTGCGGGTCGAGTTGCCGTTCGGCGATACGCATCTGGCCGAGCTGCCCGACGGGCCGCTGGTGTTGGTTGCCGCCGGCACCGGCATGGGCCAGATTCACGCCCTGATCGAACACTGCCGCGCCAACGGCTTCAAACACCCGGTGCATCTGTACTGGGGCGTGCGCCGTCCGGAAGATTTCTATGAGATCGAACATTGGGACGAGTGGCTGAAATTACCCAATCTGTTCCTGCATAAAGTCGTCAGCGATCAATGCGGTTGGGAAGGGCGCTGCGGCATGCTGCATGAGGCAGTGTGTGAAGACTTCCCGGATCTGAAGTCCTTGCACGTCTACGCCAGTGGCTCACCGGCGATGGTCTACGGCACTCTGGATGCACTGGTAGAAGCCGGCATGGATGCCCATCAAATGCGTGCGGACGTGTTCGCCTACGCTCCCCGTTCCTGATTCCTTATAACGCTATATATAGCCGATCGGTATTTATGTAATTGCATAAATACCGCTAGGTTATATAGCAATCAGGCAATCAATTAAGAACTGTGCCATGGCACTCAAATTGCCTTAAAACATATGTGCCTTATTGTTACAGCGGTGCGTTCTATTAAGTAATTCTTCACTCGCGGGGAGCTGAACGCTATTCGCCATGAGCGCCATTGAAAACGCTTTTCTGAATTTGAATTACCCTCCGCGGCTCGATCTTGGGCCGCAGCTGACGCACGAACAACTTCTCGCTTCCATGCAATCAACCATGGCGCGCCACAAGGGCGGGCCGGTGTGGCTGTTCGCGTATGGCTCACTGATCTGGCGGCCTGAATGCTCGGCGGTGGAGCGGGTGCGCGGCCGCGTGCATGGCTACCATCGCGGTTTGTACCTGTGGTCGCACGAGCATCGCGGCACGCCGGAAATGCCGGGACTGGTGTTTGGTCTGGATCGCGGCGGTTCGTGCAGCGGCTTCGCCTATCGCTTGCCCGAAGACAATCTCGACGCTGCGCTGTACGCCTTGTGGAAACGCGAGATGCCGGTGCCGTCTTATCGGCCGCACTGGCTCAACTGCCGGCTCGAAGATGGCACTCAGGTGCAGGCCCTGGGATTCGTATTGGAGCGACACCTGCCCAGCTATGCCGGCAACTTGCCGGATCACGTGCTGAGCCAGGTGTTCGCAAGCGCTTGCGGGCGTTACGGCACTACTCGCGATTATGTCGAGCAGACCGCCCACGCCCTGCGCAGCCACGCCATGCCAGACCGTAATCTGGAGGCGCGGCTCAAGCGCTGTAAATCACAAAGCGATCAAGCGACTGCTTCACGGCTCTGACTGGCGATTTGCTTGTGCCAAAGCGTCGGGGCCAGGAACGCCATCGACAGCAGGCAAGCGCCCACCAGCAGCACAAAACCACCGTCCCAGCCGAAGTGGTCAACGGTGTAGCCCATCGCTGCACTGGCTGCGACCGAACCACCCAGATAGCCGAACAGGCCGGTGAAACCCGCAGCCGTGCCGGCGGCTTTCTTCGGCGCCAGTTCCAGCGCCTGCAGACCGATCAACATCACCGGGCCGTAGATCAGGAAGCCGATCGAAAACAGCGCGATCATGTCGACGGTCGGGTTGCCGGCCGGGTTCAGCCAGTAAACGAGGGTCGCCACGGTCACCAGCGCCATGAACACCATACCGGTCAGGCCACGGTTGCCACGGAAGATCTTGTCCGACATCCAGCCGCACAGCAGCGTGCCGGGAATGCCCGCCCACTCGTAGAAGAAGTAAGCCCACGAAGTTTTATCGACGGTGAAACCCTTGGCTTCCTTGAGATAGGTCGGCGCCCAGTCCAGTACGCCGTAGCGCAGCAGGTAAACGAAGACGTTAGCCATGGCGATGTACCAGAGCATTTTGTTGCGCAGCACGTATTTGACGAAGATTTCCTTGGCACTGAATTCGTCTTCGTGGCTGGCGTCGTAGCCTTCCGGGTAATCGTTCTTGTACTTCTCGATGGGCGGCAGGCCGACTGATTGCGGAGTGTCGCGCATGGTGATGAAGGCAAATACCGCCACGCCCAGCGCCACGGCTGCTGGCACGTAAAACGCCGCGTGCCAGTCGTTGAACAAGCCCATGCCGAGCAGGAACAGCGGGCCGATCAGGCCGCCGCCAACGTTATGCGCCACGTTCCACACCGACACCACGCCGCCACGTTCCTTCTGCGACCACCAGTGCACCATGGTCCGGCCACTTGGCGGCCAGCCCATGCCCTGGGCCCAGCCGTTGATGAACAGCAGGATGAACATCATGGTCACGCTGGACGTTGCCCAAGGCGCGAAACCGAAAATGAACATCACCCCGGCCGAGACCAGCAGACCGAACGGCAGGAAGTAGCGCGGATTGGAACGGTCGGACACCAGGCCCATGAGGAATTTCGACAGGCCATAGGCAATGGCGATCGCCGACATCGCCAGACCCAGATCGCCACGGCTGTAGCCTTCGTCGATCAGGTACGGCATGGCCAGCGAGAAGTTTTTGCGCAGCAGGTAGTAACCCGCGTAGCCAAAGAAGATACCGGCGAAGATCTGCCAGCGCAGGCGTCGGTACGTGCTGTCTATTTTTTCTTCAGGCAATGGAGCCTGATGTGCGGCAGGACGAAAGAAAGCAAACATTCAAGAGCTCCAGATTTCTTGTTTTGACTGCGGATGCGAATGTTACAGTTTCGTTACCGAAAATAGCACCGGTTCGCATCGAGCAAATAGCGGAAAATGTTGGAAGTCGCGCGTTCCTTTACGAACCTGTCGCTCAGCTGTAAGAACAGGGCGTTTTTACTGTCTGTGGACATGGAGTCACTTAGACTTGCGGCCAATCCCGAGATTTAGCAGAGATAAGAGATGCCAGTGAAGGTTCGCATGTTGGTGCGCAGATTGTGGGCAGCGGCAGCACTCTTGATTTCGGTTGTGGCGTTGGTTTGGGCTGATCATCCGGAAGAGTCAGGTCTTCGCAATGCCACGGTGTTGATCATTCGTCATGCGGAAAAACCTGATGTCGGTTCGGTGCTCAACGCCCGAGGCGAGCAGCGAGCAGCCGCCTATGTCGACTATTTCAATCCTCTAAAGCTGAACGGCGAGGCCCTGACGCCAGAGCGTCTGATTGCTGCCGGTGACAGCCCGGAAAGCTCTCGGTCACGCTTGACCCTGACACCGCTGGCCGCGCGTTTGAACCTGCCGGTCGAGCAGCCTTACATCAATGGTGATATCCATAAACTGGTCAAGCTGCTGCGCCAGGGCAACCAGGCAAAAACGGTGTTGATTGCCTGGCACCACGGGAAGATCAATAAGTTGATTGCAGCCTTTGGCGGCAATAGCACTGCATTGATCGGGCGGGAAAAATGGCCGGATGAGGTCTACGACTGGGTGATCGTTTTACGCTTTGATGAGAAAGGGCGACTGATTCCGTCTCAGAGCGAAAAGGTTCAGGAGCATCTGATGCCCGGTGACGTTGCAGTCGCAAACGGCAGCTAAACATCCGTCAGAAAAATTACCTGCGACTATTCGCGCAGCGGATTTGTACGGTTTCCCGAGGGGATCAGGGAAACGTCCTGCATGCAGCGGCGAAGCTGCACCATTCAGTTAAAAGTCACTGCTCAGTAACCTTTGTGTTGTTGCCGGATAGGACAACTCACTAGGGAGGGGCAGGATCATGCGCTGGATTTTTGCTGGGTTTTGGTTGTTGGTCGGCTGTTCTGCGCTGGCCTCAGAAGTGTTTTTGATACCGGAAAACAATCCCAAGCCGATTTACCCTCTAGAACTGCAAAGGGCAGGTATAACGGGCGAGGTGAAGGTTAGTTTCATCGCCAGTGCGGATGGTTCAGTCAGCGAAATCAGCATTCGAGAGAGCACTCATCCTGACTTGGCCGATGCGGTTCGAGTCGCGATAGCGCAGTGGCGTTTCAAGCCTTGGACGGTTGAAGGGAATAAACCGGAACAGCAGGAAATCATCGCGCCAATGATTTTCAGGCTCGATCTGGATCAAACCATTCACGTCAACCAGCAACTGAAAGTCTTGCGATGCGGTACGGTTAACGAGCATCTGGCCAATATTGACGAGTATTCATGGATCGATTCGGCGGTGTTCGCACAAACTCGTGCCTATCTTTCGAACGTCTTCCATAGAACCCAGCTGCCGGATGAACAGCGTCTGGCGATAATTGCCAAGATGAATCGGCAGGTTGGGACGATCGTCAGGGCTTGTCGGGAGAGCCCGACGCGCAAATTCATAAGCCTGTTACCGGCGGAGATTCGTGAATTGCTTTGATAACACAGGCCAGAGCGACCGAACCGGGCATTCTGGCCTGCATCGAAAGATAACTCAGCGCACTTGCACTACAACCTTACCCACCGCCTTGCGCTGGCCAAGATCATTGATCGCCTGCGCCGCATTGCTCAATGAGTACACCTGCGACACCAGCGGTTTCAGCTTGCCCTCGGCAAACCAGCCAAACAATTGCTGGAAGTTCGCCGCGTTGTCTTGCGGCTGGCGCTGGGCGAAGGAGCCCCAGAACACACCGAGCACTGCCGCGCCTTTGAGCAAGGCGAGGTTGACCGGCAGTTCCGGGATGCGCCCGCTGGCGAAACCGACGACCAGCAGACGGCCATTCCAGGCGATGGCGCGGATGGCTTGGTCGAACAGATCACCGCCGACCGGGTCGTAGATCACGTCGGCGCCCTGGCCATCGGTGAGGCGTTTGATTTCGTCCTTGAGGCTGGTTTCGCTGTAGTTGATCAGCTCATCGGCGCCGGCAGCCTTGGCCACGGCGAGCTTCTCCGCGCTGCTGGCGGCAGCAATGACGCGGGCGCCCATGGCTTTGCCGATTTCCACCGCCGCCAGGCCGACGCCGCCGGATGCACCGAGTACCAGCAGGGTTTCCCCCGCTTGCAGGTTGGCGCGTTGCTTGAGGGCGTGCATCGAGGTGCCGTAAGTCATGCTGAACGCGGCGGCGGTGTTGAAGTCCATCGACGGCGGAATCGGCAGGACGTTGTAGCCGGGCACCGCGACCTGTTCAGCGAAGCTGCCCCAACCGGTCAGCGCCATGACCCGGTCACCGACCTTGAGGTGGCTGACCTTTTCCCCGACCTCCGTGACCACGCCAGCCGCTTCACCACCCGGCGAGAACGGGAAGGGCGGCTTGAACTGGTACTTGCCCTCGATGATCAGCGTGTCCGGGAAGTTGACCCCGGCGGCGTGCACCTCCAGGAGGATTTCGTTCTTCTTCGCGACAGGGCTGGCGACGTCTTCCAGCACCAGCGATTCGGCAGGGCCGAAGGCTTTGCACAGCACGGCTTTCATCAGGGCTATTCCTTTGGGAGTGATGGCCGATAAGTGTAGGTGTGTCAGTCAACGGGTCAACGAGCATGCCCGGCCCTGATAGTCAGCCATAAGCTTGTGCTTGCGCGGCGGGTCGTTATGCTAGGCCGCAAACCGGATAAGGAGCGAATTGTGAAAGCGTGGATCATGTTGTTGCTGGCCCTGTCTCTGCCTGTGGCAGCGCTGGCCGAAGAAGCTAAAGAAGGCGAGGCGCCGAAGGTCAACTACATCACCCTGAGCCCGCCGTTCGTGGGTAACTACGGGTTGGACGGCACGCCGAAGCTTAAGGTTTACAAGGCCGATGTGGCGTTGCGCGTGACCGGTGAGGAGGCGACCAAACTGGTCAAGGCCAACGAGCCGCTGATCCGCAATCAGCTGGTGGCACTGTTCACCCAGCAGACCACCGAGGCGATGGGCAGCATCGAGGGTAAAGAGAAGCTGCGTCAGGAAGCGTTGAAGCAGACCCAGCAAGTGATGAATGACGAGACCGGCAAGCCGGTGGTTGAGGATCTGTTGTTCAATAACCTGATCATTCAGTAAGTCATTTGTTGTCCGGGCTGGCCTCATCGCGAGCAGGCTCACTCCTACAGTTGGAATGCGTTTCCCTGTAGGAGTGAGCCTGCTCGCGATGGCGATGTTTCAGGCAACATATTCCTCAGGGTTTGAGCGCAATCACCGCCGCCCACTGCTCCGCCGTCACCGGCATTACCGACAACCGCGAGCCCTTCTGCACCAACGGCATCTCGGCCAGCGCGGTCTGCTGCTTGAGGTAATCCAGCTTCAATACCCGGGCAAACGTCTCGACGTGTTCGACATCGATCGCACTCCAGGCATTTTTTTCCGGGGTAGCCTTGGGATCGAAGTAATGACTCTCCGGCTCCAGTGCGGTGGGATCCGGGTACGCCGCTTCGATAATCTTGCCAATCCCTGCAATCCCCGGCTCCGGGCAGCTGGAATGGTAGAAAAAGAACTCGTCACCCACGGCCATCGAGCGCAGGAAGTTACGCGCCTGATAGTTGCGAACTCCGTCCCAGCGCGCTGTGCCGAGCTTTTCCAGACCTTTGATAGAGAGTTCGTCGGGCTCGGACTTCATCAGCCAATAGGCCATGGTTTTTGCTCCTGAAACGGTCATTGGGCAGGTTGTCGGGCAATTTTATGACAAACCGACAGTCGGTTGACGTCAGCGTTTGCGCGCAGGTTCACGTTGTCGCAAAATGCCGGCCTTTAAAGCTTGACGCTGCTGCACGGCCTACGAACGGAAACCGCTGCTGTCATCGTGATGATGTGCCTTGAGGGGGGCAATCGATGAAACGCAAACCGGATCTACTATGGACTTTGGTAATTTTGTTTGGCTTGGGCGTCGTAACCACCGGTTATGCGCAGAGCTTGTGGTCGAACAAGGCCGACGCGCCGATTGAAGTCGCGCAACAGGTGCAACAGTCGACAGCCTTCAAACGCTGAAACGGCTTTCTCGACGCCGCTGATCTGCGCGGCGTCCTATCCCGCGAAATACCAAGCCTTGTCGCTGACCGTGCCTTGTAACGGTACATCCCAGCTTGCCTGCGCCAAGCGTTCGACCTTCTGACATTCATGGGCCAGGCCCAGCAGCGTCGGCTTGCGCCAGCTTTTTCGCCGAGCCAGATACGCCAGGCTGCGATCATAGAAACCGCCGCCCATCCCGAGTCGCCCGCCGACATCGTCAAACCCTACCAACGGCAATAACACCAGATCCAGTGTCCAGACCTTGCGTTGCTGTGCCAGATTGGCTCGCGGCTCGAGAATGCGGAAGCGATTGGGTTTAAGTTTCTCGCCGGGACGAATGCGTTGGAAAACCATCTTGGTGCGTGGCCAGGCGCTGAGCACCGGCAGATAAGTCGATTTACCCCGGCGTTGAGCTTCGCGCAGCAGAAGGCGCGGATCGATTTCACCGTCTGTGGGCAGGTACAGAGAGATATGTCTGGCCCGGCGAAAGTGCGGGTCTTGTGCCAGTTGCCGGTACAGGCCCTTGGCAGCCTGGCGTTGTTCGCTCTTGGTCAGCGCACGGCGCGCCTTGCGCAGCAGGCGGCGGAGTTGCGGGCGGGGCAGCAGCGCGGGTTCGGTCATGGTTCGGCTTCGGCAGGTTGGACGAAAACGTACGCATAAAAAATCCGATGGCGGTTTTCACCGACATCGGATTCGAATCAGGCTCCCCGGATGAACCGCTGTCAACTTAGCCCTTGAACCCGAAAGTTCAAGGTGGAAGATGCAGTAGACTTTAAGGCTTTCCGTCTAGCGGACATGCACACCAGCCCAACGTGCAACTTCCAGGGTAGTGCGAATCGGCTCAGGGACATCGTCAACTGGCAAGCACCCCAGGGAGTGCCGCGAGTATACCGCAAGCGGCCAGTTGAATCAGCCCTTGCTGGTGTTCTGATCGTCGGCGAGGACCAGATCGACACGATCGAGCAAGTCGCGCACCTGTTCACGGGTCGAACCGCTGGCCTGGATATCCGGACGCTCTTCTTTGTGCAAGAGGTCGTGGGTGATGTTCAGCGCGGCCATCACGGCGATACGGTCGGCACCGATGACTTTGCCGCTGCTGCGGATCTCACGCATCTTGCCATCCAGATAGCGCGCGGCACTGACCAGATTGCTGCGTTCTTCCTGCGGGCAGATGATCGAATACTCTTTGTCGAGGATCTGCACGGTGACGCTATTGCTTGAACTCATGAGTCTTGCTCCAGGGCCTTGAGGCGCGAAATCATCGATTCGACCTTACGCCGGGCGATTTCGTTTTTTTCAATGAGGTGAGCGCGTTCCTCGCGCCAGGTCTTTTCCTGAGCTAGTAAGAGTGCATTTTGACTCTTTAGTTGCTCGACTCGGCCAATCAACAGTTCGAGTCTGGCCATCAGCGCTTGCAGGTCGGTGTCTTCCATTGTGTCCACGTGTTCGTCTGATGGGAGGTAGCTGGCGGACAGCCTTTAATAGTCTTGGCGAGTCTGTCGATGTAGGATACAAGGCCTTCATTCTAGACATAGCGCCGTCTGGCGCCTAGCTGCCCATGATCATTGCGAATTCCCCGTACCAAGCCTTTGCCACCCTGCTGACTGCCAGCGGCCACAACGTCTCGCCTGCCGAACTGCATGGCGTGCTGCTCGGACGCAGTTGCGCCGGTGCCGGCTTCGATAAAGAAGGCTGGTTGATCGACGCCGCCGAACTGCTCGAAGGTGACATCCAGGACAACGTCCGCAACGCCCTGATCGGCCTGCAAGAGATGGTTAAAGGCGAGCTGACCGGCGACGACGTCACCGTCGTTCTGCTGCTGCCAACCGACGACGCGCCGCTGGCCGACCGCGCCGCTGCACTGGGCGAGTGGTGCCAAGGCTTCCTCAGCGGTTTCGGCCTGAACTGCCGCGACAGCAGCATGCTCAGCACTGAAGCCACCGAAGTGCTGCAGGATCTGGCAGCGATCTCCCAGGTGCAAGACGCCCTGGAAGAATCCGAAGACGGCGAAACCGACTACATGGAAGTCATGGAGTACCTGCGCGTTGCGCCGCTGCTGCTGTTCTCGGAAACCAAGAAAACCGACGTGCCGCCAGCCGCCAAGCCGTCGCTGCATTAATCGCGTGCCAGGGAAAGCCATCTGCCCATGATCCATATCCCGAAAGCGGAATACAGCCGTCGCCGCAAGGCCCTGATGGCGCAGATGGAACCCAACAGCATCGCGATCCTGCCCGCCGCCGCGGTCGCCATTCGCAACCGCGACGTCGAGCATGTCTACCGTCAGGACAGCGACTTCCAGTACCTCAGCGGATTTCCCGAGCCGCAAGCCGTCATCGTTTTGATGCCCGGCCGTGAGCATGGCGAATACGTGCTGTTCTGCCGTGAGCGCAACGCCGAACGCGAATTGTGGGACGGTTTGCGCGCCGGGCAGGAGGGCGCGATCCGCGACTTCGGTGCCGATGACGCTTTCCCTATTACCGACATCGACGACATCCTCCCGGGCCTGATCGAAGGCCGCGACCGGGTGTATTCGGCGATGGGCAGCAACCCTGAATTCGACCGTCACCTGATGGACTGGATCAATGTGATCCGCTCCAAGGCGCACCTCGGCGCCCAGCCGCCGAACGAATTCGTTGCCCTGGATCATCTGCTCCACGACATGCGTCTGTATAAATCGGCGGCAGAAGTGAAGGTGATGCGCGAAGCCGCACGGATCTCGGCGCAAGCCCACATCCGTGCGATGCAGGCCAGTCGGGCCGGGCTCTACGAGTACAGCCTCGAAGCCGAACTCGACTACGAGTTCCGCAAGGGCGGGGCGAAGATGCCGGCCTACGGCTCGATCGTCGCCGCCGGACGCAACAGCTGCATCCTGCATTACCAGCAGAATGACGCGCTGCTCAAGGACGGCGACCTGGTGTTGATCGATGCCGGTTGCGAGATTGACTGCTACGCCAGCGACATCACCCGCACCTGGCCGGTCAACGGCAAGTTTTCGCCCGAGCAGAAAGCGATCTATGAGTTGGTGCTGGCCTCGCAGGAAGCAGCGTTCGCCGAAATCGCCCCGAACAAACACTGGAATCAGGCGCACGAAGCCACGGTTCGCGTTATCACCACGGGGTTGGTGAAACTCGGTTTGCTGCAGGGTGAGGTCGACGAATTGATCGCCAACGAAGCCTATAAAGCGTTCTACATGCACCGCGCCGGCCACTGGCTGGGCATGGATGTGCATGACGTTGGTGAGTACAAGGTCGGCGGCGAATGGCGAGTGCTCGAGGTCGGCATGGCGCTGACCGTAGAGCCGGGCATCTACATCGCCCCGGACAATCAGAACGTCGCGAAAAAATGGCGCGGCATTGGTGTACGTATCGAGGACGACGTGGTCGTGACCAAAACAGGTTGTGAAATCCTCACCAGCGGCGTGCCGAAAACCGTCGCTGAAATCGAAGCGCTGATGGCGCAAGCAAGGACCCACGCGGCATGAGTCGAGTCAATCTGGCAATCATCGGTGGCGGTCTGGTCGGCGCCAGTCTGGCGTTGGCCTTGCAGGCCGGAGCCAAGGCGCGTGGCTGGAGGATCGTCCTGATCGAGCCGTTTGCACCGGGCGACAGCTGGCAGCCGAGCTACGACGCACGTTCGTCGGCGCTGTCCTTCGGCTCGCGGCAGATTTATCAACGGCTGGGCGTGTGGCAGGAAATCTCCCGTCGCGCCGAGCCGATCAAGCAGATTCATGTTTCTGACCGTGGCCGCTTCTCCACCGCGCGTCTGTCGGCGATGGAAGAGGGCGTACCAGCGCTCGGTTACGTGGTGGAAAATGCCTGGCTCGGCCAGTGCCTGTGGCAGCACATCGACAAAGACGTGATCAGCTGGCGTTGCCCGGCGGAGGTCACACGCATGGAACCGCTGCCCGATGGCTATCGCCTGACCCTCAATGATGAAACCACCCTTGAATGCGACCTCGCGGTGCTCGCCGATGGCGGTCGCTCCGGTCTGCGCGAGCAGCTAGGCATTAACGTGCGCAAGCGTCCGTACAACCAGAGCGCACTGATTGCCAACATCACCCCGAGCGAAGCGCACAACGGCATGGCCTTTGAGCGTTTCACCGACGAAGGGCCGATGGCCTTGCTGCCGCTGCCGGAAAACCGCTGTGCTCTGGTCTGGACCCGTTTGGGCATGGACGCGCAGCGTCTGGCCGATTTGAGCGAGCGTGATTTCCTCAGCGAATTGCAGGGCGTATTCGGTTATCGCCTCGGCACGTTGAAACAGGTTGGCGCACGGCATTTGTATCCGCTGACGTTGGTCGAGGCCGAAGAGCAGGTGCGCTCGCATCTGGCTGTGCTCGGCAACGCGGCGCACAGCCTGCACCCGATTGCCGGGCAGGGTTTCAACTTGTCACTGCGTGATGCCGATGCCTTGGCCGCCGCGTTGTTGTCCAGTGAAAAGCCGCTGGGCGACTTCGCCACATTGCAGGCTTATCGCGAGCGTCAGCGTCTCGATCAGGACCTTACCGTCGGTTTCTCCGATCAGGTCACACGGCTGTTCGGCAGCACGCAGCCATTGGTTTCGCTGGGGCGTAACATCGGCCTGCTCGGTCTCGATCTGTTGCCGCCGGCCAAGCGCTGGTTTGCCCGTCAGGCCATGGGTCTGGGAACGCGACCGGATGCTTAAGTGGTTGACCGCTAAATTCGGCAAGGCGCGGTTGATGCGCTGGGTGATGACGTTCTACCCGCCGTATCTTGGCGCCGGTGTACGGGTTCGGCATATCAGCGATGATTTCCGCGACGTTCAGGTGTCGATGGGGCTGGGCTGGTACAACCGCAACTACGTCGGCACCCAGTTCGGCGGCAGCCTGTATTCGATGGTCGACCCGTTTTTCATGCTGATGCTCATGGAAAACCTCGGCTCGAAGTACATTGTCTGGGACAAGGCTGCCGATATCGATTTCATTGCGCCGGGCAAAGGCCCGGTGTTCGCCCGCTTCAATATCGACGAGACCTTGCTCGCCGAGATTCGCCGGCAAACCGCCAATGGCGAGAAATACCTGCCGCAGTTGCAGGTCGACATTCATGACGGCGCCGGCAATCTGGTGGCGCGGGTCGGTAAAACCCTTTACGTGCGGCTCAAGCCGCAAGCGAGACAGGCTTAAAGCATGGAAATGCGCGCAGATCTGCTGATTGTCGGAGCCGGAATGGTCGGCAGCGCCCTGGCGTTGGCGTTGCAGGACAGCGGGCTGGAAGTCCTGCTGCTCGACGGCAGCCCACTGAGCGTCAAACCGTTCGACGCCGAAGCCGCATTTGAACCGCGTGTGAGCGCGCTGTCGGCAGCCAGCCAACGCATCCTCGAACGCCTCGGCGTGTGGGACGGCATCGCCAAGCGCCGCAGCAGCCCGTACACCGACATGCACGTCTGGGACGGCAGCGGCACCGGGCAGATCCATTTCTCGGCGAGCAGTGTGCACGCCGAGGTGCTGGGTCATATCGTCGAAAACCGTGTGGTGCAGGACGCCTTGCTCGACCGTTTGCACGATTGCGATCTGGGCATGCTCGCTAATGCGCGGCTGGAACAGATGCGCCGCTCGGGCGATGACTGGTTGCTGACGCTGGCTGACGGTCGTCAGTTGCGCGCGCCATTGGTGATCGCCGCTGACGGTGCCAACTCGGCCGTTCGCCGCCTCACCGGGATGGCCACGCGCGAGTGGGATTACATGCACCACGCCATCGTCACCAGCGTGCGCAGCAGCAAGTCGCACCAGATGACCGCGTGGCAGCGCTTTACCGATCACGGGCCGTTGGCGTTTCTGCCGCTTGAGCGTGACGGGCAGCAGGATTGGTGTTCGATCGTCTGGTCGACCACGCCGGGCGAAGCCGAGCGCTTGATGGCGCTGGATGAAGCGGCGTTCTGCCGAGAGCTGGAGCGCGCCTTTGAAGGTCGCCTCGGCGCAGTCGTCAGTGCCGATCCGCGACTGTGCGTGCCGCTGCGTCAGCGCCATGCCAAGCGCTATGTGGCCGAAGGGCTGGCGCTGATCGGCGATGCGGCGCACACCATTCACCCGTTGGCGGGGCAGGGTGTGAACCTCGGTTTCCTTGATGCTGCGGTGCTGGCCGAAGTGCTGTTGCAGGCGGCCGAGCGTGGCGAGCGCTTGGCGGAGGTGAAGGTGCTGAGCCGTTACGAGCGCCGGCGCATGCCGCACAACCTGGCGCTGATGGCGGCGATGGAAGGGTTTGAGCGGTTGTTTCAGGCTGATCCGTTGCCGGTCAGGTGGCTGCGCAATGCCGGGTTGAAGCTGGTGGAGCAGATGCCGGAGGCGAAGGCGCTGTTTGTGCGTGAAGCCCTCGGGTTGACCGGTGATCTTCCGGCCCTCGCCAAACCCTGATCTCTTCGTTGCTGCTGATGGCCTCATCGCGAGCAGGCTCACTCCTACATTTGGAATGCGTTCCCCTGTAGGAGTGAGCCTGCTCGCGATGGCGCCCGGCCAGGCACCACAATTTTCAAACTGTGCAACATCTGGTAACTCCTTCAAAAAGAGTTCGATTGAGGTGGTAAATGTGAGTCCTTATCATTTGGCCCACATTTTCCGACCGAGAGACCACTCCCATGTTGGCACCCAAGCGTCTTCTGACCGCACTGGCCCTGACCCTGATCGGCAGCACAACGGCCCAGGCCGCTGATGAGGTGGTGGTTTACTCGTCGCGCATCGATGAGCTGATCAAACCGGTCTTCGATGCCTACACCGCCAAGACCGGGGTGAAGATCAAGTTCATCACCGACAAGGAAGCGCCGCTGATGCAGCGCATCAAGGCCGAAGGTGAGAACGCCACCGCCGACCTGCTGCTGACCGTTGACGCCGGCAACCTCTGGCAGGCCGAGCAGATGGGCATCCTCCAGCCGTTCACCTCGAAAACCATCGACGCCAACATTCCACTGCAATATCGCTCGTCCACTCACGCCTGGACCGGCCTGAGCCTGCGCGCGCGGACCATCGCCTACTCCACCGAACGGGTGAAGCCGGGCGAGCTGACCACCTACGAAGCACTGGCCGACAAGAACTGGGAAGGGCGCCTGTGCCTGCGTACGGCGAAGAAGGTCTACAACCAGTCGCTGACCGCGACCATGATCGAAGTCCATGGCGCCGAGAAAACTGAAAAGATCCTCAAGGGCTGGGTCAACAACCTCTCCACCGACGTGTTCTCCGATGATGTCGCGGTGCTCGAAGCGATCAACGCCGGGCAATGTGATGTCGGCATCGTCAACACTTACTACTATGGCCGCCTGCACAAGCAGAAGCCGGAACTGCCGGTGAAGCTGTTCTGGCCGAATCAGGCCGACCGTGGCGTGCACGTGAACCTGTCGGGCATTGGCCTGACCCAGTACGCGCCGCACCCGGAAGCGGCCAAAGCTTTGGTTGAATGGATGACCACGCCAGAGGCGCAGAAGATTTTCGCAGACGTGAACCAGGAGTTTCCGGCCAACCCGGCGGTGGCGCCTTCGGAAGAAGTGGCGGCGTGGGGCAAGTTTGTCGCTGACACCTTGCCGGTGGAAGTGGCGGGCAAGCGTCAGGCTGAAGCGATCCGGATGATGGATCGGGCGGGTTGGAATTGAGGCTTTTTCGATAGATTTGTCTGCTTCAAGATCGCAGCCCCTCACCCCAGCCCTCTCCCAAGGGAGAGGGAGCCGATCTGTGTTGGATTCAAATCCTGAGTTCAACTCGATATCTCAGGTCGATGTAGCTTGAACCAACGCCTCGGTCAGTCCCCTCTCCCTCCGGGTGAGGGAGCCGATCTATGTTGAATTTAAATCCTGAGTTCGGCTCGATGTTTCAGGTCGGCGTAATTCCCATAAACTACGCGGTCAGTCCCCTCTCCCTCCGGGAGAGGGTTAGGGTGAGGGCAACAATCCCAACCTGAAATACCCAATCCAAGAACACCTCAATCCCCCCAGAGATTCAAAAGTGGCCCACCCCGCCCAACGCCGCTGGTATCCCATCGTCTTCGCCATCGCCGCGCTGGTGCTGTTGCCCCTGAGCGTTCTGCTGCTCTCCTGGCAGACCATCGATCAACAGATCTGGTCGCACCTGTGGCAAACCCAGATGCCGCGCCTGCTGGGCAACACCCTGACGCTGGTCGTTGGCGTCGGTGTAGGTGTGACGCTGCTGGGTGTCAGCCTCGCCTGGCTCACCAGCCTCTGCGAATTCCCCGGCCGGCGCTGGCTCGACTGGGCGCTGATGCTGCCTTTCGCCATTCCCGCCTATGTGCTGGCCTTCGTTTTCGTCGGCCTGCTCGACTTCGCCGGCCCTGTGCAGACCCTGCTGCGCGAATGGTTCGGCAGCGGCCTGCGGCTGCCGCGCGTGCGCTCCACCGGCGGCGTGATCATCGTGCTGGTGCTGGTCTTCTATCCCTACGTTTATTTGTTGGCGCGCACCGCATTCCTCGCTCAGGGCAAAGGCCTGATGGAAGCGGCGCGGGTGCTTGGCCAATCGCCCTGGCAAGCGTTCTGGCGTGTGGCGTTGCCGATGGCGCGTCCGGCCATTGGCGCCGGCGTGGCATTGGCGCTGATGGAAACCCTGGCGGATTTCGGCGCGGTCTCGGTGTTCAACTTCGACACCTTTACCACCGCCATCTACAAGACCTGGTACGGCTTCTTCAGCCTGTCGAGTGCGGCGCAGCTGGCCAGTCTGTTGCTGCTGGTGGTGATGCTGGTGCTCTACGGCGAACGTCGCGCGCGTGGCGCCAATCGGGCGGGCAACGAGCGACCACGGGTGAAAGCCCTGTATCACTTGCGCGGGCTCAAAGCGTTCGCGGCGATGAGCTGGTGCGCACTGGTGTTCGCCTGCGCCTTCGTCATTCCGCTGCTGCAACTGATCGTCTGGTTCTGGCAGCGCGGCCGTTTCGATCTGGACGAGCGCTACGCCGGGCTGATCCTGCACACCTTGTATCTGGGCGGCATGGCGGCGCTGATTACCGTAAGCGTCGCGTTGCTGCTGGCCTTCGCTCGGCGACTGGCGCCGACGCCCGCGATCAACTCCGGCGTTGGCCTAGCCAATCTCGGTTACGCCTTGCCGGGTTCGGTGCTGGCGGTGTCGATCATGCTGGCGTTCAGTTACCTGGATCGCGAACTGGTGATTCCACTCTCCGGTTGGCTCGGCGGCGCGGGCAAACCGCTGCTGCTTGGCAGTCTGGCGGCGTTGCTGATGGCCTATCTGGTGCGTTTTATTGCGGTGGCGTACGGGCCGCTGGAAAGCAGTCTGGCGCGTATACGGCCGTCTTTGCCCGAAGCAGCACGTAGCCTGGGTGTCAGTGGGCCGCGACTGTTTTTCAAAGTGTATCTGCCGCTGTTGCTGCCCGGCACGCTGAGCGCGGCGCTGCTGGTGTTCGTCGATGTGCTCAAGGAAATGCCCGCGACCCTGCTGATGCGCCCGTTTGGCTGGGACACGCTGGCGGTGCGGATCTTTGAAATGACCAGTGAAGGTGAATGGGCGAGGGCGTCTTTGCCAGCGCTGACCCTGGTTCTGGTCGGTCTACTGCCGGTCATCGGACTGATCCGCCGCTCGGCGCATCGAAACACTTAGTCGTCAGTCCTGAATCATGCGGCTACAATGCGCGGCATTCGGTGCGGTTCGTCTGACAGACCCGTTCGCTGAAATCGGCTGAAAGCCTTCTATTTCGCGGCTTTCATCCCGTACAGCGGCTGTCCGCACCTTCGCCACGCCCGGAAGGAGAAACCCATGGGACAGCGTACGCCTCTGTATGACCTGCATCTCGCCCTCGGCGCGAAGATGGTCGATTTTGGCGGTTGGGACATGCCACTGCATTACGGCTCGCAGGTCGAGGAGCATCACGAAGTGCGCCGCGATTGCGGGGTGTTCGATGTTTCCCACATGACCGTGATCGATGTCACCGGCACCCAGGCCAAGGCCTGGCTGCAGCATTTGCTGGCCAATGATGTCGACCGCCTGCACCGCCCCGGCCGTGCGTTGTACAGCACCATGCTCAACGAGCGTGGCGGCATCGTCGATGACATGATCGTCTACCGCCTCGACGACGCTTATCGACTGGTGTTCAACGCTTCGACCCGCGATCAGGATCTGGCCTGGATGAACGCGCAGCGCGGCGATTACGACGTGCAACTGCACGAGCGCTCCGAGCTGGCGATGCTCGCCATCCAAGGCCCACAGGCCCGGCACAAGATTGCCGAACTGGTGACCCAGTCTCGCGCCACGCTGATCCAGCACCTCAAACCCTTCGAAGGCTATACCGACGGTGACTGGTTCATCGCGCGTACCGGTTATACCGGTGAAGATGGGCTGGAAATCTGCCTGCCGGCCAATCAGGCGCCGGGGTTCTTCAACGATCTGGTCGGTGCCGGCATTTCCCCGATCGGCCTCGGTGCGCGCGATACCCTGCGGGTTGAAGCCGGGATGAACCTCTACGGTCAGGACATTCACCAAGACGTTTCGCCACTGGCCTCGAACATGGCCTGGAGCATTGCCTGGGAACCGGCCACCCGCCAATTCATCGGCCGTGCTGCGCTGGAGGCGGAGAAAGCTGCCGGCATTGCGCACAAACTGGTTGGTCTGGTCCTGGAAGAACGTGGTGTTTTGCGCGCTCATCAAGTGGTTCGCATCGCCGATGTTGGCGAAGGGGAGATCACCAGTGGTAGTTTCTCTCCTACGCTGAGCAAATCGATTGCCCTGGCGCGTGTTCCGATGGCAACTGCCGACCGCGCCGAAGTGGAAATCCGTGGCAAGTGGTACCCGGTACGGGTGGTCAAACCGACCTTCGTACGCCATGGCAAAACTTTGATCTAACCTTTTTCCGGCGGGCATGACCGCTGACCCAATTCCTGAGGACACCGAAGATGAGCAATATTCCCGCTGAACTGCGTTTTGCCGAAAGTCATGAATGGGCACGTCTGGAAGCCGACGGCACCGTCACCGTGGGCATCAGCGATCACGCGCAGGAAGCGCTGGGCGATGTGGTGTTCGTCGAGTTGACTGAACTGGGTAACAAATTCGCCGCTGAAGATCAGGCGGGTGTGGTTGAGTCGGTGAAAGCCGCTTCCGACATTTACTCGCCGATCGCCGGTGAAGTCATCGCCGTCAACGAAGAACTGAGTGTTTCTCCGGAACTGCTGAACTCCGATCCGTACGGTGCGTGGATCTTCAAACTCAAGCCAGACAATGCAGCTGATCTGGACAAGCTGCTGGATGCCGCTGCCTACAAGGCTGCCATCGGCGAGTAATTGCCCGGCTACACCGCAAAGCCCCGACTTGTCGGGGCTTTTTTATGGGCGTCTGTCAGGCGTTGCGCAACACCGTTTTCACCGCAGCGACCGAGCGCTCGACATCCTCCTTGCTCATCGCGGTAAACATCGGCAGCGACACGATCAGCCGCCCGACACGCTCGGCCACCGGCAACATCCCCTCGTTGAAACCGCGCTCGCGGTACAGACTCAGCAAGTGAATCGGCGGGTAGTGATAGCCGATCCCGATACCATGCGCCTGCATCTGCTCCATGAACGTCGCCCGCGCAGGCAAGCCGTCCTTGCGCTCCGGCAGTACCAGTTGGAACAGGTGCCAGTTGCTGTTGGTGAAATCCGCCGGCGGCAGTTGGGCGCCATAGGTCGCTTCAAAGTCAGCGCCAAAGCACTGGAAATAATGCCGCGCCAGTTCACGCCGATGCGCCGTCAGCGCTTCGATATGAGCAAACTGGCCCAGACCGATCGTGGCAGCGACATCGGTCATGTTGAACTTGCCGCCCAGGACATCGACGTCCAGGCCATCGAAACCGTTGCGGGTTACGCCCTGCAAGCGGTACTTCTCCGCTAGCCGCGCTTCCTCAGGTGTGTTCAGCACCAGACAACCCCCCTCGGCGCAGGTGACGTTCTTGTTCGCCTGAAAACTGAACGACACGAAGTCACCGGTGGCGCCGATGCGCTGGCCGTTCCAGCTCGAGCCCAGCGCCTGGGCGGCGTCTTCGACGATGCGCAGATTGTGTTTGCGCGCGATGGCGTACAGGCGATCCATGTCTACGGGCAGACCGGCGAGGTACACCGGAATCACTGCTTTGGTGCGTGGGGTAATGGCCGCTTCCAGTTGGTCCAGGTCGATATTGCGGGTCTGCGGATCGATGTCGGCAAACACGGGTGTGGCGCCGACTTCAAGGATCACGTTGGCTGTGGCCACCCAGGAAATCGGCGTGGTAATCACTTCGTCTCCGGGCCCGATGCCGGCGATGCGCAAGGCGATTTCCATGGTGCAGGTGCCGGAATTGAAGGTGCGCACCGGGCGCCCGCCAAAATATTCCGACAACTGTGCTTCGAAGGCCTGAACCTTCGGCCCGCTGGTGATCCAGCCGGAACGCAAGACTTCGCCCACAGCGGCAATCGTCGCTTCGTCGATGACAGGTTTGGAAAACGGCAGAAACGGCAGTGTGCTCATGAGGCTTTGATCATCCGCGAGTTGAACGCCTGACGCAGGCGCCACAGCATGGCCCGGAACGCCCTCGGCCGCCAAGCCGTGCGCGACGATATCGACTGCTATGCTGGTTTGACCGTGTTGCATTGACGCCGAGCGCCAGCCAAGAGAGAGCCCGTCATGTCCCAGTTGCCGTCCCTGAGCCAGTTACGCGACCCCGACGCTTTTTTGCGCCGTCACCTCGGCCCCGATGCTGCCGAACAACAGGCGATGCTCGACAGCCTCGGCCTCGGCAGCCGGGTCGAACTGATCGAACAGACTGTACCGCCGGCCATCCGCCTTAACCGCGCACTGGATCTGCCGCCGGCCCTCGACGAACAAGCGGCGCTGGCCAGACTGCGCGGTTACGCCGAGCAGAATCAGGTCTGGACCAGCCTCATCGGCATGGGCTATCACGGCACCCTCACGCCCACGGTCATCTTGCGCAACGTCCTGGAAAATCCCGGCTGGTACACCGCGTACACCCCGTATCAACCGGAGATCGCCCAGGGCCGGCTCGAAGCGTTGCTGAATTTCCAGCAACTGACCATCGACCTCACCGGTCTGGAACTGGCCAACGCGTCTTTGCTCGATGAGGCCACGGCGGCGGCGGAAGCCATGGCGTTGGCCAAACGCGTAGCCAAATCGAAGAGCCATCTGTTCTTCATTGATGAGAACTGTCATCCACAAACCATTTCGGTGGTGCAGACCCGCGCCGAAGGTTTCGGCTTCGAATTGATCGTCGATGCTGTGGATAATCTCAAACAGCACCAAGTGTTCGGTGCGCTGCTGCAATATCCCGACACCCATGGCGAGGTGCGTGACCTGCGCCCGCTGATCGACCATTTGCATGCGCAGCAAGCGCTGGCCTGCGTCGCCACGGACCTGCTGAGTTTGCTGTTGCTGACGCCGCCGGGTGAGTTGGGCGCCGATGTAGTGTTCGGTTCCTCCCAGCGATTCGGTGTGCCGATGGGTTATGGCGGCCCGCACGCGGCGTTCTTTGCCAGTCGCGAGGAATACAAACGGGCGATTCCGGGGCGGATCATCGGCGTGTCGAAAGATGCCCGGGGCAACGTTGCGTTGCGCATGGCGCTGCAAACCCGCGAACAACATATCCGCCGCGAGAAGGCCAACTCGAACATCTGCACGGCTCAGGTGTTGCTGGCCAACATCGCCAGTTTCTACGCGGTGTATCACGGGCCAGAAGGCCTGAAACACATCGCCCAGCGCGTGCATCGGCTGACCTGCATTCTGGCCGCAGGGCTTGAGCGCAAAGGAATCAGTCGGGTCAATGCGCAGTTCTTCGACACACTGACGCTGGACGTCGGCGGTGCGCAAACGGCGATCATCGAAAGCGCTCAAGCCGCACAGATCAATCTGCGGATTCTCGGGCGCGGTCGGGTCGGGCTGAGTCTCGATGAGACCTGCGATGAGAGTACCGTGGCCAAGCTGTTCGATGTCCTGCTTGGCGCCGATCATGGGTTGAACGTCGATGAACTTGATGCGGAGCCCCTAAGTTCGGGCATCCCCGACAACCTCCAGCGCAACACACCGTACTTGCGCCACCCGGTGTTCAACGCCCATCACAGCGAAACCGAGATGCTGCGCTATCTCAAACAACTGGAAAACAAGGATCTGGCGCTCAACCAGTCGATGATCCCGCTGGGCTCCTGCACCATGAAACTCAACGCCGCCAGCGAAATGATTCCGATCACCTGGCCGCAATTCGCCAACCTGCATCCGTTCGTGCCGCGTGAGCAGGCGGTCGGTTATACGCTGATGATCGAGGAGCTGGAGCGCTGGTTGTGCGCAATCACCGGGTTCGATGCGATCTGCATGCAGCCCAACTCTGGCGCTCAGGGCGAGTACGCCGGGCTGCTGGCGATCCGCAAATACCACGAGAGCCGTCAGCAGGGGGCGCGGGAGATCTGTCTGATTCCGTCCTCGGCCCATGGCACCAACCCGGCTTCGGCGCAAATGGCCGGGATGCGTGTGGTAATCGTCGAGTGCGATGAAGCGGGCAACGTCGATCTTGAGGATCTGCAAGCGAAAGCCGCCGAGGCTGGGGATAAGTTGTCGTGCCTGATGGCGACCTATCCGTCGACCCACGGTGTGTACGAGGAGGGCATCAGCGAGATCTGCGAGGTTATCCACAAGTACGGCGGTCAGGTCTATATGGACGGCGCCAACCTCAACGCGCAGGTTGGGCTGACGCGGCCGGCAGACATTGGCGCCGACGTGTCGCACATGAATTTGCACAAGACTTTTTGCATTCCCCATGGCGGCGGTGGGCCGGGCATGGGGCCGATCGGTATTGGTGCGCATCTGGCGCCGTTCGTCGCCAATCATCCAGTGGTGCCGATCGACGGGCCACTGGCGCAGAACGGCGCGGTCAGCGCGGCGCCCTGGGGCAGCGCGAGCATTCTGCCGATCAGCTGGATGTACATCGCCATGATGGGCCCGCAACTGGCGGATGCCAGCGAGGTGGCGATTCTGGCGGCGAACTATCTGGCGCAGCATTTATCCGGCGCATTCCCGGTGTTGTACACCGGGCGCAACGGGCGGGTCGCTCACGAATGCATTCTCGACCTGCGGCCCTTGAAGGCGCTGACCGGTATCAGCGAAGAAGACGTCGCCAAGCGCCTGATGGATTACGGCTTCCATGCGCCGACCATGTCCTTCCCGGTGCCGGGCACGTTGATGGTCGAGCCGACCGAGAGTGAATCCAAGGCTGAACTGGATCGTTTTATCGGTGCGATGCTGAGCATTCGTGCAGAAATCACCGAAGTGCAAAACGGCAACTGGCCGGCCGAGGACAACCCGTTGAAACGAGCGCCGCATACCCTGGCGGATGTCACCGGAGTTTGGGAGCGGCCCTACAGCATCGAGCAGGGCATTACCCCGGATGCGCACACCAAGGCGCACAAGTATTGGCCGGCGGTGAATCGAGTGGATAACGTTTACGGCGACCGAAACCTGTTCTGTGCCTGCGTACCGGTGGATGATTACCGCTGAACTCTCTGGTGGCACATCGTCCCCTGTAGGAGTGAGCCTGCTCGCGATAGCGGTGTATCAGGCAAATTCTCCGGTGACTGATTCACCGCTATCGCGAGCAGGCTCACTCCTACAAGGGATTGTGGTAAGCCTGAAATCCGGGCAAAAAAATGCCGCTCTGTTGAGCGGCATTTTTGCTTCGGCGAACGGCTTACTCGGAAGCCACGGCGTTCTTCGCCAGGATCGCATTCGCCAATTCCATATCGGTCGCCTGCAGGCCTGGATTGTCGGCGCGGACTTTCTGCATCGCCGCTTCCAGATACGGTCCGCGAATACCGCCATCACTGGCAACGAAGCTGCCGGCATCGTCCTGCGCGGCGATGATCAGCTTGTGATCCTTGAAGGTCAGGTAGGTCGAACCGGTAGTGGCACCGGACGAGATGACGTTACGCCAAAAGCTGTCCGCCATGGCCGAACCAACGGGAAGGGACAGCAAGGCCAGAGTGGCGACAGCAAGTTTGAGACGCATGATGAGATGACTCCAGGGGGTTAACTAGGGCCTTGGATCGCCATTCCCCGATCCGGTTCCGTGGCGGCTTACTTCTGCTCGCTCTGCGGCGTCACCCGCAGCACTTCTTCCACCGTCGTCAGCCCTGCTGCGACTTTCTGTGCCCCGGACAGACGCAAACTGCGCATGCCTTCCTTGAACGCCTGCCGACGAATCGCCGTGAGGTCGGCGTCCGGGGTGATGAACGCCTTGAGGCTGTCGCTCAGTTGCATGATTTCGTAGACCCCGGCGCGGCCTCGATAGCCGGTATCACGGCATTCCACGCAACCGATGGCGCGTTGTGCGTTGCCCGGTAGCGGCGCTTGCCACGGGCGGGTCAGGGTTTGCCAATCCTCTTCTTCCAGCGTTAGCGGCGCTTTGCAGTGCGGGCACAGGGTGCGCACCAGACGCTGGGCCATGACACCTAGCACGGTGGCCTTGATCAGGTAATGCGGCACGCCGAGTTCGAGCAGACGACTTATTGCGCTGGGGGCGTCATTGGTGTGCAGCGTCGACAAGACCAGGTGCCCGGTGAGCGCCGCCTGAATCGCCATTTCAGCGGTTTCCAGGTCACGGATCTCGCCGATCATGATGATGTCCGGGTCCTGCCGCATCAGCGCGCGCACCCCGGCGGCGAAACTCAGGTCGATGTTGTGCTGCACCTGCATCTGGTTGAACGCCGGCTCGACCATTTCGATCGGGTCTTCGATGGTGCAGAGGTTCACTTCCGGCGTCGCCAGTTTTTTCAGCGTGGTGTACAGCGTGGTGGTCTTGCCCGAACCGGTCGGCCCGGTGACCAGAATGATGCCGTTGGGCTGGCGGGTCATGTCCTGCCAGCGGCGCAGGTCATCGGCGCTGAAACCCAACTGGTCGAAATCCTTGAGCAGCACTTCCGGGTCGAAAATCCGCATGACCATTTTTTCGCCGAACGCGGTGGGCAGCGTCGAAAGGCGCAGCTCCACTTCACCGCCGTCCGGGGTCTTGGTCTTGACCCGGCCGTCCTGGGGTTTGCGTTTTTCGGCGACATTCATCCGCCCGAGGCTTTTCAGGCGACTGACAATTGCCATAGTCACCTGCGGCGGGAATTGATAGACGTTGTGCAGCACGCCGTCGATGCGAAAGCGCACCGTGCCGTGTTCACGCCGAGGCTCGATGTGGATATCGCTGGCGCGCTGCTGGAAGGCGTACTGGAACAGCCAGTCGACGATGTTGACGATGTGCGCATCGTTGGCATCCGGCTCCTGATCGCTGGCGCCGAGGTTGAGCAGTTGTTCGAAGTTGCCAAGGTTACCGCTCTGCTGATCGGCATTGCTGGCGCCGCTGACCGATTTGGCCAAGCGGAAGAACTCGACGCTGAAGCGCTGGATATCCGCCGGGTTGGCCACCACCCGTTTGATCGGCAGTTTCAATACGTGGGTGAGATCGGCCTCCCAGCCGGTGACATAAGGCTGGGCGCTGGCCACGGTCACCGAATCGCGGTCGACCGCCACGGCGAGAATCTTGTGCCGTTGTGCGAAGGCGTAGGACATCAACGGTGTGATCGCGGCGACGTTGATCTTCAACGGGTCAATACGCAAGTACGGTTGGCCGGCCTGTTGCGCCAGCCACAGGGTCAGGCTTTCCAGGTCGAGGTGTTTGCCCGGACGGCTGAGGTCGTCCAGTTGCTGGCTGGCGATGAATTCCAGTGGATGCATCTGGCCATGGACGGCGTGGCGACGACGGGCATTCAGCGCCTGCTCGGCCGCGTCCTGGCCGATAAAGCCTTGGGCGACCAGTTCACGCAGCACCTCGTTGAGTTCCAGCCAGCGGTCCTGAGTGGCAAGTTGAACGGACATGCGGGCTTCCTTTTGAGCGACAGTGCGCAAAAGGATAGTCGCGGCCCCGCAGACCGTTGGGCCACTACCCGATGAAGCCGTTGCCGGATTTGTCAGCCAGCGGCTTGCACGGGGGCATCCCAAGCACTGTCGGCGTTTTGCAGATTGACCGAGCAGACGCTGATCAGGTTACGAAGTTTTTCCGCGATCACTTGCGCGCGATGCCAACTGAGACCGCCCATGACCAGGTCGATCGACAGCAGATCATCCATGCGCTGCACATTGACCTGCTCGGGCGTGAGGAACTGCAGTGCGAACAGGTTGAGCACCCGCACCAGCAGATCCGGCTCGGCCTCGGCGAGGATCTGATACTGCGCCAGGCAATGGGCGTTGCTGACGTTCCAGACGTCGGCGCGGGTAGGCGAGGTGGTTACGGCTTCGAGGTGCGGCATGGCGAGTCTCCAAAATCTCTGGAGGAATTTTTACATTCGTTGACGGGTATTTCTTGGCTATGATCGGCGTTATTGGCGAATGATCGAAACGATCAATTCGAAAGATCGTGGATTAGAGGTTTTTCTATGCACAGTGAGCTGGACGGCTACGACCGCAAGATTCTCGCCCTCCTGCAAGAGGACGCCTCGTTGTCGAGCGCGCAGATCGCCGAGCAGGTCGGGCTGTCGCAATCGCCGTGCTGGCGGCGGATTCAGCGGATGAAGGAAGAGGGCATCATTCGTGGCCAGGTGACCTTGCTTGATCGCAAGAAGATTGGCCTGAATACGCAGATCTTTGCCGAGATCAAACTCAACGCCCACGGGCGTTCGAACTTCACCGAGTTCACCGAAGCGATTCGCGGCTTTCCGGAAGTGCTGGAGTGCTATGTGCTGATGGGGGCGGTGGATTTTTTACTGCGGATTGTTGCGGCGGACATCGAGGCGTATGAGCGATTCTTTTTCGAGAAGCTATCGCTGGTGCCGGGGATTCAGGAAGTGAATTCGATTGTGGCGTTGTCGGAGATCAAGTCCACCACAAGCTTGCCGGTTTGAAGTAAGGCGGCTGGCCTCTTCGCGAGCAGGCTCGCTCCCACAGGGAATTGCATTCCAAAGTGGGAGCGAGCCTGCTCGCGAAAGCGGTGTTACATACGCAGGAGCATTTTCCACGCGCGATTCTGGTAAACCGCAATCGCCTGTTGCTTGCGCGCGTCGAGCAGTTCGTCAGTGATTGTCGGCTCGTTGGCCAGTTGCGCCAGTTTATTCAGTTCGCCGTACAAACGATCCATTTCCGGGATTTCCAGCACGTTGCGCGCGTGGTGCAGCCAGACCTGAATGCGCTCGATACGCGGCAGTTGCTCAGCCAGATCTTCTGGCTGCTGCTGATAACGCTGCAGTTGCAGAGCAGTGGCTTCTTCGCCCAGCAGACGCGGCAACCAACTGTGCAACTGCGCACCGCCCTGACGATTGCCACGCACGTTGCGCTCGGCGGTCCAGGTGCGAGCCAGCAACCAGCGTGACGTGCTCAGCGAGAACAGACCCCAGCGCGGATCTTCCAGTTCTTCGAGGAACTGCTCCGGCGCAGCCTTGCGTACGTCTTCATCTTCGATGCCGGCCTGTACCAGCGGACGCCAGTCTTCCAGCAATGCATCAAGCGCGACGCGCAAATCGTGAGTCGACTGACGCGGCGCGGCCTGGCCGAGGCTGCTGAGCAGGGCGCGCATTTCCGCGAGGTTCTCGACCCAGTCGAGCAACAGGCGCCAGTGGCCGTTGAAACGATATTGTTCAGCCAGACGCTGGCTGCTGCCGAGCAAATGCCAGCTCAGCGCGGCGAAGGCGTCGTCGAGTTGGGTTTCCGGGGTCAGCTCCGGCGCCGGCAGGCTCAACGAGTAGCTGTTGGCGTCGTATAGACGGTAGCCGCGCTCAGCCTTGCTGATGTCACACGGCATCAACGCCAGGGTTTCAGCCAGTTCGGCGGCCAGTTCCAGCAGCGCGGCAGGCTCGCCTTCGCGCAGTTCCAGTTCCAGCTCGCAGATTTCTTCTTTCTGCTTGCCGACGACAACGTGGCCGAGATCCAGCGCGGCTTCGATGACCACTTTGCTCTTGCCACGGCCCCAAGCGATTTCGGCGCGTTCGCGGACGAAATCGGTGGTGAAGATCGGCTTCAGGGTTTTCTTGTCCAGCTCGGCCAGCGACTCGGGCCAGCATTCGCCGTCGAGTTTCTTCACGTCGAGCTTGGCTTTCGGCAACTTCCAGTCGTATTCATTGCGCTCGGACAGACCGGCGACGCTCTGGCCACGGGTCTTGAGGGTTTGAATGACTTCGTCACCGTCCTTGCGCAGGCGCAGGGCGACTTTGGCCTGGGCCAGATCGCGCTCAGGGGTGTCGAAGTACTGGTTCATCAACTCACGGCGTTCCCAGCCACTTTTGTTGCGTTTTTTCAGTAACGGGTGCTCGCGCAGCGCAGCGAGGGTTTCGCGGCTGACGCGGAGTTTGATTTCGGTTTCTTTCTGCATGGCCGGAAAATCCAGGATCGGGAGCGCAGCCGGGGAATATGTGGCTGCCAAGGCCGTGCAGTGTACAGGACTGATTCGTCCTACGCCCTGCGGCGGTTTATTCCTGACGCCGGATGGTTCTATGATGGACTTCAAATCGGGAGTTGGAGTCAGCGATGCCTTTGCCGTCCATGCAAGACCAGTTCGCTGCGCTGATCGCCGCGCCATCGGTCAGCTGTACCCAACCGAACCTCGACCAATCCAACCGCGCGGTGATCGATTTGCTCGCCGGCTGGCTGGGCGACCTGGGTTTCAATTGCGATATCCAGCAGGTCAGCCCCGGCAAATTCAACCTGCTCGCCAGTTTCGGCAGCGGCCCCGGCGGGCTGGTGCTGGCCGGGCACAGCGACACGGTGCCGTACGACGATGCGTTGTGGCAGACCGACCCGCTGAAACTTACCGAAGTTGATGGCCGCTGGGTTGGCTTGGGCAGTTGCGACATGAAAGGGTTCTTCGCGCTGATAATCGAAGCCGTGCAGCCGCTGCTCGATCAGCCGTTCAAGCAGCCGCTGCTGATCCTCGCCACCTGCGATGAAGAAAGCTCGATGTCCGGCGCCCGTGCACTGGCCGAGGCCGGGCGTCCGCTGGGTCGTGCGGCGGTGATCGGCGAGCCGACCGGGCTCAAACCGATCCGCATGCACAAAGGCATCATGATGGAGCGCATCGACATTCTCGGGCAGAGTGGCCATTCGTCGGATCCGCGCCTGGGCCACAGCGCCCTCGAAGCGATGCACGATGCGATCGGCGAACTGCGCGGCCTGCGCCTGCTGTGGCAGCGCGAATTCAATAATCCGCAGTTCAGCGTGCCGCAACCGACGATGAACTTCGGCTGCATCCATGGCGGCGATAATCCCAACCGTATCTGCGGCCAGTGTTCGCTGGAATTCGACCTGCGGCCATTGCCGGGCATGGACCCGAAAGTCCTGCGCGCAGAGATTCTGCGCAAACTCAACCCGGTCGCCGAACGCCACCAGGTGAAGATCGACTACAAACCTTTGTTTCCGGAAGTGCCGTCGTTCGAGCAGGCCGAAGACGCTGAACTGGTGCGCATTGCTGAAAAGCTCACCGGCCACAGCGCCGAAGCAGTAGCGTTTGGCACCGAAGCACCTTATCTTCAGCGCCTTGGTTGCGAAACCATCGTGCTCGGCCCTGGCGACATTGCCTGTGCGCATCAACCCGGCGAGTACCTTGAAATGTCACGTTTGCAGCCTACCGTGCATCTATTACGGCAACTGATTGAACACTACTGTCTGACCGCTGACGAACGATGATCCACCACTGTGGGAGCGAGCCTGCTCGCGAAAGCGCCATTTCAGACACCTCGATGTCGACTGATACACCGCTTTCGCGAGCAGGCTCACTCCTACAAGGGATCTATGTTTTGCCCGATCAAACGCTGTAAATTGCCAGCAACCCAACCCGTATTCATGAGGAGAGCGCGCGTGTCGCCAAGCCTGTTCCGACGATAACCATCAGCCCGCTGTGCGTTTTCCGTTTCGCCCCTTTTTCGGCTGCTATTTATTACAGGCCCAGGTTCATGCCCGAATACGTCAATTGGCTTCGTCACGCGTCCCCTTATATCAATGCCCACCGCGACTGCACCTTCGTCGTCATGCTGCCTGGCGACGGTGTGGAGCATCCGAAT
Source organism: Pseudomonas zeae (assembly GCF_014268485.2). NCBI lineage: Bacteria > Pseudomonadati > Pseudomonadota > Gammaproteobacteria > Pseudomonadales > Pseudomonadaceae > Pseudomonas > Pseudomonas zeae. The sequence continues at coordinate 6,538,168 of NZ_CP077090.1, read as the reverse complement.
TTCGGCAACATCGTCCACGACATCGTCCTGCTGCACAGCCTCGGCGTGCGCCTGGTGCTGGTGCACGGTTCGCGCCCGCAGATTGAAACCCGCCTTGCCGCCCGTGGCCTGACCCCGCATTACCACCACGGCATGCGCATCACCGATGCCGCAACCCTGGAATGTGTAATCGATGCAGTCGGCCAATTGCGCATCGCCATCGAAGCACGTTTGTCGATGGACATGGCTTCGTCGCCGATGCAGGGCTCGCGTCTGCGCGTGGCCAGCGGCAACCTCGTTACCGCGCGGCCGATCGGTGTGCTGGAAGGCGTCGACTATCACCACACCGGCGAAGTGCGCCGGGTCGACCGCAAGGGCATCAATCGCCTGCTCGACGAGCGTTCGATCGTGTTGCTGTCGCCGTTGGGCTACTCGCCGACCGGTGAAATCTTCAACCTCGCCTGCGAAGACGTCGCCACCCGCGCCGCTATCGACCTGGGCGCGGACAAGCTGCTGCTGTTCGGGGCTGATCTCGGTTTGATCGACGAGAACGGCAAACTGGTGCGTGAGTTGCGTCCACAGCAAGTGCCGGCGCATTTACAGCGTCTGGGCAGCAGCAATTATCAGGCGGAACTGCTTGATGCCGCTGCCGAGGCTTGCCGTGGCGGTGTGGCGCGCAGCCATATCGTCAGTTACGCCGAGGACGGCGCGCTGCTGACCGAGCTGTTCACCCGTGACGGTGGCGGTACGCTGGTCGCGCAAGAGCAATTCGAACTGGTGCGTGAGGCGGCGATTGAAGACGTCGGCGGTTTGCTCGACTTGATCAGTCCGCTGGAAGAGCAGGGGATTCTGGTGCGTCGTTCGCGCGAAGTGCTGGAGCGTGAGATCGAGCAGTTCAGCGTGGTCGAGCGTGAAGGCATGATCATCGCCTGCGCGGCGCTGTATCAGATTGCCGATTCCGATGCCGGTGAGCTGGCGTGCCTGGCGGTGAATCCGGAGTACCGTCATGGCGGTCGCGGCGATGAACTGCTGGAGCGCATCGAAACCCGGGCGCGGGCGCAGGGTTTGAAGACCTTGTTCGTCCTCACCACGCGCACCGCGCACTGGTTCCGTGAGCGTGGGTTCGAACCGAGCAGCGTTGAACGCCTGCCAGCGGCGCGGGCTTCGCTGTACAACTTTCAGCGTAATTCGAAGATCTTCGAAAAGACCCTTTGATTCATCAGGGTGTGGCGAGTGGGGGCCGGCTGCGAGGTCCTCACATTGCTGCACCTGTTGTGCATTCCAAGCTGAACCTCTCCTACTGATTCCCCTCCGCTGAAATCCCCGGCTGAAATGACTTGGTTCATTCCGGCAAGGACGACGGCTGCGCCGTGCGTGAAAAAATTCTGCCGACACATAAACTGTAACAATTGATCCGGATAGTGCGCTGGGTTAGCTGCTGGGGTGATGAAACTGTTACAGGATTGCTTCAGGGCAAACTCGCTAAACAGGGCAGCTTAATACTCTTCAGGAATTAATCGGCGCGTTGTTGTGGGGAGCACCAGGGCGTGCAAACACGGGCGTTAAATTCCTAAAGGGTATTAGAAAAGAAGGCATCCATTCTTTTCAGATTCATGACGAACTCATGAATCTGCATGGACCAAAAAACCGCTGATTAGACTATGGTCGTAGACACACAAAGTTACGATTGACTTGTGGGTCACGCTCTGGCGCTAATCGCTAACCTTTGGAACCCGGGCATCGATCCGGGCCAGGTCAACAAGAATTAGAAACGAGAGGAGCTTAACAATGAATAAGTCCACCTTGGCCGTGGCTGTGGCCTTTGGGGTATTGGCGCAGCAGGCAGGTGCCGCGGGTTTCATCGAAGACAGCAAGGCTTCTATCAGTTCCCGCACCATGTATTTCAACAACGACAACCGTGATGGCGGCGCAGATCAGCGAGAAGCCGCGCAGGGCTTCAAGTTTGATTACCTGTCCGGTTTCACTCAAGGCACGGTCGGTTTTGGTCTTGATGTGCAGGCGCTCAGCGGCATTCACCTGGATGGTGGCCGTGGGCACCACCCAGACAATAACTCGTTCAGCCCAAGTGACTCCGACGGTTCAGCAACGCAGTCCTGGAGCCGCGTAGCGGGCAACGTGAAGGCACGTCTGTCCAAGACCGAAGCTCACCTGGGTGGCGCTCTGCAACCTAGCTTGCCGATTCTGGTTGCGAACGATAGCCGTCTGCTGCCTCAAACCTTCGAGGGTGGCACGATCACCTCCAAGGAAATCGACAACGTTACCTTCAATGCTGGTCAGCTCGAGCACGCTGTGGGTCGCGCCTCGACAAACAGCACCGGCCTAGCTGTGGCCGGTGGTACGCAGGACAGCAACCAGTTCCGCTATGCCGGTGCTGACTGGAAGGTCACCAAAGACCTGACCCTGCAGTACTACCATTCGAACCTGCAGGATTATTACAAGCAGAACTTCTTTGGTCTGATACACGTGCTTCCGATCGGCACCAACCAGTCGTTCAAGACGGACATCCGCTATTTCGACAGCAGCTCCGATGGCAAGAACGGGGACGCAGGCTACCGCTTCAGTAACAACGGTGGTTATGCCAAGAACCCGGGCGAGGTCGATAACAAGACCTGGAGCGCCATGTTCACTTACACCTTGGGTGGCAACGCCTTCTTGCTTGGCCATCAACGTGTCAACGATGACGGTGGCTTCGTCTACCTGAACCAAGGCAACGTGGTCGATGGCAACGGTCGCCCTGAAGGTGCCGGTGGCGCCAGTTTCTATCTGTTCACCGACTCCATGATCAACGGTTTCGTTCGTGCCGGTGAAAACACCACCTTCGGTCAGTACTCCTATGACTTCGCAGGCCTGGGTGTACCTGGCCTCAAAGCCTCGATCGCTTACCTGCATGGCGACAACATCAAGGCAACGAATGGCACCGGCAGCGATATGTCCGAGTGGGAACGGGACATGCGTATCGATTACACCGTTCAACAGGGTGCTCTCAAAGGTTTTGGTGTGACATTGCGCAATGGTGTTTATCGCGGCAGCGAAATCAATATTGCCGATCAGGACCAGACCCGCCTGATCTTCAACTACACCTACAGCTTTCTGTAACAAGTCCTGAAAAAAAACCTTGCCCCTCGGCAAGGTTTTTTTTGCGCATTTTTCTATATTCCAAAATATAAGTCTAATGGCGATTTTTATTCTTTTTATGTTCTTCGGCGAAAGCCTAAAGTAGACCCGTGCGGCGTTCAAAATACGCTGCGGTGTTTTGGCATTTTTGTCCCTCGACAATCTGCAGGGTTCAGGAATCGGTGTTGAAGCCGATACCTCCAGTCTGCGCTGCCTATATATATGCCTCGACGCTCTGAAAAAGAGTGAAACAATTCTTTTAAGGACTATGCCGGGGTATCCTTTCGCGGCTTTGACCGGGGGTAGATGGTCCGTCGCGATCAAGCGTTGAGGATTTCGGGCAATAGATCCGGAACCGACAGTAAAAAAAGCAAAAAAATTAGAAACGAGAGGAGCGATACATGAACAAGTCCACCTTGGCCCTGGCTGTGGCCGTAGGGGTTATGGCGCAGCAGGCAGGCGCCGCCGGTTTCATCGAAGACAGCAAAGCTACTTTGGGGCTGCGTAACTTCTACATCAACACTGACAACCGTAGCGGAACAAACGAACCAAGCCGCAACGAAGAGTGGGGCCAAGGCTTCGATCTGCGCTTCATTTCCGGCTATACCCAAGGCACCGTTGGTTTTGGTATCGACGCTATCGGCCTGCTGGGCGTGCGTCTGGATTCGGGCGGCGGCACCAACGGCAACGTTACCGCTGATGGCAAACCTGGCCCCGCTTACGGCGGCACTGTTTTCCCAAGCGAATCCAACGGTCAGGCAGTTGATAACTTCTCCAGCCTGGGCCTGACGGCCAAAGCCAAGATCTCCCAGACTGAACTGAAGCTGGGTACCCTGCAGCCGAAGAACCCGGTCATCGTGACCAACGACGGTCGTCTGCTGCCACAAACCTGGCAGGGTGGTCAGATCACTTCCGGCGATATCAAGGACCTGACCCTGGTCGGTGGTCAGATCGAGCACGCCAAAGGCCGTAACTCCAGCAACAATGAACAGCTGTCTATCAACGGCGCGGCAGCGCGTACTGTTAACAGCAACAAGTTCATCTACGCCGGTGGTGACTACAAAATCACCAAAGACCTGACTGCGCAGTACTACTACGGCAACCTGGAAGATTTCTACAAGCAACACTTCCTGGGTCTGGTTCACAACTGGGCAATCGGCCCGGGCGTGCTGAAGTCTGACTTCCGTTACTTCAACAGCTCCGACGACGGCGCCAACGGCAACACCCCTGCTTACTTCAGCAGCGGTAACTATTCCGGTGTTGCCAGCGGTCGCGGTAAAGTCGACAACAACCTGTATAGCGGCCTGTTCCTGTACACCGTTGCAGGTCACACCTTCGGTGGCGGCTACCAGGTTTCCAACGGCAGCAGCGACTTCCCTTGGCTGAACCAGGGTGACGGCTCGTCGAACTACACCATCACCGACATGCAGATTCAGAAGTTCGGCCGTGCCGGCGAACGTACCTGGCAAGCTCGCTACTCGTATGACTTCGCCAAAGTCGGCGTACCAGGCCTGACCGCTGGTATGGTTTACCTGCGTGGCGACAACATCGACACCGTTACTTCCCGCGGTCTTGAAAACGGTAATGGCGACTCCGAGTGGGAACGTGACCTGACTGTCGGTTACGTCGTACCGGAAGGCCCGCTGAAAAACGTTGGCTTCATGTGGAAAAACGCTACCTGGCGTACCAACATCGCTGGCGTTCGCGACCAGGACGAAAACCGCCTGATCCTCAGCTACTCGATCCCGCTGCTGTAATAGCGCGCCTCGATTCGCTGATGTAAAAAAGCCCCGTCCGGCATCGCGCCGGACGGGGCTTTTGCGTTTTCGAGTCAGGCTCACCCCCGTAAGCCACCCCCGAAACTTCCCTCTTTACAGCAACTCAAGGCCTTCTCGAACCTTGCAACCGATGGTCGTCGGGATGCCTGCCAGCGTCCAGTGAACAGATGTTTAATATTCACTTATGATCTAGATATCTCATTATTTATTCTTTTTCATGATGGCAAATCACGGGCTACAGTTGAGGTCTCGAACAACTCATCAGGAGCAGCACCATGAGCCTCAGACTCGGCGACATCGCCCCCGATTTCGAACAGGATTCCAGCGCCGGCAAGATTCGTTTCCACGAATGGCTGGGCGATAGCTGGGGCGTGCTGTTCTCCCACCCGGCGGACTTCACCCCGGTGTGCACCACTGAGCTGGGCTTCACCGCCAAGCTCAAGGATGAGTTCAGCAACCGCGGCGTCAAAGCCATCGCGCTGTCGGTCGACCCGGTGGATTCGCACCACAAGTGGATCGAAGACATCAACGAAACCCAGAACACTGTCGTCAACTTTCCGATCCTGGCCGATGCCGATCGCAAGGTTTCTGATCTGTATGACCTGATCCACCCGAACGCCAACGACACGCTGACCGTGCGCTCGCTGTTCGTGATCGATCCGAACAAAAAGATTCGTCTGACCATCACGTATCCGGCGAGCACCGGGCGCAACTTCCACGAGATTCTGCGGGTGATCGATTCGCTGCAGCTCACCGACAACTACAAGGTGGCTACGCCGGCCAACTGGCAGGACGGTGAAGAGGTGGTGATCGTGCCGTCGCTCAAGGATGAGGAAGAGATCAAGCAGCGCTTTCCGAAGGGTTATCGCGCGGTGAAGCCGTACCTGCGCCTGACGCCACAGCCGAACAAGTGAATCCAGTGAGATATTTTTTGTAGCTTCCGGCGCTATCGCGAGCAGGCTCACTCCTACAGGGGAACGCATTCCAAATGTAGGAGTGAGCCTGCTCGCGATAGCGCTAGTCCAGTCAACACGGAACCACGATGCAGGGGATTTCAGGCCGTTTCGACGGCCTTTTTTTTCGTCTTGAATAACCTGAATCGTATATCTCCAAAACGCATAACCAAATGAATAAATATGATTTATAGATATATAAATCAGCTGGTAAGGTCACTCCATCGAAGCGAGATCGCAACCCGCGAATCGCCTGAAACGCTTAAGGAATTGTCTCAATGCTGGTCGTCTCACTCGGTGGCAGTCCCAGCCTGCGCTCCCGTTCCGGGGTGCTGCTGGAACGCTCGCAACGCTGGTTGCAGGCGCAAGGGGTTGAAGTGGTGAGTTATCAGGTGCGGGACTTCCCGGCCGAAGATTTGCTTCACGCCCGCTTCGACAGCCCGAAGGTGCTCGACCTGCTGCAACAGATCGAAAACGCCGACGGCCTGCTGATCGCCACGCCGGTGTACAAGGCTTCGTTTTCCGGCGCGTTGAAGACGTTGCTGGATCTGCTCCCGGAGCGCGCCCTGAACCACAAGATTGTTTTGCCAATGGCCACCGGCGGCAGCATCGCCCACATGCTGGTGGTCGATTACGCGCTCAAGCCTGTGTTGTCCGCGCTGAAAGCCCAGGAAATGCTCCAGGGGATTTTCGCCGAGGACAGCCAGATCGCTTACGGCGAAGGCAGTGCCGCAGCACAACTGGCACCGGCGCTGGAGCAGCGACTGCATGAAGCGCTGGATCAGTTTGTCGGCGCCATGGCCCGCCGGCCGAAACCGCTGGAACCGGGCCTGTTGAACGAACGTTTGTTGAGTGCTCGCTGGAGCATTTAAAAGCCACACCCGAATTTGCTCCACTCACCTTACTCAGCCGCTAACGGCCAAGCAGGTGCAGCCAAAACCCAACAGCAAAAAGGAGAGCGCTATGCGCACTGTATTTTTGCGTCGTGGTCTGGTCGCTCTGTTTGCTGCGGCTGTCACCTTCGGCGCCATCACTCAAGCTCAAGCCGAGACTCTTCGGATCGGTTATCAGAAGTACGGCACGCTGGTGCTGCTCAAGGCCAAGGGCACTCTGGAAAAACGTCTGGCCGCCCAAGGCGTCGACGTGCAATGGACTGAATTCCCCGGCGGCCCTCAGTTGCTGGAAGGCCTGAACGTCGGCTCGATCGACTTCGGTGTCACCGGCGAAACCCCGCCAGTCTTCGCCCAGGCGGCCGGCGCCGATCTGCTTTACGTTGCCTACGAACCGCCAGCGCCGAACAGCGAAGCGATCCTTGTGCCGAAAGACTCGCCGATCAAATCGGTGGCCGATCTCAAGGGCAAGAAGGTCGCACTGAACAAAGGCTCCAACGTCCACTACCTGCTGGTGCGTGCACTGGAAGACGCCGGCCTCAAATACACCGATATTCAAACCGTCTTCCTGCCGCCCGCCGATGCCCGCGCCGCGTTCGAACGTGGCAGTGTCGACGCCTGGGTCATCTGGGATCCGTACCAGGCTGCTGCTGAAAAACAGCTGCAAGCGCACACCCTGCGCGACGGTAAAGGCATCGTCGACAACCACCAGTTTTACCTCGCGACCAAGCCTTACGCCGAGAAAAATCCTCAGGTGATCAAGACCCTCGTCGAGGAAGTGCGCGCAGTCGGCGAGTGGTCCAAAGCCAACCCTGAAGACGTGACCCAACAGGTTGCGCCACTGCTCGGTCTGCCGGCGGACATCACCCTGACCTCGGTGAAACGCCAGGGCTACGGCGCGCTGTTCCTGACCCCGGAAGTGGTCGCCGCGCAGCAAAAGATCGCCGACACGTTCTTCCAGCTCAAGCTGATTCCCAAGCCATTGAGCATCAAGGATGTGATCTGGACACCACCGGCCGCTGTGGCTAAAGCGCAGTAATTCGAATTCCTAAGGAGACCACTCCATGAGCCTCAATATCTTCTGGTTCCTGCCTACCCACGGCGACGGCCATTACCTTGGCACCGCCGAAGGCGCTCGCGCCGTCGACCACGGTTATCTGCAACAGGTCGCGCAAGCGGCGGATCGTCTGGGCTTCGGCGGTGTGCTGATTCCTACCGGCCGTTCTTGCGAAGACTCATGGCTGGTGGCAGCGTCGCTGATCCCGGTGACCCAGCGCCTGAAATTCCTCGTGGCTCTGCGCCCCGGGATCATTTCCCCGACGGTGGCGGCGCGGCAGGCAGCCACGCTGGATCGCCTGTCCGGCGGCCGTGCGCTGTTCAATCTGGTCACCGGCGGTGACCCGGAAGAATTGGCCGGCGACGGTCTGTTCCTCAGCCACGAAGAACGCTATCAGGCTTCGGTGGAATTCACCCGCATCTGGCGTCGTGTGCTGGAAGGCGAAACCGTCGATTACGACGGTCAGCACATCAGCGTGAAAGGCGCGAAGTTGCTCTATCCGCCGATCCAGCAGCCGCGTCCGCCGCTGTACTTCGGTGGCTCATCGGAAGCCGCGCAGGATCTGGCTGCAGAACAAGTGGAAATGGTTTTGACCTGGGGCGAGCCGCCCGCAGCGGTTGCGGAGAAGATCGAACAGGTGCGCGCCAAAGCCGCCAAGCTCGGCCGAACCGTGCGCTTCGGCATTCGTCTGCATGTGATCGTCCGTGAAACCAACGCTGAAGCCTGGCAAGCGGCGGATCGGCTGATCTCGCACCTGGATGACGACACCATCGCTCGTGCTCAGGCTTCGCTGGCGCGGTTCGATTCGGTCGGCCAGCAACGCATGGCCGCCCTGCACGGCGGCAGCCGCGACAACCTCGAAGTCAGCCCTAACCTCTGGGCCGGCGTTGGTCTGGTGCGCGGCGGTGCCGGTACCGCGTTGGTTGGCGATGGTCCGACCGTCGCGGCACGCGTGAAGGAATACGCCGATCTGGGCATCGACACCTTTATCTTCTCCGGTTATCCACACCTCGAAGAGTCGTACCGCGTCGCTGAACTGCTGTTCCCGCACCTCGACATCGAGCGCCCGGAACTGCCGAAAAGCGCCGGTTATGTCAGCCCGTTCGGCGAGATGGTCGCCAACGACATTCTTCCCAAAGCCGCGTCGCAGAGCTGAGGCGCGCCATGAAGAAAATCATCCACAGCCTCGCGCCCTGGGCGTTGCCGGTGTTGTTGCTGGTGGTGTGGCAGTTGTCGGTGTCGGCGGGTTGGTTGTCGACACGGATTCTGCCGGCACCGGTGGCGGTGATCGAGGCCGGCGTGAGCCTGGTGCGCAGTGGCGAAATCTGGACGCACCTGGCGATCAGCGGCTGGCGCGCGGCCCTCGGTTTCACCATCGGCGGCAGCATCGGTCTGGTCCTGGGCTTTATCACCGGTCTGTCGAAGTGGGGCGAACGCCTGCTCGACAGTTCGGTGCAGATGATCCGCAACGTGCCGCATCTGGCACTGATTCCGCTGGTGATTTTGTGGTTCGGCATCGACGAGTCGGCGAAGATTTTTCTGGTGGCGCTGGGCACGTTGTTCCCGATCTACCTCAACACTTATCACGGCATCCGCAACGTCGACCCGGCGCTGGTGGAGATGGCGCGCAGTTATGGCCTGAGCGGTTTCAGCCTGTTCTGGCAGGTGATTCTGCCGGGTGCGCTGCCTTCGATTCTGGTCGGCGTGCGCTTCGCCCTGGGCTTTATGTGGCTGACGCTGATCGTCGCCGAAACCATTTCCGCCAGCTCGGGCATCGGCTATCTGGCGATGAATGCCCGCGAGTTCTTGCAGACCGACGTGGTGGTGCTGGCGATCCTGCTTTACGCAGTGCTCGGCAAACTCGCTGACCTCGCGGCACGTGGACTTGAACGTGTGTGGTTGCGTTGGCACCCGGCCTATCAGGTTGCCAAAGGAGGTGCGGCATGACTGCTCAACAACCTCCACGCCTGCTGCGCGGGATTCCGCTGGCAGTGCGCAACCTGCAGAAAACCTTCGGCGCGCGGCAGGTGTTACGTGACATCGATCTGCACATTCCGGCAGGGCAGTTTGTCGCCGTGGTCGGGCGTAGCGGCTGCGGCAAAAGTACCTTGCTGCGCTTGCTCGCCGGGCTCGATCAACCGACTGGCGGCGACTTGCTCGCCGGTTCTGCGCCGCTCAGCGATGCGCGGGAAGACACCCGATTGATGTTCCAGGAAGCACGTCTGCTGCCGTGGAAAAAGATCATCGACAACGTTGGCCTTGGGCTCAAGGGCAACTGGCGTCAGCAAGCACTGGATGCGCTGGAAGCAGTCGGTCTGGCGGATCGTGCCAATGAGTGGCCGGCGGCGTTATCTGGCGGACAGAAGCAGCGCGTTGCACTGGCGCGGGCGCTGATCCATCAACCGCGTCTGCTGCTGCTCGACGAACCGCTCGGCGCACTGGACGCACTGACCCGCATTGAAATGCAGCAACTGATCGAGCGTCTCTGGCAGCAACACGGCTTCACCGTGCTGCTGGTGACTCACGACGTCAGCGAAGCGGTGGCGATTGCCGACCGGGTGATTCTGATTGAGGACGGCGAAGTCGGTCTTGATCTGCATGTGGAACTGCCGCGACCGCGAGTGCGTGGTTCGCACCGACTGGCGGCGCTGGAAACCGAAGTGCTTAACCGTGTTCTCTCCCTGCCCGGCGAACCGCCGGCGCCGGAACCTGTTTCACCACTGCCTACGCAACTGCGTTGGGCTCAATAACTCAAGCAAACGACAGGAATCATTGCCATGACTATCAAAGCCATCAACGTCCGCAACCAGTTCAAAGGCTCGATCAAGGAAATCGTCCTCGGTGACGTGCTGTCGGAAATCGACGTGCAGACCGCTTCCGGCATTGTCACTTCGGTGATCACCACCCGCTCGGTCAAGGAGTTGGAACTGGTGGTCGGCAGCGAAGTGATCGCCTTTGTGAAATCCACCGAGGTGTCGATCGCCAAGCTGTAAGTCGGTGAGTAAAAAACAACCCCGGAGAGCGTGAGCCGTTCGGGGTTTTTTGTGCCTGATCTGAAAACTGCGGTGCGGCCTTCGCGAGCAGGCTCGCTCCCACAGGGGATCGCATTCCAAATGTGGCAGCGAGCCTGCTCGCGAAGAGGTCAGTCAGATCACTAGAGATCTTTTGGGTAGATACGGCGGCAGATACAACCCAATGTAGGCATCAAACACGCGCATCCCTTCCTCAGCCATGCGCGGCGTGATCTGCCCATGCTGTTGCACCGAACGCGCATAAACCCGGTCACCCAACTCCATCGCTAAAGCAAACACATCGACATCTTCCGGCAGCCTAGGCAATTCGAAGTGATGATCGAACAGCTTGTGCATCAGATCGCCCAGTTCGATGTCGTGCTGACGGTCAGCCTGAGTGACTTCGGTCAAACCATGCTGGGCAAGGATCAACTGCCGCGCCGCCGCGTCTTCATCGTAGATCTCCAGCATCCGTTGCTCAACCAGCCGCGACAGATCGCGCCAGTCGCGCAAGGCGTCATGATCAATCGGCGCTTGCAGGCAGGCGCGAAACGCGGCGTGCACATCTGCCGTCAGTGCCTCAAGCAACGCCGGGACGCTGGCGAAGAAGTGGTACACGGAGGAGGGCGGAATCTGCGCGCGCTCGGCGACGCTGTAGATCGACAGACTCGCCACACCCTCGGCGGCCAGCAATGTACGCGCGGCGTCGAGTATCGAATCGATGCGCGCCTGACTGCGGGCACGGGGTTTGCGGACGGGGGCGGGTCGCGTCATGGAAGTCTCCTGCGGGGCAGCGGGCATTGTACGAGCCGGCTTGTGTGTTGTCTTGTCGGCCGCTTTCGTCGGAGCGCCGCCCGGAGCAGGCTCGCTCCCACAGGGAGGCTCTGTGTGCACAGTATTCATGTTCACTGGAGATTAACTGTGGGAGCGAGCCTGCTCGCGAACCGTCGCAGGCGGCCATAAAAAAACGCCGTGGGCTGAGTCAGCCGACGGCGTTCTGTTTGGCGCTACAACCGCTTACACGGTATGCAGATACCAGTTGTACTCAAGGTCGGAGATGGAGTGTTCGAACTCCTCCAGCTCGCTTTCCTTGCAGGCGACGAAGATATCGATGTATTTCGGATCGATGTACTTGGCCATCACCTCGCTATCGTCCAGCTCACGCAGGGCATCGCGCAAGTTGTTCGGCAGGCTTTGCTCGTTCTGCTCGTAGCTGTTGCCTTCTACAGGTGCGCCCGGTTCGATCTTGTTGGTCAGACCGTGGTGCACGCCGGCCAGTACCGAAGCCATCAGCAGGTACGGGTTGGCGTCGGCACCGGCCACGCGGTGTTCGATACGCACGGCATCGGCAGAGCCGGTCGGTACGCGAATCGCCACGGTGCGGTTGTCCAGACCCCAGCACGGCGAGTTCGGCACGTAGAACTGTGCGCCGAAACGACGGTAGGAGTTGACGTTCGGGCAGAGGAACGCCATCTGCGCGGGCAGGGTCTCGAGCACACCGCCGATCGCGTGACGCAGCGCGGCGTTCTGCTCGGGATCCTCGCTGGCAAAAATGTTTTTGCCTTCTTTATCCAGAATCGAGATGTGTACGTGCAGACCATTACCTGCCTGGCCCGGATAAGGCTTGGCCATGAAGGTGGTGTCCATTTCATGGTCGTAGGCGATGTTTTTGATCAGACGCTTGAGCAGGACCGCGTAGTCGCAAGCCTTGATCGGGTCGGCAACGTGGTGCAGGTTCACCTCGAACTGCGCCGGGGCACTTTCCTTGACGATGGCGTCGGCCGGAATGCCTTGCTCTTTGGCGCCTTCCAGAATGTCTTGGAGGCAGTCAACGTATTCGTCGAGGTCGTCGATCAGGTAGACCTGCGTCGAGTGCGGACGTTTGCCGGAGATCGGCGAGCGTGGCGGCTGAGGACGGCCGTTCACGTTTTCCTGGTCGATCAGGTAGAACTCGAGTTCAAATGCGGCGCAAATGGTCAGGCCCAGCTCGTCAAACTTTGCAACAACTTGACGGAGCACTTCGCGCGGATCGGCGAAGAACGGGTCGCCTTCGAGTTCGTGCATGGTCATCAACAGTTGCGCAGTCGGGCGCTTCTGCCATGGCTCGTTGCACAGGGTATCGGGGATTGGATAGCAGATACGATCGGCATCGCCGATGTCCAGGCCCAGGCCGGTGCTTTCCACCGTAGAACCATTGATATCCAGAGCAAATAGAGAGGCCGGCAGGTTGATGCCTTTCTCGTAAACCTTGTGGAGGCTGGTGCGTTCAATGCGCTTGCCGCGCACCACACCATTCATATCCGCAATCAGAAGGTCAACGTACAGAACCTCAGGATGTTCCTTAAGGAACGCGTTCGCTTCGTTAAGCTGAACGGCACGCGGGGGTACCGACATGATGCAACACCTTTGTTGTTAAAAATATCAATCATTGATCTTTTCTGGTTTCAGTCAACCCGAACGGCCTGCCGAAGTCAAGCGAGGCCTTTTTTGCCCTAAAAAAGCGCTGTGAGGGCATTTATGGGGCATTTTTGGGCAGTTTTTTGTCCTGAGGAAGCTTGCCACCCGCGGGCTTGAGCAGGCCGTGTTGTATTTTTTACGGGGGTGTTGTGTAAAAAAATGAACAAGGCTAAGCTCCGATCAAACCCATAACAGCAATAATACCGGGGTGCTTCATGTCTCGCCTGCCGTTAATCGGCATCACCGACTGCTCGCAACAGTCCGGTCTGCATGCTCATCACATCAGTGGCGAAAAATCCGTCCGTAGCGCAGCCAGCATGGCTGAATCGTTGCCGACGATGTTCCCGTCCATGGTCGCTCAAGCGCAAGCGTCCGATATTCTGGACGTACGGGACAGCATCCTGTTTATGGCGTCCCCTTCCAATATAGATCGCTTTCACTCCCAAAGCCTGTGTCGCGTGCCCAGCCGTGCTCATGATTCTGCACGCCTCGTCTGTGCACAGGAAATGCAACGCCAGCGTAAAGGGCAGGTAAGCTCCTCTTTCATTGTCTATGCGCGGTGCCAGGCGTAAGCCGGTACTGCGCGAGCAAGCCCCCTTTAACGCGACGCTCAAAGCGTCAAACTTTGCCTGACATCCTGTCAGGAGACTCAGCCCAGAGGCATTTATGAGTAACAACCTCGACCAGCTCACCGATTGGTTGAAAGACCACAAGATCACAGAAGTCGAATGCATGATCGCCGACTTGACCGGTATCACCCGGGGCAAGATCTCGCCGACCAACAAGTTCATCGCCGAAAAAGGCATGCGCCTGCCAGAAAGCGTGCTGTTGCAGACCGTGACCGGCGACTACGTCGAAGACGACATCTATTACGAACTGCTCGACCCGGCCGACATCGACATGATCTGCCGCCCCGACCAGAACGCCGTGTACCTGGTGCCGTGGGCCATCGAGCCAACTGCTCAAGTGATCCACGACACCTACGACAAGCAGGGCAACCCGATCGAGCTGTCGCCGCGCAACGTCCTCAAGAAAGTTCTCAAGCTCTATGCCGACAAGGGCTGGCAGCCGATCGTGGCGCCGGAAATGGAGTTCTACCTGACCAAGCGCAGCGACGACCCTGACTATCCGTTGCAGCCTCCGATTGGCCGCTCGGGCCGTCCGGAAATCGGGCGTCAGTCGTTCTCCATTGAAGCGGCGAACGAATTCGATCCGCTGTTCGAAGACGTCTACGACTGGTGCGAACTGCAGGAGCTGGACCTCGACACGCTGATCCACGAAGACGGCACGGCGCAGATGGAAATCAACTTCCGTCACGGTGACGCGCTGTCGCTGGCCGACCAGATTCTGGTGTTCAAACGCACCATGCGCGAAGCCGCACTCAAGCACGACGTGGCCGCGACTTTCATGGCCAAGCCAATGACCGGCGAGCCGGGCAGTGCGATGCACTTGCACCAAAGCATCATCGACATCGAAACCGGCAAAAACGTCTTCTCCAATGAAGACGGAACCATGAGCCAGTTGTTCCTGCACCACATCGGTGGCCTGCAGAAATTGATCCCGGAATTGCTGCCGCTGTTCGCACCCAACGTCAACTCGTTCCGCCGCTTCCTGCCGGATACCTCGGCACCGGTGAACGTGGAGTGGGGCGAAGAGAACCGCACCGTGGGCCTGCGCGTACCCGATGCCGGCCCGCAGAACCGCCGTGTGGAAAACCGCTTGCCGGGCGCCGACGCCAACCCGTACCTGGCGATTGCCGCGAGCCTGCTCTGCGGCTACATCGGCATGATCGAAGGCCTGAACCCGAGCGCGCCGGTGGTGGGCCGTGGTTATGAGCGCCGCAACCTGCGCCTGCCACTGACCATCGAAGACGCACTGGAACGTATGGAAAACAGCGCGACCATCGAGAAGTACCTGGGCAAAACCTTCATCACTGGCTACGTCGCGGTAAAACGGGCCGAGCATGAAAACTTCAAGCGCGTGATCAGTTCCTGGGAGCGTGAGTACCTGCTCTTCGCCGTCTGATACGCCGGGCGCGGCTGGCAGCAGCCGCGCCTTCACCGATAACAAGGAGAATTGGCATGACCAGCAACAACCCGCAAACCCGCGAGTGGCAAGCACTCAGCAATGATCACCACCTGGCCCCGTTCAGCGACTTCAAGCAACTGAAAGAGAAGGGCCCGCGGATCATTACCAACGCCAAGGGCGTTTACCTGTGGGACAGCGAAGGCAACAAGATTCTCGACGGCATGGCTGGTCTGTGGTGCGTGGCTATCGGTTATGGTCGTGATGAGCTGGCCGATGCGGCCGCCAAACAAATGCGCGAACTGCCGTACTACAACCTGTTCTTCCAGACCGCGCACCCGCCGGCACTGGAACTGGCCAAGGCGATTGCCGACGTGGCGCCGGAAGGCATGAACCACGTGTTCTTCACCGGCTCTGGCTCCGAAGGCAACGACACCATGCTGCGTATGGTTCGCCACTACTGGGCGATCAAAGGCCAGCCGAACAAGAAAGTCATCATCAGCCGCAAGAACGGTTATCACGGTTCGACCGTAGCCGGCGCGAGCCTCGGTGGCATGACGTATATGCACGAACAAGGCGACTTGCCGATCCCGGGCATCGTTCATATCGCGCAGCCGTACTGGTTCGCCGAGGGTGGCGACATGTCCCCGGAAGAGTTCGGTATCTGGGCGGCCAACCAGCTGGAAGAGAAGATTCTCGAAGTCGGCGTCGACAACGTCGGCGCCTTTATTGCCGAGCCGATCCAGGGCGCCGGCGGCGTGATCATTCCGCCAGACAGCTACTGGCCGCGCATCAAGGAAATCCTCGCCAAGTACGACATCCTCTTCGTCGCCGACGAAGTGATTTGTGGTTTCGGCCGTACCGGTGAGTGGTTCGGTAGCGATTTCTACGACCTTGCGCCCGACATGATGACCATCGCCAAAGGCCTGACCTCCGGTTATATCCCGATGGGCGGCCTGATTGTCCGTGACTCCGTTGTTGCGGTGCTCAACGAAGGTGGCGATTTCAACCACGGCTTCACCTACTCCGGTCACCCGGTGGCAGCAGCGGTGGGCCTGGAAAACATCCGCATTCTGCGCGACGAAAAAATTATCGAGAACGCCCGCAACGAAACGGCACCGTATTTGCAGAAACGTCTGCGGGAACTGAGTGATCACCCGTTGGTGGGTGAAGTTCGCGGGGTTGGTCTGTTGGGCGCGATCGAGCTGGTGCAGGACAAGGCCACGCGCAAGCGCTATGAAGGCAAGGGCGTCGGCATGATCTGCCGCCAGTTCTGCTTCGACAACGGCCTGATCATGCGCGCTGTGGGCGACACCATGATCATCGCGCCGCCGCTGGTGATCAGCAAAGCCGAGATCGATGAGCTGGTGACCAAGGCACGCAAGTGTCTGGACCTGACCCTCAGTGCGTTGCAAGGCTAAGTGCTAGGCTCTGAGCGGGGGAGCTGCGGCGCTCTCGCTCAAAGCTGTCAGAAAGGCCGGTCTTTTCTTGAAAGACCGCCTCGGATCTTGCCAGACTAACCGCGGTTCCAGTTGTCCGGGTTCGGCCGCTGAACAAAGTGGTTCAAAAAAGAAAAATTTGGAGCATGACGCATGAAGGCATTAGGTAAAAAGCTTGCTGGCAAGACACTTCTCGCGCTGTCCGTGGCGGGCATGATGGCGGGTGCGGTTCAAGCGGACGACAAAGTACTGCACGTCTATAACTGGTCCGATTACATCGCGCCGGACACCATCGCCAACTTCGAGAAAGAGTCGGGGATCAAGGTGGTCTACGACGTATTCGACAGTAACGAAACCCTGGAAGCCAAACTGCTCGCGGGCAAGTCCGGCTATGACGTGGTCGTACCGTCGAACAACTTCCTGGCCAAGCAGATCAAGGCTGGCGTTTACCAGGAGCTGGACCAGTCCAAGCTGCCCAACTGGAAGAACCTCAACCAGGACCTGCTCAAGGCCGTGTCGGTCAGCGACCCGGGCAACAAGCACGCCTTCCCGTACATGTGGGGCTCGATCGGCATCGGTTACAACGCGGAGAAGGTCAAGGCTGCGCTGGGCGTCGACACCATCGATTCGTGGGACGTGCTGCTCAAGCCGGAGAACATCGCCAAACTCAAGGGCTGCGGCGTGAGCTTCCTCGATTCGCCGACCGAAATGCTCCCGGTCGCGCTGCACTACCTGGGCCTGCCAACCGACAGCCAGAAGAAAGAAGACATCAAGAAAGCCGAGGAACTGTTCCTCAAGATTCGTCCTTCGATCACCTACTTCCACTCCTCCAAGTACATCTCGGACCTGGCCAACGGCAACATCTGCGTAGCGGTCGGCTACTCGGGTGACGTGCAGCAGGCCAAGTCGCGTGCCGCCGAGGCCGGTGACAAGGTGAAAGTCAGCTACGCCATTCCGAAAGAAGGCGCGGGCAGCTTCTTCGACATGGTCGCCATCCCTAAAGATGCCGAAAACGTTGAAGGCGCCTACAAGTTCATGACCTTCCTGCAGAAGCCTGAAGTCATGGCCGGCATCACCAACGCCGTACGTTTCCCGAACGGTAACGCCGCTGCAACCGCACTGGTGGAAAAAGACATCACCAGCGATCCAGGCATCTACCCGCCAGCCGACGTGCAGGCCAAGTTGTATGCGATCGCCGACTTGCCGGCAGCGACCCAGCGTGAAATGACCCGCAGCTGGACCAAGATCAAATCCGGTAAATAAGCCGGTTTGAAGCAGCAACCGCTGGCCGTCGTCCCCGCGAGGGCGGCCAGCGGATCAATTAAATGACAGGAAGTTTTGCAGGAACGGTTTTTCGAGGGTAAGTTGCGCGCCGGTTTTGTTGCCGGGCAGCCATGGCTGTCATGCAGTGCGGGGCAACTTGGGCCCAACTAATTTAGAGGACCTCCACTTGCCTATTTTTTCTTCTTTGCGCAAAGCCCTGCTGGCCACTGCCGGCCTGACGATCGCCGTCGGAGCCCAGGCCGCCGGTACGGTACATATTTATAACTGGTCCGATTACATCGGCGAGACCACGCTGGCCGATTTCCAGAAAGAAACCGGGATCAAACCGGTCTACGACGTCTTTGACTCCAACGAAACCCTGGAAGGCAAGCTGCTGGCCGGGCGTACCGGTTACGACGTGGTCGTGCCGTCGAACCACTTCCTTGGCAAGCAGATCAAGGCTGGCGCGTTCCAGAAACTCGACAAGTCGCAGTTGCCCAACTATGCCAATCTCGACCCGGTGCTGCTCAAGCGTCTGGAGCAAAACGATCCGGGCAACCTGTACGCCGTGCCGTACCTGTGGGGCACCAACGGCATCGGTTACAACGTCGACAAGGTCAAGGCAGTGCTCGGTATCGACAAGATCGATTCCTGGAGCGTGCTGTTCGAACCCGAGAACATCAAGAAGCTGCACAGCTGCGGCGTCGCGTTCCTCGATTCGGCGGATGAAATGATGCCGACCGTGCTCAACTACATGGGCCTGAACGCCAACAGCACCAACACCAAGGATTACGAAAAGGCCACGGCCAAACTGCTCGCCGTGCGTCCGTACGTGACCTATTTCCACTCGTCCAAGTACATCGGCGACCTGGCCAACGGCGATATCTGCGTGGCCATCGGTTTCTCCGGAGACATCTTCCAGGCCAAGCACCGCGCCGAGGAAGCCAAGAAGGGCGTGAACATCGCGTACTCGATCCCGAAAGAAGGCGGCGCGCTGTGGTTCGACATGCTGGCGATTCCGAAGGATTCGTCCAACGTCAAAGAAGCCCACGCCTTCATCAACTATTTGCTGAAACCTGAGGTGATTGCCCAGGTCAGTGATTACGTCGGTTACGCCAACCCCAACCCGGGTTCGGACAAGCTGATGGAACAGTCCATTCGCACCGATGAAGCGGTTTATCCACCGCAAGCAGTACTCGACAAGACCTACGTGTCGACCGAGTTGCCGCCCAATATTCAACGTTTGATGACCCGCAGCTGGACCAAGGTCAAGTCGGGCAAGTAAGGCACAAACTATCCTGGGTTCGTCTGCATTGGGCGAACTGCATTGTTTTTTTCTGGGAGTTTCGTAAATGGCAGTTGCCTCCGGCGCCTATAAGAAAGCCCTCGAGGGCGACCAGACACCGAAACAGGTGTTGGTCAAAATCGACCGGGTCACGAAGAAGTTCGACGAGACGATTGCCGTGGACGATGTGTCCCTGGAAATCAAGAAGGGCGAGATCTTCGCCTTGCTCGGCGGTTCGGGATCGGGCAAATCCACTCTGCTGCGGATGCTGGCAGGGTTCGAACGGCCCACGGAGGGGCGGATTTTCCTCGACGGCGTCGACATCACCGACATGCCGCCGTACGAACGTCCGATCAACATGATGTTCCAGTCGTACGCCTTGTTCCCGCACATGACCGTGGCGCAGAACATCGCCTTCGGCCTGCAGCAGGACAAGATTCCCAAGGCCGAGGTCGATGCCCGTGTGGCCGAGATGCTCAAGCTGGTGCAGATGAGCCAGTACGCCAAGCGCAAGCCGCATCAATTGTCGGGCGGTCAGCGTCAGCGTGTGGCGCTGGCACGTTCGCTGGCCAAGCGGCCGAAGTTGCTGTTGCTCGATGAGCCGATGGGCGCATTGGACAAGAAACTGCGTTCGCAGATGCAGCTGGAACTGGTGGAAATCATCGAGCGCGTCGGCGTGACCTGCGTGATGGTGACCCACGACCAGGAAGAGGCCATGACCATGGCCGAGCGCATCGCGATCATGCACCTGGGCTGGATCGCCCAGATCGGCAGCCCGATCGACATCTACGAAACCCCGACCAGCCGTCTGGTCTGCGAATTTATCGGTAACGTCAACATCTTCGAAGGTGAAGTGATCGACGACGCCGAAGGCCACGCGACCATCACCTGTAAGGATCTCGATCGGCAGATCTACGTCGGCCACGGCATCAGCACCTCGGTGCAGGACAAGTCCGTGACCTACGCGATCCGCCCGGAGAAGCTGCTGGTCACCGCCGACCAGCCGACCTGCGAGTACAACTGGTCCAGCGGCAAGGTGCACGACATCGCCTACCTCGGCGGGCACTCGGTGTTCTACGTTGAATTGCCGAGCGGCAAACTGGTGCAGTCGTTTGTGGCCAACGCTGAACGTCGCGGCGCGCGTCCGACCTGGGGTGATCAGGTCTACGTGTGGTGGGAAGACGACAGCGGCGTGGTACTTCGCTCATGAACATGCGCAAATTCAAACGTCGCATCAACCGAATAATCCCCAATGGCCGGCAACTGGTCATCGGGGTTCCGTTCATCTGGCTGTTTCTGTTCTTCATGCTGCCGTTCTTCATCGTCCTGAAGATCAGTTTCGCCGAAGCCGACGTGGCCATTCCGCCGTACACCGAGATCTACACGTACGCCGAGCAGAAGCTGCAACTGCTGCTGAACCTTGGCAACTACGCGATGCTGGCGGGCGACGAGTTGTACATCGCCGCTTACCTCGGCTCGTTGAAGATGGCGTTCATCAGCACCGTCCTCAGCCTGCTGATCGGCTACCCGATGGCCTACGCCATCGCCACCGCCCGTAAAGAAATGCAAACGGTGTTGGTATTGCTGATCATGATGCCGACCTGGACCGCAATCCTGATCCGCGTTTACGCGTGGATGGGCATCCTCAGCAA
The DNA here is from genome assembly GCF_014268485.2 of Pseudomonas zeae. Lineage (NCBI taxonomy): Bacteria > Pseudomonadati > Pseudomonadota > Gammaproteobacteria > Pseudomonadales > Pseudomonadaceae > Pseudomonas > Pseudomonas zeae. Next base: position 6,517,244 of record NZ_CP077090.1, on the reverse strand, counting down.
CAACGGTCTGCTCAATGGTTTCCTGATGAGCATGGGGTTCATCGACGAGCCGCTGCAAATCCTCAACACCAACCTCGCGGTGTACATCGGTGTTGTTTATTCGTACCTGCCGTTCATGATCCTGCCGCTGTACGCCAATCTGGTGAAGCACGACAACAGTCTGCTCGAAGCGGCTTCGGACCTCGGCTCGAGTACTTTCAACAGCTTCTGGAAGATCACTATTCCGCTGTCCAAGAACGGCATCATTGCCGGCTGCATGCTGGTGTTTATCCCGGTGGTCGGTGAGTTCGTGATCCCGGAACTGCTTGGCGGTCCGGAAACCCTGATGATCGGTAAAGTGCTCTGGCAAGAGTTCTTCAATAACCGTGACTGGCCGGTGGCGTCCGCGCTGGCGGTGGTGATGCTGGCGATCCTGATTGTGCCGATCATTCTGTTCAACCGCAGTCAGGCCAAGGAAATGGAGGGTAAAGAATGAAGCGCTTCCGTTTCTCCAGCCTGATGCTGGTCCTGGGTTTGTTGTTTATCTACCTGCCGATGCTGATCCTGGTGATCTACTCGTTCAACGCCTCGAAACTGGTGACGGTGTGGGGCGGCTGGTCGATCAAGTGGTACGTCGGCCTGCTCGACAACACGCAACTGATGGGCTCGGTGCTGCGCTCGCTGGAAATCGCCTGCTACACCGCGGTCGCTGCGGTGGCGCTGGGTACGCTGGCAGCGTTCGTGCTGACCCGTATCACCCGCTTCAAGGGCCGCACGCTGTTCGGCGGTCTGGTCACAGCGCCGTTGGTGATGCCGGAAGTGATCACCGGTCTGTCGCTGTTGCTGCTGTTCGTGGCCATGGCGCAGATGATCGGCTGGCCGCAGGAACGTGGCATCGTCACCATCTGGATCGCCCACACCACATTCTGTGCGGCGTATGTGGCGGTGGTGGTGTCGGCGCGTCTGCGTGAGCTGGACCTGTCGATCGAAGAAGCGGCCATGGACCTCGGTGCACGGCCGTGGAAGGTGTTCTTCCTGATCACCATCCCGATGATCGCGCCGTCGCTGGCGGCGGGCGGCATGATGTCGTTCGCGCTGTCGCTGGATGACCTGGTGCTGGCGAGCTTCGTCTCCGGTCCGGGGTCGACGACCCTGCCGATGGAAGTGTTCTCGGCGGTGCGTCTGGGTGTGAAACCCGAGATCAATGCCGTTGCCAGTCTGATTCTGCTGGCGGTGTCGATCGTGACCTTCATGGTCTGGTTCTTCAGCCGCCGTGCCGAAGAAGCGCGCAAGAAAGCCATCCAGCAAGCCATCGAAGAAAGCGCAGCCGATTCGTGGAAGCAGCCGGACGTGCGTCGCGCCCCGGCGCCGGAAGCGGCGTAAGCAATATCGGTTTGGCCTCAACCTAGAGGCCAACCACAAATCGAACTGTGGGAGCGAGCCTGCTCGCGAAGACGGAGTATCAGTCGACTCAAATATTGGCTGATACACCGCATTCGCGAGCAAGCTCGCTCCCTCAGTTGTTTCTGGTGATATTCAAATCCATGGAGATTGGCGGATGACTTCAACAAAGTTCATCGGCTTGAACCCCGGCTGCTGATCCTTCAGCACATCAGTCTTCACATTGCCAAACGTCGTCTGCGGACGATGCCGCAAGCCATCGGCAAACGCGCAGATGATGCACTCCTTGAAACCTTCCCCACGCGGGTGCGCATGCACCACCGCTTCACGCTGCACGGTGCTGAACGCCGCGTAATCCATCCCCAGCACGTCCATTTCCACACCAGCGGTCACCAGCGCCACGGTTGGACGCAGATGCTTGGGCACGCCCGGTGTGGTGTGCAGGGCAATTGACAGCCAGACCTGCTCGATGTCGTCATCGCTCAACCCGTACGGTTTAAGAAAAGCCGCCGCTGCGTTGGCACCGTCCACTTCGAAGCGCTCATCATCACTGCGATGACCTTCGACCAGACCGAGGTCATGGAACATTGCGCCGACGTACAGCAGCTCCGGGTTGTAAGCCAGTTGCTGGCGCTCGCCGCTCAACGCACCGAACAGAAAGACCCGGCGCGAGTGGTGGTAGAGCAGGTCGGATTCGATGTCGCGGATGTATTCGGTGGTGGCCCGGGCGAGGGCGCTGTCAGGGATTTTGATGCCGGCGATGGTTGTGGTCATGGCAAGTTTCCTCACTGAAACGCCGTTGTGGCGCTGATGGGGAAAGTCTGTTCCCGGCGCTGGAAGCGGACAATCGATGCATGGCTGCGATCCTTGCCAATCCACCTGCAAATCGTGCCAACTCGGGTCAGACCCAAAGGAGCTTTGCCGCCATGAGCAAAACCGTCGCCATCGTCGTGTTCCCCGGCGTGCAGTCGCTGGACGTCAGCGGCCCGATGGATGTGTTCGCCGAGGCTAATCGCTTCCTGGCGCCCGAGGATCACTATCGGCTCGAAGTAATCGGCGTCGAGCACGGGCCGATGGCCTGTTCCAACGGTTTGAGCCTGAATGCCCATCGCCACTTCAGCGAAGCCCTCGACGCCTACGATCTGCTGCTGGTCGCCGGTGGGCCGCAACTGCCCTTCATGGATTTCGGCGCGACGTTCGACGGTTGGCTGCGCGGGGCCTGCGCACGGGCGCAGCGTTTCGGCTCGATCTGCAACGGCGCGTTTATGCTGGCGCGGGCCGGATTGCTGGAGGCACGCACCGTCACCACCCACTGGAACGATGCCGAGGCGTTGGCGCAGTTGTGTCCGACCACGCAGGTCGACGCGGATCGTTTGTATGTCGAGGACGGCACGCTCTACACCTCGGCCGGGGTCACGGCGGGGATCGATCTGTCGTTGTATTTGCTGGCGCGTGATCACGGCGCTGAAGTGGCGCTGGGCGTGGCCAAGCGGCTGGTGGTGTTCACCCAGCGTTCCGGTGGGCAGTCGCAGTTCAGTCCGTTCCTCACGCCGCACGCGGAGCCGACCTCGGCGGTGGCGCTGGTGCAGTTGTATGTGTTGGCCAATCTCACGGGCGATCTGACGATTGCCGATCTGGCCAATGCGGCGAACATGAGTGCGCGCAATTTCTCGCGGGTGTTTGCCCGGGAAGCCAAAGTCACCCCGGCGGAGTTCGTCGAGCGGGCGCGGGTGGATGCGGCGCGGGTGATGCTGGAAAGCACGGCGGCGCCGTTGAAGACGGTGGCCTATCAGTGCGGGTTTCGGGATGCGCAGCATATGCGCGGGGTGTTCAACCGGCGGTTGGGGGTGACGCCGCAGCAGTTTCGGCTGAATTTTGCGGTGATGGTTTGAGCCTTACCCTCACCCCAGCCCTCCCGAAACGTCGGACCGCCCATAGGGAGAGGGCGCCGATTGGGGGATGTTGAGGAGATACGCCGACCTGAGTGAGCGGTTGTGAATCCATAATCGACACCGTTCTTTCAGGTCGATGTATGACAAAAGACACCTCGGTCAGTCCCCTCTCCCCCCGGGAGAGGGTTAGGGTGAGGGGCTTTTAAGGCGCTGCCCGCGCCGGCAACAACTTCAAGGTACTGCGCGTATTCGCCGTCACCTCTTCGGCATTGAAATGCGCCTGCACATACATCCCGTCAACATACGCCTCAGCCTGATCGTCATAGTGACTGTCAAACGGCACACCACTCTGACCAACCGGGTTGATCGTCAAGCCATGCGCCGGATCGGCAAAATCCACCAAGCGCCGCGTCGACGGCCCATAAGTCACCGGCCAAGGCGCAGGCCCGATCTTCGCCGAGAGGTTGTTCGGCACCTCATGACTGCCCGGCGCGGCAAACGGCCCGACATTGAAAATCCGCTCCAGCGGTTTCTGTTGCCCCAACGGATGGCCATGGGTCAGCGTGTGCGCCGCGCCCCATTTCCACTCGGCCGAATTGTCGCCGAGGGTCAGCTTCAGGTGCTGCATGCTCGCCGCCCACGCCGCGCGCACGACATCGGCACGGGTCTCCTTGTTCGCCGTGTTGCGGTTATCCCACCAAGGTGAATCGGCGTTCGCCGCCAGCTTCGGCAACGCCGCATCGATCACCCGCGTCGACAGCAAGGTGTCGAAAAAATCATTGCCCAACTCATCACGCATCGCCGCATCGGCCAGGTCGTAGAGGAACTGGTTGAACACCGTCGCACTGACCGAATCCAGCGGATAGTCGCCCGGCCATTGCGCCAGTTGCTCGACCAGTTTCAGCTGTGCCGGATCGCTCACTACCTCACGCAGCACCGGCAGCAACGGCGCGAGCAAACGTGGGCCATAACCGGTCGCAGTGCCCAGTTGCAGTTTCTGATTGGCCTCGTTGGTCCACTTCACGTTCTTGTCGCTGAGCTGACGATTGAGTTGCTGCCCGCGATCGGCAAGGTTGTAGTAACCGGGAATCTCCATGCCGGTCGGCGACAGCGGCTGGAAGTTGGCCGAGACGATATAGCCGCGCGCCGGGTTCTCTTCCTGCGGGTTGGCGCTGAACGGGTAGAAGCCGTCCTTGTCCGCCTGATTGCTGCTGCCGTCGAGAATGAATTCCGGCCTCACCCCAGCGGGGCGCTTGGGCAGCAACGCTGAAGCCCACCAGGCGATATCGCCTTTGGCGTTGGCGTAGACGAGGTTCAGCCCCGGCGCCTGCACTTTCGCCGCTGCGGCGCGGGCCTTGGCCAGCGTGTCGGCGCGGTTGAGCTGGTAAAAGCCTTCGAGGATCGGGTTCGGCGTTTCGAGGAAGGCCCACCACATGGCAATCGGCGTTTTGCCGGCAGCGGTGCCGAGGGCATCGTTGACGATCGGGCCGTGGGGCGATTGGCGCAGGGTGAGGGTGACCGGCGGCTGGCCCTTTACATTGATCTGCTGCTGCGTGACGACCATGTCGGTCCACTGGCCGCGATACCAGACCTGATTCGGATTATCCGGGTTGACCTTCTCGGCGATCAGGTCCAGATCGTCGTTCTGGAACATGGTCAGGCTCCAGCCGAAATCGAGGTTGTGGCCGAGGAAGGCGAACGGCACCAGCGCCTGATGATGGCCGTAGAGCTCGAAGCCCGGCGCCGACAATTGCGCCTCGTACCACACCGACGGCACCGAGAAGCGAATGTGCGGATCACCCGCCAGCAGAGGTTTGCCACTCTGGCTGCGGCTGCCGGCGATGACCCAGGCGTTGCTGCCTTCGAACTGCGGCAGGCCTTGGTCGATCAGCGCTTGTTCGCTGAGGCGGGCAAGGGCGTTGAGGTCTTTCCAGTCGCCGGCGGCGAGGACCGGCGCAGGTTTGGCGTGACCGTTGGCCAGCACACCATTGGGTTGCCAGTCGAGATCGAAGACCTTGAGGTAATCAGCGCCGAGTTGATCGCGCACATAGGTCAGCAACGGCTCGGTGCGAAACGCCGCCGCAAAGCTGTAGGCCATATAGCCGGCGACGCTGATGCTGTCTTCCGCGGTGAACGGTCGTTTGGGGATGCCCAGCACGTCAAACTCGATCGGTGCGGCGTGGGTGTCCTGATATTGGTTAATGCCATCCAGATAGGCTTGCAGGCCCTTCCACGCCGGTGACTGTTTATCGAGACTGGCGACGTAACTGGCCGCGCGTTCACGGATGCGCAGGCTGCGGAACAGTTTGTCGGTGTCGAGCAGTTTCGGCCCGAGTACTTCGGCCAGTTCGCCGCGAGCGAGGCGGCGCATGGCTTCCATCTGGAACAGGCGATCCTGGGCATGCACGTAGCCGAGGGCGCGGTAGAGGTCGGTTTCGTTCTCGGCGCGCAGGTGCGGCACGCCGCGCTCGTCATAGCGCACGGTCACCGAACCTTGCAGGTTGCGCAGTTCAACCTGGCCCTGGCGTGTGGGTTGTTTGCTGTAGACATACCAGCCGACGCCGGCAAGCAGAACAACGATGAGCAAGCCAAGTACGGTGAACACGCGCTTCATGGTGACTCCTTGTGCAAGCGGGATTGCCGCCCGTCGGGCTGCAAACAATTAGCACAGACCTTCTGTGCCGTGCAGCGCTGTCCTTGAAAAGTCCGGAATGCCTTACGGCGTTTCCACCGGCCACGGGCAATAACAACCGACCGCCAGGGTGTGCGTGGCATTCACCGGGCGATCCTCCGTCAGGGCATTCAAAATCGGTTCGATAAAGCTGTTGCTGGAATTGCAGCTCAGGCCTTCACTGTACGGGCCGAAGTACGCCAGCTTACCGCTGCGGTCCCAGATCGCCACGGCCGGGCTGGCCGGAACCTGTTCGGAGCCGGGCAATATCGTGATGGTTTTCAGACTGCTGAGGGTCGCGGGCAACTGACCGTGGCTGCCGGTTTTCTGCACGGCGAAGAACTCCACGCCTTTAGCGCCAAACCGCTCGACCATCTCGGTCAGGTGCTGTTGATTGCCGACGTTGCACGGGCAGGCCGGGTCCCAGAAATGTACCAGGCGAATCTTGCCGGGACCGGCGAGGTTGTCCGGCAGGCGCAGCGGATCACCGGAAAACACCGCCGTGTGTTCGCTGAACGCGCGCAGATAACGCCCCTGAAACCAGTCGTACGCCGCCCACAGTACCCCGGCGCAAATCAGCGCGAGCAGGCTGGCAAACAGTGCGGTGCGGTAGGGCGAACGCATGGTTTTCGTTCCAGAAGAGGTGGGCTAGCTTGCCATGCTTGCTCCGACAGATGAATATCGCAGGCCGATAAAGTCTGTTTACCGCTTTGGAATGCCCGCATGCCTGCCACTTTCGACCCCGATCAAATCCGCGCCAGCCTCAAGCCTTTGGCCGAGTGGCAGCCGTTGTCGGACGAGGCCAAGGCCTACCAGCGCTTCTACCAGACCGACTTTCCCCATCGCGATGTCTGGCGTGGCATGGGCCGTTTCGAGGTCGATGGCTATGAAGTGGTCAGCCATTGCTGGTGGCCGGAGAAGGTCAAGGCGACGCTGTTTCTGCTGCACGGTTACTACGATCACACCGGGCTGTATCGGCATGTGATCGAGTGGGCGCTGGATCAAGACTTTGCGGTAATCGCCTGTGATTTGCCGGGGCATGGTCTGTCGAGCGGGCCGCGTGCGAGCATCCGCGATTTCTCTGAGTACCAGGATGTCCTGCAAGCGTTGTTCGCCGAGGCGCAGTCGATCGCGTTGCCGCAGCCGTGGCACTTGTGCGGGCAAAGCACCGGCGGGGCGATTGTGGTTGATCACCTGCTCAACCATGGCGAAAACAGCCCGGCGCAAGGCCAGGTGATTTTGCTGGCGCCGCTGGTGCGTCCAAGGGCATGGGGCTGGTCGCAGTTTAGTTATTACCTGCTCCGGCCTTTCGTTCGGGGTGTCACGCGACGCTTTAGCGAGAATTCCAATGACCCGGATTTCCTGCCGTTTCTCCAGGCCGATCCGTTGCAGCCACGGCGCTTGCCGACCAAATGGGTGGGCGCGCTGTCACGCTGGATCATCCGCGTCGAGCACGCGAAAAAAAGTCCGCGACGGCCGCTGATCATTCAGGGACAGGCGGACATGACGGTGGACTGGCAACACAATTTGCAGGTGATGAAGTGGAAGTTCGATCGACCGCAGATCCTGTTGCTGGCCGAGGCGCGGCATCATCTGGCGAATGAGACGGTGGAGATGCGTGAGGAGTATTTCGAGTTCTTGAACAAGCGGATCAGGGGCCGAAACCTGTAGCGTCTGTGAGGGCCTCTTCGCGAGCAGGCTCGCTCCCACAGGGTAGTCGAGGTGTTCACAAATTTTGTTTCCATTGAAGAACCAGTGTGGGAGCGAGCCTGCTCGCGAAGGCGGCCGGTCAGGCGCTAAAGATCATTGTCCGACCGCAAGCCCTGCGCGGATCGCCGCCAGTGCCGCCTGGTAATAAGCCTTGCCCTCAGTCGATTCGGCAAATGTCGCAAACTCTTCCAGCTCTTCATCCGACAAGTCGCGATACACGTAGAGCAGCGTGTTGTTGATGTCCGCGCCAATCTGATCCATCAAGCGCTGGCGCTGACCATTGAGCATGCCCTGCGCTTGACCGCCACCGAGCAGCCCCGGAATCATCGAACTCAAGCTGTCCGCCGCCACACCAGCAATCGCCAGGCTGACTTCGGCGCCGGCTTCTCGCGCCGGCAAGGCTTGCGCGAGGTGGCCAATGATCAGCAGACGGCTGTCGCTGGCCTGCATCTTCGGCAAGCCCTTGGCATTTTTCGCCAGTTGATCGCGACGGGTGGCGAGCAATTCAGCCGCGACAATTTTCTTGCCCAGCGGCGATTGAAAGAAAGTCAGGGCCGGTTTTGGATCAGCGAGCTTCTGCCGCAGTTGCGCCTCGGCGCGTTGATCCACAGCTTGCGGGGCGAAGCGCTGGTTGCTGTTGTTCACCAGTGCCTGAAACACGGCGGGCGGCAGGCTGTTCTGGTAGCGCTGCTGCGCGGCGGTCAGGGCGTCATTGAAATGCGCACGTTGATCTGGCCAGCCGGCGACCTTGTACAACTGATCGTGGCCGTCCGCCCAAGCGGGCAAAACGCAGAACATCAACAGTGAAAAAAGCAAACGGCGCATAGGGACTCCTGTCAGCAGCGGACTATTCTCCGTGCGGTGCCGGTACTTGTCGAGAATTCGTAGCAAGCCGCCGCGTGGCTCTGTCGGATTTCTTGCCGCCGACATACTATGCGCGCCATGCAAATATCCTCTGAACACCCACTGCTGTTACGCATCGTCGACGACCTGGCGGAACACGGCTGGTCGCAGCAGAACATATTCCTGCCCGCCGGTTTGACCCGCGAGCTGGCGGCCGAGTGCCGTAAACGTGAGGCCGAGGGTGAGCTGGCGCCGGCGGCTGTCGGTCGCGGGCCGTTTTCAGAGATCCGCGAAGGGATTCGGGGCGACCACATTCAGTGGATCGACCCCGGCCAGGCCGAGGCCAGCGATCGTTATCTGAACTTGATGGAAAGCCTGCGTGAGGCGCTTAACCGTGGCCTGTTTCTCGGGCTTGAGGACTTTGAATGCCATTTCGCGCTGTATCCGCCGGGCGCGTTCTATCGCAGGCATGTCGACCGTTTTCGCGACGATGACAAGCGCATGGTGTCGGTAGTGGTCTATCTCAATGATGCATGGTTGCCGGAGGACGGTGGTCAGTTGCGCATGTACCTGAGCGATGAGCGCGTGCACGACGTGCAGCCTACCGGCGGTTGCCTGGTGGTGTTCCTTTCCGGTGAAGTGCCTCATGAAGTGCTGCCGGCGAACCGCGAGCGCCTGTCGCTGACCGGCTGGTTCCGCCGCCGTGGCAACGAGCCGTTCTGAGATGGAAAAGATTCTGGTCAGCCGCTGCCTGCTGGGCCATCGCGTGCGTTACGACGGTGGCGCGAGCGGACCGTTTGATCTGCTGGAGCAGTGGATTGCCGAGGGGCGGGTGGTGCCGTTGTGTCCGGAGGTCGCGGGAGGATTGCCGACGCCGCGGGCGGCGGCGGAGATTCCCGGAGGGCAGGGCGGTGAAGTGCTTGATGGTGTCGCGGCGGTGATCACCACTGATGGCGAGGATGTCAGTGCGCAGTTTCTGGATGGCGCGCGGCAGGCGCTGGAGCTGGTGCAGAAGCACGGGATTCGCGTAGCAATATTGAAAGCCAACAGTCCCTCCTGTGGAAACCTGCTGACCTATGACGGCACGTTCAGTGGCGTCAAAGTCAGTGGCGAGGGCGTGACGGCTGCGCTGCTCAAGCGCCATGGTGTGCAGGTGTTCAGTGAGCTTGAATTGCCTGAGGCGGCGGTGGCTCTGGCGGCTTTGGGCTGATCCGCAATCGTTGCCCTCACCCCAGCCCTCTCCCAGAGGGAGAGGGGGCCGACCGAGGTGTCCGGCGCTGTCCATCGACCTGAAAGACCTTATCGACTATGGATTCGAAACAGCCATGACTGATCGACTATGGATTCGACACAGGCATGACCGATCGATTATGGCGTCGACGAAGCCATGGTCAGTCGATTTCGGATTCGGTATAGCCATCCCAAGTCGGCGTATCTCTAAAGCATCCCCCAATCAGTCCCCTCTCTCTCCGGGAGAGGGCTAGGGTGAGGGGCTTTTAAGGCTTCAACCACTTCTCAGTCAGCGCTGCCAAACGTCCATCCGCCTTGATCCGCTCCATCGCACTCGCAAGGCTGGCCTGAAACGCCGGATTACCCTTCTGGAACGGAATCGCCAAATCCACCGGCGCTGCTGCTTTCGGCTTCTCTTCCGTCAGCGCCTGCACCAGCACCATCGGCCGTGGCTGCTCATCCTTTTTCGCCAGCAACTGCGAATCGACCTTGCCGTAAGGCTCGCTGAAGTCGAAACGATCCTTGAGCTCCGGTGTCAGTGCTATGTGGTTGAGCGCAACGTCGTACTTGCCGCTTTCAACGCCCTGGAGCAGGTCGGCTTCGTCAGTGACGATGAAGTCGGCGCGCACATCCAGCTCGTTGGCCAGCAGTTGCCCAAGCTCGACCTCGAACCCCGTGAGTGTGTCGCCATCCTTGAAATTGAAGGGCGGTGTATTAGCCTCAAGGGCAATGCGCAGCTCGCCACGGTCATTGACGTCATCAATCAGTTCGGCGTGAGCCAAAGGGCTCAGAAGGGGTAGCAGGCAGATCAGGCCAGGCAGAAAGCGCATGGTCACTCCTTTGAAATCATTATCGCGACGCTCTGAGTGAGGCTCGCTTTGCTATGGTTGTCGAGTGCCTTCGACAACGAATGGTCATGAAGTTGTCATGACCCTGCGGATTTTACGGAAAAACTGGAGAAGAAAATGAAAAGCTTTATGTCACGTGCAGCGCTGGCGGGTGTGCTGATGGGTGTTTCGGTGCTGGCCAGTGCGGCGACACCGGCCCCCAAGGGTGCCGAAGTGTTCATCGTTTCTCCCGAAGACGGGGCGAAGGTTGCCCAAGAGTTCAAGGTCAAGTTCGGCACCAAGGACGTCGCGCTGGCACCGGCTGGTGACCTCACCAAGAACACCGGTCACCATCACTTGTTGATCGACGTCGACAAGCTGCCAGCGGCCGGTCAGCCAATTCCCAATGATGCCAACCACATGCATTTCGGCAAGGCGCAGACGGAAGCGACCATCAAACTGGCTCCGGGCAAGCACACCTTGCAGCTGGAACTGGGCGACAGCGGCCACATGCCGTTCGATCCACCCATCGTCTCGAAGAAAATCACCGTCAACGTCGAATAACGTTTCGGCGTGCATGAAAAAGGGAGCCCGAAGGCTCCCTTTTTTTGTCTCTCAACGCTTGATCAGAACAACACGCGGCTACGGATAGTGCCGTTGATGTGCTGCAGCTTCTCTTGCGCCAAGTCTGAGTACTCGGCGTCGACGTCGATTACCACGTAACCGACTTTCTCGTTGGTCTGCAGGAACTGACCGGAGATGTTGATGCCGTTTTCGGCGAAGACCTTGTTGATCTCGCTCATCACACCCGGGATGTTCTCGTGGATGTGCAGCAGGCGGTGCTTGCCAGGGTGAGCCGGCAGGGCCACTTCCGGGAAGTTCACCGACGAAACGGAGGTACCGTTGTCGCTGTACTTGACCAGTTTTTCTGCCACTTCCAGACCGATGTTGGCTTGTGCTTCTGCGGTCGAGCCACCGATGTGCGGGGTCAGGATCACGTTGTCGAGGCCACGCAGCGGGCTTTCGAACTCTTCGTCGTTGGAACGAGGCTCCACCGGGAATACGTCGATGGCCGCGCCGATCAGGTGCTTGTCCTTGATCGCGTCCGCCAGGGCGTCCAGTTCGACCACGGTGCCGCGCGCGGCGTTGATCAGGATGCCGCCCTTCTTGATGGCGCGGATTTCCTTCTCGCCGATCATCCACTGGGTCGCAGCGGTTTCCGGAACGTGCAGGGTGACGATGTCGGACATGCCCAGCAGTTCGGTCAGGCTACCGATTTGAGTCGCGTTGCCCAGTGGCAGCTTGGTCACGGTGTCATAGAAGTACACCTGCATGCCCAGACCTTCAGCCAGAACCGACAACTGCGTACCGATCGAGCCGTAGCCGACGATGCCGAGTTTCTTGCCACGGATCTCGAAGGAGTTGGCTGCGGATTTGATCCAGCCGCCACGGTGGCAGGAAGCGTTTTTCTCAGGGATGCCGCGCAGCAGCAGGATCGCTTCGGCCAGCACCAGCTCGGCGACGGAGCGAGTGTTGGAGTACGGCGCGTTGAACACGGCGATACCGCGCTCGCGGGCAGCACTCAGGTCAACCTGGTTGGTGCCGATGCAGAAACAGCCGACCGCGACCAGCTTCTTCGCGTGATCGAAGATCTCTTCGGTCAGTTGGGTGCGCGAACGAATGCCGATGAAGTGAGCGTCAGCGATCTTTTCCTTGAGCTGGGCTTCCGGCAAGGAACCTGTCAGGTATTCGATGCTGGTGTAGCCCGCCGCCTTGAGGACGTCGACAGCCGATTGGTGGACGCCTTCGAGAAGAAGGAACTTGATCTTGCTCTTATCGAGAGAAGTCTTGCTCATCTGCGTAAACCTGTATCCCGGAGAAAAATGGCAGGGAGGGGAGCAGCCTGGAGCTGACCCAAACGGCAGGAAAGCCGTTACCGCAGAACTGGCCTTGGGCACTGGCCTGCGGGGTCGGTATGCTAGCATAGCCTCCCCGCTAAACACTCATTCCTGCGACGTGAAGCGTTCTCAGGATGACCATGAATTGTTCGAGAGTTCTGTCGATGACCAATCCTGCCCTGATTGATGAACTGAAGACCCTGGTCGAGCCTGGCAAGGTCCTGACCGACGCCGACTCCCTGAATGCGTACGGCAAGGATTGGACCAAGCACTTCGCCCCGGCGCCAAGCGCCATCGTGTTTCCCAAGACCATCGAGCAGGTGCAGGCCGTGGTGCGTTGGGCCAACACCCACAAGATTGCGCTGGTGCCGTCGGGCGGGCGCACCGGGCTTTCCGCCGCTGCGGTGGCGGCCAACGGCGAAGTGGTCGTCTCCTTCGACTACATGAATCAGATTCTCGACGTTAACCTCACCGACCGCACTGCCGTGTGTCAGCCGGGCGTGGTCACCGAGCATTTGCAGAACGTTGCCGAAGAAAAAGGCTTGTACTACCCGGTCGACTTCGCCTCGGCAGGTTCCAGTCAGATTGGCGGCAATATCGGCACCAATGCCGGCGGAATCAAGGTGATTCGCTACGGCATGACCCGCAACTGGGTGGCCGGCATGAAAGTCGTCACCGGCAAGGGTGATGTGCTGGAACTGAACAAAGACCTGATCAAGAACGCCACCGGTTACGACCTGCGTCAGCTGTTCATTGGCGCTGAAGGCACGCTCGGTTTCGTCGTCGAAGCGACCATGCGCCTCGATCGTGCGCCGAAAAACCTCACCGCGATGGTTCTCGGCACCGCCGATTTCGACTCGATCATGCCGGTGCTGCACGCCTTCCAGGGCAAGCTCGACCTGACCGCGTTCGAATTCTTCTCCGATAAGGCTCTGGCCAAGGTCATGGGCCGTGGCGACGTACCGGCGCCATTCGAAACCGACTGCCCGTTCTATGCGTTGCTGGAGTTTGAAGCGACTACTGAAGAAGTGGCCAACAGCGCACTGGAAACCTTCGAGCACTGCGTCGAACAGGGCTGGGTGCTCGACGGCGTGATGAGCCAGAGTGAAACCCAGCTGCAGAACCTGTGGAAGCTGCGCGAGTACATCTCCGAAACCATCTCGCACTGGACGCCGTACAAGAACGACATCTCGGTCACCGTGTCGAAAGTGCCGGCGTTCCTGAAGGAAATCGACGCGATCGTCGGCGAACATTATCCGGACTTCGAGATCGTCTGGTTCGGCCACATCGGCGACGGCAACCTGCACTTGAACATTCTCAAGCCGGATAACCTGAGCAAGGACGAGTTCTTCGCCAAATGCGCGACCGTCAACAAGTGGGTGTTCGAAACCGTCGAGAAGTACAACGGTTCGATCTCCGCCGAGCACGGCGTGGGCATGACCAAACGCGATTACTTGACCTACAGCCGCTCGCCGGTTGAGATCGAGTACATGAAAGCGGTGAAAGCGGTGTTCGACCCGAACGGCATCATGAACCCGGGCAAGATTTTTGCGGTTTGATCGGCAATCTTTGATGAATCAATGAAGGCAGGAGTCGGTAAATGAGCTATCAGCACCAGTACGTCGACGGCACGCGCATTCACTTCCCGATCGGGAAAGTCGTGTGCATTGGCCGCAATTACGCCGAACACGCCAAGGAACTGGACAATCCGGTGCCTACCGAGCCGTTGCTGTTCATCAAACCGGGCAGTTGCGTGGTGCCGCTGGAAGGCGGTTTCAGCATTCCGACCGAGCGCGGTTCGGTGCACTACGAAGCGGAAATCGCCGTGTTGATCGGCAAGCCGTTGTCGACCAAACCGAGCCGTGAAGAAGTGCTCGATGCCATCTCTGGTTTTGCCCCGGCACTGGATCTGACCCTGCGCGACAAGCAGGCCGAGCTGAAAGCCAAGGGCCTGCCGTGGGAAATCGCCAAGTCGTTTGACGGCGCAGCGGTGATCGCCCCGTTCGTGGTTGGCAGCACCTTCGCTGACCTGACCGACATCGGCATTCGCCTGACCATCAACGGCGAAGTGCGCCAGGACGGCAACAGCAGCGCGATGCTCAACCCGATCGTGCCGATGATCCAGCACATGGCCGGCTGCTTCTCGCTGCAGGCCGGTGACGTGATCCTCACCGGCACGCCAGTGGGCGTTGGCCCGCTGAACGTTGGCGATGACATCGTCCTCGAACTGGTCGGCGCGAGCAGCTTCAACAGCAGCGTGCGCTGATTTAACGCGGTCCCCTTGTAGGAGTGAGCCTGCTCGCGATAGCGGTCTGTCAGTCAACGATTGTTTCGACTGACCTGACGCCATCGCGAGCAGGCTCACTCCTACAGGGTTTTGTGATCTCTCCCACAATGGCGCAGGGCAATCCCGCCATTTGCCGTTTTTTTCACATCCTGTACGGATAATTCCTCTCATTCTGGCGTCTGAGCCGGCCTCTTTGTGCTATTACCCATAGCCTGAATTTTCGGAACGCGTCCCTCGATGTCATCTCAAACTCAGCTCAAACCCACCCGCCGTTCACGTTTCGCCCTGCGCTGGTATGTCTGGCTGTTGCTGGTGCTTGCCGCGGCATATGCCTTGGCGTTTGCCATGCATTGGGATGATCGCGGTGTGCTTTGGCTGCAGGAGCGCTTTGAAAGCCAGGCCGAGCAGAAGGAAAGCATCTGGCTGCCGGACTATCGGGTGGTCATCGATGCCAAACCGCTGAAGGGTATGGAGAAGGACGAGGCTTCGGATCTGGCTTACAACCCGCAGACCAAAACGCTGTTCTCGGTGATGGGCAAGAACCCGTTTCTCGCTGAACTGACGTTACAGGGCGATGTACTGCGCAAAATGCCGCTGGTGGGCTGGAGTAATCCGGAAGGCCTGACGATGATGGAAAACGGCTTGATGGCCATCGTCGACGAGCGCCAGCACATGCTGTCGATCGTCAAAGTCGATGCCGATACTCGCGAGCTGAATATCGCCGACTTCCCGAAATACGACCTCGGCCCGTCGAAAGACCAGAACAAAGCCTTCGAAGCCATTACCTGGGATTCCCACAACCAGCAATTGCTGCTCGGTGAGGAGCGGCCACCGGCGCTGTTCACCTGGAAGAGCGACGGCAGCCAGACCCTCAAGGGCGACAAGCAGAAACTTGCCAGTGATGAACTGGATATTCGCAACCTCTCGGCCTTGGCGATTGACCCGCGCACTCAGCACACACTGGTGCTGTCCGCCGACTCGCATCTGCTGCTGGAACTGGACGAGAAGGGCGAACAGGTCAGCTTCATGACCCTGCTTGGCGGCTTCAATGGCCTGAAAAACACCATTCCCCGCGCCGAAGGCGTGACCATGGACGAGGCAGGTACGCTGTACATGGTCAGCGAGCCCAACCTGTTCTATCGCTTCGAAAAACAGAAATAGCAGTCTTCGGCAGCTCCTACAGGGGTTGGCTTGTGGTTTGAGGCAAGTGGCCATTAAGCTTCAGTTCAGACGGGCGTGATATTTCATCCGCCTGTTTTGATCCCGAGCCATCCACATGCGTCGACTTGCCCGCCCCAAGCCTCTGATTATCTTCCTGTCGGTGATTGCCCTGATCGCGTTGATTGCGATCGGTCAATACATGCGCCTGTTCGAGCGCGCCTGGTTTAACTTGCACACCCTGTGGCAACCGCAGAGTAGCGAGTCGATTGGGCTGGATCAGTATCGCGTGGAGATTGAGGCGCGGGTGATTGACGGGCTGGACGACGATGTTTCGGCGCTGACCTTCGATCCGGTGCGCAAAAGCCTGTTCACCGTGACCAACAAGAATTCCGAGCTGGTCGAACTGTCGCTTGAAGGCAAGATCCTGCGGCGCATTGCCCTGATTGGTTTTGGCGATCCCGAAGCCGTCGAGTACATCAGCGCCGACACCTACGTGATCACTGATGAGCGTCAGCAGCGACTGATCAAGATTCACTTGGAGGCAAGCACCACATTCCTCGACGCGGCGGACGCCGAGCAGATGACCCTCGGCGTGCATATGGCCAGCAACAAAGGTTTTGAAGGCCTGGCGTATGACTCGGTGGGCAAGCGTCTGTTTGTCGCGAAAGAGCGTAATCCGATGCTCATCTACGAAGTGCACGGTTTTCCGCACTTCAATCCGGAAAAGTCCTACGCGGTGCATGTGATCAACGACCCCAAGCGTGACGCTGGGATGTTTGTGCGCGATCTGTCGAGTTTGCAATACGACGAGCGCAGCGGGCATTTGCTGGCGCTGTCGGATGAGTCGCGGTTGATTCTGGAGCTGGATGTCGGCGGACGGCCGTTGAGCACTATGTCCATCAGTGGCGGCCGGCAGGGTTTGAAGAAAACCGTGCCGCAGGCGGAAGGCATTGCGATGGATGATGACGGGACGTTGTATCTGGTGAGCGAGCCGAACCTGTTTTACGTCTTCAAAAAGCCTGCACAGCCCTAACCAACACCCCAAAACCATTGTAGGAGTGAGCCTGCTCGCGATAGCGGTCTGTCAGTCGACAACAATATCAACTGACAGACCGCTATCGCGAGCAGGCTCACTCCTACAGGGGGATTTCGTTTGCCCACAAATGTGTGGGTGACTGGGCTTACTCAGCCTTCAGGGTTTTCACACCTTCACTGGTGCCCAGCAACAGCAAGTCCGCGGGACGCGCCGCGAACAAGCCGTTGGTGACCACGCCGACGATCGCATTGATCTGCGCTTCCAGCTCCACCGGGTTGGTGATCTGCAGGTTGAACACATCCAGAATGATGTTGCCGTTATCGGTCAAAACGCCTTCGCGGTACACCGGGTCGCCGCCCAGTTTCACCAATTGACGCGCGACGTGGCTGCGGGCCATCGGGATCACTTCGACCGGCAGCGGGAACTCGCCCAGCACCGGCACCAGTTTGCTGGCGTCGGCGATGCAGATGAAGGTCTTGGCCACGGCGGCAACGATCTTCTCGCGGGTCAGCGCTGCGCCGCCGCCCTTGATCAGGTTCAGGTGCGCGTCGCTTTCATCGGCGCCGTCGACGTAGAACTCCAGGTCGCTGACGGTGTTCAGCTCATACACCGGAATCCCGTGGCCCTTGAGGCGCGCGGCGGTAGCTTCGGAACTGGCCACCGCGCCATCGAAGGCGCCCTTGTGCTGGGCCAGGGCGTCGATGAAGCAGTTGGCGGTGGAGCCGGTGCCGACCCCGACGATGCTCTTGTCGTCGAGTTTCGGAAGGATGAAGTCGACGGCGGCCTGAGCCACTGCCTGTTTGAGTTGATCCTGGGTCATGCGGGCTCCGGAAGCGGGCAAGGTGAGAACGGAAAGGCCGGCATTATAGCCGCAAGCGAGGCTAAAACCTCTGGATTCGTGTGGTCGTCCGGGCAAAAGCCGGGTTAGACTCCTTGGCCCTGCCCAACCCGCTCAGTGATGCTTTCCGATGCTCGAACAGTACGTCAAAAAGATCCTCACCTCGCGCGTTTATGACGTTGCCGTAGAAACCCCGTTGCAGAACGCTCGCCAGCTCTCCGAGCGGCTGGGCAATGACATCTGGCTCAAGCGTGAAGACTTGCAGCCGGTGTTCTCGTTCAAGATTCGCGGCGCCTACAACAAACTCACCCAGCTGACTGACGAAGAGCGCGCCCGTGGCGTGGTCACCGCGTCGGCGGGCAACCATGCGCAAGGTCTGGCCCTGGCGGCGAAAGTGCTGGGCGTCAAAGCCACCATCGTCATGCCCAAGACCACCCCCGAGATCAAAGTCGAAGGCGTGCGCTCGCGTGGCGGCAAAGTAGTGCTGCACGGTGACTCGTTCCCGGAAGCGCTGGCTTATTCGCTGAAACTGGTCGATGAAAAAGGCTACGTCTACATTCACCCGTACGATGATCCGCACACCATTGCCGGGCAGGGCACTGTGGCGATGGAAATTCTGCGCCAGCACCCGCAGCCACTGGACGCGATTTTCGTTCCGGTCGGCGGCGGCGGCCTGATCGCCGGCATCGCTGCCTACGTGAAATACCTGCGCCCGGACATCAAAGTCATCGGTGTCGAGCCGGACGACTCCAACTGCCTGCAAGCGGCGATGGCCGCCGGTGAGCGTGTGGTGCTGCCGACCGTGGGCATCTTTGCCGACGGCGTGGCGGTGGCGCAGATTGGCCAGCACACCTTCGACATCTGCAAAGACTACGTCGATGAAGTGATCACCGTCAGCACTGATGAGATCTGTGCGGCTATCAAGGATATCTACGACGATACCCGCTCGATCACCGAACCTGCCGGCGCATTGGGCGTGGCCGGGATCAAGAAATACGTCGAGTTGCGTGGCGTCAGCGGCCAGACCTTCGTGGCCATCGACTCCGGCGCCAACGTCAACTTCGATCGCCTGCGCCACGTCGCCGAACGCGCCGAACTGGGTGAAGGCCGCGAAGCGATAATCGCCGTGACCATCCCCGAGAAGGCCGGCAGCTTCAAGGCGTTCTGCGAAGCGATCGGCAAGCGCCAGATCACCGAATTCAACTACCGCTACAACACCGGCAGCGAAGCGCACATTTTCGTTGGCGTGCAGACCCATCCGGAAAACGATCCGCGCAGTGCATTGCTGGCGAGCCTGACCGAGCAGGGTTTCCCGGTACTCGACCTGACCGATAACGAACTGGCCAAGCTGCATATCCGCCACATGGTCGGCGGCCACGCGGCGCACGTGATTGATGAAGTGGTGTTCCGCTTCGAGTTCCCGGAGCGTCCGGGCGCGCTGTTCAATTTCCTCAACAAGCTCGGTGGGCGCTGGAACATCTCGATGTTCCACTACCGCAACCACGGCGCTGCCGATGGTCGCGTGGTCGCCGGTCTGCAAGTCCCGCACGATGAGCGTCATCTGGTGCCGGCGGCGCTTGAGGAAATCGGTTACCCGTACTGGGATGAAAGCGAAAACCCGGCCTATCAGCTGTTTCTTGGCTGAGCGGCTACGCTGATGGGCATGGCCCAAGGAAGAGAATTACATGGAAACCCTGACCACCCTGAAAGTCCTTCACGTCGCGGCGACCGTGGTCATACTCGCGAGCGGGCTGGGGCTTGCCGCCCTGACCTGGCGTAATCGCAGCGAAGGGCCGGCCAGCACGATGCAGCGTCCCTGGCTGTTTATCTGGTGTTTGATGCTGATCGGTATGCTGAGCATGCCTTTCACCGGCTGGTGGCTGGTACACCTGATTGGCTGGCCATTGGGGCAATTGTGGATTTTGGGTTCCAGCGTGATTTATGCCGTGGCCACGTTGAGTGCAGTGTGGTTGTTGGTGCGGCTTAATCGGCTGTGGACTAGCGGGGTTGGCAACTGGAAATTCAATCTGGCCCTGGCGATTGTCAGCGGTGTCGGGTTTCTTGCCATTGCCGGGTTGATGGGGGGCAAGCCTGTTTAAGGCTTTGGACCGTGTCGACCCCATTCGCGAGCAGGCTCGCTCCCACAGGGGATTTGTGAGCGACACAGATCCAATGTGGGAGCGAGCCTGCTCGCGAAGGCATAATCAGCCGCGCAGCGAAATCACCGGCCAACCACGCTTCTCGGCTTCAGCACGCAGATTCGGATCCGGATCCACCGCGACCGGATTCGCCACCTGCTCCAGCAGCGGCAAGTCATTCATCGAATCGCTATAAAAATAGCTGTCATCCAGCGAATACCCGGTCTCCTCCAGCCAACGGTTCAGGCGCGTGACCTTGCCTTCGCGAAAGCACGGAATGTCGGTGCTGCGCCCACTGTAGCGGCCATCAACCATCTCGCATTCGGTGGCAATCAGGGTTTCAACGCCCAGGCGCACGGCAATTGGCGCGGTCACGAAGCGGTTGGTCGCGGTGATGATCACCAGTTTGTCGCCGGCATCACGATGTTTTTTCAGCAGGTCCAGTGCCTTCGGCAGCACGATCGGTTCGATGCAATCGCGCATGTAATCGTTGTGCCATTGCTCAAGCACGGCCATTTCGGTGCGACCGAGGATCTCCAGGCAGAAGTTCAGGTACGCGGCGTTATCCAGTTTGCCGGCCAGGTAATCCTGATAGAACTCGTCGTTGCGCGCCTTGTACGCAATCGGGTCGAGGAAGCCGCGTTCACACAGATAGTCGCCCCAGGCGTGATCGCTGTCGCCGCCCAGAAGGGTGTTGTCCAAATCGAATAGAGCCAGGCGCATTGCAGTTACCCGCTGAAAAGTCAGTAAAAAGGCGACAAGAATACGGTCTTTTCACAAGAGTGCACATAAGGTAGGAAGCCTCGTTGCCGCCTTATCAACCTTTGTGGAACAATGCGGCGACATGCGTTTGCGAGGTTGTTGCCGTGATCGACCCCGATGGTTTCCGCCCCAATGTCGGGATCATTCTGACGAATGACGCCGGCCAGGTGCTATGGGCTCGCCGTATCAATCAAGATGCCTGGCAGTTTCCGCAAGGGGGAATCAACCCTGAAGAGACGCCGGAAGACGCCTTGTACCGCGAGCTGAACGAAGAAGTTGGCCTGGAACGTGAAGATGTTGAAATACTGGCCTGTACCCGGGGCTGGTTGCGCTATCGTTTGCCGCAACGTCTGGTGCGTACGCACAGCCAACCGCTGTGCATCGGCCAGAAACAGAAATGGTTTCTCCTGCGCCTGATCTCCAACGAGCAGCGGGTGCGGATGGATTTGACCGGTAAACCGGAGTTCGATGGCTGGCGCTGGGTCAGCTATTGGTATCCGTTGGGCCAGGTGGTGACATTCAAGCGCGAGGTGTATCGCCGCGCCCTCAAAGAGCTTGCCCCGCGCCTTTTAGCGCGCGACTGACGACGGAGTTCGACCCCGAGCCATGCTCAATACGCTGCGCAAGATCGTCCAGGAAGTTAACTCCGCCAAGGATCTCAAGGCGGCGTTGGGGATTATTGTGTTGCGCGTCAAAGAGGCCATGGGCAGCCAGGTCTGCTCGGTCTACCTGCTTGATCCCGAGACCAACCGCTTCGTCCTGATGGCCACCGAGGGCTTGAACAAGCGCTCGATCGGCAAGGTCAGCATGGCACCCAACGAAGGTCTGGTCGGTCTGGTCGGCACGCGTGAAGAACCCCTGAACCTCGAAAACGCTGCGGATCACCCGCGCTACCGCTACTTCGCCGAAACCGGTGAAGAGCGTTACGCCTCGTTCCTCGGTGCACCGATCATTCACCACCGCCGCGTCGTCGGCGTGTTGGTCATCCAGCAAAAAGAACGCCGCCAGTTCGACGAGGGTGAAGAAGCCTTCCTCGTGACCATGAGCGCCCAGCTTGCAGGCGTTATCGCCCATGCCGAGGCCACCGGTTCGATCCGTGGTCTGGGCCGTCAGGGCAAGGGTATTCAAGAAGCCAAGTTCGTCGGCGTGCCGGGCTCGCCGGGTGCGGCGGTCGGTACCGCGGTGGTCATGCTGCCGCCGGCCGATCTCGACGTGGTGCCCGACAAGACCATCACCGACATCGACGCTGAACTGGCGCTGTTCAAGACCGCCATCGAAGGCGTGCGCGCCGACATGCGCGCGTTGTCCGCCAAACTCGCGACCCAACTGCGCCCGGAAGAGCGCGCACTGTTCGACGTCTACCTGATGATGCTCGACGATGCCTCGCTGGGCAGCGAAATCACCACCGTGATCAAGACCGGCCAGTGGGCCCAGGGCGCGCTGCGTCAGGTGGTCACGGAACACGTCAACCGTTTCGAATTGATGGACGACGCCTACCTGCGTGAGCGTGCCTCGGACGTCAAAGACCTTGGTCGCCGTCTGCTCGCCTACTTGCAGGAAGAGCGCCAGCAGAACCTGGTCTACCCGGAAAAAACCATTCTGGTCAGCGAAGAACTGACGCCGGCGATGCTCGGCGAGGTTCCGGAAGGCACACTGGTCGGTCTGGTCTCGGTACTCGGCTCGGGTAACTCCCACGTCGCGATCCTCGCCCGAGCGATGGGCATTCCGACGGTGATGGGGCTGGTCGACCTGCCGTACGCCAAGGTCGACGGCATCGAAATGATCGTCGACGGCACACGCGGTGAGGTTTACACCAACCCGAGCGAAGTGCTGCGCAAGCAGTTCGCCGAAGTCGTCGAAGAAGAGAAACAACTGGCGCTGGGCCTCGACACCCTGCGTGACCTGCCGTGCGTGACCCTCGATGGCCACCGCATGCCGCTGTGGGTCAACACCGGCCTGCTGGCCGATGTGGCGCGGGCGCAGAAGCGTGGCGCCGAAGGTGTCGGCCTGTACCGCACCGAAGTGCCGTTCATGATCAACCAGCGCTTCCCGAGCGAGAAGGAACAACTGGCGATCTACCGCGAGCAGCTCGCCGCGTTCCACCCGCAACCGGTGACCATGCGCAGCCTCGACATCGGCGGTGACAAGTCGCTGTCGTACTTCCCGATCAAGGAAGACAACCCGTTCCTCGGCTGGCGCGGCATTCGCGTCACCCTCGACCACCCGGAAATCTTCCTGGTGCAGACCCGCGCGATGCTCAAGGCCAGCGAAGGCCTGAACAACCTGCGGATTCTGCTGCCGATGATCTCCGGCACCCACGAACTCGAAGAAGCCCTGCACCTGATCCACCGGGCCTGGGGCGAAGTGCGCGACGAAGGCACCGACGTGCCGATGCCGCCGATCGGCGTGATGATCGAGATCCCGGCAGCGGTGTACCAGACCAAGGAGCTGGCGCGGATGGTCGACTTCCTGTCCGTCGGTTCCAACGACTTGACCCAGTATTTGCTGGCGGTCGACCGTAACAACCCGCGTGTGGCCGATCTCTACGACTACCTGCATCCGGCGGTGCTGCAAGCCCTGCAGACCGTGGTGCGCGATGCCCATGCCGAAGGCAAACCGGTGAGTATCTGCGGCGAAATGGCCGGTGATCCGGCGGCGGCAGTGCTGTTGATGGCGATGGGCTTCGACAGCCTGTCGATGAACGCCACCAACTTGCCGAAAGTGAAGTGGATGCTGCGTCAGGTCAATTTGAGCAAGGCTCAGGAATTGCTGGCGGAGCTGATGACTATCGACAACCCGCAAGTTATCCACAGCTCGCTGCAATTGGCGCTGAAGAACCTTGGGTTGTCGAAGATGCATCCGCCGGCGGTGGTCAAGGCCCTCTGAATCAAAAGCCCCTCATCGGAACGCCGCCCGCCTAACCCTCTCCCAGAGGGAGAGGGGACTGATCCGGGGATGCTGCGGACTTACGCCGACCTGAAAGGGCTGTGCTGAATCCATAATCGAAGCGCCCCGACCTGATAGTGCTGTGCCGAATCCATAATCGACTCGGTCTTTCAGGTCGGTGTATGGCGCAAGACACCTCGGTCGGCCCCCTCTCCCTCCGGGAGAGGGCTGGGGTGAGGGTCAGCTCTTAGACACAAACCTCAACTTCCCCAAGATGCCCGCCATACGGCCCAAAACTCCGCTCCACCATCCGCCGAGTCCCGTCCGCCTGAACGATCAACGCCGTACTCGCCCGCGTCCCATAACTCTGACTGGCAATAAACACACTCGACAACAAAGTCTCAGTCGCCAACCCCACCCCTGTATCCGGCAGCTCAGCCGACGGCGCAACCTGCGCATCACTCAACAACCCCAACAACCGCGCAGGCGTCGGATCATCCAGCACTGCACCTAACGCTGCCTTGGCCTTGAGCAACTTCGGCCACGGCGTATCCAGCCCGGCATTGGATAATCCGTAAACCCCCAATCCCAGCATTACTGGCTCCGACATCCGCGCATTGAAGTGCCACAGCTCATGACTATTACCGAGCAGCAGATTAAACCCGGCATATTCCGCCGCACGCCCGACCACTTCGCTCAAATAATCATCAATCGACGCATCGCCGGTCAGAAACCGCGCCACCAACTCACCCCGCGACTTACGCGCTGGCGCCTGCTGCGGATCGCGGATATTGGTCAGCGCGGCAAAGCGCCCGTTGGCGCCAATCCCCAGCCAACTCCCGCCGGCCTCAAGATCACGTCCGGCATGCACATGCGGCGCCTCTGGCCATGGCGCCAGTGGCAGGCTTGGCCGGGCGTAGAACTCGTCACGGTTGGCCGCGACGATCAGCGGCTGGGCATGGCCCGGGCGCCAGGCGAAAACAATCAGGCACATAAGGTGGTCCTTGTGTGTTTTTTGCTCACTCTACGCATCCGGCGTCCGTGCATCCATCGCCAGTGGAGCCAAAGGGTGTGCATCCGTTACCATGCCGCTCCGGTTTTGCGGATGCGGTCTGGGGAGACGGTCATGGAATTTCTGCTCTATCTGGCGCTGGGCGCCTGTGCGGGCGTGCTGGCCGGGCTGTTCGGGGTTGGCGGCGGGATCATCATCGTGCCGGTGCTGGTGTTCAGTTTCACCTTGCAGGGCTTCGATCAGTCGATCCTCACGCATCTGGCGGTCGGCACTTCGCTGGCGACGATCATCTTCACCTCGGTCAACGCCGTGCGTGAGCATCACCGTCGAGGCGCAGTGCGCTGGCCGATCTTCATGTGGATGGCCGTCGGCATTCTGTTGGGGGCCGGTTTTGGCGCGCTGACCGCTGAAGCGATTTCCGGGCCGCACCTGCAAAAGATCATCGGCGTTTTCGCCTTGATCATCTCGGTGCAACTGGCGCTGGACATCAAACCCAAGGCCAGCCGAACCGTGCCAGGTAAACTCGGTCTGACCGTGGCCGGCAGTGTGATCGGTTGGGCCTCGGCGATTTTTGGCGTGGGCGGCGGTTCGCTGACCGTGCCGTTCCTGACCTGGCGCAGCGTGCCGATGCAGCAAGCCGTGGCAACCTCATCGGCCTGTGGTCTGCCGATCGCCCTGGTCAGTGCATTAAGTTTCATGATTCTGGGGTGGCACGATCCGTTGTTGCCACCGCATAGTCTCGGTTTTGTTTATTTACCGGCGCTGCTGGGCATCGCCCTGACCAGCATGGTCTTCGCCCGCATCGGCGCGCGTTTGGCACATCGGTTGTCGCCGCGCTTGCTGAAACGGCTGTTCGCCGCTTTGCTGTTCAGCGTGGGTCTGAGCTTCTTGCTTTAACCACTTCGCAATCCTGGCTTAATCCTGTGGTGGCAGCGTCGCCCGGGAATTTTGGTTTCAACTCTAACGAGGAGTCGCAATGCTGCCTTACCCGCAGATCGACCCGGTGGCCCTGGCCATCGGTCCGCTGAAAATCCACTGGTACGGTCTCATGTACCTCGTCGGCATCGGCGGTGCGTGGCTGCTGGCGTCGCGCCGGCTCAACCGTTTCGACCCGACCTGGACCAAGGAGAAACTCTCCGACATGGTCTTCTGGATGTCGATGGGCGTGATCGTCGGCGGACGTCTGGGTTACGTGCTGTTCTACGATCTGAGTGCCTACCTGGCCAACCCGACGCTGATTTTCGAAGTGTGGAAGGGCGGCATGTCGTTCCACGGCGGGTTCATTGGCGTGATGCTCGCGGCCCTGTGGTTCGGCAAGCGTAACGGCAAGTCGTTCTTCCAGTTGATGGACTTCGTCGCACCAATGGTGCCGATCGGCCTGGGCGCCGGGCGTATCGGCAACTTCATCAACGCCGAGTTGTGGGGTAAGGCCACCGACGTGCCGTGGGCCATGGTCTTCCCGCCATTCAGCGATCCGGCGCAACTGCCGCGTCACCCGTCGCAGCTGTATCAGTTCGCGCTCGAGGGCGTGGCGCTGTTCCTGATCCTGTGGATTTTCTCGCGCAAGCCGCGTCCGACCATGGCCGTTTCCGGCATGTTCGCGCTGTTTTACGGCATCTTCCGGTTCATCGTCGAGTTCGTTCGCGTCCCGGATGCGCAACTGGGCTACTTGGCCTGGAACTGGCTGACCATGGGCCAGGTGCTCTGCGTGCCGATGATCGTCGGCGGGCTGTTCCTGATCTGGCTGGCCTATCGTCGCGCACCGGCAGCACCGCTCGCGCCGACGGCTTAAACTACGAACCCGGCGCGCGACGCCGGGGCTCAAAGGACACAGGTAACTCATGAAGCAATATCTCGAACTGGTCTCGCACGTCATTCAGAACGGCACCAAACAAGCCAACCGCACCGGTATCAACACCATCAGCTTCCCGGGTGCGATGCTGCGTTTCGATCTTCAGGAAGGTTTTCCGGCGATCACCACGCGCAAAATGGCCTTCAAATCGGCCATCGGCGAGATGTGCGGGTTTCTCCGTGGCGTGAACAACGCCGCTGAATTCCGGGCGCTGGGCTGCAAGGTCTGGGACCAGAACGCCAACGAAAACGCGCAGTGGCTGGCCAACCCGTTCCGTCAGGGCGACGACGACCTCGGCGAAATCTACGGCGTGCAATGGCGCAAATGGCCGGCGTACAAGCAGATCCCGCTGAGCAACAGCGCCGCCATCGAACAAACCCTGGCCAACGGCTACAAGCAGATCGCTCAAGGCGAAGAAGACGGCCAGGCCTACGTGGTGCTGTACAAAGCCATCGACCAGGTGCGTCAGTGCGTCGACACGATCATCAACGATCCGGGCAGCCGCCGCATCCTGTTCCACGGCTGGAACGTCGCGCAGCTGGATGAAATGGCCCTGCCGCCGTGCCATCTGCTGTACCAGTTCCACCCGAACGTCGAGACCAAAGAGATCTCCCTGACCCTCTATATCCGCTCCAACGACCTGGGTCTGGGCACGCCGTTCAACCTCACCGAAGGCGCCGCGCTGCTGAGCCTGATCGGTCGCCTGACCGGCTACACGCCGCGCTGGTTCACCTATTTCATCGGTGATGCGCACGTCTACGAGAACCATCTGGACATGCTCAACGAACAGCTCAAGCGCGAGCCGTTCGCCATGCCGAAGCTGAAAATTTCGGATCGTGTGCCGGAGTTTGCCAAGACCGGTGTTTATCAGCCGGAGTGGCTGGAGCTGGTCGAGCCGAGCGATTTCTCGCTGGAAGGCTACGAACACCACGCGCCAATGACCGCGCCAATGGCGGTCTAAGCCGTTGCATAAAACCCCTGTGGGAGCGAGCCTGCTCGCGAAGTGGGCGTGTCAGTCATAGAGATGTCGACTGATACACCGCTTTCGCGAGCAGGCTCGCTCCCACATTTGGTTTTGCGTGAGTCTTAATGACCGTGGCTGCGGCCAACATGGGAGTGCTCAACCTCCGTCGCGACAACCCCGCCACTCACTTCCAGGCGCTGCAAAATTCCGCACTGATCGGCCATCGGCCCTTCGCCACAACGTTGGCGCAGGTCGAGCAGTTGTGTCTGCAACGCCAACAAGCCATCAATCCGCGCCTTCACATGTTGGATGTGCTCGTCGATCAGCGTATTCACGCTTTCACACTGATCCTGAGGGCTATCACGCATGGCCAGTAGACTGCGAATCTCTTCGAGGGTCATGTCGAGGGTGCGGCAGTTGCGGATGAAGGTCAGGCGTTCGGCGTGGGCCTGGGTGTAGACGCGGTAGTTGCCGTCGCTGCGCGCTGGTTCCGGCAGGAGGTTTTCGCGCTCGTAGTAGCGGATGGTTTCCACGGCGCAGTCGGTGAGTTTGGCCAGTTCTCCGATCTTCATGACGACAATCTCCAAAAGGGTGCTTGACCCTATAGTGGCTACAGGGTCTTTACTTGGCAACAGGCACCTTCATGGACGCGACCAATGAGCGATTCCCAGCACACCCATAAGCCCGGCGACGGCCACGATCACAGTCATAAATTGCAGCCTGTGCATAAACATTCACAGGGTGGCGATTCTTGCTGCGGGTCGAAAGTCGTTGCGCCGGCACCGGTTCATGCGCACGAAGATTCCTGCTGCTCGTCGACAGCTGCCGCGCCTGCGCTGGTGCAATTGAGCGAGCAGACCAGCGCCGATGCGCGACTGAGCAGTTTCCGCATCGAGGCGATGGACTGCCCGACCGAGCAGACGCTGATTCAGAACAAGCTCGGCAAACTCGCCGGCGTGCAGCAACTGGAATTCAACCTGATCAACCGCGTACTCGGCGTGACCCATAACCTGCCGGGCACCGAGCCGATCACCGAAGCGATCAAATCCCTCGGCATGCACGCCGAGCCTCTGGAGGCGGGCGTCGAAGCACCGGCCCCGGCGCCAGTGAAAAAGCTTTGGTGGCCCTTGGCGCTGTCCGGTGTCGGCGCCCTCGCTGCCGAAGTCATCCACTTCACCAACGCCGCTCCCACCTGGGTGGTGGCGATCATTGCGCTGGTGTCGATCCTCAGCGGTGGCCTGACTACCTACAAAAAGGGCTGGATCGCCCTGAAGAACCGCAACCTCAACATCAACGCACTGATGAGCATCGCCGTCACCGGTGCCATCCTCATCGGTCAGTGGCCGGAAGCGGCGATGGTGATGTTCCTGTTCACCGTCGCCGAGTTGATCG
Organism: Pseudomonas zeae; assembly: GCF_014268485.2. NCBI lineage: Bacteria > Pseudomonadati > Pseudomonadota > Gammaproteobacteria > Pseudomonadales > Pseudomonadaceae > Pseudomonas > Pseudomonas zeae. The sequence continues at coordinate 6,488,465 of NZ_CP077090.1, read as the reverse complement.
AAGCGCGCTCGCTGGACCGTGCGCGCAACGCGATCAGCGGCCTGATGCAGATGACGCCGGAACAAGCCACGGTGTTGCAGGCTGACGGTTCGTGGATTGAGCAGGACGTGAAGAGCGTCGAGCTCGGCGCCCGCGTGCGAGTGAAACCCGGCGAGCGTATCGCGCTGGACGGTGAAGTGGTCAGCGGCAGTTCGACCATCGACCAGGCGCCGATCACCGGTGAGAGCCTGCCGGTGGAGAAAACTGTCGGCGACAAAGTTTTCGCCGGCACCATCAACCAGGCCGGTTCGCTGGAATACGCGGTGACCGCAGCGGCGAACAACTCGACTCTTGCGCGGATCATCCACGCCGTCGAGCAGGCCCAAGGCGCGCGTGCGCCGACCCAACGCTTCGTCGATCAATTCTCGAAAATCTACACGCCGGTAGTGTTCGTGTTTGCCTTGGCCGTGGCGATCATTCCGCCGCTGTTCATGGGCGCTGTGTGGTTCGACTGGATCTACCGTGCGCTAGTGTTGCTGGTGGTTGCATGCCCATGCGCACTGGTGATTTCCACCCCGGTGACTATCGTCAGCGGCCTCGCGGCAGCGGCGCGCAAAGGCATTCTGGTCAAGGGCGGCGTGTACCTGGAGGGCGGCTTCAAACTGGATTATCTGGCGCTGGATAAAACCGGGACGATCACCCACGGCAAACCGGTGCAGACCGATTACCTGTCGCTCGATCCAACCGCCGATGCCAGCGCACCTGCAATCGCTGCGGCGTTGGCAGGACGCTCCGATCACCCGGTGTCGCTGGCCATCGCCAACGCCGCTGTGGATAAAAACTTCGCTGCGCTGATTGTGGATAACTTCGAAGCATTGGGCGGGCGCGGCGTCAAAGGCGAAATCAACGGCCAGACGTACCACTTGGGCAACCATCGCCTGGTCGAAGAACTCGGTTTGTGCTCGCCGGCGTTGGAAGAAACGCTCTTCGCGCTGGAGAAACAGGGCAAATCCGTGGTGTTACTGCTCGACAGCTCTGGCCCGCTGGCACTGTTCGCCGTGGCCGACACCGTCAAGGAGACCAGCCGCGAAGCGATCCGCCAATTGCATGAACTCGGGGTGAAAACCCTGATGCTCACCGGCGACAACGTCCACACCGCCCAAGCGATTGCCGCACAGGTCGGGATCGACGAAGCGCGTGGCGACTTGCTGCCGACCGACAAGCTGCAAGCCATCGAAGAGCTTTATGCACAGGGCCGCCGAGTCGGCATGGTCGGCGACGGTATCAACGACGCGCCGGCACTGGCCCGCGCCGAGATTGGTTTTGCCATGGCCGCGGCCGGTACCGACACCGCGATTGAAACCGCCGATGTCGCCCTGATGGACGACGATCTGCGCAAGATTCCGGCGTTCATCAGCCTGTCGCGCAATACCGCAAGCATCCTGAAACAGAACATTGCGTTGGCACTGGTGATCAAGGCTATCTTTCTTGCGGTAACCTTCGCCGGGCTCGCCACCATGTGGATGGCGGTGTTCGCCGACATGGGCGTAAGCCTGTTGGTGGTGTTCAACGGTTTGCGCCTGCTGCGCAAATAGATGAGGAAAGGTTGTGCTGAGTGCCGAGCTGAAAGCGTTTTACATGGTCGCCCGCCTGGGCAGCATCACGCTGGCGGCGAAAAAACTCGGTCTCAGCCAACCGACCGTGACCACGCAGATCCGCAATCTGGAAAGCCAGTATTCGGTGGAGTTGTTCTACCGTGGCGGCCGGCGTCTGAGCGTCAGCGAGGAAGGTGCGCGGTTGCTGCCGATGGTCAAGACGCTGTTGCAGCAGGAGGCCGACATCGAGTTCTTCCTGCGCAACAGCGGTCAGGTGCAGGGTACTTTGCGCATTGCCGCGACGGCGCCGTATTACATCCTCGATCTGGTGAAGACCTTCCGCGAGCGCTTGCCGCAGGTGGAAGTGTCGGTGGAAATCGGTAACTCGCAGCAGGTGCTCGAAGCGCTGGAGGATTACCGAGTGGACGTCGCCGCTTCGTCACAGTTGCTCGACGATGCGCGATTGATTCGCCGGGTGCTCGGCACTGATCCACTGGTGCTGGCGGTGCATCGCAACCATCCGCTGGCGGCCCATGATCATGTGACATTGAGCGCACTGGCCGGGCATACCTTGTTGATGCGCGAAACCGGGTCAACGACCCGGCGGCTGACTCAAGAGTTGCTGGCCAGCGCCGGGGTGAGTTTCGGTCCGTTGCTGGAGATTGGCAGCCGTGAGTCGATCCGTGAGGCGGTACTGCGCAATATCGGCATCAGCATCATTGCCCGTCAGGAAGTGCCGCATGATCCGCAGTTGCGCGTGTTGACGATCGAAAATGCGCCGCAGATTCCCGAATATCTGTATTGCCTGAAGGAGAGGAAGGGCGCGCGGTTGCCGGCGGCGTTTCTTGGGTTGGCGCAGGAAATGTCGCCGGCCTGAGATCTTCAGTGTGCGAGCTGGCCTCTTCGCGAGCAGGCTCGCTCCCACTTTGGATTTGGGTTGTGAACACTATCCCCTGTGGGAGCGAGCCTGCTCGCGAAGGCGTCGGTTCAAACAACCCAAGACCTGAATCTTCTGAACCAAAATCCCCGAATACCACTATCGGCCGTTTTTGCCTCACTGCCACATGACGGACGCATTACAACTCTAGGATTGGCCCCATCTGCTTGATGAGGTCTGTCCATGAATCCTGCCATCGCAACTGCCCTGACCAACCCCGGTGCGCCGATGAAAGTGCGCGGCGTACAGAAACGCTTCGGCGCGTTCACTGCGCTGGATAACGTCTCCCTCGACGTCGCCGCCGGTGAGCTGGTGTGCCTGCTCGGCCCGTCGGGCTGCGGCAAGACCACGTTGCTGCGCTGCATCGCCGGTCTGGAGAAGCAGGACAGTGGCGAGCTGTACCTCGGCGACCGCGACGTTTCGCACCTTGCCCCACAAGCCCGCGACTACGGGATTCTGTTCCAGTCTTACGCGCTGTTCCCCAATCTGACCGTCGAAGCGAACATTGCCTACGGCCTCGCTGGCAGCGGTCGTGATGAAGTACGCCGTCGCGTCGGGCAAATGCTCGAACTGGTCGGCCTCACTGGCAGCGAGAAAAAATTCCCCGGCCAATTGTCCGGCGGCCAGCAACAGCGCGTTGCTCTTGCTCGGGCCTTGGCACCAGCACCATCGCTGTTGTTGCTCGATGAACCGATGTCCGCCCTCGACGCCCGCGTCCGCGAGCATCTGTGCACCGAACTGCGCCAGCTGCAACGCAACCTCGGCATCACCACGCTGATGGTCACGCACAATCAGGACGAAGCCATGCTGATGGCCGACCGCATCGCCGTGATGAACAACGGCCGCGTCGAGCAGTACGCCACGCCGCAGGAAATCTACAACCGCCCGGCCACACCGTTCGTGGCCGAGTTCGTTGGTCAGGGCAACTGGCTGCCGTTCCAGCGCAGCAGCGACACTCACGCGCAGGTCGGCGGAATGAACCTGCGCCTCAGCGACGGCAGCATCCAGCGCGCCTCGGGCCGGTTGTTCTGCCGCCCGGAAGCGATCAACGTCAATCCGCCGGTGCACGAAGAAAACCTGTTCCCGGCCAAAGTCCGCGAGATCACCTTCCTCGGCAACCGCTGCCGCATGAGCTTCGAACTCGATCAGTTGCCGGGCCACGCACTGCTCGCCGAACTCGCGCCGGAAGCCATGCCGCGCCTCGGCGCCCAGCAAATCATGGTCGCCTTGCCGCCGCGCAGCCTGCAGGTGTTTGCCTGATGAACAGCAACCTCGCGCTGCCGCTACCGCACAAGCAGGTGCGACAGTCCTCGAAAGCCGAGATTGGCGACCGCATTTTTGTCGTCGGCGGCAAGCTTCTCTTGCTGCTGTTGCTTGGCGTCGCGGTGTTGCTGCCGTTGCTGGCGATCTTCTGGCGCGGCTTCAGCAGTGAAGCCGGGCAGGGCGGTGGCTGGGTCGCGGCGAAGGAGCTGGTGAGCAGCGAGAATTTCCACTGGCTGTTCGGCAACAGCCTGAAAGTTTCCCTCAGCGTCGCGGCCATCGTCGTACCGCTGGCCTACCTGTTTGCCTACGCGCTGCAACGCACAATGATTCCGGCGAAGGGCATCTGGCGCGGAATTTCCCTGCTGCCGTTGATGGCGCCGTCGATGCTGCCAGGCATTGCACTGGTCTATCTGTTCGGCAACCAGGGCATGTTGCGCGGCCTGCTCTCGGACAACATCTACGGGTTCTGGGGGATTGTGCTGGGTGAGGTGATTTACACCTTCCCGCATGCATTGATGATTTTGCTCTCGGCGCTGTCGCTGGCCGATGCGCGTCTGTTTGATGCTGCGTCGAGCATGGGCGCCAGTCCCGCCAAGGCTTTCCGCAGCATCACCTGGCCGGCCACTCGCCAAGCGGTGTTTGCCGCGTTCTGTTTGGTGTTCACCCTGACCATCACCGATTTCGGGGTGCCGGTGGTGGTCGGTGGCGACTATCAAGTGCTGGCGCTGGAAGCCTACAAAGCCGTGGTCGGCCAACAGCAATTCGGTCGCGGCGCGTTGATCGGCATGGTGCTGTTGCTGCCGGCGCTGTTCAGCTTCGGCGTCGATGCGTGGTTGCGTCGGCGACACGGCGATTCCATGAGCGGGCGTGCACAGGTGTTCAAACCGGCACCGTCGAAACTGCGCGATGGCTGCTATCTGGCGATTGTTGTGCTGATCAGCGCCGCGTTGATTCTGGTGTTCGGCATGGCGGTGTTTTCCTCGCTGGTGAAGTTCTGGCCGTACAACCTGTCGCTGTCGCTCAACCACTATCAGTTCAACGAAACCGCCGGCGGTGGCTGGCTGGCCTACAGCAACAGTCTGAAGATGGCGTTGGGCACGGCGCTGATCGGCAGTGTGCTGATCTTTACCGGCGCTTACCTGATGGAGAAAACCCGCAGCCAACGCGGACTCAACCTGGCCCTGCGCATGCTCAGTTTTGTGCCGATGGCGGTGCCGGGGCTGGTGCTCGGTCTGGGTTACGTCTTCTTCTTCAACCTCACGGGTAATCCGCTGCATGTGCTCTACGGGACGATGACGCTGCTGATCGTCTGCACGATTGCGCACTACCTGACCACCGCACAAATGACCGCGACCACCGCGCTGCGCCAACTCGATGCCGAGTTCGAAGCCGCCGCGCTGTCGCTCAAAGCGCCGCTGTACCGCCACTACCTGCGTGTCACTGTGCCGATCTGCCTGCCGGCGCTGCTCGACATCGTGCGCTACCTGTTCGTCTCGGCGATGACCACGGTGTCGGCGGCGATCTTCCTCTACAGCCCCGACACCATCCTCGCGGCGGTGGCAGTGCTGAACATGGATGACGCCGGCAACGTCGGCGGCGCGGCGGCGATGTCGACCCTGATTCTGTTCACCTCGGCGGGCGTGTCCTTGCTGCTGGCGTGGGCTTCGCGCGGCTTGCTGCGCCGTTCTCAAGCCTGGCGGCAAACCGCGCCCGGTCACTGATTCAACTCACTTACAGGAAAACGATCATGTTCAAGCCTATGGCCCTGGCCGCTGCTGTGCTCGCTACTTTCAGCCTGAATGCCTTCGCGGCAAAAACCGAGTTGACGGTGTACACCGCCCTCGAGGCCGAGCAATTGAAGTCCTACAAAGAAGCCTTCGAAAAGGCCAACCCGGACGTCGAGATCAAGTGGGTGCGTGATTCCACCGGGATCATCACCGCCAAGCTGCTCGCCGAGAAGGCTCGTCCGCAGGCTGATGCGGTGTGGGGCCTCGCGGCTTCGAGCCTGGCGATCCTCGATCAGCAAGGCATGCTGCAGAGCTACGCGCCGAAGGACCTCGGCAAGATCGGCGCGAACTACCGCGACGCCGCCAACCCGCCAGCGTGGGTCGGCATGGACGTCTGGGCCGCGACTATTTGCTTCAACACCGTCGAGGCCGAGAAGCAGGGCCTGACCAAGCCCGTGAGCTGGCAGGACCTGACCAAACCTGAGTACAAGGGCAAGATCGTCATGCCGAATCCGGCGTCGTCCGGCACCGGTTTCCTCGACGTCAGCGCCTGGCTGCAAACCTTCGGCGAGAAGCAGGGCTGGGCCTATATGGACGGTCTGCACCAGAACATCGGCCAGTACGTTCACTCCGGTTCCAAGCCTTGCAAACTGGCAGCGGCGGGCGAATTCCCGATTGGTATTTCCTTTGAATACCCGGCGGTACAGCTCAAGCGTCAGGGCGCGCCGCTGGACATCATCCTGCCGAAGGAAGGCCTGGGTTGGGAGATCGAAGCGACGGCGGTGATCAAAGGTACGCCGCATGAAGAGGCCGCGAAGAAACTGGCTGACTTCTCAGCGAGTGCTGAGGCGATGGATCTGTACAAGGAGAACTTCGCTGTCCTCGCGCAGCCAGGGATCGCCAAGCCGCAGACCGAATTGCCGGCGGATTATGAGCAACGCCTGATCAAGAACGACTTTGCCTGGGCCTCGAAGAACCGCGACGAGATCCTCACCGAGTGGCGCAAGCGTTATGACGGCAAGTCCGAGAAAGTGGTTGCCAAGTAAGATCTCCATCGACTGACAGGGCCCCTTCGCGAGCAGGCTCGCTCCCACATTGGATCTTCAGTGAACGCAAATGCTGTGGGCACTAAAAATCCCTGTGGGAGCGAGCCTGCTCGCGAAAGCGGTCTCTCATGCAGGACATTTCTAAATGACACAACACCTAGACCTGCTGATCGTCGGCGCCGGCATCCTCGGCCTGTCCCACGCCTACGCCGCCGCCAAACGCGGCCTCAAGGTCGCCGTTTTCGAACGCACCGCTACCCCCCTCGGCGCTTCGGTGCGCAACTTCGGTCAGGCCTTGGTCACCGGCCAACCGCCGGGCCCAATGCTCGAACTGGCCAAGGCCAGCCGCGAAATATGGGGCGACTGGGCGCAACTCGCCGGGCTGCAAATCAAACGCAACGGCTCCTACTTGTTTGCCCGCACTGAAGCCGAAGAACATCTGCTCGAAGCCTTCTGCAACGGTCGCGCCGTGGAACACGGTTACAACATCCAGTTGCTGCGCGGCGCTGCCTTGCGCGATCTGTATCACGGTCAGTTCAGCCACCACCGCGCCGCGTTGCACGGTATGGACGATCAACAGCTGTATTCGCGCGAAGCGATTCCGGCACTGATCGATTATCTGCGCCGCGACCTTGGTGTGGAGTTTCATTTCTCCACGCTGGTGCGCGACGTCGAACCGGGGCGTCTGCACAGCACCGTCGGCAGCTTTACGGCGAAGCAGATTATCGTCTGCTCCGGCCACGATTATCAGACTTTGCTGGCCGAGCCGATTGCCGCACTCGACCCGCAAATCTGCCGCCTGCAAATGCTCCGCGCCAAACCGCAGACCGAACTGAATCTGCAACACGCCTTGCTCACCGGCCTCAGTTGCGTGCATTACGGCGCCTTCGCCGATCTGCCGGAAGCAGCGGCGGTGCAGGCGCAAATCCTCCGTGAGCAACCGCACCTGCACGACAACGGCATCCACCTGTTGATCAGCCCGACGCCGTACGGCGAACTGATCATCGGCGACTCGCATCATTACGGCAGCGATCCTTCACCGTTCAACGCCGAGCAAGTGGATAACTGGATGCTTGAACTCGCCGAGCAGACGCTGGGCTGCAAGGTGCAAGTGGTCGAGCGCTGGCAGGGCGTCTATGGTTCCCGGGGGCCGGGGCCGTTCTCGTTCCTGCGCCCGGCAGCGGGGCTAAGTGTGGCGCTGATGCACACCGGCGTCGGCATGAGCGTCGGCCCGGCGTTGGCTGAGCGCAATATCGCGCAGTTGCTGGAGGAAGATTGATGACAGGTCACGAGCAAGTCGTCGCCCGGGTGTTCGGCTTGTATGAGCGCTTTGGCACTAGCGATTACATCGGCGAGCCGGTGTCGCAGATCGAGCACATGTCCCAGGCCGCTGAGCTGGCGATGGCCGAAGGCTTCGATGACGAAGTGGTGCTCGCGGCGTTCTTCCATGACATCGGCCATTTGTGTACCGAGGGCGCGGAGAACATGGGCGGGTATGGCGTGGTCAGCCATGAACGGCTGGGTGCGGATTATTTGCGTGAGGCCGGGTTCAGCGAGCGCATGGCGCGGCTGGTGGAATATCACGTGCAGGCCAAGCGGTATCTGACGTTGCGTGAGCCGGGGTATTTTGATCGGCTGAGTGAGGCGAGTCGGCGGACGCTGGCGTATCAGGGCGGGGTGATGACCGAGGCTGAAGCGGATGCGTTTGCGCGGGATCCGTTGTGTGCGGTCAGTCTGCGGATGCGCCAGTGGGATGAGCTGGCCAAGGAGATGGCGGTGCCGGTGATGGATCTTGGGGTTTTGAAGCGTAAGGCTGCGAGATTGTTGTCTACTGTGTGATTGTCGCCCTCACCCCAGCCCTCTCCCGGAGGGAGAGGGAGCCGATTTTCATGCCTTTTAAACCTGAGTTCGACTGGATATCTCAGGTCGACGTATGACGGAAGAACAACACGGTCAGCTCCCTCTCCCTCTGGGAGAGGGCTGGGGTGAGGGTCGGCGTCTACAGCTCAAGCACCTTCCCCACCAACGCCTCAATCTGCTCCTGCCGTTCCGCTTGATTCAATTTCGCCTGCGGATTGAGCGACGACCACTGCGGATGTGCCCGCGCCTTGCTCAATGCCTCCGGCAACTTGCCCTCGCGCCAGGTCTTGTCCTGCGGTGTCGCCACCTGAACCGTATCCATCGCCGCATGCCCACGCTGATCCAGCGCCAACACCAGTTGCCGCTGACGCAACGCCAGCAGCCGCAACACCCCGTCATTCACTGTCAGCTCACGCTGCCCTTTGATCTTGCCCAGCAAGCGACTGCCATAACTGCGCGCCGTTTGTAGCGCACCACCGGCAATTGCACCCGCCAGCGCCGCCGCGCCAAGGGTAATCCCGCCGACCAGCAAATCCACACCAGCCCCCGCCGCCGCACCGGCAGCAATGCCGCCACCCACGCGCACGCCGAGTTGCTTCAAGGTTTCCGGATTGAACAAGTCATCGCCCCAGCGCCCATCCAGCAGCGGCAAATCACTCGCCGCCGCATCTTGCGGGCGGAACGCATACAGCTTGAGCAGCGCCTCAACACACTTCTGCTCACGCTGGCGCACAGCTTTGCGCAGTTCACTGATCGCCTGCTGTTCCTGCTCGGCTTCACTGACCACACTGCGCCGACACGCGGCGCAGTCGATCAACAATTCAGCAATCAATCGCGCCGCACTTTGCTGACGGGCAAGGCGCTGAGCCTGCTGATCGGCAATCAACCGCTCCAATTGTGGCCGAGCATTCTCCAGCAACAACGCGAGACTTTCGTACAGCCGTCGCTCGCCATCCTCCGGCGGCGCCACGCTGTCGAAACGCACCAGAGCATGCAGACCAAGCCGCGCCAGCGCTTCACGCCAATCTGGCTCGCGATGGTTGGCGCTGCTGACAAAATTCAGTACCGGCAGCAGCGGTTTGCCGCAACTGGCGAGTACTTCCAGCTCATCGCGATACTTGGCCAACACCGGTTCGCGGGCGTCGATCACATACAAACCGGCGTCGGAAGTAAGCAGTTGCCGTAGCACTTTCGCCTCCTGCTCGAAACGCTGGCGCGCTTCGCTGCCGTCGAGAAACCGCGTCAGCCGCGCAGGGCCATCGAGGCGTTCGCCGGGTCGCTCCAGTCGTTCGAGAAAATCCAGCAGAGCGATCGCATCTTCCAGGCCAGGCGTGTCGTAGAGGTCGAGTAACGGTTCGCCGTCCACCGACAACCGCGCGCCTTCGACATGCCGCGTGGTGCTCGGGCGATGGGAGACTTCGCCGAAGCCGACATCGCGGGTCAGCGTGCGTAGCAGCGAGGTTTTGCCGACGTTGGTGTGGCCGACCACCGCGAGTTTCAGCGGCGCTTTCCAGGCGTCAGTCATGGCCACTCTCCAGCCAGTTCAACGGTGCGCAATCGGCAAACTGCAGATCCAGCTGTTGCAGCGCGATGTGCCAGTCGCCGAGGCGCTCGGCATCCAGTGCTTCGCCCGGTGGCGCTTGCAGCAGCCACACGCGAGTCTCGCCCGCGCTACGCGCCAGTTCAGCGATCAAGGCGAGGCTGCCGCGATCCGGCGAGCGCCGTGGGTCGCAGGCAATCGCCAGACGTGCCGGCGGGAAGCGGCTGAGTTGTTCGAGGAGTTTATGGCGCGATTCGCGACTGTCGAGGATGCCGGCGTTGCTGACGTTTTTCGGCAGTGCGGGTGGCCATGGGCGTTGTTCATCGAGTTCGATGGCGACCAATAAGGCACCTTCGCTGGCGAGTCCGCCGACGCTGCTTTCGACGCGGTGCAGTTGCGCAGGCTCCGGATCGTTGACGCCGAGGCGTTCGCTGGTCGGCATCAGACGTTCGCGCAGTTGCGCGTAGCCGGGCAGGTTCAAGTCCAGACGCAAGCGATCCCGACCACGCTTCCAGCGCCAACGGCAGAACAGCATCAGCAGCAGACGGGGTAGCACGCCATAGATCAGCACCGCGCCGACCAGCCATATCGCCCACATCTGGCGAACCAGGACGCGGTTGTAATCGGTGTCCAGCGTCACGCGAATCATGTCCACGCTCGGCGCACTCCAGCCCAGCGCATGGGGAATCACCGTCAACGCATCAGTCAGTGCCGCGAAGAAGTCTGCGCCCAGCAGCGTGCTTTCCCAGATGAAGTCATATTGCCGAGTGGCCATCATCAATATCAGCATGCTTAGCGCGCTGAACATGATCAGCAGCCACAGGCCATTGACCAGCGTGCCAATCGCCCAGCGATTGAGTTTGTGGCGTTGCAGCAAGACCAGTAATGCGGGGGGTAATTGCGCGGCCTTGGCGTCCCGGGCAAATTTTTCGCTGAGCCACAGCCACAGGCGGCCGAGCGCTGCTCCGTGTTCGCCAGCGAAAAGCAGGCCCAGCGCCCAGCTCAGCAGGAGGATCAGATTGACCCCGAGCAAGGTGCCCAGCGCCCAGAAAATATTGACCGCTCGTGTGCCGTCGCCGAGCGCAGAAAATGCCATGCCTGCGCCAGTGACGCAGGCCAGTAGCGCCATCAGCACCAGCGCCAGACGCGCACCTTGCAGCCAGTGTTTGAGGGCTGCCGTCAGTCCGTCACGTTCGGCCAGCCACAGCGCCCGGCGTTGAATGCGGCTCGGCAGATCGCCGCCGGCCGTGCGCGCCAGTCGGTTGGCTTCCAGATCTTCCAAGGGGCCTGCGTGTTCTTCGCGCAGGCGCACGGTCTCGGTCAGCCAGAGGTTTTGCAGTGGAGTCAGTTCAGTCACGCGGCGTCCCGTCGCTTAAATGAGCGCTGAGCATAACCGCTGTGGCGCTTATCGGGGTAAGCGCGGCTCTGGTATCCTCGCCGGCATGACTAAATCACTCCCCCTCAGCCTGATCGCAGCCCTCGGTGAAAACCGCGTGATCGGCGTCGACAACAGCATGCCCTGGCACCTGCCGGGGGACTTCAAATACTTCAAGGCCACCACCTTGGGCAAGCCGATCATCATGGGTCGCAAGACCTGGGATTCGCTCGGCCGGCCATTGCCGGGGCGCTTGAACATCGTGGTCAGCCGTCAGGCCAGTCTGGTACTCGAAGGTGCGGAAGTTTATCCGTCGCTGGAAGCAGCCGTGGTTCGCGCCGAGGAATGGGCGAAGGAGCAGGGCGTCGATGAGCTGATGCTGATTGGCGGCGCGCAGTTGTATGCGCAAGGGCTGGCGCGGGCGGATCGTCTGTATCTGACTCGCGTGGCGTTGAGCCCGGAGGGGGATGCGTGGTTTCCGGAGTTTGATTTGGAGCAGTGGAAACTGGTCTCGAATGTGCCGAATCCGGCTGAGGGCGACAAACCTGCGTACAGCTTTGAGGTTTGGGAGAAAGCCTAAGAGCTTCGTCGGAACGCCGCCCGGAGCAAGCTCGCTCCCACAGGGGAAACGCATTCCTATGTGGGAGCGAGCCTGCTCGCGAAGTGGCCAGATCAGGCAAAGATGAGCTTAAGCCTGAGCCAGCTCCGCATGCTCATCAGCATCCAGCAATTCTTTATCAGTCTGCTGCATCACCTGACTGGTAATCGCCCCAGCGGTAATCGAGCCACTCACGTTCAACGCCGTGCGGCCCATGTCGATCAGCGGCTCAACCGAAATCAGCAACGCCACCAGTGACACCGGCAACCCCATTGCCGGCAGCACGATCAGCGCCGCGAACGTCGCGCCGCCACCCACACCGGCCACACCCGCCGAACTCAAGGTCACAATCGCCACCAGCGTCGCGATCCACAGCGGATCCAGCGGATTGATGCCTACGGTTGGCGCAACCATCACCGCCAACATCGCCGGGTACAAACCGGCGCAACCGTTCTGGCCAATCGTCGCGCCGAACGATGCAGCAAAACTCGCCACCGACTGCGGAATCCCCAGACGGCGGGTCTGCGCCTCAATGCTCAGCGGAATGCTCGCCGCGCTGGAGCGGCTGGTGAACGCGAACGTCAGCACCGGCCAGATCTTGCGGAAGAAGCGCAACGGGTTGATACCCGCCGCCGACACCAGCAAACCGTGCACGACGAACATCAGGCCCAGACCGAGGTACGACACCACCACAAAACTGCCGAGTTTGATGATGTCTTGCAGGTTGGAACCGGCGACCACTTTGGTCATCAGCGCCAGCACGCCGTATGGGGTCAGTTTCATCACCAGACGCACCAGGCGCATCACCCAGGCTTGCAGGGTGTCGATGGCGTTGATCACTTTCTGACCTTTCTCGACGTCATCCTTGAGCAGTTGCAGCGCGGCAACCCCGAGGAATGCGGCGAAAATCACCACGCTGATGATCGAGGTTGGCTTGGCCCGCGCCAGATCGGCAAACGGGTTTTGCGGGATGAACGACAGCAGCAGTTGCGGCACATTCAGATCGGCGACCTTGCCGGCGTAGTCGGTCTGAATGGTTTGCAGACGGGCCATTTCCTGGGTGCCGGCGACCAGACCTTCAGCGGTGAGGCCGAACAGGTTGGTCAGGCCGATGCCGATCAGCGCCGCGATCGCAGTGGTGAACAGCAGGGTGCCGATGGTCAGGAAGCTGATCTTGCCCAGCGACGAAGCATTGTGCAGGCGTGCCACGGCGCTGAGGATCGAGGCGAACACCAACGGGATGACGATCATTTGCAGCAACTGCACGTAGCCGTTGCCGACCAGATCGAACCAGCCGATCGAAGCTTTCAGCACTGGGTTGCCGGCACCGTAAACGGTGTGCAGGGCCACGCCGAACGCAACACCCAGCACCAGCGCGAGCAGGACTTTTTTCGCCAGGCTCCACGTGGTGTGGCGGGTTTGTGCCAGACCGAAGAGCAGGGCGAGGAACACCAGCAGGTTGAGAATCAACGGTAGATTCATGAGATCTCCAGGAAAGACTGTGCCAACAGCCTTCCGGGGCTGCTGCGAACCGGCAAGCCTAACAGCTTGATTTGCAATGATTTAATACCGAAATCTTAGGGCGTCCGTCGTTTTTGGAATAAGCCCGTGTCGCTCTCGGCAATGCATCTGGCGCAAACAGGGACGAGGGCGGTCGCTGACAGACGAGGACTGTCACACATATTTGTTAGCGTCGATCTCTTTGAATCAGGGAGAAGAGGCTTATGAAGTTCGCACCGAAATTTCTGGCTGTCGCACTGGCTGTGGGCATGGGCCTGGCCACTCAGGCGTTCGCCACCGACCTGAAACACTGGCCGGCCGATCAGGCCAAGGCGCTGGACGCGATGATCGCCGCCAACGCCAACAAGGGTAACTACGCGGTGTTCGACATGGACAACACCAGTTACCGCTACGACCTCGAAGAATCCTTGTTGCCGTTCATGGAAAACAAGGGCCTGATCACCCGCGACAAGCTTGATCCTTCCCTGAAACTGATGCCGTTCAAGGACACCGCCGACCACAAGGAAAGCCTGTTCAGTTACTACTACCGCCTCTGCGAAGTCGACGACATGGTCTGCTACCCGTGGGTGGCGCAGGTGTTCTCCGGTTTCACCCTCAAGGAACTCAAAGGCTACGTCGATGAGCTGATGGCTTCGGGCAAGCCGGTGCCAGCGACTTACTACGAAGGCGATGTGGTCAAGAAACTCGACGTCAATCCGCCGAAGATCTTCACCGGCCAGCAAGAGCTGTACAACAAGCTGATGGAGAACGGCATTGAGGTCTACGTGATGACCGCCGCCTCTGAAGAGCTGGTGCGCATGGTCGCGGCGGATCCGAAGTACGGCTACAACGTCAAACCGCAAAACGTCATCGGCGTGACCACCCTGCTGAAGAACCGCGAGACCAACGAACTGACCACGGCACGCAAGCAGATTACCGCCGGCAAATATGACGAGAAGGCCAACCTTGGGCTCGAACTGACGCCGTATCTGTGGACGCCGGCGACGTGGATGGCCGGCAAGCACGCAGCGATTCTGACCTACATCGATGAATGGAAAAAACCGGTATTGGTCGGTGGCGATACCCCGACCAGCGACGGTTACATGCTGTTCCACGATGTCGATGTGGCCAAGGGCGGGATTCACTTGTGGGTCAACCGCAAGGACAAGTACATGACGCAGTTGAACGGCATGATGGCCAAGCACGCGGCGGCGCAGGCCAAGGAAGGTTTGCCGGTGACAGCGGACAAGAACTGGGTGATCGTCAAACCGGAGGAGATTCAGTAAGCCACACCGATCCAATGTGGGAGCGAGCCTGCTCGCGAAAGCGTAGTGTCAGTCACCTTCTTCGTTTCTGACATACCGCATTCGCGAGCAGGCTCGCACACAGTTTGATCTGCAGTGACTTTGGGATTTCGGCCAGACAAAAAAATGCCCCGCACTTGGCGGGGCATTTTCTTTTCGACAGCTGAGGCTTACAGCCCGTCGAGCATCGCTTTGTTACGCACAGCACCCTTGTCGGCACTGGTCGCCAGCAGGGCGTAGGCCTTGAGGGCGGTGGTCACTTTGCGTGGACGCACCTCGACCGGTTTCCAGCCTTTCTTGTCCTGCTCGGCGCGGCGTGCCGCCAGTTCTTCGTCGCTGACCAACAGGTTGATCGAGCGGTTCGGAATGTCGATCAGCACCTTGTCGCCGTCCTGCACCAGACCGATAGCGCCGCCGGCTGCTGCTTCTGGCGAAGCGTGGCCGATGGACAGACCCGACGTGCCGCCGGAGAAACGGCCGTCGGTGAGCAGCGCACAGGCTTTGCCCAGACCTTTGGATTTCAGGTACGACGTCGGGTAGAGCATTTCCTGCATGCCCGGGCCGCCTTTCGGGCCTTCGTAGCGAATGATGACGATATCGCCTTCCTTCACTTCGTCAGCGAGGATGCCGCGTACGGCGCTGTCCTGGCTTTCAAAGATCTTCGCGTTGCCTTCGAAGACGTGGATCGACTCGTCAACACCGGCGGTTTTCACCACGCAGCCATCGAGCGCGATGTTGCCGTACAGCACGGCCAAACCACCTTCTTGCGAATAGGCGTGTTCGAAACTGCGGATGCAGCCGTTTTCACGGTCGTCATCGAGGGTTTCCCAACGGGTCGACTGGCTGAACGCCGTCTGCGTCGGAATGCCGGCAGGACCAGCCTTGAAGAAGTGGTGCACCGCTTCATCGTCGGTCTGGGTGATGTCCCACTTGGCGATGGCTTCTTCCATGCTGCGGCTGTGCACAGTCGGCAGGTCGGTGTGCAGCAGACCGCCACGGGCCAGCGAGCCGAGGATGCTGAAGATGCCGCCGGCGCGGTGCACGTCTTCCATGTGGTACTTCTGGATGTTCGGCGCCACTTTGCACAGTTGCGGGACGCTGCGCGAGAGACGATCGATGTCGCGCAGGTCGAAATCGATCTCGGCTTCCTGAGCGGCAGCGAGCAAGTGCAGGATGGTATTGGTCGAACCGCCCATGGCGATGTCGAGCATCATCGCGTTCTCGAACGCCTTGAAGTTGGCGATGTTGCGCGGCAATACCGACTCATCGTTCTCGCCGTAGTAGCGTTTGCACAGCTCGACGATGGTGCGGCCGGCCTGCAGGAACAGTTGTTCGCGGTCGCTGTGGGTGGCGAGGGTCGAACCATTGCCGGGCAATGCCAGACCCAGTGCTTCGGTCAGGCAGTTCATCGAGTTGGCGGTGAACATGCCGGAGCACGAACCGCAGGTCGGACAGGCGCTGCGCTCGTACTCAGCGACTTTCTCGTCAGAAGCGCTGGCGTCGGCGGCGATCACCATGGCATCGACAAGGTCGAGGCCGTGGGAAGCGAGTTTGGTCTTGCCGGCTTCCATCGGGCCGCCGGAAACGAAAATCACCGGAATGTTCAGGCGCAAGGCAGCCATCAGCATGCCCGGGGTGATCTTGTCGCAGTTGGAGATGCAGACGATGGCGTCGGCGCAGTGGGCGTTGACCATGTACTCGACGGAGTCGGCGATGATTTCGCGACTCGGCAGCGAATACAGCATGCCGTCGTGGCCCATGGCGATGCCGTCATCCACGGCGATGGTGTTGAATTCCTTGGCCACGCCACCGGCGCGTTCGATTTCACGGGCGACCAGTTGACCGAGGTCCTTCAGGTGCACGTGGCCCGGTACGAACTGGGTAAACGAGTTGGCAATGGCGATGATCGGCTTTTTGAAGTCGTCATCTTTCATCCCCGTGGCGCGCCACAGTGCGCGGGCACCGGCCATGTTGCGGCCGTGGGTGGATGTTTTCGAGCGGTAATCTGGCATGGAGCACTCCGGGCGGCTAATCACTTACTAATCAGGTGCAAAAGGGGAGTGAGCTTCTATTGACGTCTGGAACACTCAGAAATGGCCGTGTGTCCGTGAAGTTGCCGATGACGTTGCGGGATCGCCGCTGGTCTCAGCCTGAGCTCATAAACCCGCCGGGGGATGAATGGCGATGAATCAGCCGATTCTACACCGCTGGCGTCTGGAGGGAATGGCGCAAAGCGTTGTTCCAGTGCCGACGGCGTGTATGGGATGACGACCGGCGGGTTTAATCACCGCCGGTCTGCGCCATGACGTTGCCTTCAAGGTTTTTCGCGCGACGGCTGAGCCGGTTGTTGAGCACCAGCGCAATCGCGCTCAGCAGCAAAAAGCTGTAGCCCAGCGTCAATTGCAGATTGGCCGGACTGAGGCTGATCAATGCGCTGATCAGGCCGCCACATATAAAGATGATCGTACTGCCCGCCGAGGCCGATGTGCCGGCGTTCTCAGGAAACAGGCCCATGGCCCGAGAGGTGGCGGCAGGGCGGGCAATGGTGGTGCCGGCGGTGCAGATCAGCATCGGGATCAACACCGTGGCCGGCGCCAACACATGATTGGCTGCCAGGTACAGCATTGCCAGTCCCGACAGCAGTATCAGGCTCAGCCCGGTGAAGATTTGCTGAACCGGCGTGATGCGTCGATTGAGTACCGCGGCGATGATCCCGCCGACAACATACGCCGCACCGTAAACCAGCAGGATCAGCGAAAAGTCGTAAGGCGCGAGTTGCAGTTGGTCCATGAAAATCAGCGGCGAAATCACGATGAACGAGAAGTGGCAAGCGAAGGCAAACGCCGAAATCAGCCAGTAGCCGACAAACTCGAAGTCCCCCAACACGCGTCGGTAGGATTGAATGAAGCCGGTCGGCGAACCACCTGAGGCCGGTCGGCTGCTCGGTAAAAACAGCCAGGCCTTGATCAGCACCGTGGCGGACAGTGCGCAAAAGATCCAGAAGCTGCCGCGCCAACCAAGTGTCGCCTGGAGAAAAGTCCCGGCCAGCGGCGATACCGAAATGAATATCCCGGTCGCCGTGACCATCAGGATCCGTAACCGGTCGCGCTCTTCACCTTCGAACAGATCCTGCACCAGTGCCTGCGACAGCACGAAACATCCACAGCCCAAGGCCTGCATCACCCGAAATATCAGGAATAGCGTGTAATCGGAGGTCATCACGCAACCGAACGCACCCAGCATCGATACGCTCATGCCGGCGAGTAACAGGCCCTTGCGCCCGATCACGTCCGAGAGGGGGCCGATCAAAAGCTGGGCAAACGCGATCCCCACGGCGAACAGGCTGATGGACAGTGCGATGTCTGCCGGTGAACGGAGAAAGTGCGTCGCCATTGCCGGAAAGGAGGGCAGCAGCACGTCCAGTGGAAACACACCCAGCAGCACCATGGCCAGCAACAGGCTGACAGCGGCGCGGCGCTGCCTGGTGGTTGCCACGGATTGTCCTTTATCCATCGATCAGTCCTGCCTTGGCGAAAAGTTTCTGGTTATGGGGAAGTGCGAAAAAACCGGCCTTGCGTAGTGCGTCCAGCGTTGCGATGGCGCCTGATCGTGCACGGGCCCGGTTGGCTTGCACCGTTGCCATGCCGCCGACGATTTGTTTCACGTCACTGTCGGCGATGCCTGCCCCTCGCAGGCTCTGTTGCAGCCAGCGTTCGTCGGCCTCGAAAAAAATCCCGATGATCTCCAGCAGTGTCCGGCTCACAAACGCACGCTGGCGGCTGTTCATCGACAGCCAGAAATAATGGAACACCTCGCTGAAGTAGCGGCTGTGGCGGGCTTCGTCAGTCAGGTGGTCGCGCAGCATGTCGTTGACGCTGGACACCAGGCTGTCGCGGCAGACGTCCAGCAGCTCGCGGGCAATGATGGTTTCCGAGACGAAACCGAGCAGAAACCATGCCAGTGGCCGGTTGTTTTCCGGGATGCGGGCGATCAGTGCGTTGAGGCGGCTGATGCGCTTCGGAATCGTCGGACGTCCGGTGAACCCGTAAAACGCGGCGATCTGTTCGGCGAGACGATTGGAGAACAGCGCGTGATAACCCTCGTCGGTGTAGAGCTGCAACGCGGCGTGCTTCATCGGCAGAGGCACGTAAAGGGGCAGTTCCCGGTGCACGATGACTTCCACTGCACGATTGACGATGCGGTGTTCAAGCAAGGTGGTGTAATCGAGAAAATGCACCAGATGGTTGGCTGCCAGTCGATGCTGTACGTCGCGCCCCGCCGCCTGGATGGCCGGATGTGCCAGATAAGGCAGAAATGCCGGCGGGAACCAGTGGCGGGTTTGCAGTTGCAGCGGCACATCGTCGGGCAATTGATAGTCATGGGTACTGCTGCGCACCGAGGCCCGGCTTTCCCAGTCTCCCAAGGTAAATTTGAGCGCCCAGGACACCGGCGCTTGATCAGGGTCGGCCATCGACAGGGTCATGCCTGTCCCTCGCGCAACAGCTCGCGCATTTCGTGGCACATCACTTGCCCGTCGCTTTGTCCACAGCCAACAAAGAACAGCGGTTGTTCAGCGCTGCCCTCGAGATTGAGCAGTGCTTCGACCTGCTGGTCGGCAAATGCGCCGGTCAGCCAGGTGTTGAGGCCCAGTGCCGTGGCGACCAGTTGAAAGGTTTGCGACAAGTGGCCCGCTTCAACGAAGGCCATGCGATAGGCCCGCGAGTGTTCGTACTTCCACCAGAGCCGGTCAAAACGGGCGGTGATGAACAACCCCAGCGGCAGGTTGTTGATGAAGTGCTGACCGCCGAGCAATTGGCCCAGCGCTGGTTGAGGCAGCGGATTGATCCGGCTCAGGGTGTGGTCGGCCGGATGATAGGCATAGATGCCCGGTTCCAGGCCTTCGACGTTCTGCACCAGGAGGAAGCCTTCGCAAGCGTTCAGGCCCCCCGCGGAAGGACTGCTTCGCCGTGCGCTTAGTCCTTGGGCGATGCTGTCGTCGCGATCATTGTCTCGTTCATGGAGATAACCGAGGGAAAGGTAAAGCAGGGTGCCGACGTCCTTCAGCGATATCGCTGCACCTGAATAGGAACGGCAGGTTTTGCGCTGAAGCAGAACATTTCCCAGACGGTCGTTATTCAAAGCGCCCGGCGCAGGCAGGGCGATACGCTGCTCGGGTGCTGGCGTCGGGCGGTCTGCAGCAGGCTGTGGGGTGGCCAGTACTTCGTTGCAGTGCGCCAGATATTGCCTGGACCACTCGTGAATATTCTGTGGGGTATGTTCGCAGGGAATATTTTGTGTGCCGATGTGATAAATCTTCGACAGCTCATCCCAGCCCCATGGCGGATTGTCTATTTTTGAAACGGTAAGAATATCTGCGCTCAATAGTTGTGTGTCTATTATGTTGTGCGCGTCGAACAGTTGAGGATCGTTGATTAGTTGCGCAAGGCGAGTTGCATAGTTCAGATCAAGTTCGTGTTGTGTATGGTTTTTATAATTCCACACAACTTGTCCGGTCTGGCGCGGCAATATAAACAAGTAAGGATTGATGTGCATATTGATCGTTTCACTCTGGAAGAAGTCAAAAGGACGCCGGGTTGCCGGCACTCCCCAGCGTCCTGACTTACTTAGCGGGCTTTAGGGGCAACCAGAAAAGCCAGGTTTGCGATTTTTTTACTTTCCAGAGAAATACTTTTCATGATGTGAACTCCTTGTTCATTGATAGTTGAAGTCACCTCGTGGTGACAACTTCATAATAGTTTGTAATGGATTATTGGCAAGGGGATATTAGGTAGGAAATTTCCAGTAATTTTGTCGGAGCAATCTTTAGCTGGAAATAAACTTGTAGGGCAAGTTTCAGTAATTAAAAGACGTAAGGAAATGTCCTGCATGTCTGCGGGAATATAATTGTAGGAAGTTCAGGAAGATAGCGAAGGGAAGGGCGATGCCAGAAACCAAAACGGGGAGCCTGCTGGCTCCCCGTTATCCGCAAAAAATCAGCTGTTGGGCAGCAGGCGGCAGGTGATGCTCTTGATGTAGCGTGTTTCGGCGATGGCAGGGTGCACCGGGTGATCCGGACCCTGGCCACCACGCTCGAGCAACTGGATGTTGCGATCCAGGTGACGGGCGCTGGTCAGCAGGATGTTCTGCAGGTCATCTTCCGGCAGGTGCATCGAGCACGACGCGCTGACCAGGATGCCGTCCTTGTTGAGCAGGCGCATGGCTTGCTCGTTCAGGCGACGGTAGGCGCCTTCGCCGTTTTTCATGTCTTTCTTGCGTTTGATGAACGCTGGCGGGTCGGCCACGATCACGTCGAAGCGCTCTTCGCTGGCTTTCAGCTCTTTCAAGGCCTCGAAGACGTCGCCTTCGATGCAGGTCATCTTGTCGGCGAAACCGTTCAGCGCGGCGTTGCGCTCAACGCCGTCGAGGGCGAAAGCCGAGGCGTCGACGCAGAACACTTCGCTGGCGCCGAACGCAGCAGCCTGCACGCCCCAGCCACCGATGTAGCTATAGAGGTCGAGGACGCGTTTGCCTTTGGCGTAAGGGGCCAGGCGTGCACGGTTCATGCGGTGGTCGTAGAACCAGCCGGTTTTCTGCCCCTGAATGACCGGGGCTTCGAATTTCACGCCGTTCTCTTCCAGCGCCACCCACTCCGGCACCAGGCCGAACACGGTTTCGACGTAGCGGTTGAGGCCTTCGGCATCGCGCGCGGCGGAGTCGTTCTTGAACAGGATGCCGCTTGGCTTGAGCACTTGGGTCAGGGCAGCGATCACGTCATCTTTGTGCGCTTCCATGGTCGCCGAGGCGATCTGCACCACAAGGATGTCGCCGAAACGGTCAACCACCAGACCTGGCAACAGGTCGGAGTCACCGTAGACCAGACGGTAGAACGGTTTGTCGAACAGGCGCTCGCGCAGTGACAGGGCCACGTTCAGACGGTGCACCAGCAGCGACTTGTCCAGCGCAACTTTAATATCGCGCGACAGCAGGCGGGCGCAGATCAGGTTGTTCGGGCTCATCGCCACGATGCCCAACGGCTTGCCGCCAGCGGCTTCGAGGATGGCCTGGTCGCCGGCATTGAAGCCGTGCAGCGGGGTGGCGGCTACATCGATTTCGTTGCTGTAGACCCACAGGTGACCGGCGCGCAGGCGACGGTCGGCGTTGGCTTTGAGGCGCAAGCTAGGCAGGGACATGACGTCGCTCCGGAAAAAAGAGCGGGAGTATAGCGTGTTGGGGCTGGTGCCGGGATTGGAGAGCGATGAAACGCTGATGGCCTCTTCGCGAGCAGGCTCGCTCCCACATTGGTCTTGTGTCGGTCACAAGCCCTTTGTGGGAGCGAGCCTGCTCGCGAATGCGGTCCCCAATGCTACGCCGACAGCGCGGTGATCAACTCCTTGCTGAACGCCGGAATATCATCCGGCTGACGGCTGCTGATCAGGTGACCATCCTTGACCACTTCTTTATCGACCCAGTTGGCCCCGGCATTCACCAGGTCATCCTTGAGTGTCTTGTAACTGGTCATGGTCTTGCCGTTGACCAGCCCGGCGGAAATCAGCAGCCATCCGCCATGGCAGATCACCGCAATCGGTTTGCCGGCAGAGGCGCCGGTCTTGACCAGGTGCTGGGCATCCTGATCGATGCGGATGGTGTCGGAGTTCTGCACGCCGCCCGGCAAGACGATCGCGTCGTACTGCTCGCTGCTGGCGCTCTGAAAAGTCTGGTCGACCTCGAAGTCGTCCGCTGGTTTATCGTGGTTCCAGCCTTTGACCTTGCCGGCCTCGGCGGAGAGGATGTCGACTTGCGCGCCCGCTTGCTCCAGTGCCTGCTTGGGACCGGTCAGTTCGACCTGTTCGAAACCGTCTGTTACCAAAATGGCGACGCGTTTGCCGTTGAGGGAAGTGGCCATCGATAAGCTCCTGAGTCTGTGGGAGTTTGCCGCCGCAATGGGCCGGTGTGACCCGTTGGGCATTACAGATTCCGAAGCCTGGACGTGAATGAAAGTTCCTGACAATTGCCCACTGGTGTGTCGTCGTGCGGTTTTTAGAGGTTAGAATCGCCGCCTGTCCCAGAGTGTGTACTTATGTCCCAAGAGCTGACCACCGAACAGATTCAACAATCGCTGCAAGGCATCAGCGTGCCTGCGCAACCGCAGATCATGGTGGATCTGCAAATGGAGCAGTACATGCCCGACCCGGACCTGGAGGTGATCGCCAAGCTGATCGCCCAGGATCCCGGGCTGTCCGGCTCGTTGCTGAAGATCGTCAACTCGCCGTATTACGGCTTGAGCAACAAAATCACCTCGATTCAGCGCGCGGTGAACCTGCTGGGTAGCCGCTCGATCATCAACCTGATCAACGCGCAGTCGATCAAGGGCGAGATGAACGACGACACCATCGTCACCCTTAACCGCTTCTGGGACACCGCCCAGGATGTGGCGATGACCTGCCTGACGCTGGCCAAGCGTATCGGCACTCAGGCCGGTGACGAGGCATACGCCTTGGGCCTGTTCCACGATTGTGGCGTGCCGTTGATGCTGCAACGGTTTCCCAATTACATGACGGTGCTGGAAAAGGCTTACGCCAATGCCAGCGCCGAATGTCGGGTGGTCGACACCGAGAACAGCGAGTTCAACACCAACCACGCGGTGGTCGGCTACTACACCGCCAAGTCGTGGCGCCTGCCGGAGCATGTCAGTGCGGCGATCGCCAATCACCACAACGCCCTGGCGATCTTCAGCGATGAATCGTCGCGCAACAGTCAGCTGAAAAACCTCCTGGCAATCCTGAAGATGGCCGAGCATATTTGTGCGTCATACCGTGTGCTGGGCAACCAGACCGAAGATTCCGAATGGAACGCCGTCGGCCCGCTGGTACTCGACTATGTAGGACTGTCGGATTACGACTTCGAAACTCTCAAACAAACAATCCGCGACCTCGGCGCGCATTGATCCGAGAACGCCATGCCTGAACTGCCAGAAGTCGAAACCACCCGTCGCGGGATTGCCCCGCACCTGGAAGGCCAGCGCGTCAGTCGGGTGATCGTGCGTGACCGGCGGTTGCGCTGGCCGATCCCCGAAGACCTCGATGTGCGCCTGTCGGGGCAGCGCATCGTGCTGGTCGAGCGTCGCGCCAAGTATCTGCTGATCAACGCCGAAGTCGGCACGCTGATCAGCCACTTGGGCATGTCGGGTAATTTGCGTCTGGTTGAAGCCGGATTGCCGGCGCTTAAGCACGAACACGTCGATATCGAGCTGGAGTCGGGGCTGGCGCTGCGCTACACCGATCCGCGCCGGTTCGGCGCGATGTTGTGGAGCAACGACCCGCTCAATCATGAACTGCTGATTCGCTTGGGGCCTGAGCCACTGACCGATCTGTTCGACGGCGAGCGCTTGTTTCAGCTGTCACGCGGGCGGTCGATGGCGGTCAAGCCGTTCATCATGGACAACGCAGTGGTGGTCGGGGTCGGCAATATTTACGCGACCGAAGCGCTGTTCGCCGCCGGGATTGACCCGCGCCGCGAGGCCGGGGGCATTTCCCGGGGGCGCTATCTGAAGCTGGCGATAGAGATCAAACGCATTCTGGCCGCTGCCATCGAGCGCGGAGGTACGACGCTGCGCGATTTCATTGGCGGCGACGGTCAGCCGGGGTATTTCCAGCAGGAACTGTTTGTCTATGGCCGTGGCGGTGAACACTGCAAGGTCTGCGGTACCGGTTTGCGTGAAGTGAAGCTCGGCCAGCGTGCCAGTGTGTTCTGCCCGCGCTGCCAGACCTGAGGCAACAGGCTGAAAAAGTCCTACGGTCTATAGTGAGTGGTCTCACTGTTCAGCCCGAAGGATCGTGCCATGAAATCCTTGCAAACCCTCGTTATTACGCTGCTGCTGTGTTCCAGTCTGGCGGTTCAGGCCACGGAAAACGGCAGCGGTGACCCGCGCTACACCATCCAGAATCCACCGGCCTACGCGATGATCGGCGACTTGCTGATTGCCCGACCTTTATTGGTGGTGGCGACGGTCATCGGTGCGGGGGCGTTCGTCGTGTCGTTGCCGTTCACCGCACTGGGCGGCGGGGTGGGCGATGCCGGGCAGGCGCTGGTAGTTGATCCGGCTAAAGCCGCTTTTGTGCGGTGCCTGGGGTGTATCGGGGAGGGGTTTGAGCAGCGCGAGTAAGCTGATCAGGGATTTGCGGAGCAGCTAATGGCCCTTTCGCGAGCAGGCTCGCTCCCACAGGGGATTTGTGAGCGACGCAAATCCAATGTGGGAGCGAGCCTGCTCGCGAAGAGGCCCGAAAAATCGCTATAAAACTATCGAATCAGGCCTTGCCGGTGATCTTGCGGTATTTCTCCATCAACTGTTCTTCAGTCTCCGGATGCGCTTCGTCCAGCGGAATGCAATCCACCGGGCAGACCTGCTGGCATTGTGGTTCGTCGTAGTGGCCGACGCACTGGGTGCACAGGTTCGGGTCGATCACGTAGATCTCTTCGCCTTGGGAGATGGCGGCGTTCGGGCACTCGGGTTCGCAGACGTCGCAGTTGATGCAATCGTCGGTGATGATCAGGGACATGCTAACTCCAGCCGGGGCGGCAGGCCCGGGCGCTATAAATCAATGCGCGCAATTGTGCCGCATTGGCGAGCGCAGTGCACGCGGCTGCGATCAAGGGCACGAGACTGCAATCTTTTAAAAGCAAAAGATCACAGCCTTCGGCAGCTCCTACTTCTTGAAGCGCAGGGTCAACGCATCAGCCACGGCCGGGTGGACGAACTTGCTGATATCGCCGCCCAGCGCGGCAATTTCCCGCACGAGCGTCGAGGAAATGAACGAATAACGCTCGGACGGCGTGAGAAACAGGCTCTCCACATCCGGGGCCAACTGACGGTTCATGTTGGCCAGCTGGAATTCGTATTCGAAGTCCGACACCGCACGCAGACCGCGCAGGAACACGTTGGCGTTCTGCTCTTTGGCGAAATGCGCCAGCAGTGTCGAGAAACCGACCACTTCCACGTTCGGCAGGTGTTTGGTCACTTCGCGAGCCAGTTCTACCCGTTGTTCCAGCGGGAACAGCGGGTTTTTCTTCGGGCTGGCAGCGACTGCAATAATCACGTGGTCGAACAGGCGCGAGGCGCGTTCGACCAGATCGCCATGGCCCTTGGTAATAGGGTCGAAGGTACCTGGGTACAACACTCGGTTCATCGCGTCGTCCTGGCGGGAGTCCGTTGGGGAGTCGGATGGTATCGCAGCCGTCCCGGTCGGCCAAGTCGCCTGTTGGGTAAGAAAGCACTATAGACGAGGCAATTAATCGGTTTTTTCACGGGTTTCTCAGCCGATCGGCGAGGGAAGTCGCCAGTTGCGCGGTCAGGCCATACACCGATAGCTGCGGGTTGGCGCCGATGCTGGTAGGGAACAGCGAGCCGTCGTGAATCGACAGATTAGCCAGTTGATGATGCCGGCCGAGACTGTCGGTGACTGCGCTTTTCGGCTCTTCGCCCATCGCGCAACCGCCCATGACATGCGCGCTGCCCAGACGCGTGCGGTACAGCTCAAGGCTCAAACCATCGATCAACGTGCGGGCCTCAGCCAGGGTTTTCACGTAACGGGCGTCGGCGTGCATCGGCATCACCGCTTTTGCACCGCCGGCGAACTGGATTTCGGCCATGACGTGAAAAGCCCGGCGCAAGCCTTCCCAGGCGTAGGGTGACACCTGATAGTCGAGCACCGGCGAACCATCGCCACGCAGCTCGACGGTGCCGCCCGTGCTGTCCGGGTGAAAACCGTCACGTAGCAAGGCCAGCATGGCGTGGGTGTGCGGCAGGTCCGCCATGTGTTGCGCGCTCTCTGCGCCAAAGCCGCCGAGCAGGGTCGCAGCCAAGGCCGGATGCAACGGCGGCACTTCGAGTTTGAAGGCCATCGGCCCGCTGGTGCCGTCCTTCCACTGGAAATGGTCGGAGTAGATCGACTGCGGCGCCCCGTAAAACGGGTTGATGACTTCGTCGAAGCGCGCTGCGGACATGTTCACCGGGTGCAGGAAGGTACGTTTTCCCAGGGTTTTATGTGGGTCCGCAGCATCCGAACGCAGCAGCAGCGCCGGGCTGTTGATGCCGCCGCCGGCGAGCACGTAATGCCGCGCCTTGACCGTGATCTTTCGCCCGGTCGGCGTGACGCAACGTTCGTCCATCGCCACGCATTGCAGGCCAGTGACCTTGTCGCCGTTGATCAGCAGCTTCTCCGCGCGGGCCAGATAAAGCAGTTCGCCGCCCATTTCCAATGTCGCCGGAATGGTCGTGACCATCATCGATTGTTTGGCATTGGTCGGACAGCCCATGCCGCAATAGCCGAGGTTCCAGCAGCCGCGCACGTTACGTGGGATCACGTGCCAGCTATAGCCAAGTTGCTCGCAGCCTTTACGGATGACGTCGTTGTTGGCATTGGGTGGCACCATCCACGGGGCGACGCCGAGGCGCTGCTCCATTTTCTCGAACCACGGCGCCATCTCGGCAGGGTTATGGCCTTTGACGTTGTGTTCCTTGGCCCAGTGCTCGAGGGTCGGCTCCGGGGTGCGAAAGCTCGAGGTCCAGTTGATCAGCGTCGTGCCGCCGACCGCGCGGCCCTGAAGAATGGTGATCGCGCCGTCCTTGCTCATGCGCCCGATGCCTTCCTGATAAAGGCTGCTGTAGGCCTTGTCTTCGAGCATTTTGAAATCTGAACTGGTTTTCAGCGGGCCTTCTTCGATCAGCAGAACTTTGTAGCCGGCAGCGCTGAGGATTTCTGCCGTGGTGCCGCCACCGGCGCCGCTGCCGATGATGGCCACGTCGGCTTCAAGGCTGAGATCGTCGCTCAGTTGTGCGCCGTTGTAGGTTTTCCAGCCTCGGGCGAGGCCTTCGCGGAACGGGTCGGGTACGGGCATCGATCAGGTTCTCTTTATTATTTTTGGATGCGGCGGTGTGGCGGCCGACCTCTTCGCGAGCAGGCTCGCTCCCACATTTGAAATGCACTCCCCTGTGGGAGCGAGCTTGCTCGCGAAGGGAACGACACGGTTTCAGACGCTAGGCGGCCCTGGATAACCGCAATGCGCCCACGATTCTGCGCGGGTATACCAGGCCATCATCACCATCTGCTGCAACGAGCTATGCCCCATGCGCAACAAATTCAATGAGCTGTTTTCCCAGCGATCAAGGAAATGCCGCATGGCCTCGGCACTGGCGTTCTCCCAACTGCCCCAGATCCCGGTGAGTGGCCCGCGCGTCACGGCCATGCCGAGTACGTCGAACAGTTGCCGGGTGAGCTTGAGCATTTCCGGCGACAGGTGATCAAGGCTGTAGTCCAGCGACTTGAGCGTGCCATCAACCGCGCTCGGCATCTTCTCGGCTGCCACGGCGCCGTCGAGCATCACCGGAATCAGTGCGCGCAGAAACAGCAGGTCGCCGTCGCGCAACGAGACAAAGCCGTTGGCCGCGACGCTCGACGAACAGCCACTTAGGCTGGCGCCGAGTCCGGCGGTGGCGAGAAACGCCGTGGCGCCAAGGCTGAATTTCAGCAGGCCACGGCGCGACAGTGCAGGTGTTTCGGTCAGGCTTGGGTGCATTGTTTTTATTACCCGGCGATGACAAAGGTTTAGCGAATGAACAGCTTCTGGATCAGTTTCTGAATCGATGTGCCGTAGGGCGGGTAAATCAGTCGGGCTGCGTTGAACCGCTGTTTAATCAGCACGCCCTTGGCTTTGCTGAAGGTCAGGAAACCTTCGTGACCGTGGTAGTGGCCCATGCCCGAAGCGCCGATGCCACCGAATGGCATATCGTCCTGAGCCACATGCAGCAAGGTGTCGTTCAGGCACACACCGCCGGAATGAGTTTCGTGTAGCACCCTGTTCTGTTCGCGTTTGTCGTAGCCAAAGTAGTAAAGAGCCAGAGGACGTGGCCGCTGATTGATGTAAGCAAATGCCTGCTCCAGGTCCTGATACGGCACGATCGGCAGCAGCGGGCCGAAGATTTCGTCCTGCATCACCGTCATCTCATCACTGACATTCAGCAGCACACTGTGCGGCATGCGTCGGCCCTGGCCCTGCTCGAACAGCGGAATCAACAGCGCTCCCTTGCTGGTGGCGTCGCTTACATAACCGTTGAGCCGCGCTAGTTGGCGTTCGTTGATGATCGCCGTGTAGTCCGGATTGTCGGCGAGTGTCGGGTAAAAACCCTGCACCGCCTGGCGATAGGCTTCGACAAAAGCACCGACCCGGTCTTCCGGCACCAGCACGTAATCCGGGGCCACGCAGGTCTGGCCGGCGTTGAGGGTTTTACCGAAGGCTATGCGCTCGGCGGCATCTTTGAGCGGGACATCGCGGGAGACGATGGCCGGCGACTTGCCGCCCAGTTCCAGGGTGACCGGGGTCAGGTTTTCGGCGGCGGCGCGCATCACGTGTTTGCCGATGCTGGTGGCGCCGGTGAACAGCAAGTGGTCGAAGCGCAAGCGCGAGAACGCCACGCCGATGTCGGCTTCACCGAGCACCACGCAGACCAGGTCTTCGGGGAAAATTCGCGCCAGCAGTTCTTTCATCAACAAGCCGGTGGCCGGGGTCGATTCGCTCAGTTTGAGCATCACCCGGTTGCCCGCCGCCAAGGCGCCAACCAGCGGGCCAACCGCCAGATACAACGGGTAATTCCACGGCACAATGACGCCGACTACGCCGAGAGGCTGATACACCACTTTTGCCGAAGCGGGCTGAAACGCGATGCCGACCTTGCGCCGCGAAGCTTTCATCCAGCCTTTGAGATGGCGGCTGGCGTAATGAATGCCGTGCAGGCTCGGCATCAGTTCGGCGAGCGAGGTTTCGTCGGCGCTGCGATGGCTGAAATCGGAGCTGATCGCCTCGATCAAGGCCTGACGCTCGTTGCTGAGCAAATCACTCAGGGCCTTGAGCCATTGCTGGCGCTGGGCGGCGGGCGGCATGGGATTGGCGGCATACGCAGCCCGCTGCGCCTCGAACAACCGGTCCAGTTCGGCCAGCGGTTGTTGCAGCGTTTGCAGGTAAGCAACGTCGGCAGTCATGGTCTGCTCCGGATTTATTGTAGTGATGAACTTTTTAGAGTCTATGCTCTAGAAAGTCAAATGACTTCCTTGCACGGCAGTGTTTTATCCATTTCCGGTTAGGTCGTAAGATGCTCCCCAACGCACTCTGAATTAAAGCTCAAGCCATGGCCCCACGAATAAAAACCAGCGAGCGTATCGTGCTGAACAGCCTTGAACTGTTCAATCAGCAGGGCGAGCGCAGCATCAGCACCAATCATATTGCCGCCCACATGGAGATTTCTCCGGGCAACCTGTACTACCACTTCCCCAACAAGCAGGCGATCATCGCCGTGTTGTTCAGTGAGTACGAAAGCCTCGTGGACAGCTTTCTGCGTCCGCCGCAGGGGCGCGCGGCGACGGTCGAGGACAAGCGTTTCTATCTCAAGGAATTGCTCTCGGCGATGTGGCGCTACCGCTTTCTGCACCGCGATCTGGAGCATCTGCTCGACAGCGATCCGGAACTGGCCGCCCGCTATCGGCGCTTTTCCCAGCGCTGCGTGATTCAGGGCGCGGCGATCTACGAAGGTTTTGTTTCCGCCGGGATCCTTGATATGGATCGCGTGCAGATCGAATCCCTGACCCTCAATGCCTGGATCATCCTGACGTCCTGGGTGCGCTTCCTGTGCACCACGCGCGAAAACTCCAACCACCTCAGTGAACAAGCTATTAAACGTGGCGTGTATCAGGTACTGGTGCTTGAAGCCGGGTTTGTCACCGAGCAGGCGCGTGACGAGGTCAATGCGTTGTTCGAGGAGTTTTACGTGCCGCTGGCCCAGGCCCTCGAAGACGTGAAATAAACCGTTCTGTTGAAATCCCTCAGGAGCCCGTTATGCCGATTGCGCAACTGATCAGCCCGCAAACGCTGGATAACCGCAAGGAACAGCCAGGGCTGGTGATTCTCGATTGTCGTTTTGCCCTCGAAGACCCGGTCTACGGTCAGCGCAGCTATGCCGAAGGGCACATTGCCGGGGCGAGCTTTGCCGACCTTGAGCGTGACCTCAGCGGTAAAGTGGTCAAAGGCGTGACTGGCCGTCACCCGTTGCCCGAACCTGCGGCGTTGATCGAGCGGCTGCAGGCGTGGGGCATCAACAACGACAGTGACGTGATTTTGTACGACGACGGTCCCGGTGCCTACGCGGCGCGGGCGTGGTGGTTGCTGGCGTGGCTGGGCAAGCGCGATGGCGTGTTCATTCTCGATGGCGGGCTCAAGGCGTGGCATGCGGCGGGGCTCCCGCTGAGCCTGGATGCGCCGACGGTTACCCGTGGCAATTTCAGTGGCCAGCCGGACACCCGCCTGCTGCTCAGCGCCGAGCAACTGCAACAGCGCCTTGGTCAACCGGCGCTGACGTTGATCGATGCCCGGGCTTTGCCGCGTTTCAAAGGTGAGGTCGAGCCGATTGATCCGGTTGCCGGGCATATTCCCGATGCGCAATGCGCGGCGTTCACCGACAACCTCGGCAGCGATGGACAATTCCTGCCGGCGGATCAACTCAAGCAGCGTTTTGCCGCGAAGCTCGGTGAGCGTTCGCCAGCGGATCTGGTTGCGTATTGCGGGTCCGGCGTGACGGCGTGTCACAACCTGTTTGCCTTGTGTCTGGCGGGTTATCCGTTGGGATCGTTGTATGCCGGATCGTGGAGTGAGTGGATCAACGAGCCTTCGCGCGGTATCGCCACCGGCGAATAACCAATACCTGTGGGAGCGAGCCTGCTCGCGAAGGCGTCGGATCAGTCGACATTAATGTTGAATGAACAACCGCTTTCGCGAGCAGGCTCGCTCCCACATTGGTTATTCGTTGTCTGAAGGACGCTGTCGGGCGCTACGGTAAGCGGCGGGCCCAACACCATAAGCCTGCTTGAACTGCCGGCTCAAATGGCTCTGATCGGCAAAACCCAGTTGCGTGGCGACCTCCACGGGCAGGCAGCCGTGTTGCAGAAGTGCGCGCGCCTGGGCGATGCGCTGCTGCATCAGCCAGGTGTGCGGCGGCATGCCGGTGGCGCGACGGAATACTCGGGCGAAATGGAAGGGCGACAGATTCACCGCCGCTGCGAGCTCTTCCAGCGATGGCGGCGCCGCCAGTTGCGCGTGCAGCAGTTCTTTGCCCAACAGCACCGCGCGGTGTTCTTTACCCGCTCGACCGGGCACCGGTACTGCCGCATGGCGCTGCAACAGCAGCAACATCATCTCGCGCCACACCGTCTGCTGTTGCAGCGCGGTGGTCGGGCTTTCGAGCAAGCGGTGCAACTGCGCAAAGCCGTTGACCAGATCCGCATCGCGATACAACGTGGCGCCGAACGCCGGCAGGTTGCTGGTGGACAGCTCCAGCTCATCCAGCAACGAAACGATTTGCGCGGTATCGGGATAAAACGCCCGATACAGCCAGCCATCCTCGGTGCCCTTGTGTCCGGTGTGCAGTTCGTCGGGATTGATCAACACCAGCGTGCCGCTGCCCGCCAGATGCTCGGCGCCGCGATAGCGATAACGCTGGGCGCCGGCCATGATCATGCCGATCACATAGCCGTCATGCACATGCGGGGCGAAGCGATGCTCGATGTAGCGCGCCGACAGCAACTCGACCCCGGCCAGCGGCGCGGTTTGCCAGAAGCGGATCGACTCGCCCTGATCGCTCATGCGGACACGCGAGCCAGCCACTGCGGGATGCGTCGTTCCAGGTAGTAACCGGGCTGACGCAGCGAGCCTTCGACAAAGCCGACATGCCCACCGCGTGCCTGCAATTCGAAGACGGTTGACGCCGATAGCTCATTGGCCTGCGGCAAACTGTGCGGGAACACGAAAGGATCGTCCGCCGCTTGAATGATCAGGGTCGGCGTGCGGATCTCGCCGAGGAAATAGCGGCTAGAAACGCGGCGATAGTAATCCTCGGCATCCTCGAACCCGTGCAACGGCGCGGTTACCCGGCCATCGAAATCCCAGAAGGTGCGCATGTTTTCCAGCGAGCCGAGGGCGGCCAGCGCGGCGAGTCCTTCTTCACGCCCGTCGTGTTGAAACTGCCGCTGCTTGTTCTTGATATAGGCGACCATCTCGCGCATGAAGTGCGCCTGATAGACCTTGGAAAATCCCTGGCCGATGCGGTCGGCGCATTGGTCGAGGCGAAACGGCACTGATACCGCCACGGCGCCGAGCACGCCGCTGGCGCTGCCGGTTTCCCCGAGGTGTTTGAGCAGCACGTTGCCGCCCAGGGAGTAGCCGACGGCATACAGCGGTGCCAGCGGTCGTTTGGCGCGCAGATGTCTGATGGTTTCGGCGAGGTCTTCGCTGGCGCCGGAGTGATAGCTGCGCGGCAGCAAATTCGGTTCGCCAGAGCAGCCGCGCCAGTTCAACGCAACACTGGCCCAGCCTTGATCAGCCAATGACTTCTGGATGCCCGCTACATAAGGCGAATTGGAGGACCCGGTCAGACCGTGTAACACCAGCACCAGTGGTGCATCGGCGGTGTGCGGGCCGTGCCAGTCGAGATCGAGAAAGTCGCCATCCTCAAGCCACAGGCGTTCGCGTTCACGCTCGATATGTACGGTTTTGCGCCACAGCGGCCCCCACAAGGTTTGCAGGTGCGGATTGCCGAGGCCGAAGGCGGGTTTGAAGCGTTCTGAAGAGGTGGACACGATGGTTCTCGATGCAGAGCGGCGACCCTGTTGGAAGGGGCGCCGCTTATTCGGACCGGTCGGTTAACCGGCGATCTCTGCCGTACGTTGCCACAACGCGTAATAAACCCGGCCGGATTTCTGCTCGCGGTGCAGGCGCCAGTTGCCCGGCAGGCCCAGCGTCGATGGCGCCGTTTCGCTTTCAGTGTAGATCCACGAGTCCGGCGCCAGCCAATGGCGCTCTTCGAGCAAGGTGCAGACGGCAGGCAGCAGGTTCTGGTTGAACGGCGGGTCGAGGAATACCAGGTCGAACGGTGTTGCGGTCTGGGTTTCCAGATAACGCAGGGCGTCGGCGGTCTGCACCTGGCCGTTGGTGCAGCGCAGGGTGCCGAGGTGTTCTTTCAGGCTGGACACCGCAATGTTGCTGGCATCCAGTGCCTGACCCATGGCCGCGCCACGGGACAGCGCTTCGAGAAACAGCGCGCCACTGCCGGCGAACGGATCAAGCACCTTGGCCCCTTCAACGTACGGTGCGAGCCAGTTGAACAAGGTTTCACGCACGCGATCCGGCGTCGGGCGCAGGCCCGGTGCGTCGGGGAAGCTCAGCTTGCGGCTGCGCCATTGGCCGCCAATGATGCGCAACTGGTTCACACCGTTGTGGACGTTTTGCGCAGGTTTTTTAGGCGATCGGGTAGCCATTAGTGCTCCGGAACCCCGAGCGGTTGCTCGGCAGGTTTATCAGATGGGGCCGGTAACGGCTTTTGCGGCACGGTCGGGCCAGCGGTGACGATGACCATTTTGTCCGTGCTCAGGTGTTTGTTCAGAGCGTCGCGGACTTGTTCCACGGTCAGGCTTTGCGACTGACGCATGAAGTCATCCAGGTAGCTCAGCGGCAGATTATAGAAGCCCATCGCGCCGAGTTGGCCGACGATATCGGCATTGCTCGCGGTGGACAGCGGGAAACTGCCGGCCAGTTCGCGTTTGGCGTCGTCGAGTTCCTTCTGCGTCGGCCCGGTTTTCAGGTAATCGGCAAGCACGTCCTGCACCAGTTTCAGGGTGCCTTCGCTCATTTCCGCGCGGGTCTGCAGGTTGATCATGAACGGGCCACGTACCTGCATCGGGCTGAACGCCGAGTACACGCCGTAGGTCAGGCCGCGCTTCTCGCGCACTTCACTCATCAGGCGCGTGCCGAAACCGCCGCCACCGAGGATCTGGTTGCCCATCGACAGCGCGGCGTAATCCGGATCGTCACGGTCGATACCCAGTTGCGCGATCATCAGATTGGTCTGCTTCGACGGGAACTCGATATGGCCTGTGCTGGCCTTCGGTTCCTGTGGCTGGGCGATCTTCGCCAGCGCCGGGCCTTTCGGCAGGGCAGAAGAGACCTGATTGGCAATTGCTTCGGCGTCCGCCCGCGACAGGTCGCCGACCAGCGCGATCACCACGTTGCCAGCGGCGTAGGCCTTGGCGTGGAACTCACGCAACTGCGCGAGGGTGATCTTCGGCACGCTCTGCGGGTTACCGTCACTCGAATGCGCGTACGGGTGATCGCCGTACAAGCGCTTCATCAGCTCAAGGCTGGCGAGTTTGCCGGGGTTCTGTTTCTGGTATTCGAAACCGGCGAGCAGCTGGTTCTTGATGCGTGCGAACGAATCGGCCGGGAAGGTCGGTTTGCCAACCACTTCCGCAAACAGCTTCAGCGCCGGTTCACGCTTGTCGGTGGCACTCAAGCTGCGTAGCGAAGCCAGCGCCATGTCCTTGAAAGCACCGTTGCCGAAATCCGCACCGAGGCCTTCGAAGCCTTGCGCGATGGCGCCGACGTCTTTACCGGCGACACCTTCGTTGAGCATTGCGTTGGTCAGCACCGCCAGACCCGACGCGCTGCCGTCCTGGCTGCTGCCAGCGGCGAAGATCAGGCGCATGTCGAACATCGGCAGCTCATGGGCTTCGACGAACAATACTTTGGCGCCTTCGGCGGTGTTCCAGGTTTGCACGTCGAGTTTGCGGCTGGCCGGGGCCTTGCCGTCGAGTTCGGTCAGTGATTGCAGCTTCTGGCTGGTCTTGGCGTTGTCGAGGGCTTCGCTGGCATTGCTGTCAGCGCCAGGCGACAGGTAGAGCGCGGCAGAGCCGATCACCGCCACGGCGATCAGGCCGAGCAGCAGGCGTGGGGATTTGCGCTTACTCATGAGTCGTCTCCAGTGGCAGGACGTGGGCGACGCTGAGACGTTCGCGGGTGAAATACAGCTTGGCGGCGTTCTGGATGTCTTGCGGGGTCACGCTTTCCAGGTCGGCCAGTTCGGTGTCCATCAGTTTCCACGACAGACCGACGGTCTCGAGTTGACCGATGGCGGTGGCCTGACTGGTGATCGAATCACGTTCGAAGACCAGACCGGCAATCACTTGTGCTCGCACGCGCTCCAGTTCTTCAGCGGACGGCGCGGTGTTTTTCAGCTGTTCCAACAGCTTCCACAGACCGGCCTCGGCTTGCGCGATGGTCTTTTTCTTCTGCGTGTTCGGGGTTGCCGACAGGGTGAACAGACTGTCGCCACGGGTATAGGCGTCGTAGCTCGACGAACCGCCGGAGACCAGTTCTTCGCCGCGCTCCAGTTGCGTCGGGATGCGCCCGCTGTAACCGCCGTCGAGCAGGGCCGAGATCAGGCGCAGGGCGTTGACCGAGCGCTTGTCTTCAGCCGTGGCGATGCTTGGCACGTTGAAACCGAGCATCAGGCTAGGCAATTGCGTCTGCACGTGCAGGGTGATCTGGCGTTCGCCGGGTTCGGCGAGTTCCAGCGGCTTTTTCGCCGGTGGCACGTCGCGTTTGGCGATCGGGCCGAAATAGCGTTGAGCGAGGGTTTTCACCTCGTCCGGGGTCACGTCGCCGACCACCACCAGCGTGGCGTTGTTCGGCACATACCAGGATTGGTACCAGTGGCGCAGCTCTTCAACCTTCATGCGGTCGAGGTCGGCCATCCAGCCAATGGTTGGCGTGTGGTAGCCGCTGGCCGGGTAGGCCATGGCCTTGTAGCGCTCGTAAGCCTTGGACATCGGCTTGTCATCGGTGCGCAAACGGCGCTCTTCCTTGATGACTTCGATTTCCTTGGCGAACTCGTCGGCCGGCAGGCGCAGATTGGCCATGCGGTCGGCTTCCAGTTCGAAGGCGACGCCCAGACGGTCGCGGGCCAGCACCTGGTAATAAGCGGTGAAATCGTCGCTGGTGAAGGCGTTCTCTTCGGCGCCGAGGTCACGCAGGATCAGCGAGGCTTCGCCGGGACCGACTTTTTCACTGCCCTTGAACATCATGTGCTCAAGCGCGTGGGACAGACCGGTCTGGCCCGGGGTTTCGTAGCTGGAACCGACCTTGTACCAGACCTGCGAGACCACCACCGGTGCGCGATGGTCTTCGCGCACGACGACCTTGAGGCCGTTGTCGAGGGTGAATTCATGAGTCGGTTGCGGGTCGGCCGCCAGGGCCGAAAGGGGCAGGCAGACTGTGCTGAGCAGCAGGCCTGCAGCGCGGCGGGCTAGAGCATTCATTCGTTTTTTAACCTGTTGGGCTGCCCGCTTGGTCTTAGCGTCGGCGGGCGAGAGGGTGCTAGGATACTGATCCGTTTTACCGGCGACCACGCCTATCAGGTTTTCAGACCTGATCTGGCTGAATGGGTTTGCGGCAGAAAGCTACGGTTTATCGACTAAACTTCGCTTTTTCGCCGAATTTGCCGGTTTAGTCCTTCGTTTATACGATTCTTTGAGGTGCCGCTGGCGCCTCGACAAAATGTTGCGCGTGAACAAGCTGGATGAAACACAGTCTGTTCTGCATCGAATATTTATTTGCCGGGGCGCCCTTATGGCGCGTCGCTACCGTGAGATAGCCGTCCTCCATGTTTGGTTCCAACGACGACAAGAAGACCCCAGCTGCGGCTGGCGAGAAGAAAAGCCTGTTCGGATGGCTGCGTAAGAAACCGCAGGAACCCGTCGTCGAACAGCCGCCGGTGATTCCTGAGCCAGCGCCTGCGCCGGCTCCAGTCATAGAAGAAGAGCCGGCACCGATTGTGCTGCCGATTGCCGAGCCGGTGTTGCAACCGGTTGAGCCTGAGCC
This sequence comes from Pseudomonas zeae, assembly GCF_014268485.2. Lineage (NCBI taxonomy): Bacteria > Pseudomonadati > Pseudomonadota > Gammaproteobacteria > Pseudomonadales > Pseudomonadaceae > Pseudomonas > Pseudomonas zeae. The sequence goes on along the minus strand of NZ_CP077090.1, from coordinate 6,450,992 downwards.
TGAAGCGCCTGTGGCGGCTGAGCTACCACTGACTCCTGCGGCTGAACCGTGGCTGACCTTGCCGGTGGCGGAAGAGCCGGTGGCGTTGGTTGAAGAAGCTGCGCCACACATCACTCCGGAAATTCCAGCGCCTGCTGCGATGGTGCCCGAAGTGGCTCGGGCGCCTGTTGTTGAGCCGGTTGTCGAGCCTGCGCCGGTTGTTGCTGAGCCTGTTGCGCCGGCGTTTGTTGCTCCGGTCGTTCAACAGCCCGAGCCTGCACCTGCACCTGCACCTGCACCTGCACCGGTCGTCGCTGCGCCAGTTGTGCCGGTTGAAGTGGTTACCGAGGCCCCAGTCGAAGCCCCGCGCACCGAAGAAACCAAAGCCGGTTTCTTCGCCCGCCTCAAGCAAGGCCTGTCGAAAACCAGCGCCAGCATCGGCGAGGGCATGGCCAGCCTGTTCCTCGGCCGCAAAACCATTGATGACGACCTGCTCGATGACCTCGAAACCCGTCTGCTCACCGCCGACGTCGGCGTCGAAGCCACCACGCAGATCATCCAGCGCCTGACCCAGAAGGTCGCCCGCAAAGAGCTGGCCGACGCCGATGCGCTGTACAAATCCCTGCAGGCCGAACTGGCAGCGATGCTCAAGCCGGTCGAACAACCGCTGAAAATCGTTTCGCAGAACAAGCCGTTCGTGATTCTGGTGGTGGGCGTCAACGGCGCCGGCAAAACCACCACCATCGGCAAACTGGCGAAGAAGCTGCAACTGGAAGGCAAGAAAGTCATGCTCGCCGCCGGTGACACCTTCCGCGCCGCTGCCGTGGAACAGCTGCAAGTCTGGGGCGAGCGCAACAAGATCCCGGTCATCGCCCAGCACACCGGCGCCGACTCGGCTTCGGTGATCTTCGACGCCGTGCAGGCCGCCAAGGCCCGTGGTATCGATGTATTGATCGCCGACACCGCCGGTCGCCTGCACACCAAAGACAACCTGATGGAAGAACTGAAAAAAGTTCGCCGGGTGATCGGCAAGCTCGACGCCGACGCGCCGCACGAAGTGCTGCTGGTGCTCGACGCCGGCACCGGCCAGAACGCCATCAACCAGGCCAAGCAATTCAACCAGACCGTCGAACTGACCGGCCTGGCGCTGACCAAGCTCGACGGTACCGCCAAGGGCGGGGTGATTTTCGCCCTGGCCAAGCAGTTCGGCTTGCCGATCCGCTACATCGGCGTCGGTGAAGGCATCGACGATTTGCGTACCTTTGAAGCCGAACCCTTTGTCCAGGCACTGTTTGCCGAGCGGGAGCGTTCATGATTCGTTTCGAACAGGTCGGTAAACGCTACCCGAACGGTCACGTCGGCTTGCATGAGCTGAGCTTTCGAGTCCGTCGTGGCGAGTTCTTGTTTGTCACCGGCCACTCCGGCGCCGGTAAATCCACGTTGTTGCGCCTGTTGCTGGCGATGGAGCGTCCGACCAGCGGCAAACTGCTGCTGGCCGGGCAAGACCTGAGCACCATCAGCAACGCGCAGATTCCGTTCCTGCGTCGGCAGATCGGCGTGGTGTTCCAGAATCACCAACTGCTGTTCGATCGCACGGTGTTCAACAACGTCGCCTTGCCGCTGCAGATTCTTGGCTTGTCCAAGGCCGAAATCGCCAAGCGTGTCGACTCGGCGCTGGAGCGCGTGGCGCTGTCGGATAAAACCGATCTGTACCCGGGCGACCTGTCCACCGGTCAGCAACAGCGCGTCGGCATCGCCCGCGCCATCGTGCACCGCCCGGCCTTGCTGCTGGCGGACGAACCGACCGGTAACCTCGACCCGCGTCTGGCGGCGGAAATCATGGGCGTATTCGAAGACATCAACCGTCTGGGCACCAGCGTGCTGATCGCCAGTCACGACCTGGCACTGATCGCGCGCATGCGTCACCGCATGCTGACCCTCCAACGCGGCCGATTGATTGGCGACGGGGAGGCCGGAGAATGAGTGCGACACGCAGTCCGAAGGTTTCCGAGCGCGTGGCGCCGAAAGCCGCCGATCCGCAACCACCGAAGAAGAAAAAACACGACGAAGACGATGGCCCGGACTTCGCCACGCTGTTCCGTGCCTGGATCGAAAGCCATCGCGCCAGTCTGCTCGACAGCCTGCGTCGTCTTGGCAAACAGCCGATCGGCAGCTTCTTCACCTGCATGGTGATGGCGGTCGCGCTGAGTCTGCCAATGGGCTTGTCCCTGTTGCTCAACAACGTCGAGCGTCTTGGCGGTTCGTGGCAGCGTGCGGCGCAGATTTCGCTGTATCTGCAACTCGACGCCAGCCCGGAGCAGGGCGAGTCGTTGCGCGAGCAGATCAAAGGCATGCCCGGCGTAGCGGATGCTGAATATGTCGGCCGCGATCAGGCGCTGGAAGAGTTTCAGCAGCAATCCGGGTTGGGCGAAGCCCTGCGCGAGCTGCCGGAGAACCCGTTGCCGGGCGTGGTGCTGGTCACCCCGAACGAGGTCGACAAGCCGACGCTGGAAGCATTAAGACAAAAACTTTCCGAATTGCCCAAGGTACAACAGGCGCAACTTGATCTAGTCTGGGTCGAGCGTTTGGCCGCGATCCTCAAGCTTGGCGATCGTTTTGTCTTCGGTCTGACGGTGCTGCTGGTTTCTGCATTACTTTTGGTGATAGGCAATACCATTCGTCTTCATATTGAAAACCGCCGCACCGAGATAGAAGTGATTAAACTCGTCGGCGGCACTGACAGTTATGTGCGTCGCCCTTTCCTTTATATGGGCGCGTTGTATGGCTTCGGTGCGGGGCTACTGTCCTGGGGTGTATTGGCGTTCGGCCTGAACTGGCTGAACGACGCGGTGGTTGGACTGGCCGGCTTGTACGGCAGCGATTTCGCTCTGGCCGGAGTGCCAGTTGCCGACGGTCTGTCGCTCTTGCTTGGCGCGGTGCTGTTGGGTTATATCGGTGCATGGATTGCAGTCGCACGCCATCTCAGGGAGCTGGCGCCGAAGTAGAATCTTTTTTGCGCGTGATTGACCTCGCGGTTTTTTGGGAACTTGCACTTGAATTCCCGGTCAATTTTTCGCAGTGCCGAGAGGCACGAGTATGTAAGTGGGAGGTTTTTTCGTATGACCAATTCTTTGCAACCTGCGTATGCGTTGGTTCCGGGTGCGAACCTGGAAGCCTACGTGCACACCGTCAACAGCATTCCATTGCTGACGCCGGAGCAGGAGCGTGAACTGGCCGAGAGTCTCTACTATGAGCAGGATTTGGGGGCGGCTCGGCAGATGGTGCTCGCCCACCTGCGTTTTGTCGTACACATTGCCCGTAGCTATTCCGGCTACGGTCTGGCTCAGGCTGACCTGATCCAGGAAGGTAACGTCGGCCTGATGAAGGCTGTGAAGCGCTTCAACCCGGAAATGGGTGTGCGTCTGGTGTCGTTCGCCGTGCACTGGATCAAGGCGGAAATTCACGAGTTCATCCTGCGCAACTGGCGCATTGTGAAAGTCGCGACCACCAAGGCCCAGCGCAAGCTGTTCTTCAACCTGCGCAGCCAGAAAAAACGTCTGGCGTGGCTGAACAACGAGGAAGTCCACCGTGTGGCGGAAAGCCTCGGCGTCGAGCCGCGTGAAGTGCGCGAAATGGAAAGTCGCCTGACCGGCCATGACATGGCTTTCGACCCGGCTGCTGAAGCCGATGACGACAGCGCTTTCCAGTCGCCGGCCAACTACCTGGAAGACCACCGGTACGACCCGGCGCGTCAACTGGAAGATGCTGACTGGAGCGACAACTCCAACCACAACCTGCACGAAGCGCTGGAAGTGCTGGACGAACGTAGCCGCGACATCCTCTACCAGCGCTGGCTGGCAGAAGAGAAAGCCACGCTGCACGACCTGGCGCAGAAGTACAACGTGTCGGCCGAGCGGATTCGTCAGCTCGAGAAGAGCGCGATGAACAAGCTCAAGTTGTCGATCGCCGCATAACCGGCGAGCAGGCAATAAAAAACGCCCCGATCAGCGATGATCGGGGCGTTTTTTTTCTGCTTCAACAGAGGGTCCCTGTGGGAGCGAGCCTGCTCGCGAAAGCGGATGTTCATTCAACACTGATGTTGACTGACACACCGTATTCGCGAGCAGGCTCGCTCCCACATGGGATTTTCAGAGTCTGGGAGAATGTGGCCTGCTATCGCGACCAAGGTGCTCGCCGCGAATCATTCAGCCCCAGCAAGTAACTATCCCCACCCAGCTGACTCATCTGCTGACGAATCCACCCGGCCCGGCGCGAGACATAAGCGGTCGGATGGCTAGCGCTCCACACCCGAGGATTGGGCAGAACAGCCGCCAGATAACTCGCCTGCTGCCGCGACAACGACTTCGCGCTCACACCAAAGTGATGGCGGGCTGCGGCTTCGGCGCCAAACACCCCGTCATCCCACTCGACGCTGTTGAGATACACCTCAAGGATCCGCTGCTTGGGCCAGAACACCTCGATCAGCGCGGTAAACCACGCCTCCAGGCCTTTACGCAGATAGCTGCGGCCGGCCCACAGAAACAGGTTTTTCGACACCTGCTGGCTCAAGGTGCTGGCGCCGCGAATCGACCCGCCAAGCTCGTTGTGGGCCAACGCTGCCTGGATCGCACTGAAATCAAAGCCCCAATGCTCGGGAAACTTCTGATCCTCACCGGCCATGACCGCGACTTTGAGGTCATCGGAGATCTCGTCCCACGGCTTCCACGTGCGTTGCAGGTCAATCGGCTCGCCATCGCCCCAGGATTCGACCTTGCGCTCGACCATCAACGCCGTGCCCGGCGGCGGCACGAAGCGAAACACCAGCACCAGCAAGACGCTGCCACCCGCGAACCAGAGCAGGGCCTTCGTGAGACGACGGAAAATAGTACGCAGCATAGAGATGGCTTGGCCGAACCGGTGGAGCGGGCCATTATACAGACCCTGCCGATCGCGTCTGACTGGAGTTCCCAATGCTGCGTGGCTTTTTGATGCTGGCCGCTTTTTTCGGTTTCACCGGGGTCGCCTTGGGTGCATTCGCCGCCCATGGCCTGAAAAACCGCCTGACACCCGAGTATCTGGCGATCTTCCATACCGGCGTCACCTATCAATTGGTGCACACCTTGGCGCTGTTTGGTGTGGCACTGTTGGCCACGCAGATTCAGGGCCGACTGGTCAATTGGGCCGGCGTGTCATTCACCATTGGCATCCTGCTGTTCTCCGGCAGCCTGTACGTGCTGACCACCACCGGGATCAGCAAGCTCGGCATCATCACCCCATTTGGTGGCCTGGCGTTCCTGATTGGCTGGCTATGCCTGGGCCTCGCCGCCTGGCGCTTGCAACCAACCGCTTGACGCTTGGTGCTGACCTTTAGGTCATGATCGGGCTAGAATGCCAGCCCCTAAAAATGATGGCGGCGTTACGCATGCGCATTCAGTTGAACGGCGAATCCCTTGAACTGCCCGACGGCGAGACCGTTGCGGCCCTGATCACTCGTCTGGAACTGACCGGACGTCGAGTGGCAGTCGAACTCAATCTGGATATCGTCCCGCGCAGCCAGCATGCCAGCACCACGCTCAATGACGGTGACAACGTCGAAGTGGTGCACGCCATCGGCGGCGGCTGATCGCCCGGCCCGCAAGGGCACAGAATTCTGCAAGACCCTCACTCCTAAAGAGGATTCCCCATGAGCATCGTTCGTAGCGACAAGCCTTTTGTGCTGGCCGGTCGTACTTACCAGTCGCGTTTGCTGGTCGGTACCGGCAAGTACCGTGACATGGAAGAAACCCGTCAGGCCATCGAAGCCTCGGGTGCCGAGATCGTCACCTTCGCCGTGCGCCGCACCAACCTGGGCCAGATCGAAGGCGAGCCGAACCTGCTCGACGTGCTGTCGCCGGAGCGCTACACCTTCCTGCCGAACACCGCTGGATGCTACGACGCCATCGAAGCCGTGCGCACCTGCCGCCTGGCCCGTGAGCTGCTCGATGGCCACAACCTGGTGAAGCTGGAAGTACTGGCCGACCAGAAGACCCTGTTCCCTAACGTCATCGAAACCCTCAAGGCTGCGGAAACACTGGTCAAGGAAGGCTTCGACGTGATGGTGTACACCAGCGATGATCCGATCATCGCCCGCCAACTGGCGGAAATCGGCTGCATCGCGGTCATGCCGCTGGCCGGTTTGATTGGTTCCGGTCTGGGGATCTGCAACCCGTACAACCTGCAGATCATCCTCGAAGAAGCCAAAATCCCTGTGCTGGTCGATGCCGGTGTCGGCACTGCGTCCGATGCGACCATCGCCATGGAACTGGGTTGCGATGCGGTGCTGATGAACTCGGCCATCGCCCACGCCCAGCAGCCGGTGATGATGGCTGAAGCCATGAAACACGCCATCGTTGCAGGCCGTCTGGCCTACCTCGCTGGCCGTATGCCGAAAAAACTCTATGCCAGCGCCTCCTCGCCGCTGGATGGTCTGATCAAGTAAGAGCCATTGATGACTGAATCGAACGACACGCCTATCCAGACGGAAGAAGGCGACGAGCGCCAACACCGCCGCATCAAGAGTTTCGTGATGCGCGCCGGGCGCATGACCGAAGGCCAGCAGAAAGGTCTGGATCAAGGCACGCCGCTGTACGTGCTGCCGCTGGCCGACGCGCCGGTGGATTACGATCAAGTGTTCGGCCGTTCGGCACCGCGCTCGCTGGAGATCGGTTTCGGCATGGGCCACTCGCTGCTGGAAATGGCAGCGGCCGCACCAGATCAGGATTTCATCGGCGTTGAAGTGCACCGTCCGGGTGTCGGTGCGCTGCTCAATGGCGTGCTGACGCAAGGCCTGACCAACCTGCGCGTCTACGATTGCGACGCGATCGAAGTGCTCAACCGCTGCATCGCCGACAACAGCCTCGATCGCCTGATGCTGTTCTTCCCGGACCCATGGCACAAGAGCCGTCACCACAAGCGTCGTATCGTTCAGGCCTCGTTCGCTGAACTGGTGCGCAGCAAGTTGAAGGTTGGCGGCATCCTGCACATGGCCACCGACTGGGAACCGTACGCCGAATACATGCTGGAAGTGATGAACGTCGCCCCGGGCTATCGCAACCTCGCCGAAGACGGCAAGTGCGTACCACGCCCGGCCGAACGCCCGATCACCAAGTTCGAACGCCGCGGCGAACGACTGGGCCATGGCGTGTGGGACCTGAAGTTCGAAAAACAGTCCTAAGCATCACGCGGTAAAAATGTAGGAGTGAGCCTGCTCGCGATAGCAGTGGATCAGTCAGTACTTATGCCGACTGACACACCGCTATCGCGAGCAGGCTCGCTCCCACAGTTGTTTTGGGGCGTTTGCGGAGTCAGCGGCGGTCGGCGACGACGCCGATGAGGACGAGGACTACCAGCAGGACGGGCGCCAGGCTGTAGTTGTTGAACTGGCTCAAACCCTTGATAACCCAAGGCGTTGCATAGATCAGCGCCGCACCGCTGCCGATCACGCAGAGCAGCGCCATCAGTGGCACGCGCAGGGCGCCGGCGATGCTGCCCAGGCGTTGCTCAACCCAGCCTTTGAAGTCGGCGCCGAACAGCACCAGCAGGCAGCCGACCAGCGCCAGGGCGATTTCCGAGAGGTTGCTGCGGCTCCAGCGGGAGACGGTGGCGAGCAGGTCGAGTATCAAATCCATGCGTTTTCCCTTAGCACTGAAGTCAGTTCAGAAATTGTTGCAGCAAGTCGTTGAGGAACAACTGTCCGCGCTCGGTGGCCGCCAGACGTGACGGTTCGACCTGCAACAGACCGCTTTGTTCTGCCGCGGCCCGGCCTTCAGCGAGGCTTTCCAGCGACAGCCCGGTGCGCTCAGGATACAGGTGCGATTCGACGCCTGCGGTCAGGCGCAAAGCGTTCATCAGAAACTCGAACGGCATCTCGTCGTTGGTCAGCGCTTTCTCGCCAGCCTGGAAGCTTTTTGCCGGGTTGAGATAGTCCTTCGGCAGACGCGTCTTCCAGGTACGCACGATGCGTCCGTCCGGATGACTCAGCTTGCCGTGGGCTCCCGCGCCTATGCCGATGAAGTCGCCGAAACTCCAGTAATTGAGGTTGTGCCGCGCTGGCCGACCGGCCTGGGCATAAGCCGACACTTCGTATTGCGCATAACCGTGTTCCGCCAGCAGCGCTTGCCCGGCCTCTTGAATGTCCCACAGCGTGTCATCTTCCGGCAGCACCGGCGGCTGGTTCCAGAACACGGTGTTCGGCTCCAGCGTCAGCTGATACCAGGAAATGTGCGTTGGATTCAGCGCGATGGCCTGGCGCAGATCGCTGAGGGCATCGTCCAGCGACTGATCGGGCAAACCGTGCATCAAGTCGAGGTTGAAGTTATCGAACCCGGCCTGCCGCGCCATACCGGCCGCGCGTACCGCTTCGTCACCGTTGTGAATCCGCCCCAGCGCCTTGAGCTTTTCCTGCTGGAAGCTCTGGATGCCGATCGACAGGCGATTGATCCCCAGCTTGCGGTACGCGACGAACTTCTCTTGCTCGAAGGTCCCGGGGTTGGCTTCCAGAGTGATTTCGATGTCGTGGGCAAACGGAATCCGCTGTTCGACGCCTTCCAGCAGCCGCCCGAGGGCTTCGGCGCTGAACAGGCTCGGCGTGCCGCCACCAAAGAAGATCGAGCTGATTTCACGACCGTACACGGCGTGCAGATCCTGATCGAGATCGGCCAGCAAGGCGTCGACGTATTCCTGCTCCGGCAAAACCGGGCTGGCGGTGTGTGAGTTGAAATCGCAATACGGACATTTGCGCACACACCACGGGATGTGGATGTACAGCGCCAGGGGCGGCAGCGTTGGCAGCGGCGCCCGAGGCGAAGAAGCGGCACCGCCGATGATCAGCGACGACGCGGAGGGGCTGTCGGTCATTTCAGGCCCAGACGCTGGCGCAGCAGATCCATTGCACGGGCGCGGTGGCTGATCTGGTTCTTGTCGGCCGGACTCAGTTCGGCGCTGGACACATCACGCTCCGGCACCCAGAACAGCGGGTCATAACCGAAACCGTGCTCGCCGCTGGCGGCCGTCAGGATGCGTCCGTGCCACAGGCCTTCGCAGAGGATCGGCAACGGATCATCGGCGTGACGCACCAATGCCAGCACGCAGACGAACTGCGCACCGCGCTCGGCTTCCGGCACATCTTTCAGTGCATCGAGCAATTTGGCATTGTTCGCCGCATCGCCCTTGCCGTCGGCATAACGCGCCGAATAGATGCCCGGCGCACCGCCAAGGAAATCCACCGCCAGACCGGAGTCGTCGGCCAATGCCGGCAGCCCGGAAATGCGTGCGGCGTTGCGTGCCTTGAGGATCGCATTCTCGACGAACGACAGACCGGTTTCTTCCGGCTCGACCTTGCTCCACTCGCCAATCGAGCGCAGTTGCACCGAATCGCCGAGCATGGCCTGGAGTTCTTTGAGTTTGCCGGCGTTATGGCTGGCCAGTACGAGCTGCTTAATGTTCATCATTCGCCGGGAAAGAGTTCTTGGTTGAAATTGATGGTGTTGATCTTGTCGCCGTTCTGCACCTTGATTTCAAAGGTGCGGGTTTCCTGCTGAGGCACCGGGTATTGGGCGATGTAGTAGATCGCACCCTGCTCGGTGACTTGCTTGAAATTCAGCGGCACGCTCTGGCTGGTCAGGTCTTTGACCGTGCCGGTGACGTTGGCGACCAGCGGTTTGCCGTCCTTGATCACCGAGACATTGATCACGCCCTGATTTTTGCTGCGAATCAGTTCAGCCGCCTTGGCGATGTCCGGCGTCAGAAACGTCGAGTTGAAAGTGTTGTAGTGCACCGTGACGTCGCCAAAGGTTTCCTTGCGCTCGCCCTTGATGACGTCGGCCGCTATGGCGCTGGCGCTCAGGCAGGCAGTCAATAACAACAACGCTAAACGACCCATGATCGTGCTCCTCGAAATGACGGGATTCAGACCGCGACTTTGTGGTCTGCAAGCTGCGGGCTGCTGACGCGGTAGATACCGATCTCACCTAACAGATTAGGCCATAGCTTACTGGCCCACCCGTGGCGGTGCTGTTGATCCACGGCAAGCCGATCAATGACCTTCGCATCACGTTCGCGGCAAAGTTCTTCAAAGTCTTCGAAGGTGCAGAAGTGAATGTTCGGTGTGTTGTACCAGGTGTACGGCAGAAATTCCGACACCGGCATGCGCCCCTTGCTTGCCAGGTACCAGCGGCAGCGCCAGTGACCGAAATTCGGGAAGGTGATGATGCATTGGCGACCGACCCGGAGCATTTCGTCGAGGATCTTGTCCGGGTAGTGCACGGCTTGCAGGGCCTGGGTCATGACGACGATGTCGAAACTGTTGCTGGCGAAGTTGCCCAGCCCCTTGTCCAGATCCTGCTCGATGACGTTGATGCCCTTGGCCACGCACTCGGCGATGTTCTCGGCGTCGTTTTCCAGGCCATAACCGGTGACGTTCTTGTTGTCGCGCAGCCAGGTCAGCAGCTCGCCGTCACCGCAACCGAGGTCGAGGACGCGGCTGCCGGCGGGGATCCATTCCTGGATGATTTCCAGATCAGCTCTCATGGCTTTCTCACAGCGTGATGCGGTTCATGTAATTGCCGAACGCCTGCAAGTAGCGCGGGATCGGAATCAGGAAGGCGTCGTGGCCCTGCGGTGCGTCGATTTCCAGATAGCTGACGTCTTTGCGCGCCGCCATCAACGCATCCACCAGTTCCCGCGAACGGGCCGGAGAGAAGCGCCAGTCGGTGGTAAACGACATCACGCAGAACTTGGCCGTGGCGTTTTGAAAGGTTTTCGCCAGGTTATCGTCGAAGTTCGCCGCTGGATCGAAGTAGTCCAGCGCCTTGGTCATCAACAGATAGGTGTTGGCGTCGAAGCGTCCGGAGAACTCTTCGCCCTGATAACGCAGGTAGCTTTCGACCTGGAACTCGACGCTGTGGAAGTCGTAGTTGAGCTTTTCGCTCTTCAGGCCACGGCCGAACTTCTCGCCCATCGAATCGTCGGACAGGTAAGTAATGTGGCCGACCATCCGCGCCAGCATCAGCCCGCGCTTTGGAATCACGCCGGCTTCCTGGAACGAACCGCCGTGGAATTCCGGGTCGGTGAGGATCGCCTGACGCGCCACTTCGTTGAAGGCGATGTTCTGCGCCGACAGCTTCGGTGCCGAGGCGATGGCCAGGCAGTGACGCACGCGATCCGGGTAAGTGATGGTCCATTGCAGCGCCTGCATGCCGCCGAGGCTGCCGCCGATCACCGCCGCCCACTGGCCGATGCCGAGCAGGTCGGCCAGCCGCGCCTGGCTGTGCACCCAGTCTTCCACGGTGAGCACCGGGAAATCGGCACCGAACGGTTTGCCGGTCTCCGGGTTGATGCTGCTCGGGCCGGTGGAGCCGTTGCAGCCGCCGAGGTTGTTCAGGCTGACCACGAAGAACTTGTTGGTGTCGATCGGTTTACCCGGGCCGATGCAGCTGTCCCACCAACCGGGTTTGCGGTCGTCGACGCTGTGATAGCCGGCAGCGTGGTGATGGCCGGACAAGGCATGGCAAATCAGCACGGCGTTGCTCGCCTGCGCGTTCAGCGTGCCGTAGGTTTCGTAGATCAGGTCATAGGCGGCCAGCGAGCGGCCACAGGCCAGCGCCAGCGGATCGCTGAAGTGCGCGGTTTGCGGCGTCACCAGACCAACAGAATCGGGGGGAAAGGCAGTTGGCATCGACCCTGCTCTCGTTGAAATGAGGCGTAAGTCTAAAGACCGGGGGGGTTAGCGGCAAGCGGCCCTCACCCTAGCCCTCTCCCAGAGGTAGAGGGGACTGACCGAGGTGTTCTTTTGAGCTACACCGTCCTGAGCTATGGAGTCGAACTCAAGTTTTGAAAACACCATAGATCGGCTCCCTCTCCAGGGGGAGAGGGCTGGGGTGAGGGGTACAGACGCCGCCAAACTCAAGACAAGCGCCCAACCAATCCCGGTAAATCCGGCACCTTCTTCGGCGAACATATCTTCACCCGCTTCTGCCGGTTCAACTCGCCGCTGAGCAAACTGACCTGGCTCTTGGAAACCCCGAACGCCTTGGCCAGAAAGCCCATCAGATAAGCATTGGCCTTGCCCTCAACCGGCGGCGCAGTCAGGCGAATCTTCAAACGATCGCCGTGCAGCCCGGCGAAGTCATCGCTGCGGGCTGCCGGTTGCAAGTGACACTCGAGGATCAAGTCGTCACCGTCCCAACGGAACCAGCTCACATCAGCAAGCGCAGGATTTCCGGCATCATCGTCATCGCCGCCAGATTGTTGATCACCAGCATGTCGATCAGTTTCAGCGCGAGGAAGGCGAAGATCGGCGACAGGTCCAGACCGCCAAGATTCGGCAGGAACTTGCGGAACGGCGCCAGCGCCGGCTCGCAGATCTGGTTGACCAGTTCAGCGCCCGGATTGTGGCTGCCCGGCGCAACCCACGACAGAATCACGCTGATGATCAGGGCGAAGAAGAAGATCTTCAGGAACAGTGCGGTCACGCCGATGATCGACCAGATAAACAGTTGCAGCGGGTTGCCGGTGGTGCCGTAAGTCAGCAGCAGGGTCAGCGCCATCAGCGCCAGTTGCACCAGAATCGCCAGGACCAGCGACGACATGTCGAGGCCGAACAGGCTCGGGATGATCCGGCGCAGTGGCTTGAGCAGCGGCTGGGTCGCCTTGACCACGAACTGGCACAGCGGGTTGTAGAAGTTCGCCCGCACCAGTTGCAGGACGAAGCGCAGCAGCACGATCAGCAGGTACAGACTGCCGAGGGTTTGCAGCACGTAAACCGCTGCAGTGTTCAATCCAATCATGTAAGGCTCCTTATTTGCCCAGTTGTTCGGCCATTTCGGCCGAGCGGTGCGCGGCGGCGCCGAGTGCGGTTTCGACCAGGGCTTCGAAGCCATTGGCCTGGAATGATTTGATTGCAGCTTCCGTAGTGCCATTTGGCGAGGTCACACGGCGGCGCAGTTCGGCGGCGTCAACGTCGCTGGACACCGCCATATGCGCAGCGCCAAGCGCCGTTTGCAGAGTCAGTTGCTCGGCGATGTCCTTGGGCAAGCCAAGTTTGACGCCAGCAGCAGTCATGGCTTCGATCAGCAGGAAGAAGTACGCCGGGCCGGAGCCGGACACAGCGGTCACGGCGTCGAGTTGTTGTTCTTCTTTCAGCCACAGGGCGATACCGACGCCAGACAGCAGCTCTTCGGCTTGCTGACGCTGCTCGGCGGTCACTTCGCTGGTCGCGTACAAACCGCTGACGCCCTGTCGCAGCAGTGCCGGGGTGTTGGGCATGCAGCGCACGATTGGCTGCTCGCCGAGCCACGCAGTCATGCTTGCGCAAGTGATGCCAGCGGCAATCGACACCACCAGTTGATTGGGTTTCAGGCTCGGGCGAATCGCCTCGCACACAGCCTTCATGGCTTGCGGCTTGACCGCCAGCACGATCACATCGACGCCGTCGATGGCTTGGGCGTTGTCGGCAAACGTTTCGATGCCGTGCTCAGCGCTGACCTTGGCGCGAGTTTCTTCGCCCGGATCGCTGGCACGGATGTGTGCAGCTTCCAGACCTTTGGCGCGCAGGCCGCCGATCAAACTGGCCGCCATGTTGCCCGCACCGATAAACGCAATACGTGTGTTGCTCATGTGTGGTCCTTATCTGGAAACGTTCAAGATTGGGAATAGTCGCGGGCGCCAAACAGGGCCGTACCGATACGAACCCAGGTGGCGCCTTGGGCGATGGCCGACTCAAGGTCGTGGCTCATGCCCATGGAAAGTGTGTCGAGCGGCAGATCAAGGCTCGCCTGCAATTTCTGCACGGCGGCGAAGGCTGCGTCTTGCTCGGCGCGGTCGTCGGTCGGCTCGGGAATCGCCATCAGGCCGCGCAGTTTCAGGCGCGGCAGTGCGCTGATCGCGGCGGCCAATGCCGGCAGGTCAGCCGGAGTGCAGCCGGATTTACTGGCTTCGCCGCTGACATTGACCTGAACGCAGATGTTCAGCGGCGGCAGTTCAGCCGGGCGCTGTTCGGACAGGCGTTGAGCGATTTTCAGGCGATCCACGGAGTGCACCCAGTCGAAATGCTCGGCGATGGCGCGAGTCTTGTTCGATTGAATGGGGCCGATGAAGTGCCAGATCAAGGGCAGGTCGGCCAGCTCGAGCTGTTTGCCCAGGGCTTCCTGCAGGTAGTTCTCGCCAAAGTCGCGCAGGCCGGCGGCATATGCTTCGCGCAGGGCCTGGACGGGTTTGGTCTTGCTGACCGCGAGCAGCTGGACGCTGTTTTCAGCGCGGTTTGCAGCTGTTACCGCTGCCTGGATGCGCGAACTAACCAGTTGGATGTTGTCTGCTATCGTGGACATCAAGAGGCGCCAGCGGTCGGAAGGTTCGCGGCATTCTACTGGAATTGAGGAGCGCTATGGATATCACTGAACTGCTGGCCTTCAGCGCCAAACAGGGAGCTTCCGACCTGCACCTGTCGGCCGGTCTGCCGCCGATGATCCGCGTCGATGGCGACGTGCGGCGGATCAATCTGCCGGCGCTGGATCACAAGCAAGTGCACGAACTGATCTACGACATCATGAACGATACCCAGCGGGTCGACTTCGAGAAGCATCTGGAAACCGACTTTTCCTTCGAAGTGCCGGGTGTCGCGCGTTTCCGCGTCAACGCTTTCAACCAGAACCGTGGCGCAGGCGCCGTATTCCGTACCATTCCGTCGAAAGTGCTGAGCATGGAAGACCTTGCCATGGGCGACGTCTTCCGCAAGATCACCGATGCCCCGCGCGGTCTGGTGTTGGTCACCGGGCCGACCGGTTCCGGCAAATCGACCACGCTGGCGGCGATGATCGATTACCTCAATACCCACCGGCATCACCACATCCTGACTATCGAAGATCCGATCGAGTTTGTTCACGAATCGCGCAAATGCCTGATCAATCAGCGTGAAGTCCACCGTGATACCCGCAGTTTCGCCACTGCGTTGCGCTCGGCACTGCGTGAGGACCCGGACGTGATTCTGGTCGGCGAGATGCGTGACCTGGAAACCATTCGCCTGGCGCTGACCGCAGCCGAAACCGGGCACTTGGTATTCGGCACGCTGCACACCACCTCGGCGGCGAAAACCATCGACCGCGTGGTCGACGTGTTCCCCGGTGACGAGAAGTCGATGGTGCGCTCGATGCTGTCGGAGTCGTTGCTGGCGGTGGTCTCGCAGACGCTGATCAAGAAGATCGGCGGCGGGCGGGTGGCGGCGCACGAGATCATGTTGGGGACGTCGGCGATCCGTAACCTGATCCGCGAGGACAAGGTCGCGCAGATGTATTCGGCGATTCAGACGGGTGGGGCGTTGGGCATGCAGACACTGGACATGTGCCTGAAGGAACTGGTGACCAAGGGCTTGATCAGTCGCGAGCATGCGCGGGAGAAGGCGCGCACGCCGGATAATTTCTGAGGGAGATTTTCGGTGTTCTAGCCGGCCCTTTCGCGAGCAAGCTCGCTCCCACAATTGATTGCATTCCTTCAATTGGAATGCTTTCACCTGTGGGAGCGAGCTTGCTCGCGAAGAGGTCAGTGCTGGCGATACCCGTTGCGGGTCAGTCAGCTCAGCGTTGAACGACGCGCATCTGCTTGCTTGCAGGCTCTTTCGGCAATACTCGCTTGGCAACTACGTAATGCTGTTCCCAATACGGCTTGTTCAACGTATCGATGCTCACCGCTTTGCCACGACGCGGAGCGTGGATGAAGCGATCGTTGCCCAGGTAGATGGCAACATGGTTGACCCGACGGCTCTTGATGTTGAAGAAAATCAGGTCGCCCGGCTTCAGATCCTTGCGCTCGACTTTCTCGCCGTGACCGCTGGCCATGGCGTTGGAGGTGCGTGGCAGGTCGAACGTGGCGTCGTTAAAAGCGTATTTCACCAGACCGCTGCAATCGAAGCCTTTACTTGGGCTGCTGCCGCCCCAACGATAAGGGGTACCGAGGACGTTCACCGCACGGCTCAGCACATTGCTGCTTTCCTTGCTCGCCATCGGTGGCACCAGCTTGCTGTGGTTTTTGCTGCTCAGCGTGGTGGTTTTGCTTTTGCTGCTTTTGCTCGAGGGAGCCGAAGCATGGGATTTAGGGGTAAAGCCGTTAACGTTAGGAAGACGTTGCTCACGATTGGTGGCGTGGGCGGCCAGTGGCATTAATAGGCAGATGGTTAGCCATGTCTTGAAAAATGGTCGCATTAGGCGTGGCTCTTTAGTGATAGCGCGCAACTTTATAACAGAGTTTTTTTTCATTCCGAGTCCGTTGGTCGATTCAGTTGGAGGCCAACGGAACCAAATAAGCGGCAAATGGACGCAATTGTCGGACAGAAGTCAGGTGCTATAAGGCTTTGACGGTAGCAACGGTAACATTTGCCGTACGTCGGCTACCTGTAAAAAAGTCACAAAGAATTCAAGAATATTTATCTATCGTGTGAATCGAGGTCTTCATGAACCCCTATCAACAATTTGTTCAGCAGCAAGATACGCACAGCAAAATCATCGGTTATCTGCTGTGGATTTTCGGTTTTACCGGTGCTCACCGCTTCTATTACGGCAAACCGGTGACCGGGACGATCTGGTTCTTCACCTTCGGTTTGCTGGGTATTGGCTGGCTGATCGACCTTTTTCTGATCCCGGCGATGGATCGCGAGGCGGATCTACGTTTTACCGCAGGGCCGATCGAGTACAACGTGGCGTGGATTCTGCTGACGTTCCTCGGAGCATTGGGTGTGCACCGGATGTATCAGGGCAAGTGGATCAGTGGGCTGATCTATCTGTTGACAGGCGGGTTGTTCTTTCTGGGGGTGCTGTATGATTTCTGGACGCTGAATGATCAGGTCTCGGTGCGTAACGCCGAAGGCAGAGGCGCCTTCCAGTAAGTCTTCGCGAGCAGGCTCGCTCCCACAGGGGATTTGTGTCGTTCACAGATCCAATGTGGGAGCGAGCCTGCTCGCGAATGGGGCGACGCGGTATCAAGCCTGGTGACTAATCCGCCCATCCACCAGCGTATAGCGAACCACACCCGGCAAAGTGTGCCCAATGAACGGGCAGTTCTCACCCTTCGACAACCAGCCTTCACCGGCCACCGTCGAAGCCTGCGGATCGAACAGCACGATATCCGCCGCACCACCCACCGCCAGTTTGCCTGCCGGCAGACGCAGCGCTTCAGCCGGGCCAGCGCTCAAACGCGCCAGCAAGGTAGGCAGATCCAGCAACCCATCCTCAACCAGCGTCATCGCCAGCGGCAGCAACAGTTCAACACTGCTGATGCCCGGCTCGGTCGCGCCGAACGGTGCCAGTTTGGCGTCGCGTTCGTGCGGCTGGTGATGGCTGGAAATCGCCGTGACCACACCGGACTTCACCGCTTCACGCAGGCCATCACGGTCAGCACGGGTGCGCAGCGGCGGTTGCACGTGGTACAGGCTGCTGAAGTCGATCAGCGCCTCATCAGTCAGAATCAGTTGATACAGCGCGACATCCGCCGTCACCTTCAAGCCACGGGCCTGCGCCTGAGCGATCAGGGCTACGCCGCGAGCGCTGGTCAATTGGCTGAAGTGCGCACGTACGCCGGTCTGCTCGACCAGCAGCAGGTCACGGGCAAGGGCCACGGTTTCAGCGGTTTCCGGAATCCCCGGCAGACCGAGGAAACTGGCCACCGCGCCTTCGTGAGCCAAGCCACCTTCAGCCAAGTCGTGATCCTGCGAATTGAAGATCACCGTCAGGTCGAAGGTCGCCGCGTATTCCAGTGCCCGGCACAGGGTGCGGGTGTTGCGGAAACTCTCCAGACCGTTGCCGAACGCCACGCAACCGGCGTCGCGCAGCGCCACCAGTTCGGCCAGTTGCTCGCCGTCCAGACCTTTGCTCAAGGCGCCAATCGGGAAGACTTTGGTGTTGCCGGCCTCGCGAGCGCGGTCGAGGATCAGTTCGGCCACGGCGGAGGTGTCGAGCACCGGCTTGGTTTTCGGCGGGCAGCACAGGCTGGTCACACCGCCGGCAGCCGCTGCGCGGGTTTCGCTGATGATCGAACCTTTGCGGCTGTAGCCCGGCTCGCGCAGGGCCACGTTCAGATCGACGAGGCCCGGAGCGGCGACAAGGCCTTGGGCATCGATGGTTTCCACTGCCGTGAAACCCGCTGGAGCGGCGCCAAGGGCGACGATCTTGCAGGCTTCAACGTGAATGTCGGTGATTTGATCCAGGCCGCTGCTTGGATCGATGACGCGTGCGCCGAGAATGCTGAGCTTCACTGGGCGTTCTCCTGCTCGAATTGACGCTGCGCGGTTTGCCCGCTCATGGCCATGGACAGCACGGCCATACGAATCGCGATGCCGTAGGTGACCTGGTTGAGGATCACCGAGTGCGGGCCGTCGGCCACTGCGGACTCGATCTCCACCCCCCGGTTGATCGGCCCCGGGTGCATGACGATGCAATCGGGTTTGGCCCCGGCCAGACGCGCGGTGGTCAGGCCGAACAGGCGGTAGAACTCGCCTTCGCTCGGCAGCAGGCCGCCGGTCATGCGTTCACGCTGCAGGCGCAGCATGATCACCACGTCGACGTCTTTCAGGCCTTCGGTCATGTCGGTGTAAACCTTCACGCCGTATTGCTCGATGCCGATCGGCAGCAGGGTTTTCGGCGCGATCACGCGGATATCCGGGCAGCCGAGGGTTTTCAGCGCGAGCATGTTCGAGCGCGCAACCCGCGAGTGCAGGATGTCGCCGACGATGGCCACCGAGAGGTTTTCGAAACCGCCCTTGTGCCGACGGATGGTGAGCATGTCGAGCATGCCCTGCGTCGGGTGGGCGTGACGGCCGTCGCCGCCGTTGATGATCGCCACTTGCGGGCAGACATGTTCGGCGATGAAGTGCGCGGCGCCGGAATCACCGTGGCGCACGACAAACATGTCGGCGGCCATGGCTTCGAGGTTGCGCAGGGTGTCGAGCAGCGTTTCGCCCTTGCTTGCCGACGAGGTCGACACGTTCAGGGTGATCACGTCCGCCGACAATCGCTGGGCCGCCAGTTCGAAGGTGGTGCGGGTGCGCGTGGAGTTTTCGAAGAACACGTTGCACACGGTTTTGCCGCGCAGCAACGGGACTTTCTTCACCGCCCGGGCACCGACTTCGAGGAACGAGTCGGCAGTGTCGAGGATTTCCGTCAGCAACTCACGGCGCAGGCCGTCGAGCGAGAGGAAGTGGCGCAGCTGGCCCTGATCATTGAGCTGCAGCGGGCGCTTGGTATCTAGAGGCGTCATCGCGAAGGGGACTCTCAATAGGGCGGATTAAAGGTTGAAGTCTTGCAGTTCGAGCGTCAGCGGCTCGGGGCCGGACAGCTTCACCCGTTCATGTGCGGCCAGCGACAGCGTTGCGCCAACCACGTTCGGGCGGATCGGCAGCTCGCCGGCGTCGAGGTCCAGCAGGCAGACCAGGGTCACGCTGGCCGGGCGGCCGTAGTCGAACAATTCGTTCATGGCAGCGCGGATGGTGCGGCCGCTCATCAATACGTCGTCGATCAGCACCAGATGCTGGCCTTCGATCTCGAAGGGCAGGGCGGACGGGCGCACTTGCGGGTGCAGGCCGTTCTGGCTGAAGTCGTCGCGGTAAAAGGACACATCCAGCGTGCCCAGTGGCGCATCGCTGCCCAGTTCCTTGAGCAAGGCCTGCGCGACCCAGATGCCGCCGGTGCGAATGCCGATGTAACGCGGTTCAGTGATTTCACGCTGGGCAAGGTGCGCCTTGAGGCGGGTTGCCATCTGGCTGATCAGATCGGCGGGATTTGGCAGGCTCATGGTTGCTCCTTGTTGGGGGCGAATCGGGTCCTTGGACACGACTCGGTTTTTCACTCAAAAGAAAAGCGCCGAAGCGCTTGTCAGGATTCAAACAATGCAGTGTTTTCATCGAGCCAGCCCTGCAGCAGCAGGGCGGCGGCGATGGCGTCCACCGGGTTGTCGCGGTAACTGCCTTTTTGACCGCCACGGGCCAGTCGCTCGCCTTTGGCTTCAAACGTGGTCAGGCGTTCGTCGTGGGTATAGAAGGGCAGATTGAAGCGGCCATTGAGGCGGCGGGCAAACTTTTCCGCGCGTACGCACATGTCGCTCGGGGTGCCGTCCATGTTCAGCGGCAGTCCGACAACAACGGCATCGGGTTTCCATTCTTTTATAAGGGCTTCGACCTGGTTCCAGTCCGGCACGCCGTTCTGTGCCTTCAAGGTGCACAGCTCACGGGCCTGGCCGGTAATCACCTGGCCGACCGCGACGCCGATCTGTTTGGTGCCGTAGTCGAAGCCGAGAATCAGGCGCAGGGCCATCAGGCGTGACCTGCCTGGCTGGTCAGCAGGCTGAGGTTGATCCCCAAGTGCCGGGCCGCCGCTTCCAGACGCAGTTCGCTGCTGGTGTTGAACAGGATGTCGGCGTCGTACGGGCAGTTCAGCCAGGCGTTGTCGGCGAGTTCGGCTTCCAGTTGCCCGGCTTCCCAACCGGCGTAACCGAGGGCAATCAGGCTTTTTGCCGGGCCGACGCCGTCAGCGATGGCGAACAGCACGTCCTGCGAGGTCGAGAGGGCCAGATCACCGTCCAATTGCGCGGTGGCCTGGAAGGTCTTGCCCGCCGGGTGCAGAACAAAACCGCGATCGGTCTGCACCGGGCCGCCAATGAAGATCGGCACATGCTGGCAGAGTGCTGGCGGGTCGATGTCCGGACGTAATTGCTCAAGGATGTCGGCCAGATTCAGCTCTTGCGGCCGGTTGACCACAATCCCCATAGCGCCATTGGCCGTGTGCTCGACGATGTAGGTCAAGGTGTGGGCAAAGTTCGGGTCGGCCATGTGTGGCATGGCGATCAGGAATTGATGCTTGAGGTAGCTGGGGCTGACGTTTTTCATGTGCGCTAGTGTGGCGTTCGGGGGGCAAACTGACAAGCTGGAGATGCAGGTGACACACCGATCCAATGTGGGAGCGAGCCTGCTCGCGAATGCGGTGGATCAGCTACATCAATGTTGAATGACACACCGCTTTCGCGAGCAGGCTCGCTCCCACAGGGGGATTTGCGGTGTCTTTAATTGCTCGAGAGCTTGTCGCCCCGGGCAAATTTCCAGGTGCGAATGATTTCCAGACGATCGATATCCGACAAGTCCCCGGTAAACGGCGCAAACGGTGCTGCCAACCGGACGATGCGCTGCGCCGCCTGATCCAGCAGCGGCTGGCCGGAGGATTCCAGCACCAGCACTTCATACAGCGAGCCGTCGCGGTTGATCGAGACCATCAGGCGCAAATTGCCGTAGATCTGCTTGCGCCGTGCTTCTTCGGGGTAATTGAGGTTGCCGATGCGCTCGACCTTCTTGCGCCAGTCGTCTTTGTACCAGGCACCCTTGTCGCGCATGGTCGACGCCGCGCTCAAACGGTGGATGCGTGGGCGTTTGGCGTATAACTGCTGTTCCTTGGCCAGTTCGGCTTCGAGGCTGGCGATGTCGCTGGACAGCTGTGAGCTGTCGAATTCTGGCGCGTCGACTGTCGGTTTGACTTCGGTTTTGGCTTCTTCTTTCTTGGTCGGCGCTTTTTTAGGTTTCGGCGCGACGGTGGTCACCGCAGCTTTGGGTGCGGCTTCCTGCACTTGCGGTTTGGCGGCCGGTGGCGGGGTGACTTTTTTGACCTGATTGTCCTGGAACGGCGCCACCTCAGTAGTCTTCGGAATCGCCTTCTTGTCCAGCGTGCCGCTGCCTTCCTGATGCTGTTGAGCGAGAAAGTCAGCCTTCTCCGGCTTCTTTTCGCTCTTGAAGGTGGCGAGGGTGATTTCCAGGGTTTTGCTGATTTGCTTGGGCTCGACCATCGTGAAGCCGACGCCGAGCAGCAGCGCCAAATGGATCAGCGCCGCGAGAAACAGGGTAAATCCGAGGCGATCGGCCGGGCGCACGCCACGGTGGGCGAGTTCTGCGGGCAGATCGGACGGGAGGGTCATGACAAGAAAACCAACATCGCGTTTTTCAGAGGCTGCGCATGATAACGCAATGTTGGTTTCACGCCTTGGGCTTCACGCTTCAAGCGACAGACTGCATGTGACGTGCATCAAGCTTGTGGCTTTTTGCCGGCGGCTTGCAGCTTCTTGGCGATCGCATCCATGAGCATGCAGCCAATGTCAGTGCCGAAAGCATTGTCGATTTCACGGATGCAGGTCGGGCTGGTGACGTTGATTTCGGTCAAGCTCTCGCCGATCACGTCGAGACCGACGAACAGCAGGCCTTTCTCACGCAGGGTCGGGCCGACTTGGGCGGCGATCCAGCGATCCTTGTCAGTCAGCGGGCGCGCTTCACCACGGCCACCGGCCGCCAGGTTGCCACGGGTTTCGCCCTGCGCCGGAATCCGCGCCAGGCAGTAATCCACTGGCTCGCCGTCGATCATCAGAATGCGTTTGTCGCCGTCCTTGATCGCCGGCAGGTAAGCCTGGCCCATGATCTGCTGGCCACCGAGGGCGGTCAGGGTTTCGAGAATCACCGACAGGTTCGGATCACCGGCACGGTGGCGGAAGATCGAAGTACCGCCCATGCCGTCCAGCGGCTTGAGGATCACGTCGCCGTGTTTCGCGGCAAATTCACGCAGCACGTCGGCGCGGCGGCTGACGATGGTGGGCGGCGTGCACTGCGGGAACAGCGTGGCGAACAGTTTTTCATTGCAGTCGCGCAGGCTCTGCGGTTTGTTCACCACCAGCACGCCAGCGGTTTCGGCCTGTTCGAGCAGGTAGGTGGAGTAAACGAACTCCATGTCGAACGGCGGATCCTTGCGCATCAGGATCACGTCGAGATCGCTCAGCAGGTTGTCCTGCTCGGCGTCCAGTTCGAACCATTTTTCCGGGTTGGCGAAGACTTTCAGCGGCTTCATGCGCGCCCGTGCCTGACCTTCGCCCTGATACAGGTCGCGCTGTTCCATATAGAACAGTTCCCAGCCGCGCTTCTGCGCGGCCAGCAGCATGGCCAGCGAGCTATCCTTTTTATAGGAGATGCTGGCGATAGGGTCCATGACAATCCCGACGCGAACGCTCATTGGGTTTTCCTCGAAAATTGGCTACCGGATCGGTATTGAAAAAGTGCCGCCAGAGTGGCGCCGGGCGGGTTTTCGGTCAAGGAAAAACCCGTCGATAGATTGCATCTGGAGACTGTGCTAAAAAGGCTGCCATGCAGTGCTGGCCCTTGAACATCAAGGGTTTCCGGCCATCAGTCATCGCAAAACGGACAATTTGATTCGCAAAGGCGACGGTAGAGCCCTCTTATGGAACAGCAGTCCAGCGCCTTGAAGGTCATGGTGATCGACGACTCGAAAACGATTCGTCGCACCGCCGAAACATTGTTGAAGAATGTCGGTTGCGAAGTGATCACGGCGATCGACGGTTTCGATGCGTTGGCAAAGATCGCCGACAACCATCCCGGGATCATTTTTGTCGACATCATGATGCCGCGTCTGGATGGTTATCAGACCTGCGCTTTAATCAAGAACAACAGTGCATTCAAGGCCACGCCGGTGATCATGCTGTCATCGCGCGACGGGCTGTTCGACAAGGCCAAGGGGCGGATTGTCGGTTCTGATCAATTTTTGACCAAGCCTTTCAGCAAGGAAGAACTGCTCAACGCGATCCAGGCCCATGTTCCGGGCTTCGCCGCCGTTTTGCCGCAGTAAGACACGTACAGAGACACGCGGCCAGCGGGCCGCGCGTCGACAAGAAAAATGGGGAAAACCATGGCACGCATCCTGATCGTTGATGATTCGCCGACTGAAATGTACAAACTCACCGGCATGCTCGAAAAGCACGGCCATGAAGTGCTGAAGGCCGAAAACGGCGCTGACGGCGTGGCCCTGGCCCGTCAGGAAAAACCTGACGCGGTATTGATGGACATCGTCATGCCCGGCCTCAATGGTTTTCAGGCAACCCGTCAGTTGACCAAAGACCCGGAAACCGGACATATCCCGGTGATCATCATCACCACCAAGGATCAGGAAACCGACAAGGTCTGGGGCACCCGTCAGGGCGCCAAGGATTACCTGACCAAACCGGTCGACGAAGACACCCTGATCAAGACCCTGAACAACGTTTTGGCCGGTTGATCGCGCAACCATGAGCGAATCGCTGACCGCGTTCGAACTGCTCTGGCAAATCGACCAGCGCTGCCGCTTGCTGGCGGCGGACCTGCCGTCGCAAGCGGCGCGCCAGGATCGCTGGAGCGGCATCGGCTTTCGCCTTGGCGAGCATTGGTATGTGGCGCCGATGGGCGAAGTCAGCGAAGTGCTGCATGAACCGCGATTCACCCAGTTGCCCGGGGTCAAACCATGGGTCAAAGGCGTGGCTAACCTGCGCGGGCGGCTGCTGCCGATCATGGATCTGTGCGGTTTCTTCGGCCATGAACTGTCGCCGTTGCGTAAACAGCGGCGGGTCTTGGTGGTCGAGCATGGCGATGTGTTTGCCGGGCTGATGGTCGATGAAGTCATCGGCCTGCAGCACTTTGAGCAGAACAGTTTTGAACCGCTGTCGATCAGCAAACGCCAGGGCTCGAAGGCCGAGTTCGTCAAAGGCTATTTCCGCCGCGAGCAGAACTGGCGGGTGTTCAGTTTGTTTGCGCTGGCCAAATCCCCGGTGTTCATGAGTGTCGCGATATAACAGATTCAACACCGTCCCCTGTGGGAGCGAGCAGGTCTCAAAGGTGTGGGTTAAGGGCGAGGACCGATGACAAAAGCAAAAACAGGCAAGCCGGCGGAAGGCTCGCGCAGTCGCTCGCAGATCATCGTGCTGTTTATCGCACTGATCGTGTTCATCATGCTGCTGTTCGCCAACTTCGCTTACCTCAACACCCAGGCGAACTACGACAAACAGTACATCGGCCACGCCGGTGAGCTGCGCGTGCTCTCGCAACGCATCGCCAAGAACGCCACCGAAGCCGCCGCCGGCAAGGCTGCCGCGTTCAAATTGCTCAGCGACGCGCGCAACGATTTCGCCCAGCGCTGGGGTTACCTGAAGAAGGGCGACCCGGCCACCGGCCTGCCTCCCGCCCCGGCTACTGTGCGCCCGGAAATGCGCGCCGTGCAGCTCGACTGGGAACGCCTGCTGAAAAACACCGACGCGATTCTTTCCAGCGAACAGACCGTGCTGTCGCTGCATCAGGTCGCCGCAACGCTGGCCGAAACCGTGCCGCAGTTGCAGATCGAATACGAAAAAGTCGTCGAAATTCTCCTCCAGCGCGGTGCCCCAGCCGCGCAAGTGGCCATGGCCCAGCGCCAATCGCTGCTCGCCGAACGCATTCTCGGCGCGGTCAACACGGTGCTCGCTGGCGACGAAAACTCGCAGCAAGCCGCCGACGCCTTTGGCCGCGACGCCACGCGTTTCGGCCAAGTGCTCAACGGCATGCTGCAAGGCAACCCGACGCTGAAAATCAGCCAGGTCGAAGATCGCGACGCCCGTGCTCGTTTGAGCGAAATCTCTGAGCTGTTCCAGTTTGTCTCCGGCTCCGTCGATGAAATCCTCGAAACCTCGCCGGAGCTGTTCAAGGTTCGTGAATCGGCGAGCAATATCTTCAGCCTCTCGCAAACCCTGCTCGACGAAGCCTCGCACTTGGCCACTCGCTTCGAGAACCTTGCCGGTGGGCGCAACACTGACACCATCGGCGGCTACGTCCTCGGTTTGCTGGCGCTGGCCTCGATCATCCTCATCGGCATGGTCATGGTCCGCGAAACCAATCGCCAGTTGCGCGAAACCGCCGAGAAGAACGAGCGCAATCAGAACGCGATCATGCGCCTGCTCGATGAAATCGAAGACCTCGCTGACGGCGACCTCACCGTGACCGCTTCGGTGACCGAAGACTTCACCGGCACCATCGCCGACTCGATCAACTACTCCGTCGACCAATTGCGCGATCTGGTCGCGACGATCAACCTCACCGCCGGCCAGGTTGCCGCCGCCGTGCAGGAAACCCAGGCCACCGCCATGCACCTGGCCCAGGCCTCGGAGCATCAGGCCCAGCAGATTTCCGAAGCCTCGACGGCGATCAGCGACATGGCCGAATCCATCGACCAGGTTTCGGCCAACGCCGCTGAGTCTTCAGCGGTAGCCGAGCGGTCCGTGGAGATCGCCAACAAGGGCAACGAGGTGGTGCACAACACCATCCACGGCATGGACAACATCCGCGAGCAGATTCAGGACACCGCCAAACGCATCAAGCGTCTGGGCGAGTCGTCGCAGGAAATCGGCGACATCGTCAGCCTGATCGACGACATTGCCGACCAGACCAACATCCTCGCCCTCAATGCGGCGATTCAGGCGTCGATGGCTGGTGATGCCGGGCGCGGGTTTGCCGTGGTCGCCGATGAAGTGCAGCGACTGGCTGAACGCTCGTCCGCCGCGACCCGGCAGATCGAAACCCTGGTGCGGGCAATTCAGACCGACACCAACGAAGCGGTCATCTCGATGGAGCAAACCACCACCGAAGTGGTGCGCGGCGCACGACTGGCGCAGGATGCCGGTGTGGCCCTGGAAGAAATCGAAGGCGTGTCGAAGACCCTTGCGGCGCTGATTCAAAGCATCTCCAACGCAGCGCAGCAGCAGACGACTTCGGCCGGGCAGATCTCGCTGACGATGAACGTGATCCAGCAGATCACCTCGCAGACCTCGTCCGGCTCCACAGCCACCGCCGAGAGCATCGGCAACCTGACGAAAATGGCCAGTCAGCTACGACGTTCGGTGTCCGGCTTCACCTTGCCGGCGGCGACAGATAAAGCGTGAGTGGAGTGGTTATGGGTGATCGGCACGACTACGTGGCCCTCGAATGGGTCAAAGGTGAAATTGCCGAAACGCTGAAACAGGCGCATCAGGCGATAGAAGCCGTGCTCGATGATCCGCAGGCCTTTCCCGGACTGGAGGAGTGCCTGGATTACATCCATCAGGTCCACGGCAGTCTGCAGATGGTCGAGTTCTACGGCGCAGCCTTGCTCGCCGAGGAAATGGAGCATCTGGTCGAAGCCCTGCAGCACGAGCGCGTCAGCCATCGCGACGAAGCCCTGCACCTGTTGCTGCAAGCCCTTGGGCAATTGCCGATCTACCTCGACCGCGTGCAGAGCGCCCGGAGAGATTTGCCGTTGGTGGTGCTGCCGCTGATCAACGATCTGCGCAGCGCCCGTGGCGAAAGCCTGTTGTCTGAAACCAGCCTGTTCAGCCCGCAACTGCCCGAACTGGCACAGCTAAACGCAGAAGCGCTGGCACTGCTGGAGCCGGCAGAACTGCCGAACGTGCTGCGCAAATTGCGCCAGATGCTGCAAATGGCTTTGGTCGGTTTGCTGCGCGAGCAGGATGACCAGACCCACCTCGGTTATCTGGCCAAAGTATTCACTCGCCTCGAAGCGCTGAGCGGTGATTCGCCGCTGAGTCCGCTGTGGCAAGTCGCCTCGGCGCTGGTCGAGGGCATGCGCGCAGGCGTCATCGCCAACAGCCCGGCGCTGCGCAGCCTGTTCAAGGATGCCGACAAAGAGCTCAAGCGTCTGCTCGAGCAAGGTATGTCCGGCCTCAATCAGCCGCCTCCGGCTGAGCTGCTGAAAAGCCTGTTGTTCTATATTGCCAAAGCCGAACATCCCACCGGGCAGATGCTGACCATGAAAGATCGCTACTCCCTGGACGACGCGTTGCCCGACAGCGCGATGGTCGACGAAGAACGCGCGCGCCTGGCCGGCCCCGATCGCGATGCGATGCGCTCGGTGCTGGCGGCGTTGTGTGAAGAACTGGTGCGGGTCAAGGAGCGCCTCGACCTGTTCGTGCGCAGCGACCGCCAGCACACCTCGGATCTGGAAAACCTGCTCGCACCCCTGCGGCAGATTGCCGACACCCTCGCGGTGCTCGGTTTCGGCCAGCCGCGCAAAGTGATCATTGATCAATTGGCCGTGGTGCTCAGCCTCGCTCAGGGCCAGCGCGAACCGAACGACGCGATCCTGATGGACGTTGCCGGCGCGCTGCTCTACGTCGAAGCGACGCTGGCCGGAATGGTCGGTACCGTCGAGCCGGAAAGCCCGGAAGATACGCGCCTGCCGACCACCGACCTGACGCAGATCCATCAGATCGTCATCAAGGAAGCGCGCATCTGCCTGCAACAGGCCAAGGACATGATCGTCGACTACATCGACGCCGATTGGGATCGCCAGCACCTGCAACCGTTGCCGGCGCTGCTGACTCAGGTGCGCGGGGCACTGGCGATGATTCCGTTGAACCGCGCGGCAAGTCTGGTCGAGGCGTGCAACGGGTTTATCCGCGAACATCTGTTGCTTGATCCGCACGAGCCGGGTTGGGAAGAGCTGGATCATCTGGCCGATGTCATCAGCAGCCTCGAGTATTACCTCGAACGTCTGAGCGACGACCCGCAGGCGCCGAGCGAGCAGTTGCTGGATGTCGCGCAGAAGTCCCTTGCGAGTCTGGGGTTCTTTCCAAATGAGCCGCATGTGCCCGTGCTCGACGACGTGCTCAGCCCCAGCGAAGCGCTGGTGATGCAGGACATGCAAGCGCTTGATGACCCGGAAACCGTGCAGTCGCTGGCCGACGTTCTGGCCAGCCCGGTTTCAGCGCTCAACCCGCCGGCATTGATCACGCCGGGCAGCTTGATGCCGCCGCCAGCCGATGAAGAACCGGTCGACGATGAACTGCGCGAAGTGTTCCTCGAAGAGACCGACGAGGTCCTCGAAGTCCTCCACGAATACCTGCCGCGCTGGATTGCCAATCCGCAGGACCGCGATGCGCTGACCGAACTGCGTCGCGCCTTCCACACGCTCAAGGGCAGCGGGCGCATGGTCCGCGCGCTGATTCTCGGTGAGCTGGCGTGGTCGGTGGAAAACCTGCTCAACCGCGTGCTCGAACAAAGTGTCGAACCGGGCTCGGTGGTGCAGCAAGTGCTGAGCGACACCGTGCTGTTGCTGCCCGAGTTGATCAGCGAATTCGCCACCAACAGCCAGCGTCAGCGCAGCGATGTCGATCAACTCGCTGCTCGCGCCCACGCCTTGGCCAAAGGCGATGAACCGCTGGCCGCCGAAGACGTCGACGATGTGGCGGCACTCGACCCGCTGTTGCTGGAAATCTTCCGCAAAGAAGCCGAGACCCACCTCGCCAGCCTCAACCGCTTTCTCGATCAGGCCGCCGAGCATGTGCCGCTGCAGGCCAGCGACGAACTGCAGCGCGCCTTGCACACGCTCAAGGGCAGCGCCTCGATGGCCGGCGTATTGCCGATTGCCGAACTCGCTGCGCCGCTCGATCAACTGGCCCGCGAGTTCAAGGCGCACCAGTTGCCGCTGGACCTCGACGAAGTGGAGTTGCTGCTGGAAGCCGAGGGCCTGTTCCGTGTCGGCCTGCGTCAACTCAAGCATGATCCGCTGGCGCCGATTGTCGGTGCACAGTCGCTGATCAAGCGCTCGGAAACCCTGCTTGCCGAGCGCCTGGAATCGATCCTCGATGCGCCGCACACCGGCCTGCGGATCAAGCGTGACCCGCAATTGATCAACAACTTCCTCGCTCAGGGCATGGACATCCTGCTCGACGCCGAAAGCCTGTTGCAGCGCTGGCAACAACACCCCGGCGAGCGTCAGGAACTCAGCGCCTTGCTGGATGAGCTGACCACCCTCGGCGAAGGCGCACATCTGGCTGATCTGCTGCCGGTGGACGTGTTGTGCGAAGCCTTGCTCGACCTGTATGGCGCGGTGGAAGAAAGCAGCCTGGCGGTCAGCGAACAGTTTTTCCGCGAAGCGCAGAACGCCCACGAAGCGCTGATCAACATGCTCGACGAACTGGCCGCCGGGCAGGAAGTCACGCCACAACCGGCGCGGATCCGGGCGTTGCATGATCTGCTCGATCAGAGCCTCGATCCGTCGTCCATGGGCCTGATTCGCAGCGATGGCAGCCGCACCCTGAGCATCCGTGAACTGGGCAGCGCCACCGCCGAGTTGCAGCAAAAGGCAACGGCGCTTGAACACGATGACGAGATTGTCGAGATCTTCCTTGAAGAAGCGGTCGACATTCTCGACAGCTCAGGCCAGGCCTTGCAGCGCTGGTTGAGCGACCCGGACAATGCCGCGCCGCTGTCCTCGTTGCAGCGCGATTTGCACACCCTCAAGGGCGGCGCGCGGATGGCTGAAGTCGAGGCCATTGGCGATCTGGCTCAGGAGCTGGAAAGCTTTTACGAAGGTTTGGTGGATCGTCGCTACCACTACAGCGAAAGCCTGGGGCGCTTGCTGCTCAAGAGTCATGAGCGTTTGGCATTGTTGCTTGATCAACTGCAAAACCATCAGCCGCTGATCCCGGCGCAGGATCTGATCGACACGATTCGTCAGGTACGTCAGGGCCACAGCGTCGCCGAAGCGCCGCCAGCAACAACCGATCACGACAGCGCTGGCCACGATCCCGAACTGCTGGAAATCTTCCTCGAAGAAGGTTTCGACATCATCGAAAACTCCGGCGCCGCGCTGCTGCGCTGGCAAGCCGAGCCGGGCAATCGCCAGGAAGTGGAAACCCTGCTGCGCGATCTGCACACCCTCAAGGGTGGCGCGCGGATGGTCGAGATCGGCCCGATCGGCGACCTTGCCCATGAGCTGGAATACCTTTACGAAAGTCTCTCCTCCGGAACATTGCAGCCGTCGACCGAACTGTTTGCGCTGGTGCAGCGCGGCCATGATCGCTTGGCGCAAATGCTCGATGGCGTGCGCGCCGGGCAACCGTGTCCACCGGCCGATCGGCTGATCAACGCGATCCAGAATTTCAGCCATCCGGTGACGATAGAAACGCCGCCAGTGCTACCCGTTCCGGTCAAGACTGACGCGGCGCCGCCGGCTGCTGACGCTGGCGCGGACATGGTCAAAGTCTCCGCCGAACTGCTCGATGAGCTGGTCAATCTGGCCGGGGAAACCTCGATCTTCCGTGGCCGTATCGAACAGCAGGTCAACGACGCGCAGATCGCGCTGAACGAGATGGAAACCACCATCGAACGCATGCGCGATCAGTTGCGCCGTCTCGACACTGAAACCCAGGGGCGGATACTCAGCCGTCAGCAGGTCGATGCCGAACGCCTCGGCTACGAAGAATTCGATCCGCTGGAAATGGACCGCCATTCGCAGTTGCAGCAACTGTCTCGCGCGCTGTTCGAATCGGCCTCCGACTTGCTCGACCTCAAGGAAACCCTCGACCGCCGCAACCACGACGCGGAGAACCTGTTGCAGCAACAGGGGCGGATCAATACCGAATTGCAGGAAGGCCTGATGCGCACGCGCATGGTGCCGTTCGAGCGCATGTTGCCGCGTTTGAAACGCATCGTCCGCCAGGTCGCTGAAGAGCTGAACAAAGACGTCGCGTTTGTCGTCGGCAACGCCGAAGGCGAGATGGATCGCAACGTACTCGAACGCATGGCCGCGCCGTTGGAACACATGCTGCGCAACGCCGTCGACCACGGTCTGGAGTCCGCTGAAGTGCGTCTGGCGGCAGGCAAACCGGCGCAGGGCACGGTAAGCCTGGACCTGTCCCGCGAGGGCGGCGACATCGTTTTCGATATTCGCGACGACGGCGCCGGGGTGCCACTGGAAGCGGTGCGGCGCAAGGCGATCAAGCGCGGCATGCTCGCGCCGGAGGCCGAAATCAGCGACCGCGACGTGTTGCAGTTCATCCTCCAGCCGGGTTTTTCCACGGCGGAAAAGATTACGCAGATTTCCGGGCGCGGCGTCGGCATGGACGTGGTGCATGAAGAAGTGCGGCAACTCGGCGGCAGCATGAGCATCGACTCGGTGCCGGGGCAGGGCGTGCATTTCCGCATTCGGCTGCCGTTCACCGTGTCGGTCAACCGCGCGTTGATGGTGCAGTGCGGCGAGGATCAATACGCGATTCCGCTGAACACCATCGAAGGCATCGTCCGCGTGTTGCCGAATGATCTGGAAGCTTACTTCCGGGTTGATCCGCCGCGCTATCAGTACGGCGGCCAGACCTATGAACTGTGCTACCTCGGCGAACTGCTGAAAACCGCGCCACGGCCGAAACTGCTCGGCCAGAACCTGCCGTTACCGGTGCTGCTGGTGCATTACAACGACCGGCGCATCGCGGTGCTGGTCGATACCATGGCCGGCACCCGCGAGATTGTGGTCAAGAGTCTTGGCGCGCAGTTTGCGGCGGTGCAGGGCGTGTCCGGCGCGACGATTCTCGGCGATGGCCGGGTGGTGCTGATTCTCGATTTGCTCGCACCGATTCGGGCGATGCAAGCGCGTGTTGCGCAGACACCGACGCTGCCGGAGATCGACAGCGAACCGCAGAAACCGCTGCTGGTGATGGTGGTCGACGACTCGGTCACCGTACGCAAGGTCACCAGCCGTTTGCTCGAACGTCACGGCATGAACGTGCTCACGGCCAAGGACGGTGTCGACGCCATGCTGCTGCTCGAAGAACACATGCCCGACCTGATGCTGCTCGACATCGAAATGCCGCGCATGGACGGCTTCGAAGTCGCCACCCAGGTACGCAACGACGAACGCCTGCAACACCTGCCGATCATCATGATCACCTCACGCACCGGGCAGAAACACCGCGACCGTGCCATGGCGATTGGCGTCAACGACTACCTCGGCAAGCCGTATCAAGAGTCGGTGCTGCTCGAAAGCATTGCCCAGTGGAGCAAGAAACATGCATGAGCGCCGGCATAATCAGCGCAGCAGTCAGCTGACCGGATTGTTGCTGCCGTTGGCGGATCGCAATCTGATCCTGCCTAACGTTGCTGTCGCTGAGTTGATTGACTATCAGGCCAGTGCCTTCGATCTGGACACGCCGCCGTGGTATCTGGGGCGGGTGAAGTGGCGCGAGCGGCAGATTCCGTTGCTGAGTTTTGAATCGGCGTGCGGGCAGAAAATCGTCATTGGCGAGCGCGCGCGGATCGTGATTTTGAATGCGCTGGGCGGGTTGCCGGAGTTGAAGTTCATCGCGCTGCTGGTGCAGGGGATTCCGCGGTCGTACAAGCTCGACAGTCAGTTGAGTTATGTCGATGTGCCGTTGTGTGCGTTGGAGCAGGCAGCGGTGCAAGTGGGGGAGCAAGTGGCGAAGGTGCCTGACTTGCTTGGGCTGGAGAAGTTGTTGGTGGATGCGGGTCTCGTCCACTGATCCTGAGTTTGATCGTTCCCACGCTCCGCGTGGGAATGCAGCCCGGGACGCTCCGCGTCCCAAGAAGCCGAACGCAGAGCGTCCGTTGAGGCATTCCCACGCAGAGCGTGGGAACGATCGTCCGCGGGCTGATCCAGCCTTTTCGGTACTGCGACTGGCCTCTTCGCGAGCAGGCTCGCTCCCACATTGGATCTCCATTGATCCCGGATTTTGCGTACGACACAGACCCCCTGTGGGAGCGAGCCTGCTCGCGAAAGCGCCAGTTGCAGCGCTGAATTCCGACAGACAAATCCTCAATCTCTGTGCGTAATAAACACCATTCAGTCCGGCTGTTTAAAGACACCCGGTGTTACGCCTCCCCAGCCTACAAATCCTTGCGCCGCTGCCTACGCATGCACCAGAATCCGCCGGCTTGTGCGCCTTGGGCATGCTGCGTAACTTGATTCCGTCACTGATTTCCAGTGATCGGGTTTAGCAGCCCGTGGTTAATCTAAGGGTGCACATGCATCATCGTCAGGCTCAGCGCCTGCATTCGATGGCGGCTGTGCGCAGGGCGCTTCGGCGCGCCGGCTTCCTTAGGTTCCCCGGTCTGCTAACCTGCGTTCAGCTGCCACCCCTTCTTTTAGCAGAGAAGCGGTTCCAGCTTTATTTCGGAACCTGAAGATGATTAAACCAACGCCTAACCCGCCGGTCACCGACCCGGCATCCCCCTACGAATCCCCCGATTCGAAGAAATTCCACGAAGCCGCCGAGCGCGCCCTCGACCATTACCTCGGTCCGACCAACGCCGACCTGATGGCCACGCCTTACACCCCCAACACGCTGTACATGGCCAATCCCAAGGCCGACACCGAATCCCTGCTGGCTGACGCCAGTGAAACCCTCGGCTCGGCCACGGTGATGCTTAACAACCATGCGGCAATGGTGGAAGGTACGCACCGCAAGACTGTGCAGGGTATTGCGCAGGTGGTGATGGTGGCGGAGATGGCCGTCAATCGTTTGTTGGATAGGTTGGTGCCGACGGAGTAGCGAAAAAGCTGACCCTCACCCCAGCCCTCTCCCGGAGGGAGAGGGGGCCGACCGAGGTGTCTTGCGCTATACATCGACCTGAAAAACCGAGTCGATTATGGGTTTGGTAAAGCGAGTCGATTATGGATTCGGTAAAGCACGATCAGGTCGGCGTATCCCTTGAGCATCCCCCAATCAGTTCCCTCTCCCTCCGGGAGAGGGCTAGGGTGAGGGCGGCTCTTGATCGTTACCCTGAGCGTAACGATCCACCACCGCGCTTGATTGATGCCCCCACCCCACACGCCTACCTTAGCTCCACGACAGCGAACCCCGTGGAGTGAGCATGACAACAACAATTTCCCCCGACTCGCGCTGGACGCGGCGGCGCGATGAGAAGCAGCGCCGTCTCGACAAGGTGCGCGGGCTGGCCGACGGTGTGGTGTTGCCCACCGACAAGATCGTCGCCGCGCTCGAAGCGCTGATCCATCCCGGCGACCGTGTGGTGCTGGAGGGCAACAACCAGAAGCAGGCGGACTTCCTCTCGCGCTCGCTAGCCAAAGCCGACCCGGAAAAGCTCCACGACCTGCACATGATCATGCCCAGCGTCGGTCGCTCGGAACACCTCGACCTGTTCGAACGCGGCATCGCCCGCAAGCTTGATTTCTCCTTCGCCGGCACCCAGAGCCTGCGCATCAGCCAGTTGCTGGAAGACGGCCTGCTGGAAATCGGCGCGATCCACACCTATATCGAACTTTACGCCCGACTCGTGGTGGACCTGATTCCCAATGTCGTGCTCTCGGCCGGCTTCATGGCCGACCGCGCCGGCAACATCTACACCGGCCCCAGCACTGAAGACACCCCGGCACTGATCGAACCCGCCGCGTTCAGCGATGGTATTGTCATCGTCCAGGTCAACCAATTGGTCGACGACGTTAGCGAACTGCCGCGCGTGGACATCCCGGCGTCGTGGGTCGATTTCGTCGTGGTCGCCGACAAGCCGTTCTACATCGAACCGTTGTTCACCCGCGACCCACGCCACATCAAGCCTGTGCATGTGCTGATGGCGATGATGGCGATTCGCGGGATCTACGAAAAACACAACGTGCAGTCGCTCAATCACGGCATCGGTTTCAACACCGCCGCCATCGAATTGATCCTGCCGACCTACGGCGAATCCCTCGGCCTCAAAGGCAAGATCTGCCGCAACTGGACGCTCAACCCGCACCCAACTTTGATCCCGGCAATCGAGAGCGGTTGGGTCGAAAGCGTGCATTGCTTCGGCACCGAACTCGGCATGGAAAACTACATCGCCGCGCGTCCGGACGTGTTCTTCACCGGCCGCGACGGCTCGTTGCGTTCCAACCGGATGTTCTGCCAACTCGCCGGGCAGTACGCGGTGGATCTGTTTATCGGCGCGACGTTGCAGGTCGATGGCGACGGCCATTCCTCAACCGTCACCCGTGGCCGTCTCGCCGGGTTCGGCGGTGCGCCGAACATGGGCCACGACCCGCGCGGCCGCCGTCACGGCACCCCGGCGTGGCTGGATATGCGCCACGACGATGCGCAGCAACCGATGCTCGAACGCGGCAAGAAACTCGTGGTGCAAATGGTCGAGACGTTCCAGGAGGGCGGCAAACCGACCTTCGTCGAAACCCTCGACGCCGTGGAAGTGGCGAAGAAAAGCGGCATGCCGCTGGCACCGATCATGATTTACGGCGACGACGTCACCCACCTGCTCACCGAAGAAGGCATCGCCTACCTGTACAAGGCGCGCTCGCTGGAAGAGCGCCAGGCGATGATCGCCGCAGTCGCCGGCGTCACCGCCATCGGCCTGCGCCACAACCCGAAAGACACCGAACGCATGCGCCGCGAAGGCTTGATCGCCTTGCCCGAAGACCTCGGCATCCGCCGCACCGACGCCACTCGCGAATTGCTCGCGGCGAAAAGCGTGGGCGATCTGGTTGAGTGGTCCGGCGGCCTGTACAACCCGCCCGCCAAATTCAGGAGCTGGTAATGCACGCATTTAACCTGCAAGCGAAACCGCTGTCCTTGGCAGATCGATTGGCCGATCTGGCGGTGGACGCGCTGATTGACGAAGCCGATCTGTCGCCGAAACCGGCACTGGTTGACCGTCGCGGCAATGGCGCGCACACCGATCTGCACTTGGGCCTGATGCACGCTTCGGCGTTGGCGTTATGGCCAGCGTTCAAGGAAATGGCTGAAGCGGCGGTTGCAATCGGCGAAGTCGATTCAACGTTGCGCGAAGCGATTGGCCGGATCGGTCGAGAAGGCGAGCAAGCCATGCTTACGACCACCAACGGCGTGAACACCCATCGCGGCGCCATTTGGGCGCTGGGATTATTGGTGACGGCCGCTGCGCTGGAACCGCAATCCTCCAGCGCCAATGCCGTGACCCTGCGCGCCGCACGTCTCGCCCTGCTGGATGACCGCTACGCACCAAAACCTTTGAGCCACGGCGCCCAAGTCGCCCTGCGTTACGGCGCACGCGGCGCTCGTGAAGAAGCGCAACTCGGCTTCCCCTCGGTGTTGCAACGTGGCCTGCCGCAACTCAAACGCAGCCGCGGCAATGGCCACGGCGAACAGAACGCCCGGCTCGACGCCTTGCTCGCAATCATGACCAACCTCGCCGACACCTGCGTGCTCTACCGCGCCGGCGAAGAGGGTCTGCACGCCATGCAGTCCGGCGCGCAAGCGGTGCTCGACGCCGGTGGCAGCGCCAGCCTCAGCGGTCGCCGTCGCCTGCACGATCTCGATCAACAACTCATCGCATTGAATGCCTCGCCCGGTGGCGCCGCCGACTTGCTCGCCGCCACACTGCTGCTCGATCGCATCGAGCGCGACGGCATCCTTCAGGGAGCGTTTTGATGGAAACCCTATCGTTTGAATTCCCCGCCGGGCAGCCGCCACGCGGTCGCGCGCTGGTCGGATGTGTTGGCTCGGGTGATCTGGAAGTGCTGATCGAACCGGGCCTGGCCGGCAAGCTGACGATCAATGTGCAGACCTCGGTAAACGGTGCGCAGCTGCGTTGGCAGCATCTGTTTGCGCGGATGTTCGACGGCACCACGCCGCCGGCGATGGCCATCGATATCCACGATTTCGGTGCGACGCCGGGGGTGGTGCGCTTGCGCCTGGAACAGGGTTTCGAGGAGATCGGCCATGACTGACAGCGCAGCGTTGCTCAACAAACACAGCTTCGTCGAACTCGGCGCGCGGCAACGGGCGAAAGCCTTGCTCGATGCCGGCAGTTTTCGCGAATTGCTCGACCCGTTTCAACGGGTCATGTCGCCGTGGCTCGAACGCCAGGGCGTGGTGCCGCAGGCCGATGACGGCGTGGTGATCGCCAAGGGCAGCCTCGACGGTTTGCCAGTGGTCATTGCCGCAATTGAAGGCGCGTTTCAAGGCGGCAGCCTTGGCGAAGTTGGCGGGGCGAAGATTGCTGGCGCGCTGGAACTGGCGGCTGAAGACAACCGCAAAGGCATTCCGACCCGCGCGGTGTTGCTGCTGGAAACCGGTGGCGTGCGCTTGCAGGAGGCCAATCTCGGGCTGGCGGCGATTGCTGATATTCACGCGGCGATTGTCGATTTGCAGCAGTACCAACCGGTGGTTGGTGTGGTGGCGGGCAGCGTTGGTTGTTTTGGCGGTATGTCGATTGCGGCGGCGCTGTGCAGCTACCTGTTGGTGACTCAGGAAGCACGTCTCGGTTTGAACGGCCCGCAAGTGATCGAGCAAGAAGCCGGGATCGAGGAATACGACTCCCGCGACCGGCCGTTCATTTGGAGCCTGACCGGTGGCGAGCAGCGTTTCGCCAGTGGTCTGGTGGATCGTTATGTCGCCGATGATGTGGCGAAGATTCGTCAGCAGGTCGGCGAATTGCTGCAGCAAGGTTTGCCAAAGCAACCTCGCAGCCAGCGCGCCGAATGGTTCCTGCAACGCCTGAGCAGCCTGAACACTGACCCGCAAATCGAACCGTCGGTGGTTCGCGATCTTTACCAAGGAGAGCGCTCATGAGCGGTTATTCACTGCGCGGTTTGAACTGGTTCGACGCCTTGAGCGCCGGGGCGAAAGCCGTTGAGGGTTTGCCGCCATCGCTGCGGGTTGCCGATGGTGAACTTGGGCGTTTTATCGCCGTGGTCGCTGATCCGGACAATCGTTTTGCGCGTGCGCGCAACGGCGAAGTCGGTTTGCTTGAAGGCTGGGGTCTGGCCAAGGCTGTGGATGACGCGATCACTGCTGATCGTGATAAATCCCAGAAACGCCCGATCATCGCCATCGTCGATGTGCCGAGCCAGGCTTACGGTCGGCGCGAAGAAGCCCTCGGCATTCATCAGGCGCTGGCCGGTGCGGCGGACAGTTATGCCCGTGCGCGGTTGGCCGGGCATCCGGTGATTGCATTACTGGTCGGTAAGGCAATGTCCGGGGCGTTTCTCGCTCATGGTTATCAGGCCAACCGTTTGATTGCGCTGCGCGATCCGGGCGTGATGGTGCATGCGATGGGCAAGGCGTCGGCGGCGCGGGTGACGTTGCGCAGTGTTGAAGAGCTCGAAGCGCTGGCCGCCAGTGTGCCACCGATGGCTTATGACATCGACAGCTACGCCAGCCTCGGATTGCTCTGGGAAACCCTGTCGGTGCAGCAGATTGAGCAGCCGACGGCGGAGGATCTATCGAGAGTTAACGAGTGCCTGAAGCAAGCCATCGGCGATGTCGTCAGCACTGATCTGAGCAATCGCCTCGGCGCGAAGAATCGTGCGGCCTCCAGCAAGGTTCGCGAACTGCTGAGGGCGCAGTGGTGAGCACGCCTCTGGCCCACGATCTGCTCTGGGGCATGACCCCGGCGCAGTTGCCGGCGGATGCGCCGCTGTGGGCCGTCGAGTCATTAGCCGCCGGGCAACCGGTGGTAGTGCGACGGGCGTTGAGTGCTGAGGGGTTTGTCGCGGTCGGCGTGCGCGGTGTGTTGCGCGAGCAGCGCTGGGCGGCATTTATGGCCGTCGATTCGATTGCCTGTCGGGTCAGTCCAGAGGCGCTGTGTCACGTCGACAGTGAGCGCAATCTGCCAGTCATGCACGCGCTCCAACAGCTGCGGCCGATGCTCGACGATTGCGGTTGGGTCTGGGGTGTCAGCGGCAGTGTCGGGTTTGAATTGGCCAGCGGTTTTACCGCGATGCACGCGGCCAGTGATCTCGATTTGATTCTGCGTACACCGCAACTGATCACGCGTAATCAGGCACGCAAACTTGTCGCGGTTTTTGATCAGGCTGTGTGCCGGGTGGATATGCAATTGCAGACGCCGTTTGGTGCTGTGGCTTTGCGTGAATGGGCTAGCGGTTCGGCGCGGGTGCTGCTGAAAAATGCTCATCAGGCTTGCCTGGTGATTGATCCGTGGAATCCGCAGGAGCAGGCAGCGTGAGCAGTCTGCTGGTGTTCCCCGGCCAGGGCGCGCAGCAGGCGGGCATGTTTCAGCGCTTGCCTCGGGAAACCTTGGTCGAAGCCAGTGATGTACTTGGCGAAGATGTTTTGCTGCTCGATTCTGCTCAAGCATTGCGCACGACGAGGGCGGTTCAGCTGTGCCTGCTGATCGCCGGCGTCGCGGCTTCACGACAGTTATTGCAGGACGGACTCACGGCGGATTACGTCGCCGGCTTGTCCATCGGCGCTTACCCGGCAGCGGTGGTCGCTGGAGCGTTGAGCTTCAGCGATGCGCTGCATCTGGTCAGCCTGCGCGGTGAGTTGATGCAGCAGGCTTATCCACAGGGCTACGGCATGACCGCGATCATCGGCCTGCAATTATCCACAGTCGAAACGCTGCTGGCGCAGGTGCACAGTGAAGATTCGCCGGTGTACCTGGCCAACATCAATGCCGATAACCAGGTGGTGATCGCCGGCAGTGACGAGGCCATGCAAGCCGTGGCCGAACTGGCGCGCAGCCGTGGCGCCGGTCTGGCGAAACGCCTGGCGGTGAGTGTGCCGTCGCACTGTCCGCTGCTGGAGGCACCTGCACAAACCCTCGCCGAGGCCTTCGCCAAAGTTGAACTGAAAACTCCGAAAATCGCTTACCTGAGCGGCAGCCGCGCGCGTCCTGTGACCAAAATCGAAGCGCTGCGCGACGACCTCGCCTTCAACATGTGTCGCGTAGTGGATTGGCGCGGCACCGTACAAAGCGCCTACGAGCGCGGCGTGCGTTTACAGATCGAACTGCCGCCCGGTGCGGTGCTGACCGGGCTGGCGCGCCGGGTGTTCGAACAGGGCACGGTCACTGCCTTCGACAGTGCGCGTCTCGACACCTTGCAGGCGCTGTTGCGTGAGGAGGGTGGCCACCAACTCTAAAACCGCCGACTCAAGCTTCGAACAACAAAAACAACATTCGACGATGCACTTTGAGGACTACAACAATGATTATTTACGGTGTGGCGTTTCTCGCCTTTTGTACGCTGGTGGGTATCTGGGTCGGTGAACTGCTCGGCAAGCTGATCGGCGTGCCGGCCAACGTCGGCGGCGTCGGCATTGCGATGCTGCTGTTGATTGGCCTGGGCAGTTATCTGAACAAAAGCGGCTGGCTCAAGGGCAAGACCGAGCAGGGTGTCGAGTTCTGGAGCGCCATCTACATTCCGATCGTCGTGGCGATGGCAGCGCAGCAGAACGTGTACGGCGCGCTCAAGGGCGGGCCAATGGCGATTCTCGCCGGGACGCTTGCCGTGGTGATCGCTTTTGCCCTGGTGCCCGTGCTGACGCGCATGGGCAACAAGGAGCAGACCCCGATCGCTCCAGCCAAGACTGCGGGGTAAGCGCCATGTACGAATCAATGATGAAAGTGATCACCGGTTACGGTTTGATCAGCGGGTTTCTGATTGTCGGGCTGACCATGTGGGTGTCCTACTGGATGTCCAACACCTTCACCAAGGGCCGTTTGCACGGCTCGGCCATCGCCATTTTGCTGGGGCTGGTGCTGTCGTATGTCGGCGGCGCGCTGACCGGTGGGCAGAAGGGCGTGGTGGATATTCCGTTGCTGTCGGGCATCGGTTTGCTCGGTGGGGCGATGCTGCGCGATTTTGCGATTGTGGCCACGGCCTTCGGCGTGAGTGTCGATGAGCTGAAACGGGCAGGGTTCGTCGGGGTGCTGGCGCTGTTTGTCGGCGTAGGCACGTCGTTCGTGGCGGGTGTTGGTGTGGCGATGGCGTTCGGTTATACCGATGCCGTTAGCCTGACCACTATTGGTGCCGGCGCGGTGACCTACATCGTCGGCCCGGTGACCGGCGCGGCGATTGGCGCCAGTTCCGAGGTCATGGCGCTGTCGATTGCAGCGGGGTTGATCAAGGCGATTCTGGTGATGGTGATGACGCCGTTCGTGGCGCCGATGATTGGCCTGAACAATCCACGCAGCGCGGTGATTTTTGGTGGGCTGATGGGCACGTCCAGCGGTGTGGCCGGCGGGTTGGCGGCGACGGATCCGAAGCTGGTGCCTTATGGGTGTCTGACGGCGGCGTTTTATACGGCGCTTGGGTGTTTGCTTGGGCCTTCGCTGTTGTTTCTGGCGATGCGCGGGTTGATGGGATAACAGCTAAGAGCTGCCCTCACCCTAGCCCTCCCGAAACGTCGGACCGCCCGTAGGGAGAGGGGACTGACCGAGTTGTTTTGGCGTTATACATCGATCTGAAAGTCCTGAGTCGAACTCAGGTTTTGAAAGGCCCCCGGTCTGCTCCCTTCCCCCTCGCCCCCTTGGGGGAGAGGGCTGGGGTGAGGGGGTAGCTGTTGATCTTGATCTTGCTCTAAATCCCAGCCTGTCGATTGGCATACATCCGACACTCCGCCAGCAACGCCAGCAAATTCGGATCCCTCTCCTTGGCCTTCAAAAACACCACGCCAATGTGCTGCTGCAACCGGTACTTCTCCTGCAGCGGAATCAACTTCACCCGATTCTCATACACCGCCGCAATCCGCCCCGGCAGCAATGCATAACCCACTCCCGAACTGACCATGCTCAACAGCGTGAAGATGTCATTCACCTGCATCGCCACCTTCGGCTCGAACCCCGCCTGCTTGAATACCCGGTTACCGTCCTGATGCGTGGCAAAACCCTGGGTCAAGGTGATAAAAGTTTCATCCCGGACTTCCGCCAGATCCACTTCACTGCGCTGGGCAAACTTTGAATCCGCCGGTGTGGCGAGGAAGATGTCGTCGGAAAACAGCGCAATCTGCTCGCAATCCGGGTCGTTGATGCTGTCGTCCAGCGACACCAGAATCGCGTCGACTTCCATGTTCTTCAGCTTGTAGAGCAGGTCGATGTTCGAGCCGAGGATCAGGTCGATGTTGAGTTCGCTGCGGCGGATCTTCAGGCCCATGATCAGTTGCGGTACGGTTTTCACGGTCAGCGAATACAGCGAGCCGAGTTTGAAGCGTTCGGCGGAGAACCCGGCGGCTTCGCGGGTCAAGCGTACGCTTTCGACGACGTCGTTGATCAGCTTCTGCGCCCGTTCTTCGAGCACATAAGCGCTTTCCAGCGGCGTCAGGTTGCGCCCTTCGTGTTTGAACAGCGGGCAGCGCAGGGCGCTTTCCAGCGAGTGGATCGCGCGGTGCACGCTGACGTTGCTGGTCTGTAACTCGGCAGCGGCGCGCGCGAGGTTGCCGGTACGCATGAAAGCGAGGAACACCTCGAGTTTTTTCAGGGTCAATTCTTCGTCGATCAGCATGGCGCGGACTCTTTTTGGAATGCTTCGATTGTGCCCAATTACCGTGGCGTGCGCAGGTCCGCGTTGAACAGAAACATTGCGCTTTTACGCTTAAGGCCCGAGCCTTGCGCGCTGCGGTAACGAATTTGAGGTGAGCGATACATGTATCACGGAGAACGATTGAACGCCTGGACCCATCTGGTCGGGGCAGTGGCGGCTTTTGTCGGCGGCGTCTGGATGTTGGTGATTGCCTGCCTGGACGGCAGCCCGTGGAAGATTGTCAGTGTGGCGATTTACGCTTTCACCTTGTTGGTGCTCTACAGCGCATCGACCGTGTACCACAGCGTGCGCGGGCGCAAGAAAGCGATCATGAAGAAGGTTGATCACTTTTCGATCTATTTGCTGATTGCCGGTAGCTACACGCCATTCTGTCTGGTCACCCTGCGTGGGCCGTGGGGCTGGACGTTGTTCGGGATTGTCTGGGGGCTGGCGCTGATCGGCATTCTGCAAGAAATCAAACCGCGTTCGGAGGCGCGGATTCTATCGATCGTGATTTATGCGGTGATGGGCTGGATTGTGTTGGTGGCGGTGAAGCCTTTGATTGCGGCGCTGGGTACGGCCGGGTTTGCCTGGCTGGCATCGGGCGGGGTTTTGTACACGGTGGGGATTATCTTTTTTGCCCTTGATCACCGGTTGCGGCATGCGCACGGGATCTGGCATTTGTTCGTGATTGCCGGGAGTTTGCTGCACTTTGTCGCGATTCTGTTTTATGTCCTGTAGCCCGAATCATCCCCAATCCCCTGTGGGAGCGAGCCTGCTCGCGAAGGCGTCAGTCCAGCTGATGCTGATGTTGGCTGATACACCGCTTTCGCGAGCAGGCTCGCTCCCACAGTAGATATTCAGTGAACACAAGATTTGTTCGAACTCAGGATCTCTTGTGGGAGCTGGCTTGCCAGCGATGGGGCCTTAGAAATCACCCCAAAGCTGTTGGGCCACCGCCAGTGCAACCACCGGCGCCGTCTCGGTGCGCAACACCCGCGGTCCGAGGCGGGCGGCTTGGAAACCGTTGCCCTTGGCCTGCTCGACTTCGGCATCTGTCAAACCGCCTTCAGGCCCGATCAGGAATGCCAAAGTCGCCGGTTTGGCATGACTCACCAACGGCTCCGCCACCGGGTGCAACACCAGTTTCAACTCGGCTTCGGCCTGCTTGATCCAGTCCGCCAGCAACACCGGCGGATGAATCACCGGCACCCGCGAGCGTCCACATTGTTCACACGCGCTGATCGCCACCTGACGCCAATGCAGCAGGCGTTTGTCGGCGCGTTCGTCCTTGAGGCGGACTTCACAGCGATCACTGAAGATTGGGGTGATTTCATTCACGCCCAGTTCGGTGGCTTTCTGAATCGCCCAGTCCATTCGCTCGCCACGGGACAGGCCCTGGCCGAGGTGAATGTGCAGCGGCGATTCGACCTGGCCGGCGAATTGCTCATCGATTTGTACGGTCACGCGCTTCTTGCCGACTTCCAGCAGGGCGCCGCGAAATTCATGGCCGGAACCGTCGAACAGCTGCACCGCATCGCCCTCGGCCATGCGCAGCACGCGGCTGATGTAATGCGCCTGGGCTTCCGGCAATTCGTGTTCGCCGGTGCTCAGCGGGGCGTCGATAAAGAAGCGGGACAGTCTCATTTCGGGTCTCTCAGATTAGATCGTTCCCACGCTCTGCGTGGGAATGCCTCAATGGACGCTCTGCGTCCGCTTTGGGACGCGGAGCGTCCCTGGCTGCATTCCCACGCGGAGCGTGGGAACGAGAAGTTACGGTTAGCCTGGGTCGCGGAACCCCGGGTGGAAGTCTTTCGGCACGGCGACGCTGACGCTGTCACGCGTCGCTATATCGATGCCTTCGCTGGCCACTTCGGCGAGGAAGTCGATCTGCTCCGGGGTGATCACGTACGGCGGCAGGAAATACACCACGCTGCCCAGCGGGCGCAGCAACGCGCCACGCTCCAACGCATGCTGGAACACCTTCAAGCCGCGACGCTCTTGCCAAGGGTAGGCCTCTTTCGTGGCTTTATCCTTGACCATCTCGATGGCCAGGACCATGCCGGTCTGGCGTACTTCGGAGACGTTCGG
This sequence comes from Pseudomonas zeae, assembly GCF_014268485.2. Lineage (NCBI taxonomy): Bacteria > Pseudomonadati > Pseudomonadota > Gammaproteobacteria > Pseudomonadales > Pseudomonadaceae > Pseudomonas > Pseudomonas zeae. The sequence goes on along the minus strand of NZ_CP077090.1, from coordinate 6,406,050 downwards.
GTGATCGACCAGATGCGCCGTCGCCGACGCCATGCGCTGGGCCAGCGCCTTGTTGTTCTCGATGACGTTGTCCTGCTCGAAGATATCCAGCGTCGCCAGTGCCGCCGCGCAGGCCAGCGGGTTGCCAGTGTAGCTATGCGAATGGAGGAAGGCGCGCAGGGTTGGATAGTCGTCGTAGAACGCGCTGTAGACCTCGTCGGTGGTCAGGCACGCCGCCAACGGCAGATAGCCGCCAGTCAGCGCCTTCGACAAGCAGAGGAAGTCCGGGCGAATACCGGCCTGCTCGCAGGCAAACATCGTCCCGGTGCGACCGAAACCAACGGCAATCTCGTCGAGAATCAGGTGCACGCCGTAGCGGTCGCAGGCCTCGCGCAGCAACTTCAGATACACCGGGTGATACATGCGCATGCCGCCGGCGCCCTGAATCAACGGCTCGACGATCACTGCCGCGACACTGCCATGATGCTCGGCCAAAGTCTGCTCCATGGCCGCGAACATGTTGCGCGAGTGTTCTTCCCAGCTCATGCCTTCGGGACGCCCGTAGCAATCCGGGCTCGGCACCTTGATGGTGTCCATCAGCAGCGCTTTGTAGGTTTCCGTGAACAGCGGCACGTCACCGACCGCCATCGCTGCCATGGTTTCACCGTGGTAGCTGTTGGTCAGGGTGACGAAGCGCTTCTTGTTCGGTTGGCCGCGATTGAGCCAATAGTGAAAGCTCATTTTCAGCGCGACTTCGATGCAGGACGAACCGTTATCGGCGTAGAACACCCGGTTCAGGTCTTCCGGGGTCATCTTCACCAGACGCTCGGACAGCTCAATCACCGGTTGATGGCTGAAACCGGCGAGAATCACGTGTTCCAGCTGATCGACCTGATCCTTGATGCGCTGGTTGATGCGCGGGTTGGCGTGGCCGAACACGTTGACCCACCACGAGCTGACGGCGTCGAGGTAGCGCTTGCCTTCGAAGTCTTCGAGCCAGACGCCTTCGCCGCGCTTGATCGGGATCAGCGGCAGCTGTTCGTGGTCTTTCATCTGGGTACAGGGATGCCACAACACCGCGAGGTCGCGTTGCATCCACTGGTTATTCAGGCCCATTTACAGTCTCCTCGAGGCGGCTCGCGTCAGGCGCGGGCAAACAATCGCGCAAGCCTATGCAATGCATCGCGCCGGGACAACCCATTGTGTGGATTGAGCTACTTTGTATGAGCCGATAGACGTCGCTGGCGGCGTTTTGATGGCTAACGTATTCTTCGCGGTTCTTTGGGTCGTCTGACCCGCAAAACTGCTTTTTCCTACGTGTATTTCCGGAGTTCGCTGAATGTCTGTCGGTTGGCTGCGCGCCTGTGCGCTGGTGATGTTGGGGCTGTTCAGCGTTACAGCGCTGGCCAAGGATAAAACTGCAATCGTGATCGGCGGTGGCCTGTCGGGCCTGACCGCCGCTTATGAGCTGCAAAACAAAGGCTGGCAGGTCACCCTGCTGGAAGCCAAACCGAGCCTGGGTGGTCGCTCGGGTATGGCCACCAGCGAGTGGATCGGCAACGACAAGACCCAGCCAGTGCTGAACAAGTACGTTTCGACGTTCAAGCTGGGCACCACGCCGGCGCCGGAATTCGTGCGGACCCCGGGCTACCTGATCGACGGCGAGTATTTCTCTGCCGCCGATCTGGCGACCAAGCAGCCGGCCACCGCCGATGCCTTGAAGCGCTACCAGAAAACCCTCGATGATCTGGCGCGTTCGATCGACGACCCGCAAAACCCGGCGGCGACCAGCACCCTGCACGCACTGGACCAGATCACCGTATCGAGCTGGCTCGACAAGCAGAACCTGCCGGCCACTGCGCGTCAGTTGATCAACCAGGACATCCGCACTCACTACGACGAGCCTTCGCGTCTGTCGCTGCTGTATTTCGCTCAGCAGAACCGCGTGTATCGCGGCATCTCCGACCGTGACCTGCGCGCTTCGCGTCTGGTCGGCGGCAGCCAAGTGCTGGCGCAGGCGTTCGTCAAACAGATCAAAACCATCAAGACCAACTCGCCGGTGTCCGCGATCACTCAGGACAAAGACGGCGTGACCGTCAAGGTCGGCAGTGTTGGCTATCAGGCTGACTACGTTGTGTTGGCCGTGCCATTGCGTGCGCTGAACAAGATTGCTTTGACGCCGGCGCTGGATGCCCAGCACATGGCCGCGATCAAGGGCACCAACTACGGCTGGCGCGACCAGATCATGCTGAAGTTCAAGACGCCGGTGTGGGAAAGCAAGGCGCGCATGTCCGGCGAGATCTATAGCAACACCGGTCTCGGCATGTTGTGGATCGAACCTGCCCTGAAGGGCGGCGCCAACGTGGTGATCAACCTGTCCGGCGACAACGCTCGTGTGATGCAGGCGTTTGGCGACAAGCAAATGGTCGATCAGGTGCTGATTCGTCTGCACGCGTTTTATCCACAGGCTCGTGGTTCGTTCACCGGCTATGAAATTCGTCGCTACAGCACCGACCCGTCGATGGGCGGCGCGTACCTGGCTTACGGCCCGGGCCAGATCAGCAAGTTCTGGCGCTTGTGGGAACGTCCGCTGCAACGCGTGACGTTCGCCGGCGAACACACCGACACCTTGTACCCGGGCACCCTGGAAGGCGCGCTGCGCACCGGTCAGCGGGCGGCGAGTCAGGTTGAAGATCTGGCGGCAGGCAAATCGTTTGAGCCAGCCAAAGTAGTGCCGGCTGCAGCAGCGGCAGGCGCGGCGGGTGCCGTGGCGGCGAAGAAGGGCAACTTCTTCACTAATCTGTTTGGCGGTTCGGATGACGAGAAGAAGCCAGAGCCTGTGAAGGCGCCAGAGCCGGCTCCAGCTCCGGTCGCTCCAGCGCCTGCGCCGACTCCGGCACCTGCGCCAGCTCCGGTGGAAGCGCCAAAGCCTGCGGCACCAGTGAAAGCTGCACCGGCGAAGAAAGCAGCGGCCAAGCCAGCGACGAAGAAGCCTGCGGCTAAAACCGAGGCGAAAAAGCCTGCGGCGAAACCGGCAGCGAAGAAGGCTGAGCCGGCGAAGAAGCCAGCGGCCAAGCCTGCGGCAACGACCGAGACCAAGGCGCAGTAAGCCTTTGCTTCAATAAAAACGCGGCCTTCGGGTCGCGTTTTTTTTCCTGCATTTTTGTCCTTCGCCATCCGGTCACGGAGCTTACTTGTGTACCGGAGCCTTCCCACAAAGTACTCAGAGTGAGGTGATAGCGGGTGTCCCGGCGCCAATTCTATGCTGGGAAAAATAGGAGGCACTTGATGAAAACGTTCACGCTCATGCTTTTGCTGATTGCACTTCCAGGTTGCTCCAACGGGCGTTTCTTACCTGGCGGTTATAGTTCAGAACTCGCGCATAAATGCCAGATAGATCCCTACAGCGCCGATTGCCTGCAACCACCGGCGGTACTTCATAACTAATCAGCCATGAATAAAGGACCGGTTACTTGAATAACTCTGTCCCGTTCGGCAGTTTCCCTTGGCCACCTTTGCTTGCGCTTGTGCAGGCGCCCGAGGGTTCAGCAACGATCATTTGTCCAGACGTCCCCCGCCGTAATCGCCTTTAATCTTTCCTTAACACGCCACTTTCAGACTCTTGATCGTATTTCTCGATATTTCAAAGCAAAATTTTCCGCTTTAATTCGATAGATAACTCGCTAGTCTTGGTTCGCAGTTCTCACAGGATTTGGGCAATGCAGCTACGTAACTCTTCTTCGCGCTATGGTTGGGTCAGCATCTTCATGCACTGGGGCGTGGCGCTGGTGGTCTTCGGGCTGTTCGCGCTGGGCCTGTGGATGGTCGGGCTGGATTACTACAGCAGCTGGCGCAAAGAGGCGCCGGATCTGCACAAAAGCATCGGACTGGTGCTGCTGGGTGTGATGGTGTTGCGGGTGCTGTGGCGCTTTATCAGCCCGCCGCCGCCGACGCTGCAAAGCTACAGCCGGATGACCCGTATCGGCGCCAAGTTCGGCCATGGGTTTCTGTATCTGGCGCTGTTCGCTGTGATGCTTGCCGGTTACCTGATTTCCACCGCAGACGGTGTCGGGATTCCGGTGTTTGGCCTGTTTGAAGTTCCTGCACTGGTTTCCGGGCTACCGGATCAGGCAGATACCGCTGGGGTGATTCATCTCTGGCTCGCGTGGGCACTGGTAATTTTTTCCGGCCTCCATGCGTTGGCAGCATTGAAGCACCACTTTATCGATCGTGATGCGACCCTGACGCGAATGCTCGGTCGCAAAGCCTGAAATTCAACCTCGACTCAAAGGAAAAGAAAGCATGTTGAAAAAGACTCTGGCCGCTCTGGCAATCGGTTCTGCACTGCTCTCGGCTGGTCAGGCCATGGCTGCGGACTACAAAATCGACAAGGAAGGCCAGCACGCCTTCGTTGACTGGAAAATCAGCCACCTGGGCTACAGCTTCATTCACGGTACTTTCAAGGATTTCGACGGTACATTCTCGTGGGATTCGGCCAAGCCTGAAGCCAGCAAGATCTCGGTTGATGTGAAAACCGCCAGCCTGTGGTCGAACCACGCTGAACGTGACAAGCACATCGCCAGCAAAGACTTCCTGGATGTTGGCAAGTTTGCTGATGCCAAGTTCGTCTCCACCGCCGTTAAATCGACCGGTGAAAAGACTGCAGACGTGACTGGCGACCTGACCCTGCACGGTGTGACCAAGCCTGTGACCTTCAAGGCTACGTTCAACGGCGAAGGCAAGGATCCATGGGGCGGCGAGCGCGCTGGCTTCAATGCCAAGACCACCCTCAACCTGAACGATTTCGGGATCAAGGGCCCAGGTCCTACCTCGCAAACTGCGGATCTGGACATCTCGCTGGAAGGCGTGAAAGTTAAATAACTTTCCTCCCGCCACACAGAAACGCCCCCGGTCGAAAGATCGGGGGCGTTTTTTATTGCCTACGACACACACGCATCCCCTGTGGGAGCGAGCCTGCTCGCGAAGGCGGCGGGTCAGTCAGCAATGATGTTGGCTGAATGACCGCTTTCGCGAGCAGGCTCGCTCCCACAGGGTATATGCGGTGATTCAGGGGGATTCGTGGCGGCAAAAAAATGCCCCGGCTCTTGCGAGTCGGGGCATTTTATATGGCGGCGTTAACTCAGCGATTGCGGGTCAGCAATGCTGGTTTTTCGCCACGCGGGCGGCTTGGCAGTTGATCAAGTTGCTCAGGCGTCGGGAAGCGGTCGGCTTTCGATTCCTTGTGCATGATCTTCGGGCCGTTGCTGCGCGGGTTCTGCACGGCTGGCTCGCTGCGTGGCTGATCGTCACGGGCCGGACGACGATTGCGCGAGGACGAGACGGAGTCGTCGCGACGACCCGACTGACCATCACGCGGTGCGCCGTTGCGCGGGCCGCCGCTGCGTTTGGCTGGCGGGGTGCCGGTGCTCGAACCGTTGCTGTTGCGCGGACCGTTCTGACGACCCTGCGACTGACCGCCACGTGGTGCGCCCGAACCTGCGCCTGCACCTTGAGCCGGTGCGCCTGGACGACGGCCACGGCCGCCGGCAGGGGCTGGTTTTGGTACGTAATCAACGCGGTTACCGAAGTTATCGATATCGTCGTCGAGGAACTCGTCCGGGGCACGATCAGCCGCTGCACGTGGCGGTTGGCTCGGGCGCTGTTCGCGGGCAGGGGTGCCTTCGCGCGGCTTTTGCTGACGGGCAGGGCGCTCGCCACGTTCACCGGCCGGTTTTTCCTTGCCCTTGTCTTTGCCTTTGTCTTTACGACCGCCGCCACCGCCGCCGCCATTCGGGCCGTCGCCGCGTGGGCCACGTGGATTGCGCGGGTTACGCACGTCCGGACGTTCACGCACTTCCGGCTTCTCGGCTTCAATGGTGCTCGAATCGAAGCCCATCAGGTCGCCGTCGGCGATTTTCTGCTTGGTCATGCGTTCGATGCTTTTCAGCAGTTTTTCTTCGTCCGGCGCGACCAGCGAAATCGCCTCGCCCGAACGACCGGCACGGCCAGTACGGCCGATACGGTGCACGTAGTCTTCATCGACGTTCGGCAGTTCGAAGTTGACCACATGTGGCAACTGATCGATGTCCAGACCGCGCGCGGCGATGTCGGTCGCAACCAGGATGCGTACCTGGTTGGCCTTGAAGTCGGCCAGCGCTTTGGTGCGCGCGTTCTGGCTCTTGTTACCGTGGATCGCTACAGCCGGCAGGCCGTGCTTGTCCAGGTACTCGGCCAGACGGTTGGCGCCGTGCTTGGTGCGGGTGAACACCAGCACCTGTTCCCACGCGCCGGCGGTGATCAGGTGCGCCAGCAGCGCACGCTTGTGGCTGGCCGGCAGACGGAACACGCGTTGTTCGATGCGCTCGACCGTGGTGTTCGGCGGCGTCACTTCGATGCGTTCCGGGTTGTGCAGCAGCTTGCCGGCGAGGTCGGTGATGTCTTTGGAGAAGGTCGCCGAGAACAGCAGGTTCTGACGCTTGGACGGCAGGCGCGCGAGGACTTTCTTCACGTCGTGCACGAAACCCATGTCGAGCATGCGGTCGGCTTCGTCGAGGACGAGGATTTCCACGTGGGACAGGTCAACGCTGCCCTGGCCGCACAGATCGAGCAATCGACCCGGGCAGGCGACGAGCACGTCGACGCCACGGGACATGGCCTGAACCTGTGGGTTCATGCCGACGCCGCCGAAGATGCAGGCGCTGACGAATTTCAGGTCACGGGCGTAGATCTTGAAGCTCTCGTGAACCTGGGCCGCGAGTTCGCGGGTCGGGGTCAGGACCAGTACGCGCGGTTGGCGCGGGCCATGACGCTGGGATTTGTCCGGGTGACCGTTGGGGAACAACCGCTCCAGGATCGGAAGGGCGAAACCGCCGGTTTTACCGGTACCTGTCTGTGCCGCAACCATCAGGTCGCGACCTTGCAACACGGCGGGAATGGCCCGCTGTTGCACCGGAGTAGGCTCGGTATAGCCCGCATCTTCGATGGCGCGGACTAAAGCCTCGGAGAGACCGAGGGAAGCAAAGGACATGAGTAATCCTGTTTTAGTTAGGGCTTGGCCCAATGGGAGTCTTGCCTGGCGCGAATGGCGTTTAAGAGGACGCAATCCCGTCCGGTCCTGCTGCGGTTCCGAAGGCACGTCTGGAGTGCTCGCGCGGGCTGCAAAGCTGCGCTGTAGCGGGTCGAGAGGCCTGTTACGGTTCCGGGCGTCCGGGCGTGAGCCTGGCGGGAACGCCGGAGTATAACAGAGCAATCACTGCGCGCTGCTTTCCTGCTGCTCAACGGTTTTGCCGCTGGCCGTGGCATTGCCCAGCGGTGCAGCCATGACGGGAGCCGCGCCGTAGCGTGCGCTCAGCTCGGCGTAAGCCGGTTCGCGCTTGAATCGCTTGAGCTCGGCGCCAAATCGCTGCACCAGCAAATCCATGCCGGCATTGCGTCTAACCGCGAGAAACTGGCTCTGGCGGCTAATGACAGTGGGGTTTTCGGTGATCTGATCGCGAATATCCAGCTCATCGAGCAAGTGCTGACCGACACGGCGATCGGTGATCAGCAAGTCGATGCGACCGCGCACCAGTTTGCCGAAGTTGGCTTCGTGGGTCGGTGCCGGTTCACGGGTAAACAGTGTTGATTCGCTGAAATCGGGGCTGTACAGATAACCCGGCGAGGTGCCGATGGTCAGGCCTTTGAGCTCTTCGAGTTTGCTGAACGGGTGCGGCCGGTCGTTGGCGTAGAACAGGACGAACTCGACGTCCGACAGCGGCTCGCTCGGGTAAAGCAGGGTGGCGTCGCGCTCGTCGCTGTGAAAAATGTCCAGCGCGCCATCGGCCTGACCGGTCTCAAGCATCGACAGGCAGCGCTTCCACGGCAAGAACTGCCATTCGACTTCGATGCCCAGACGTTTGAAGACAATGGCCGTGGTTTCGTAATCCAGCCCGAGGTTTTTACCGTTCTCTTCGTAGACATAGGGCGCCCACGGCTCGGTGACAATACGCAACTTTTCGCCTCGAGCGGCGAAGCTCAGGCAAGCAAAAACCAGCACGGCGAATAACTGCGTGATCAAAGGCATGGCTTGAGATTACGACGAGAAACGCGAAAGAGCCAGAAAGTGCCTGCACAAGCTCTGTTTCGGGCCTTTAAAAGCAAAAGATCGCAGCTGCGACACCCCAGTAGGAGCTGCCGAAGGTTGCGATCTTTTGATCTTTCTATGAGGCTTAACGCGGCAACTTCAGGTTATTCCAGATCGCCAGGCTAGGCTCAGCCTGGTTCATGGAATAGAAGTGCAGACCCGGCGCGCCACCTTGCAGCAGGCGTTCGCACATCTCGCTGACGACTTGCTCACCAAAGCGCTGAATGCTTTGCGTGTCATCGCCGTAGGCTTCCAGTTGCTTGCGGATCCAGCGCGGGATTTCCGCACCGCAGGCATCAGAGAAGCGCGCGAGTTTGCTGTAGTTGGTGATCGGCATGATCCCCGGAACGATCGGCAGATCCACACCCTGCGCCTGCAAACGCTCGACGAAATAGAAGTAGCTGTCGGCGTTGAAGAAGTACTGGGTGATTGCGCTGTCGGCGCCGGCACGGGCCTTGCGGATGAAATTGGCCAGATCGTCTTCGTAGTTGCGTGCTTGCGGATGCATCTCCGGGTAAGCGGCAACTTCGATATGGAAATGATCACCGGTTTCTTCACGAATGAATTCAACCAGTTCATTGGCGTGACGCAGCTCACCGCTGGTCATGCCCATGCCGGATGGCAGGTCGCCACGCAGGGCGACGATACGCTTGATGCCGGCAGCCTTGTACTCGTTCAGCAGGCCGCGCAGGTCGTCCTTGCTGTCGCCGACGCACGACAGGTGCGGTGCGGCCGGTACTTTGACTTCGCTTTCCAGTTGCAGAACGGTGTTGAGGGTGCGATCACGGGTCGAACCACCAGCGCCATAGGTGCAGGAGAAGAAATCGGGATTGTACGTTGCCAACTGACGGGCAACGTTGAGCAGCTTTTCATGCCCAGCATCGGTCTTGGTCGGGAAGAACTCGAAGCTGTAGCGACGGTCTTGGGACATGGTCATACCCTTGGAAACAAGAACCTTCGAGGCGCTGCAATCCCGTGTGGGAGCGAGCCTGCTCGCGAAAGCGCCGGGTCAGACAACACGGATGCTGAATGATAAACCGCCTTCGCGAGCAGGCTCGCTCCCACAGGGAGAGCGAGCAAGCACCTGTTAGTAGCGGTAAGCGTGCGGCTTGAACGGGCCTTCGACGGTCACGCCGATGTAGTCAGCCTGTTGCTTGGTCAGTTGGGTGACCACGCCGCCGAAGCCGCGAACCATTTCCAGAGCCACTTCTTCGTCGAGTTTCTTCGGCAGTACTTCAACGGTCAGACGCTCGGCTTTCTGGGCTGGCGACAAGTCGGCGTACTTCTGGCCGAACAGGAAGATCTGTGCCAGAACCTGGTTGGCGAACGAACCGTCCATGATGCGGCTTGGGTGGCCAGTGGCGTTACCCAGGTTAACCAGACGGCCTTCGGCCAGCAGGATCAGGTAGTCGTCGTTCTGCGCGTCGAACGCGCCCGGGCCGGTACGGTGGATCTTGTGTACCTGTGGCTTCACTTCTTCCCATGCCCAGTTCTTGCGCATGAAAGCGGTGTCGATTTCGTTGTCGAAGTGACCGATGTTGCAGACAACAGCGCGCTTCTTCAGGGCTTTGAGCATGTTCGCGTCGCAAACATTGACGTTACCGGTGGTGGTCACGATCAGGTCGATCTTGCCCAGCAGCGCTTTGTCGATGCTCGCTTCGGAACCGTCGTTGATACCGTCGATGAACGGCGAAACCAGTTCGAAACCGTCCATGCATGCTTGCATGGCGCAGATCGGGTCAACTTCGGAGACTTTAACGATCATGCCTTCCTGACGCAGCGACTGAGCCGAACCCTTGCCCACGTCACCGTAACCGATGACCAGCGCTTGCTTGCCGGACAGCAGGTGGTCGGTACCACGCTTGATCGCGTCGTTCAGGCTGTGACGGCAGCCGTACTTGTTGTCGTTCTTGGACTTGGTCACCGAGTCGTTGACGTTGATGGCCGGGATTTTCAGCTCGCCTTTGGCCAGCATGTCCAGCAGACGGTGTACGCCGGTGGTGGTTTCTTCGGTCACGCCGTGAACGCGATCCAGTACTTGTGGGTACTTGTCGTGCAGCAGCTGAGTCAGGTCGCCGCCGTCGTCGAGGATCATGTTGGCGTCCCATGGCTGGCCATCCTTCAGGATGGTCTGCTCCAGGCACCACTCGTACTCTTCTTCAGTTTCGCCTTTCCAGGCGAAAACCGGGATACCGGCAGCAGCGATAGCGGCAGCAGCCTGATCCTGAGTCGAGAAAATGTTGCAGGACGACCAGCGTACTTCGGCACCCAGGGCAACCAGGGTTTCGATCAGCACGGCAGTCTGAATGGTCATGTGGATGCAGCCGAGGATCTTGGCGCCTTTCAACGGCTGTTCGCCGGAGTACTTGCGACGCAGACCCATCAGGGCCGGCATTTCCGATTCGGCGATGATGGTTTCGCGACGGCCCCAGGCAGCCAGGGACATGTCGGCAACTTTGTAATCGTTAAAATCTGCAGGCGTGATAACAGCGCTCATGAAGAGCCTCCATTCGTAATGTATGCGAATGGGCGCCGTTGTGCGTTTAGTGTCCGGCCTGAGCCAGTCAACGCCCCATCCGAGCCTGACAGGTTGAACCTGCTGCAGCGCCCCTCGGACAGGTGGCGGGAAAACGGTAGCAAGTGAACGTTACCGTTTTGAAACGGGGGCGATTATAGCCGTCTAGACTGATCTTCCAAAGGGTTTCTGTCGGCCAGATGAAGATCGTTAATGACGACCATAGTCGAAGCCGCATGGAGCATGACCGCTCAGTCTGCCAAGATACCGTCCATCGTTCGGCAAGACACTCAGGAGTGAAGATGAATTTCCACACCCGCAAATGGGTAAAACCCGAAGACCTCAACCCCAACGGCACCCTGTTCGGTGGCAGCCTGTTGCGCTGGATCGACGAAGAAGCGGCGATTTACGCGATCGTCCAGTTGGGCAATCAGCGCGTGGTGACCAAGTACATTTCCGAAATCAACTTCGTCAGCGCCTCGCGCCAGGGCGACATCATCGAACTGGGCATCACTGCCACCGAGTTCGGCCGCACCTCGATCACCCTGACCTGCGAAGTGCGCAACAAGATCACCCGCAAGAGCATTCTGACGGTTGAGAAGATGGTGTTTGTGAACCTCGGTGAAGACGGTTTGCCGGCACCGCACGGACGCACTGAAATCAAATATGTGAAAGATCAGTTCCAGGAAGATGAGTTAGTCACCAAATAACATCGGCGGTGCTTTCTTCGCGAGCAAGCTCGCTCCCACAAGGATCACGCTGTACCTGTGGGAGCGAGCTTGCTCGCGAAAGCGGTTGTCCTGTCACCGAAGATTGATCAGGCCACTGAACAGCCATGAACCGCCGGGGTCGTAGGTAAACACCACCCCCACGGTTCCCACGCCATGACCACCCCCACCGACGGCAAGACCCCCGATCTCTCGGCCGATGAGCAACACGAAGTCGAGAAAAGCCAGCCGCCCCGCGCGGCCGTTCTGCATGAAATCATCCGCACCCAAGGCGATCAGGAACTGGAACGCAGCATCGCCGCGCTCTGGTGGTCGGCGTTGGCGGCGGGGTTGACCATGGGCCTGTCATTGATGGGCATGGGCCTGCTCAATTCGCGTCTGCCCGAAGGTGACGAGTTCAAGGTGATCGCCAGTTTCGGCTACTGCGCGGGTTTTCTCGCAGTAATCCTCGCCCGCCAGCAACTGTTTACCGAAAACACCTTGACCGCCGTATTGCCGGTCATGACCAAACCGACCCTGAAAAACTTCGGCCGGCTGATCCGCCTGTGGACAGTGGTTTTGGTCGGTAATCTGTGCGGGACGATTCTGGTCGCGTACGTGATGCTCGAACTGCCGATCTTCGACACCAAGACTGACCACGCCTTCCTCGAAATTGGCCGCAAGGTGATGGAGAACCACGCCAGCCAGATGTTCGCCAAGGGCATCGTTTCCGGCTGGATGATCGCCACCATGGTCTGGATGATTCCGTCCATGGAGAGCGCGAAGATGTGGATCATCATCCTCATCACCTACCTGATGGCGCTCGGCGATTTCACCCATATTGTGGTGGGTTCAGCGGAAGTGTCGTATCTGGTGTTTGCCGGCGAGTTGCCGTGGAGCGATTTCTGGATGGTCTTCGCAGGTCCCACGTTGGCGGGGAATATCATTGGTGGCAGCTTTATCTTTGCGCTGATCAGCCATGCGCAGATTCGCAGCGAGAGCGGTGCGCCTAAGGAGCCTGCGGATCAGGCCGGGAAACCTGATCCGCAGGAGATCAAAAAATGATCAGTGGTGAGCGGCTTCGCTGATGGTCACGGGCTCATGGCGAGTCGCGTACTTGACCAGTTTGCCGATGGTCAGGCCCTGCAACAGGATCGATGACAGCACCACGATGTAAGTGATGCTCAGCAGCAGATCGCGCTCCGGGCCCAACGGCAGGGCCAGCGCCAGTGCCACCGAAACACCGCCGCGCAAACCGCCCCAGGTCAGAATCCGGATGGTGCCGGCCGGCACTGTCCGCCAGCGGCGCAGCAGCAGAATCGCCGGGGCCACAGTGAGCAGGCGCGACAGCAGAATCGCCACCGCCAGCAAACCCGCTGCAGCCATGTGCAGCCAGTTGAATGGCAGCAGCAACAGCTCCATGCCGATCAGCGCGAACAGCAGCGCGTTGAGCATGTCATCGAGCAATTCCCAGAAACCGTCCAGATAACGACGGGTCATGTCATTCATCGCCAGATTGCGCCCGACGTTACCGATGATCAGACCGGCGACCACCATCGCAATCGGTGCGGAAACGTGAATCTCGGTAGACATCGCCGAACCACCAATGACCAGCGCCAGCGTCAGCATCACGGTGATTTGATGCTGCTCGACACTCTTGATCATTCGATAAACCAGATAACCGATCAGGCCGCCAAACAGCACGCCGCCAATCGCTTCGTGAACGAACAACATCGCGGTGGCGCTGATGGTCGGGGTTTCGCCGAGTTGGGCGATGCCCAGTAACACGGTGAACACCACTACAGCGGTGCCGTCGTTGAACAGCGACTCGCCGACGATGGTGGTTTTCAGCGGTTTCGAGGCATTGGCGGTACGCAGCACGCCGAGCACCGCAATCGGGTCGGTCGGCGAAATCAGCGCGCCGAACAACAGGCAGTACAGGAAACTCACGTGCCAGCCGAACAGGGCGAAAATGTAATAGGCGAGGCTGCCGATCACCGTGGTGGCAATCAACACACCGAAAGTCGCCAACAGACCGATGGGCCAGCGGTAGCTGCGCAGGTCGTTGAGGTTGACGTGCAGGGCGCCGGCGAACAGCAGGAACGAGAGCATCCAGTTCATCAGCAGATCGCCGAAGTCGATCTGGCCAATCAGTTGCTGCACGCGTTCTTCGAGACCGGGGTAACCGAGCACGCTCAGGCCTTGCAGGATCAGCGAGAACAGTAGCGCGGTGACCATCACGCCGATGGTCGGCGGCAGGCCGATGAAGCGGAAATTGACGAAGGTGAGGAGGGTGGTGAGGCAGATGAAAGCGGCGACAAGTTCAAGCATCCGGGGTCCTTTGGATGATGGGTGAGTGGAGCGCGCCCGATGTTTGGGCGCAAGGGTTTGATGGGCTGAGAGCGACAGAGGGCACAAGCTTCCCTCACCCCAGCCCTCTCCCGGAGGGAGAGGGAGCCGACCTTATTGTCTTGTGGCATGCATCGACCTGAATAACCGAGTCGATTATGGATTCGGCAATGCGCGTTCAGGTCGGCGTACTTCTGAAGCATCCCCCATTCAGTCCCCTCGCCCTCTGGGAGAGGGTTAGGGTGAGGGCTAGCCGGACACATTGACCGCAGCCGCTTCGCGACGTTGCAGATAGATGAAAAACAGCGCCGTCAGCACCGTCAATACACCGACCAGCGCACCCGTCCATGGCAAGTCCGCCAGATCCGCGCCACTGGCCACCACCAGTCCGCCGATCCACGCACCCGCTGCGTTGCCAAGGTTGAATGCGCTCTGGTTCAACGTCGAGCCCAGGTTCGGTGCTTCATGCGCCTGATCGATGATCAGCAGTTGCAGAATCGGGCACAGCGCAAAAGCGAAAATCCCCCACAGCACCAGCGTGATTGCCGCTGGCACCACCGAGCGACTGGTCTGACTGAACGCCGCCAGAATCACCACCACCGCCAAGGCCACACCGACCAGCGACGGCAACAAACGGCTATCAGCCAGACGCCCGCCGAGCATGCTGCCACCGGTCAAACCGACGCCGAACAACAGCAACATCACCGTCACGCCATGCGGGCTGACGCCGGTGATGTCCTGGAGGATCGGCGCGATGTAAGTGAACACACTGAACAGACTGGTCGACGCGAGCACACTCATGCCCAGCGCCAGCAACACGTTGACCTTGCCCAGTACCTTGAATTCGCTGGCGAGGTTGGCCTTGTCCATGGGGATGTGTTTTGGCAGCCACAACCATTGCGCGAGCGCCGCAATCACACCAATCACCGACACCGCCCAGAACGTCGAGCGCCAGCCGGCGTACTGCCCGAGCGCCGTGCCCAGCGGCACGCCGAGAACGTTGGCCAAGGTCAGGCCGGTGAACATCATTGCAATCGCCTGCGCGCGTTTGTTCGGTGCGACCAGCCCGGCGGCAACCACCGAGCCAATGCCGAAGAACGCGCCGTGGCAAAGCGCGGTGACCACACGAGCGGCCATCAGCGTCGCGTAGTTCGGCGCCAGTGCGCAGAGGATGTTGCCGAGGATGAACATCAGCGTCATGCCCAGCAACGTTGCTTTGCGCGGCATGTTCGCGGTGCCGATCGCCAGGATCGGGGCGCCGAACACCACGCCCAGGGCGTAGCCGGTAATCAGCAGGCCCGCATGGGGAATGCTCACGGAGAGGTCGCGGGCGACATCGGGCAGCAGGCCCATGATGACGAATTCAGTGGTGCCGATGCCGAACGCGGCAACAGCGAGTGCAAGCAAGGCGAGTGGCATGCGCAAGGTCTCTGTCGATAGTCTTGACGCTTTGATCAGGCATACGCAGGCCGACGACCGATCTCGATGGAGGGCGGTGCAGGCAGGGATTATTGGTATTTTTCTGTGCGCAACTGAGTGCGGCGTGGTCGCTTGCAGTATAAACAGCTGCTGACACATCGCGAATCAATAATCTGACTAATTGGCTCGCTAACAACAATAAGGAGTGGAACGTGCTGGCGACAGCTTTGGTATTGATGGCGGCGCTGTTGCATGCGACGTGGAATACGTTAATCAAGTTCAGCGCCGAGCGACTGTTGGTAGTGGCGTGCATGGACACCGTGGCGCTGCTGGTCGTTGCCATCGCGTTTCCATTCGTGAGCTTGCCGCCCATGGAAATCTGGCCATGGATTCTCGCTTCGGCAGCCTTTGAGCTGCTGTATCGCTATCTGCTGATTCAAGCCTACCGGGTCGGCGATCTCGGGCTGGTGTATCCGCTGATGCGCGGATTATCGCCTTTGGTGGTGCTCGCGCTGACCCTGATCTTCGCGGGAGAGGTGCTCACCACGCAGCAAATCTTCGGCATCATGCTGATCCCGTTCGGCATGGTTTGTCTGCTATGGCAGGGTGGCGGTGGCAAGCATTTGCCATGGTCGATGTTGCCGGTGGTGGCGCTGATCGGCCTGTGCATCGGCTGCTACACCTACATTGATGGCCAGGCGTTGCGGCGCTGGTCCCATCCTTTGGATTATCTGGTCTGGGTCACGCTGCTCAGCGCCTGGCCGTTTCCGCTATTAGCATGGGTCGCCAAGCGTCCGGCGTTCATGTTGTTCTGGCGTGAGCAATGGAAGCTGGGGTTGGCGGTGGGCTTCTGCGTATTGGCCAGCTACGCTCTGGTGCTGTGGGCGATGCAGCTGGGTTCGATTGCGGAGGCGGCGGCATTGCGCGAGATCAGCGTGATTCTGGTAGTGCTGTTCGGTATGCGTTACCTCAAAGAACCTTTTGGCCGGCCGCGGCTCTTAGCCTGTGGGCTGGTACTGATCGGCATGCTGGTAATGAAGTTCTGACCGCTCGCGAACTCTAAAACTCGAAAAAGGACGGCGTTATGACGGTGGCTCTGTGGTGTGTGTTGATTGCGATTTTCCTGCCGTATATCTGCACTGGCGTAGCGAAAGCCGTGGGCGGCTACCGGCTGAGTGACAACCACGACCCGCGCGACTTTCTCGAAAGTCTCAACGGTGTAGCGAGGCGTGCCCATGCCGCGCAGATGAACAGCTTTGAAGTGACGCCGGCATTTGCGGCGGCAGTGATTGTTGCGCACCTGGTGGGGACGGCGGAGCTGGTGACGGTCAATGTGCTGGCGGTGCTGTTTATCACCAGTCGCCTGCTCTACATCATTTGCTACCTGGCGGACTGGGCGATCCTGCGCTCGCTGGTGTGGTTTGTGGGGATGGGGTTGATTGCTTCGTTCTTCTTTGTGTCTGTTTGATTATCGGTGTTGCTGATGGCCTCATCGCGAGCAGACTCACTCCTAAATTAGGAATGCGTTCCCCTGTAGGAGTGAGCCTGCTCGCGATAGCTATCTGATTACCTCAGCAGATTCCAAGGGTTACTTCTTCTCTGTATCAGCCACCTGCGGCACTTGCGGCAGTGCTGCGCCTTTGGGCCAGAGCATCCAGATCTGCCCCTGCTGTTTCATGTCCCCGGCCAGTTGCCCGGCCGCATCACCGGTGCCCCAGAACAGATCCGCACGCACCTCGCCGGCAATCGCGCCGCCGGTATCTTGTGCCGCCACCGGGCGAACCAGTGTCGTGCCATCCGGTTTTGTCGTCGACAGCCACAGCAGGCTGCCCAACGGAATCACCTTGCGATCCACTGCAGCGCTATAACCGGCAGTCAACGGCACGTTCAGCGAACCGCGCGGGCCTTCGTTGCTGTCCGGGTTGCGCGTGAAGAACACGTAGCTCGGGTTGCTGCCCAGCAGTTCCGGAATGCGCGAAGGATTGGCCTTGGCCCAGTTGCTGATCGCGCTCATGGTCACGTCTTCTTTCTTCAGCTCGCCTTGCTCGACCAGCCAGCGCCCGATTGGGCGATAAGGATGGCCGTTCTGATCGGCGTAGGCGATGCGCAACTGTTTGCCGTCCTCGGTCTGAATTCGCCCGGAGCCCTGGATCTGTAGAAATTGCAGGTTCATCGGGTCGGTCAGGTAGGCAACCACCGGAGCTTTTACACCTTTGGATTCAATGGTGGCGGCATCGTCGTAAGGCTTGAGCACGCGACCTTCGAGGCGGCCGCGCAGGCGTTTGCCTTTCAGCTCCGGGTAAATGCTGTCCAGCGAGACAATGATCATGTCTTCGGGTACGCCGTACACCGGCACATTGGCCGTGTCGGTGGGCGTCAGGCTGCCGGGGTAGACCGGTTCGTAGTAACCGGTGATCAACCCGTTCGGGTTGTCGTTTTCAGCGCGCAGGCCGTAAACGTCGAGGTTTTGCTTAAGGAAGGCGCGAATCTCGCCAGCACTTTGCGGCACGTTGGCCGCAGCGGCGCAGGTGGAGCCCCATACGGCATCAGCTTTGAGTCGGGTGCAGGCGCTACGCCACGAACCGAAACCGGCGACCAGATCGCTATCGGATACTGCCGGCAGTGCTTCCCAGGTGGCGCTGGAATAAGTGGCCAGTGCGTGGGTTTTTGGTTTGGCGCTATCACCGCCGGTGCAGCCAGCGAGAATTGCCACTAGAGGCAGGGATGCGATCAGCGGGTGACGCCAGGCCTTGAAAGGGCTGTTCATGGAGTAATTCCTGTGCCGGTTGACCGAGTGCTCCATGCGCTCGAACAACCCGTATTTTTAATAGGGCTATTGGTGTTTGGCGGTGACGCGAGGATACTGGCCGCCGAATTCCGTGACCTGAAGCCACCATGACTCTTAAAAGCATTTCTGTTGTATTGCTGGCCTGTCTGACCTTGTCCGCCTGTGGCGGTGTCGATCCGAATTCTCCACTGGGCCAACGCAAGGCGATCTTCAAACAGATGCTCAAGACCGGTGAAGATCTGGGAGGCATGTTGCGTGGGCGCATTCCGTTCGACGGGCCGAAATTCGCCGAGGGCGCGGTCAAGCTTGATGCGTTGTCCCATGAGCCGTGGAAGCACTTCCCGCAGGTTCGCGAAGAAGATCACACCAGCGCCAAGGACGATGTCTGGAAACAACAGGCACGTTTTCAGGAAATGGCCCGCAACCTTGAAGCCGCCACCGGTGAATTGGTGATTGCCAGCCAGGTGCAGCCGTACAAGGCCAGCAATCTCGGGCCTGCGGTGCAGAAAGTTGAAGATGCCTGCAGCGCTTGTCATAAACAGTTTCGCGATCATTGATATTTAAAAGATCGCAGCCTGCGGCAGCTCCTACCCTGATCAATGTAGGAGCTGCCGCAGGCTGCGATCTTTTGATTTTTACTTATCGATTTCGTCCAGCGCGTCCTGAAGTTCTTTGCGCGATTCGGCGAGTTTGTCTTTGCGCTTGTTGATCTTCTCTGGATCGCCTTTCTTCATCGCCTTGTCGAGATCAGCCTGGCGCTTGCTCACTTCGTGCTTGGCGTCGAGCACCTTGTTTTCGCGTTCTTTCTTCAGGCCCGCGTCGGTGCAGTGTTCGGTCACCTCACGCAGGGCAGTTTCCAGGCCTGCCTGCTGATCAGCGTTGCCGCGCGACTTGGCCTGTTCGATCTGGTTCATGATGCCTTGCTTCTTGGCCGCGCAACCGGTCAGGCCCGGGGCGTCTTCGTCGGCCATGACAGGGGCGGCCATCACGCCACAAAGGGTCAGCATGGCGAGCGGTGCGAGAAATTTCATAAAAGCTCCATGTGCAAAGGCAATCGGGTCGGGGCGGCACTGCGCTGTTGGAGCGCCTCGGTGGTGGTTGGGTTCCCGGGGTACCGGGATTGCGTGCTCAGAAACCGTCGATGCCGGCGTTCCGCAAGGTATCGCTCAAGGCTAACACCTGCGGGTCGCGGAAGAAGGCGCTCAATTGCGCTGCGCGACCGGGGCCGATACCGGGTTCTGCCTGCCATTGTTCGGTGTCTCGTTGTGCCAGCGCCTGCCATGAATCGGGGAGTTGTGCCTCACCGCTTGGCGGCAAGCCCAAAGCCTTGAGCCACTGAGCGAAGGGCCGTTGGCGGGCGCTGTGAAAACTGTGCATCAGACGGGCGCTGCTGCGTTCGCCAAAGCCGGCAATGTTAGCAAGCTCCGGCTCATCAAGGGTCAACCAATCCAGCAGGTTATTCAGGCGGCCTGTTTCGAAAAGTTTCTCCCAGGTGCCGCGACCGACATGCTGCATCGCCAGTCCCTGCTTGCCACTGAGCCAGGTCAAGCGGGCGAGAAACTGGCTTTCGCAACCAGGGGTAGGTTGCCAGCAACTCAAGGTATGGAAGTCGTCGGCGTTGGGGAGGTTGATCTCTGCCCGCTCGGCGGTTCGCAGCACGACGCCGTCGAGCCGGGGAATGGTCAGGCCGGCGAGGCTGATGGCGACCTGATCACCAGGACGAATATCCAGTGCCTGCCAGCGTTTTAGCGAACTGGCGCTGACCCGTTTTATCTCTCGGTCATCGAGCCTGACCGGGTTCAGCTCGATCACCGGGGTGATGCGCCCGGTGCGCCCGATCTTGAAATTGACCTTGCGGACTTCGGCCAGTACCTGCGCGAATGGGTATTTCCAAGCGATGGCCCAGTAGGGAGCACGTGCCTGCCAGCGTTCGGCGGGTGGGCGCTGACCCTGACGCAGAACCACGCCGTCGGTTGCGAAGGGAAGGGGTGAGCGATACCAGTGATCGCGCCATTTTTGCGCCTCTGCGAGTTCGCTGACCGGTTGGCTGTAAGGTTCCGTCGTGGCGAAACCCAGCGTCGCCAATCCGGTTATTCGCTTGGGCAAGTCCAGGGGGCTTTGCGGCCAGTCCCAGGCGAAGAATCCGATTCCGGCGGCTTGTTCTGTATTCAGGAATTTACGCCCCATCAATCCGGCGACGGTGGCGCGAGCGTTGACGCTGCCGGATTTGGCTTGCACGTGTTCGTTCAAGCGCCAATAAAGTTCGCCTTGTACCAGCAGGTCCAGCGGTTGCGTCAGGCGTTGCGGAATGGCGGCGATCTTTTGCGCTGATGGCGTCCAGTCCTGGCCCCGAATCCCGTCACCACGACTGATGGCCTGATGCAGAACGCCTGCGCGGTAAATCAGCGTCACCGCGACGCCGTCGATCTTGGGTTGTACCCAGACATCCCGGCGGTCGCGTAGCCACGCTTCCACGGCGGCTGCTTCGTGTAATTTATCCAGGCCGGTATGGGCGATGGGGTGTGTGATTGAACCTGAGGCGGTGCGCAGTGGCACAGGTGCGGGTGGCAGATCGAAGCAGCGCTGCCACTCACTTAAGCGCAGACGTGACTGATCGTAGAGTTCGTCGGCAATCAGCGAGCGGCCTTCGCGGTGATAGGCGTCGTCCCATTGGTTGATCTGTTTTTGCAGGGCGGTGATTTCGCTTTTTGCTTGAGTAGCTGGCCATTTCGGGCAATCGGCGTGGGCGTTGAGGGCCGTACAGGCCACGAGGAAAACAAACAGCAGGCGCAGCGTGACAAGCATGGTGAGCGTCCTTGCTCAGGGGGAATGCTTGAAGGTTAGAAGAAAATATGAGGCCCGGTCGGTGGGGTGTTTTGCGGGGTGTTTCTGCTCAGAATCACTTGTCGGTCACGCCGGCCTCTTCGCGAGCAGGCTCGCTCCCACAGGGATGTATTTCAGGCATGAAAAAGCCCCGCACGGGGCGAACCGTGCGGGGCTTTTTTGTACCGCCAGGGAGTCTTACAGACCAGCAGCAGAACGCAGGGCGTCGGCGCGGTCGGTTTTTTCCCAGGTGAACGTGGTGAAGGTGTCTTCGCCAACGGTCTTGGTCTCTGACGCGCGACCGAAGTGGCCGTACGCTGCAGTTTCCTGGTACATCGGGTGCAGCAGGTCGAGCATAGTGGTGATTGCGTATGGACGCAGGTCGAACACTTCGCGGACCAGTTTGACGATCTTGTCATCGCTGATCTTGCCGGTGCCGAAGGTGTTCAGCGAGATCGAGGTAGGCTGAGCCACACCGATCGCGTAGGAAACCTGAATCTCGCAACGCTCGGCCAGGCCGGCCGCGACGATGTTCTTGGCCACGTAACGGCCAGCGTAGGCCGCCGAACGGTCAACCTTCGATGGATCTTTACCAGAGAACGCGCCGCCGCCGTGACGGGCCATGCCGCCGTAGCTGTCGACGATGATCTTGCGACCGGTCAGACCGCAGTCACCTACCGGGCCGCCAATGATGAACTGGCCGGTCGGGTTGATGTGGAACTGGGTGTCTTTGCTCAGCAGTTCGGCAGGCAGCACGTGCTTGACGATCAGCTCCATCACGCCTTCGCGCAGGTCTTTGTACGACACTTCAGGGTTGTGCTGGGTCGACAGAACAACCGCGTCGATACCGACAACCTTGCCGCCTTCGTAACGGCAAGTCACTTGCGACTTGGCGTCCGGGCGCAGCCAAGGCAGCAGACCCGATTTACGGGCTTCGGCCTGGCGCTGCACCAACTGGTGCGAGAAGGTGATCGGCGCTGGCATCAGCACGTCGGTTTCGTTGCTGGCGTAGCCGAACATCAGGCCCTGGTCGCCGGCGCCCTGATCTTCAGGCTTGGCACGGTCAACACCCTGGTTGATGTCTGGGGACTGCTTGCCGATGATGTTCATCACGCCGCACGTCGCGCCGTCGAAGCCGACTTCGGAACTGGTGTAGCCGATGTCGCAGATGACGTCACGAACGATCTGCTCCAGGTCGACCCAGGCGCTGGTGGTCACTTCACCGGCAACGATGGCCACGCCGGTCTTGACCAGGGTTTCCACGGCAACGCGTGCGTGTTTGTCCTGGGCAATAATGGCGTCCAGCACCGCATCGGAAATCTGGTCGGCGATTTTGTCCGGATGTCCTTCGGACACGGACTCGGAGGTGAAGAGGGAGTATTCGCTCATCTCGATGTTTTCCTGAATTTACCGATGGTGAGTGTCGCCAGCCGGTCGCTGAAAATGGCGGACCTGGATCTGGAAACCATTACGTAAGCCTACATAGAGGCTTTCCCCGGGAACGAGTCCCGCAGCGGTGGCCCAACGGGCCAAATCGTCCTGTTCAAACCCCAACCACAGATCACCGCAGGCCTCCCTGGCCCAACTCTGGTTGTGGCTACATAACTCTGTCACGAGCAGGCTACCGCCCGGTTGCAGCAGGTTGGCCATATGCTTGAGTGCGTCGGCCGGCGCGGCGAAATGGTGCAACACCATGTTCAACACCACGCAATCGGCCGTAAGGCTTGTGCCATTCAATGCATCGGCCAATTGCAGGCTGACGTTAGCCAGCTGTTCACGTTCACATACCTGGCGCGCCAGTTCGAGCATCGCCGGGCTGTTGTCCAGCGCGGTTACGATGCCGAAGCGACGGGCCAGTTCCGGCAAAAAAGCACCATCGCCGGGGCCGACTTCAATGGCCGTGGCTGCACCATCGAAGTTCAGTTTGTCGAGCAGGGCCAGCACGCTGTCACGGTATTGCGGCAGGCCTGCGATCAAGTCTTGCTGGGCACGGAATTTTTCCGCCACCCGGGTGAAAAAGTCCTGACTGGCGGCGGCACGTTGGCCGTGAACCTGTTCGATGCGCGCTTGCACGTCGTCAGGCAGTGCCAGGTTGTCGACTTCTTCTAACAATGCAGCGTGCAGCTTGCCGCCGAGCAATTCGGTGTGGGGCAGGGCGCGGCGATAAAAGATCGCGTTGCCTTCGCGGCGCGTCGCCACCAGATCAGCCTGAGCCAGCACCTTGAGGTGGTGACTCATGCCGGACTGGCCAATGCCGAAAATCTGCGCCAGCTCCAGCACGCCGAACGAATCGTTGGCCAGCGCGCGCAATACATTCAGGCGCAGCGGATCGCCGCCGGCCTTGCACAGGGCCGCCAGCTCGTCGCAATCGTCATGGCGAATGGAAGGCACGCGTAAGTTCATAGGGCTGGCAGTCTAGAGAGGGGGGCAAATCATCGCAAGGCCAATATCAAAAAGTTTTGATATTGCTCGATAAATGGCACTTCTCCCGAAACGGTTAACTCTACAAACGAACAGCGGAAAGGTTTCACCTACCGAAACCACTGCTATCCATTGGAAAAACGCCTCCGGATGACTATCTGTCATTGCCCCGAGGCGCTCCGGTGAGGGAAAATGCCCTCCTTTTTTCCGTTTCAATCTATTCACACCCAGGAGATCAGCGATGCCTAGCCGTCGTGAGCGTGCCAACGCCATTCGTGCCCTCAGCATGGATGCCGTGCAAAAAGCCAACAGCGGCCATCCCGGTGCCCCTATGGGTATGGCAGATATCGCCGAAGTGCTTTGGCGCGACTACCTCAAGCACAACCCGAGCAATCCATCGTTCGCCGACCGTGACCGCTTCGTGCTGTCCAACGGCCACGGCTCGATGTTGATCTACTCGCTGCTGCACCTGACCGGTTACGACCTGTCGATCGAAGACCTCAAGCAGTTCCGTCAGCTGCACAGCCGCACCCCGGGCCACCCGGAATTCGGCTACACCCCGGGCGTTGAAACCACCACCGGCCCATTGGGTCAGGGTCTGGCCAACGCCGTCGGTTTCGCTCTGGCAGAAAAAGTCCTGGCAGCGCAGTTCAACCGCCCAAACCACAACATCGTTGACCACCACACCTACGTGTTCCTGGGTGATGGCTGCATGATGGAAGGCATTTCCCACGAAGTCGCTTCCCTGGCCGGTACGCTGGGTCTGGGCAAGCTGATCGCTTTCTATGATGACAACGGCATCTCCATCGACGGCGAAGTCGAAGGCTGGTTCACCGATGACACCCCTAAGCGTTTCGAAGCCTACAACTGGCAGGTGATCCGCAACGTTGACGGTCATGATCCTGAAGAGATCAAGACCGCCATCGAAACCGCGCGCAAGAGCCCGCTGCCGACCCTGATCTGCTGCAAGACCACCATCGGTTTCGGTTCGCCGAACAAGCAAGGCAAAGAAGACTGCCACGGCGCTCCACTGGGTGATGCGGAAATCGCGCTGACCCGTCAGGCGCTGAACTGGAACCACGGCCCGTTCGAAATCCCGGCCGACATCTATGCCGAGTGGGATGCCAAGGAAAAAGGTCGCGCGGCCGAAGCCGAGTGGGATCAGCGTTTCGCTGCCTACTCCGCTGCATTCCCGACCGAAGCCAACGAGTTGGTACGTCGTCTGAGCGGTGAGCTGCCAGCTGACTTCTCGGAAAAAGCTTCGGCTTACATTGCTGAAGTGGCGGCCAAAGGCGAAACCATCGCCAGCCGTAAAGCCAGCCAGAACACCCTGAACGCGTTCGGCCCATTGCTCCCGGAACTGCTCGGCGGCTCCGCTGACCTGGCCGGTTCCAACCTGACCCTGTGGAAAGGCTGCAAGGGCGTCAGCGCTGAAGATGCCAGCGGCAACTACATGTACTACGGCGTGCGCGAGTTCGGCATGACCGCGATCATGAACGGCGTCACCCTGCACGGCGGCCTGGTGCCTTACGGCGCGACCTTCCTGATGTTCATGGAATACGCCCGCAACGCCGTGCGCATGTCCGCGCTGATGAAGAAACAAGTCATCCACGTCTACACCCACGACTCCATCGGTCTGGGCGAAGACGGCCCGACGCACCAGCCGATCGAGCAACTGACCAGCCTGCGTACCACACCGAACCTCGACACCTGGCGTCCAGCCGATGCCGTTGAATCGGCAGTGGCCTGGAAAAATGCGCTGGAGCGCAAGGACGGCCCATCGGCGCTGATCTTCTCGCGTCAGAACCTGCAGCACCAGGAACGCGATGCCGGCCAGATTGCCGACATCAGCCGTGGCGGTTACGTGCTGAAGGACTGCGCAGGCGAGCCTGAGCTGATCCTGATCGCCACCGGTTCGGAAGTCGGTCTGGCTGTTCAGGCGTTCGACAAGCTGACCGAACAAGGTCGCAAGGTGCGTGTGGTTTCCATGCCGTGCACCAGCGTTTTCGATGCTCAGGACGCCGGCTACAAACAAGCCGTGCTGCCGTTGCAGGTCAGCGCGCGTATCGCGATCGAAGCGGCACACGCCGACTTCTGGTTCAAGTACGTGGGTCTGGAAGGTCGCGTGATTGGCATGACTACTTACGGCGAATCGGCTCCGGCTTCGGCACTGTTCGAAGAGTTCGGCTTCACCCTGGAAAACATCCTGGGTCAGGCTGAAGAGCTGCTGGAAGACTGATCCAGAAAAGATGTCGTCTGAGCTGACGCCTTCGCGAGCAGGCTCGCTCCCACATTGGAACGCGTTTCCCTGTGGGAGCGAGCCTGCTCGCGAAAGCGTTGGTTCGGGCAATATCGCACTACCCGATTCACCACGGTAATCGAGAACCCCATGCCTCAACCGCGTCCCTTCAAAGTTGCACTCAACGGCTACGGCCGCATTGGTCGTTGCGTCTTGCGTGCGTTGTTTGAGCGAGGCGAGAAAGCCGGGTTTGAAATTGTCGCGATCAACGATCTGGCGGACATGGCCAGCATCGAATACCTGACACGCTTCGACTCCACTCACGGCCGCTTTCCGGGCGAAGTGCGAGTAGAAGGCGATTGTCTGCATATTAATGGCGACTGCGTGAAGGTTCTGCGCAGTGCCACCCCCGAAGGCATCGATTGGGCGTCACTGGGCGTCGATCTGGTGCTTGAGTGTTCCGGTGCCTACAACACCCGTGAAGACGGCCAGCGTTTTCTCGACGCTGGCGCGCCGCGTGTGTTGTTCTCGCAGCCGATGGCCAGCGAGGCGGATGTCGACGCCACCATCGTTTACGGCGTCAATCAGGATTGCCTGACCGGCGACGAACTGCTGGTGTCCAACGCCTCCTGTACGACCAATTGCGGCGTGCCACTGTTGCGCTTGCTCGACAAGGCGATCGGCCTCGATTACGTGTCGATCACCACGATTCACTCGGCAATGAACGACCAGCCGGTGATCGACGCCTATCACCACGAAGACCTGCGCCGCACCCGTTCGGCATTCCAGTCGGTGATCCCGGTGTCCACCGGTCTGGCGCGTGGCATCGAGCGCCTGCTGCCGGAACTTGCCGGGCGAATTCAGGCCAAAGCCGTACGCGTGCCGACGGTCAACGTGTCCTGCCTCGACATCACGATGCAGACCGCCACCGCGACCGACGCCAATGAGGTCAACCGGATCCTGCGCGAAGCCGCCACCAGTGGCCCGCTCAAAGGTCTGCTCGCCTATACCGAGCTGCCGCACGCCAGTTGTGATTTCAACCATGACCCACATTCGGCCATCGTCGATGCCAGTCAGACCCGTGTTTCCGGCCCTAAGCTGGTGAACATCCTGGCCTGGTTCGACAACGAATGGGGTTTTGCCAACCGAATGCTGGACGTAGCAGAACACTATCTGCAAACAGCAACTTCAAAAAAACCGTAGGAAGTGCGACCCATGACCGTGTTGAAGATGTCCGACCTCGATCTGCAAGGTAAGCGCGTATTGATCCGCGAAGACCTCAACGTCCCAGTCAAGGACGGTGTTGTCACCAGCGATGCGCGAATCCTGGCTTCGCTGCCGACCATCAAGCTGGCCCTGGAAAAAGGCGCGGCCGTGATGGTCTGCTCGCACCTTGGCCGTCCGACCGAAGGCGAGTTCTCCGCCGAGAACAGCCTCAAGCCTGTCGCTGACTACCTGAGCAAGGCCCTGGGCCGCGAAGTGCCGCTGGTGGCCGATTACCTGGGCGGTGTTGACGTCAAGGCCGGCGACATCGTGCTGTTCGAAAACGTGCGCTTCAACAAGGGCGAGAAAAAGAACGCTGACGAACTGGCCCAGCAATACGCCGCCCTGTGCGACGTGTTTGTGATGGACGCTTTCGGCACCGCTCACCGTGCCGAGGGTTCGACCCACGGTGTGGCCAAGTTCGCCAAAGTCGCTGCCGCAGGTCCGCTGTTGGCCGCTGAACTGGATGCACTGGGCAAAGCCCTTGGCGCACCGGCTCAGCCAATGGCGGCCATCGTTGCCGGCTCCAAGGTCTCGACCAAACTCGACGTGCTGAACAGCCTGAGCCAGATCTGCGATCAACTGATCGTCGGCGGCGGCATCGCCAACACCTTCCTCGCGGCGGCCGGTCACCCGGTTGGCAAGTCGCTGTACGAACCGGATCTGCTCGACACCGCACGCGCCATCGCTGCCAAAGTCAGCGTGCCACTGCCGGTTGACGTAGTGGTTGCCAAGGAATTCGCCGAAACCGCAGAAGCCACCGTCAAGCTGATTGCTGACGTCGCGGCAGACGACATGATTCTGGACATCGGCCCGCAAACCGCAGCCAACTTCGCCGAACTGCTGAAATCGTCGAAAACCATTCTGTGGAACGGTCCGGTCGGCGTGTTTGAATTCGACCAGTTCGGCAACGGCACCAAAGTGCTGGCTCAGGCCATCGCTGAAAGCTCGGCGTTCTCCATCGCCGGCGGCGGCGACACCCTGGCCGCGATCGATAAATATGGCGTGGCTGAGCAAATCTCCTACATTTCCACCGGTGGTGGCGCGTTCCTCGAATTCGTCGAGGGCAAGGTGCTGCCAGCCGTAGAAGTCCTGGAAAGCCGGGCCAAGGCCTGAGGCCGCCCGTTTGGCCAGGCAAAGGAGTGTTTACATGGTCAAGTCGTTAGCACTGTTGCTGCTGACCGGTACGCTGGCGGCCTGCGGGAGTAACCCGAAGGCCGAAGCCACGCCGGCGCCGAGCGAGTCGCAGAAGGGCTGTTATCAGGCCGACTGGCAGGCCGAAACCAACCCGGTGCTGAACAAGCGCTCGGGACCGGACGGCCTGGACAAATACGAGACGCAAACCCCGGCCAAGGAACATGGTTGTCCTTGACGGGTCTGACTCTTTAACTCAGGGCTGGCGGCGTGCGCCGTCAGTCGAGGAACACGGATGAAAGGCTTGATCGCCATTGCGGCGTTGGCATTGTTGGGCGGTTGCGCGCAGCTGAACCTGTTTCAGACTTCTGCCCCGGCGGACAACTGGACCACCTGGACCTGCGACAGCCAGGCCAAAGTGCTGTGGCGCTACGCCGATGCCGGCCAGAAGGAAGTCGACGTGCGACTGGGTGGCGGTGATCAGGTCTATCGCCTGAAAGAAGAACCGGGCGCCTCGGGCACGCTGTACAGCGACGGCATGCTGGCGTTTCACGTCAAGGGTGAGGAAGGCCTGGTGTACTGGGTCGCCACCAATGATCTGATCGGCCGCGGCTGCAAAGCGCAGTAATTGAAACACCACAGTTCTAATGTGGGAGCGAGCCTGCTCGCGAAAGCGGTCTGACAGGCACTGCATCAGCGACTGCAAGATTGCTTTCGCGAGCAGGCTCGCTCCCACAGGGTTCTGTGTAGTTCTCAGGATTTTGCTTTATCGAATCACCAGACCGGGCCTCAACCCCCGATCTGCAATCACTTGAATAGCCGCCGCCGCTCCGGCAGGCTGGCACGATTAACGACCCTCAACCGGGAGAGACACACACAATGGCACTTATCAGCATGCGCCAGATGTTGGACCACGCAGCCGAATTCGGCTACGGCGTTCCAGCCTTCAACGTCAACAACCTTGAGCAGATGCGCGCCATCATGGAAGCCGCTGACAAGACTGACTCCCCGGTGATCGTTCAGGCTTCGGCCGGCGCTCGCAAATACGCCGGCGCGCCATTCCTGCGTCACCTGATCCTGGCCGCGATCGAAGAATTCCCGCACATCCCGGTGTGCATGCACCAGGACCACGGCACCAGCCCTGACGTCTGCCAGCGTTCGATTCAACTGGGCTTCAGCTCGGTGATGATGGACGGCTCGCTGGGCGAAGACGGCAAGACCCCGACCGACTACGACTACAACGTCCGCGTTACCCAACAAACCGTGGCCATGGCGCACGCCTGCGGCGTTTCGGTAGAAGGCGAGCTGGGCTGCCTGGGTTCGCTGGAAACCGGCATGGCCGGTGAAGAAGACGGCATCGGCGCCGAAGGCGTTCTGGATCACAGCCAAATGCTGACCGACCCGGAAGAAGCCGCTGACTTCGTAAAACGCACCCAGGTCGATGCTCTGGCCATCGCCATCGGCACCAGCCACGGCGCCTACAAGTTCACCAAGCCACCTACCGGTGACGTGTTGGCGATCGACCGCATCAAGGAAATCCACAAACGCATCCCGAACACCCACCTGGTGATGCACGGTTCCTCGTCGGTGCCACAAGAATGGCTGGCGATCATCAACCAGTACGGCGGCGACATCAAAGAAACCTACGGCGTACCGGTTGAAGAAATCGTCGAAGGCATCAAACACGGCGTGCGCAAGGTCAACATCGACACCGACCTGCGTCTGGCATCCACCGGTGCGATGCGTCGCCTGATGGCCACCAACCCGAGCGAATTCGACCCGCGTAAATTCTTCGGCGCCACCGTGACCGCAATGCGTGACGTGTGTATCGCTCGCTATGAAGCGTTTGGTACTGCCGGTAATGCTTCGAAGATCAAACCGATCTCGCTGGAAGCGATGTATCAGCGTTATCTGAAGGGTGAGTTGAACGCCAAGGTTAACTAAGCCTGAGCGTTAGACTGCTTTAAAAGAAACCCGCCGTGAGGCGGGTTTTTTTGACGATTTTTTCGCGTGACCAAGTTATCTAAAGGTCATGGCAAACGGCGCTGCCGATTGCTCAATGGCTTTGACCACATGAGGCGCCTGTTCCCGAATGTGAGAAAAACGTTCGAGTATTGTCTCAACCGAAGCAAGCAATCGCTGAATACGCTCCTTCGGTTGCTCAATCTCAAAGGTCTGCGCAAATTCCAGAAGCCCTTGTCGCGAGGCAAACATTGATTTGTTGCCTGCCAGCTCCAGAGCCAAAACGTCTTCCGGAATATAAGCCGTGGTGTTGACGATGTCGTAAGCCGGCGCCAGATGCGCATCGCGTTGTGTCGGTTCGGAATAGAGCAAACCGAAATTTTTCAAGTGAGCGTCGCCATTTCCAACGATGCAGCTCAGGGCGACGCTATCGAAGAGTTGATCAAGCGACGTACGCCAGTGTCTCACCGGGCAAAACACTCGGACAGCCTTGGCGATTGCCGCATAACTTTTGCTGTACTTCTGATTAGCCGACAGCCCCATCAGCACGGCCATGTCTTCAAACCCAATGGGGTTGAGCTGGTCGTCGCGATCAAATCGACGCATGACAAACAGCTTGGCATTATCGGAAAGGTAAAACTGTGGAACGGGAATCCCCGCGTCTTTCGCCATGGACATGCAAAGGAATTCGTTGATCGCCAAGCCCGGGAATTCGTCTCTTCCACTCTTGATGATCAGATCCGAGGTTTTGGATGTCACTCTCGGCAACTCTATTTCTTGCCGCTCCGGCACCAGCAATTTGGGTTGAACACCTGAAATGCCTGCCCGCAGGATGTAGCGATCAAGCATGTCGGCGAAGATATCTTCCGTACCGTCCCATGTGAGAATCTCTTCGAGTTTTTCTCCCGGAAATTCTTGCGCCTGCAACAATGCATCAACGGTTTCAGAGCGTACATGAACCCTGCCAATCGGCGATGTACTGCCGGAAAGCGCCAGTAGCAGCATCGGGTCGACGTTCACAGTCTTGGCCAAGCGGTTGCGCAACTGCTCCAGTACATAGCCTTCTGGCAGGTTCATCTGAAAAACAGGGTGCAGCTCGCGCCGACGAAATTCGTCATGTCGCACAGGCATCGAGAGGCTGATCGCCATTTGTGGCGATGCATCTTCGTGATAACGGAAAGTGAAATCCTCGGCATCGCTGAACAGTCTGCCGCTATTACCTTCAGGGGTACTGACTTGAAGAGAGGACATTTTCATTCGAATAAATCTCCAAGCTCTTCAAGGGTTGGCATCGTTGCTGGAACCACCGAGAGCTCGCAGTCCAACGCAGCCAAAACCCGCGCGTAAGCGATCATGCCGACAGAAAGGGTGCCTTTCTCCACCGCGATGACTTTGTATCGCGTCAGTCCCGCTAGATCGGCGAGCTGCGCCTGCGTCAGGCCACGATTTATACGTTTTTCACGTAATTGAATGCCGAGACGGGTAATCAAAAGAGAGTAATCCATGTTGCGCTACCGTCACATTTTTATGTCAATGTAGCGTATGCGGAACATTTAATCCATTTGGCTCAAGAAGCCCGTCGTGAGACGGGCTTTTTTGTGGACGACTATTCCTTCAGTTCAACGTGATCCAGTGCCTGATTCACCGCCAGTTCACCGAGCATGACCACTTGCGCGATGCCCAGCGCGGTCTTGCGGTGTGAGGTGTCGAGCATGGCGGCGAAGTTGTTGAGCATTTCGCTGGCTGAACCCAGGGTTTCGCTGGCGTTGGCCAGCAGGGATTCGGTGTTGTACTTCGGGTTGGCGAGGTACATGGGCTCGGGTTTGTGCGTGCTGGCCATGATGAAGGCGGACGGTTTGAGGTAATGGTCGAGGGCGCGCTCGGCGGCGTCGTTGAGTTTTTTGGAATCGAGGGATTCGTAAGGGGATGCGAGATCTGTTTCTGGCGGGTGTGGCGTTGATCTGATCATGTTTCGTCTCCGGTAAATGGAGCCGACACCGGATCGCTACTAAACGAAGAGGGTGGCAGCTGAACGCAGGTTAGTAGACCGGGGAGACGCGACCGGCGCACCCGAAGGCGCCCTGCGTACAGCTACCATCAAGCGCGGGTTATGCCCGACTGAATGGTGCCAATGCGCATCGCGTAACCACGGGCTACTAAACCCGATCACTGGAAATCAGTGACGCGAATCAAGTTACCGATGGCCCGCCAGGCGCACAAGCCGGCGGATTCTGGCGTAGTGGTAGGCAACGACGCAAGGTGTTGTAGGCATCCGGAAGTAACGGTCGAGGAAATTAAACGTGTCGTTTAAATAAAGCGTCTGCCTGGGTGTAATCCGAATTTGAGAGCGTTCGTCCAAGTATCCAGCTTTTGGCTGGATAACTGGTCAGGTTTGTTGAATAAGTTCCTAAAAAAGACTCTGACTATATTTTTTAGGTATAAAAACCTGTCAGATCTTACAGGTGTGGAAAGTTCATTGGCGATCTATCGTGGGCGCTCAGTTATCTTTCAGGATGGAAAAAATGCAAAAGGACAAAAGAGTTACCAGTGTTGGTGTTGGTGACGTACAAATGTTTCTGGCAATTCCCGGGGGGGAAAGCTTTACCGTCTCAATTCGTGGTAGAGAGTTTTTGGAACACAGTGGAGAATATTTTAGATTTAAATTTTTTCAGTATTTAGGCAGGAATGAGTTCTATATTGGTTCCGGCTTCGACAAAAAACTTTCGCTTAACGTGCCGCACAGTCTGGGTGGCCCCGGCACAGTTGCCCACGTGCAGCTGGAGTTGGACGGGATTGATAATTCAAGGAGTGCCAAAGGCTTTGTTTGTTTGGAGCGAGGCGGAGATTATCCGAAGGGTGTGATCTATTGTGCTGAAGAAAAAGCTTTCTCTTTGATTGCGATGTTTGATTTTAAAAGTGGTTGATCTTAGTCTTTGATGCGATATCAGTGTCATGCGGCAGACTTCCAAAAGTCTGCCGATTTTTATTCTATGATCATCGATCATTGATGCTCAGTTAAGTGCCCTGTTATTTGTCATGATCAATATCAAGCTTGCTGAAAGTCACCTGTCCACCCTCACTCGTATACCCGGTGTTGTCCTGCACATAAACCCCGGCCTTGAAATACAGCGGCTTATTCCGCCACGTCGCACTGATCTGTGAATCCCACTGATACCCCGCCGCACTCACACCCAACGCACCGCCAGGACTCAAGTGAATGAGGTAGTTGAATTCGCGATCCAGTTTGATCCCGGTCGCCAGCGTGATGACGCGACTCTCATCCTCGTCCGGATGCATGCGCACCTTGATCACCAGGTTGCCGGTCTCGGTTTTTGTCTTGTACTGATATTCAAGTTTGACCATCGGCTTCTGGCTTTCATAAGCATGAATCTGGCCGATGACGATCTTGCCGGAGCTCGGCACTTTGTTCACCGTGACGGTCGCGCGCAATGAATTGTCGGCATCCGGGTAATACCAGTTGCGCAGGGTGCCGTTGCTGTAGGTTTCACGCAGTTCGGTGCGCGGGTAGATGGCGTTTTCGGTTTTTGACCCGGTAACCGGTGACCAGAAGAACAAGGTGCCGGTGTCGGAATGGAAGTACTGATCTTTGAAGCCGTTCACCAGTTTGGAGGTTTCGACGGTGTATGGCGGGCTGCCAACGGGAACGCTGAGGTTCCAGGTTGCGAGGT
The DNA here is from genome assembly GCF_014268485.2 of Pseudomonas zeae. Taxonomy (NCBI): domain Bacteria; kingdom Pseudomonadati; phylum Pseudomonadota; class Gammaproteobacteria; order Pseudomonadales; family Pseudomonadaceae; genus Pseudomonas; species Pseudomonas zeae. Next base: position 6,372,640 of record NZ_CP077090.1, on the reverse strand, counting down.
CGATCATGTCGGTTCTTCCACTCAGTTCATCCTGAACGCGGGTGCCAGAAGCTCTAGCCCGCGCCTTTTCGGGCGGCCTTTATAAGCGTAGAGGGATTTTTTGTTAATGCCCGTTTGGCAGATGATTGACGTCAACATCCTGTCGAAATGCCATCTCTGCCGGTTTCCGGGGGCTTCAGCGGTGACCGTTAGTCGGCAAACTCACGCTTTGGTTAAATGATGGCCTGATGACAGCTTCTGCTTTCCTGGATCCAGTACTAGAGTGAAGGCTCAGTATGTGTGCGGTTTTTATCGGAAACCGACCGAAAGTCCCGACAAGAGAAGCAGCATGGAATGCGCGCAACCCCCGCCAGGTGAAGGCAGCTCTGTCCTTTTGATCGTTGATGATTACCCTGAAAATCTGATCAGCATGCGTGCGTTGCTGCAGCGCCAGGATTGGCACGTCCTCACCGCAGCCTCCGGTTTCGAAGCGCTCAATATTCTGCTCTCCCACGACGTCGATCTGGTGCTGCTGGATGTGCAGATGCCGGGCATGGATGGCTTTGAAGTTGCGCGATTGATGCGTGGCAGCCAGCGCACGCGCCTGACCCCGATTATCTTTCTGACTGCCAACGAGCAATCCCAGGACGCCGTGATCAAAGGCTATGCCAGTGGCGCGGTGGATTACCTGTTCAAGCCGTTCGACCCGCAGATCCTCAAGCCCAAAGTTCAGGCGTTGCTGGAACATCAGCGCAATCGCCGCGCGTTGCAGCGCTTGAGTCATGATCTGGAGTTGGCGCGCGCCTTCAATGCTTCGGTGCTGGATAACGCTGCCGAAGGGATATTGGTGGTGGGCGAGGACGGTTTGATCCGCTTCGCCAACCCGGCGATTTCACGACTGCTCAATGCCCCGGTGAAGGAACTGGAAGGTAAGGAATTTCTCGACTACCTGCAGAAACCGCACATTCCGCTGTGGGCCGATTCCGAGTTTTATGCCAGCTACAGGCGTGGCGAGACGCTAAGACTTCACGACGCCTTGCTGCGCACCGCGCCCGGCCAGCAAGTGCCGGTGGCGCTGTCCTGCGCCGCGCTGCCCAGCGAGCAACACGCGATGGTGGTGACCGTGCTCGATATGTCGGTGGTCCGGCACTTGCACCAGCAACTGGAATTTCAAGCGGTGACCGATCCACTGACCGGGTTGCTCAACCGACGCGGGTTTTACCAGACCGTTGAAAACCTGCTGCTGCGTGGCGAGCGCAGCGACAGCAGTTGGGTGTTGCTGTATCTGGACCTCGATGGCTTCAAACGGGTCAACGATTCGCTAGGCCACGATGCCGGCGATCGGGTGTTGCGCTGGGTTTCCGAGCAATTGAAGGCATGTCTGCGGCCGTTCGACATTCTTGCGCGCATGGGCGGCGATGAATTTACCGCGCTGCTGGATCTGGAGTTTCCCGAGCAAGCGGCGAAGATTGCCGAAAAACTCATCGAACGGGTGTCGATCTGTCAGCAGATTGAAGGGTTGGACATCGCTCTAGGCGCCAGCATCGGCATCGCCACTTACCCGGACTGCGGCTCGGACCTTGACGGGTTGCTGCGTGCCTCCGACATCGCCATGTACGAAGCCAAGCGCGCCGGGCGCCAACAATATCGTTTCTACGATCATGAAATGAACGGCCGGGCGCGTTCGCGATTGATGCTTGAAGAAAGTGTGCGTGCCGCCATCGAGAACCGCGATTTCAACTTGGTGTATCAGCCGCAGGTGGCCATCGACACGGGCCAGATTCGTGGCTTCGAAGCCTTGTTGCGCTGGCAGCACCCGAGCGTTGGCGATGTGCCGCCGGGGTTGTTCTTGCCGTTGCTGGAAGAGGCGCGGCTGATCAGCCGCCTCGGCAGCTGGATTTATCATCGTGGTGCCGGTCAGCGCAAAGCCTGGGAAACCCTGTTTGCCGAAGATCTGGTGCTCGGTGTGAGTTTGAGCAACACCCAGTTCAGCCTGCCGAATCTGGTCACCGAGTTGCGTCAGGTGATGGAACGACATGCCTTGCAGCCTCGGCAACTGGAGGTCGAGGTCACCGAAGAAGCGCTGATGCAGAATCCCGACGAAACCCGCAAACAACTGCGGTTGCTGCGCAATCTGGGCGTGCGGGTGGCGCTGGATGACTTCGGTTCCGGGCCGTGTTCGCTGGCGCATTTGCGTGATCTGGAGCTGGATACCCTCAAGCTTGATCGCCATCTTATTGCGCGGTTGCCGGACTCCAAACGCGACGCCTCGCTGGTCAGTACGGTGATCAGTCTGTGCAAACAATACGGTTTGCTGGTGATTGCCGAGGGGGTGGAAACCATCGAGCAATACCAATGGCTGCAAGCCCATGGCTGCGAATACGTGCAGGGTTTCCTCGTCGCGCGGCCGCTGATGGCCGAGGACGCGGTCAGCTTCGCCGAGCCGTTTGACTGGAGCGCGCTGCCCGGTTGAATTCGCTACACTGGCGCACCTTTTCGAACCGTGTCGCTCGTCCATGACTGTGTTGAAGTACCTCCAGGCCTATCCCGCGCAATTACAGGATCAGGTGCGCCAACTGATTGCCGAAGGGCGTCTGGGTGATTACCTGAATCAACGCTATTCAGGGCGACACGACGTGCAGAGCGACAAGGCTTTGTACAGCTACGCGCTGGACCTGAAGCAGGAGTACCTGCGCAACGCCCCGGCCATCGACAAGGTGCTGTTCGACAACCGCCTCGACCTGACCCACCGCGCTCTGGGTCTGCACACCACGGTTTCACGGGTGCAGGGCGGCAAGCTCAAGGCCAAGAAAGAGATTCGTATCGCCTCGTTGTTCAAAGACGCCGCGCCGGACTTTCTGAAAATGATCGTGGTGCATGAACTGGCGCACTTCAAAGAGTCGGATCACAACAAGGCGTTCTATAAATTGTGCGAGCACATGCTGCCGGGGTATCACCAGGTCGAGTTTGATCTGCGTGTGTACCTGACGTGGCGCGATATGCAGGCTTAACCGTACGCAACCAGGAAGGTGGGGATGGACGTCAGCAAGACCAAAAGCAGTTTCTACCGCCGCTTGTATGTGGCGTACCTGATCGACAGCGGTCTGGCGCCGAGCGTGCCGACGCTGACCGAAGTGACCGGTATGCCCCGGCGCACGGCGCAGGACACGATTGCCGCGTTGGCCGATCTGGATATCGTTTGTGAGTTCGAGCAGGAAGAGGGCGCGCGTAATCACGCCGGGCGCTATCGGATTCGCGAGTGGGGAGCGATTGATCGTGGGTGGATCGAGCGTAATTTGCGGCAGATCAAGGCAGTTCTGGGATATCCCTGAAAAGCCCCTCACCCCAGCCCTCTCCCAGAGGGAGAGGGAGCCGATTGGGGGATATTGGAGAAGTACGCCGACTTGAGCGAATTTCTCTGAATCCATAATCGACTCGGTTTTTCAGGTCGATGTCTGCCGCAAGACAATAAGGTCAGTCCCCTCTCCCTCCGGGAGAGGGCTAGGGTGAGGGGCTCTTCAGGAACGACGCATCCCGATATGCGGAATGTCATCCTCCAGATATTCCTCACCCGCCACAACAAACCCGTACTTGCCGTAATACCCCTGCAAATGCGCCTGCGCCGACAGATAGATCGGCACCTGCGGCCAATGCTTCTCGGCCTGTTTCAGTGCTTGCTCCATCATTTCGTGCCCCAGCCCTTTGCCGCGCCCCTGCGGTGCGGTAATCACGCGGCCGATCACCACGTCACCCCCCTGGGATTCCGGATCCAGCAGGCGCAGGTACGCCATTAACTGGTCATCCTCCCACCCCATCAGATGGTAGGTGTCGCCTTCCAGATCCTGGCCATCGAGGTCCGGATAGGCGCATTTCTGCTCGACGACGAACACGTCCGAGCGCAGCTTCAACAGCGCGTACAGTTGTTCCTTGCCCAGATCACTGTGATGTTTGCAGACCCATTCGATTGTCATTTGCCGATTCCTTGAACGTGTCGCCCGATACTAAGCGCCTGTGGCAAAGATGTCTGTATGGCGTAAGAGTCTGTGACAAAGGTCAAAATGCCATCATTCCTTTCTCGCAGCCTCGGTGACTTTGTGTAATCTGCTGGAGAGCCCTGTGCATTGGCTGCAATGAGCTAATGTTAGGGCCTGGGTTTTGCCGGTAAGGGGCCTTGGGGTTTTGGCTGAAAACATGCTGGGCAACTTGCCCGCTAAGGATTTTCAAGCATGCCGCGTTTGCATCGAGCCTTTGCTTTGATCGGATTGCTCTTGCTGGCTCAGACCGCTGCAGCGGATAAGCTGCGGCTGGTGTTTGATATCTGGCCACCCTTTACCGACGACACGCTGGTCAACGGCGGCCTGGCCACCGACATTGTCAGCACCGCGCTGTCCAGAGCCGGTTACGCCAGCGGTTACGAGCAGGTGCCGTGGGCACGGGCGCTGCTTGGCGTGGGGGAGGGCCGTTACGATGTGCTGGTCAACGCCTGGTACAACGACGAGCGGACCAAGCTCGGGCAATTTTCCGGGGAATACCTGCTCAACCGCATCCGCTTTCTCAAGCGCAAAGACACGCCACTCGACTATTCCAATCTGCAGCAACTGCACACCTATCCGATTGCGGTGGTGCGCGGCTACGCCTATTCGGCGCCGTTCGATGCCGACACGGCGTTGCAGAAAGTCCCTGTGCATAACTTCGCCATGGCCGTGCGCATGCTCGCGGCGGATCGGGTCAAGCTGACGCTGGAAGATGAGTATGTGGCGAAGTATTACCTGGCGCGGGAATCCGCCAAGGTGCGCAATTCGGTGGAGTTTTTACCCAAGCCGTTGAGTGAGAACAGCCTGCATATATTGGTGAGCCTGAAGAATCCGCAGCATGAGCAGATTGTCGCGGGGTTTGATAAGGCGATTGCGGCAATGAAGGCGGATGGGAGTTATGACAAGTTGTTGAGACAGCATGGGATGTGAGGGTCGATCCAGAATCCTCTGTGTGGCAGATGTCGCTATCGCGAGCGGGCTCACTCCTACAATTTGGAATGCGTTCCCCTGTAGGAGTGAGCCTGCTCGCGATGACGCCCTGTCAACCGCCGCTGATTTCTGAGGTGTCCTTGATCAAATGCGCCGCCAACGTCCGCAACGGCCCCAACTGCCGACAGATCAACGCCAGTTGCGTCTGCACCAACCGCTGCCCCTCATCGATCTCATCGGCCATCTGCTCCAGCTCATTGGCCAGCGCTTCTTCTTCATCACTCTGAATCGCCACCGGCTGCTTGTTGGCCAGCCCTTGGGCGATTTCATCAATGCTCGTCGCCAGTTTCACTCCGGCGCCATCGATCAAATGCTCGCGCACATCCGCCGGCAACTGCGTCTCGCGGTGTGCACCCAGACCTGACAGATAACTCAACAACGTGTGCGACAGCACCAGAAAGCGGAAACCGACATCGGCTTCCTTACGGAAATGCCCCGGCTCCATGAGCATGTTCGCCAGCGTTGTCGACAGCGCCGCATCGGCGTTGTGGGCGTTGCGGCGGGCCAGCCGATAGGCGAGGTCATCACTCTTGCCGGCGGCGTATTGCTGCATGATCTGGCGCAGGTAGATGCTGTTACAGGTCAGGGTGTTGGCCAGCACTTTGTTCAGGCGTCGGCCCTGCCAGTCCGGCAGGAACAGGAACACCGTCAGACCGGCAATCAGGCTGCCAAGCAAGGTATCGAACAACCGTGGCAGGAACAGTCCGTAACCGTCACCGACCTGATTGAAGCAGAACAGCACCATGATGGTGATCGCCGCTGTCGCCAGGGTGTAGCGGGTGGTGCGGTTGGTAAAGAACACCACGCCGGCAGCGATGGCGAAACACGACTGCACCAACGGACTCGGGAACAGATCGAACAGCGCCCACGCCACGGTCAGGCCGATGGCGGTACCGAAAATCCGCTGACCGAGTTTGCGCCGCGTCGCGCCGTAGTTCGGCTGGCAGACGAACAGCGTGGTGAGGATGATCCAATAACCTTGCGACGGGTGAATCAAATGCACCATGCCGTAACCGATACTCAGCGCCAATGGCAGGCGCAGGGCATGCCGGAACAGCAGAGACGTCGGCGTCAGTTGCGTGCGCAGGCGCACCCAGACGTCTTTGAGGTTGCGCGGCGAGCGGTCGAGCAGGCTGCTGTCAGTTGCATCGGCCAAGGCGTCGGGGTTGCTCGCGTCGCTGAGCAAACGGTCGAGGGTGCCGAGGTTGGCCGCCAGGGCGCGCAGTGAGCGCAGCAATCCGCGCCAGGCCGGATTGCTCTGGATGCGCAGGTGTTCAAGGGAGGCGTCGAGGTCGCCCAGCGCTTCGGCGAAACTCGCGTCATAAATAAATGGCTGGCGCATCTGGATCGATTCGGCCAGAGCGCGGCAGGCCTTGCCTTGCTGGCGCAACAGGCGTTGGCAGCGGAACAGCACGTCGCTGTGGAAGAACGCTTCGGCCAGTGCGTTGTACGGATAGTGCGAAGAACTCGCGCGTTCGTGGATGTCCTGAGCGAGGAAGTACAGCTTCAGGTAACGGCTGACTTTCGAGCCGGGGCGGCCGTTGCCGACGCGGTGCAGGATGATTTCCTTGGCACTGTTCAGCGCCGCCACCACGCGACCGTTTTGCTGGGCCAGTTCCAGCCGCCGGGCTTCGACGTCCATCTGCCGGATCGGCTCGAACAGCGACGATTTCAGCTTCAGGTAAAAGCCCAGCTCACGGAACAAGCGCGCCAGACTCTGCTGCACCGGCTGGTTGGAAAACAGCGCCTGCCACAACACCGAGAGCAAGCCGTACCACGCGGCGCCGGCGACCAGCAGCATCGGCTCGTGCCAGAAATCGGTGACCGCACCGCCGCGCTGATCAACGCCGATCATCGTGTATACCGACAGAATCAGCGTCGCCGAAGCAATCGCGCCATAGCGCTCGCCGAGCGCACCGAGCATGGTCAGGCCGAAACTGGCCAGCGCCAAAGCAATGGCAAACACGATGGGGTAGGGGAAGAGTAATTCGACCGACAGCGCGGCGATGCTGAAACACACCAGCGTCACGGCGAGGGCGTTGAGGCGGCCCTGCCAACTGTCGTCGGTTTCGGCCAGGGCGCTGGCGATAATCCCCAGGAATAACGGGATCAGCAGGCCCATTTCATCCTGATACCAACACAGCGCCATGCTGCCGGTCAGGGCGATGAACACCCGCACGCTGTAGCTGAATTTATCCAGCGCCCATAGGCGCCGCAAAGACTGACGAAACGAGGTCGAGGACATGAAGTGCGAGGGCCTTCCGAGGCGATGCCGCTAAATTGAGCCAGTAATGACGCCGACGCAATGGCGCCGATCACATCCGACAGCAAAAAGTGTTCCTTACTGCATCACACATAACAACTGTAGGAGTGAGCCTGCTCGCGATAGCGGTGTGTCAGCCAATGCATTCATCGACTGATTCACCGCTATCGCGAGCAGGCTCACTCCTACAGGGTTTTGTATTTGGCCTTGAGTTAAGCGTACTGCGCGGCGGCGTAACCGGAGGCCCAGGCCCATTGGAAGTTGAAACCGCCCAGATGCCCGGTGACGTCGAGCACTTCGCCGATGAAGTACAGGCCGGGGCTTTTCAGCGATTCCATGGTCTTGGAGGAGACTTCGCGAGTGTCGACACCGCCGAGGGTCACTTCGGCCGTGCGATAACCCTCAGTCCCCGCTGGCACGACTTTCCAGCTGCCGAGCTTGTCGGCGATTTCCGCCAGTTCGGCGTGGGTGTACTGCTTCATCGGTTTGGACACGAACCAGTTATCCGCCAACAGATTGGCCATCTTCTTGGTGAAGATTTCACCGAGCAGGGTTTTCAATTCACTGTTCGGACGCTCGGCCACTTGCTGCTGCAACCAGCTCGCCGCGTCGTAATCCGGCAGCAGGTTGATCTCAACCGTGTCGCCGGATTCCCAGAACGAGGAAATCTGCAAAATCGCCGGGCCGCTGAGGCCACGGTGAGTGAAGAGGATGTTCTCGCGAAAGCTCTGATCGTTGCAGCTGACCAGACAATCCACCGAAGTGCCGGACAGCTCGGTGCACAGTTCCTTGAGTTGATCGGTGATGGTGAACGGCACCAGACCGGCGCGGGTCGGCAGCAGTTCATGGCCGAACTGTTTGGCCACTTGATAACCGAAACCGGTGGCGCCCAGCGTCGGGATCGACAGACCGCCGGTGGCGATCACCAGCGACTGGCACTGGATCTGGCCCAGTGTGGTGTCGAGCAGGTAACCGCTTTCGATCTTCTCGATGGTCTGGATCGAGGTGTCCAGATGCAGCTCGACACCGACCTGATCGCACTCGGTCAGGAGCATTTCGAGGATGTCGCTGGATTTGTTATCGCAGAACAACTGGCCGAGTTTCTTCTCGTGGTACGGCACGGCGTGTTTGCCGACCATGCCGATGAAATCCCACTGGGTATAGCGCGCCAGCGCGGATTTGCAGAAGTGTGGGTTCTGCGAGAGGAAATTGCTCGGCTCGGTGTACATGTTGGTGAAATTGCAGCGGCCACCGCCCGACATCAGGATTTTCTTGCCGGCCTTGTTCGCGTGGTCGAGCAGCAACACCTGACGCCCACGCCCGGCGGCGGTCAGTGCACACATCAACCCAGCGGCGCCTGCGCCAATGATCACGACTTCGGTAGAGCGCAAAACGGTGTCCTCTGAAATATCACCACAAAACGAACTGTAGGAGTGAGCCTGCTCGCGATGGCGGTGTGTCATTCAACATAGAGGTTGGCTGACAGATAGCTATCGCGAGCAGGCTCACTCCTACAGGGGAGTTACGTTGTTCTTACAGGATACGTACGCGCAGCGAACGGCCTTTGATCTTGCCGTCGTTCAAACGCTGCAAGGCCTGCATGGCCACGGTGCGGTCCACGGCTACATAAGCCTGGAAGTCGAAAATCGCGATCTTGCCAACCTGTGCACCGGGAATGCCGGCATCGCCAGTCAGTGCACCCAGAATGTCGCCCGGACGAACCTTGTCTTTACGGCCAGCACCGATGCACAGGGTGGTCATCGGCGGTTGCAGCGGGGCGAGGCCCTGGGACTTGAGGTTATCGACCTGATCCCAGTTCAGCGGTGATTTCTGCAGTTGTTCGATGGCTTGCGCGCGGTGCGCTTCACCCGGTGCAACCAGACTGATCGCGATGCCTTTCTCGCCAGCACGACCGGTACGGCCAACGCGGTGAATGTGGATTTCCGAATCGCGCGCCAGTTCGACGTTGATCACCATGTCCAGCGCATCGATGTCCAGGCCACGGGCGGCGACGTCGGTGGCAACCAGTACCGAGGTACTGCGGTTGGCGAACATCGCCAGCACCTGATCGCGGTCACGCTGTTCCAGATCGCCATGCAGGCCGACGGCGGAAATGCCTTTGGCGGTCAGGTGATCGACGGTTTCCTGCACTTGCTGCTTGGTGAAGCAGAACGCCACGCAGGACGCCGGGCGGAAGTGGTGCAGGACTTTGGTCACCACGCTCATACGATCTTCCGGGGAAATCTCGTAGAAACGCTGCTCGATCTGCGTGTCATCGTGGAACGCTTCGGCTTTCACCGTTTGCGGATCACGCATGAACTTCGACGCCAGTTGCTTGATGCCCACCGGGTAAGTCGCAGAGAACAACAGGGTCTGACGGCGCTCCGGGGTCTTGACGATGATGTCTTCGATGGCGTCGTAGAAACCCATGTCGAGCATGCGGTCGGCTTCGTCGAGGATCAAAGTGTTCAGGCCGTCGAGGACCAGCGAACCCTTGCGCAGGTGCTGCTGAATACGCCCCGGGGTGCCGACGATGATGTGCGCGCCGTGTTCCAGCGAAGCGATCTGCGGGCCGAACGACACGCCGCCGCACAGGGTCAGGACTTTGATGTTGTCTTCGGCACGGGCCAGACGACGGACTTCCTTGGCAACCTGGTCGGCCAGCTCGCGCGTCGGGCAGATCACCAGTGCCTGGCAACCGAAGTAGCGCGGGTTGATCGGGTTGAGCAGGCCGATGCCGAACGCGGCGGTCTTGCCGCTGCCGGTCTTGGCCTGAGCGATCAGGTCCATCCCCTTGAGGATCACCGGCAAGCTCTGCGCCTGGATCGGCGTCATCTGGGCATAACCGAGGGATTCGAGGTTAGCCAGCATGGCGGCGGACAGCGGCAGAGTATTAAAAGCGGTGGCGATGGTGGTCACGGGACTGGCCTGCAAAACAAAATGTCGCGCAGTGTAGCAGCCCCGTGCCACTTTCTTCGAAAGTTCTGGACGAACAGTGGTTAATGTTCGATGTGTTCTTCCGGACGTTTGGCGCGGCGGCCGTCTTCCTTCGACAGTTGCGAGAAGATCGTCGCGGCGAGCATCGCCATGATGCCGACGGTGACGAAGGTCAGCTGGAACGCGCCGAGTACGGTTTCCACGCCATCGTTACCGACCTCCGCTGTAAACCCACCGAGCAATGCACCGGCGCAGGCAACGCCCAGACTCAATGACAACTGCGCCACCACCGAGAGCAAGCTGTTGCCGCTGCTGGCGCTGGCGTCGTCGAGGTCGATCAGCGTCACCGTGTTCATCGCGGTGAATTGCAGCGAGTTGATCGCGCCGAGAATCGCCAGCAGGCACAGCAGCAGCCAGTACGGCGTCTGCTCGCTGACCAGACCCATGCTCGCCAGCATGATCCCCAATGCCAGGGTGTTGCCGGTGAGCACGATGCGATAACCGAGCCGCTCAATCAGCGGCCGTGCCATCCACTTGGCAAACATCGCCGCCGCCGCCAGTGGCAGCATGCTCATCCCCGCTTGCGACGGTGAATAGCCCAGCGCCACTTGCAGTAGCAACGGCACCAGAAATGGCAATGCGCCGCTGCCCAGGCGGGCGAACAGGTTGCCGAGAATGCCGACGGCAAACGTGCGGGTCTTGAACAGCGATGGCGCGAACAGCGGGTTTTCGATGTGCCCGGCGCGCAACCAGTACGCCGCCAGACACGCCAGACCGGCGAACAGCAGCAACATCACCCGCAGATGCGGCAAGTGCAGTTCGCCAAGGCCTTCCATGGCGATGGTGATCAGGATCATCGCCGCGCCGAACAGCAGGAAACCCAGGCTATCGAAACGCGTGCGCTCGGTGCCGCGCAGGTCGGGAATGAATTTCCACACGGCGTAGCAACCGATCACGCCGACCGGCAGGTTGATCAGGAAGATCCAGTGCCACGTCAGGTACTCGACCATCCAGCCGCCCATGGTCGGGCCGATCAGCGGACCGAGCAGGCCGGGGATGGTGATGAAGCCCATGATCCGCACCAGTTCGGATCGCGGATAGGCGCGCAGTACGACGAGTCGCCCGACCGGTAGCATCAGCGCACCGCCCAGGCCCTGAATCACCCGGGCGCCGACCAGCATGCTCAGACTGCTCGACAAGGCGCAGAGCAGCGAGCCGAAGCTGAACAACAAGATCGCGCCGAAGAAGATTTTCTTGGTGCCGAAACGGTCGGCGATCCAGCCTGAGGCCGGTATCAGCAAGGCCACGGTGAGCATGTAGGCGATGATCACGCCTTGCATGCGCAACGGGTCTTCGGCCAGATCCCGAGCCATGGCCGGCAGGGCGGTGTTGAGGATGGTCCCGTCGAGGGACTGCATGAAGAACGCAATGGCGACGACCCACGGCAACCAGCGTGCGGTGATGGCGTCGAGAGGCGGGCGGTTGGGCATGGAACCTCTTGTCGTTGAAGTTAATGCATATCCATTGTCGAGCGCGGTCAGTGTGGGAGCGAGCTTGCTCGCGAAGAGGCCATTTCATTCAACATCGATGTCGATTGATCTACCGCTTTCGCGAGCAGGCTCGCTCCCACAGGTTTTGCGTTTACAGGGTCAAGGTCAGCCGGCTGACCAGCGCTCCCGGCAGCAATGCCGACGAGGTATTGCGCTGGCTGTACGTACTCGCCGACAGCAACAACTCACGCTCGGCGGTCAACGCTTCCAGCTGTGAACCCAGCAGGCTGTAAGCGCTGTCGTCGAAGCGCATGGTGCTGACCGGCGCCTGGATCTCGCCGTTCTCGACCCAGAAGGTCGCAAACCGAGTCATGCCGGTCATGCGCGCCGCCGGTTGATCCGAGAAGTTCAGGTACCACAGGTTGCTGATGTACAGCCCGGTGCCCAACTGTTTGAGGATCTCTGCTTGCGCCAGATCTCCCGCCGCCATGTTCAACGCACTCGGCATTTCCCCGCCGCCGGCGCCGTTGGCGGTCAGGCCATATTCCGCTGCACTGCGCGAGCCGACCAGTTGATCGCCAGCCTTGCCTTCGACGATCAGGCGCAAATCACTGCGCGGATAACCCTCGCCGGAAAACGCCGGGCTCAGCGATTCGCTGACTTTCTCATCCAGCGACAGCAGTGGACTGAACGCCTGATCGCCGACATACAGCTTTTGCAACGGGCTGCTCTTACTGGCGATCGACTGCGCCGAGAAACCGCCCCAGCTCAGCATGCCCATGATTTCTTCCAGCGCCGCCGGTGCCAGATACGCGCGGTACTGCCCCGGCGCCAAGGTGCGCAGCGGTCGGCCGAGAAATTCCAGTTGCTCGCGGGCCTGGCCGAAGCGCTTGGCGAAGCCTTCGCTGCTCCAGTCATGCCCGGCGTAGCTGGCTTTCACTGCTTCACCGTTCTGGTGGAACAGGCTGAAATCGAAGTTGAAGCTGTTGGCCTGATGCCAGCCAAATGCGCCTGAAGAACTGGCGAAACCACGGCTGATCGGGCCGGCGGCATAGAAACCCACCAGATCCAGACCTTCAGCGGCAGCGCAGATTTCATCGACAACCTGTTCGGTGTCCGGCAGCGGATGCTCCTGCACATTTTTGCTCTGCCAGCCGTTGTGGTTGAGCAACAGGTACGGATCCTGCGGCAGCAGCGGCAGGGTTTCGCGCAGTTGTTGCAGGCCTTCGGCGAGGCGTTGCAGATCGCCTTCCTGATCACCGGACAGGGTGACTTGCAGGTCGGCGTGGCGACCGTCGTTGATCAGTTTCAGGACGATATTGGCCTGCTGCACTTGTCCGGCCTGACGCACCTTGGCGTGATTGAAACGCACGAACGCCGAGGATTCGGCGGCAAAGCTGAGGGTGAACTGTTCTGGCTCGCGCACGCTGTCACGCAGCCACTCGACCATGACCTTGAAGGCGTCGGACTGACTCTTCGAAATGCTCATCAGGCGTCTCCCCCAAACACATCAACGTTGCTGAATACGCAGGCCGGCGAAGCGTGGCCGACGCGGATCACCTGGTTCGGTTCGCCCTTGCCGCAGTTCGGCGTGCCCAGCACCTTGACGGTGTTGGCGTCGCCGACGGCGCGCAGGCTTTTCCAGAAGTGCGCGGAAATCGCCCGGTAGTTCGGGTTTTTTACCACGCCTTTGAGTTCGCCGTTTTCGATCAACTGGCCCCATTCACAGCCGAACTGGAATTTGTTGCGCGCATCGTCAATCGACCAGGAACGGTTGGTGCTCATCAAAATGCCGTTCTCGATGCCTTCGATCAGTTTGTTCAGAGGCTGATCGCCAGGTTCGATATTGAGGTTGGCCATGCGGTCGATCGGCGGGCGGTTCCAGCCGCAGGCGCGGCTGTTGGCAACGCCATCGAGACCGGCGCGGAACTGCGACAGCGCACCACCCAGTGGGCGCAGCAGCAAACCATCGCGAATCAGGAATTGTTTGCTGGCCTTGCTGCCATCGTCATCGTGGCCATAGCTGGCGAGTTCTTCGGGAATGCCCGGATCGAACGTCACGTTGAGCAGTTTCGAGCCGTATTGCAGGCTGCCGAAGTCGCTGGCTTTGACGAAACTGGTGCCGGCGTAATTGCGTTCATCACCGAGGATGCGGTCGAGTTCCAGCGGGTGGCCGATGGATTCGTGGATCTGCAGCATCATTTGATCGGGCATCAGCAGCAGATCGCGCGGGCCTTGCGGGGTGTTCGGCGCGAGTAGCAGTTGCAGTGCCTGATCGGCGACTTGCGGGCCGGCGCCGATCAGACCGCAGCGGCTGATCACATCAGCGCCGCCCTGTTGGCCGAAATTCTCGCGGCCGAGGCTACGGGTCTGGCTGTCGTTGCCATCGTAAGCGGTGACGTCGAGGCCCGGATAGACGAAGCGCTGCGCTTGGCGCAATTCTGCCCCGGCGCTGCTCAGGTAGATCTGTTCGACGTGGGTAATGCCAATGCTCACTTCCCAATTCACCAGGCGCTCATCCTTTGGCACTGAGGCGGATTCCGCGCCGAGCAGCTCAAAACATTCGCTCAGGGACGGGAAGGCTTGGTCGAGATTGGGTGAAAAGTAATCAGCACGATCGCTGGACACCGGCTGATCGCGCAGGTCGAGCAAGGCGTGCGGCTTGAGGCGGCGGGCTTGCTGCTCGGCGCGTTCGAGGGCGGCTTGCAGACCTTGTTGCGACAGGTCGTTGGTCGCCGCGTAGGCCTCAACGCCATTGACGCGCACGGTGAGCATCGCGCCTTCGTCGCGTCTCAGGCTCGGCGGCTCGGCGACATTCTTGCGCACCGACAGATATTGCCCGGACTCGCGTACATACCGCAGGGAAAAAAACTCAGCGCCCGTGCGCAAGGCAGCGAAGCGCTGCTTGAGCTGGGGGTGGAAATCGAACATTCGGGAACCTCCTTGTCAGGGGGAAGCGGTAGAGCAGCGGCGGGGAGGGGGTGAAACGGTTGCGCGAGGTCTAGAGTAGGCCTGCGTGGGGGTAGGATCAAGTGAAGAGGGGGTGTAGGGGGATTTACTTGAAGCAGAGGAATTTGTGCTGACTGTGAGGGCCCCTTCGCGAGCAGGCTCGCTCCCACATTTGATTTGTGAACGACACAGATCCAGTGTGGGAGCGAGCCTGCTCGCGAAGGCCGCGCCTCGGTATTACGTCTTACTGAGCAACCGGGGTGATATCACGCATTGGCTTGCCTTTGACCGGCGCATCGCCCGCCACGTAGTACGGCGCGGTGCTGCGTGGCAGCGGCTGGCGGCCACGGATCTTGTCGGCGATTTTCTCGGCGATCATGATCGTTGGCGCGTTGAGGTTGCCAGTGGTGATGATCGGCATGATCGAGGCATCGACCACACGCAGGCTCTGCATGCCGTGCACGCGACCTTCGCCATCCACTACAGCCATCTCGTCGGTGCCCATCTTGCACGAGCAGGACGGGTGGAACGCAGTTTCGGCGTGCTCGCGGATGAACTTGTCCAGTTGCTCATCGGTTTGCACTTCGATGCCCGGGCTGATTTCGCGGCCACGGAAAGCGTCCAGCGCCGGCTGTTGCATGATTTCACGGGTCAGGCGGATGCCGTCGCGGAATTCCTGCCAGTCCTGCTCAGTGGCCATGTAGTTGAACAAGATGCTCGGGTGCTGGCGCGGGTCTTTCGACTTGGCCTGGATGCGACCACGGCTTGGCGAACGCATGGAACCCATGTGTGCCTGGAAGCCGTGCTCTTTCACACCGTTGCTGCCGTTGTAGTTAATCGCCACCGGCAGGAAGTGGTACTGGATGTTCGGCCATTCGAATTCCGGACGCGAACGGATGAAACCGCCGGCTTCGAACTGGTTGCTGGCGCCGATGCCGGTGCCGTTGAACAGCCACTCGGCACCGATGGCTGGCTGGTTGTACCAGAGCAGCGACGGGTACAGCGAAACCGGCTGAGTGCAAGCGTATTGCAGGTACAGCTCAAGGTGATCCTGCAGGTTTTCACCGACGCCCGGCAGGTCGTGAACGACCGGGATGTCGAGGGATTTCAGCAGTTCGGCAGGGCCGACACCGGAGCGCTGCAGAATCTGCGGCGAAGCGATGGCGCCGGAGCACAGCAGCACTTCTTTGCGCGCTTTGGCTTCAACGCGTTCTTCCGCATCGCCGACCAGGTAACGCACACCGACGGCACGCTTGCCTTCAAACAGAATCTTGTCGGTCAGGGCGTGGGTGACGATGGTCAGGGTCGAACGCTTCTTGGCGACGTCGAGGTAGCCACGGGCGGTGGATGCACGACGGCCGTTCGGCGTCACGGTGCGGTCCATCGGGCCGAAGCCTTCCTGCTGGTAACCGTTGAGGTCTTCGGTGCGCGGGTAACCGGCCTGCACACCGGCTTCGACCATGGCGTGGAACAACGGGTTGTTGCCCGCCTTCGGCGTGGTCACGCTGACCGGGCCTTCGCCACCGTGGTAGTCGTTCGGGCCGATGTCGCGGGTTTCCGCTTTGCGGAAGTACGGCAGGCAGTCGAGGTACGACCAGTTTTCCAGGCCCGGCAGTTTCGCCCAGCCGTCGTAGTCCATCGCGTTGCCACGGATGTAGCACATGCCGTTGATCAGCGAGGAACCGCCGAGGCCTTTGCCGCGACCGCATTCCATGCGGCGACCGTCCATGTGTGGCTCTGGATCGGTTTCGTAGGCCCAGTTGTAGCGACGACCTTGCAGCGGGAATGCCAGGGCAGCGGGCATTTGCGTGCGGAAGTCGAAACGGTAGTCCGGACCGCCAGCTTCGAGCAGCAGAACGGTGACGCCTTCGTCTTCAGTCAGACGGGTCGCCAGGGTGTTACCGGCCGAGCCGGCACCGATGATGATGTAATCGAATTCTTGGGACATTGAATGCACCCTCTTTAGATGTGGTCAGGTCGGGCCTGACGAGTGCTTTGCACTCGAATCGCGAGCGGGCTCACTCCCATAGGAGACACTGTTCCAATGTGGGAGCGAGCCTGCTCGCGAAGACGGCCTCACGAGCAATACAAGACTCGGGTCTTAGAACACCGAGACGTAATCGCCCAGCTCGACCTGTACCGATTTGATGCGGGTGAAGTTGTTCAGCGAGCTGATGCCGTTCTCACGGCCAACACCCGACTGCTTGTAACCGCCGACCGGCATTTTTGCGTCGGACTCGCCCCAGGCGTTGATCCAGCAGATACCGGCTTCCAGTTGATGAATCACGCGGTGTGCGCGGTTCAGGTCTTTGGTGACGATACCGGCGGCCAAACCGAAGTCGGTGTCGTTGGCGCGGCGGATCACTTCTTCTTCGGTCTCGTAGGAGAGGATCGCCATCACTGGGCCAAAGATTTCTTCACGAACGATGGTCATGTCGTCGGTGCAGTCGGTGAACACGGTCGGCGCGACGAATGCGCCTTTGGCGAATTCGCCGTCGGTCAGACGGTCGCCGCCGCACAGGACGCGGGCGCCTTGTTCTTTACCTTTGGCGATGTAGCCCAGCACGCTTTCCATGTGCGCGAAGCTGACCAGCGGGCCGAAGTTGGTGTTTTCGTCTTCCGGGTTGCCGACGCGGATGCGTGCAACGCGCTCAACGATCTTGGCTTCGAAAGCGGCTTTCAGGTGCGCCGGAACGAACACGCGAGTGCCGTTGGTGCAGACCTGGCCGGAGCTGTAGAAGTTGGCCATCATCGCGGTGTCGGCAGCACGATCGAGATCGGCGTCGTCGCAGATGATCAGCGGAGACTTGCCGCCCAGTTCCATGGTCACGTCTTTCAGCGACGAAGCCGAAGCGCTGGCCATCACCTTCTTGCCGGTGTCGGTGCCGCCGGTGAAGGAGATTTTTTCGATGCGCGGGTGCTCGGTCAGCCAGGTGCCGACTTCACGGCCGCTGCCGGTCAGTACGTTGAAAACGCCATTTGGAACGCCGGCTTCGGTGTAGATCTCGGCCAGTTTCAGGGTGGTCAGCGAGGTGACTTCGCTTGGCTTGAAGATCATCGCGTTACCGGCAGCCAAGGCTGGCGCGGATTTCCACAGCGCGATCTGGATCGGGTAGTTCCACGCGCCGATACCGGCGACAACGCCCAGCGGCTCGCGACGGGTGTAGACGAAAGAAGTGTCACGCAGCGGGATCTGCTCGCCTTCGATCGCTGGCACCAGGCCTGCGTAGTATTCCAGCACGTCAGCACCGGTAACGATGTCGACGTATTTGGTTTCGGAGAAGGCTTTACCGGTGTCCAGGGTTTCCAGCGCGGCCAGTTCATCGTTGCGCTCGCGCAGGATGTCGACGGCGCGACGCAGGATGCGCGAACGCTCCATGGCGGTCATCGCGGCCCAGATTTTCTGGCCCTTTTCAGCGCTGACCACGGCGCGCTCGACGTCTTCCTTGGTCGCACGTTGCACCAGTGCGAGGACTTCACCGTTAGCCGGGTTGATGGCTTCGAAGGTGGCATCGCTGCCGGCGTCGGAGTACGCGCCATCGATGTAAAGTTTTTGCAGTTCGAAACGGGCCATAGTGTCCTCGCAAGTGCATTGGTGGTTGGCGTTGACCACCGCGGTGAGGCTGCGGTGGCGGTTCAGGGGCCGAGCGTTTTCTGTGTGCTCTAGCTCACCTGCTTGGCCAATTGGAAATCCATGTATTCGTAAGCGATCTGTTGCGCCTGCGCCGTGTCGAAAGCGTCTCCCGACAGCGCGCCGCGCAACCACAAGCCGTCAATCAACGCTGCCAGCCCCCGCGCTGCGCTGCGCGCATCTTCGAGCGGCAGCACACGGCGGAACTGACAGCACAGGTTGGAATACAGACGGTGATCGTTGATCCGCTGCAACCTGTGCAAAGACGGCTGGTGCATGCTGGTGGCCCAAAAGGCCAGCCAGGTTTTCATTGCCGGGCCATTGACCTGGCTGGCGTCGAAGTTGCCTTCGATGATCACCTGCAGATGTGCCCGTGGGCTGTCATCTGCCAGCGCCTGACGGCGCGCGGTGACGCTCTCGCTGAGGGCGGTCATCAGATACCGCATCGTGGCGGCAATCAGGCCGTTCTTGTCCTGAAAGTAATGACTGATGATGCCATTCGAGACACCGGCCAAACGGGCGATCAGCGCAATGCTGGCGTCCCCCATTCCGACCTGATCGACCGCCTGCAATGTGGCTTCGATCAGTTGTTGGCGGCGGATGGGTTGCATACCGACCTTGGGCATCTTGCACATCTCCTTAGGCCTTCCGAGCGGCGAATCACGCCGATCGGATTGAGGGCCAGTCTATTTTGTTTTGATTGAACGTTCAATCAACAAAGAATAAGATCTGCGACAAATCGTCGCTGCCTACAGCTTTTTCCTACGTGTAAGTGGCGATAAAACCGACATCCAAAAATGCTCGAAACCTGCGTGGGGCATGGCGCGGTTCGCGATTCGATGGACGTGTTGAAAGGGCAAGACGCTCAGGGCCAGGTTTCGGATGACCGTCCGTCCACCTTCGGCCACGAAAGCGATTCGCAGCGCCATTTCGGCAGGTTCGGGCTTTTTTCGGGGTGTCTTTATATCACCCGCCGGTCGGCTGCCAACTAACCGATTGGTCGGGTTCCGTGTTGCCTTGTGTTCTTCTCTCGCACTGCCTGGAGCATTTGTGCCATGAGTTCTGCCTCGCTTATAAAGACCCCGCCCGAGAAGGTGACGGTCAACGGTTGGGTGTTTTACACCTCTACCGCGCTGATTCTGTTGTTGACCGCCATTCTGATTATCGCCCCGCAAGAGGCCGGCAGACTGTTGGGTATCGCTCAGGCCTGGTTGTCGCGCAGCTTCGGCTGGTACTACATGGTGGTCATCGCCGCCTACCTGGTGTTTGTGGTGGGCCTGGCGTTTTCTTCGTACGGCAAACTCAAACTGGGCAGCAAGGACGACACCCCGGATTTCAGTTACGGCGCCTGGGCGGGGATGCTGTTCTCGTCGGGTATCGGTATTTCGCTGCTGTACTTCGGCGCGTCCGAGCCGCTGGATCACTATTTCAATCCGCCGGAAGGCGCTTCGGCCAGCAACCTGGCCGCGCGTCAGGCAGTACAGCTGACGTTCCTGCATTGGGGTCTGCACGGCTGGGCGATCTACGCACTGGTCGGTCTGGCCGTGGCGTACTTTGCTTACCGGCATAACCAGCCGCTGGCCCTGCGTTCGGCGCTGTATCCGCTGGTCGGCGAGCGTTGGGTCAAGGGTGCGGCCGGTCACGCGGTGGACGGCTTCGGCATGTTCGTGACCCTGCTGGGTCTGGTGACCAACCTGGGGATTGGTTCGCTGCAAGTGTCGTCGGGGCTGGAAAACCTGTTCGGCATGGAACACAGCAACACTAACCTTTTGATCGTGATCATCGTGATGAGCACCGTGGCGACCATCGCTGCCGTGTCCGGCGTGGAAAACGGTATCCGTCGTCTGTCCAACCTGAACATCGTGCTGTTCAGTGGTCTGCTGATTTTCGTATTGCTGTTCGGCCCGACCCTGCACCTGCTCAACGGCTTCGTGCAGAACATCGGTGACTACCTCAATGGCATCGTGCTGAAAACCTTCGACCTTTATGTGTACGAAGGCGACAACGCCAAGTCCGAGCGCTGGATGGGCCTGTGGACCCTGTTCTACTGGGCGTGGTGGATTTCCTGGGCGCCATTCGTAGGCATGTTCATCGCGCGTATTTCCCGTGGTCGTACCGTGCGTGAGCTGGTGGCGGGTGTACTGCTGATTCCGCTGGGCTTCACCCTGGCCTGGCTGTCGATCTTCGGTAACTCGGCACTGGACCTGGTGATGAACCATGGCGCGGTGGAGCTCGGCAAGACGGCGCTGGAACAGCCGTCGATGGCGATCTATCAATTGCTTGAGCACTACCCGGCGTCGAAAGTCGTTATCGGTGTGTCGATCTTTGTTGGCTTCGTGCTGTTCCTGACCCCGGCCGACTCCGGCGCGGTGATGATGGCGAATCTGTCCTGCAAGGGCGGTAACGTCGATGAAGATGCGCCGCACTGGCTGCGGATCTTCTGGTCGGTGGTGATCACCCTGGTGACCATCGGTCTGCTGTTTGCCGGTAACTTCGAAGCCATGCAAACCATGGTGGTGCTGGCCGGTCTGCCGTTCTCGGTGGTGCTGGTGTTCTTCATGTTCGGCTTGCACAAGGCCATGCGTCAGGACGTGCAGATCGAACAGGAGCAGGCGCAGCTGGCGGAGCGCGGTCGTCGTGGTTTCAGCGAGCGTCTGACGCAACTGGATCTGCAACCGAGCCAATCGGTGGTGCAGCGCTTCATGGACAAGCAGGTCAGCCCGGCGTTGGAAGACGCCACCGCGCAGATGCGTGCGCAGGGTCTGGAAGTGCAGACGCTGTTGGGTAAATCCAAGCGCTGCATGGGTGTGCGCGTGGAGATGGAAGAGGGCAACCCTTTCGTTTACGAAGTGAGCCTGGACGGCTATCTGGCGACCCCGACCGAATCGGCGCAGTCCGATGAAGCGCGCCAGCGTTACTACCGCGCCGAGGTGTACCTGCACAACGGCAGCCAGGATTACGACCTGATGGGCTTCACGCAGGATCAGATCACGCGGGATGTGCTCGATCAGTTTGAAAGCCATCGGCAGCTCCTTGGCCGGGTGTATAGCTAAGTCAAAAGCCCCCTCACCCCAACCCTCTCCCGGAGGGAGAGGGAGCTGACCGAAGTGTCTTGCGCTATACGCCGACTTGAAAGAACGAGTCGATTATGGATTGGCTGCAGCAGGTTGCGAGCTTCTCCAAATCTGAGTTCCACTCGGTCATTCAGGTCGGCGTAGTTCGAAAATACAACTCGGTCAGTTCCCTCTCCCTCTGGGAGAGGGCTAGGCGGGCGGCGTTCCGATGAGGGGCTTTTTTCCTGACCCAATAAAAAAGGGATCGCTCACCGCGATCCCTTTTTTTATCCCGCCTTAACCGAGATTCTTGCCCAGCAACGCGTGATACAACTCGCTGTCGCCCAAGATCCCCACCACATGATTGTCATCGTGCAGCACCAGCTTGTTGCCGGTCTGATAACGAATCTGCAGTGCATCGCGCATACCGATGTTCGAGTCCACCAGCGTCGGCTTGCGCTCCAGCCCCTCTACCGCTTGCCCCGGTGCCCAGTTCTGCAGGTTCAGCACCGAACCATTCTGCCGCGCACCTTTGATGGTGTTGCCTTCGGCCAGGTCCAGCCACGAATCGCCGCCCGGATCGAGGCACACCGAACCATTGATGCGTTTGCACTTGTCCAGGGTGCGCATCAGGCTGCGGCCGCAGAGCACGTTGAGCGGATTGGTGTGCGCAACGAAAGTGCGCACGTAGTCGTCCGCCGGGTTCAGCACGATCTCTTCCGGCACGCTGTACTGGATGATCCGGCCGTCTTTCATGATCGCGATGCGGCTACCCAATTTGAGCGCCTCGTCGAGGTCGTGGCTCACGAAGACAATGGTCTTGCTCAGCTTGCGTTGCAGTTCCAGCAGTTCATCCTGCAGGCCCTGGCGGATCAGCGGGTCGAGGGCCGAGAACGGTTCGTCCATCAGCAGAATGTCGGCGTCCATCGCCAGTGCCCGCGCCAGACCGACACGCTGCTGCATGCCGCCGGAGAGTTCGTCGGGCTTCTTGTTGCGCCACTGGGTCAGGCCGACCAGTTCGAGTTTCTCGTCGACGAGCTTCTTGCGTTCCTTCTCCGGGCGACCCTGCATTTCCAGGCCGAAACTGATGTTCTCGCGCACCGTCAGCCACGGCATCAGGGCGAACTTCTGGAACACCATGGCGATGCGTTTGGTGCGCATCATTTTCAGCTCGGCCGGGGTGCAGGAAGCGATGTCGATCTGGCGGTTTTCATGCTCGACGAACAGCTTGCCGCGGCTCACGGTGTTGAGGCCGTTGATGCAGCGCAGCAGGCTCGACTTGCCCGAACCGGACAAGCCCATCAGCACGCAGATCTCGCCTTTGTTGATGTCCAGCGTGGCTTTTTCCACGCCGACAATCTGTCCGGTCTTTTTCAGGATCTCGTTGCGGGTCATGCCCTGATCGAGCAGTTTGAGTGCCTCGCGCGGGTCTTTGGAGAAGATTACGTCGACGTCTTCGAAGCGAATTATGCTCATGCGTCACCCCCTGCTTTAGCGTCGGGTTGTTTGCAGATACGGTCGAGCATGATCGCCAGCAGTACGATCGCCAGGCCCGCTTCGAAGCCCAGGGCGATATCAGCAGTGTTCAGTGCGTTGACCACCGGTTTGCCGAGTCCATCGGCGCCTACCAGTGCCGCGATCACCACCATCGACAACGACAGCATGATGCACTGGGTGATGCCGGCCGCGATGCTCGGCATGGCGTGAGGCAGTTCGATCCGTGAGAGCAATTGGCGACGCGAGCAGCCGAAGGCCTTGCCGGCGTCCATCAGTTCTTGCGGGACATCGCGGATGCCCAGGTAGGTCAGGCGGATCGGCGCAGCGATGGCGAACACCACTGTGGAGATCAGGCCTGGCACCACACCCAGCCCGAAGAGGGTCAGGGTAGGAATGAGGTAAACGAAGGTCGGTACGGTCTGCATCAGATCGAGTACCGGACGCATGACCGTGTAGAACATCGGTTTGTGCGCGGCGACGATGCCCAACGGCACGCCGATGACCACGCAGACCAGGGTTGCGAACATGACCTGGGCGAGGGTTTCCATGGTCTCCTGCCAGTACCCCAGATTGAGGATCAGCAGAAAGGAGGCAATGACGAACGCAGTCAGGCCCCATTTACGCTGAATGAAGTGAGCGAGTAGTGCGATCAGGCCAATCAAGACCAGTGGGTTGAACCAGGTCAGCGCAAACGTCACGCCGTGGATCATCGTTTCCAGTGTCACGGCGATTGCGTCGAAGGTGTTGGCGCCGTGTTGCGTCAACCATTCAACGAAGCCCGCGATGTACTGGCCTAAAGGTATTTTCTGATCAATCAGCATGGTAGTGAACGTCCGCATGCAAGGAAATAAACAGCCCGGGCGGGCGAACCCACCCGGCATAAGCGATTACTGAAGCTTGGCTTTCACGGCCTCCAGGCCAGGTTTACCGTCAATGGTGGTCACGCCAGCGAGCCAGGTATCGAGCACTTGTGGATTCTTTTTCAGCCAGGCCTTCGCGGCCGCGTCAGGCTTCATCTTGTCGTCGAGGATGTTGCCCATCAGTTCGCTTTCCATGTCGACGGTGAACTCCAGGTTCTTCAGCAACTGACCGACGTTGCTGCATTCCTCGGCGTAACCCTTGCGGGTGTTGGTCGCTACGGTCGCAGCACCGAAATCGGGGCCGAAGAAATCATCGCCACCGGTCAGGTATTGAATCTTGAAGCGCTTGTTCATCGGGTGTGGCGCCCAGCCGAGGAAGACCACGGCGGTGTCGCGTTTTTGCGCGCGATCCACCTGCGAGAGCATGCCCGCTTCCGACGATTCGACGACTTTGAAACCGGCGGTTTTCAGGCCGAAAGCGTCCTTGTCGATCATGCTCTGGATCAGACGGTTGCCGTCATTGCCAGGCTCGATGCCGTAGATCTTGCCGTCGAGTTCTTTCTTGAATTTGGCGATGTCGGCGAAGTCATGCAGACCTTTGTCATACAGGGCTTGCGGCACGGCGAGGGTGTACTTGGCGCCCTTGAGGTTGGTGCGCACGGTTTCTACGGTGCCGGCGTCGCGGTAGGCCTTGATGTCGTTTTCCATGGTCGGCATCCAGTTACCGAGGAACACGTCCATGTTCTTGCCGTCGGCCAGCGACTTGTAGGTCACGGGCACGGAGATCATGGTGGTCTTGGTCTTGTAGCCGAGGGCGTTGAGGACAACGGAGGTGGTAGCGGTGGTAGCGGTGATGTCGGTCCAGCCGACATCGGAGAAGTTAACGGTACTGCACTGTGCCGGTTCTGCAGCTTGCGCCAGTAACGGCAGACTCAGCATGGCGGCCAACAACAACGACGGGGAACCTTTCATGGATGGACTCCTTGGTGTTTTTTTTGGCAGTGTTCCGACTGTGGACCACCGCACTTATAGGTTGCGGTTGGATGGCGTTCTGGAGACAGCTCTACCACGGCGCCTTGCAATCGAGTCATAACGATCATGTACCAGTGAAAATCTGACGCCTACAGGGGGGGTCGTATCCAGTACAGGGATGGTCGCATCCAGTGTCAGTGACGTCGTTTACAGCTTTTTTCAGCCCCGAATGGCCATCTGAACCGCACAAAAACGGCGAAAAACCGGGGCGAAAACGGCGCGGCGCTGGTGGACATGAGTGCGTCGGTGTCAGACGCCGTGCGCTCCGACAAAAGCCTGATGATGCGGGCATTCCGGCGGATCGCAGCTTGAGCGTAGCAGCTCCGCCAGCGGGCGCTTCACGCCCCGGACCGGCATCCTCAGGAGCTCTGCAGCAATGGCTATCAGCGTTTTCGACCTGTTCAAAATCGGCATCGGCCCTTCCAGTTCCCACACCGTCGGGCCCATGCGCGCCGCGGCGTTGTTCGTCGAGTCGCTTCGGGACAAGCACCAGTTGGAACAGGTGCGTCGTATAGAAGTGCAATTGTTCGGATCGCTGTCGGCCACGGGCATTGGCCACGGCAGCGACAACGCGGTGATCATGGGGTTGATGGGCGAGTGGCCGGACGCAATCGACCCGTCGCAGATCGGCCCACGTATCCAGGCGCTGCGCGAAACGCACACCCTGCTATTGGATGGTCGCTTGTCGGTGCCGTTTGTCTGGGCACGGGACATGCGCCTGATCGACGAGAACCTGCCATTCCACCCCAATGCCATGACTATCGTTGCCGAGGGTGATCACGGCGAACTGCATCGCGACACCTACTATTCGGTGGGCGGCGGTTTTGTCGTGGATCAAGCGCAGGCGTCCAGCGGCGTGGTCGATCTGGATCGCACTGAGTTGCCCTACGACTTTTCCAGCGCGGTTGAGCTGTTGGAGTTGTGCAAGAAAAACAACCTGCGCGTTGCCGAATTGATGATGGCCAACGAAAAGGTCTGGCGCAGTGAAGAAGAGATCCGCGCCGGGCTGATGAAACTGTGGCGGGCGATGCAGGATTGCGTCGAGCAGGGCCTGAAACACGAAGGCATTCTGCCCGGCGGACTGAATGTGCGTCGGCGCGCGGCGAAGTTGCATCGCAGTCTGCAGGAACTGGGCAAGCCCAATGTGATCGGCTCGACGCTGAGCGCGATGGAGTGGGTCAACCTGTTCGCTCTGGCGGTTAATGAAGAAAACGCGGCGGGCGGGCGCATGGTCACGGCGCCGACCAATGGCGCGGCGGGCATCATTCCGGCGGTGTTGCACTACTTTATGAAGTTCAGTGAAGCGGTGACTGACGCCAACGTGGTCGATTACTTCCTCGGTGCAGCGGCGGTGGGGATTCTGTGCAAGAAGAATGCTTCGATCTCGGGCGCCGAAGTGGGTTGCCAGGGCGAAGTCGGTTCGGCGTGTGCGATGGCGGCGGCGGGGCTGGCGGAGATTCTTGGTGCCACGCCGGAGCAGTTGTGCAACGCAGCGGAGATTGGTCTTGAACACAACCTTGGGCTGACTTGCGATCCGGTCGGTGGCCTGGTGCAGGTGCCGTGCATCGAGCGTAATGCGATTGCCGCGGTCAAGGCGATCAACGCGGCGCAAATGGCATTGCGTGGCGATGGTCAGCACTTTATCTCGCTGGATCGGGTGATCCGCACCATGCGTGATACCGGCGCTGATATGCATGACAAATATAAAGAGACATCGCGTGGTGGATTGGCGGTTAGTGCTGTGGAGTGCTGATACCGAGGTGAATTCTTCGCGAGCAAGCTCGCTCCCACATTTGGAATGCGTTCAATTGTGGGAGCGAGCCTGCTCGCGAAGGGGCCAGACCAGTCAAAATTGCTCATCAAGTGAACACAGACAATAAATCACGCCACCTTTTAGCGCGTCGCAAACAGATAAGAGTCTTTCCCAGCTGTTACATGCATTCAGCACCCCCTACCGTCCGTCACCCGTGCTTGCGGTGACACTCCCCTCAAACTGCGCGCAGGCCAGTTCCCACAAGTGCTACCGATTTGCTCACACCCTTGGGGGCAGGGCGCTCAGCAACGCTGATGGCACTTCGAAACACCTTTCGTCGGACGGCTCGTATAGACACGTCGCGACGTCGTTTTCAGGAGTTATTGAACGGCCATCCAATTTTAGGCATGGCAATTGCTCTGTCATAACAAAGCCCGTCTCCCACGCGAGAACGCTGGCAATAACAAGAGCCTCCGCCTGAGGCCATCACCCGCTTTGTGTGAGGAGATACCGCGATGACGTCGTTCAACTCCGGGGCCCAACCCCAGAACCGTGCGCCTCAATCCATCGGCTTTCTGCTGCTGGACAATTTCACGCTGATTTCTCTGGCGTCCGCAGTAGAACCCCTGCGCATGGCCAACCAATTGTCCGGTCGCGAGCTGTATCGCTGGAGTACCCTCACCGTCGATGGCGGCCAGGTGTGGGCCAGTGACGGTCTGCAAATCACGCCAGACGCCTCCATGCACAAAGCCCCGCCACTGGACACTGTGATTGTCTGCGGCGGCATCGGCATTCAACGCACTGTTACCCGTGAACACGTTTCCTGGCTGCAAAGCCAGGCGCGTCAGTCCAAGCGTCTCGGCGCGGTGTGCACCGGCAGTTGGGCTTTGGCCTGCGCCGGGTTGCTCGATGGTTTCGATTGCAGCGTGCACTGGGAATGTCTGGCGGCGATGCAGGAAGCTTTCCCGCGCGTGGCCATGAGCACCCGTTTGTTCACCCTCGACCGTAACCGTTTCACCAGCTCCGGCGGTACCGCGCCGCTGGACATGATGCTGCACCTGATCAGTCGCGATCACGGCCGTGAACTGTCCGCCGCGATCTCGGAGATGTTCGTCTACGAACGTATCCGCAACGAACAGGATCACCAGCGTGTGCCGCTCAAGCACATGCTCGGCACCAACCAGCCGAAGCTGCAGGAAATCGTCGCGCTGATGGAAGCCAACCTCGAAGAGCCGATCGACCTCGATGAACTGGCGGTGTACGTCGCCGTGTCGCGTCGACAGCTGGAGCGCCTGTTTCAGAAATACCTGCACTGCTCGCCGTCCCGTTACTACTTGAAGCTGCGCCTGATCCGCGCCCGGCAGTTGCTCAAGCAAACGCCGATGTCGATCATCGAAGTGGCGTCCGTGTGTGGTTTCGTCTCCACGCCGCACTTTTCCAAGTGCTATCGCGAATACTTCGGCATTCCGCCGCGTGACGAGCGCGTAGGGTCCAACACCACCCAGCAAGTGGCGATGCTGCCGCTGCCGCAGGCCATCGTGATGTCGCCGCTGTCGGGGCCGATGTCGGCGTTGAGTCAGGCGCGCAATGAATCGACGTTTGCCAGCGTAAGGCTCTGATGAGGATCGTTCCCACGCTCTGCGTGGGAACGCAGCCCGGGACGCTCTGCGTCCCAAAAGGCCGAACGCGGAGCGTCCGTTGAGGCATTCCCACGCAGAGCGTGGGAACGATCAGGTGAGCAACGTCAGGCGCTATGGCTTTGCTGATAGTCCGCCAATGCCGGCAGTAATTGTTTGTCGATCGCCTGGCGCACCGCAGGCTGGATACTGGCGCCGCTGGTGTACATGTCCTTGACCATTTTGCGCAGTTCAAACGCGCGAACATTATCCAGACCGCGCACCGCGCACTCGCAAGCCTTATCGGCAGTAGTGCCACTGGGCACTTGAATACCCAACGCCTTGAGCTGGCCCAACAAATCTTCCTGATCGATCAAATCGGCATACATCATGACGCGCATCCTTCTTCGGTAACGGAGGTCGTGGCTCGATTCTGGTAGCCATGCGGGAGCACGGCAAGGGCGATTTGTCGCAGTGGCTGCGACGGCTATGAACAGGTCGTTTTCGGCTAACTCGCCGCTCAAGGGAGTGGGCACACTGAACTCAGCTTGCAACACGAAGGTTTGGTCACCCTCGCTTGGCAGCTCCTCAACAGTAGCTTGAGCCCCGATCCAGTCACGGCTGGTATCGGGGCTTTTTTTGTCTGTGATTCAGTTAGTGACGCGTTGTCTGGACTGACGCTTTCGCGAGCAAGCTCGCTCCCACAGGTGACCGCGTTCATTCAGGGGAATGCGATTAAATGTGGGAGCGAGCCTGCTCGCGAAGAACGATGACGCGGTCTACCGCTGCAACACCAGAATCCGCGACAACAACTCATCCCGGTCGACGTAGCAGCCCTGAAAATGCCGCGCCCCGGTCGCCGGATCGAAGGCATTACGCGCGTGCAACGTACGGCGATTATCGAAGCACCACAGCTCACCGGAATTAAGCCGCTGCATCAGCCGAAACCGTGGCTCGCGTGTCATCGCGATAAAGCGTCGATAAGCCCGATACAACCGTGGCATCTGCTCTACCGAGGTATCGAACGCTCCGCGCAGAAAGTTTGCCATGCGGATTTCCGCCACGCGTCCCAAGGCGTCCAAAGCGATGATCGGCGCCAGGCAGCGATAGTCGCTATGACGATCCTTGTTGCGAAACTCCACCGGTATTTCACACAGCGCCTGAAACGATGCAGGGTCTTCACTGCGCAACGCATCGGCAATCGCAAAACCGTCGACAAAAATACTTTCGCCACCCTCGGCGTCATTCACCAGGCAATGCAGAAATTGCAGCCCCGGTTGCAGCTCGCGGGTCGGTAGATCGGTGTGCAACGGCAGGTTGAAAGCGGTGTAGGCATTGCTGTCGGCATCGGCTTTGGATTGCACGTTGAACAGCACACCGAAGTTGCTCTCGCGAATGAAGGAAATGCGTTGCGCGATGAGCTTCAGTGAACCGGACTCGGTGGGCACGCCGCGTACTTGCGTCAGGCCGATGTCGCGTACGGCGAGCAGCCATTGCAGCAGGGCGGCGTTGTCGTTCATCAATGCCGCATATTCGAACACCGGCAACTGCAGATCACTGCGCCACAGATAAGACTTAGGTTTGCCGGCCAAGCGTTCGGCGCGGGATTCATCGTCATAGGCATGAGCGCGCAGCCAGCCGGGATCGAAACGGCTGAGATGACCGTCCTGCCAGTCGATGCGCAGGCAGCCGTCGGTATCGATATGGGCGGCGGCAGGTTTGAGGTCTTCAGCGACATCGACAATCTCGAACACCTGCTCGCGGGTAACGTTGTAGACGCACTGCGGGCACGGGCAGTTATCCCGCAACCAGACGTGGTGAAACGGGCTGACGCGACCGTCAGCCCATTCAATGGCAACGCGATCCGCCAGGGTCTGCACGCCACCGAGCGCGCTGATCAACGGATAAGTACGGAAATCGGCAACAGCGGCAGCGGTGTTCATGGCGGCTCCTTGTGATCGATGGATTACCTGGCGGGTGGCAGTGCGATAACGCGGCCGATGTAAGCGGGAGCGGGCAAGTCTTGCTGATCGGCGACGATGCTTTGCAGGCGGCTCAGGGTGTCCGCGCTGAACGGTGCCGAACGCGGGCCGGCGAGATCGACGTGCAACAGCATCTGTTCGTTGCCGGCCAGTTCCTGTTCCTCACCGACCTTGTACAGGCTGTGATAGAGGTGCAGGCGTTTGCTGTCGTGACCGATGATTTGCGTACGCACTTCGACTTCGCTGTCGAGCTTCACTTCGTGCAGATAGTTGAGGTGCAGTTCAAGGGTGAACAGCGAGTGGCCGCTGGCTTCGCGGTTGTTGCTGTCCATGCCGAGGCGATCCATCAGGGCGTCGGTGGCGTAGCTGAAAATCAGCAGGTAGAAGGCGTCGCGCAGGTGGCCGTTGTAGTCGACCCAGTCGGGGATGATTCGGGTTTGGTACGTGGTGAGCTGGGGCATGGTTTGGGTTCCGGCAGTTAGGTGGTCTTCAAGATCAAAAGCTACCCCCTCACCCCAGCCCTCTCCCCCAGGGGGAGAGGGGGAAGGGAGTAGATCGGGGGCCTTTCAAAACTTGAGTTCGGCTCGATAGATCAAGTCGGCGTAGCTCGAAAAAAACACCGCGGTCAGTCCCCTTTCCCCAATGGAGGAGAGGAGAAAGGGTGCTGATCTTCAAGCGTTTCAAGTCCTGAGTTCGGCTCGGCGGTGCAGGTCGGCGTAGCTCGAACATTCAACTCGGTCAGTCCCCTCTACCCCTGGGAGAGGGCTAGGGTGAGGGCAGCGGTCTGACGCGAACGCATTACTCGCTGAACGCCATCCCATGCTTTTCCTTTGTGGTCTTCACCGCCTCAAGCACCGCCAGCAAGCAATCATCACGATAGCGCTCCAGTGCCGAAATGCTGTGACGACCAAGCTGATCACTGGTGCCATCAACCACATCATCAATCAACTTGTCAGTCAGTTCCGGCGCCGGCAGATAGGTCCACGGCAACTGCAGCGCCGGGCCGAATTGCGACATGAAGTGGCGCATCCCGGCATCACCCCCGGCCAAGGTATAAGTCAGGAACGTACCCATGAACGACCAGCGCAGGCCGGCGCCAAAGCGGATCGCATCATCGATCTCGCCAGTGGTCGCGACACCATCGTTGACCAGGTGCAGCGCCTCACGCCACAGCGCTTCAAGCAAGCGGTCGGCGATGAAACCGGGCACTTCTTTGCGCACGTGCAGCGGACGCATGCCGAGGGATTCGTAGACTTTCATCGCCGCCTGAACGGCCTCGGGCGCGGTGTTCTTGCCACCCACGACTTCGACCAACGGCAGCAGATAAACCGGGTTGAACGGGTGGCCGACCACGCAGCGTTCAGGGTGCGTTGAACTCTCGTAGAACTCACTTGGCAGCAGGCCCGAGGTACTCGAACCGATCAACGCATTGGGCTTGGCCGCGGCGCTGATTTTGCTGTGCAGATCGAGTTTCAGTTCCAGGCGTTCCGGAGCGCTTTCCTGAATGAAATCGGCATCGCGCACGCACTCCTCGATGGTCGCGACGAAGCGCAGACGATCCTGCGAAGCGCCCGGCGCCAGACCGCTTTTCTCCAGTGCGCCCCAGGCGTTGGCTACGCGTTTACGCAGCGCCGCTTCGGCGCCGGGCGCCGGGTCCCAGGCGATCACATCCAGGCCATGGGCGAGGGCGCGGGATACCCAGCCACTGCCGATGACACCGCTGCCCAGCGCGGCGAAGGTTTTGATTTCGGTGATAAAGCTCATGGTGATTTCCTGAATAGTTCGGCGATCAACTGTGGGAGCGAGCTTGCTCGCGAAGGGGGCGGTACATCCGCAGTATCTTCATCAGCAGAGCCATCGCATTCGCGAGCAAGCTCGCTCCCACAGGGTTTTGAGGTGAGTTCGTTAGCCGCGCTGGGTCAGGCCCATTTTCTTGCGGCCCTCGGCCGGGGTCAGCACCCGGGCGCCGAGGCGGCTGAGGATTTCGGTGGCGCGTTCGACCAGTTGGCCGTTGGTCGCCAGCACGCCTTTGTCCAGCCACAGGTTGTCTTCCAGCCCCACCCGCACGTTGCCGCCGAGCAGCACTGCTTGCGCGGCCATTGGCATCTGCATGCGGCCAATGCCAAACCCGGCCCACACCGCATCGGCGGGCAGGTTGTCGACCATGGCTTTCATCGTGGTGGTATCCGCCGGCGCGCCCCACGGGATGCCCAGGCACAGCTGGAACAACGGGTTATCGAGCAGACCTTCCTTGATCAGCTGCTTGGCGAACCACAGGTGACCGGTGTCGAAAATCTCCAGCTCGGCCTTCACGCCCAGCTCGGTAATGCGCTTGGCGCCGGCACGCAGTTGCGCCGGTGTGGAGACGTAAATGGTGTCGCCATCGCCGAAGTTCAGCGTGCCGCAATCGAGGGTGCAGATTTCCGGTAACAGCGCTTCAACGTGAGCCAGACGAGTCAACGGGCCGACCAGATCGGTATTCGGGCCAAACTCCATCGGGTTCTCGCCAGCGCCGATTTCCAGGTCGCCGCCCATGCCGGCGGTGAGGTTGACGATGATGTCGACGTCGGCCTCGCGGATGCGCTCCATCACTTCGCGGTACAGCGCCACGTCACGGCTGAACTTGCCGGTCTGCGGATCGCGCACATGGCAGTGCACAACCGTGGCGCCGGCCTTGGCCGCTTCCACCGCAGCAGCAGCAATTTGTTTCGGGGTGACCGGCACGTGCGGGCTCTTGGCGGTCGTGTCGCCAGCACCGGTGAGTGCGCAGGTGATGATGACGTCGTGATTCATGGTGCGGTTTCCTTCAGGCGTGATGGGTCTGTCCGCAGCCCTTTTCCGGGCTGCGAAGCGTCGTTCAGTTCCCTCTCCCAACGGGAGAGGGCTAGGGTGAGGGTGGCGGTTATTTGCTGGTCAGTTGCAGGTTTTCAGCCGCCGGTTTGCCATCGAACGTGGTCACACCTTCCAGCCAGCGCTGCTTGTCTTCGGGGTGATCCTTGAGCCATTGCTTGGCCGATTCGAAAGCGTCCTTGTGGTCGAGCAGCGGCTGCATCATCCGGCTCTCGTCCTCGGCGGTGAACGTCAGATTGGTTAGCAGGCGACCAACGTTCGGGCACTGCTCGGCGTATTTCGGCGCGGTGACGGTCCAAACCGTGGCCATACCTTCGTTAGGGCCGAGGGCGTCGTCGCTGCCGGTCAGATAAGTCATCTTGACGTTGACGTTCATCGGGTGCGGCGCCCAGCCAAAGAAGACCACGGCCTCTTTGCGGCGCACAGCACGGTCGACGGCGGCGAGCATGCCGGCCTCGCTCGACTCGACCAACTGGAACTTGCCGAGGCCGAACTGGTTCTTGGCGATCATTGCCTTGATCTGCGTGTTGGCGCCCGAGCCTGGCTCGATGCCGTAGATCTTGCCGGCCAGTTCTTTTTCGAACTTGGCAATGTCGGCGAAGGTTTTCAGGCCCTTGTCGGCCAGATAAGTCGGCACGGCGAGGGTCGCACGGGCATCTTTCAGGCTTGGCGCTTCGAGGACTTTGACCTGATTGGCGTCGACAAACGGCGTGATGGTCTGGGTCATCAGCGGGTTCCAGTAACCGAGGAACAGGTCCAGCCGTTGATCGCGGATCCCGGCGAAGATGATTTGCTGGGACGCGCTGGTTTGTTTGGTGTTGTAGCCGAGGCCGTCGAGCAGGACCTGGGTCATGGCACTGGTGGCGATCACGTCGGTCCAGTTGACCACGCCCATGCGTACGTTCTGGCATGACGCAGGTTCGGCCGCCATGACGCTGGCGCTCAAGAAAGCGGTACCGCTGAGTGCAAGAACACAGCTGCTGATCAGTCGTTTCATGTCGGGTTCCTCGGCAGGTCGTTATTGTGAGTTCCGGCATCTGTCGTGCCGGTGATGCAAAGTTACGCAGCTATACGCCCATGAAAGCGCACTGCGGCGACTGGCATTTGCACTGTAGCGACCTGTGCGCTTGAACGCTGACGACAATCGGCGTATCAACGAGCCACGCTCCCCTCCCTCTCGTTACCCGCGAATCGAGTGCGCCCATGTCCCAGGATTTCTACTTTCTGCTGATGCCGGGGTTCTCCGCCATCGGCTTTATTTCGGCGATCGAACCGCTGCGCGTGGCCAACCGCTTTCGTGGCGAGTTGTACCGCTGGCACGTGCTCAGCGCCGACGGCGGGGCGGTGCTGGCGAGCAATGGCATGTCGGTCAACGCCGATGCGGCGCTGGAGCCGCTGAAGAAAGGTGCGACGTTGTTGGTGGTGGCCGGGTTTGAACCGCTGAAGTTCGCCACGCCAACCCTTGAACACTGGTTGCGGCGGCTGGATAACGAAGGCGTGACCCTCGGTGCTATCGACACCGGCAGCTTTGTCCTCGCTGAAGCAGGTCTGCTCGACGGTCATCGCCTGACCCTGCACTGGGAAGCCATCGACGCATTCAAGGAATCTTATCCAACGCTCAGCGTCACCCAGGAGCTGTTCGAGATCGACCGCCGGCGCATCACCTCGGCGGGCGGCACGGCGTCCATCGATTTAATGCTCGATCTGATCGCCCAGGCCCATGGACCGCAACTGGCGATTCAGGTCAGCGAGCAGTTTGTGCTGGGGCGCATCCGTCCGCGCAAAGATCACCAGCGCATGGAAGTCGCCACGCGTTATGGCATCAATAACAAGAAGCTGGTTCAGGTGATCGGCGAGATGGAGCAGCACAGCGAACCGCCGCTGACTACTTTGCAATTGGCAGAATCGATCAAGGTCACGCGGCGGCAATTGGAGCGCTTGTTTCGGCTGCATCTGAACGATACACCGAGCAATTTCTATCTCAGGTTACGGCTGGAAAAAGCCCGGCAGTTATTGCGCCAAACCGACATGAGCGTGCTCGAAGTCAGCATCGCCTGCGGCTTCGAATCACCGTCCTACTTCACCCGCAGCTACCGGGCACGCTTCGCCCGCTGCCCGCGTGAAGACCGCCGTACCGCCCAGGCCTGATCTTGAGACCAGCAAATAAACCTGTGGGAGCGAGCTTGCTCGCGAATGCGGTAAAGCATTCAAAAAAACTGTCGACTGACACTCCCTCTTCGCGAGCAAGCTCGCTCCCACATGGATTTACTGTGATTTCGGAAATCGGGTTACTTCTTCATTAACGCCGAACACGCCGCTTTATAAGCCTCATGCTGATACTTGTTCAACGTCCCCGGCAGCTCGAAATTATGCTTCTTCGCCTGCGCATTGATCGTCTGCGGCGACAACAACGTCACCTCGCAACCATCCAGCAACTGCAAAATCCCCTCAATCTTGAACGTCGTCGGGCCACCGGCAAACTCGCCCTTCTTGCTGCGCTTCTTGATCGCAATCCGGTCAACCGAATTCTCCCGCACAAACGACGCCACCTGCGCCGCAAACATCTTCACGTTCGCCGCCTCGTCATCGTCTTCGAGGGCAATCTTCTTGGTGGCGAGGGGAACGTGGCTCAGGTTCGAACCGTCGAGAGCGGCCACGGCGATGATCGCTTCGCTGCCTTTGATTTCGATGCCGCAGATGTTCATGGGCGAGTGACCTTATGAGCGAATTGGATGGCGGTCATGTTGACGCAGTCGGGCGGTCAAGTCACCTCGCGTCGGTGCCGCAGCGGAGCAGTACCGCTGGTCGGAAATAGTTGTTGACCTGTAATTTCTGACAGTAGACGCCCTTCCGACTGGCGCCTAGCTTGGTTGTCGGGGGATTGGGACGATTGTCGCCCTTTCCACACCTAACCTCGCTCAAAGGATTGAAGACATGAAGCTGCGCAAGAACATTCGCTCGCTGACCCCAATCGAAAAAGACAACTTCGTCGATGCCTGCCTCCAGCTCAAAAAGACTGGTCAATACGATGAGTATGTACACCTGCATCACCAAGTCATGAAGCCCACGGTTTTGCCACATGAACCAAACGATCCAAACTACCGCAATGGCGCTCATCGGGGGCCTTCGTTCTTGCCCTGGCACCGGGCATTTTTACTGAAGTTCGAAAATGACCTTCAGGCGATTAACCGCTCCAACACGATTCCTTACTGGAACTGGACCGAAGATGCTGCCAATCCGCTCAACTCTCCGCTGTGGGCTGAGGATTTTATGGGCGGTAATGGTGTTGAAAGCGATGAGTGGCGTGTAGCAACCGGTCCGTTTGCTGTTCAAAACGGTAAATGGCCGGTTCCCTCCTATCCGGATGACGATTTGCCAGGTCCTGGTTTGAAGCGCCAGTTCGGGCTGGTTGTAAACTCATTGCCAACCCCGGAAGATCTGCAAATGGCTTTGCGCGAAAGTCTTTACGACACCCCGCCTTATGATTCCGGCCCGACTGTGCGTGGCTTCCGAAATCGTCTGGAAGGCTGGATCACCCAGCGCGGTGATCCGCAGGTAACCACTGCGGGTTCACAACTGCATAATCGCGTCCACCTCTGGGTGGGCGGCAATATGTTGCCGATGACCTCTCCAGATGATCCGGTGTTCTTCCTGCATCACTGCTTTGTCGACAAAGTGTGGGCAGACTGGCAGTCGCTGATGCTCCAGAGCAACGAACGTTGGGCGCCGCATTACGCGCCTCTGATCAATGGTCCGATAGGACATAACTACGATGATGTGCTTGAGCCGTTTGCGCAGTCTGCTCGGACTGTGAGCGACATCACTGACTTGGGGTATGAGTACGAGGCGCCACGTCTGATCCTCGATCATGTGAAACCTCGTTCTCCTTTTCAGGATTGATGAGGGTGCTGGGTGGCGGTGTGAATGCCTGGCTATTGCAGCAGGCAAACACGCCATAACCGGCTAGAGCTCAAGCTGCTCAGAGGTGATTCCAAAGGCCGCCGCAATCTTTTCGCGAGTTGCTTTTCGTGGCTTGGACACTGTTTCCTGCTGGGCAAACGCCGGTTGCGAAATACCCATGCGTTTAGCGACTTCTTCCTGAGTCAGGTTGAGGTGTTCGCGCCAGGCACGGATCGGTGTTGCCCCATCGACCATCCGGCTGACGACCTCATGGGGAATCAGGTCGGGCTGCATTTTTTGCGCAACGTATTGCGCATAGGGAATGACGACGAAGGCGGGTTTGCCCTCGGCGTCGTTGATGATTTGGATATCTGTGGGTAACTTCATATTCGGAGAAATATAAGTCTTTTATAAGATTTTAGAATCTTTGCTTATATTTCTCCCAATGCCAATCAACAAGAATTGACGGCATGTTACGAGTGGTCAGGATCACTCCTGCCCAATCGACTCCAAAAATTCCGACCGTTCATCACTCATCCGCGCCACGCAATCATTCTGCGCAATCTTGAACGCCTTGCTCCCTTCAGTCGCCGGGAACGCTTCGACAGCGCAATCCGCGTCCCGCGTCTTCAACCACTGCTGCTGAGCCGTCTTGATCTTGGCGGTGATGTCCGCCAGTTGCGTCGGGTTCTTGCCATACGCGGTCTGCATGCGTTCGTTGAGGCTGGCGTAGTTGTCCTTGAGCAGGTCTTCGGCGGTGGTGCGGCTGTAGGTCGAGCATTCCAGGGTCTGGACGTCGTTTTCGACGGCGTCGCACGGGTTGTTGTCGGATTCTTCGGCGGCGTGTACGCCGGTCGCAAGCAAAGCCAAAGCCAGGAAGATCGATTTCATTGTTGTCGCCGCTCTAATCCAGTGGTGTTTCCAAGATGCGGCAGATTCTGGCTCAAGCTTGCGGGCTTGAACAGGTAGCTGATCGGAGCGTCTGGCGACCCTTTGTCGCGGATTGACGCTTTCGGCAATTCCCCTGTCGTTTTTGCACCCGGTCGCCCCTGCACCGAGGCATATGCTGGCCCCAAAGCGCCGGCAGACGATTCGGCGCATGAATCGCCAATAAGGGGACGCCTGATGAGCCCAGCCGAATTACACGCCGACAGCATCGTTATCGACGGTCTGATCATTGCCAAATGGAACCGCGAGCTGTTCGAAGACATGCGCAAGGGCGGTCTGACGGCAGCCAACTGCACTGTGTCGGTGTGGGAAGGCTTTCAGGCGACCGTGAACAATATTGCCGCCAGCCAGAAGCTGATCCGCGAAAATGGCGACCTGGTGATGCCGGTGCGCACCACCGCCGACATCCGTCGCGCCAAGGAGCAAGGCAAGACCGGCATCCTCTTCGGCTTCCAGAATGCTCACGCGTTTGAAGACCAGATCGGCTATGTCGAAGTGTTCAAGCAGCTCGGCGTCGGCATCGTGCAGATGTGCTACAACACCCAGAACCTGGTCGGCACCGGTTGCTATGAGCGTGACGGCGGCCTGTCGGGTTTCGGTCGCGAGATCGTCGCCGAGATGAACCGCGTCGGCGTCATGTGCGACCTGTCCCACGTCGGCTCGAAGACTTCCGAAGAAGTCATCCTCGAGTCGAAAAAACCGGTCTGCTATTCCCACTGCCTGCCGTCGGGTCTCAAAGAGCACCCGCGCAACAAGTCTGATGCAGAATTGAAGTTCATCGCTGACCACGGCGGTTTTGTCGGCGTGACCATGTTCGCGCCGTTTCTCGCCAAGGGCATTGATTCGACCATCGACGACTACGCCGAAGCGATCGAATACACCATGAACATCGTCGGCGAAGACGCCATCGGCATCGGCACCGACTTCACCCAGGGTCACGGCCAGGACTTCTTCGAATACCTGACCCACGACAAGGGCTACGCCCGCCGTCTGACCAGCTTCGGCAAGATCATCAACCCGCTGGGCATCCGCACCGTCGGCGAGTTCCCGAACCTGACCGAAACCCTGCTCAAGCGCGGCCATTCCGAGCGCGTCGTGCGCAAGATCATGGGCGAAAACTGGGTCAACGTCCTGAAAGACGTCTGGGGCGAGTAACGCTGACTCAAGACCGCCGCCGATCTGCCCCCTCTCCTGTGGGAGAGGGCTGGGGTGAGGGCAGCGGTCACCACTGAATCCACTATTTTTCTGGAGTTAAGTTTCCATGGCCAAGATCGCCCCGCAATTGCCAATCGAAGTTGACAGCGAAACCGGTGTCTGGACCTCCGACGCCCTGCCGATGCTCTACGTACCGCGTCACTTCTTCGTCAATAACCACATGGGCATCGAAGAAGTTTTGGGCGCCGACGCCTACGCCGAAATCCTCTATAAGGCCGGCTACAAATCCGCCTGGCACTGGTGCGAGAAAGAAGCTGAATGCCACGGCCTGGAAGGCGTCGCGGTGTTCGAGCACTACATGAAGCGCTTGTCGCAACGCGGCTGGGGTCTGTTCAAGATTCAGGATATCGACCTCGACAAAGGCACTGCCAGCGTCAAGCTCGAACACTCGGCGTTCGTCTACGTGTACGGCAAGGTCGGGCGCAAAGTCGATTACATGTTCACCGGTTGGTTTGCCGGGGCCATGGATCAGATTCTTGAGGCTCGCGGCAGCAAGATTCGCACCGTCGCCGAGCAAGTCTACGGTGGCTCCGAAGAAGGCCACGACGACGGCCTGTTCACCGTCAAGCCGTTGTAAGTCGAGGAACCCGCCATGGCTTTCGAAGCAATGTTCCAGCCGATCCAGATCGGCAAACTGACCATCCGCAACCGCGTGCTCAGCACCGCGCACGCGGAGGTCTACGCAACGGACGGCGGCATGACCACCGACCGCTACGTCAAATACTACGAAGAGAAAGCCAAGGGCGGCATCGGCCTGGCGATTTGCGGCGGCTCCTCTGTGGTCGCCATCGACAGCCCGCAGGAATGGTGGAGCTCGGTGAATTTGTCCACCGACCGCATCATTCCGCATTTCCAGAACCTGGCCGACGCCATGCACAAGCATGGCGCCAAGATCATGATTCAGATTACCCACATGGGCCGGCGCTCGCGCTGGGACGGCTTCAACTGGCCGACGCTGATGTCGCCCTCGGGCATCCGTGAACCGGTACACCGCGCCACC
The DNA here is from genome assembly GCF_014268485.2 of Pseudomonas zeae. Taxonomy (NCBI): domain Bacteria; kingdom Pseudomonadati; phylum Pseudomonadota; class Gammaproteobacteria; order Pseudomonadales; family Pseudomonadaceae; genus Pseudomonas; species Pseudomonas zeae. The sequence continues at coordinate 6,332,661 of NZ_CP077090.1, read as the reverse complement.
TGCAAAACCATCGAGCCGGAAGAAATCTGGCGAGTGATTGGCAACTATGCCCAGGCGGCGCGCCGGGCCAAGGCCGGTGGTCTCGACGGCGTTGAACTGTCGGCGGTGCACCAGCACATGATCGACCAGTTCTGGAGCCCGCGCGTCAACAAGCGTACCGACGAATGGGGCGGCACCTTCGAAGGCCGGATGAAGTTCGGTCTGGAAGTGCTGAAGGCTGTGCGCGCCGAGGTCGGTGACGACTTCTGCGTGGGCATGCGTCTGTGCGGTGACGAGTTCCACCCGGACGGCTTGTCCCACGAGGACATGAAGCAGATCGCCAAGTATTACGACGACACCGGCATGCTCGATTTCATCGGCGTCGTCGGCTCGGGTTGTGACACCCACAACACCCTGGCCAACGTGATTCCGAACATGAGTTATCCACCGGAGCCGTTCCTGCATCTGGCCGCTGGGATCAAGGAAGTGGTCAAGGTGCCGGTGCTGCACGCACAGAACATCAAGGACCCGAACCAGGCCACACGGATTCTTGAGGGCGGTTACGTCGACATGGTCGGCATGACCCGTGCGCACATCGCTGATCCGCACCTGATCGCCAAGATCAAGATGGGCCAGATCGATCAGATCAAACAGTGCGTCGGCGCCAACTACTGCATCGACCGTCAGTATCAAGGCCTCGACGTGTTGTGCATCCAGAATGCCGCGACGTCCCGCGAATACATGGGCGTGCCGCACATCATCGAGAAATCCACCGGGCCGAAACGCAAAGTGGTGATCGTCGGTGCCGGCCCTGCCGGGATGGAAGCGGCACGTGTTGCTGCCGAGCGAGGCCACGACGTGACCCTGTTCGAGAAGAAGGAATTCATCGGCGGGCAGATCACTACCGCATCGAAAGCGCCGCAGCGTGACCAGATCGCCGGTATTACCCGCTGGTTCCAGCTGGAACTGGCGCGGCTGAAAGTCGATCTGCGCCTGGGCACGGCGGCCGATGCCGAGACCATCATGGACTTGCGTCCGGATGTAGTGGTGCTGGCAGTCGGCGGGCATCCGTACCTGGAACAGAACGAACACTGGGGCGCCGCCGAAGGCTTGGTGGTCAGCAGTTGGGACGTGCTCGACGGCAAGGTTGCGCCGGGCAAGAACGTGCTGGTCTACGACACCATTTGCGAGTTCACCGGGATGTCGGTTGCTGACTTCCTCGCCGACAAAGGCAGCCAGGTCGAGATCGTCACCGACGACATCAAACCGGGCGTGGCCATCGGCGGTACGTCGTTCCCGACCTACTACCGCAGCATGTACCCGAAAGAAGTGATCATGACCGGCGACATGATGCTGGAGAAGGTCTACCGCGAAGGCGACAAACTGGTCGCGGTGCTGGAAAACGAATACACCGGCGCCAAAGAGGAGCGGGTGGTCGATCAGGTGGTGGTGGAGAACGGCGTGCGTCCGGATGAAGAAATCTACTACGCGCTCAAAGAGGGTTCGCGCAACAAGGGCCAGATCGACGTTGAAGCGTTGTTCGCGATCCAGCCGCAACCTTCGCTGAGCGAGGCGGGCGAAGGCTACTTGCTGTTCCGCATCGGCGACTGCGTGGCGCAGCGCAACACCCACGCCGCGATCTATGACGCGCTCAGACTGTGTAAAGACTTCTAAAGGCTTGCACACAACCCTGTGGGAGCGAGCTTGCTCGCGAAAGCGGTGGATCAGTCGACATCGATGTTGAATGTCAGTCCGCCTTCGCGAGCAAGCTCGCTCCCACAGTGACCGAGTAAGGCAACTCGACCTGCAAGACCCTGCGGTCTTTGGGAGCTTCACCTATGTTGAACACCCTTCTTCCAATCCTGTTGTTCGCCGCCCTGGGCCTTGGTGTCCTTGGTGCGTTGCGACGGGTAGCGATGTGGCGTCGGGGCCGGGCCTCGAAGGTCGATCTGATCGGCGGCCTGTTCGCCATGCCCAAGCGCTACATGGTCGACTTGCACCATGTCGTGGCGCGGGACAAATACATCGCCAACACCCACGTGGCCACGGCCGGCGGTGCGGTGGCGTCGATTGTGCTGGCGCTGCTGGTGCATGGTTTTGGCCTGCACAATCGCATCCTCGGTTATGCCTTGCTGCTGATGACGGCGGTGATGTTCGTCGGTGCGATCTTCGTTTATCTGCGTCGGCGCAACCCGCCGGCGCGGCTGTCGAAAGGCCCGTGGATGCGCCTGCCGAAAAGCCTGCTGGCGTTCTCGGCGTCGTTCTTTCTGCTGACCTTGCCAGTGGCCGGAATTCTTCCGGTGAACTTTGGCGGCTGGATACTCGCGGTCATCCTCGGGATCGGCGTGTTGTGGGGCGTGTCGGAACTGTTCTTCGGCATGACCTGGGGCGGGCCGATGAAACACGCCTTTGCCGGTGCCTTGCACTTGGCCTGGCACCGTCGCGCCGAACGTTTTGGCGGCGGCCGTTCCACGGGTTTGAAGCCGTTGGATCTCAATGATCCGTCAGCGCCGTTGGGTGTTGAGAGACCCAAGGATTTCACCTGGAACCAGTTGCTCGGCTTTGACGCCTGCGTGCAGTGCGGCAAGTGCGAAGCGGCGTGCCCGGCCTTCGCCGCCGGCCAGCCGTTGAACCCGAAAAAACTGATTCAGGACATGGTCGTCGGCCTCGCTGGCGGCACCGATGCCAAGTTCGCCGGCAGTCCGTATCCCGGCAAACCAATTGGCGAGCACAGCGGCGATCCCCATCAACCCATCGTCAACGGTCTGGTCGACGCCGAAACCCTGTGGTCGTGCACCACCTGCCGTGCCTGCGTCGAGGAGTGCCCGATGATGATCGAGCACGTCGATGCCATCGTCGACATGCGTCGCCATTTGACCCTGGAAAAAGGCGCAACCCCGAACAAGGGCGCAGAAGTCCTCGAAAACCTCATTGCCACCGACAACCCCGGCGGTTTTGCCCCGGGCGGACGGATGAACTGGGCAGCGGACTTGAACCTCAATCTGCTCAGCGAGAAGAAATCCACTGACGTGCTGTTCTGGGTCGGCGACGGTGCCTTCGACATGCGCAACCAGCGCACTTTGCGCGCGTTCGTCAAAGTACTGAAAGCGGCAAAAATCGACTTCGCCGTATTGGGGCTGGAAGAACGTGACAGCGGTGACGTGGCCCGTCGTCTGGGCGATGAAGCGACCTTCCAGTTGCTCGCCAAACGCAATATCCAGACCTTGGCCAAATACAGCTTCAACCGCATCGTCACCTGCGATCCGCACAGTTTCCATGTGCTGAAAAACGAATATGGCGCCTTCGACGGCAACTACCTGGTGCAGCACCACAGTACCTACATGGCGGAAATCATTCAGGCCGGTGCGCTGAACCTCGGTCAGCACAAAGGCAACAGCGTGACCTATCACGACCCGTGCTACCTCGGTCGTTACAACGGCGAGTACGAAGCGCCGCGCGAAGTGCTGCGTGCCCTCGGCATCGAGGTCAAAGAGATGCAACGTTCCGGCTTCCGCTCGCGTTGCTGCGGCGGCGGTGGCGGGGCGCCGATCACCGACATTCCGGGTAAGCAACGGATTCCTGATATGCGCATGGAAGACATCCGCGAGACCGGCGCCGAACTGGTGGCCGTGGGTTGTCCACAGTGCACGGCGATGCTCGAAGGCGTGGTCGAACCGCGTCCGCTGATCAAGGACATCGCCGAACTGGTGGCCGACGCGTTGCTCGAAGACGCCGCGCCGAACAAGCCTGCCACCCCGGCCAAACGTGAACCAGCGGAGGCCCATTGATGAGCGACATTATCCGCCGCGACCCACGCGCCGAATGGATTGCGCGTAACCGCCTGCATCCGCTGCACGCGGCGATGCAACCGGCGCAACACAGCTGGATGGGGCCCAACGGCATCATCCGCAAGAACCTGCACGGTATTGGTTTTATCGGCCCCAACGGCATCAAGCGGATCGATCGCAGCGGCGCGCAACAGGGCGGGGCGGTCAAACGTTCGGCCACGGTTGAAGTGCAATTGCCGCTGCATCAGGTGCCGGCCCCGGCGTTCTATATCAGTGTGGTTCCGGACATGGTCGGCGGCCGCCTGAGCAGCCACGATCGCGACTTGCTCGGCCTCGCTCATCAGCTCGCCGGCAATGACGGCGCGGTGCTGGCGGTGGTCTTTGGCGAGCACAAGGAAAATGCCTTCGCCACAGCAGGCGTCGATCGCTTGCTGGTGCTCGAAGGCGAAGCCTTTAGTGGTTATGCACCGGAGCAACGCGTGCAAGGTTTGCGCGCTGTGGATAACCAGTTCAACCCGCGTCACTGGCTGCTCCCAGACAGTCGCAGCGGTGGCGGCGAACTCGGCCGGCGCTTTGCCGCGGCACTGGGCGAGCGCCCGGCCACGCGGGTCTGGCAGGTCAAGGATCAGGAGTGCATCGGCCGCGCTGGCGCTGGGCTGCAAGATCTCGCCCGTCCGCTCGCACGGTTGATTCTGGCCGCCGCCGAATGCGCCGAACCGGTCAGCGAAACCCGTCATGAAGCGTTGCCGGTGGAGTTATCCACAACAGTAGCGCGCAGCCTGTCGCGGATTGAAGATCTCGGCGCCGTGGCGGTCGACCCGGCAGCGATTCCGATGGCCGAAGCGGAGTTCATTTTCTCCGGCGGCAACGGGGTCAAGGACTGGGCGCTGTTCCACGAGACCGCCGCTGCGCTGGGCGCTACCGAAGGTGCGTCGCGGGTGGCGGTGGACGATGGCTTCATGGCCCGTGATCGCCAGGTCGGCGCGTCCGGCACCTGGGTTACCGCGCGGGTCTATGTGGCTGTGGGCATCTCTGGCGCGATCCAGCATCTGCAAGGCATTGGTGCCTGTGACAAGGTGGTGGCGATCAACCTCGATCCGGGTTGCGACATGATCAAGCGTGCAGACCTCTCCGTGATCGGCGAGAGCGCAGAGATTCTTCAGGCGTTGATCGAGGCGGTGGCGGCTTACCGCAACGAAGCCAAGCGCGATGCGGCTTAAGGAAACGCTATGAACACGAAAGTAATCAGTCTGGTTTCAATCGGCGCTCACCCTACTTCCGGGCGGCCACGCCGCGCTGATCAGGACGCGCGCGCCGTGGAACTGGGTCTGCAACTGGCTGGGGATAACCTGCAAGTGCTGCATGCCGGTGACGTTGCGGAAGCGGCGTTGCGCGCCTATCTGGGCATGGGTCTTGAGCAGATGCATGTGCTGGAGCAACCGGCTGGTGCCGATGCGCTGCCGGCGCTGACCGCGTATCTGCGTGATGCCGGTGCGCAGGTGGTGCTGACCGGCAGCCAGGCGGAAACCGGCGAAGGTTCGGGGATGTTGCCGTTCTTGCTGGCGGAAGGTCTGGGCTGGCCGCTGGTGGTGGGCCTGGCGCAGGTCGAGTCGATCAACGACGGTTCGGCGCTGGTGCTGCAAGCGTTGCCGCGCGGGCAACGGCGCCGGTTGAAAGTGAAACTGCCGTTTCTGGCGACTGTGGATAACGCCGCGCCGAAACCTCGGCAGAGTGCTTACGGGCCGGCGCGGCGGGGTGTTTTGCAGGCTGAAGATGTGGAAGTTGTGGACGATGAGTTGTTGTCGGTTGCCACCCTGCAACCCGCCAAGCCACGGCCGAAACGCTTGAAGGTGATCAAGGCCAAGAGTGGGGCGGACCGGATGAAAGCCGCGACGGCCAAGGCCAGTGGGGGCGGGGGGCAAGTGCTCAAGGGTGTTACCCCTCAGGCCGGTGCTGAAGCGATCCTCAAGTTACTGATTGAAGAAGGCGTTGTCCGCTGAAAAGCCCCTCACCCTAGCCCTCTCCCAGAGGGAGAGGGGACCTACCGAGTGGTATTGGCTAATTACATCGACCTGCGACTGCGCGGTGACCTTGGTTTGGCCAAGCCTGAGATCACAATGTTCGTTCAGGTCGGTGGAGCTTGAATAGGCGATGCGGTTGGCTCCCTCTCTCTTTGGGAGAGGGCTAGGCGGGCGGCGTTCCGATGAGGGTAGGCGGTTTACCCACAATCCCTGTTGGCGGATCTGTGGATAACGTGTTCGCCCATCCCTGCACCCCGCGCCAATCAAGCCCTACAGCCCTCCGATCAAAAAACAACCAGCCTAAGTCACGGATTTTCTGGGCTTTTTCTCCTGAATAACTGAACAAGTTGCCCCCAATCTCTGTTGGCGCTTCTGTGGATAAGATGTTCGCTATCCGCTGCGAGCCATACAAAACGTGGCCTGCGAAGGATCGATCAAAAAACAATCAAATCATCTGTTTCTACGCAAAACTCCCACGTAAACCCCGATTTCACACAGTCAGGAACGCTTTTCCACAGCACAGGCAAAGTTACCCCCGATCTCTGTTGGTGCTTCTGTGGATAACGTGTTTGCCATCCTCTGAAAGCCATGAAAAACGTGGCTTTCAAGCTTGTGATCAAAAAACAACCAATGCGTCTCGCAAACCCTTCTTCTGAATAAGTCACGATTTTTCTTGATAAATCAGCGGTTTATTTTTCCAGTCATCCACAGTTACCCCCATTTGCTGTGGGTGGCTATGTGGATAACTTGTTCGTCAAACCCCGCAAGCCCCGTCCGGCATAGTCCAAACGGCAATTGATCACATTTCATACAGTTCTAAGACGTTGCCTTGACTTCGATTCCTGCGCTGTCTTCACTGCAATGGCACAAGGACAGCCGTCACTTATCCACATCAGGTTCTGGGAGAACGCATGATGGATAGTCAGCCGCACCGCCCCCCGCCCTCGCCACGCAAGCGCACGCTACGGCGCGCCGCCAATCAGCACGCTCGCCTGTAGCGCGCCCCACCTGCCAGACCGCTGTGCTGTCGCCGGACTTGATCCGGTGGCCAGGTGCCCGTCCGCCCATTGATTGCAGGCAACCGCAGAGTTGCCCCCATCTGCCTGATTAGAGGAACCACCTCATGACACGGATCGCAACGCCCATCAGCGAGATCAAGGAACACTACGATGTGATTGTCATTGGTTCAGGCTACGGCGGCGGCATTGCTGCCTCGCGCCTGTCCCGTGCCGGCAAACGTGTGTGCCTGCTCGAACGCGGTCGGGAAATCCAGCCCGGCGAATACCCCAACACCATGATCGCCGCCACCGAGGAACTGCAGGTGCATGACCCGGATGGCCATATCGGCTCGCGCACCGGGCTGTTCGATTTACATGTGAATGCCCAGCAGAACGTCGTGGTCGGTTGCGGCCTCGGCGGCACGTCGCTGATCAATGCCAACGTGGCCCTCGAACCGGAGCCGGGCGTATTCGATGATCCGCGCTGGCCGCAAGCGGTGCGTGAACACCGCGATACGCTGCTCAAGGACGGTTATGCCCGCGCCCGGGAAATGCTCAAACCCAATCCTTACCCGAACACTGCGCCGAACCTGCCCAAACTCGACGCCAACAAGAAATCCGCGGATTACCTCAAGCAAGGCGCGCACTTCTACAAGCCGCCGATCAACGTGACCTTCGACAAGCTGCCGAACAACCTCAACCATGTCGGCGTCGAGCAACTGCCGTGCAACCAGTGCGGCGACTGCGTTTCGGGCTGTAACAACAAGGCCAAGAACACCACGCTGATGAACTATCTGCCGGACGCCTGGAATCACGGCGCGGAGATTTTCTGTCAGGCCGAAGTGCGGCACCTGGAGCGTGATGGTGAAGGCTGGATCGTGCACTTCCAGTACCTCGACAGCGGGCGGGAGATGTTCAGCGCGCCGACGTTGTTCGTGAAGGCCGACATCGTCGTGGTCTCCGCCGGCACCCTCGGCTCCACGGAAATTCTTCTGCGCACGCGCGACAAAGGTGTGGTGATGTCCGCCCAGCTCGGCGAGAACATGAGCGGCAACGGCGACATCCTCGGCTTCGGCCACAACTGCGAGCAGACCATCAACGGCATCGGTTTCGGTGCGCACCCGGCCAAGGAACTGCACCCGGTCGGCCCGTGCATCACCTCGGTGATCGACATGCGCACCGAGGGCGATTGGCGCAGCCGCATGGTCATCGAGGAGGGCTCGATCCCCGGCGCGCTCGGCCGGCCGATGGTGCCGGCCATGGCCGGGTTTGCCGAGATGATTGGCGTGGCCACGGATGACAGCTTCAGCGGCAAGGTGAAATACAAGGAGCGCGAAGCGGAAAGCTTTCTGCGCGGCCCGTATTACGGCGCACTGCACAACATGCAGACTTACCTGATCATGAGCCATGACAGCGGCCAGGGGCGGATGGTCCTCGACAGCAAGGATCAACTGCGCATCGACTGGCCGGGCGTTGGCGAGCAGGAGAACTTCAAGCTCGGCAACGAACGTCTGCAGCAGAGCACCAAGGCACTGGGTGGCGTGTGGGTGGAGAACCCGATCTGGACCAAACTGCTCAAGCACAGCATCGTCTCGGTGCACCCGTTGGGCGGTTGCGTGATGGGTGAAGACGCGGCGCAAGGCGTGGTCAATCACAAGGGGCAGGTGTTCAGCGGTGCCAGTGGCAGCGATGTCTACGCCAACCTGTACGTGACCGATGGCGCGGTGATTCCGACCTCGCTGGCGGTCAATCCGCTGTTGACCATCTCCGCGGTGAGTGAGCGCAACATGGGCCTGCTTGCCGCCGACCGTGGCTGGCAGATCGACTACACGCTGCCATCCGCACCGCGTAAACCAGTGGCACCGCCAACCCTCGGCGTGCAGTTCACCGAAACCATGAAGGGCTATTTCTCCCGGGCTTTCACTGCGGCGCAAAGCACCGACCTGAAAGTCTACGAAGCAGCGGCCAAACGCGGCGAGGCGGACAATTCGCCGATCGACTTCACCCTGACCATCACCGCCAACGACCTCAACCGCATGATCAAGGAGCCCGAGCACGCGGCAACCATTGTCGGCACGGTGAATGCTCCGGCACTGTCGCCACAACCGCTGACCGCCAGCAATGGCGTGTTCAACCTGTTCGAGCAATTCGAGCAACAGGTCGATACGCGCCACATGAAGTACGACATGAGACTGACCGCCGAGGACGGTAACGACTATTTCTTCAGCGCCTTCAAAACCGTGCCGGAAGACAACGGCGTGCTGAATATCTGGCACGACACCAGCACGCTTTACGTGACGCTGTATCGCGGGCCGGACAAGACCGGCGAAGTGATCGGTTCCGGGGTGATGCATATTCATCCGACCGATTTCGCCAAGCAGATGACCACCATGAAAGTCCTCAATGCGCGCAACGAGCGCGAGCGCATTGAAGGCTTGGCGCGGTTCGGCAAGTTCTTCGCCGGGATCCTCTGGGAAAGTTACGGCGGGGTGTTTGCCGGGGATATCTACTTCAATCCCGACGCGCCGCCACGGTTGAAACGGCCCTTGGATGCGCCGACGCCGGCGGTGCATTTCTTCCCCACAGAAGACGGCGTTGAATTGCGGCTGACCCGGTATCAGGCCGGGAGCAAAGGTCCGGTGATGCTGGTGCATGGTTTGGGCGTCGGCTCGAATATCTTCTCCACCGATACCATCCAGACGAACCTGCTGGAATATCTGTGCAAGCACGATTACGACGTGTGGTTGCTGGATTTCCGCGTGAGCATTTTGCTGCCGGCGAGCAAGAAGGAGTGGAACGGCGACCAGATTGCCCAATACGATTTCAAGGCTGCCATCGCGCAGATTCAGCAGCAGACCCAGGCCAAGGACGTGCAGTGCGTGGTGCATTGCTACGGCGCAACGACCTTCTTCATGTCGTTGCTCGCCGGTTTGCAGGGTGTGCGTTCGGTGGTCTGCTCGCAGATTGCCGCTGACACCGTAGTTGCCACTGCCACAGGGCTGAAGGCCGGATTGCACCTGCCGGGGATGCTCGATGCGATCGGCATCAAGTCGATGACCGCTTACGCCGACAGCAAGGAAAACTGGTTCAACAAACTCTACGACAAGGCCCTCAACGGCTACGCGCGGATCGAGGCGCAGGGTTATTGCACCAACCCGGTGTGCCACCGCATCACCTTCATGTACGCGTCGCTGTATCGCCACGACACCCTCAACGAAACCCTGCACGACAACCTGCACGAGTTGTTCGGCGAGTCGAATATCGAGACCTTCGAGCACCTGGCGCTGATCGTGCGCAAAGGGCACCTGGTGGATTTCAAAGGCAACGATGTGTACATGCCGCACTTTGATCGCCTGACCATGCCGATCTGCTTCATCAGCGGTGCCGACAACCAGTGTTACCTGCCGGAAAGCACCCTCAAGACCTACCAGCGTTTGTGCGACATGCACGGGCCAGAGCGTTACAGCCGACAAGTGGTGCCGGGCTATGGCCACATCGACTGCATGTTCGGCAAGAACGCAGTGGTCGATGTCTACCCGATCATCCTTGAACACCTTGAGAAAACAGCCCTCGGCTGACGTTAGACCGAGGCGACCGCTTCGCGAGCAGGCTCGCTCCCACAGGGTTTTGTGCCAGTCACAAAACCAGTGGGCATCCCCAATCCAATGTGGGAGCGAGCCTGCTCGCGAAAGCGGTGCATCAGGCACTACACCTCTCAGGTCTGCACAAGGAAATGGATGACATGGACAGCTACATCCGCGGGTTTCAACGCTTCATCTGGATCGGCATTGCGATGAACATGGTGTTCGCCATCCCCGCGCTGTTCGCGCCGGGCTTGCTGACATCGGTGGTCGGGCTGCCGCCGCAACTCTCTGACCCATGGCTGGAGAACGCCGGGATGCTGCTGGTCGGCATCAGCGTGTTTTACATGCCGTCGGGTTTCAACGCGCCGCGCTACGTGGTGCATTCCTGGCTCTGTGTGCTGACGCGGTTGATCGCCGTAGTGTTCTGGATCTACCTGATCAACACCAGCTCTCAAGGCTCAGTATTCGTGCCAATGCTGATGGGCGATCTGAGCTTTTTCCTGATCCTCGGCATTCTGCTCTACCTCGGCACCGCGCCGGAGAACCGCCCTTGGGCATTGCTTTGCGATGGCTGGCGCGAGTGGCACGCGGCGTGGCAGCGGCAATGGCAGAGTCACACCTTCAAGGTTGGCACGCTGATTGTCGTCGCGGTACTCGGTTTCATCGGTTACGAGACCTGGTATCAGATGCTGCGCGTGGTGCCGGAGCAGGAATACGCCTCCGACGAAGATCACTACAAGTACGCCGCCATTGGCCTCGGCATCGAAGCACGGATCCCGTATTACCTGTTCGCCGTGCTGCCGCAGATGTGCCCGGAGAAAATGCCCAAACCCGGTGGCTGGGAGGTTTTCGGCTTCCTCTTTGAAAACGGCAAGGACCTGCCGATCGGCATGGCCAAGCGGCAGATCGGTTACCCGACGGTAGAGCCGAACTGCGCGCTGTGCCACACCGGCTCCTACCGCGCCAATGCCAGCGACGTCGCCGTCAATGTGCCCAGCGCGCCGGCCAACACCCTGCAACTGCAAGCCTTCCAGTGGTTCGCTTACGATTGCGCCAGCGATCCGAAATTCACCACCGACGCGGTGATGGCGGCGATCAACAGCAAGTTTCAGTTGGGCTTCTTCGAGAAGCTCTACAACCGCTACCTGATCATGCCGATGGCCAAAAGCGCACTGCTCAAGCAGAAGCAGGCTTACGCCTGGCAGAAGCTGCGTCCGCAACAAGGCCCGGGGCGCACCGACACCTTCAATCCGACGAAAATGGTCGTGTTCGGCTTCCCGGATGACTCGACGATCGGCACCGTCGACCTGCCGCAAGTATGGAACCAGAAACCCCGCGAATCGATGTACCTGCACTGGGACGGCAATAACAACAAGATTCACGAACGTAACTACGCCGCCGCGATGGCCGTGGGCGCGACGCCGGACTCGGTGCTGCCGCCGAGCTTCAATCGCGTGACCAACTGGCTGCTCGGGCACAAGGCACCGGCGTGGCCGTGGGCGCTGGATCAAGCGAAAGTCGCGCAGGGCAAACCGATCTGGGAGGCTAACTGCGCGGCTTGTCATGACTTCGGGCGCGCCGATACCGGGCAGGTCACGACCAACATCGATCAGCTCGGCACTGATCCGCACCGGCTCGACTCGTTCACCACGGGGCTGGTCGCCGCGTTCCACACCTTCAAAAAACCGCCGTTCGATTTCGGCGCCTACCGCAAGACCCAGAGCTACAGCAACACGCCCACCGACGGCGTCTGGTTGCGCGCGCCGTACCTGCACAACGGCTCAGTGCCGACCCTGTGGGACTTGCTGCAACCGCCGGAAAAACGTCCGCAGGTGTTTATCACCGGCTCGGATATTTACGACCCGGTCAACGTCGGTTTCGTCACCAGCGGCGCTCAGGCCAAAGCCTCGGCGGACTTCAAATACGACACGCGCCAGGAGGGCAATCACAACAGCGGCCACCTGTACGGCACGACGCTGTCGGACGACGACAAACGCGCGCTGATCGAATTCATGAAAACCCTGTGAACCTTACGGAAAGAGGATTACGCCATGTCACTGGTCAGTCATTGGGAACACGAGTACGACAAGGTCAAAGTGCGCATTCACGGCTTGTTCACGCGCATGGAAATGGCCTGGATGAAACTCATCAGCGAGCTGGAGCCGCAGGAGTTTCAGGCGATCATCAAGCTGCTGCAACGCGGACATGATCAGGCGCAGTACGTGCTGAAGAACGGCGAGTTGCCGGACGACGAACCGAGCGTACCCTGGGAGCTGTCCCACGGTCTGTCGATCCTGCGCATCGGCAACGCCGCACCGTTGCCGCAATCGCCCGATCAACTGGCGACCCGGGTGCTGAAGGACGGCACGCTGCTCGGGTGTCGCAAGTGGGAGTTGCTCGATTTGCTGTGGAGCGAGGCGCTGCTGAAGTGGATCGAAAACCTGCGCCATCACGCGACCTTCGGTACTGACCCGGCGGTGGTGCAAATGGATCGCGACGTGACCCTGGCGATTGCCGGCGACTGGGGCACCGGGCCGTTCGACAGCCATGCGCCGGCGGTGTCGGTGGCCAATCAGATGCAACTGGCTCAGGCGGATTTCACCATTCACCTCGGCGATGTGTATTACGCCGGCAGCCATTCACAGGAAGACGTCGACATGGCCGGTTGGCCAATGGGCACCCATGGCTCATTCACCCTCAACTCCAACCACGAGATGTACAGCGGCGCCCACGGCTATTTCAAGGAACTGGCCAAGCGTTTTCCGGGGCAGCAGGGCACCAGTTATTTTGCGCTGATCAATGATGACTGGTTGGTGGTCGGGCTGGATTCCGCCTATGCGTCGGACGCGATGAATCTGTACATGGACGGCACCTTGAACGAGCCGCAGATCGCGTGGATGAAAGGCCTGCCAAAACGCAAAAAGCTCATGGTGCTCAGCCATCATCAGGGCTTCGATATTTCCGGGCACAACAAGACCGCGCTGTATCAACCGGTGTGCGATGCGCTGGGGCGCGAGCCGGATTACTGGTATTGGGGGCATCTACACAACGGCATCGTGTACGCGCAGCAGGGCGGTTTGCATGCGCGTTGTGCCGGGCACGGGGCGATTCCGTATGGCAATGCCAGCGAGCTGGACGGGCATTCGCGGGTGTTGTGGTCGGAGACGCAGGATGCCAAGGACCCGGCATATCCGCTGCGGGTGTTGAACGGGTACGCAAAAATCAGGTTGGTGGGGGAGGAGATATTTGAGGAGTTTATTGGTGAGGATGGATCGGTGAGGTGGTCATCGAAGTGATGCAGCGATTGTAATGACGCCATCGCGAGCAGGCTCACTCCTACAATTGGAATGCGTTCCCCTGTAGGAGTGAGCCTGCTCGCGAAGCTTTTGCTTTTAGCCTTGGACCGGGACACCTTTTAGGTACGGCGCAGGCTCGGCGCCGAGGTTGCTCAACAGGCGCTCGCTGTACCAGTCGACGAAGTTAACCACGCCAAACTCATAAGTCTTGGAGTAAGGCCCGGGCTGGTAGGCGGTGGAGTTGATCCCGCGCTGGTTCTCTTCCGCCAGACGACGGTCCTGATCGTTGGTCGCGTCCCACACCTGGCGCATACGGTCGACGTCGTAATCCACGCCTTCAACGGCGTCCTTGTGCACGATCCACTTGGTGGTAACCATGGTTTCCTGCGCGCTGATCGGCCACACGGTGAAGACGATGATGTGGTCGCCCATGCAGTGGTTCCACGAGTGCGGCAGGTGCAGGATGCGCATCGAACCCAGATCCGGGTTCTTGATGCGGCCCATCAGTTTCGCGCAGCCCTGTTTGCCGTCGAGGGTCATCGACACGGTGCCCTTGAGCAGCGGCATGCGCACGATGCGGTTGCGCAGGCCGAAGCTGGCGTGGGCGTAAGGAATCTTCTCGGCTTCCCAGGCAGCGGCGGAGGCGGCGACGTGATCCTTGAACGCCTGATCGGCGCGCGGGTCGGTGACGTCGTCCCACTCCAGCAGGGTTTTCAGCAGTTCCGGGTGCGACGCGTTGCAGTGGTAGCACTCGCGGTTGTTTTCCAGCACCAGTTTCCAGTTGGCCTTTTCCATCAAGGTGGTGGTGATCGCCACCTTGGTGTTCTCCATGTCGTACGGTTCCATGTAATGGTTCAGCGTCGACAGGAAGTCATCGATGGCTGGCGGGTTCTCGGCCAGGCTGATGAAAATGTAGCCGCCGGCCGTTTTCACGTTCACCGGTTTGAGGCCGTACTGCTTCATGTCGAAGTCGGCGCCCATTTCGGTACCGGCGAACAGCAGGCGCCCGTCCAGCTCATAGGTCCACTGGTGGTAGTGGCAGACCAGTTTGGCAACCTTGCCTTTTTCGCTGGTGCACAGGCGCGAGCCACGATGGCGGCAGACGTTGTGGAAGGCGTGGACCACGCCCTCGGCGCCACGAATGACGATGATCGGGTTTTTGCCGACCTGCAGGGTCAGGTAGTTGCCCTTGGCCGGGATCTCGCAGGTCATGCCGGCGATCAACCACTCTTTCTGGAAGATCTCCTGCATGTCGATATCGAACAGCCGCTCGTCGCTATAGAACGGTTGTGGTAGCGAGAACGTCCGCTCGCGCTCCTGGAGCATTTGTGCGGTGGCCTTGCGTGCGGGTTCCAGCGGATCGCCCAGGCTGATTTTTGCGGTGACGTCCATCGATGTGATCCTCATGGCCATCTGCGTGGCCGGCGAAAAGTGGCTGATCAGGTGTGCTGCTAACGGTTGCTACGCAAGGTGTAAAGAATCTGTATTGGTGTTGGGGCGAGTGTGGGGCCGGCGCTGCCGCGAACCTTATCCATGGGCGACATGGTGCAATCTGTTCCCGACGCGCAACCCCCGGTGGTTGGGGGCTGGTCGCGATAAGTATGCCGATGTCGCGGATAGGTAAACGGACGGTTCACGCTATACGCAGAATCGCCGACATGAGGCCGACAGTCGGCCGTGGAGAACAGCATGTCCAACAGCTTCCTGAATCCGGTCACCACCCAGACCTGGGCCAATGGCCGACACATCGTCCGTTGCGTCAAAGTCATCCAGGAAACCTGGGACGTGCGCACCTTCTGCTTTATGGCCGACCAGCCGATTCTGTTCTTCTTCAAACCCGGGCAGTTCGTGACCCTGGAGCTGGAAATCGAAGGCCAGCCGATCATGCGTTCGTACACGATCTCCAGTTCGCCGTCGGTGCCGTACAGCTTTTCGGTAACGATCAAACGTGTGCCGGGCGGCAAGGTCTCCAACTGGTTGCACGACACACTTCATGAGGGGCAAGAGCTGGCGGTGCACGGGCCGGTTGGGCTGTTCAATGCCATCGATTTCCCGAGCCCGAAAGTCCTGTACCTGAGCGGCGGCGTCGGGATCACGCCGTGCATGTCGATGGCGCGCTGGTTCTACGACACCAACGCCAACGTCGACATGACCTTTATCCACAGCGCGCGCTCGCCGAAAGACATCATTTACCACCGCGAGCTGGAACACATGGCGTCGCGGATCGACAACTTCAGCCTGCACCTGATTTGCGAGAAGCACGGGCTGGGCGAGCCGTGGGCCGGCTATCGCGGCTACCTCAATCACAAGATGCTCGAGCTGATGGTTCCCGACTTCCTTGAGCGCGAAGTGTTCTGCTGCGGCCCGACGCCGTACATGAACGCGGTCAAGCGCCTGCTGGAAGTGGCCGGTTACGACATGTCGCGTTATCACGAGGAATCCTTCGGCGCTACGCCACCGGAAGCTCGTGCCGATGCGGTCGAGCAAGCCGAACAGGCAGCCGATGCGCCGGAAATCGATGCAGCGGATTTGCATCAGGTCGAATTCACTTCGTCTGGCAAGAGCATTCGTGTGGCACCGGGTGAGACGGTGCATGCGGCGGCGGCCAAGCTGGGGCTGATGATTCCGAAGGCGTGCGGGATGGGGATTTGCGGCACGTGCAAGGTGATGAAGCTGGGCGGCGAGGTGGAGATGGAACACAACGGCGGGATTACCGAGGATGACGAGGCTGAAGGGTTTATCTTGTCGTGCTGCAGTGTGCCTAAAGGGGATGTGCGAATCGATTTTTGAGTGGGGCGAATTTTTGCGTACGGCATGCCCCTCACCCCAGCCCTCTCCCAGAGGGAGAGGGGGCCGACCGAGGTGTCTTGAGGGAACCATCGACCTGAAAGATCGAGTCGACTATGGATTCAGTAAAGCAGTTTCACGTCGGCGTAATTCTCAAATATCTCCCAATCAGTCCCCTCTCCCTCCGGGAGAGGGCTAGGGTGAGGGGCTTTTCAGTCGATAAACAAATCCGTCATCAACGCCGCATTACTCCCCGGTTCAAACCGGTAATGCTCAAACTCGCCAACGCCGCTCTCCCGCAAAATATCCTCATCAATCAACAACCGCCCGGTAATCTGCCGCCCGCTGCTATCCAGAATCACATGCGCCGCATCCGCCATGATCGCTGGCGTTCGCGCCTGCTTGAACGACTCCCGATTCCCCAGCTGAAATTCAATCGCCGCCGTCGCAATCATCGTCTGCGGCCACAACGAATTGACACTGATCCCGTAACTGGCAAATTCCTCGCTCATCCCGATCGTCAGCATGCTCATGCCGTATTTGGTCACGGTGTAAGGGCTGAACTGGGCAAACCACTTGCTTGCCAGATTCAGCGGTGGCGACAGGTTGAGAATGTGCCCGGCAGATTTCTTCAGATAAGGCAGGGCGGCCTGGCTGCACAGCAACACCGCGCGGGTGTTGATCTGGTGCATCAGGTCGAAGCGTTTGAGCTCGATGTGTTGCACACCGGTGAGTTTGATCGCCCCGGCGTTGTTCACCAGTGCATCGATGCCGCCGAAATGTTCGTTGGCCTGAGCCAGTGCCTGGCGTACGGCGTCTTCATCACGCACATCGACTTGCAGGGCCAAAGCCTTGCCGCCCGCTGCTTCGACTTCCGCTGCGACGCTGTGAATGGTCCCGGGTAACTTGGCGTGGGCTTCGGCGCTCTTCGCCGCAATCACGATATTGGCCCCGTCCCTCGCGGCCCGCAGCGCAATCTCACGGCCAATGCCACGGCTGGCGCCGGTGATGAACAGGGTTTTGCCTTGTAACGACATGCCGATGCTCCTGCTTATTGTTATGTGAGCGGAGGGCTCGACAGACAATGTAGACCAAGTCTTCAGGTGCGAACGAGGAGGGCTGAGTGGGCGAGTTTTTGTGGGAGCGAGCCTGCTCGCGAAAGCGGTGTGTCATTCAACATCTGTGTTGTTTGACACGGCCTCTTCGCGAGCAGGCTCGCTCCCACAGGGGAGGGGGTCTATCAGGCGGACATGACTTCGCGGATGTCGCGAGCCAGTTCGCGGACGCGTTCTTCTTCGGTGTCCCAGGAGCACATGAAGCGCGCGCCGCCCTTGCCGATGAAGGTGTAGAAGCGCCAGTTCTTCGTGGTCAGCGCGGCGATGGCCGGTTCCGACAGTTGCAGGAACACGCCGTTGGCCTGCACCGGGAACATCAGTTCCACGCCTGGAATGTCGCTGACCAGCTCGGCCAGCAATTGCGCGCAGTGGTTGGCGTGGCGGGCGTATTTCAGCCAGGCGCCGTTTTCGAGAATGCCGACCCAGGGTGCCGAGAGGAAACGCATTTTCGACGCCAGTTGCCCGGCCTGTTTGCAGCGGTAATCGAAGTCTTCGGCCAGTTTGTGGTTGAAGAACAGGATCGCTTCACCCACGGCCATGCCGTTCTTGGTGCCGCCAAAGCACAGTACATCGACGCCGGCCTTCCAGGTCAGATCCGCCGGCGAGCAGCCGAGGAAGGCGCAGGCGTTGGAGAACCGCGCGCCGTCCATGTGCAGGTGCAGACCCAGCTCTTTGCAGGTGGCGCTGATGGCGCGGACTTCTTCCGGGGTGTAGACGCTGCCGACTTCAGTGGCCTGGGTCAGCGTTACAACGCGCGGTTTCGGGTAATGGATGTCCTGGCGCTTGAGCGCGACTTCGCGGATCGATTGCGGGGTGATCTTGCCGTTTTCGGTGCCAGCGATCAGCAGTTTCGAGCCGTTGGAGAAGAATTCCGGGGCGCCGCATTCGTCGGTTTCGACGTGGGCGGTTTCCGAGCAGATCACGCTGTGGTAACTCTGGCACAGCGACGACAGGGCCAGCGAGTTGGCGGCGGTGCCGTTGAAGGCGAAGAACACTTCGCAGTCGGTTTCAAACAATTGGCGGAAATGGTCGGCCGCGCGTGCGGTCCATTCATCGTCGCCATACGCGCGCTGGTGGCCGTGGTTGGCCTGTTCCATCGCAGCCCAGGCTTCAGGGCAGATTCCGGAATAGTTGTCGCTGGCGAATTGTTGGCTCTTGTCGGTCATGGCCGGCTTCCGTGGTCGAGACTCTTGTGAAGGCTCGTGGTCAATGAGGGTGCGCACTTTACCGAAGATCTTCCGGGGAGCACACGGGATGTCACGTTCAGGAAATTACCAGTTTGTAGGACGATTATGCACCTGAGCAAACGCGACGGCGCACTGGATCTGCTCAAGTGGCTGGCGCTCCTGTGCATGTTGCTCGATCACCTGCGATATGCCGGGTTCTCCGCCGATTGGCTGTATGTGCCTGGGCGGCTGGCGTTTCCGTGGTTTTGCCTGGCGATGGCGGCGAATCTGGCGCGCGACGGGTCGCGGAGGATGGAGTGGCGGTATCTGGGCTGGTTGTTGCTGTTCAGTGCAGTCAGTGAAATTCCCTACCGAATGTACATTCCTGATCCCGATACGTTGAACGTGATGCCGACGCTGGCGCTTGGGCTGCTGGTTGCGCGGGGGTGGCAGGGTCCATCGGCCATGTCGCGATTGCTCGGTGTTGCTGCGCTGGTGCTGGCCGCCATGTTTCCGGAACGACTGATGTTCGGCTTGTTCGGGATTCTGTTGCCGCTGGCGATGCTGCTGGTATTTCGCCGGCCGTGGTATTTCAGCCTGCTGCCGGGGTTGGTGTGTTTGGCGGCCAACCAATGGCAAGTCCTGTACGACTCGGCGAGGTTCGGCAGTAGCGTCGCCATTCTTGGCATTGCCACCTGTCTGTTTGCGCCAATGCTCGGAATGTTCCTGTTGCGACATATGCGACATGTGCGACATGTGCGACATCTCCAGCCACCCCCCATGCGCCGTTGGGCGTATGCATTCTATCCCGCACATTTCCTCCTGCTGCTCGCCATCCGCGCGGCATACACCTGACACCTGTGGGAGCGAGCCTGCTCGCGAAGAGGCCGGCACATCCAACATAGAAGTTGGCTGACCGACCGCTTTCGCGAGCAGGCTCGCTCCCACAGGGGATCTACGGCGTTTCGAATAAGCCATTTCCAGCCATGTCGTAAACGCACCTTTGCGTGGCGCGCGCAGGCATTTGAGCTGTCTGCGCCGGTCATACCATCGGCATCAAAGGGCACTGCCTTCAATGCCAGTGCCTTACCGAGACGAATGGCGCACAGATGCCGCTGGGAGAGACGCGATGTTCAGCAAGCAAGACCAGATCCAGGGTTACGACGATGCACTGCTGGCGGCGATGAATGCCGAGGAGCAACGTCAGGAAGATCACATCGAGCTGATCGCGTCGGAGAACTACACCAGCAAACGCGTCATGCAAGCGCAAGGCAGCGGCCTGACCAACAAATACGCCGAAGGTTATCCGGGCAAGCGCTACTACGGTGGCTGCGAGCATGTGGATAAAGTCGAAGCGCTGGCCATCGAACGCGCCAAGCAACTGTTCGGCGCCGATTACGCCAACGTCCAGCCGCACTCCGGTTCTTCGGCCAACAGCGCCGTGTACCTGGCGCTGATCCAGCCGGGCGACACCATCCTCGGCATGAGCCTGGCCCACGGCGGGCACCTGACCCACGGCGCCAAGGTGTCGTCTTCGGGCAAGCTCTACAACGCCGTGCAGTACGGCATCAACACCGACACCGGGCTGATCGATTACGACGAAGTCGAGCGTCTGGCCGTCGAGTCCAAGCCGAAAATGATCGTCGCCGGTTTCTCCGCTTACTCGAAGACGCTGGACTTCCCGCGCTTCCGTCAGATCGCTGACAAGGTCGGTGCGCTGCTGTTTGTCGACATGGCCCACGTTGCCGGTCTGGTCGCCGCCGGTCTGTACCCGAACCCACTGCCGTACGCCGACGTGGTCACCACCACCACGCACAAAACCCTGCGCGGTCCACGTGGCGGGCTGATCCTGGCCAAGTCCAACGAAGAGATCGAGAAGAAGCTCAACGCTGCCGTGTTCCCCGGCGCCCAGGGCGGCCCGCTGATGCACGTCATCGCCGGTAAAGCCGTGTGCTTCAAGGAAGCGCTGGAGCCCGGCTTCAAGGCATATCAGCAACAAGTGATCGACAACGCTCAGGCGATGGCCAGCGTGTTTATCAAACGTGGCTACGATGTAGTGTCCGGCGGCACCGACAACCACTTGTTCCTGGTCAGCCTGATCCGTCAGGGCCTGACCGGCAAAGACGCCGACGCCGCCCTTGGCCGCGCGCACATCACCGTCAACAAGAACGCCGTGCCGAACGACCCGCAATCGCCGTTCGTGACCTCGGGCCTGCGCATCGGCACCCCGGCCGTGACAACTCGCGGCTTCAAGGTGACCCAGTGCGAAGTGTTGGCTGGCTGGATTTGCGACATCCTCGACAACCTCGGTGATGCCGATGTCGAGGCCAATGTTGCCCAGCAAGTGTCGGCCCTGTGCGCAGACTTCCCGGTTTATCGCTGAGCGTTCTGGAGTAAATGACTATGCAACGCTATTCGGGCTTCGGCCTCTTCAAACACTCCCTCAGCCACCACGAAAACTGGCAGCGCATGTGGCGCACGCCAACGCCGAAGAAGGTCTACGACGTGGTCATCGTCGGCGGCGGCGGGCACGGTCTGGCGACTGCCTACTATCTGGCCAAAGAGCACGGCATCACCAACGTCGCCGTGGTCGAAAAAGGCTGGCTGGGCGGCGGGAACACCGCACGCAACACCACTATCGTTCGCTCCAACTACCTGTGGGACGAGTCGGCGCACCTCTACGAACACGCGATGAAATTGTGGGAAGGCCTGTCCCAGGATCTCAACTACAACGTGATGTTCTCCCAGCGTGGCGTCTACAACCTGTGCCACACCCTGCAGGACATCCGTGATTCCGAGCGTCGGGTCAGCGCCAACCGCCTCAATGGCGTCGATGGCGAACTGCTCAACGCCAAGCAGGTCGCTGACGAGATTCCGTACCTCGACTGCTCGAAAAACACTCGCTACCCAGTGTTGGGCGCGACTGTTCAGCGTCGCGGCGGCGTTGCCCGTCACGATGCCGTGGCCTGGGGCTTTGCCCGTGCCGCTGACGCCCTCGGTGTCGACTTGATCCAGCAGACCGAAGTGATCGGCTTCCGCAAGGAAAACGGCGTGTGCATCGGCGTTGAAACCAACAAGGGTTTCATTGGCGCCAAGCGCGTCGGCGTGGTCACGGCCGGTAACTCCGGGCACATGGCCAAACTCGCCGGTTTCCGTCTGCCGATCGAATCCCACCCGCTGCAAGCGCTGGTGTCCGAGCCGATCAAGCCGATTATCGACAGCGTGATCATGTCCAACGCCGTACACGGTTACATCAGCCAGTCCGACAAGGGCGATCTGGTGATCGGCGCCGGTATCGACGGCTACAACGGCTACGGCCAGCGCGGTTCGTATCCGGTGATCGAGCACACCATCCAGGCCATCGTCGAGATGTTCCCGGTGCTGTCGCGGGTACGCATGAACCGGCAGTGGGGCGGCATCGTCGACACCACGCCGGACGCTTGCCCGATCATTTCGAAAACCCCGGTACCGAACATGTTCTTCAACTGCGGTTGGGGCACCGGCGGCTTCAAGGCCACACCTGGCTCGGGCAACGTGTTTGCCGCGAGTCTGGCCAAGGGTGAAATGCACCCGTTGGCCGCCCCGTTTTCCATCGACCGTTTCCACAACGGCGCACTCATCGACGAACACGGCGCTGCTGCCGTCGCCCACTAACAGGAGAAATCCCCATGTTGCATATCTTCTGTCCTCACTGCGGCGAACTGCGCTCCGAAGAGGAATTCCACGCATCCGGTCAGGCGCACATTCCGCGCCCGCTCGACCCTGGCGCCTGCACCGACGAGGAGTGGGGCGACTACATGTTCTTCCGCGATAACCCGCGCGGTCTGCACCACGAACTGTGGGATCACGTCGCCGGTTGCCGCCAGTACTTCAACGTCACCCGCGACACCGTGACCTACGAGATTCTCGAAACCTACAAGATCGGCACCAAGCCGCAATTCACCGACAAGGCTGATTCGGCGAAAACAGCCACGACGGCGCTGGGAGAGAAGGTATGAGCCAGACCAATCGCCTGTCCAACGGTGGACGGATCGACCGCAACAAAGTGCTGAGCTTCACCTTCAACGGTCAGAGCTACAAAGGCTTCGAGGGTGACTCGCTGGCCGCCGCACTGATCGCCAACGGCGTCGACATCATTGGCCGCAGCTTCAAGTATTCGCGTCCTCGCGGGATCTTCGCCGCCGGTGCCGAAGAGCCGAACGCGGTGCTGCAGATCGGTGCTACCGAAGCCACGCAGATTCCCAACGTGCGCGCCACGCAACAGGCGCTGTATCAAGGTCTGGTTGCGACCAGCACCAACGGCTGGCCGAGCGTCAACAACGACATGATGGGTATTCTCGGCAAGGTCGGCGGCAAGCTGATGCCGCCGGGTTTCTACTACAAAACCTTTATGTACCCGCAATCGTTCTGGATGACCTACGAGAAGTACATTCGTAAGGCTGCCGGTCTGGGCCGTTCGCCGACCGAAGTCGATCCGGACACCTACGATTACATGAACCAGCATTGCGACGTGCTGATCGTCGGCGCTGGCCCGGCCGGTCTCGCCGCTGCCCTGGCCGCTGCGCGCAGCGGTGCCCGAGTGATTCTTGCCGATGAGCAGGAAGAGTTCGGTGGCAGCCTGCTCGACTCGCGCGAAAGCCTCGACGGCAAACCGGCGATGGACTGGGTCGCCAGCGTCATCACTGAACTGAAGAACACCCCGGACGTGCTGCTGTTGCCGCGCGCCACGGTCAACGGTTACCACGACCACAACTTTCTGACCATTCACGAACGCCTCACCGATCACCTCGGTGACCGTGCGCCAATCGGTCAGGTGCGTCAGCGTATTCACCGTGTCCGCGCCAAGCGTGTCGTGCTGGCGACCGGTGCTTGCGAACGTCCGCTGGTTTACGGCAACAACGACGTGCCGGGCAACATGCTTGCCGGTGCGGTGTCGACTTACGTGCGTCGCTACGGTGTGGCACCGGGCAAGAAGCTTGTCCTCAGCACCAACAACGATCACGCGTACCGCGTTGCTCTGGACTGGCTCGACGCCAGCCTGCAAGTGGTGGCCATCGCCGATGCGCGCAGCAATCCGCGTGGTGCGCTGGTAGAAGAAGCGCGCGCCAAAGGCATCCGCATCCTCACCGGCAGCGCCGTGATCGAAGCCCGTGGCAGCAAGCGTGTCACCGCTGCCCGCGTTGCCGCGATCGATGTCAAAGCGCACGCCGTGACCAGCCCGGGCGAATGGCTCGACTGCGATGTGATCGCCAGTTCCGGCGGTTACAGCCCGGTCGTTCACTTGGCCTCGCACCTTGGTGGCAAGCCGACCTGGCGTGAAGACATCCTCGGTTTCGTACCGGGCGAAGCACCGCAGAAGCGCGTGTGCGTTGGTGGCATCAACGGCGTGTACGGTCTCGGCGATTCGCTCGCTGACGGTTTTGAAGGTGGCGTGCGCGCTGCCGCTGAAGCCGGTTTCCAGACCGTCGAAGGCGTGCTGCCAAAAGCCCTGAGCCGTCTCGAAGAGCCGACGCTGGCGCTGTTCCAGGTGCCGCATGAAAAGAACACCGCACGGGCGCCGAAGCAATTCGTCGACCTGCAAAACGACGTGACCGCCGCCGCCATCGAACTGGCAACCCGCGAAGGTTTCGAGTCGGTGGAGCACGTCAAACGCTACACCGCGCTGGGCTTCGGCACCGATCAGGGCAAGCTCGGCAACGTCAACGGTCTGGCCATCGCCGCCCGTTCGCTGAACGTGACCATCCCGCAGATGGGCACCACGATGTTCCGCCCGAACTACACGCCGGTGACTTTCGGCGCCGTGGCCGGTCGTCACTGTGGGCACATCTTCGAGCCGGTGCGTCACACCGCGCTGCATGCCTGGCATGTGAAGAACGGCGCAGAGTTTGAAGACGTCGGTCAGTGGAAACGCCCATGGTACTTCCCGAAAAACGGTGAAGACCTGCACACCGCCGTGAAGCGCGAATGCAAAGCCGTGCGCGACAGCGTCGGCCTGCTCGACGCCTCGACTCTCGGCAAGATCGACATTCAAGGCCCGGATGCCCGCGAGTTCCTCAACCGCGTGTACACCAACGCCTGGACCAAGCTCGACGTGGGCAAGGCTCGCTACGGTTTGATGTGCAAAGAAGACGGCATGGTCTTCGACGACGGTGTGACGGCGTGCCTGGCGGACAACCATTTCGTCATGACCACCACCACCGGCGGCGCGGCTCGCGTGCTGCAGTGGCTGGAGCTGTACCACCAGACTGAATGGCCGGACATGAAGGTTTACTTCACCTCCGTCACCGACCACTGGGCGACCATGACCCTGTCCGGGCCGAACAGCCGCAAGCTGCTCAGCGCCGTGACCGACATTGATCTGAGCAACGAAGCGTTCCCGTTCATGACCTGGAAAGAAGGTCTGGTCGGCGGCGTGCCGGCGCGGGTGTTCCGCATCTCGTTCACCGGTGAGCTGTCGTACGAAGTCAACGTCCAGGCCGACTATGCGATGGGCGTGCTGGAGAAAATCGTCGAGGCCGGCAAGCAGTACAACCTGACCCCGTACGGCACTGAAACCATGCACGTCCTGCGTGCCGAGAAGGGCTTCATCATTGTCGGTCAGGACACGGACGGCTCGATGACCCCGGACGACTTGAATATGGGCTGGTGTGTGGGTCGCACCAAACCGTTCTCGTGGATCGGCCAGCGTGGGATGAACCGTGAAGATTGCGTGAAGGATCAGCGTAAGCAGTTGGTCGGCTTGAAACCGATCGATCCGAACGTGTGGCTGCCGGAAGGTGCGCAACTGGTGTTCAACACCAAGCAGGCGATCCCGATGACCATGGTCGGCCACGTGACGTCCAGCTACGCGCACAACTCCCTCGGTTATTCGTTTGCCATGGGTGTGGTCAAGGGCGGTCTGAAGCGCCTCGGTGAGCGGGTGTTTGCACCGCTGGCCGACGGCAGCGTGATCGAGGCGGAGATTGTTTCTTCGGTGTTCTTCGATCCGAAGGGTGATCGCCAGAACATTTGACGGCCTCAAGAACTGTGGGCGGGCGGCTATTCGCGAGCAGGCTCGCTCCCACATTCGACCGCGTTCCCCTGTGGGAGCGAGCCTGCTCGCGAAAGCGGCAGATCAGCCACCGCAGGAACCAACAGAATTCAGGAAGGTGCTTTATGACCACAGCCAATGTTTACCAACAACGCCCGACCACCGGCGCCAAGGCCGAGTCGTCGCTGCACCATGCCGACCTCGCCAGCCTGGTCGGCAAGGGCCGCAAGAACGCCGGCGTGATCGTGCGGGAAAAGAAACTCCTCGGTCACCTGACCATTCGTGGCGATGGTCACGATGCCGCGTTCGCCGCCGGTGTGCACAAGGCCCTGGGTATCGAACTGCCCGGCGCTCTGAGCGTGATCGTCAAAGGTGAAACCAGCCTGCAATGGATGGGCCCGGACGAGTGGCTGCTGATCGTGCCAAGCGGTGAGGAATTCGCCGCCGAACAGAAACTGCGTGAAGCCCTGGGCGATCTGCACATCGCGATCGTCAATGTCAGCGGCGGCCAGCAAGTGCTCGAACTGAGCGGGCCGAACGTGCGTCAGGTGCTGATGAAGTCCACCAGCTACGACGTGCACCCGAACAATTTCCCGGTGGGTAAAGCGGTCGGCACGGTATTCGCCAAGTCGCAGTTGATGATTCGCCACACGGCCGAAGACACCTGGGAATTGCTGATTCGTCGCAGTTTTTCGGATTACTGGTGGTTGTGGTTGCAGGATGCTTCGGCTGAATACGGGTTGAGCGTTCAGGCCTGAAAGATCAAAAGCTAACCCCCTCACCCCAGCCCTCTACCCCAGGGGGGAGAGGGGGAAAGGGAGCCGATCTCGGGTGTTTTTGTGATCTATATTCACCCGCGATATTTCAGGTCGGCGTAGCTCGAAAGAACACCTCGGTCAGTCCCCTCTACCTCCGGGAGAGGGCTAGGGTGAGGGGCAAAAATCCCCCAGACACCGCGCACAAAAGAACAGGAGTCACCGCACCATGAGCCGCGCCCCAGACACATGGATTCTGACCGCCGACTGCCCCAGCGTCCTCGGCACGGTGGACGCGGTGACGCGTTTTCTGTTCGAGCAGGGCTGCTACGTCACCGAGCACCACTCGTTCGATGACCGCCTCTCCGGGCGTTTCTTCATCCGCGTGGAATTCCGTCAACCCGACGGTTTCGACGAGCAATCCTTCCGCGCGGGTTTAGCCGAACGTGGTCAGGCCTTCGGCATGGTCTTCGAACTGACCGCGCCGAACTACCGGCCGAAAGTGGTGATCATGGTCTCCAAGGCCGATCACTGCCTCAACGACTTGCTCTACCGCCAGCGCATCGGCCAGTTGTCGATGGACGTTGCTGCCGTCGTCTCCAACCATCCGGATCTGAAACCGCTGGCCGACTGGCATCAGATTCCCTACTACCATTTCCCCCTCGACCCCAACGACAAACCGTCGCAGGAACGTCAGGTGTGGCAGGTGATCGAAGAGTCCGGCGCCGAACTGGTGATCCTCGCCCGCTATATGCAGGTGCTGTCGCCGGAGTTGTGCCGCAAGCTCGATGGTAAGGCGATCAACATTCATCACTCGCTGCTGCCGGGTTTCAAAGGCGCCAAGCCGTATCACCAGGCCTACAACAAAGGCGTGAAACTGGTTGGCGCGACGGCGCATTACATCAATAACGATCTCGACGAAGGGCCGATCATTGCCCAAGGCGTCGAGGCGGTGGATCACAGTCATTACCCTGAGGATCTGATTGCCAAGGGGCGGGATATTGAAGGCCTGACGTTGGCGCGGGCGGTTGGGTATCACATTGAAAGAAGAGTGTTTTTGAACGCCAATAGAACCGTCGTTCTTTAGATCGCTTTCGCGAGCAGGCTCGCTCCCACAGGGATTTGTGTTGAAACACAGGTCTCTGTCACACCAAAGATCAACTGTGGGAGCGAGCCTGCTCGCGAAGGGGCCATAACTGACAACGCAAGACCAACAAGCAATACCCGAGCATTCAACGCGCTGCCTGCCTGGGCAACGCGGTTCCATAAAAACAACAGCGAGGTGAAAGCATGTCTGGCAATCGTGGTGTGGTGTATCTCGGCGCTGGCAAGGTCGAAGTACAGAAAATCGACTATCCGAAAATGCAGGACCCGCGCGGTCGCAAGATCGAGCACGGGGTCATTCTCAAAGTGGTTTCCACCAACATCTGCGGCTCCGACCAACACATGGTGCGCGGCCGTACCACGGCGCAAACCGGTCTGGTGCTGGGGCACGAGATCACCGGCGAGGTGATCGAAAAAGGCTCCGACGTCGAAAACCTGAAAATCGGTGACCTGGTCTCCGTACCGTTCAACGTCGCTTGCGGGCGCTGCCGTTCCTGCAAAGAGCAACACACCGGCGTCTGCCTGACCGTCAATCCGGCCCGTGCTGGCGGTGCTTACGGTTACGTCGACATGGGCGACTGGACCGGTGGCCAGGCCGAATACGTGCTGGTGCCATACGCCGACTTCAACCTGCTGAAATTGCCGGACCGCGACAAGGCCATGGAGAAAATCCGCGACCTGACCTGCCTCTCCGACATCCTCCCTACCGGTTACCACGGCGCCGTCACTGCCGGCGTTGGCCCGGGCAGCACCGTTTACATTGCCGGCGCCGGCCCGGTCGGTCTGGCCGCAGCCGCTTCCGCGCGTCTGCTCGGTGCGGCGGTGGTGATCGTCGGCGACGTCAACACCATCCGCCTGGCCCACGCCAAGGCGCAGGGTTTTGAAATCGTCGACCTGTCCAAGGACACGCCGCTGCACGAACAGATCGCCGCACTGCTGGGCGAACCGGAAGTGGATTGTGCGGTGGACTGCGTCGGTTTCGAAGCGCGCGGCCATGGCCACGACGGGGTCAAAGCCGAAGCGCCGGCCACCGTACTCAACTCGCTGATGGGCGTGGTGCGTGTTGCCGGCAAGATCGGTATCCCGGGTCTGTACGTCACCGAAGATCCGGGCGCCGTCGACGCCGCCGCAAAAATGGGCAGCCTGAGCATTCGCTTCGGCCTGGGCTGGGCCAAGTCGCACAGCTTCCACACCGGGCAAACCCCAGTGATGAAGTACAACCGCCAACTGATGCAGGCGATTATGTGGGATCGCATCAACATCGCCGAAGTGGTGGGCGTGCAGGTGATCAGTCTCGACCAGGCGCCGGAAGGGTATGGCGAGTTCGATGCGGGCGTGCCGAAGAAGTTTGTGATTGATCCGCATAAGTTGTTTAGTGCGGCGTAACGCTTAAGCGCAATACAAAACGGCGACCTCAGGGTCGCCGTTTTTTTGTTTATGGTTCATTCAGGGCGGACTTGCTCGGCTTGCAGTCCTTTTTGCCCCTTTCCTTCAACAAAGGAAACTTTTTGTCCTTCTTTTAAGGATTTGAATCCATCGGATTCGATCGCCTTGAAATGAACGAAGAGGTCATCACCGCCACCGACCGGTGTAATAAAACCAAAGCCTTTATCGTCGTTAAACCATTTAACCGATCCGTTTTTTCTTGGTTTTCCGCCTGATTCTTGTGTCATGTCCTTGCTTCCTGTCTATTTATGAAGAACTTCATTTCACACATGTTGCCGTATTGATTTTCCAGCCTGTCAGTCGTCTTCGATTTGAATGTTTACCGCGTAGTTTTTTCCGTTATCACCGCGCTTAAGGTCATAAGTAACCTTCTGCCCCGCTTTGATGTATTTGATGATCGGATCGTCCGGGCTGATGCAAAAGATGATCGGCGGGACATCTGGTTCGAGCAGTTGATCGCGCGGACTGCATTGCTTTTCCATCACCGTATCTCCCGTTGAATGACCGTTAGTTGCACCTCGCTTTCTTCGAACAATTGACACACCAGGAGCCTATTCCAGCCCGGATCGCTAGACACCTGTCAGATCTGACAGGTGTCTAGTTCTTTTTGAAATATTGATTTTCACGACAAGAAAATAATGACCTAAAAAAACCGCAGCCTTCGGTTGTTTCGGGAGGATTAAGGTCCTGTGGGAAGTTCGATGCGGGCGTGCCGAAGAAGTTTGTGATTGATCCGCATAAGTTTTTTAGTGCGGCGTAAGGCTTAAGCGCAATACAAAACGGCGACCTTAGGGTCGCCGTTTTTTGTGGGAAGGCAAAGTCAAAAGCTACCCTCACCCCAGCCCTCTCCCCGAGGGAGAGGGGGCCGACCGAGGTGTCTTGCGTCGTATATCGACCTGAAAGATCGAGTCGACTATGGATTCAGCGCAAGTCTTTCAAGTCGGTGTATTGCGTAAATATCCCACGGTCAGTCCCCTCTCCCTCTGGGAGAGGGCTAGGGTGAGGGGCTTTGCTTCAAAGGGTCGCCAACGTCCCTTGATACAGCACCGGCCCTGTCGGCTGCCCGGTCGGCGAACCACCTTTCGGCTCCAGACTCACTGCCAGCGCAATCGGTTTACCGATCAACGTTTTCTGCACCTCGCTCAGCTCAACCTTGCCTTTGCCTCCCGCCGGAATAACGCCGAGGGAAACCGGTTTGCCGTCAGCTGGAATCGCCCACAGTTCCAGGCTGCGATCCGCATCAACCGCCGCCAGCGTCAGCGGCTCAACTTGCAGATAATCCGCATGCGCTTCGACCTTCAGCGCCGGTTGCGCATCGGCGGTCAGCAGGGTGGCGCGGTAGCGGGCGTCGTCGCGGTTGTACAGCGAGCCGAGGAACACCAGCACGGCAATGGAGCAGATCGCAGCGGTGAGTCGCAGCCAGTTCCAGAATGGCCGTTTCTCAGGCACATGCAGAACCTGTGGTTCGATGCGCGCGGTGATGCCGTGCCACACGCGGTCGGGCACCGGATGTTCCGGCAGCGCTTCGGTGAGAGTGGCGAGGCTTTCCTGCCATTGCGCCAGTTCAGCCCTTAATGCCGCGTCATCCAGTAGCAATTGTTCAAAGCGCCGCCGCGCAGGTGCAGACATCAGGCCGATGGCGTAATCGGCAGCGAGGGCGCGGCGAAGGGCAGGGGTCTGGTAGTTCATGATTCAAGGCACCGGCGCAGGCGTTCCATACCACGGCGAATCCACGATTTGACTGTCCCCAGTGGCGTGGCGAGATGTTCGGCGAGTTCCGTGCACGACAATCCTTGAAAGTAGGCCACGGTGATTGACTGGCGCTGCATGCTTTCGAGGGTTTCGAGGCATCGGTTCAGCGCGTTGGCCTCGCGGGCGCTGTTCAGTTGCTCGTGAGCCGAGGGGCTTTCGTCCGGCAGTGTGTCCTGTTCCAGATCAGTCAGTGGCCTTTCGCGATGTTTACGCAACTGATCGATGGCCTGATTGCGGGTGATGTTGATCATCCAGGTCAGCGGCGCCGACAGGTGCGCTTCGTAGCGCGAGGCGTTGTTCCAGATGCGCACGAAGCTTTCCTGCAGCACTTCCTCGGCCAGATCGGTGCGGCGCATAAACCGCAGAGCGACACCATGCAGACGCGGGCCGACGCTGCGGTACAGCGTTTCGAAGGCGCGACGATCGCCCAGTGCACACTGGGCCAACAGCTGGCGCAACTGATCGGTGTCGGCGATGGAAATGACGACTCTCCAGGCAAAGGTAGAGCGACGAGGGCTGGGCTCGGACTGTTCACAGGCTAGTTCAGTGATAGCGGTTGTGCCATTCATCGCGAAGGTGTCCGGGATTTCACGTTTTATATACGCAGGCCGGACGAAAATGGATGCGCCGCGCCGGAACATGCCGGCGGATACCCGGTCAAACCGGCAGTTTCACTGCCCGTTCAACGGGTGGTTTTCACAGCGCAAGAGGATGTCTGAATGAAGATTTCACGCGGTATTGCCTTGGCTTCACTGATGACCCTTGCGGCCAGCCCGGTGTTCGCCGGTTTCAGTCTGGACGACGTGACCAAGGCGGCTTCGAGCATGCAGGGCGGCAATGCTGCCACCGCCGCGGCGCCGACCTCGGAAACCG
The DNA here is from genome assembly GCF_014268485.2 of Pseudomonas zeae. Lineage (NCBI taxonomy): Bacteria > Pseudomonadati > Pseudomonadota > Gammaproteobacteria > Pseudomonadales > Pseudomonadaceae > Pseudomonas > Pseudomonas zeae. Next base: position 6,300,967 of record NZ_CP077090.1, on the reverse strand, counting down.
CCGGTCTGCTGCAAGCCGTCACTGGTCTGGGGGTTACCCCGCAGCAAGCCGTCGGCGGCACCAGCGCCATGCTTGGCCTGGCCAAGAACCAGTTGAGCAGCACCGATTATTCACAGTTGGCCAAAGAAGTACCGGGCATCGACAAACTGTCGGGCGGTGGCGGCAACCTGGCGGCGCTGAGCGGCTTGTTGGGCTCGTCGGGCAAGTCAGCCGGACTCGAAAACGCGCTGGGCAACGTCAAGGACACCAATGACCTGAACAATGCCTTCGGCGCGCTGGGCATGGACAGTGGCATGGTTGGCCAGTTTGCCCCGGTGCTGCTCAAGTACTTGGGTGATCAGGGCGTCGGCGGCCCGCTGCTGCAAAGCCTCGGCAGCATCTGGGGCGCCGGCACCGGTAGCTGATTCAGCCGCGTTCGCCGCGCAGTTCGGCGATGCGCTGATCCTTCTCGTTCCAGAGCTGGTTGACCCAGCTCTGGACCGTCTGACGAAACGCCGGATCATTCTCGTAATCACCCTGCCACAGTGCCGGGTCGAGTTCGCGGGTCTTGATATCGACGATCACGCGCGGCACGTTGCCGCTGATCAAATCCCAGAAACCCGGGATGTTCGCCTGTGGATAAACCACGGTGACGTCGAGAATCGCATCCAGTTGTTCACCCATCGCCGCCAACACAAATGCCACGCCGCCAGCCTTGGGCTTGAGCAAGTGCTTGAACGGTGATTGCTGCTGGGCGCTTTTTGCCGCGGTGTAGCGCGTGCCTTCCAGATAATTGACCACGGTCACCGGCTGACGCTTGAACAGCTCGCAGGCCTGTTTGGTGATTTCCAGATCCTTGCCGGCCAGCTCCGGATGTTTTGCCAGAAATGCCTTGGTGTAGCGTTTCATGAAGGGGTAATCCAGCGCCCACCACGCCAGTCCGAGAAACGGCACCCAGATCAGTTCTTTCTTGAGGAAGAATTTGAAGAACGGCGTACGGCGGTTGAGGGTCTGGATCAGCGCCGGAATGTCGACCCACGACTGGTGGTTACTGACCACCAGATACGAAGTGTCACTGCGCAAGTCTTCGCCACCGCGAATGTCCCATTGGGTGGGGATGCACAGGCGGAAAATCAGCTTGTCGATCTCGGCCCAAGTCTCGGCGATCCACATCACCGCCCACGAGGCATAATCGCGCCAGCGGCCTGGTGCGATCAGTTTGAGCAGAGCAAATACCAGCAACGGCCCGATCAGGATCAGGGTGTTGAGCAACAGCAGCAGGGTGACGAAACAGCCGGTGAGCAGGCGGCGCATAAGCAACTCTTTGCAAACGGATGGGCGCGTCATGATAAGCAGCTTCGCGCGGCAGGCCAAATCGGTGGTGACGAATGTTTCACTTTTGGCTGGGTATGCTTTGCTCAAGCGTTGTGTTGAATGTGCTGGCCTCTTCGCGAGCAGGCTCGCTCCCACTCTGGATTCAGGTGCATTGAAAATGTGTGCTCAGTACAAAACCCTGTGGGAGCGAGCCTGCTCGCGAAAGCAATTTCAAGGCGAACGAATGAATCAATGGGTGTCTAAAATCCCAGTCTGCCGCCCTCATTTTCCAAGGAAGCCCCTTACGTGAAATCCCTCCTTGCACTGTTTGCCCTCGTCGCCCTGCCGGTCATGGCCGCCGAGCCGACCCTGTACGGGCGCTATGAATACATCGCGCTGCCGGAAATCGGTGGTGAAGTGCTCAAGGCCAAGATGGACACCGGTGCGCTGACCGCCTCGCTGTCGGCCAAGGACATCGAGACCTTCACCCGCGATGGCGACGAATGGGTGCGTTTCCGCCTCGGCACCAAGGACGCCAGTAACAAGGTCTACGAACACAAGGTTGCACGGATCAGCAAGATCAAGAGCCGCTCGGATGAAGAGGATGAGGGCGAAAGCACCGAAGTCGCCAAGCGCCCGGTGGTCGATCTGGAGCTGTGCCTGGGTAACGTCAAGCGTACCGTCGAGGTCAACCTGACCGACCGCAGCAACTTCAATTACCCGCTGCTGATCGGTGCCAAGGCCTTGCGCGAGTTCGGCGCGGCAGTGAACCCGGCGCGGCGCTTCACCGCCGACAAGCCGGACTGCTGAACCAAGTGGTCTCATTGACGTAACGTCAGGCTTGGGGCACCGTTCGCGCACCTAACCCACGGGCTCGGACGCCATGCCTCATATCCTGATTGTCGAAGACGAAGCGGCGATTGCCGATACGCTGATTTTTGCCCTGCAAGGCGAGGGGTTCGGCACCACGTGGCTGAGCCTCGGCGCGGCGGCGCTGGAGCATCAGCGGCAGACGCCGGCCGATCTGATCATCCTCGACATCGGCCTGCCGGACATCAGCGGCTTCGAGACCTGCAAGCAGTTGCGGCGCTTCAGCGACGTGCCGGTGCTGTTCCTCAGCGCCCGCGATGCCGAGATTGATCGCGTGGTCGGGCTGGAGATCGGCGCCGACGACTACGTGGTCAAGCCGTTCAGCCCGCGTGAAGTCGCGGCGCGAGTGAAGGCCATCCTTAAACGCATGGCGCCGCGTCCAGTGATTGAAGCCTCTTCGGCGCTGTTTCGCATCGATCCCGAGCGGATTCAAATCATTTATCGCGGCCAGACGTTAAGCCTGACCCGCCACGAATTCCGCCTGTTGCAATGCCTGCTCGAACAACCCGAACGGGTGTTCAGCCGTGAGCAATTGCTCGATGCGCTGGGCGTCGCTGCCGACGCCGGCTACGAGCGCAGCATCGACAGTCATATCAAAAGCGTGCGCGCCAAACTGCGTCTGGTGCGGGCCGACGCCGAGCCGATCCAGACCCATCGCGGCCTCGGTTACAGCTACAGCCCGGGGCACAGCTGATGTCGCTGGGGCTGCGGATCTTTCTGGTGTATGTGCTGTTTGTCGGCCTCACCGGTTACTTTGTGCTCAACACGGTGATGGAAGAAATCCGCCCCGGCGTGCGCCAGTCCACCGAAGAAACCCTGGTCGATACCGCCAACCTGATGGCGGAAATCCTCCGTGATGATTTCAAGGCCGGCACCCTTAGCGAGAACCGCTGGCCCGAGTTGCTGCGCGCCTATGGCGAGCGCCAGCCGCAAGCAACGATCTGGGGCTTGCCGAAAAACCAGGTCAACCACCGTATCTACGTCACCGACGCGAAAGGCATCGTCGTGCTCGATTCCAGTGGTGTCGCGGTCGGTCAGGATTACTCGCGCTGGAACGACGTCTACCTGACCCTGCGCGGTGAGTACGGCGCACGTTCGAGCCGCAGTGATCCGGATGACGCCAGCTCGTCGGTGATGCACGTCGGCGCGCCGATCCGCGACAACGGCCAGATCATCGGTGTGGTCACCGTGGCCAAGCCGAACAGCTCATTGCAGCCCTACGTCGATCGCACCGAACGGCGCTTGCTGTTTTACGGCGCCGGGTTGATCGGCCTAGGTCTGCTGTTTGGTGCTTTGTTGTCGTGGTGGCTGAGCCGTGCGCTGCACCGTCTGACCGGTTATGCACAGGCGGTGAGCGAAGGCCGGCGGGTGGAAGTGCCGCATTACCGTGGCGGTGAACTGGAACAACTGGCTACCGCCGTGGAACAAATGCGCACGCAACTGGAAGGCAAGGCCTATGTCGAGCGTTATGTGCACACGCTGACCCATGAACTGAAAAGTCCGCTGGCGGCGATTCGCGGTGCGGCGGAGTTGCTGCAAGGCGACATGCCGGCGGTTCAGCGCCTGCGCTTTGTCGGCAACATCGACAGCGAAAGTGCGCGGATGCAGCAGTTGATCGAACGGTTGCTGAATCTGGCGCAGGTGGAACAACGTCAGGGCCTTGAAGAGCGGGTCGCCGTGCCGTTGGCCGTGTTGGTCGATGAGTTGCTGCAAGGGCAGGCGGCGCGGATTGAAGGTAAGCAGTTGCGCATCCAACAGACGATTGCCGCGGATCTGCTGTTGATTGGCGAGCCGTTTCTGTTGCGTCAGGCGTTGGGCAATCTGCTGGAAAACGCACTGGATTTCACCCCGGTTGAGGGGCTGCTGCGGTTCAGTGCCGAGCGGGTTGGCGAGCAAATCGAATGTCGATTGTTCAATGAGACGGCGCCGATTCCCGATTACGCTTTGCCGCGGTTGACCGAGCGTTTTTACTCATTGCCGCGCCCGGACAGTGGGCGCAAAAGCACGGGGTTGGGGCTTAACTTCGTTGAAGAAGTGATCAAGTTGCATGGTGGGGCGATGCAGATTCGCAATGTTGAAAACGGGGTTGAAGTGACATTGCGCTTGCCTTGATACCGAGTTGCGGCCATCGCGAGCAGGCTCACTCCTACAGGGGAGCGCATTCCAAATGTAGGAGTGAGCCTGCTCGCGATAGGGCCGGTGAAGTCTCCACACAATCTCCACATTCCCCCCACAAAACCCCCACACCCACTCAGCAGACTCTGCCCATCCAAACAGGGAGAGTCCCATGAACAAGAATCTGACGATAAAGCTCGGCGCCATCGCCCTGCTGATCCTGCTGTTGCTGATCCCGCTGCTGATGATCGACGGCGTCATCGACGAGCGCCAACAGCTGCGCGACGGTGTGCTCGAAGACATTGCCCGCAGCTCCAGCTACAGCCAGCAACTGAGCGGCCCGGTGATGGTGGTGCCGTATCGCAAAGTGATTCACAACTGGAAAACCAACGATAAAACCAACCAGCGTTACGACGAACCGAGCGAAGAGCGCGGCCGTTTGTACTTCCTGCCGGAGCGTTTCGAACTCGACGGCCAGGTGCAAACCGAACTGCGTGCGCGGGGCATTTATGAGGCGCGGCTGTTCCACGCCGATAACCGCATCAACGGCCATTTCTCATTGCCGGCGCAATTGGGCATCAAGGAAGACTTCAGCGACTACCAGTTCGATGCACCGTTTCTCGCGGTCGGTATCAGCGATATTCGCGGTATCGAAAATGCGCTGAAACTCGAGCTCGATGGCCAGCGCCTCGATTTCGTTCCGGGTACGCAAGTCGGTTGGCTCGGTGAAGGTGTGCGGGTCACGCTGCCGTTGCTCGACACCAGTAAAACCACGGAACTGAGCTTCGGCTTCGACCTGCGTCTGCAAGGCACCGGTTCATTGCAGGTGCTGCCGGTGGGCAAGAGCAGCAGCGTCAGCCTCACCGCCAACTGGCCGCATCCAAGTTTTGTCGGCAACTTCCTGCCGGGCAAACGTGAAATCAATGATCAAGGTTTCAGCGCCGATTGGCAGACCACGTTTTTCTCCACCAACCTGCAAGATGCTATGAGCCGCTGCGTGAGCAGCAATGATTGCGAGGCGTTCAACGGTCGCAGCTTCGGTGTGAGCTTTATCGATCCGGTGGATCAATATCTGAAGAGTGACCGGGCGATCAAATATGCGCTGCTGTTCATTGTCCTGACGTTCGCTGGTTTCTTCCTGTTCGAAGTGCTCAAGAGTCTGGCCGTGCACCCGGTGCAATACGCGTTGGTCGGTGTGGCGCTGGCGTTCTTTTATCTGTTGTTGCTGTCGTTGTCGGAACACATCGGCTTCGCCCTGGCGTATCTGTTGTCGGCCAGTGCTTGTGTGGTGTTGATCGGGTTTTATGTCTGCCATGTGCTACGCAGTGTGCGTCACGGTTTGAGCTTTTCGGCGGGGCTGGCGGCGTTGTATGGCCTGCTCTATGGCTTGCTGAGTGCCGAGGATTACGCGTTGTTGATGGGCTCGTTGTTGCTGTTCGGTCTGCTCGGTGTGTTCATGGTGCTAACGCGCAAGCTGGATTGGTACGGGATTGGGCAGAAGCCGGGCAAGCCGTTGGAGTTTGATGTGGGGGCGATGCAATGAGCCGGTCGCTGGGCTTGCGTGAGGATCGGTGCTGGAAGGATGAGTTGCTGACGCGGATTATCGGGTTTTTGCCTGTGGAACCGAGGTGGTGCATTCGCGAGCAGGCTCGCTCCCACAGGATGGGTGTTGGAACAGAGATTTCTGCCATAGCCAAAAACAATGTGGGAGCGAGCCTGCTCGCGAAGAGGCCGGAACAAGCGCCGCCGATTTAAGGCTTGGGCATCGTGGCGATCATGGAAGGTCGCTGACTCACTTCAAAGAACCAGTTGGCCAATTGCGGGTTGGCATCCCGCCAGCCCAGATCCGGGAAGCGCAAATCGAGATAACCCAGCGCACACGCCACGCTGATCGCCGCCACATCAAAGTGGCTGGTCAGCTCGGCAATCGCGTCGCGCTCCAACACTGCGAGGGCGCGGCGGATCTTGTCACGCTGAGCCTCGAGCCATTCGTCCCAATGCTTTTCCGGCGCGCGCAGGACCATTTCATAACGCACCATCACCGACGCATCCATGATCCCGTCGGCCATCGAGGCCAGGGTCAGACGCCGCCAGCGGGCCGCGCCTTCGCGGGGGATCAGCGGATTGCCGACGTGTTGTTGATCGAGGTATTCGAGGATCACGCGGCTGTCATGGATGACGTTGCCATCGGCCAGGCGCAGGGCGGGGATCTTGCCCAGCGGGTTGTCGACATTGAGCTCAGCGCTCGGGCTGACCGGGCTGAGCACGCAATCTTGCAAAGAGACGCGATCCTGCTGGCCGGTTTCGTGCAGCAACACCATCACTTTGCGCACGAACGGGGAGAGCGTGTTGTGGTACAGGGTCATGCTGGGGGCGGACATTGGTAAACCTCGGTGATCGTCGAAGAGCAGGAGGTTAGCCTAGCCAGATGCGGCGAGGCTGGCGAGGAATTGATGGTGTAATTACTGCCGCCTTCGCGAGCAAGCTCGCTCCCACAGGGGAACGCATTTCAAATGTGGGAGCGAGCTTGCTCGCGAAGGGGCCATCCCAGGCAACACAGATTTCACCCGCGCAGCAACAATCCTCTTATGGCCAGAAACGCCGGCACACCCAGCCCAACCCAGCTCAACGCATCCCAAACCCCATCCCCAAGCAACGCCGCAAACAACCCCGCTGCACTGAGCAACGCAATTACGATCGGCGTGCTGAACACCTTCCAGAAACTCGACTGACGCGGCTTCATGCAGAGGCCTCCGCCGTTTCCAGCACAGGCCTGGCCGCTCTGCGCCGAACCACCCACAAATACACGCCACTGCCGAGCACAATGATGGTCAGCACATCAAGCGTGGCCCAGAGAATCTTCATCGGCATGCCGCCGTAATCACCGAAGTGCAGCGGCTGCGACATGCCCATGGCGTCCATGTACCAGGGCCGTTCGGCCACGGCGGTGACCTGCAGCGTGGTCGCATCGATCAGCACCGGCGTCAGCAGATGCGAAGTCAGGTGCGTGCCGCCCTTCATGAACACCGAGTAATGGTGTTCGCTGGAAAAGCGTGTGCCGGGGAAGGCAATGAAATCCGGTTTCATCTCCGGCGCAACTTCAGCAGCGATATCGAGCAAACGCGTGGCCGGCGCCAGATGTGTCAGTGGCGGGGCATCGCGATAAGGTGCGATCAAGGTGTTCAGTGCATCGTTGCGCCAGGCCGCGATCAACAAGTCGGCGCACGCGCTGATCACGCCGGTCACGCCCACCACCAGCGCCCAGGTCAGGGTGACGACACCGATCAGGTTGTGCAGGTCGAGCCAGCGCAGGCGGGTGGATTTGTCCTGACGCACGGTGCCGAACTTCAAGCGGCGCATGAACGGCAGGTACAACACTGTCCCGGATACGATGGCCACGACAAACAGCAGTCCCATGAACGCCAGCAGCAACTTGCCCGGCAGCCCGGCGAACATGTCGACATGCAGGCGCAGGATGAACAGCATCAAGCCGCCATTGGCCGAAGGCGTTTCCAGCGCTTCCCCGGTTCGCGCATCGAGCATGAACGTGTGCGAGGAATTCGGTTCGGTGCCGGCGGTTTTCGCCATGATCGTCAGCACGGCGTTCGGCTCATCGTCGTCGAAACCGAAATACTGCACCACGTCATCCGGGCGATGTTTTTCGGCGGCTTGCACCAGTTGCGCCAGATTCAGGCGAGGCGTGTCGGCCGGCATCTCGCGCACTTGGGGCGCATCGCCGAGCAGGTGCTCGATCTCGTGATGGAAGATCAACGGCAGACCGGTCAGTGCCAGCATCAGCAAAAACACCGTGCAGATCAGGCTGGTCCAGGTGTGGATGAACGACCAGCGGCGGATTGTTTTACTTTTCATTTCATGACCTTCAAAAACACCAAAGCCGTCCCCGAGGGACGGCCTGGTCACAGGGCCTGTTTCAGCTCAAGCGCTTACCACTTGTAAGTGGCGCTGGCGACGACACTGCGCGTGTCGCCGTAGTAGCAGTAGAAGCTGTCGCAGGTGGAAATGTATTCCTTGTCGAACAGGTTGGTCGCGTTGAGTGCCAGCGACGCGCCTTTGAGGCTGTTGTCCAGGCGGCCGAGGTCGTAATGCACCGAAGCGTCGAACACGGTGTAGGCGTCCGCCTTGCCCAGCCAGGTATTGGCCTTGTCGCCGTAGGTGTTGCCGGTGTAACGCACGCCACCGCCAATGCCGAAGCCGTCGAGCACGCCGGCGTGCCAGGTGTAGTCAGTCCACAGCGACGCTTGCTGGTTCGGCATCAGTTGCAGGCGATTGCCCTTGTCGACGCCATTTTGTACTTCCGATTTTGCCAGGGTGTAGGCAGCGATGACTTTGAGGTTGTCGGTGACGTCGGAAACCGCTTCCAGCTCCAGGCCTTTGACTTTCACTTCGCCGGTCTGGCTGGTGATGGACACATTGTTGACGAAGGTGTTGACCGAAACGTTCTTCTGGGTGAGGTCGTATACGGCAGCGGTCAGCAGGGTTTTGCTGCCCGGTGGCTGGTACTTGATGCCCAGTTCCCACTGCTTGCCTTCGGTCGGCTTGAGCGAACCGGTCGAGGTGGCGTCGGCGCCCGTGGTCGGCTGGAAGGATTCGGCGTACGACAGGTACGGCACGAAACCGTTGTCGAAGACGTAGCTGAGCGCGGCGTTGCCGCTGAAGGCCTTGTCACGCTGGGTGTTGGTGGCATCGCCCTTGTTGATGAACTGGGTGCTGGTGTGCACCCAGTCTTCACGGCCACCGAGGGTCAGGCGCCACTGGTCGAGGGCCATCTGATCCTGGATGTACAGGCCGGTCTGGTAGGTCTTCTGGTCGTAATCGTAAAACGCGGTGGAGCGCGCTGGACGAATGATCGGCTGGCCGTAGATCGGGGTGATCACATTGGTGCCCGGAGTGGTATCCGAAAAGCCGAAGATCGAGGTGTAGTTGGTGTTGCTGCGCTGATGGTCCAGGCCCAACAACAGAGTGTGGCGGATATCGCCAGTGGCGAAGTCGGCCTGGAAGTTGTTGTCCACGGCGAACTGGCTGATGTCTTCTTCGACGCTGGTGCTGGTGCGCCCGACGTTGCCTTGATCATCCACTTCGGTGAACGGGTAGGAACCCGGCGTCAGCGACTGGAACGACAGGTCCGACTTGGTGTAGCGCAGGTTCTGCTTGAACTGCCAGACATCGTTCAGACGATGTTCGAAGGCATAGCCCAGCGCGTAGTAGGTGCGATCGTAATATTCCCAGTCCGGATCACCCAGATTCTTGTGGTGGGAAATATCACCGAACGGCGATTTGATCTTGGTGCCCTGCACCGGCAGGAACTGGCTGGTGATGCCGGTATCGTCGCGGGTGAACTGGCTCAGCAGGGTGAGCTTGGTGTCGTCGTCGATGTTCCAGGTCAGGCTCGGCGCGATGTTGTAGCGCTTGTTGTCGACGTGATCGACCTGCGTGCCGCTGTCGCGCACCACACCGCTGAGGCCATAGAGAAACTGGCCAGCGTCGTCAATTTTGCCGGTGCTGGCGAAGTTGATCTGACGGTGGTTGTCGCTGCCGTATTGCAACTGGATTTCGCTGCTGGCTTCAGCACTTGGGCGACGGCTGACCATATCCAGCAGGCCACCCGGTGGCGTCTGGCCGTAAACCGAGGAGGCCGGGCCGCGCAGCAGGGCGAGGCGGTCGAGGTTCCAGGTTTCCTGTTTCGGGTTGGCGTACACGCCTTTTGGCAGTGGCAGGCCGTCGAGGAACTGGGTCGGTTCGAAACCGCGCACACGCAACCAGTCGGCACGGGTGTCGCTGCCGTAGCTGCTGGCGGTGATACCCGGCATGTAGCGCACGGCGTCATCGAGGCTGTGCACGCTGCGGTCGTCCATTTGCTGGCGAGTCGCGACGGAGATCGAACGCGGCGCTTCGACCAGTGCGGTGTCGGTCTTGGTGCCAGCGGCGGTGCGGGTGGCGGTGTAGCCCTCGACCGGGCCCCAGGCGCTTTCGAAGTTTTCTACACCGATGACGGAAGTTTCCGGCAGGGCCAACGTCCCTTCAGGCACGGCAACCAGGGTGTAGGTGCCGGTATTGCTTTGTTCCAGTTGCAGACCGGTGCCACGCAGGGCCGCGCGCAAGGCACCGGCCGCATCGTACTGGCCATTGACCGGTGCCGAGGTCTTGCCCGCCGCCAGCGACGGATTCAGCGACAGCGCAATGCCGCCCTGGCTGGCGATCTGGTTCAGGGTGGTCGACAGTGGCGCCGCCGGCAGGTTGTAGGCGCGCACGCTGGACGCTTGTTCAGCGGCGAGCAACGGACTGCTGATCAGCGGCGCGCTGAGCGCGATGGCGACGGCCAGCAGACCGGGGCGCAACAAGGTGTCTAGCGAACGGGACATACGGCGGCTCCTGAATGGAAATATTTCTCAATTGCCTGTGTGCCGGATGAAATTCGAAAAGTGATAGGGCTGGATGAAAATAATTTCGATTAACTGGAGGTAGTGTTGTGGAGGATGACGCCTTCGCGAGCAGGCTCGCTCCCACACTTGGAATGCATTCTCCTGTGGGAGCGAGCCTGCTCGCGAAAGCGGTGGTTCTGCCGGCCTGTTATTCAGGCTTTATATCGGCCTTAGCGACTGTGACCCAATACGGCGTATGCCGCTCGATCTGCACCGGCAGGGTCGGCAGCAATGCGCTCAGGGCCTTATCGGTGTCATGCAGCGGGAAGCTACCGGTAATCCGCAGGTCAGCCACGTCCGGCGCCACGCCCAGATGCCCGCGACGATAACGCCCGAGTTCGTGCACCAGATCGCCCAACCGCGCGTTATCGACCACCAGCATGCCGCGCGTCCAGGCATCGGCGCCGGGGTTGAGCGCGACGATCGAACCCAATCCATCACGGCGCAGCAGCACTTGCTGGCCTTCATGGAGAATTTGCTCTTCAGGGTTGGATTGCGGGTGCGCCGCGACCGCCGACTGCAACACACTCAGGCGCGTGCCTTGGTCTTCACGCTTGACCAGGAACCGCGTACCCAGCGCGCGCATGCTGCCTTCGCGGGTTTCGACGATAAAGGGTCGCGCATCGCCATGCCCGGTTTCGACGAGAATTTCGCCTTCCTGCAACACGATCAACCGGCGCTTGCCATCGAACCGCACATCCACCGCACTGTGGGTGTTCAGATTCAACACAGTGCCGTCCGCTAGACGCACAGTGCGCTGCTCACCGGTCGCGGTGCGTTGATCGGCGAGCCAGTAATCCAGTGGCAGAAAGCGTTCGCTGGCGAACAGCCCCACACCGACCAGCACCACAACGCTGGCCAGCCCGCTGCCCAGTCTGCGCACCCGGAGGCGAATGCCTTCGCGCGACTGCAGCAAGGCACTGCGGGCCGGACCTTTGGCCACGCTGAAGCGCTGATCGAGCATGCCCAGTTGCCGCCACGCGCGGGCGTGTTCTTCATGGGCCGCATGCCATTTGGCGAATTCCTCGCGCTCCAGCGGGCTGCTCGAATCGAGGGTCAGTTGCCAGGCAATCGCCGCGTCCAGCACATGCGCCGGCACCGGTCTGGAACCGGCCGGGCTCACGTCGGCTCACCGTACAGCGCGATGTAGCACTGACGAATGCCTTGCGCCAGATACTGGCGCACGCGCGGCACCGAGACGCCAAGCTTGTCGGCGATCTCGGCATGGCTGAGGCCATCGAGGCGGTTATAAAGGAACGCGGCGCGGGCCTTGGTCGACAGTTTGCCGAGCAAGCGGTCGATGGCTTTGAGGTCTTCGAGAATCATTTGCTGTTCTTCCACCGACGGTTGTTCGCCTTCGGGGATCAGCATCAGTTCGGTGAGGTAGGCCTGTTCCAGCGCCGCACGGCGGAAGTAGTCGAACAGCAAGCCTTTGGCGATCGCCACCAGAAAGGCGCGCGGCTCACGGGGTGTCAGCATGTCGTCGCGACCGAGCAAGCGGACGAAGGTGTCCTGACTGAGGTCCTCGGCACGTTGCGGGCAGGCCACATTGCGCCGCAGCCACGCCAGCAGCCAACCGCGATGGTCACGATACATCGCACCGACGAGCTCACTGTTAGGGCTTGGGACTGACGACACCGGACATCACCGATTGGGAAATATTAACTAACGCGAATTGTTCGCGATTGTGGCAGAGGTGGGAATGGTTAGCAATTGGCCACTGGTCAGGTGGGCATGTAAAGGCAGACCCTCACCCTAGCCCTCTCCCAGAGGGAGAGGGGATCGATCGGGGGATATTCTGGAGGTACACCGACCTGAGCGAACTTCAGGGAATCCATAATCGACCCGATTTCTCAGGTCGATGAAGAGCCCGAGACACCTCGGTAGGCTCCCTCTCCCTCTGGGAGAGGGCTGGGGTGAGGGCGATGGATCTTGGACTTGACTCAATTTCAGAACGAAGGCGCCTGCTGCCGCCGCTTCCACTGACTCAACCGCTGCTGCAAATTCAACGGACTATGAATCTGCTGCCCCCGCGCCCGGCTGAACAGAATCAACGCCAACTCCGCAGTGGCCAGCGCATCGGCGCTCGCGTTATGCCGCTCGAACACCTCAAGCTTGAACCACTCAATCCACTCATCCAGCCCGGCCTCACGAATGTTCGCTTGCGGGCACACTAGCGGTGCAATGTCGGCGACATCCAGGAACACCTGCTGCAACTTGTGCCCCAGATGTTCCTTCAGCGCACGCCCGAGCATGTGCTGATCAAACGGCGCATGAAACGCCAGCACCGGGCTGTCGCCGATAAATTCCATGAGTTCCAGCAACGCCTCGACCGGCTCACTGCCCGCCGCAATCGCATTCGGCCCCAACCCGTGAATCAACACGCTCGGACTGAGCTTCAGCTCGCGACATTGCAGCGTGCGTTCGAACTGCTGACTGAAATCGATCGCGCCGTCCTCGATCACCACCGCGCCAATCGACAACACACGGTCCTTGTTCAGATTCAGCCCGGTGGTTTCCAGATCCAGCACCACCCAGCGTTGTTCGCGCAACGTGCATTCGCGCAGCTCGGTGATCGCTGGCAGCTTCGCCAGACGCTGTTGCCACTCCACCGGCAATACCGGGCTGGCCGGACGCAGCCACGAGAACAGGCTCATAGCTGATACCGCAACATCAGGCTGCTTTGCAGACGCTGGGCCTGGCGCAGGGATTCACGCAGGATGCGCCGGTCGAGGTGATTGAGGCTGTCCGGGTCAACGCGGTTGGAATAGGGCAGGTTCTCCCGCGTCTGCAGTTGATGCTGTTGCATGCGCGTTTGCTGAATGAAGTGATAGGCCTCTTCATACGCCGCGCCATCCAGTCGCTCGATGACTTCTTTCTCGACCAACTGACGGAAGCGCTCGAGGGTATTGTTGGCGTCGATGCCGTTGGCCAGCGCGAGCAAGCGTGCGCCATCCACGAACGGCGTCAGCCCCTGCACCTTGAGGTCCAGCGTGGCTTTTTCGCCATTCTTGCGCGCCAGCACAAACTCGCGGAAACGCCCCACCGGTGGACGGTTGCGCAGGGCGTTCTCGGCCATCATGCGCTGGAACAAACGGTTGTCACCGACCTGATCGAGAATGCCGCGGCGCAATTGTTCGCAGCCTTTTTCATCGCCCCAGACCACGCGCAGATCGAAGTAAATACTCGAACCGAGCAGATTCTCCGGCGTCGCCTCACGAATGAACGCCGCAAAACGCCGCGCCCATTCTGCTCGTGACAGACACAGCTCGGGATTGCCGGCCATGATGTTGCCCTTGCACAGAGTGAAACCGCACTGCGCCAGACTCTGGTTGATCTGCTGGGCAATCGGCAGCAGCTTGCCGCGAATCTCCGCTGCATGCGCAGCATCGCGGGCGTCGAACAGAATGCCGTTGTCCTGATCGGTGTGCAGCGTCTGCTCGCGACGGCCTTCGCTGCCGAAGCACAACCAACTGAATGGCACGCCGGGATCGCCTTTTTCCGCGAGGGTCAGTTCGATCACGCGGCACACGGTGTGGTCGTTGAGCAGGGTGATGATGTAGGTGATCTGCGTCGAGGACGCGCCGTGGGCGAGCATGCGTTCGACCAGTTGGCCGATCTCACCGCGCAGGCCGACCAGTTGTTCGACGCGCTGGGCGCTGCGAATCGTCCGGGCCAGGTGCACCAGGTCGACCCGTTGCAGGGAAAACAGATCGCGCTCGGAGACCACGCCACACAAACGCTGATCCTTGACCAGACAGACGTGGGCGATATGCCGTTCGGTCATGGCAATCGCCGCATCGAACGCACTGTGATCCGGCGAAAGATAAAAGGGCGAAGGCGTCATGTGGCGCTCGATAGCCTCGCTGAAATCACCGACGCCCGCTGCCACGACATGACGCAGATCGCGCAGGGTGAAAATGCCCAGTGGCGCCTTGTGTGCATCCACTGCAACGATGCTGCCGACCTGCTGCTCGTGCATCAGCTTCACCGCTTCACGCAATGGCGTGTCGGGGCTGCAGGTGACCGGGTGACGCATCGCCAGTTCGCCCAGTCGGGTGTTCAGCGAATACTGGGTGCCAAGGGTTTCCACGGCTTTCTGCTGCACTTGCTGATTGACTTGATCCAGCAGGCTGCTGACCCCGCGTAACGCGAAGTCGCGGAAGGCGTTGGAGAGGGCGAACAGCTTGATGAATGCCAGTTTGTTCAGTTGCAGGCAGAAGGTGTCTTCGCCGGCCAGGTGTTCGGTGCGGGTCGCGCGTTCGCCGAGCAACGCGGCCAGCGGAAAGCATTCGCCGGTGGTGATTTCAAACGTGGTCTCGGTGCCGGGCTTGGTGATGTGCTGACGTTCGCCGACCACCCGACCTTGCTTGACGATATAGAAGTGTTCAACCGGGCCGTCGGCGGGTTTGATGATGCTTTCGCCCTGGCCGTAGAAACGCAGCTGACATTGTTCCACCAGATAAGCCAGGTGGGCGTATTCCATCTGATTGAAGGGCGGGAAGCGCTGGAGGAATTGCAGGGTGCCCTGAATGTTCTGCAATACCGCGGTTTTCCCTGCCTGGGTGAAGGCGTCCGCTTTACTCATAACCATTACCGCAGTCTTTTTCGAATTGTTGTTGTCGGATCGTTGCAGCCATGGTCGACCCCTGCGGGCGGGGTGCCCATTGGACGTAAGTCTAGGTTTGAGCTGCCGTTGGGCACATTTGGGAAGTGCCCTACAAAAACAGTCGGAAATTCGCCCGCCAGCCTCTTGGAAAAAAATCCGACGAAGTGCACATTGAAGCTCTGCTTAGCGATGTCTGACGACTGTGCCAGGTGATTGATTTGAAAACGTAGAGAACGCCATGTCCGACCACGATATTTTGAGCGACGCCGAGCGTGAAGCGCTCAGCGCTGTAATGCTCGAACCCGATTTGCCGCCGCAGCGTGTACTGATCGTCGATGACGACAAGGACGCCCGGGAGCTGTTGTCGGAGATTCTCGCGTTGGATGGCATTCGTTGCATGACCGCTGCCAGTGGTGAGACGGCGCTGAAGATGCTCGAAGAAAAACCGTCGATCGGGCTGGTGATTACCGATCTACGCATGGGCCATGTCGGTGGCCTTGAGCTTATTCGCCAGGTGCGTGAATCGGTAAGGGCGGCGCTGCCGATCATCATCGTGTCCGGCGATGCGGATGTGAAAGATGCGATTGCGGCGATGCATTTGAGCGTGGTGGATTTTTTGCTCAAGCCGATTGATACGGGCAAGTTGTTGGCGTTGGTGAAACATGAATTGGGTATCGAGCCTTAGAAGCCCCTCACCCTAGCCCTCTCCCAGGGGGAGAGGGGACTGACCGCGGTGGATGTGCAAGGTCCACCGACTTGAAATTCCTAAGTCGAACTCAGATTTTGAAAAGCACCAATATCTGCTCCCTTTCTCCTCAACCCTTGGCAATTCCTGAGCCGAGCTCAGATTTTGATAAGCATATAAATCTGCTCCCTTTCCCCCTCTACTCTTGGCAATTCCTGAGCCGGGCTCAGATTTTGAAAAGCACATAGATCGGCCCCCTTTCCCCCTCTACCCCTTGGGGGAGAGGGCTGGGGTGAGGGGGATGGATCTCAAGCCCGCCACAAAAATCCAATCCACAGCACAAACAAAAAAGCCCTGATCTTTCGATCAGGGCTTTTTCATGTCCGGCATTCAGCGCAAGTTACAGGCCGTTGGCCTTCTTGAACTCGCGACGACGACGGTGCAGCACCGGCTCGGTGTAGCCGTTCGGCTGTTTGGTGCCTTCGATCACCAGTTCGACCGCCGCCTGGAAGGCGATGTTACTGTCGAAGTTCGGTGCCAGCGGACGGTACAGCGGGTCGTTGGCGTTCTGACGATCCACCACCGGCGCCATGCGCTTGAGGCTTTCCATCACTTGCGCTTCGGTGACGACACCGTGGCGCAGCCAGTTGGCGATGTGCTGGCTGGAGATACGCAGCGTGGCACGGTCTTCCATCAGGCCGACGTCATTGATGTCCGGCACTTTCGAGCAGCCCACACCCTGGTCGATCCAGCGCACCACATAACCAAGAATGCCCTGGGAATTGTTGTCCAGTTCGTTCTTGATCTGCTCTGGCGTCCAGTTCGGATTGACCGCCAGCGGGATGGTCAGGATGTCGTCCACCGAGGCGCGAGCACGTTTGGCCAGTTCGGCCTGACGGGCGAACACGTCGACCTTGTGGTAGTGCAGCGCATGCAGCGCAGCAGCAGTCGGCGACGGCACCCAAGCGGTGTTGGCACCGGCCAACGGGTGCGCGATTTTCTGCTCAAGCATCGCGGCCATCAGGTCGGGCATCGCCCACATGCCTTTACCGATTTGCGCGCGACCTTGCAGGCCGGTGCTCAGACCGATATCGACGTTCCAGTTTTCGTAAGCGCCGATCCACTTCTCAGCCTTCATGTCGGCCTTGCGTACCACCGGGCCGGCTTCCATGGAGGTGTGGATTTCGTCGCCAGTGCGATCGAGGAAACCGGTGTTAATGAACACCACGCGCTCGCTGGCCGCCTTGATGCAGGCCTTGAGATTGACCGTGGTGCGGCGCTCCTCGTCCATGATCCCGACTTTCAGCGTATTGCGCGTAAGGCCCAACACGTCTTCGATGCGACCGAACAGCTCGTTGGTGAACGCTGCTTCTTCCGGGCCGTGCATCTTCGGTTTAACGATGTAGACCGAACCGGTGCGGGTGTTGCGGCGCGAAGTGTTGCCGTTGAGGTTGTGCATCGCCGCCAGGCAAGTGACCAGACCGTCGAGGATGCCTTCCGGAACTTCGTTGCCGTCTTTGTCGAGGATCGCGTCGATGGTCATCAAGTGGCCAACGTTGCGCACGAACAGCAGTGAACGACCGTGCAACGTCACTTCACCGCCATTTGGCGCGGTGTAGGTGCGATCCGGGTTCATGGTGCGGGTGAAGGTCTGACCGCCCTTGGAAACGGATTCCGACAGATCGCCCTTCATCAGGCCGAGCCAGTTACGGTAGATCACCACTTTGTCGTCGGCATCGACGGCGGCCACGGAGTCTTCGCAGTCCATGATGGTGGTCAGCGCTGCTTCCATCAGGATGTCTTTGACGCCGGCCGCGTCGGTCTGGCCAACCGGGGTAGTGGCGTCGACCTGGATTTCGAAGTGCAGACCGTTGTGTTTCAGCAGAATGGCGATTGGCGCGTTGGCGTCGCCCTGGAAACCGATCAGTTGTGCATCGTCGCGCAGGCCGGTGTTGCTGCCGCCCTTGAGGGTGACCAGCAGTTTGCCGTCAGCGATTTTGTAGGCGGTCGAATCGACGTGGGAGCCAGCAGCCAATGGTGCGGCTTCGTCGAGGAAGGCACGGGCGAAGGCGATGACTTTGTCGCCACGCACCTTGTTGTAGCCTTTGCCTTTTTCCGCGCCACCGTCTTCGCTGATCGCGTCGGTGCCGTAGAGGGCGTCATACAGCGAACCCCAGCGGGCATTCGAGGCATTGAGAGCGAAGCGGGCGTTCATCACGGGCACAACGAGTTGCGGACCGGCGGTACGGGCGATTTCATCATCGACATTTTGCGTCGTTGCCTGGAAATCAGCCGCTTCTGGCAGCAGATAACCGATTTCTTGCAGGAAGGCTTTATAGGCCACGGCGTCGTGCGCCTGACCGTTGCGTTCCTGGTGCCAGGCATCAATGCGAGCCTGGAAGTCATCGCGTTTGGCGAGTAGGGCTTTGTTCTTCGGCGCCAGGTCATGAATGACCTTGTCGGCACCTTCCCAGAATTTTTCGGCGGTGAGGCCGGTACCGGGAATGGCTTCGTTGTTCACGAAGTCGAACAGGACTTTGGCGACCTGCAGGCCACCGACTTGAACGTGTTCAGTCATTGCTTGCCTCACTCTGCTCAGCTATTTCGCTTTTCAGCTCTTCAATTTGACAATGAAGCCTCTGGCCATTTAAACCACAAACCTGCCGACCAGTACATGCCATTGCTGGCGGCTGGGCTGGGACCAATCAACGGCTTGGGGCCTTGCTGACGGGGCTTTCAGGGTTGCGAACAGGCTTTGGGCAGACATCGATTCAGCGTTATGTAGTGCGCGCTGCGGCATACTACATGATGAGTTGCGCTTGTGAAAATCAGACTAATTACGTCGTTCTGCGACCTCATGTCGCATTGCGGTCACATCGCGGAACGGGATGTTCTCAAAAAACAGATGGATTGTTCCAGCTAAATATAAAAAGTTGTACACGATTTGTTGTTTCGGGCGTCTGAGGCGGCGGACCATCCCTTGCCTATACTTCCCCTTCTACAACAAAAGTCATGACAAGAGGGCTGCGCCATGGACCATCTCGTACTCACCGTATTCGCCCCGGACAAGCCTGGGCAGGTCGAGCGCATCGCCCAATGCATTGCCGAACACGGCGGTAACTGGCTGGAAAGCCGCATGTCGCGGATGGCCGGGCAGTTCGCCGGGATTCTTCGGGTCGGGGTGCCGGCAGAGGCTTACGACGAATTAGTCGATGCCTTACAAGCATTGTCGACGCACGGCATTCGCGTGCTGATCGCCGAGAGCGGTATCGAACAATCCTGTACCTGGAAGCCGATCGCCATGGAGTTGGTGGGCAATGACCGGCCCGGTATCGTCCGCGACATCACCCGGCTGTTGAGCGAGCAGGGCGTCAACCTTGAGCGGCTGGTGACTGAAGTGCGTCCGGCACCGATGAGCAGCGAACCGCTGTTCCACGCCGAAGCGATTCTCGCGGTACCGCTAACCCTGTCGCTGGATGTATTGCAGTCGCGGCTGGAAACCCTGGCTGATGATCTGATGGTCGAACTGGTGTTACGCACAGACAGTTAAGCGCTGACCGGGTTATCCAGTTTTAACGTGCACCTGCCTGTGGATAACCTGTAGAGACCGGGCGCAGCGTCAGGCCGGCCGGGGCTTGCGCGGAGCTGATCAAAAAATCGCCAACATTCAGTGACTTGCACACAAACGGCGGGGATCACGCTGTGGATAACCTTGGGAAGGAACGATGCAGGCCACGAGAACCGTGGCCTGTAAGGGTTTGTACGTTTTTTGATCAGCTACGCCGGCGCAAACTGATCACGGCATCGACGCTGTAAACGGCCAGGCCGGCCCAAATGAAGATAAACGCCACCAGTGTGCTGGACGATAGATGCTCACCGAACAGCAGCACGGCTTGCAGCAGCACCAAAGTCGGCGCCAGGTATTGCAGGAAGCCGATGGTGGTGTAGGGCAAGTGACGCGTGGCAGCGTTGAAACACACCAGCGGCACCAATGTCACCGGGCCGGCTGCTACCAGCCACCAGGCTTGCGAGGTGGTCCAGAACTCCGGTTGGGCGCTGGTCGCGGTCTGATTGAACAGCAGCCAGGCAATCGCGATCGGTACCAGCATCCAGGTTTCCACCACCAGCCCCGGTAACGCCTTGACCGGCGCCTGTTTGCGGATCAGACCGTAGAAGCCGAACGTCAACGCCAGCACCAGCGATACCCACGGCAGACTGCCGACCTGCCAGACCTGCTGCGCCACACCAACCGCCGCCAGGCCGACCGCGAGCCACTGCATCCGCCGCAAGCGTTCACCGAGAATCAACATCCCCAGCAGCACGTTTACCAATGGGTTGATGTAGTAGCCGAGGCTCGCTTCGAGCATGCGCCCGTTATTCACCGACCACACGTAGGTCAGCCAGTTGGCCGCGATCAACGTGCCGCTCAGGGCCAGAATCGCCAGGCGTTTAGGGTTGTCGAGCAGTTCGCGCAACCAGCCTGGGTGTTTCCACACCATCAGCAACAACGCACCAAACAGCGCCGACCACAACACTCGATGGATGATGATTTCAACGGCCGGCACTTCGGCGATGGCTTTGAAGTAGATCGGGAACAGGCCCCAGATGATGTAGGCGCTCAGGCCCAGAATGTACCCGCGACGCGGGTTGGCGGCTTGCATGCAGAATCCTTGCTTAGGCAGCTAACAAAGGAGGGATTGTAAGGAGATTTGTCTACGAATGCCGTAGCGCAATGGTCGGGAAATTGTGAACACCGGACAATTGTGGGAGCGAGCCTGCTTGCGAAGGCGTCGTTTCAGTCGACATCACTGTTGAATGTCAGTCCGTATTCGCGAGCAGGCTCGCTCCCACAAGGATATTGGTGGATCAGAAGAGTTTCAGTGGCTCTTCATTCAGCGCGGACAGTTGCTCACGCAACGCCAACACTTGATCACCCCAATAACGCTCGGTACCAAACCACGGAAAACTGTGCGGGAACGCCGGGTCATCCCAGCGCCGCGCCAGCCAGGCGCTGTAGTGCATCAGGCGCAAGGCGCGCAGCGGCTCGATCAGTGCCAGTTCGCGCGGATCGAAGTCGTGGAACTCGTTATAGCCGTCCATCAATTCCGACAGTTGTCCGAGGCATTCCTGACGATCACCGGCGAGCATCATCCAGATGTCCTGCACCGCTGGGCCCATGCGGCAGTCGTCGAGGTCGACGATGTGGAACATCTCGTCACGGCACATCATGTTGCCGGGGTGGCAATCGCCGTGCATGCGGATGTTCTGGTGCGGTGTGTTGGCGTAGGCATCTTCCACGCGTTTGAGCAGGTCGCGGGCGACGGACTCGTAGGCCGGCAGCAGGCTTTTCGGAATGAAGTTGCCTTCGAGCAAGGTGTTCAGCGAAGCGTGGCCGAAGTTCTGCACCGCGAGGGCTTCACGGTGTTCGAACGGCTTGGTCGCGCCGACCGCGTGGATGCGCCCGAGCAACTGGCCGAGGCGATACAACTGATCAAGGTTGCCCGGCTCCGGCGCCCGCCCGCCGCGACGCGGGAACAGAGTGAAGCGAAAACCGGCATGCTCGTGCAGGGTTTCGCCGTTGTGGATCAGCGGCGCTACCACCGGGATGTCGACGTTGGCCAGTTCGAAGGTGAATTGATGTTCTTCGAGGATGGCTTCGTTGGTCCAGCGTTGCGGGCGGTAGAACTTGGCGATCAGCGGTTCGGAGTCTTCGATGCCGACCTGATAGACGCGGTTTTCGTAGCTGTTGAGCGCCAGAATGCGCGCATCACTGAGAAAGCCGATGCTTTCAACGGCATCGAGCACGAGGTCGGGGGTAAGGGTTTCAAACGGGTGGGCCATGCTGACTCCTGCGCGCAGCAGGCTGCCGCGTCCGGCCCAGCATGGTAGCGCAGATGGCAGCGGGGGAGGTGGTTGGTGTCTGTGCTGACGCTATCGCGAGCAGGCTCACTCCTACAGGGGAACGCACGCATTCCAAATGTAGGAGTGAGCCTGCTCGCGATGAGGGCCTGTCAGGCGCCGACGATTCCACCATCCTCGCGAGTGATCGCCATCACCGAAGACCGCGGCTTGCCATTCGGCAGATGCTCGGGGAAGGTCGAACCGCCGTTCTCCCCCGGATGCTGAATCCCGACAAACAGGGTTTTCTGATCCGGCGAAAAGCTGATTCCCGTCACCTCACAACCAATCGGCCCGACCATGAATCGGCGAATTTCACCGGTCTTCGGATCGGCGCAAAGCATCTGGTTATTGCCCATCCCGGCGAAGTCGCCGGTGTTGCTCGAATCACCGTCGGTGAGAATCCACAAGCGTCCGGCCTTGTCGAAACCCAAGCCATCCGGGCTGTTGAACATGTTCTGCGGGGTGATGTTCTTTGAGCCGCCCTTCGGCGTCCCTGCATGCACGCCCGGGTTGCCAGCGACCACAAACAGATCCCAGGCAAACGTCTTCGAGGCGTGATCGTCACGGTCGGTGCGCCAGCGCAGAATCTGCCCGTAGACGTTTTTCTCGCGCGGGTTCGGCCCGCCCACCGGCTGCCCGTCTTCGCCGCGCTTGGCGTTGTTGGTCAGGGTGCAATAGACCTGACCGTCCTTCGGACTGACGACGATCCACTCCGGACGGTCCATGCGCGTCGCGCCAACCACGCTGGCGGCGAGGCGCGCGTGGATCAGCACTTCGGCCTGATCGGCGAAACCGCTGCTGGCGTCGATGCCGTTTTTGCCGTGGGTCAGTTCGATCCACTGGCCCTGGCCTTTCGGGTGGTCGGGGTTGCTGTCGCCATTATCGAACTTGGCCACGTACAGGGTGCCGTGATCGAGGATGTCGCGGTTGGCCTTGGCGTTGCGATGGTTGATGCGGTCGCGGCTGACGAATTTATAGATGAACTCGCCACGCTCGTCGTCGCCCATGTACACCACGGCGCGACCGTCGTCGGTCTCGGCCAGTGCGGCGTTTTCATGCTTGAAGCGGCCCAGCGCTGTGCGCTTGACCGGGGTCGATTGCGGATCGAACGGATCGATCTCGACCACCCAGCCGTGTCGGTTGAGTTCGTTGGGGTTTTTCGCCATGTCGAAGCGCGGGTCGTACGGGTGCCAGTTGATCTCGCGGCTGGCGACGGAGACACCGTAACGCTTCTGCGCCGGGTCGAACTGTTGCTGGGCATTGCTGCTGCCGAAACAGTCGGTGAAGTTTTCTTCGCAGGTCAGGTAAGTACCCCACGGCGTTTTGCCGTTGGCGCAGTTCTGGAAGGTGCCGAGGACTTTCTTGCCGTGTTTGTCGGCCGCCGTTTTCATCAAGTCGTGACCGGCCGCCGGGCCGCTGATGCGCAGCGGTGAGTTGCCGTGAATGCGGCGGTTGTAGCGCGAACCCTGAACGAACTGCCATTGACCGTTCTTGCGTTGCACTTCAATCACCGAGACGCCTTCGCAGGCCAGCGCCTTGCGCACGTCTTCGGCCGATTGCGGCATGCCGCCGTGCGGATAGAGGTAGCGGTAGTTGGTGTATTCGTTGTTGATCGCCATCAGCGCGCGATTGCGGTCGTCGGGGAAGGCGAACAGGCTCATGCCGTCGTTGTTGTCGCCGAATTGCACTTCTTGTGCGGCAGCGGTGCCGTTGCCACTCGGGTCGAAGGCCGGGCCGTTCTTTTGCAGGGGCTGGCCCCAACTGATCAGCACCGAAGACTTGTAGCCTTTGGGCAGTGTGATGACGTCGGTGGTTGCCGCCGGAATACTCTCGAAACCGAGCAGACGGCTGTTGCCGGCACTGACGCCAGTGGCCAGCGCGCTGCGGCTCAACAGGCTGCCGCCGAGGAACATCGCCGCGCCGCACAGCGCACCGGCGCCGATGAAACCGCGACGGCTGAGGCCGACCATTTTTTCCAGGTCAGTGGATTGGTTTTCTTCTAATAGGCTCACATCAGGCTCCCTGCTTGGTTTTGGCAGCCACCTTAATGAGCGTCGATGACGCTTTCGTTGCAGCGCCTGATTACAGCGGCGTGCCGAGCAGCACGTTGGACGGCGAAAACTGCACCTGCACTGGTTGTGCGAGGCCCAACCCGCGAGTGCGCAGGTCCAACGGTTCCGCCAGGGCACAGAGGATATGGCCGTTGGGCAGGGCAATGCGCACTTCGCTCGGGCCATCCTCGGCGTCGAGGATCGCTTCGATGGTGCCGTTGAGAAGATTGTGACCAAACGTTGCAGGCTGCTCATTGCTGAGCAATTCCAGCCAGCCGGCCTTGATCAGGGCGACCACTTCGGTGCCGGCTTGCAGCTCCAGGTGCACGGTGCTGTCATGGGTGATCTGCGCGTCGAGGCACAGGCCTTCGGCCAGTTCGAGACGGATCAGGTCATTGCGGCCCTGCGCTTCGATCGCCACGACCTTGCCGTGCAACTGATTGCGTGCGCTGGTTCTGAGCATCAAACGACCGAGCAGATCCAGATCACTGGCGTCTTCCGCTGCCTCCAGCACCTGGGCCTGCAAGGCCTGCAGTTTTTGGTACAGGCGCAAAACGCGCTCGCCTTCGCTGGAGAGTTTCGCACCGCCGCCACCCTTGCCGCCGACGGCGCGCTCGACCAGCGGTTTCTGCGCGAGGTTGTTCAGCTCATCGATGGCGTCCCATGCCGCTTTGTAGCTCAGGCCAGCACTTTTCGCCGCGCGGGTGATCGAGCCCTGTTCGGCGATATGTTGCAGCAGGGCGATGCGCTGCGGACGGCGGACGATGTGCTGGGAGAGCAGGGAAGGCATGGACATGAATGGGTGCTTTTTTGTGGCGGTGGACGTGGAAGTTGGCCGCTAGCGACGCGAGAGTCAAGTCCGACACAAGTCTCCCAGTGGGAGCGAGCCTGCTCGCGAAAGCGGAGTGTCAGCCAGCAAAAATGTTGAATGTGCTGGCCCCTTCGCGAGCAGGCTCGCTCCCACAGGGGATTGCGCAATATTCAGGCTCCGGGTTTCGGCGTGCGGGCCAAGCAATAGACATCGACCCGGGCGGCGCCAGCGTTTATCAGCAACCGGGCGAGAGCCTGTGCGGTCGCGCCAGTGGTCAATACGTCGTCAACCAGCGCGAGATGTCGGTCTTTTATGCGCGCATCCGGCATGAGGCTGAAGGCATTGCGCAGATTACCTTTACGCGCCTTGGCGTCGAGATCCTGCTGAGCATCGGTATCCTTGATTCGCCGCAGAACCCGTTCTTCGCACGGCAGATCCAGTGACTGACTCAACCACCGCGCCAGCATCGCAGCCTGGTTGAACCCGCGTTGACGCAGACGTTTGTTCGCCAGCGGCACCGGCAACAACACATCAGGCCTCGGCAACCCCTCATCGAAGTGATGTTGCAGGTATTGCCCGAGAACGTCGGCGAGCAGGTGGCCAAACGGCCATTTTGCGTTGTGTTTAAAACGCGTAATCAAACTGTCGACCGGGAAGCCATAGCGCCACGGCACCACCACCTGTTCGAACGCCGGCGGCTCTAGCAGGCACTCGCCACAGGTCAGGTCGGCGGCAGAGAGTGGCAGGGCGCAGGTCTGGCAGTGGTCGCCGAGCCAGGGCAAATCCGTTTCGCAGGCCACGCAGATTGGCATTTCTGCTTCTGCCGGCTCATCGCAAAGTAAGCAGGTCTGTACATTATTTAAACAGATGTAAACCTGTCCTTCGTATCGTGGTTGACAGCGCATGACTCTTCCTTAAATATGCCGAACATCCGTGTCGCGCCTGTGGGTATTCCGTTCCCGCAGCCGCCAGCCAAGCATAACCAAGGAACTACCCATGAGCGCGAGCACCACCGCCACCCTGCGTCACGACTGGTCTCTGGCCGAAGTCAAAGCACTCTTCGTACAGCCATTCAACGACTTGCTGTTCCAGGCGCAAACGGTGCACCGCGCACATTTCAACGCCAACCGCGTTCAGGTGTCGACACTGCTGTCGATCAAGACCGGCGCCTGCCCGGAAGACTGCAAGTACTGCCCGCAGTCCGGTCACTACAACACCGGCCTTGAAAAAGAAAAGTTGATGGAAGTGCAGAAAGTCCTCGAAGAGGCAGCACGCGCCAAGGCCATCGGTTCGACACGTTTCTGCATGGGCGCGGCGTGGAAACATCCGTCGGCCAAAGACATGCCGTACGTGCTGAAAATGGTCGAAGGCGTGAAGGCCATGGGCCTGGAAACCTGCATGACCCTCGGCCGTCTCGATCAGGATCAGACCGAGGCACTGGCCAAGGCCGGGCTCGATTACTACAACCACAACCTCGACACGTCGCCCGAGTTCTACGGCAGCATCATCACCACCCGTACTTACAGCGAACGTCTGCAAACGCTGGCCTATGTGCGTGAATCGGGGATGAAGATCTGCTCCGGCGGCATTCTCGGCATGGGCGAGTCGCTGGATGACCGCGCCAATCTGCTGATCCAGTTGGCCAACCTGCCGGAGCATCCGGAATCGGTGCCGATCAACATGTTGGTGAAAGTTGCCGGCACCCCGCTGGAAAACGCCGAAGACGTCGATCCGTTCGACTTCATCCGCATGCTCGCCGTGGCCCGCATCCTCATGCCGCAATCCCACGTGCGCCTGTCCGCCGGCCGCGAAGCGATGAACGAGCAGATGCAGGCCCTGGCCTTCTTCGCCGGCGCCAACTCGATTTTCTACGGCGACAAACTGCTGACCACCGCCAACCCGCAGGCGGACAAGGACATGCAGTTGTTCGCGCGTCTGGGCATTCAGCCGGAAGCTCGTGAAGAACATTCCGATGAGGTTCACCAGGCCGCAATCGAACAGGCGCTGGTGGAGCAGAAGAGCAGCGAGCAGTTCTACAACGCCGCGGTTTAAAGCTGCGCGGATTCCTCTGAAGGAATGCAAAACCCCTTGTGGGAGCGAGCCTGCTCGCGAAAGCGGTGCCTCAGTCGACATTGATGTTGGATGTGAAGGCCTATTCGCGAGCAGGCTCGCTCCCACAAGGGATCTGTGTCACTTGAAAGTCGAGGCCTGCATGTCTTTCGATCTCGCCGCACGCCTTGCTGCCCGTCGTGCCGAAAATCTCTATCGCCAGCGACCGCTGCTTGAGTCCCCGCAGGGGCCTGAAGTGGTGGTCGACGGCAAACCGTTGCTCGCCTTCTGCAACAACGATTACCTAGGCTTGGCCAATCATCCGCAAGTGATCGAAGCCTGGCGCGCCGGTGCTGAACGCTGGGGCGTCGGTGGCGGTGCCTCGCATCTGGTGATTGGCCACAGTGGCCCGCATCACGCACTGGAAGAAGCGCTGGCCGATCTCACCGGTCGACCGCGTGCATTGCTCTTTACCACCGGCTACATGGCTAATATCGGCGCGGTCACGGCGCTGGTCGGGCAGGGCGATACGGTGCTGGAAGACCGCCTCAATCACGCTTCGCTGCTGGACGCGGGTCTGTTGTCCGGCGCGCGTTTCAATCGTTATCTGCACAACGACGCGGTGAGCCTGGCCAAGCGTCTTGAGAAAGCCACCGGCAATACGCTGGTAGTCACCGACGGTGTGTTCAGCATGGACGGCGATCTCGCTGACCTGCCGGCATTGGCTCGTGAAGCCAAGGCCAAAGGCGCGTGGCTGATGGTCGATGACGCTCACGGTTTTGGGCCGCTGGGTGCGAACGGTGGCGGCATCGTCGAGCATTTCGGTTTGAGCCAGGAAGATGTGCCGGTACTGGTTGGCACCCTCGGTAAAGCGTTCGGCACGGCAGGGGCATTTGTTGCTGGCAGTGAAGAGCTGATCGAAAGCCTGATCCAGTTCGCCCGTCCGTACATCTACACCACCAGCCAGCCACCAGCGCTGGCCTGCGCGACCCTGAAAAGTCTGGAGCTGCTGCGCACTGAACACTGGCGCCGTGAGCATCTGCAGACCTTGATCCGCCAGTTCCGCCAGGGCGCCGAGCAGATCGGCCTGGAGTTGATGGACAGCTTCACGCCGATCCAGCCGATCATGATCGGCGATGCCGGTCGTGCGGTGCGGTTCTCGCAAATGTTGCGCGAGCGCGGGCTGATGGTTACCGCCATCCGCCCTCCGACCGTGCCCGCCGGCAGCGCGCGCTTGCGCGTGACCCTGACCGCCGCCCACAGCGAGGCGCAGGTGCAGCTATTGTTAGAGGGGCTGGCCGATTGCTTTGCCCAACTGTCGTCGGAGCCAAGCCATGCGTGATCGCCTGATTCTGCTGCCCGGCTGGGGCCTCGGTGTGTCGCCGATGGAGCCTTTGGCCGCCGCTTTGCAAGGGCTCGACGAGCATCTGAAAGTGGAAATCGAGCCGCTGCCGGAGCTGGATTCCAGCGACCTGCAAGACTGGCTCGATGAACTCGATGAACGCATTCCACAAGACGTCTGGCTCGGTGGCTGGTCGCTGGGCGGCATGCTCGCGTCCGAACTGGCGGCGCGCCGTGGCGAGCGTTGCTGCGGATTGCTGACGCTGGCGAGCAATCCTTCCTTCGTTGCCCATGAACAGTGGCCAACCGCGATGCCCGGCGAGACTTTCGATGCGTTTCTCGCCGGTTGCCAAGCCGATCCCCGGCTGACCCTCAAACGTTTTTCGCTGCTCTGTGCTCAAGGTGCACAAGATGCGCGCGGCTTGTCGCGGTTGATGCTCGGCGGCGCACCGCACACGGCGCCGTCGGCGTTGATGGCGGGCCTGGAACTGCTCGCGCAACTGGATACCCGCGAAGCACTGCAAGCATTTCGCGGCCCGCAATTTCATCTGTTCGCCGGACAGGACGCTCTCGTTCCGGCGGAAGCGGCGGGGGCGTTGTTCGTCCTGTTGCCGGACATCGAAATAGGTCTGATCGAACAGGCCTGTCATGCGTTTCTTCTGGAAGACCCCCACGGACTGGCGGGCGCTATCCAGGCTTTTTTACATGAGTGCGGTGATGACTGATTTGTCTCTTGTGCTGCCTGGCGGCTTGCCTGACAAGCGTCAGGTCGCGGCCTCTTTCTCTCGTGCGGCGGCCAGCTACGACAGCGTCGCCGAGTTGCAACGTGATGTGGGTACGCAATTGCTTCAACGCTTGCCGGCGGATTTTTCACCGTCGCGCTGGCTGGATCTGGGCTGTGGCACCGGTTATTTCACCCGGGCACTGGCCGCGCATTTTGCCGAGGGCCATGGTCTGGCGCTGGACATTGCCGAGGGCATGCTCGATCACGCGCGGCCGTTGGGCGGCGCTGAGTACTTCATTGCTGGCGATGCGGAGCGTCTGCCGTTGCAGGACTCGACTTGCGACTTGATCTTCTCCAGCCTGGCGGTGCAATGGTGCGCGGACTTCGATGCGGTGCTCAGCGAAGCCTTTCGCGTACTGAAACCGGGTGGGATTTTTGCGTTTGCTAGTCTTTGTGTAGGGACGTTGTTCGAGTTGCGCGACAGTTGGCGGCAGGTCGACGGGATGGTGCACGTCAACCGCTTCCGCGAGTTCACCCGTTATGAGCAACTGTGTACGGCCAGTGGCTTGCGTACGTTGAGCCTGGAGAATCAGTCTCACGTGCTGCATTACCCCGATGTGCGCAGCCTGACCCATGAATTGAAGGCCTTGGGTGCGCACAATCTGAATCCCGGACGGCCCGGTGGTTTGACCGGACGGGCGCGGATTCTCGGGCTGGTGGAAGCTTACGAGCAGTTCCGTGAAGCGTCGGGATTGCCGGCGACTTATCAGGTGGTCTACGCCGTGTTGGAGAAACCCGTATGAGCGCAGCCTATTTCATCACCGGAACGGACACTGACGTCGGCAAGACCACCGTGGCTGCCGGGTTGCTGCATGCGGCGCGATCAGCAGGCTTGAGTACCGCGGCGGGCAAACCGGTGGCGTCAGGGTGCGAAGTCACGCCGAAGGGGCTGCGCAATTCCGATGCGTTGGCGCTGTTGGCCGAATGTTCGCTGCCGCTGACTTATCAACAGGTCAATCCCGTGGCGTTCGAGCCTGCGATCGCTCCGCACCTGGCAGCGCGTGAGGCCGGAGTAGCGTTGACCGTGCAATCGTTGCTGGCGCCGATGCGCGAGATTCTGGCGATGAACGCCGATTTCACCTTGATCGAGGGCGCGGGTGGCTGGCGGGTGCCGTTGGCGGATCAGGACAATCTGTCGGATCTGGCGATTGCGTTGAAGCTGCCGGTGATTCTGGTGGTGGGTGTGCGGCTGGGGTGCATCAGTCATGCCTTGCTGACGGCCGAGGCGATTGCCCGTGATGGGCTGCAATTGGCCGGGTGGGTGGCGAATATCATCGATCCGAAGACTTCGCGGCTTGAGGAGAACCTCGCCACATTGGCCGAGCGAATTCCGGCGCCATGCCTTGGGCGCGTGCCGAAACTCAAGAGCTTGAGTGCCGAAGCGGTAGCGGATCATTTGCAACTGGATCTGCTCGACTAAGCTTTTCTCTATGGGCAGGCACTGTGCCATTAGTGTTTTTGACGGGTGTTTTTCTGGCGCCTCTGGTTCAATGGCGCCATTGATCCTTCCCAAGGATGAGAACTGTTATGGAAATCTCCGGTAACACAGCTTTTTATGCAGGTCTGAGCTCGATTCAGAGCGGGCAGAACCGCGTTGATCAGGCCGCCAGCCAGATTGCCAACAACACCATTGAGCGTTCGGTCACCAGCCAGTCTTCGGAAGCGCAGGTCGATCGTCTGCGTGGCGTTGATCGCAGCCAGCAAATGGACCTGGGCAGCGACATGGTGCAAATGGCCCAAGGCAAGTTTCAAGTGGAGCTGGGCGTAAAAGTCGCCAAAGCTTCCGACGAAATGCTCGGTACGATCATCGACACCTTTGCCTGATTTTTTGCCATCTGCCCCTGAACGCCGCGCTTTGTCGCGGCGTTTTTCGTTGTAAGTCCTTCTACCTCAACTAATCTTTTTTCAGCACCCGTGACTCGATCGAGCGCATGGCGGTTTGCTGTGTCCGGCGTTTGAAAGATGCGATGACGAACGGCAAAAGATCGATGCTTGACAAGATTTCGGCGTAAACGTATGTTTCAAACAACTGTTTGACCGTCACAACAAATCAACACGGTCGTTCATTCCCGGTTACATCAGCAGAGGTTTATCGCTATGCCTGACTACAAGGCCCCCTTGCGTGATATTCGCTTCGTTCGTGACGAACTGCTCGGCTACGAAGCGCACTATCAGAGCCTTCCGGCTTGCGCAGACGCAACTCCAGACATGGTTGACGCCATTCTCGAAGAAGGCGCCAAGTTTTGTGAGCAGGTACTGGCGCCGCTGAACCGCGTGGGCGACCTCGAAGGTTGCACCTGGAGCGAGTCCGGCGTGAAAACCCCGACCGGCTTCAAAGAGGCTTACAAGCAATTCGTCGAAGGCGGCTGGCCAAGCCTCGCTCACGACGTTGAGCACGGCGGCCAAGGCTTGCCGGAGTCGCTGGGTCTGGCAGTGAGCGAGATGGTTGGCGAAGCCAACTGGTCGTGGGGCATGTACCCAGGCCTGTCGCACGGTGCGATGAACACCATCTCCGAGCACGGCACCCCTGAGCAGCAAGAAGCCTATCTGACCAAACTGGTTTCCGGCGAATGGACCGGCACCATGTGCCTGACCGAACCGCACTGCGGCACCGACCTGGGCATGCTGCGCACCAAGGCCGAACCTCAGGCCGATGGTTCTTACAAAGTTTCCGGCACCAAGATCTTCATCTCGGCCGGTGAACACGATATGGCCGACAACATCGTCCACATCGTACTGGCCCGCCTGCCGGATGCACCGGCCGGCACCAAAGGCATCTCGCTGTTCATCGTTCCAAAGTTCATGCCCAATGCTGATGGCACCGTCGGTGCACGCAACGCAGTGAGTTGCGGCTCGCTGGAACACAAGATGGGCATCCACGGCAATGCCACTTGCGTGATGAACTTCGACGGCGCCACCGGTTACCTGATCGGCCCGGCGAACAAAGGCCTGAACTGCATGTTCACCTTTATGAACACCGCACGTCTGGGTACCGCGCTGCAAGGTCTGGCCCACGCCGAAATCGGTTTCCAGGGCGGTCTGAAATACGCTCGCGACCGTCTGCAAATGCGCTCCCTGACTGGCCCGAAAGCGCCGGACAAAGCCGCTGACCCGATCATCGTGCACCCTGACGTACGCCGCATGCTGTTGACCATGAAGGCTTTCGCCGAAGGCAACCGTGCGATGGTGTACTTCACCGCCAAACAGGTCGACATCGTCAAATATGGCGTCGATGAAGAAGAGAAAAAGAAAGCCGACGCATTGCTGGCCTTCATGACCCCGATCGCCAAGGCGTTCATGACCGAAGTCGGTTTTGAATCCGCCAACCACGGCGTACAGATCTACGGCGGCCACGGCTTCATCGCCGAGTGGGGCATGGAGCAGAACGTTCGCGACAGCCGCATTTCGATGCTGTACGAAGGCACCACCGGTATCCAGGCACTCGATCTGCTGGGCCGTAAAGTGCTGATGACGCAAGGCGAGGCCCTGAAAGGCTTCACCAAGATCGTCCACAAGTTCTGCCAGAACAACGAAGGCAACGAAGCCGTTGCAGAGTTCGTCGCACCGCTGGCGGCAATCAATAAAGAGTGGGGCGAGCTGACCATGAAGGTCGGTATGGCTGCCATGAAAGATCGCGAAGAAGTCGGCGCGGCCTCCGTGGACTACCTGATGTACTCCGGTTATGCCTGCCTGGCTTACTTCTGGGCCGACATGGCGCGTCTGGCTGCTGAAAAGCTGGCAGAAGGCAGTGGCGACGCGGCGTTCTACACCGCCAAGCTGCAAACCGCGCGCTTCTACTTCCAGCGCATCCTGCCACGCACCCGTACTCACGTGGCCACCATGCTGTCGGGCGCCAACAACCTGATGGACATGAAAGAAGAAGACTTCGCACTGGGCTACTAAGCCTTAACGCGGTCTTTTGAAAAACCGCTGCTCCTTGGGGGGCGGCGGTTTTTTTTTTGCGCTGGATTTACCCCCAACACTGGGGACGTTTCCCCAGCAGAAACGGTGAGCTGACAGCGCGCAGCGCCAGCGTTTATTGATTCAAAATGTTTCTCGGAAGGCTGGCCAATTAATTGCACAGCGCAGATTAACCGGCGCTCACGAGAAATCCTGTCCTGTTTCACGACGCCTCTCGCCCGGCGAACTCATAACAACAACGTCAGGGTGAAGAATATGAACATCTGTCGACTTGTCGGGTTAACCCTCACGCTAAGTGCCTGCGGCGCCATGGCGGCTGATCCTGTGGAAGTGGATCCGCCGGTGCCGCAAGTGCCGAGCCTGCAATCACTGCGAGGCATGGTTCCGCCTGATCCCTCAGGAACCGAGGGTGGCCGTAAAGTCGACCTGATGACCGACTACGTGCTCAACCGGTCCGCCGCAATCCTGCTGGGCAAAGCGCTGTTCTGGGACATGGAAGTCGGCAGCGACGGCGCCACGGCGTGTGCGTCCTGCCATTACCACGCCGGCGTCGATCACCGCATCACCAACCAGCTCAACCCCGGCCAGGCGCACACCAATGCCAACGTCGCTTCGATCTTCAACAAACCCTTTGTAGCGTCGGATATTCCCGGCGATGTGGCGTCCTACGCGACGCTGTCCGGCGGCAAGGGCGGGCCGAACTACACACTGAAGAAAAACGACTTCCCGACCCATGTGCTGAGTAATCCACTGGAGCGCAACTCGCCGATTGTTTACTCGACGGACGACGTGATCGGCTCCCAAGGCGTGTTCGACGCCAATTTCGTCAAACCCAACCAGCCACGTTTCGACAAATGCACTCAGCAGCCTGATGGCATCTTCCAGGTCGGCGGCATCAACGTGCGCCGCAGCACCGGGCGCAACGCGCCGTCGGTGATCAACGCAGCGTTCAATGTGCGCAACTTTTGGGACGGAAGGGCGAATAACGTGTTTAACGGCTTCTCGCCGTTCGGCAATCGTGACCCTGATGCGGCGATTTACGTGACCAGCGAGCGCAGCACCGTGGCAAGCAAAGTCCGGCTGGCGCTCAACGATGCTTCTGCGGCGTCGCAAGCAGTAGGTCCGCCCGGGAGCGGGGTGGAAATGTCCTGCGGTGGCCGCACTTTCGCCGACATCGGCCGGCGCATGCTTGATCAGTTGATGCTCAAGCAACAGCGGATTTCTTCCAACGACTCCGTGCTCGCTTCGGTATCCGGCGCGCGGCGTCCGACATATCGCGAATTGATCAAAAATGCCTTCCAGCCACGCCTGTGGAACGCCACGCAAAATGTGCTGGTGGGCGGTGCACCGTATACACAGATGGAAGCCAACTTCCCGCTGTTCTTCGGGTTGGCGATTCAGATGTACGAATCCACCCTGATCTCTGACCAGGCGCCGATTGATGCCTATCTGCAAGGCGATTCAGCCGCGATGAACGCGCAGCAGGTTCAGGGCATGAATCTGTTCCTCGGCAAGGGCAAATGCGTCAATTGCCACGGCGGCGCGGAGCTGACCAACGCGGCCAGCCGCCTGCTGATGCACCCGCGTGAACGCATCGAACGCATGGTCATGGCCGATAACCTGATCACCCTTTACGACAACGGT
The DNA here is from genome assembly GCF_014268485.2 of Pseudomonas zeae. Lineage (NCBI taxonomy): Bacteria > Pseudomonadati > Pseudomonadota > Gammaproteobacteria > Pseudomonadales > Pseudomonadaceae > Pseudomonas > Pseudomonas zeae. The sequence goes on along the minus strand of NZ_CP077090.1, from coordinate 6,266,453 downwards.
TTCTACAACACCGGTGTGCGTCCGACCTCAGAAGACCTCGCGCTCGGTGGCTCGGATGCCTGGGGTAACCCATGGTCGTTCAGCCGCCAGTACAACAAGCTGTTGCAAGGCGGCAGCATCCCCGATCCGCTGGACGTCGATGTCTGCACCTTCGAGGCGCCGCTGAGCGCAGCGATTCCGTGCGACGCCACGCTCAAGCCCAACGTCAACTTCCGTGATTCGGTCGACGGCGCCTTCAAGACGCCGACCTTGCGCAACATCGCGCTGACCGGGCCGTACTTCCACAACGGCAGCCGCGCCACGCTTAAACAGGTGATGGAGTTCTACAACCGTGGCGGCGACCGTCGTGGCGAAGACGCCAACAACACCAGCGGTTTCGAGCATCCTTCGGCGAATCAGCACAACACCTCAAATCTCGATCCGGACATGACCAATCTCAACCTGACGCCGGATGAGATCGACGCACTGGTGAAATTCATGGAAGTCGGCCTGACCGATCCGCGCGTGGCCTGGGAGCGGGCGCCGTTCGATCATCCGTCGCTGGTCATCCCGCAGGGCCATATCGGTGATGAAAATGCCGTGACCCAACGTCCGGCCAGTCCGAAAGTCACCACCCGCCAGGCAGCGGACGCTTCACTCAATCTCAAGCCCTACGGCGCCGAGGGGCGCAGCACGGCGGAGGGGCCATTACTGCCGTTCTACAACGATTTGTGAGGAATATTTCCAGGCCTGGCCATCAGTGATGGTGGCCAGCATGGCAAATCGGGCAAAAAACTTGGCAAATCGCTCAGATAGTCAGGTTTTCTGCCGTTAAAGAGACTGCGTGTGATCTGGATCACATTGTGTGTGCTTAACTGCACGCATTGCAGGCACAATGCCATCTCTTTGCTATGACGGGTCGGAGCTTTACCCTTGCCGCGTTCTTCCGCTGTACGTTTCAGTCATTTCCTGCCATCACTGCTGTTGTTACTAGCGGGGTTGGCGGCTGCGTACGTCAAAGACCTCAGCGTGTTCTTCACTTCGCTGTTCAACGTGTTGCCGACGTTGGTGCTGTTGCTGGGCGGCGCGTATTGCGCGGTTTATCGCCGTCAGCGCGAGCTGTTTCTGATGCTCACGGTGTACATCGCCTACTTTCTGCTCGACACCCAGACCGACTATTACCGCGACAACGGCAAGGTCCGCGAAGACGCTGCGGTGGTCTTCCACCTCGTATGCCTGCTGTTGCCGTTGTTGTTCGGCTTGTTCGCCGCATGGCAGGAACGTACACATCTGTTCCAGGACATGGTCGCGCGTTTCGCCGTGTTACTGGCCTTTGGCAGCGTGGCATTGGGGCTTGAGCAAAGTTATCCCCAGGCATTGCTGATGTGGCTCTCGGAAATTCGCTGGCCGGCGCTGCACGGCGCGTGGATGAGTCTGATCCAGCTCTCGTATCCAGTGTTCATCTCGGCGTTCCTGCTATTGGCCTGGCAATACTGGCGCAATCCACGTCCGCTGCATGCGGCGCAATTGGTCGGCCTGCTCGGCGTGTTCTGGATGCTGCCGAAAACCTTCATCCTGCCGTTCACCCTGAACATCATGTGCAGCCAGGTGATGTTGATGATTGCCGCTGCGGTTGCGCACGAGGCTTATCAGATGGCCTTCCGCGACGAACTCACCGGTCTGCCGGGCCGCCGCGCGCTCAACGAACGCATGCAGCGCTTGGGTCGCAACTATGTATTGGCGATGAGCGACGTCGATCACTTCAAGAAATTCAACGACACCCACGGTCACGATGTCGGTGACCAGGTACTGCGTCTGGTCGCCAGCAAGCTGTCGAAAATCAGCGGTGGCGGTAGGGCGTATCGCTATGGCGGTGAGGAATTCGCCCTGGTGTTCGCAGGCAAAACCCTTGAGGAATGCATGCCGCACCTTGAGGTGATCCGCGAGTCGATTGCGTCCTACAACATTCAACTGCGCAATCAGGAAAACCGCCCGCAGGATGATCAGCAAGGTCGTCAGCGCCGCGCCGGCTCTGGTGCTTCCAGCGTTTCGGTCACGGTCAGCATCGGCGTTGCCGAACGAGTGGAGCAACGCAACCCGGAACAAGTGCTGAAGTCCGCCGACGAGGCGCTCTATGCCGCAAAAGGCGCGGGGCGTAACTGCGTGATGGCATACGGACAAAACCGCCGTGGCGCGGTGCGCATGGACACGGCCGCAGGTTGAGTGATGACGGCGCATTCAGCGTCTGCACAATGATTGTGGGGTGTGGTGGCCGGCAGTAGGTTGGAGAAATCTGCTGACGGAGAAGCCACCATGCCTGAGTACAAAGCTCCCTTGCGCGACATGCGCTTTCTGATCGATCACGTCTTCGACTTCCACAGCAATTACGCCGCCCTTGGCGCGCACGACGCCAGCCCTGACATGATCAACGCGATCCTCGAAGAGGGCGCGAAGTTCTGTGAGAACGTTCTGGCGCCGCTCAATCGCAGCGGTGATGAAGAGGGCTGCCATTTCGACAACGGCGTGGTGACAACGCCTGCAGGCTTCAAGCAAGCCTTCGCACAATACGTGGAAGGCGGCTGGCACGGTCTGGCGGCGGATCCGGCTTACGGCGGCCAAGGCCTGCCGAGTTCGCTTGGGCTGGTGATCAGCGAGATGGTCGGCTCCAGCAACACTTCCTGGGGCATGTACCCGGGGCTGACTCACGGCGCGATGTCGGCGATTCATGCCCACGGCAGCTCCGAGCAAAAAGAAACCTACCTGAGCAAACTCACCTCCGGCCAGTGGACCGGCACCATGTGCCTGACCGAAGCCCATTGCGGCACCGATCTGGGCATCATCAAGACCCGCGCCGTGCCTCAGGCTGATGGCAGTTACGCGGTTACCGGCAGTAAGATTTTCATCTCTGCCGGCGAGCACGACATGAGCGACAACATCATCCATCTGGTGTTGGCCAAATTGCCCGACGCTCCAGACGGGACCAAAGGGATTTCGCTGTTTATCGTGCCGAAATTCTTGCCGGATACGACGGGTGAAGCGGGCGAGCGCAACGGTGTTTCCTGTGGTTCGATCGAACACAAGATGGGCATCAAGGCTTCGGCCACTTGTGTGCTGAACTTCGATAGCGCCAAGGGCTATCTGATCGGTGAGCCGAACAAGGGCCTGAACTGCATGTTCACCATGATGAATCACGCGCGGCTAGGCACCGGTATGCAGGGTTTGTGTCTGGGCGAAGCAAGCTTCCAGGGCGCGATCAAATACGCTAACGACCGCTTGCAGATGCGCGCGCTGACCGGCGCCAAAGCCCCGGATAAACCTGCCGACCCGATCATTGTCCACCCGGACGTGCGGCGCATGCTGCTGACCATGAAAGCCTTTAACGAAGGCAATCGGGCGCTGACCTACTTCACCGCGCAGTTGCTCGATGTCGCGCATCTGAGCGGTGATGCCGAAGCACGGCAGGAGGCCGAGGATTTGCTGGCGTTCCTCACGCCAATCTGCAAAGCGTTCATGACCGACACCGGCCTGGAAGTGACCAACCACGGCATGCAGGTGTTCGGCGGCCACGGTTTCATTCGCGAATGGGGCATGGAGCAACTGGTGCGCGATTGCCGGATTGCACCGATCTATGAAGGCACCAACGGCATTCAGGCGCTGGACCTGCTCGGACGCAAGGTGCTGGGCAGTCAGGGCAAGTTGCTGCGCGGTTTCACCAAAATCGTCCATAAGTTCTGCTCAGCCAACGCTGAGCACCCGCAGTTGGGCGGTTTCGTTGCGCAGCTCAATGAGCTGAACCAGCAGTGGGGCGACCTGACGATGAAGGTCGGGATGGCGGCGATGAAGAACCCGGATGAAGTGGGCGCGGCGTCGGTGGATTACCTGATGTACAGCGGTTACATCATCCTTGGCTATCTGTGGTTGCGCATGGGCCTGGTGGCGCAGGCGCAACTGGAGGCGGGCGAGGGCGAGAGGGATTACTTGCGCGGGAAATTGGCGACGTGCGAGTTTTACTTCAAGCGCTTGTTGCCGCGTACGGCGGCGCATCGTGCGGCGATCGAGGCGGGCAGTGATTGCTTGATGAAGTTGCCGGCTGAAATGTTTGCGCTTTAAGGAAGATCAAAAGATCGCAGCCTGCGGCAGCTCCTACATGGGACCGAGTTTTATCTGTAGGAGCTGCCGCAGGCTGCGATCTTTTTTGCGGTGACTAAAAATAACAAATCGGTCACCGGTTGACCCTATGTGTCGCAAAAGTTGTTGAGGTACACTCGGGCTCAGAAAACAACATTCCACGAATCACCTGTTTAGATCTTGCGAGGTTTGCCATGGCTGACTACAAAGCGCCGCTGCGCGATATGCGCTTCGTCCTCAATGAAGTGTTCGAAGTCGCCAAACTATGGGCCGAACTGCCGGCCTTGGCCGAGACCGTCGACGCCGAAACCGTTGAAGCCATTCTCGAAGAGGCCGGCAAAGTCACCAGCAAAAGCATCGCACCTCTGAGCCGCGCTGCCGACGAAGAAGGCTGCCACTGGAAGGACGGTGCCGTCACCACGCCGGCCGGTTTCCCACAGGCTTATCAGACGTACGCTGAAGGCGGCTGGGTTGGCGTCGGTGGCGATCCGCAATACGGCGGCATGGGCATGCCCAAAGCCGTGTCGGCGCAAGTCGAAGAAATGGTCAACTCCGCCAGCCTGTCGTTCGGTCTGTACCCGATGCTGACCGCCGGTGCCTGCCTGTCGATCAACGCTCACGCCAGCGAAGAGCTGAAAGCCGCATACCTGCCGAACATGTACGCTGGCGTCTGGGCCGGCTCGATGTGCCTGACCGAGCCGCACGCCGGCACCGACCTGGGGATTATTCGTACCAAGGCCGAGCCTCAGGCCGACGGCTCCTACAAAGTCAGCGGCACCAAGATCTTCATCACTGGAGGCGAACACGACCTCACCGAAAACATCATTCACCTGGTGCTGGCCAAGCTGCCGGACGCCCCGGCCGGTCCTAAGGGCATCTCGCTGTTCCTCGTGCCGAAGTTCATGGTCAACGCCGACGGCAGCCTCGGCGCGCGCAACCCGGCGAACTGCGGTTCGATCGAACACAAAATGGGCATCCAGGCGTCCGCGACCTGTGTGATGAACTTCGATGAAGCCGTGGGCTATCTGGTCGGTGAGCCGAACAAAGGTCTGGCCGCGATGTTCACCATGATGAACTACGAGCGTTTGGGCGTCGGCATCCAAGGTCTGGCCACCGGCGAGCGCTCCTATCAGAACGCCGTCGAATACGCCCGCGACCGTCTGCAAAGCCGTTCGCCGACTGGCGCGCAGAACAAAGAAAAAGTCGCTGACCCGATCATCGTCCATCCGGACGTGCGGCGCATGTTGCTGACCATGAAAGCCTCGAACGAGGGCGGCCGTGCGTTCTCCACCTACGTAGCGATGCAGCTCGACACCGCCAAGTTCAGCGAAGACGCCACCACCCGCAAACGTGCGGAAGATCTGGTCGCGTTGCTGACGCCGGTGGCCAAGGCATTCCTCACCGACCTGGGTCTGGAAACCACCGTGCACGGCCAGCAGATTTTCGGCGGCCACGGCTACATCCGCGAGTGGGGTCAGGAGCAACTGGTACGTGACGTGCGCATCACCCAGATCTATGAAGGCACCAACGGCATTCAGGCGCTGGACCTGGTCGGGCGCAAGATCGTCGGCAGCGGTGGCGCTTTCTACAAGCTGTTCGCTGACGAGATCCGCCATTTCACCGCGACGGCCAGCGCCGATCTGGGTGAATTCACCAAGCCGCTGAACGATGCCGTCGACACTCTCGACGAGCTGACCTCGTGGCTGCTGGACCGGGCGAAAACCAATCCGAACGAAATCGGCGCGGCTTCGGTCGAATATTTGCAAGCATTCGGATACACAGCGTACGCCTACATGTGGGCATTGATGGCCAAAGCTTCGCTGGGCAAAGAAGCGCAAGACGATTTCTATGCCAGCAAACTGGGCACCGCGCGCTTCTACTTCGCCCGTTTGCTGCCGCGTATCCACTCGTTGAGTGCGTCGGTGAAGGCCGGTAGCGAGTCGCTATTCCTGCTGGATGCGGCGCAATTCTGACGCGATGACGTCATGTAAGCATTCTCTTACATGACGTGCTGCTGTTCTCCCATATGCGTAGATTGGATCCACGGCTAATCTACATTTCATGGACGTCGCGCAGGAAGCGCAAAGCAACAACACGGACACGTAGGATTCTGCCAGGGTGGCGGAGTGAAATGGATGTCAGGGAAACAGTCTGCAAAGCCCCGCTTCGGCGGGGTTTTCTTTTGCCTGAAGAAAAGTGCTCAGACCAGAGGATCTCTCTCTGGCCGCACTTCACGCTCCATCACTTCCTCCAGCAATGTCTGCAATAGCGCCAAAGGTGCCTGCTGGCGCTGCACATCGCGACAGACCAACCCAACTTTCAGCGGCACGCGCGGTTCGCTCAACGGTTTCCAGAGCAGATCCTGATCGTCGTATTCCTTCTGCGAACGCCCCGGCAGCACCGTCGCCAGTTTGGTGTGCGGCAGACTGTCGAGTATCCCCACCATATTGTTCAGTTCGGCCTGCACCTGCGGGCGTCGTCCGAGGTTGCTCAGTTGCGCCTGCCAGATCTGGCGGATCTGAAACTCTTCGCCCAGCAGCAACATCGGCAGTTCAGCCGCCTGGCGCATCGAAACTTTCTTGAATTCACGCAGCGGATGATCCGCCGGGATGACCAGCGTCAGCTCATCTTCGTAGAGCATCACGCCGTGCAGGCCGGGTTGGCGCGGCGGCAGGTAACTGATGCCGATGTCCAAAGAGCCGTTGAGCAGCCGCCGCTCGATCTCAAGTCCGGTCAATTCATAGATCTGCACCACCAGATGTGGCTGTGCCTTGCGCACCCGCTCAAGCATTTGCGGAACGAGACTGGTGTGAACCGTTTGCAGCACGCCAATTGCCAGTGTGCGCAAAGCCTGGCCCTTGAAGTTGCCCAACGCCTCACGCGCCCGCTGCAATCCGTCGAGCAGCGGCAAGGCGTGGTTGTACAACGTGTGCGCGGCGAGGGTTGGCAGCAGACGCTTGCTGCTGCGCTCGAACAGGGTAACGTCGAGGTTCTGTTCGAGCTGGCGGATCTGCTGCGACAGTGCCGGTTGCGAGATCGACAGGCGTTCGGCGGCGCGACCGACATGGCCTTCTTCGTAGACCGCGACGAAATAACGCAGTTGTTTGAAATCCATAAGTAATGCTTATCGAAAATGCTGGTAAATCGAAATGGCCCGCAGGCCTCAGTGAGCCTAGTCTAACCGCATTCACAAGGCTTACAGGGCCAGAAAGCGCGATGAATAGCGTTCGCTTCGACAGTGTTTGCATAGGCAGTTCAAAACACCTTAAACGCGGTGTTTTTCAATGAATCTGTTCAGTTTGCGGCGCCAGACGCCGAGTCTTGATGACCTCGCCTTTGAGGCTGATCCTTCTGATATCAACGAAAATCTGAGCACCGAACGCCTGATGCCCAGCGTCGAACGGCCGCAACAGGTGTTCGTTCGTGGTCAGGGTTCCTGGTTGTGGGACAGCAACGATCGTGCGTACCTCGACTTTTCCCAGGCCGGTGGCGCCAACAGCCTTGGTCACAGTCCTTCGGCATTGGTCAAAGCCATCAGCAGTCAGGCGCAGGCACTGATCAATCCTGGCTTCAATCTGCACAATCGCGGCATGCTCAGCCTCGCCGAACGTCTGTGCGCCAGCACCGGTAGCGATCAGGCCTATCTACTCAACAGCGGCAGCGAAGCCTGTGAAGCGGCGATCAAACTCGCGCGCAAGTGGGGCCAACTGCGTCGTGGCGGCGCCTCGCGAATCATTGTTGCGAAGCAGGGTTGCCATGGCCGCAGTCTGGCGACGATTTCTGCCTCCGACAGCTGCAACCTGCACAACCGTTTCGCGCCGTTGCTGCCGGGTTTCGATCTGGTGCCGTTCAACGACTTGCCCGCGCTGCACGCCGCGGTCGATGCGCAAACCGTGGCGATCATGCTTGAACCGATCCAGAGCGATGCGGGGGTGGTGCCGGCGACCGGGCATTATCTAAAAGGTGTTGAACGTCTGTGCCGAGAGCTGGGCATTCTGCTGATTCTCGATGAAGTGCAAACCGGCATCGGTCGCTGTGGCACCTTGCTTGCCGAACAGTCCTATGGCGTACGCGCCGATATCGTCGTGCTCGGCAAAGGCCTTGGCGGCGGTGTGCCCTTGGCGGCGCTGCTGGCGCGAGGCAAGGCGTGTTGTTTCGACGCGGGTGAACTGGGCGGCACGCATCACGGCAATGCGCTGATGACAGCGGCTGGTCTCGTGGTGCTCGACAGCGTGTACGACTGCAGCTTCCTGCAGCAGGTCAACGATAATGGCCAGCATCTGCGCGAAGGCCTGGCCCGATTGGCGCACCGCTACGACAACGGCGAATTGCGCGGCCAAGGCCTGTTCTATGGTCTGACCCTGTCGGACGATTCCGCCGATGCTGTGGTCCATGCAGCCCTGCACGAAGGCCTGCTGCTCAACGCCCCGCAAGCCAACTGTTTGCGCTTCACCCCGGCCCTTACCGTCAGCAAAACCAACATCGACGAAATGCTCCTGCGCCTGGGCCGCGCGTTCTCGCGAGTGCGCACCGCGCAACTGCAATGCCGTAAAGGGATTGCCGTCTGAGCTGAACTTTCCTACCCGATTTCCAGAACCGTCTCGCGGTATAACGCACGCCCCACGCCTGATTCTTTTGGCGTGGGGCGTTTTTTTGTGGCCGGGTTTTGCAGATGGCGTTTAGTGCTTGAGAGTTCGTCGTGCGAATGGTTTTTTAGAAAGTCCCTGCAGGGAATGCGGGGGCAGACCGATCGATATTTTCGAGACGGATGGCTTGGCAATCTATACCACTGGGTGGTATGTTTTTTGGAAGGGATACCGATGTCATTCAGGCTGTTCAAAACCAAGGGTTTTGCGATACGAGCCGGCAAGGCTTGGATCAGCGACGCGGAGCTCCGGGAAGCGTTTTGCGAGATGCTTGAAGGTCAGGCTGACAATCTTGGTGGTGGCGTCTGGAAGAAGCGGTTGAACGCCAACCGTCATCGTTCGATTGTTTTGGCTAAGGGCGGGCGTTACTGGATCTATCAAGTGCTGTTCGCCAAGAAAGATCAGAGCAACATCACAACATCTGAATTGAAGGATTTACGAAAGTTAGCCAAAGCCTATGCTCAACTGACCGAGGAGCAGATCCGGGATTTGTTGGCAATGAAGGAGTTTGTGGAGATATTTCATGAGTAAGAAATTCAAAAGTGAAGTTTTTGAATCGATACACGAATCAGCCAGCGCTCTACTGGCTGTCGGCGCAATCAGCAAGGCAACAATGCGGGAGTTTGATGAGTCGTGTCTGGCAACGGTTCCTGAAGCGATCCCGGCGGAACAGATCAAGGCTCTGCGTGAGCGCAATAATGTTAGCCAGCCGGTATTCGCTCGCTACTTGAACACGAGCGCGTCGACAGTCAAACAATGGGAGTCGGGAGACAAACACCCCAGCGGAATGGCGCTGAAGTTACTGAGCATCGTGCAGAAGCACGGACTGCAAATTCTTGGCTGAGCTAGCAGTTTGATACCGACACCGTGATTAGCACTGAACCCTGACGAACGGCGCAGGTCGATTAGCTTGTATGGCTCATGTGAGCCAACCCCCATTCAGGAGCTGACCCATGGACTTCATTCGCATCATCATCGCCATTCTGTTGCCGCCACTGGGTGTGTTTCTGCAGGTCGGGTTTGGCGGGGCGTTCTGGTTGAACATTCTGCTGACGTTGTGCGGGTATATTCCGGGGATCGTGCATGCGGTGTACATCATCGCCAAGCGTTGAGTATTGCTGCGCCTGATAGATAGCTTTCGCGAGCAGGCTCGCTCCCACAGGGGATTTGTGAACAACACAGATCCAATGTGGGAGCGAGCCTGCTCGCGAATGGGGCAACTCGGTTTTGAACGGGGCGCGGTGATCAGTCCGCCAATCCCATCACCCGCCGATAGAACTTCCACTCCTGCTCCAGCGCATGCGCCTGATTGGCCGCGCGGCGGAAGCCGTGGCGTTCGTCGGGGTAGTAATGCGCTTCGACGGGGATGTCGTTCTGCTCCAGCGCCGTGACCATGTCGCGGGTCTGTTGTGGCACGACCACGGCGTCCAGTTCACCCTGAAAGAAAATCACCGGTACGCGGATGTTGTTTGCGTGCAACAACGGCGTGCGGGCAGCGTAGCGTTCGGCGTCTTGCTCGGGATCGCCAATCAGCCAGTCCAGATAATCACCTTCAAATTTGTGCGTAGCTCGAGCTAATGCAACCGGATCGCTGACGCCGTACAAACTCGCTCCAGCGCGGAAGACTTGCTTGAACGCCAGCGCACATAACGTGGTGTAGCCACCTGCGCTGCCGCCACGAATGAATGCGCGATCACCGTCGATCAAACCCTGGCCGGCGAGATGACTCACCACCGCACAAGCATCCTCGACATCCACCTCACCCCAGCTCAGATGCAAGGCCTGCCGATATTCGCGGCCATAACCACTGCTGCCGCGATAGTTGAGATCGGCCACGGCGAAGCCGCGTTGCGTCCAGTATTGAATGCGCGGGTCGAGCATCGGGTAGCAGGCCGATGTCGGGCCGCCGTGGATGAACACCACCAGCGGCGGGTTTGTCTCGCCGCTCATGGCCGGATAAAAGAACCCATGCGCTTCGCCCGAACCGCTTGGGTAGCACAGGGTTTGCGGACGGCTGATGCGCTCTGCGGGTAAAGGCGCCACGCCGCCGGCCAGCACGTTCACTTTGCGCGTCGCCCGATCAATGGCGATGACCGCAGAAGGACTGATCGGCGAAGCTGCAATGCAGTAAATAAATTGTGCATCAAAAGCGAGATGACGGAAGCGACTGTAGTCGCCGGTGAAGTCGTCATCGCCTAATGTCAGACGGCCGAAACCGCCTTCACTCCAACTGGCTAAAACCGAATTTTCAACAGGCAACCAAGTGCAGCCGCCCAGTTGCCACGGTGCTGGCGCGTGATCGGCTTGCGCAGCAGGTAATCGCTCCAAACCGTCGGAAGTCTCAGCCCACGGCTGCCAGAATCCACCACGATCGGTCAGGCAATAAAGGCGATTGTCGGCATCGAATCGCGGTTGCTGAATGGACTCTTCAACCTCGGTGCCGGCAATGCATTGCGGCGAACTAAATGCACCGTCAGTCGAACGCTCAGCCACCATCAACCGGGTCGACGTCCACGGCTGATGCGGCCGACTCCACTCGATCCAGGCCAAACGCTGGCCATCCACACTAAGGATTGGCGCCGCATAAAAATCCGCGCCTTCAGCCAATAAATGCCGCGTTCCGTCAGCCAGATCAATGGCGACGAGCCGATGCTGATCTTGCTGTTCTTCGACCGCCAGCACCTGGCCGAAAGCAAAATGCAGATCGCCATAACGGCACTCGCCCGACGTCAATGCTTCAGGCTCGCCATCGAGGTTTTGGCGATACAACTGCTGATCCGCCTCAGCAACGAAAACCACCCCATCGGGTGTCAGACCAAACGCACCGCCGCCATATTCGTACACGCGACTGCGCACGCTAAAACCATTCGGCGTCAGACATTTCGCCAATCCATCGCGCCAATGCCAGATCCGGCAGGCGGCATCTTCAGGACGATATTCATTCCAGAACAGCCCGTTGGCACCGAGCTGCAGTTCGGCAAAGTCCATCCCGGCAGCGACGGCTTGCGAGGCGCTGAAAGGCTCAGCCTTTGGCGATGAGGCGCGAGTTTCGTTCATTGCGGAAGGCCAGTTGTTCGATGGTTTGAGTGGCAGTCTCGGCTTCTTCGCGGGCCTTGAGAATCACGCCGTGATGTTCGGACTTGCTGCACACCGGGTCGGCATTACTCGCATCACCGGTGAGCATGAACGCCTGACAGCGGCAGCCGCCGAAGTCTTTTTCTTTCTCGTCGCACGAACGGCACGGCTCGGGCATCCAGTCGTAACCACGGAAGCGGTTGAAGCCGAACGAGTCGTACCAGATGTGCTGCATGCTGTGATCGCGCACATTGGGAAATTGCACCGGCAGCTGTCGGGCACCATGGCAGGGCAAGGCGGTGCCGTCCGGGGTGACCGTCAGAAAAATACTGCCCCAGCCGTTCATGCAGGCCTTCGGGCGTTCTTCGTAGTAATCCGGGGTGACGAAAATCAGCTTGCACGGATGCCCTTCGGCTTCCAGCTTCGCGCGGTATTCGTTGGTGATGCGCTCGGCACGGACCAGTTGCTCTTTGGTCGGCAACAGACCGACACGATTGAGCTGTGCCCAACCGTAAAACTGGCAGGTGGCGAGTTCGACAAAATCCGCTTCGAGCGCAATGCACAGCTCGATGATGCGGTCGATCTTGTCGATGTTGTGCCGGTGGGTGACGAAGTTCAGCACCATCGGATAGCCGTGGGCCTTCACTGCGCGGGCCATTTCCAGCTTTTGCGCGAAGGCCTTTTTCGAGCCGGCGAGCAGGTTGTTCACTTGCTCGTCGCTGGCCTGGAAACTGATCTGGATGTGATCAAGGCCAGCCTTTTTGAAGTCGCTGATTTTCTGCTCGGTCAGGCCGATGCCGGAGGTGATCAGGTTGGTGTAGAAACCCAACTGCCGCGCTTCATGAATCAGCTCGGCGAGATCCTGACGCACCAGCGGCTCGCCGCCGGAAAAGCCCAGTTGCGCCGCACCCATCTCCCGCGCTTCGCGGAACACCTTGATCCACTGTTCGGTGCTCAGCTCTTTGCCCTGCTCGGCGAAATCCAGCGGATTGGAGCAGTACGGGCATTGCAGCGGGCAGCGGTAGGTCAGCTCGGCGAGCAGCCACAGCGGCAGGCCGACTTCAGGCTTGGGCGGCAGATCAGGCAAGTTCGATCCAGTGCTGCGCACGGGCAACCTCCATGAATTGCTCGATGTCGTCACCGAGCTCGGGCACGCCGGGGAACTGCTCATCGAGTTTGGCAATAATCGCCGCAACGTCGCGTTCGCCGTCGATCAAGCCGCCGATCAGCGCGGCGCTGTCGTTGAGTTTGATCATGCCTTCGGGGTAGAGCAGCACGTGACCTTTCTGCGCCGGCTCGTACTGGAAGCGGTAGCCGGGACGCCAGGTCGGGACTTTGCTGCGGTCGAAACTCATAAGGTGATTCCTTTATGCCAGACGCGTTGTTCGGTGACGCTGTGATACGGCGGGCGGTTCAGTTCGTAGGCCATGCTCATGGCATCGAGCATGCTCCAAAGAATGTCGAGTTTGAACTGGAGAATTTCCAGCATGCGTTCCTGGCCTTCGCGGGTCTTGTAGTGCTCAAGCGTGATCGCCAGACCATGCTCGACATCACGCCGGGCCTGACCGAGGCGGGTGCGGAAATATTCGTAACCGGCCGGGTCGATCCACGGGTAATGCTGCGGCCAGCTGTCGAGACGCGACTGGTGGATCTGCGGTGCGAACAGTTCAGTCAGCGAGCTGCTGGCGGCTTCCTGCCAACTGGCCCTGCGGGCGAAGTTGACGTAGGCATCGACGGCGAAACGCACGCCGGGCAGCACCAGTTCCTGGGAGCGCAGTTGATCCGGGTCGAGACCGACCGCTTGACCGAGTCGCAGCCAGGCTTCGATGCCGCCGTCTTCACCGGGGGCACCGTCGTGATCGAGCAGGCGTTGAATCCACTCGCGGCGGATTTCCCGGTCGGGGCAATTGGCGAGGATCGCCGCGTCTTTCAGGGGGATGTTCACCTGATAGTAGAAGCGGTTGGCGACCCAGCCCTGAATCTGTTCGCGGGTGGCGCGGCCTTGGTACATCGCCACGTGATACGGGTGGTAGATGTGGTAGTAGGCGCCTTTGGCGCGCAGGGCGGCTTCGAATTCGGTGGGGGACATTGGCGTGTCAGTCATGTTTGTTCTCCGGGGAACAACCCTAGAAATCTTTTCTGTTTGCACTGGCCGCTTCGCGAGCAGGCTCGCTCCCACAGGTTGATCGCATTCCAAATGTGGGAGCGAGCCTGCTCGCGAAGGGCCGCGCATCGGTATCTACGGCTTACAACACAATACTCATGCCATCGAACGCCACTTCTACATTACGCCGGGCCAACTCGGCACGCTCCGGCGAATCTTCGTCGAGAATCGGGTTGGTGTTGTTGATGTGGATAAGTACTTTGCGCTGCTCAGGCAACTGCTCCAGCACTTCGAGCATGCCGCCAGGCCCGTTCTGTGCCAGATGGCCCATCTCACGACCGGTGCGGGTGCCGACGCCACGGCGCTGCATTTCATCGTCATCCCACATCGTGCCGTCGACCAACAGGCAATCGCTGCCCGCCATGATCTCCAGCAACGGCGCATCGACCTTGCCCAGGCCCGGCGCGTAGAACAATTTGCCGCCGGTGTTCAGGTCTTCAACGATCAAACCGATGTTGTCCCCCGGGTGCGGATCAAAGCGATGCGGCGAGTACGGCGGCGCCGCGCTGCGCAGGGGCAGCGGGGTGAAACGCAGGTTCGGGCACGCTGCCACGGTGAAACTCTGGTCGAGTTCGATGCGGTTCCAGTCCAGCCCGCCGTTCCAATGGGTGAGCATCTTGAACAGCGGAAAACCGGTGCTGAGGTCTTCGTGAACCATGTCCGTGCACCAGACCTGATGCGGGCAGCCTTCGCGCAGGCTGAGCAGGCCGGTGGTGTGGTCGATCTGGCTGTCCATCAGGATGATCGCGCTGATGCCGGTGTCACGCAGGGCGCGGCCCGGTTGCATCGGGGCGAAGCTTTGCAACTGTGCGCGGATGTCCGGCGAGGCGTTGCACAACACCCAGTTCACGCCGTCATCGGAAATCGCGATGGACGATTGGGTGCGGGCCTTGGCATTCAGGCTGCCGTCGCGAAAACCTGCGCAGTTGACGCAGTTGCAGTTCCACTGCGGAAAACCGCCACCGGCGGCCGAACCCAGAATCTGGACGAACATGAACGCTCCATCATTTCTACGCGGAAAATAAAACGCCCCGGCGAGCCGAGGCGTTGCACTGCAATTCTACGTAAGCAGAACTCAGCGGCTGGCGAAGTACATGGTGACTTCGAAGCCGATACGCAGGTCGGTGTAAGCAGGTTTTGTCCAGGACATGGGTGTCTCCTTCAGGGTGGGTGGGATAGCGCTGTCCATAGGTATAGTCCACGGCAGCGCAAAGATGTTCCAAATAGTTAGGCGGCTATGTTACTCAAAATTTCACCGGGTTTGCCCGTGAATATTCGAGAAAGCTCCTTGCAGCCTCGGTAATGATCAATTTGTCGTTTGCCATGGGTTACCGGGTGCGGGGGCGCTGGCGAGACAGAGCCAGCCGCCTTCGGCGTTGATCAAGCGCTGCGCTGCGTTAAACAACGCCTGGCGATCGAGTTGGCCAATGGCGGCGAGTAATTGCCCAAGATGATCCGACGAGTGGCCTGCGAGTCTGGCCTGCCAGAGCAACTCGGCAGCATCTTTGCTGGATAGATTGGCGTCGTCGAATTGATCCGCGAGGTTTTGCCGCCGCTGGTTGAGGCTGACCTCATCAAGTTGTTCGATCAGCGCGGGCATACCTTTGAGGAACTGTTGAATGTGCTCGAGCAACTCCGCAGGTCTGGCGCTCGGAGATTGCACGCCGAACAGCAGGGCGGTTTGGCCATTCATCTGGCGAAGCGCACTGAACACCGCGTAGCCCAATTGCAATTCGACGCGCAGGCGCTGGTAGAACGGCGTCTGGCACACCTGCGCCAACAGTCGCCACGCGGCGTCCTCGACGATGTCGCGGCTGGCGGCGGGGCAGAACAACAGCACGGCGTGTTCGCTGGAGGCGGTATCGACATGGCGCCAGTGTTTTTGCGCGGTGATTGCCGCCGGCGCTGCCAGATGGTTGTCCGGGATGCCGGGAACCCGGCTCAGGGCCAGGCCCATGGCGGACTGGGTCTGTTGGCTCAGTCCCAGCGCGAGGCCGTCCCAATGCGAAGTTGTCCACAGCTGTGGGGCGTCGTCGCTGGTTTTAGCTGATTCCAGCGCCTGTTCCGGCAGCGCTTTCAGCAACTGGCGAATGGGGATCAGCGGCGTTTCCGCCTCACTACGCAACGAATCGGCGTCAACTTGCGTCAGACATTTCAGCGCATGCTCCAGGACGCTGGGCATTGGCTCCTGCAGGCCGTTGAGCTTGAGCAACCATTGATGCCCTGTGGTGCTGAAAGACAACTCGACTCCAGCCTCGCGCGCGTCTTGCTGAGTTTGCCGGAGACTGCGTTGCAATCTCGATTGCAGATCAGGGCTGGCGGCAGACTCAACCTGCCAACGCAGATAAATCGCGCCTTCATCGCCGCTGTCCGGCAAGACCTGGCTGAACTGCATCGGCGAGCGTTCGCGACGGCCGCGCGAGCGATCCTGAGCAAATGTACGAAGGCCACGGTGGGCGCTGGTCTGGCCGCGAATCAGGCCCGCATTGGCGAGCGGTTCGCTGGCGCGCAGAAATGGATTGGCAGCAGGTAATCGCCAGTGGGCGCTGAAGTTATCCACAACACCGATTTCACGGAGCAGGTGTTTGAGGGCGCTGATGCCGCTGTCGGACAGCCCACTCTCTTGTCGCTCGCTGTCGACTCGTGCCAGTTGCAGCGCACCGCTGACTTGTTGCTGGCGCTGAACCAGGGCCATGTATTCCGCCCGCAGCGGCGTCCAATCCTGTTGCGCGAAGAAGCTCAGCCAATCCTTTGCGCGTTCGCTAATGACGTTCATCGATTCGGCTGGTGCGATGAATGCCAGATGCAGCAAGGCTTGCCCGGCAAAGCAGTACAGTGGTGCGGCTTTCAGATCATCCGCCAGATTCTGCTCCTGCAGATGCGCCAGCAACCCACCGGGCTTGGCACTGTTCAGCCAGTGGCAGAGGAATGCCATTGCCTCGGCGGAAGACTCCGGCAAATCATCGAACGCAAACAGCAGATTGGCGCGTCGCTCAGCGGCCTGTTGATAACTTTTCACCGCCAGTTGCAGGGGCGCAGCCTGCACAATTTTATCCCCAGCCGGTAAAGCCGCTGCGAACTGCTCGGCCAGTGCGCGCAGCTCTTCAAGGCTCTGCGGCCCCACCAGGCTCAAGCTCATTTGTCCGGTGCGATAGAACTGCTGGTGGAAATCCTTCAACGCTTGTTGAAACGCTGGCAATTCGACTTTCAGGCTATCCCGATTCCCCGCATGAAATCCGCGCAACGGATGCTCTGCCGGTAAACCCTCATACAACGCAAACTGCTGCTGAGCCGCAGGATCTTGCGACCAGGCGACAAATTCCGCCTGCAACACTTCTCGTTCCCGCAGCTGATCGTCCAGATTCATACGCGGCTTGGCGAGCATGTCTGACAGACGCTCCAACCCCTCGCTGAACGAGCGCGTCGGCAGCTCAAAGAAAAAGTCAGTGGTGCGTTCGCCAGTGCTAGCATTCACTTTGCCACCGTGGCGCTGCACGTAGGCCATCAACCCTTCGTCCGCCGGAAAACGCTCAGTGCCGAGAAACAGCAAATGCTCGAGGAAATGCGCCAGCCCGGGCCACGCCAATGGCGCGTCATGACTACCGGCAGCCACCCGCAGGGCAGCGGCACTGCGCTTGAGGCCTGGCACATGACGCAGGGTCACGCGCAAGCCGTTGGCCAGGGTTTCGGTGTGGGGGCGGGGGTGAGTCGGCGCAGGCATGGGCACTTCCAGAACAGTGAAGTGCCCATGCTAGCGGATTAGCGCTTGTTCAGCGCGCCGTAAAGCTCCGGGCGGCGGTCGCTGAGGTAGCGATTGGCCGCGCGGGAATCGACCATCAACTGCCGATCCAGTTCGCCGACGATCAACGCTTCGTCCAGACCGGCCTGAGCAATACGGCTGCCGTCAGGCGCGGCGATGCTGCTTTGCCCGCAATAATGGATATCGCCTTCATGGCCGCAGTAGTTGGCGTAGGCCACGTAGCATTGGTTTTCGAAGGCGCGGGCGCGTACGGAGACATCGGCGATAAAATCGAACGGAATCATGTTCGCCGTCGGCACCAGAATCAGCTCGGCGCCGTCGAGGGCCAGGCGTCGGGCGTTTTCCGGGAATTCCAGGTCGTAGCAGATCAGGAAACCGAGTTTCCAGCCGTTCAGTTCAACCACCGGAAAATCGCCTTCACCGGGGCTGAACATCGAGCGATCAAGGTCACCGAACAGGTGCGTCTTGCGGTAATTGCACAGGCGCTCACCGTTGGCGTCTATCAACTGCACGGCGTTGTAGATCTGCCCGTCCGCCGTGCGCTCGGGGTAACCGTAGAGAATCGCCAAACCGGCCGACTTGGCAATGCGGCCGATCTGTTGCGCCCATTCCCCGTTGTAGACCTCGGCCAGGGTGCCGACCGCTTCGGCGCCAATGTTGTAGCCGGTCATGAACATCTCCGGCAGCACCAGCAGATCGGCGCCTTTGGCCTCCATCGCCACTTGATGCAGGCGTTGCAGGTTGGCGGCGGGGTCCAGGGGCAGCGGTGGACATTGGTAAAGGGCTACACGCATCAGGGATTCCTCTTACTCGGGCAGGGCGATAGGGCCGATGTCTTTGAACACATCACCCGGGCCCGGGTTCGCTTTATGTGTCGAACCGCCGAAATGCTTCATGATCCCCCACACCGCGTTGAGCGATGTCTGCACTGCGCCTTCCACCCACGCCGGTGTCCACGACACATCGTCGCCAGCGATGAAAATCCCGCGCTGCTCGGCGGGCATCTCGTCCTGCATGAAGTGCGCGTACATGCGCTGGTTGTAGCGATAGTGGCCGGGCAGGGCGCCCTTGAACGCACCGAGAAAGTACGGATCGGCTTCCCACGACACGGTGATCGGATCGCCGATGATGCGCGCGGCGATGTCGACTTTCGGATAAATCTTTTTCAACGCATTCAACGCCAGCTCAACGCGTTTTTCCACTGGGTGCGGAAGCATCTTCAAGGCGTCGCTCATCCACGAGTACGACAGGCAGATCACCCCCGGTTTGTCGTCGCCGTTGTCGAACAGATAAGTGCCACGGGTCAGGCGATCGGTGAGGGTCATGCTCATCAGGTCGCGGCCGGTTTCCGGGTCTTTGTCTTTCCAGAATGGCCGGTCGACCATCACGAAAGTCTTCGACGATTGCATATAACGGGTGCGGTCGAGGGCCATCCACATCTTCTGCGAGAACAGGGTTTCGTCGCATTCGATCTGGGTGGTCAGCAGCCAGCTCTGGCAAGTGGTCAGCACAGCGGTGTATTCGCGAGTGTCGCCATTATTGTCGGTGACCGCGAAACGGCCATCGGGCGCGTGAGCGATTTTCTTCACCCCCGAGCGTGGCGCACCACGGTGCAGGGATTTCAGGCTGGTGCCTTCCGGCCAGTGCACGCAACGCTCCGGCACATGCCGCCAGATGCCTTGTGGGACTTGCTCGACGCCACCGACCACCAGGTGCTGGTGATCGTCGCAGTTGGTCATCACCACGCGGAAGATTTCCAGCATCGAGTTGGGGAAGTCGGAATCCCAGCCGCCGGTGCCGAAACCGACCTGCCCGAACACTTCGCGGTGATGGAACGACAGTTTGGCGAAGGCTTCGGAGGTGGCGACGAAGTCGTAGAACGTTCGGTCGTCCCACAGCGGCACCAGGGTATTCCAAAGTTCTTTCAGGCGTGGCACATCGCGATCGCGGATGGCTTGCTGGATATCGGCGAACTGCGAGCCGGCTTCCAGTGCGTCCGCCCAGGCGTCAGCCACTTCCTGAAACAGTGCAGGAAGATCCGCCAGTTTTTGTGCGTAATGGGTTTTGCCTTCCAGGTCGATCACGGTGCTGCCGGAGGCCGGCGTCAGCGGGTTCGGGAAAGGTTTGGTTTCCAGGCCGAGCTTGTCGACGTAGTGATAGAACGCGGTGGAGGACACCGGGAAGCGCATGCCGCCCAGTTCTGCGACGATGCCGTCAGTGCCGTTGAACGCTTGCGAGCGCAGACGCCCGCCGAGCTTCGAAGCCTCGTAGACCACCGGTTTCAGGCCGAGCTTCATCAGCTCGTAAGCCGCTACCAGGCCGGCGATGCCAGCGCCGACGATCGCCACTTCAGCGCCATGATGATGTTCAGGAATAGTGCCGAGACCGGCCGGATGTTCGATCCAATCGTCGAACGCGAACGGAAAGTCCGGGCCGAAAATGGTGACTGGTTTCTTACCGTCTGCAGGATGGCGATTGTTCTTGTTCATGGCTGACCTTGCTGGCGACCCGACGCAGGATGCGCGTCTGAGTATAGGAAAAGATGCCAGCCATTCTAGGGAGCGTGGAACACGTTAATAAGACGCAAAGTGTCGTCGTTTTGCCAATAACCTGATCAATCTGACGATTGCGGGCTGCACACCGACCAAAATGTGGGAGTGGGCTTGCCCGCGAAGAGGCCTTATCAGCCAACCGAAATGATATGGCCAACTCTCAAACCGGCTGGCCCCGATCAACCTTGCTACTCAAAATAATCGAAGTCGTCGTCTTCTCCACCCCATCCACCCCGCCAATCTGATCCAGCAACTGATCGAGCTGCTCCGGCGAATCAGTGCGCAACCACGCCACATAATCAAACTCGCCACTCACCGCACACAGCTGCTGCACCTGCGCCATCGCACTCAACCGACGCACCACCTCTTTGCCGGAACGCGGCTGCACCTTGATCCCCACGTAAGCCTGCAAACCGCCATCGACCACCCGCTGACCCAGACGCACGCCGTAACCGGTGATCACTTTGGCCTTCTCCAGACGTGCCAATCGTGAGGTCACGGTGGTGCGCGCAATGCCCAACTGCCGGGCAAGCATGGCAACGCTTTCGCGGGCGTTGATTTGCAGGGACGCGATCAGTTGACGGTCGATCTCATCGAGCGCGGGTGGGCGGGTGTCGGGCAAGGGTGCGGCTCCATGGGTGTGGGGGCGGTGAGTACGCATGTTACAGGCACTGTCAGCAACACGCTTGCAGGCGATGTTTGAATTGTTCACCCAAGAATCGATGCCATCGTTGCGCTGAAACAATACATCGGATATTTGATTTGACTTGGTTGGCCTATTTATCAAGAATGCCGGCAAGAGCGCGAAATCCGCTGCCTTGCAGGGCATTAGTGGACGTAGGTACCTCAGCGATGCTGCAACATCGGTGTAAGGTGAGACCTCTTCATCCCATTTCCTGAGGATGCAAATATCAGGATTCAAATATTAAGGGCAGCCAGATGGCTGCCCTTTTCTTTGTCTTCAGAGATCGGGTAAGGCGAGGTCGATCCAGGTTTGCTGGTCGGCTGCTTCCTTTATCAGTGGCGCAGCGTTCACGAGCATGAAATCGATCCTGGACGGGCGGAGGCGTCCGGAGATTACTCGTCTGGAGAAACGGTCAACAACGCGCGGAGAGGGGAGAAAACCTAGCTTGGGAACATTCCTACAGATCTTGCGGTTGTATTCCTAACAATGCCCTTCGTACATTGCGCTCGCCAAGACGTCGAACCCTAATCCATCGCCCAAGAAAAAGCCGCGCAATGCGCGGCTTTCAATTTGGTGGGCCCACACGGACTTGAACTCTTATGTAGACTTTGATTCTCGCTCGAGCTTCATCAACACGTCAAGCTACTGATTTTTTTAGAAAATCATTCAAAAGAAGATGCACATAGATATGCACACATCTTGAGGAAAATCAAAATTTCCATAGCGGGAACTGCCTCGCGGCTTGTAGGAATGTATCGTGGTAAGCAGTTGTCGAGAAGAGCTGGGAGCGCAACCAAGCGATCCCCTCTAAAGGAAGCAATCAATGGTTTTAGAAAAAACACTAAAAATCGCGTTTAAAGGAAAAGTAGCTTTTTGCTATTCGTCGAGGAACGATAGTACGTTTAGAAGTGCTGATAGCATATGGACAAATGAATTCCTCCGAATGCATATCTGCATGAACGTGATCATGAAAGTGCTCCAGTAAGACGTCAATGATTTTTATGTAACTGCCCGAATTAAAAGAAGGTGAGAGTAAAGCTTGTTTCGAGTTGAGGCTGGTTTCTATGTGTTGCTCTGGATTTTCCAAAGTCTCTAGGTGAAGTTTGAGGCGTTTATTTTCTTCCTTAATATTAGATAGTTCAATTTTCAATTCTAGTAACAACAGATGATTGTCCGTTGGCGAGGTCGAACTAATAAATTGTTCCAGTAAGGGGCGATAAACCGCACTTCTAGTAAGGGTTGACACTGATAGACGCTTTTGGCGTGCAGTATGAGCGTTTATAAACTCGACGCAGAATTTAGCTAGTCCAGTTCTATTTTTAAAACGAATTTCGCATTCATTTGCTATCTGAATAGCATGATTTAAGTAGTATAAGGTTTCGCCTCTTTTCTCAATGCTATCCATCGGATCTTCCTAGCAGATTTTCGGGCAATAGATTTGGCGGTAACATCGGCTTTTCCATTAGACGCAAGTCTAGTTCTGCTAAAGTGAGGTTTGTTGCCAAGATAATTCCATGGATCTTTCCTCTAAATTCGGAGTAGAGGGTGTTTTCATTTTCAATGGAAAAAAGACTTTCAAAAGATTTGTCGAGACTTATTAGCTTTGCGCTTAACCTAAAAACGTCCGCTTTAAGGCAGGAGTTTGTGAGCTCTGGATAAGTGGCAGTGTCATTAATCCTCGTGAGGATGTCAACTAAGGCATGTTCTGTAGGCATCTCCGCTAAATACATCGTGCGATGATCCTGTTCTATCGCAAAAAAACGCCCTCGAATGTGGCGGGTGTTTTTCATCATATGATCGGCAGTAAGTGTCCACGCACTGTACTCATTTACTAAATCGGAAAACTGCTCTTCCAATAGCACTGCTTCTGGCGCGGATTTATCCTTCGCGGCGCAGTACTTAAGTCTCGATCTAATTCGGTCAAGGTCCGCGCCAAGTTTTCTAATTAAAGCTAAAATTGCGGGTATATGGTCGATAGATTTAAGGCCTAAATAGCACTGTCCGCAGCGTCGCTTTCCAATTGACTTAAGGATGTCGTCAGGACATCTTCCTCCTGCCAAACAGAAGTGGGTGGAGAATACAGTTAGCATATGCTGCCGCTCTAATATTTCATTATTTGAAAGAATATGGCCATCAGGTGCCTGGACAGAAAAAGCATTGTGTAAAAGTTGATCTGGTGATAAGGGTGAAATTGTTGAGTGTACTGTATTAGCCAATAGCAGGGAATTTATCATCATTCCTTCATTTAATTCCTTCACATCATTTAATAACTGTTTGTTGATTACGCAGTACCTATTGATGTTGGAGCGAGATCTATGCCCACTGATTTTTTCTCCGATGTGATCCTGTGTGAGGAAGGTAGAGCTCAGCGATATAACTGTGGCTCTTAGTCCGTGCGGAGTATGATCTGATTTGAAAAGTCTTCGCAGATATACGGCTTGTCTGAAATGATCTCCTTGCGAAAAATCAACGTTTTCAACCGGCAGTGAACATAGTGCGGGCTGATGAGCCATTATTTTCAACTGATTAAAATAGTAAAACAGCTCTTTAAAGTAGCCTCTATAACTGGCCTCGCTAATAACGGTGCTTTTATGGTTGGTGCAAAAAATAGGGATGATCAAAGGGTAGTGGGTTTGTAGATGGTTTGTGTATTTTAGCGGCGTATCATAGTGGCTTCGGTGGATGTGTTGTTTATAGCCAGTTACGAGGTTAAGAGCGTGTAGTACTCTTACTGATGTCCCTCGCACCCAAGGTGTACCGCTTTTATCCGTATTTACATATAGGTCAAAAAAATAATCGTTAGCATTGACGTTACTATGCTGGAACAGTTTTTTATCTAGCCACCTTATATGAACAAATCGGATGGATGTTTCCAGCGCTGTTATGATCGTTACTAGCGCATCCGGTGTTGGAATGCGGACATATCTCGAGGACTTAAAGTTTTTGAGGGGCACGTATTCCATTGCTAACAGCGGATAGGGTATCCAGTGTAAGGGAAAGGTGTGGCGGCTACCTTGTATGTCAATATATGAAACTAAAGGAACGAAACCTACCTTAGAAGTTTCGAGTACTAGCTCGTTATTCCCCAAAGCTCTAAGCTGTGCTTGCCAACTATTTTCAGGATCTTGAATGCATTTTTCTAGTAAGTACTGAATGAAATTTAGAAGGGAGTAAGAGAGCGCAAAGAAAAATCTAAAATCGTTGAACTCAAATGTTTTCTTGTTGGTCTTTGTTGGGCGAGGCTCAAAGTGCTTATCATATCTGGTTAAGGGGTTTCTAAAATTTCCATTCCCTGTTGCTGAGATGGTTTCAACATAGTCAAAGAACGCACGTATATTACTGATGTCTATGTTATGAGTTATGACTGTTCTAAGAGGTTCGGTCGCGCCATATCCATCTATATGGCAGCGCATCACTTCATCTGGGCATGGTGGTGTTATACCGCTTTGGGCTAGATTGTCGAAGATATATTTTAAAAGTAGAGATAAACTTCGGTTGATTGGTCTTAGAGTTTTAACTCTCCCTGTTTCTAAAAGCATACGACGGTAGTCGTCAATCCACCGGCTCCATGCATGACGCTGTCGTTGGTATCTAGAATGAAAAAGTTGATTGTCCTTCAACGAAGTGCTTGGAATGGATTTCGATAAATTTTTAATTTCTTCCAAAGAGAACTTGCAGAGCATAGGGTTGAATTCTAGATATGGCCTTAACCATGCTACTGGCGAAAGGTTATGAGCCATGAAGATTTCATTGCTATGTCTTTTTGTATAGATAAAGGCAAATAGCTCTCTCAGTTCCTCGATTGTAATGTCCGATATATTACTCCATGAGCTAGCAAGGATAGGACGCCAAGCTAAGTATTTAAACGTTGACTGTGAAAGGGGAGGAATAAACTCCATAATGTTTGGTGTCGCTTTGTCTTCAATTTCACTCTGATATGGGCGTCTCGTCAATTTTAATATAGGTGGGTATAAATCGTAGGCGCTATCAATTCTATATGTTTTCTTTTGATTGTTTTTTCTATTTTTCACTGTCTGTGGAAGTTGAAAGTACATAGGAAGCTGAATTGCCTTAGCAGCCCATAGTGCAATTAGAAAAATATGTAAGTCACGAATCGCAATGAATGCCATATTTTTTGGCGGTTCTGGTGTAGTATAAATATCAAGCGAATTCAGGATTGTTCTGCCATTATCGTAGATATATCTACGATCATAAGAGGTGAGGTTGTGGTGAACTTTCTCAACCCAATCTCGATCATAATTATTCTCGCTGCCTAAAAAGAATCTTAGAAAAGATAGTTTGGAGTGTGGGTTGCGATTGTTCGCGGTAATCTGATTCCTATCATAGGAAAGTATGTCCTGTTCTGGAAACGACTGAGTAAAAATATGATTGCAAGTTTTCTTTAATGCACATTTGATGGCGATATTTAGTTCAGTGTCATCGATCATGAATTTTATTTTATTCGTGAGATTCATTTACATCTCCAATGCGTATTTTCGTATTGGTTCGATTTATGATCTCGTTACTAGTGTCAAGCCATTCACGATCCGTTTTTTTTATGTATTTTTTGGTGCTGCTGAGGCTTTTATGTCCCATGTATGTTTGTACAACTAACTCTGGAAACCCATTACCTGCAAGCGTAGGGGCAAAATGTTTACACCAAACACCATAATGATGGCGCATTGAATGTTCGGCTATACCCGGAACTAAAATAATTTCGGCGGCTTTTGCCGCTCGGTGAAATATTCTATTTAATGAAGAACGATGAGCAGTGAAAAGCGGCCTCCCTTTGTTTACACCGTGCAAGATTTGAAAACAGAACTTATGACCCACACCAGGTAAACGCTCAAATTTTGTGTACGCTAATAAATTCTCGAAAAACCAAGAGATCCAAGGTTCATGGCACCATGTTTCAGAAGTCTCTCTGCCCTTATTTGCATATTTATCAAGATCGGCGGCGGTTAGTCCTACTCTCTTGTTACTCACATCACTTATGATCCATACAGTCCGGCTCGCGATATCGATTTCATCGTCTGTTAGTTGTAGTGCTTCATGAGAGCGAATACCTGATGCTATTTTCAGACAGGCTATCGCTCTATCACGATAAGTAGGAAGTGCGTCAATAAACCTAGCGATTTTTTCAGTGGGCATTGCCTTTTGGGGAACCCAAGCAAGTTCATCATGGTTACGACCAATGAGCGAAGTGGATTTGAATATGAATATATTTCGCCGAGCTTTTTTTCCACCGGAATCCTTTCTGTTTGAGTACAATCCATATGATTCTGATTTGTTTCTTAATGCGCAGATTTCATGCTGAGTAAATTCGCGAGTACGATTTGCTGTGTCAATATAATGGTCTAGCCTCAAGCTGCGATCTGATGAAATACCCGCATACCATAGGAAACGGTGAATTGCAGCCTCCACAGGTATCAAACTTATTGGTTTGGCTTTAGATGTGCGTCGGGTTAGTTCGCGTGCTTGAAGGGCAGGACTGGTGCTCATGTGTACAGGCCCAAGCAGGTATTCCTCAAAAGCAGGAAGTATCGCGTTAATTGATTCATTTTTTCTTGTACAAACAATTTGACAGGCATGTATGAACTCGATGAATCGAGCGATGTGTCCTAAGTATGATTTTATTGTATTGTTTGAAAGTCCCGAGTTTGTGAACAGCTCATCTCTAAATTGAGAAAAAAAAGCAAGCTCCTCTCCTGTCGGATTGAGGAGTTTCTGTCGTCTTGGTTTTCCAACTAGTGTGAGCAGCTTCATGGGTATTCTCCGCCAGCCTATAAACACCTTAGATGACGGTTAAGCAATAAGCAAAAAAGTCACGATGTTGCCTTCCATCGGTTAGCAAACTCTTGCCAACGAATAGGGTTTATAGATCTGGTATTGGTATATTATATCGAATAGAAATGATAATGACGTGCGCATTACTTTGTTATGAGTCATATTATTGGTGTAGGTATGATATGGCTTTGAGTAGCCATCAGCTAAGGCGACGTAGAGCCACTGATTATTGAAATATCAACTGAGGCTGCGATGATGGTCAGGCGTAAAACATGGCGAGTTAAGTGCTTGGGAATTAACGACAAAAACGGCGGCGTTGTCGTTTCACTTCCATCAGATCTAATATCCGAAATCGGAGTTGTTATAGGCGACGAGCTGATAGTTTCGTTTACGGGTGACGCGATTATGCTGGCACCTTCAAGATGCTCATTAGCACCGCGCGCAGTGCTCGCTGGAGCAATGTGCGATGAAGACTTAAGCCATTATCAAGGGAGACTCGAAACGTTCCTTAATATTCCGCCTCATGCATCAGATGATATTGTTCATCAATTGATTGAAGTTGGCTTTTCAGTAAAGCAGCTTGCTGTATTTTGTCGCGTTCATGATATAAGTGCTAAAGAATGCGAGGTAATTATTAATCCCAAAGTCCTCGCGAAGAAAAAAGTATCTAAACAACGTTTGAGCAGCGATGAGAGTGATCGCCTATTTCGTTTTGTGCACATTTATGCGCTCGCAGAGGTGATCTTTGGTGAGATGGATAAAGCAAAGCACTGGCTATCTACCCCTAAAGTACGTTTTTCAGACAAATGTCCCTACAGGTTGCTCTCCTCCACGCCTGGATTACAGCAGGTTGAGAGAATGCTGATTCAGATAGCTGAAGGCATGGCCTTTTAAGTCTAAAAGGTAAGCTATCAACAACCAGCGGTTCCCCACACCTGGATGCACAGGTAGGGCGTATTCAAGACGAAACGTAGTGCCATTGATCCAAGGGGCGGAGTCTGGGCTAGTAAGCCCAATTCGAACCGCACAGATAGGAGCTGAGCTTGGGAAAGGCAGATAGACGATATGACTCTCGGTTGGTCTCACTACGCTTAGCGTACCGAAGCGTTTTCATACTTTTTAGATCGGTTGCTACCGTTGGAGGACGTCAAAGTGATAATTTTTCTAGATATTGACGGTGTTCTGCATCCTCTCTTCCCTCGTCGAGATCGACCTCCCAGCGAATCCGAACCGCTTGCATATCTGCCACGATTTTCAGCGGTGCTTCGTGATTTCCCATCTACGAAGGTCGTGATCAGTAGTACCTGGCGCGTTCGTCGTACTCTGGACGAGCTCCGATCATTGTTCCCCCAAGATCTGCAATCTCAAATCATAGGAGCAACTCCATCTTTTCCTGACTCTCGTCGACCAGGCGGTCGTGAGGCTGAGGCAATGAGTTGGCTAGATTCCCACCCCGAACACAAAAGCTGGATCGCTTTGGATGATTGCGCTGTTTGTTGGTTTAGTATGTCAAAACTGATTTTTTGTAATGACGGTTTTCGCAGTGAAGAGGACGCTCAACTCCGTTGTGCTCTTAGCTACGAGTTGTTAGATAGCTGACTCCGTTGTACTGCTAGTGCTTCAGCTGAGGAAGTGGTTTTAGCTGAGTAGATCTTGTAGAGAGTATTGCATTAGTAATGAAATATATCGTTAATTCACTGCAGTGTGTTTCAATGGTGGTAATGTATTTTTGTGAGGCTAGCTGATTAGCTGATAGTGGTTTTTGGCTTGGTATAAAGTCTGGCTAATAGTGAAGCCAGACTGTGGTCGCAATTGTGATCTAATAAATCTGTAAGATTTCTTGGACTTCTACTAAGTCGCGGTGAAGGCTTAGATAAACTACAGCTGCTCGAGATAACTCTTCGCTAGTGCGTACCATTTTGCGCAATTTGGTTTTGGCTAATATTACATCTTTGCCTGTTCTAATGTTTGTTATTTCTGTTTCAATATCAATTCTGATTTTGTTTCTGGCTCTTGCTATGCGAGTTTCATGTAAATGAAAAATATCTATAGAGTTTATGACTTTTCTAACTTCGGCTTCTGTAGCTTCGGGTTTTGGTACCGGCTTACCATCACCGTCAAACCACAATAGTTTTTCATCGTCTGGATTAAATGGATCCAGAAAGTCTGGAATTTCATCAAGCAGCTTTTGATTTTCCGTTGGGTTGAACGCTCTCGTGTCAGGATTGACTAAAGGAAATTTACAAGCTTTTCCTCCCTCCGTTTCATCAAAGACTCGTCTGCTGTTGCAAAAATTACAGGCGCATCTGTAATTTTCCCAATCGAATGCTAGCCACCAGTAACCTTGATGTTCTAGCTCAGTATCTACTTTGTTTTTTGGGCGAAAATGATCAACAGGAGTATCCGCCCGGACATCTTCGATTTCACAGTACCAGCATTTTTTCTTGAGATTTTCTGATAATAGGGCATAGAACGCACGCCAAACATTAGAAGAAGAAGCTTTTTCTAATATTTTTTTTCTTTCTTTAGGATCCTGCTCGTTCAGAAGTTTTTGCTTCGCTAGTAGGGCAGAGTCCCTCCATGCCTGAGTGAGACAAAGTTCAACGTCATCCTTGCAGATCCATCGCATTATTGCACCTCATCCGAAGGCTGGTGATACTTCTTCTTTAGGTAATCCATGAAGTCTGCGTCGTCAGTGGATAATTTGAAACCAAGCCCCGCAAGCTCAACATTTATCCTTGTTAAATATTCAAGCTCTGTCTCTGGTTCTTGGTTCGGCTCTCGCTGAATACGTTCAGTTGATAGTTTTTCCTTGCTTGCGAGCTTGTTTCGGGCGTCCAGTTTGTTTTGAGTGATGTCGTCAAGCGTGGTACGAAGTCCAAACATATCGCTGCGAAGAATTAGGTTTATTCCCATGCCTCTTGGACTTTCATCTGGCTCCTTAGCGTAAACTTGATTTTCAGGATCTGACCACATCACTTGTACTTGCTGCTTTTCTAGCTCAGCGATCGCCAATGGGTGGTGTGTAACCATCAGAAGATGGCTTGTTTCATGGTTTGGTACAAACTTTCTTAGGAAGCTTAAGTATTTGACAGCCCACGATGGATTCAGATGAGTATCGGGCTCATCGAGTAGAAATAACGAGTCCTTTCCTCCTGTGAATTTCAACAAGCCGAGAACCGTTAGCAATTGTTGCTCGCCTTCGCTCAATTCTCTGAAGGTTAGGGGAACATCACTACGAGCTACCTTAACTCGAATACTTACCTCAGATATAATCTCTGAAAGTAATGTGCTTTCTAGCATTTTAAAGAGTTCGTCAGGGCTGAGATCCTTCGCAAAGGAGCGCAGAGACGTAAGGTCTGGTAAAAATAGATGAAGAAATTCGTTGCGAATGCTGTTTCCCGTCAATGAGGCATTTTCGAATCGTGTGACCTTGACCGGAGCTATTGTATGCTTAATCAAATCATCTAAGAATCTACGTACTACGCCGCGCGCTCCCCAAAATAATTCTCCTTTTTGCCTAGCCCAGCCTGGTTGGCGCATTACAAAGTGAATGCTATCGAGCCCCACTATTCCTAAGTGCTCGCGTAAAAAATCTTTTTCAACGCTGTCTTGCTCAGATAAGAAAAATGCTAAAAGTACAAATTGGCTGTGATGTGGCTTTGCATAAAAAAGCGGTCTGATTTCACCTTTTAAGTCTAACTCCTCCTTGAGGAGTTTTCGGTAAAAGTCAGTTCGATGCTTACGAAAGTAATTTTCTAGTCGGTCGCTTGGGCCGGAGTAATATGCAAAAACATAGTTTGGAAGATAAGAGGCATGACTTTCTTTATCCCTCTTAACTTGTGAAAAAGGAACGGATTTCCAGTTTGAGAGGGAGCCCTCAGGTTGTTCATCGTCTTTGGCGTTCAGGTCTTTGGTCTTGATTTCGTATTGTTTGGCTAAACTGCCGCGTGATGGATCTGCATCGACCTGAATCTCCTGCCAAGAATTTGTATTCTTTTGACCTAGACGATATGTGAGGTGATATGAAAAGGGAGGGGCTTCACCAAGATCAAGGTTGCGAAAGATTGAAACTAAAGCCTCTAATACGTTCGATTTTCCTGAGCCGTTTCGACCTACGACTACGGTCATAAGGTTGTGTTCATCGAAATCGATTGTCACGTTTTCAAGGTTCTTAAAACGTGACCGAATATGAAGTTTATCAACTTTCATTTTTTTCCCTTTTACTTACTGATGGCGAACCAATCTTGGCTATCTTCGTCACGAGGGAGTTTTATAATTGCTCCCTCTTCTAGCGACTCCCTGATATCTAAGAAAAAAGACTCTAATGAATCTATTCCGCTATCACTTGGGTAACCGGCGGCCTCTAACAATTCTTGGCCACTAAGAGGTTTTCCCGCAGCTTCAAGAGCTGCAGATATTTTAATTATACCTTTGGCCATCGGAAGACCCTTCGCCTGTTTTGATATTTTCTCCGTGCCATTTATAGATTGTGCACGAGTTAATGTTTGACCTTTTGATTTGCTCAATAAAGAGCTGGCCGAGTTGTCGCCACTAACGAGTGACGGGTTTGCTGTACGCCAATCAGCTGAAAGATGCCCCTGAAATGCTTTGGATAAGGTACTATGTGGTAACTTGTTCAGTAGTTTTAGAGCGTTGTCTATTCTAATTTCTAATTCGTTAGAAATTGTAAATAAAAATTCGACTCGTTTAGCTATTTCAAGTTGCTCTTGAATTGGGGGGATTAAATGAAAAAGTTCATATTGAGCGGTGATCGGAATAAAGTCGCGAGTGGTTTGTGATTTTATTTCATTGGTCTGGATTTGGAATCTGTCGGATTGTAGAAAAATCCACAAGTATTCATTTGAAAGTATTTTTTTATTTGTTCTGTAGTAAGTCGTTTGAGGCGTGAGAACGCACTCTTTTGTATTTATTGCGACTCGGCCCACCGTTCCTTTGTGAGTGAAAATTACGTCACCTGGCTCGGAAAAACCTACTCGTAATCTTGCTAATGCATCTCCAGAGATTTTTGGAGCATTAAGATAGTCTATGCTTCCCAGTCTGGAAACATTCGCAGCGGTAATAAATGGCAAGCCTTCGGCGGAAAATTCGCTGGTTTTAGGATGGTTAGCGCCATGGTTCCCGTCTTTCAAGTCGAGAAGTATTCCTTTTTTTAATAGCTTGGCTGCCGGAGCCCATACCCAAGTATTAGGTATTTCTAACTCATCCAGAATTTCTGGGAATTTTACTGTGTCCGGAACGCCGCGCCTTGTCTTTGGCACATCGCATAGCTCATCTAATTCAATTGCTTGTTCGAGATTGCTTAGGCGCCATTCGGCAGTCAAACGCCCCGATACAGCCGCAGCAAATACTGATTGACGAAAGCGTTTGATTAGACTCGGAAGTTCGTCGATTCGAGACTTGATAGAGCCTATCTGCGCAAGTAGATCTTCAAGTTTGCTTGCGATGTAAATTTGCTCATTTAAGGCAGGAACTGGCAGTTCAATTGACTTGAGTTGTTTTAGCGTGATGCCTTTAACCGTTGTTCCGGTGCCCATTGCTACAAGTTCTTTAGCAATGCTTCTATACCAATACTCGAAATAATCTCTATGTATTACATCTTGATTCAGGAATATTGCTTTTAGATCTTGATTGATCGCAGTATGAAAATCTGCGACGACAATTTTTCCTAATCCCATTCGAGTACAGACGATTGGAGTGCCAGCAGGTATTAAATTGCTAGATGAAGACAGGAGCGCTTCATTGGTAATCTTGTCCTGTGTATCTGAAGGTCTAGAAGTCTTCATGTCTTTTACAGTCATGAAGGGAATATCACCAGAAAAATTACCTGCGACATTTTTCGAAGGCGTTCCCCCTCCTAGGATTGACTCTGCTACGTCTCCGAGGGTTGCAGTGATCCATCCGCCAGGTAACTCACTCATCCATAATCTCCTGAGCTACGGTTAAGCCTAGCACGTCAGCCAAAATATGCTTTTGCGCCTCGGCTTCATCTTTTGCTCCCAACGCGTTCATAAGCTGTTCGAGTTCGCGCAGTGCGTCTGTAAGTTCCGCCATTGCTTCGCTGGCAAGAGCTTCAGGAGAAGGGAGCTCGTCGACATTGAGGCTATTAGAATCCTTAAGCCAGCTCAAATCTAGTGAGTCTGAACGATCACGTATTTGATCCCTAGTGAATACCCTAAAACGACTTTGGTCGCCTATGCCGCCGACATTTTCGCTGCGAGTGCTATTACCGTTCGCATCTTCGCCATAAGCTAATTCAAACGGAGATAGGTGTTCGGCGTTGAAAGGTGAGCGCTTGCCAAAGTTTGGCATGTTGCTGCGCATGTCATAAACCCAGACACGTTTTGTGCAGTCGGTTTCTTGGCGCGGGTTAGCTTGGCTGCCTTTCTGGAAAAAGAGAACGTTGGTTTTCACGCCATGGGCGTAGAAAATCCCTGTGGGAAGCCGGAGTAGCGTGTGTAAATTGCATTTGTCGAGTAAATCTCGCCGAACTTCAGTACCGACGCCACCTTCAAACAGAGCGTTGTCGG
The DNA here is from genome assembly GCF_014268485.2 of Pseudomonas zeae. Classification (NCBI taxonomy): domain Bacteria; kingdom Pseudomonadati; phylum Pseudomonadota; class Gammaproteobacteria; order Pseudomonadales; family Pseudomonadaceae; genus Pseudomonas; species Pseudomonas zeae. Next base: position 6,233,126 of record NZ_CP077090.1, on the reverse strand, counting down.
GCAGCACGACAGCTGCTCGGCCCCCTGGTTTAAGGCCTAGGTAGATGTGTTGCAGGAAGGACAGCTGCTTATTGCTCGTCTTGTATGGAAGATCTGTACGTGTTGGCCCGCCTCCACCTTTCGCTGTACCAAATGGCGGATTGGATAGGATTAGGTCCACTTTAGGAAGGTTCGCGCCGACTTCGCCCAAAGCGTTTCCCAGCCGTACTACACCGTCTTTTTCACCTTCCATTCCATGTAGCATTGTATTCATCAATGCGAGGCGGCGTGTACCAGGTACCAGCTCGACTCCAATGAATGCCTGATTACGCTGAAAGGTCCGGGCTTTTTCGTAGGGCTTGCCCTGACTATCCGCATTATTTTTAATGTAAGTGTCAGCGGCGATTAAGAATCCAGCAGTTCCAGCAGCGGGGTCTTGAATGGTCTCCCCAGGTTGGGGTTTGATACATTTGATAATGCTGTCGATAAGCGGGCGCGGCGTGAAATACTGGCCTGCGCCTGATTTCGTTTCGTTGGCATTTTTCTCAAGCAACCCTTCATAAAGATCTCCGAGACCGTCTTCTCGAGCGCTGAACCAGTCGATGCCATCAAGGCTTTTTATCAAATGCTCTAGATGGTGCGGTTCTTTCAAGCGTGTCTGGGCGTCAGCATAGATCGCTGCGATCACACGATCCTTGTTTGTTCCCAAGTCGAGCAACATTTGCCGATAGTAATCCAGTAGTTCGCTACCCGATTTTCCGGACAGATCGGGCCAGCGCGCTCCCTCTGGGAGCTTATGGCTAAAGCTGTCATTATTCTGGACTTGCTCGTACTCCATTTTGATAAAAAGTAGGAGAACCAATTCAGTGACGTAGTCGCTGTAATTGATGCCGTCGTCGCGGAGGACGTCGCATAGATTCCAGAGCTTCTGGACGATGTCGCTGTTAGTCATTCTGGCGCTCAAAAATATGTTACAAGGCTTAAGCAGCTCCCATATTGGGCTGGCTCGAGGGCTTACAGCTCAATTAAGCCAGGGAGGTGCTAGAAATTGGGTACTGATCTGGCAGAAAGCTCGTTCAGGTCATTTCCGGCTCGCGGCAGTAGCGATTTTTCTCTGAACCAGCGTGAGCTTTGTGCCTATGTACTTTCGCAGCTCTCGCTGAGCAATGGAATAATGGCAAAGCCACCGTAATAGAAACAAAAAAGCCAGACCTAATGGGTCTGGCTTAAAAATGGTGGGCCTCCCCGGAGTCGAACCGGGCACCAACGGATTATGCGTACCACTTCAGTTTTCACTGCCCCTTTCGAGTTTGTGGTCTGGACTGTCTCTTACCTTTCGGCTCGCCCGTACAGTCTCTACACCTTCCTTGATTTCTCAAGGCTTGGCTCGGGATTACCACGCTTCAGCAGAGGCTTCCCCGAATTTGAGCGATTCTACCAAGGGACAGAGCGAACTTACCCCAAGGCAACCCATCTGTTTATCACCATGCTCCATTGGGAGGTTAGGTTCAAAACCGTTAAGTCCGCTGCTCTAACCAACATGAGCTAGAGGCCCAAAATACTACTTTGTGGCACGGGTCGGTAGGATACGTGCACAAAAAATCAAGTCAACATAAGAACCGTGGACCAAAGGATTATGAGTCCTCTGCTCTAACCAACTGAGCTATAGGCCCTCAGTAGGTCGCGGATTATAGCGACGGTTTCTCGGCTGTGCTATCCGAAAAATCCGATACGGTTACACGAAGAAACGTCGCGGCGAATTCTTCTGGCGGCAGCGGCAGGCTGACGATGTAGCCCTGGATCTGTTCACAGCCTTCGGCGGCGAGAAATTGTTGTTGTGCCTGGGTTTCCACACCTTCGGCGATAACCGTGAATTGCATGCTCCGGCCCAGTGCGATGATCGCCCTGACGATGGCTGCATCGTGGGGGTCATCGGGCAGTCCGCGGACAAACGACTGGTCGATTTTGAGGATGTCCAGCGGCAGCCGTTTGAGGTAACTGAGCGAAGAATATCCGGTGCCGAAGTCATCAATCGCCAATTGAACGCCAAGGTGTTTGAGCTGGTGTAACACCGCCAACGCCTCTTCGGCCTGACTCATGATGAAATTCTCGGTAATTTCCAGTTGCAGTAAATCCGGCTGCAGGCGGTTGTCGTTGAGCAGCTGTTCGATGCGTCCGAGCAGATTCGGCTGACGCAATTGCGCACCGGCGAGGTTCACCGACAGCGGGCCGAGGCTGTCGTAGACCTGACTCCATTCGAACATTTGCCGGCACGCCGTCTCGAGCACCCAGTCACCAATCTGCAGGATCATGCCGTTCTCTTCGGCCAGCGGAATGAAGTGCTCTGGCGGCACGTCGCCGAAGGTCGGGTGACGCCAGCGGATCAGCGCCTCGGCACCGACCAGGCGATGATCGTCGAGGCTGATTTTCGGTTGGTAGTAGAGGAACAGTTCATCACGTTCAATGGCCCGACGCAGTTCATGCTCCAGCGCAATGCGCTCGCTGGCCTGGGCGGTGAGGTCGCGGGTGTAGCTCTCGACGCGGTTGCGGCCCTTGGCCTTGGAGCGGTACATCGCCGCGTCGGCGTTTTTCACCAGTGTGGCGACGTCGCAACCGTCTCGAGGATAGAGGCTGGTGCCGATGCTGGCACTGATGAAGAATTCATGTTCACCGGCCTGGAATGGCGCACCGAAGCAGTTGAGCAGTTTGGTGGCGATGTTATCGGCGTCGCTGGCCTGTTGCAGGCCGGGTAACAGAATGATGAATTCGTCACCGCCCAGACGCGCCACGGTATCGATGTCTCGCAATTGCTCCTTCAGGCGCACGGCGATGCCCTTGAGCAGCAGATCGCCGACCGGGTGGCCGAGGCTGTCATTGATGTGTTTGAAGCGGTCGAGATCGAGAAACAGCACGGCGCCCTGACTGCCGTTTTCCTGCTGGCTGTTCAGTGCCATCAGCAAGCGGTTTTCGAACAGCGTGCGGTTCGGCAGGCCGGTAAGCGGGTCGTGATGCGCCTGATAGTCGAGTTTGGCTTGTGCATGTTTGAGGCTGGAGATGTCGGCAAACACCGCAACAAAGTGGGTAATGAACTTGTCGCGATTGCGCACAGCACTGATGGTCAGCCAGCTGGGGTACAGCTCGCCGTTCTTGCGCCGGTTGGAGATCTCGCCTTGCCAGTGGCCTTCATCGGTCAACTGGTGCCACATTGCCGCGTAGAACGCGCTGTCATGCAGGCCGGAGGCGAGCAGACGCGGTGTATGCCCGAGCGCTTCGCTTTCGCTGTAGCCGGTGATTTCGGTGAAAGCGCGATTGACCGCACTGATGTGTTGTTGGGTGTCGGTGATCAATACGCCTTCAGCGGTACTTTCGAACACGGTGGCGGCCTGCTGCAGTTTTTCCTGCATCAGATGCCGCTCGGTAATGTCGCGGGCGATGGTCAGCATGCAGTCATCTTCGCCAATCGGCAGCGGACGGCTAGATACTTCACAGAGGCGGATCTGCCCGTCACTGCGGCGGATATGGCAGGTGAAGTCACGGACGAAGCCGTCGCGATGCAACAGATCGAGCATCTGTTTGCGTTCGTTGAGGTTGACCCAGATTCCCAGATCCAGTGCCGAGCGATCCACCGACATGGCGCTATTGAAACCGGTGATACGGCTGAATCCTTCGTTGACCTCCAGCAGCAGGCCGTCGCTCTGGCGTGACAGCAGCAAACCGTCCGGCGAAGCATGGAAGGCTTTGGCAAATTTCTCTTCGGAGGTTTGCAGTTGCTGTTGGGTTTCCTTGAGTTGGGTAATGTCTCGTACTACGACGACAAGCGCGGGTGTAGTGTCCAGATCAAACGGCTCGGCGGAAATCAGGCCGGTAAACAGTTGGCCATTGTTGCGGCGAAACGGCATCTCCAGATTACGAATGCTGCCTGCCTGCAGGCGCTGCAGCAGTCCGGGACCGACGCCGGGAATCCCCCAGATATTCAGCTCGGTCGCCGTTTGGCCCAGCACTTCTTCGGCTTTCAGTCCGATCTGTTCTTCAAACGCTTCGTTGACCTCTAGCAGGCAGCCATCGGACAGCCGTGCAATCACCAGAATGTCCGGGCATTGCTGAAACACCGAGGCGAACTTTTGCTCCGAGAGTCGCAGCGCCTCTTCGGTGCGCTTGATTTCGCTGATGTCGATCATCAGGCCGCGCATCACCGGCTCATGGCCATGCTCGATCAGGCTGACGATGTCGCGCACCCACAGGCAGCGGCCATCAGCGGTTATCACCCGATAGTCGACGATGTGATCGCGACCCTGGCGAAGCGCTTCTTTGCAGTAACTTTGTGTACGGGTCAGATCGGCCGGGTGAATGATGTTGTGCCAGAAACCGGGAATCAACCAATGGGATTGTGGATAGCCAAGCAGGTCCTCGGCGTGGGGCGACACATAGCTGTAGGTGAAGTCGCTCATCCGCGCTTCCCAGGCGATGGCCGACAGGCTCTCGACCAGGCCACGATAGTGGTATTCGCTGCTGCGCAGTTCCTGTTCGAGGTCGATACGTCGGGCGATTTCCGAACTCAGGCGGCGGTTGATGCGGATCACCACGGCGAGAATCGTCACCAACAGCAACAGACCCGGTAAACCGTAGATCAGCAGGTCCGACCAGAATGTCCGATGATCAAGGACGTTGCCGACCCAGTGCTCCTGAATGCTGCTGATTTCATCAGGGCTCATGTCAGCAAGGACTTTGTCGAGAATCCCCACCAGCATCTTGTTATCGCGGGGCACGGCCATCGCCAGTTGGTAGCGATATGGGGTTTCGCCACTGACGTACAGACCGTCGAGCTTGAGCTGGCGCAGGCTCCAGACGCTGGACGCGAGGTCGCCGACGACGGCGTCCACTTCGTCGGTCGCCAACGCTTGTAATGCCGAACTGACATTGGGCATGGCCACCAGATTCAGATCGGGGTGGTGGGTGCGCAGCAGTTCGTGGGGCGCGTAGTTTTCCACCACGGCGATCTTCAAACCGTACAGGTCGTCGAGCTTGCGCGGTTGCGCGCCGCCGATGTGGGCGAGAATGACGATCGGAAAATCAAGATACGGGCGGGTGAACGACAGGTAGGTCTGACGCTCGGGGGTGGACATGATGCCGGGCAGGAGGTCGATCTTGCCCGATTTGACCTGTTCGAGCACCACCGTCCAGCTCACCGGTTCAATGGGCGTCAATTTGATTGCCAAGCGTTGGCGAATCACGTCGATATAGTCGGCAGCCAGGCCCTGATAGCGGCTCTGATCGTCGCGAAACTCAAAGGGCGGCCACGACGCATCGACACCCAGGCGCAAGTCCGGGTGAGCCGCCAGCCAGCTACGTTCTTCATCGGTCAGAGTCAGCGCGTCAGCCGTTGCGGTCCAGATCATCAGTGACAGCAAAAAAAGCACGGACGCCAATCTGGGCATAACGCTCTCGTTATGGCTCGGGGATGATTGTTTCGAGTGTAGACGGGGTACGCGGGGGAGGGGCGTTGCGAAGGATTTAATCTGCCATATAAACAAAACCCCCGGCCTGGGCCGGGGGTTCTGGTATCACTCGTCGAGGAAGGAGCGCAGATGCTCGCTTCGCGTCGGGTGGCGTAGCTTGCGCAGCGCCTTGGCTTCGATCTGACGGATCCGCTCACGCGTTACGTCAAACTGTTTGCCCACTTCTTCGAGTGTGTGGTCGGTGTTCATGTCGATACCGAAACGCATGCGCAGTACTTTGGCTTCACGGGCAGTGAGGCCGGACAGCACTTCGCGAGTCGCTTCTTTCAGGCTCTCAACAGTGGCGACATCGATTGGCGACTGCATGGTCGAGTCTTCGATGAAGTCACCCAGATGGGAGTCTTCGTCATCACCGATCGGGGTTTCCATGGAGATCGGCTCTTTAGCGATCTTCAATACCTTGCGGATCTTGTCCTCAGGCATTTCCATGCGTTCGCCCAGCTCTTCCGGGGTCGGTTCGCGACCCATTTCCTGCAGCATCTGCCGGGAAATACGGTTGAGCTTGTTGATCGTCTCGATCATGTGCACCGGAATACGGATGGTGCGGGCCTGGTCGGCGATCGAGCGAGTGATCGCTTGACGGATCCACCAGGTGGCATAAGTCGAGAACTTGTAACCACGACGGTATTCGAACTTGTCTACCGCTTTCATCAAGCCGATGTTGCCTTCCTGGATCAGATCGAGGAATTGCAGACCACGGTTGGTGTACTTCTTGGCGATCGAGATCACCAGACGCAAGTTGGCTTCAACCATCTCTTTCTTCGCGCGGCGGGCCTTGGCCTCACCGATCGACATGCGACGGTTGATGTCCTTGATTTCTGCGATGGTCAGACCGGTTTCGGTTTCCAGCGCGATCAGTTTCTGCTGGCAACGAATGATGTCCGGTTGCACGCGACCAATGGCTTCGGCGTATTTGCTCTTGCCTTTGGCCAGGGCGTCGGACCAGCTTTCGTCGACTTCGTTGCTCGGGAACTGACGCAGGAAATCGGCGCGTGGCATACGTGCATCACGTACGCACAGTTGCATGATCGCGCGCTCTTGCTGACGCAGACGATCCAGGGCACTGCGGACTCGCTCGACCAGGCCTTCGAATTGCTTCGGCACCAGTTTGATCGGCATGAACAGCTCGGCCAGTGCGAGCAACTCGGCAATCGCTGCCTTGTTGTTGCGACCGTGCTTTTTCAGGGCCTTGCGGGTGATTTCCATCTGGTCAGCCACGGCGCCGAAACGCTGGGCAGCGATGACCGGATCCGGACCGCTTTCGGCTTCTTCTTCGTCATCGGAAGATTCGGCTTCATCGTCGTCGGTGTCGTCGTCGGCTTTCGCCACTTTAGCTTCGACAGGCGGCGGCACTTCGGCAGGCGGCGCAATGCCGTCGTCCGGGTCGATATAACCGCTCAGAACGTCGGACAGGCGACCACCTTCGGTGGTGACGCGGGTGTACTCGGAGAGAATGTGGTCAACCGTGCCAGGGAAGTGCGCGATTGCGCTCATCACTTCACGGATGCCCTCTTCGATACGCTTGGCGATTTCGATTTCGCCTTCACGAGTCAGAAGCTCGACCGTACCCATTTCACGCATGTACATGCGCACAGGGTCAGTGGTGCGACCGATATCGGTCTCCACCGCTGCCAACGCAGCGGCTGCTTCTTCCGCAGCGGCCTCGTCGGTATCGGCGTCGGCCAACATAAGGGCGTCCGCATCCGGAGCACTCTCGTGTACGGGGATCCCCATGTCGTTAATCATGCGGATGATGTCTTCCACCTGCTCAGGATCTGAAATATCCTCGGGCAGGTGGTCGTTGACCTCGGCGTAAGTCAGATACTTCTGCTCACGACCCAGTTTGATCAACTCAATAATACGAGACTGCTGTTGCGCTTTTCCGGACATAACACCCTATCCACTGAAGGTCTTGGCGGGCAAAAAACAAGCCGAGGATTATACCTGAGCTATGACCTCACGCGCCAGTTGAGGTCGGGTTTGATGCGGAAACATTGCGACTTAGTAGGTCGCGCAGTTGGTTTTTCTCTTCAACGCTCAGTTCGCTTTGACGCGCTTTCCTGAGCAACTGTTCCAGATTTCGCTCGCGTTGGCGGGCTGACAAGCTAGTAATGGTGTCGAAAAACTGTTGTTCAAGGTTATCGCCGTCAATCAGCCACTCCTTTTCTGCCAAAGCCTTGAGCAAGCGTCCCTGTTCAGTGCCGTGCCATCGCGCGATCAACTGAAATGAGTTTAGCTTGGGATTCTTCTGTACAGCTTCGAGCAGGGCCACAAGTAACTGGGCGTTGGTCTGATTCTCGTCCGCAATGTGCCCGGCATCTTCGACGCGCTTGGCCAATTGTGGGTGATGAAGCAGTGTGCGCAGGGCGGTCAGGGTTGGCGACTCGACGCCAATCGGTGTGCGCGGGCGCTGCTGATCGCGATCACCGCCACGTTTGCCGTTCTTGTCCCAGGGTTTTTTGTCCCACTTCTTTCCGCCAGCGCCGGGCTTTTTCGGCGTCCACTCCTGCTGCGGCACATACATGTCCTGTGCCTGCGGCTGATGGTAGTCGCTGTAGTCCGGCATCGCATCGTAATCGATGCCCGGATCGTAGGCGGGCGGCGCTTCCTGTGGCGCGCTTTGTGCCAGCTGACTGACGGTTTCGCTGCTCAGGCCGGTGATTTCGGTCAGGCGCTGACGCATCAGAATACGCAGGTTGGCGCCCGGCACTTTGTCGATCAGCGGTGCGGCGAGGGTGGCCATGTGGGCCTTGCCTTCGAGCGAGCGCGGATCGGCTTCTTCGGTCAATTGCTGGAAGAAATAATCCGCCAGTGGCTGAGCGTGCTGATTGATCCGGGCCTTGAAGGCGTCAGTGCCTTCGGCGCGCACCAGGGTATCCGGGTCTTCGCCTTCGGGCAGAAACAAAAAGCGCGCCCGGCGGCCGTCTTGCAGGCTCGAAAGCGTTGCTTCCAGGGCGCGCCACGCGGCGTTGCGGCCGGCCTGGTCGCCGTCGAAACAGAACAACACGTTCGGTACGACGCGGAACAGGCGCTTCAAATGTTCTTCGCTGGTCGCGGTGCCCAGCGTCGCGACGGCATTCTTCAGCCCCTGCTGTGCGAGGGCGATGACGTCCATGTAACCTTCGACGACGATGATTTCGTCGAGGTTGCGGTTGTTCTTGCGTGCTTCATAGAGGCCATAGAGTTCCTGGCCTTTATGGAATACCGGGGTTTCCGGTGAGTTCAGGTATTTCGGCTTGTCGTCGCCGAGTACGCGGCCGCCGAAAGCGATGATCCGCCCGCGGGTGTCGCGGATCGGGAACATTACGCGATCGCGGAAGCGGTCATAGCGTTTGCCGGTTTCGGCGTTCTCGATCAGCAGGCCTGCGTCGATCATGGCCTTCTGCTGCAATGTATCGCTGCTCAAGTGCTTGAACAGATTGTCCCAGCCCGGCGGCGCGAAACCGAGGCCGAAATCCCGGGCGATCTCGCCAGTCAGGCCGCGTCCCTTGAGGTAATCCACTGCAGCTTTGCGTGCCGGATGGCTCTTGAGCGCCTGCCGGTAAAAGTCGGCGGCGGCGGTGAGCAGTGGATACAGCGGCGAATCGGTCGGCTGCCGTGGCTTGCGCTCGCGGCCGCTTTCTTCGCGGGGGATTTCCATGCCGGCGGCTTTGGCCAGATCTTCGACAGCCTGGGGGAAATCCAGGTTGTCGTGATCCATGAGAAAGCCGAGGGCATTGCCGCCGGCGCCACAGCCGAAACAGTAATAGAACTGCTTGTCGGGGCTGACGCTGAAAGACGGCGTTTTCTCTTTGTGAAACGGGCAACAGGCGGTGTAGTTCTTGCCGGCCTTCTTCAATTGCACGCGCGAACTGACCACATCGACGATGTCGGTGCGGTTCAGCAGGTCGTCAATGAAGCTCTGGGGAATCAGCCCGGCCATGGCGTTCTCGTCGTCTGCGCTGTAATAAGTCCGATGCGAAAGGCTGCCGGACGCGGGTCATTGTTTGAAGCACGCAAAATGTGCGGCTCGACCGGTGTCGTCTGCGTAATCGCTGTCGGGAAGTGTATCTGCCGAAAATCCACTGACGTTAGTACTCATCAGTCGTCGACTATTTGAAAGTGTTGCGCTGAATCCGCTGACGGCCGGTTCAGGGCCTCGGATCGCTCAATAAAGCGGGCACGCATGCAGGTGCCTTGGGCTGATCGTCGTAAGAGGAATCAGTGGGTGTGCTCGTCAGTAGCCTTGAAAGGCTCGTCAGAAAAGACGTGCACCGCTGGCAAAAGAGCCAGGTCTGACGTGTGAAGCAGATTCGTCTTGGTCGCGTGTGCGGCTTCGACGGTGAAGCATCAAGCGTTTTACGCAAATGCCATTAGCCCGGCTGAGAGCCGGGCTTAGGCAAGAAGCTTGCTACGAACGTCTGTGTATTAGTACAGACGAACGGCGCGGCGCTGTTCGCGCTGAACTTTCTTGGCGTGACGCTTAACAGCGGCTGCTGCTTTGCGCTTACGCTCAGAAGTTGGCTTCTCGTAAAATTCGCGGCTACGAACTTCAGCCAGTACACCGGCTTTTTCGCAGGAGCGCTTGAAACGACGCAGAGCTACGTCGAAGGGTTCGTTCTCTTTAACTTTGACGGCTGGCATCCAGAGCTACCTTCATTCATTACCGGGGTCAACATCCTCGCGGCAAAAGAGCACTTGAAGACGTCGGTTTTTAAGGGTTGCGGATGTTAACCCCTCATCGCTCGGAATGCAAAGCCTCTGATCGAAAACCGCTGGTCGGGGCATCACGCGGCGACTATTATGCGCGCCTTCGAATTCAGCCTAAACAAGGCGCAAACCCATGCTAGTACTGGGATTAGAAACCTCCTGCGACGAAACCGGCGTCGCATTATATGACAGCGAACGCGGCCTGCTGGCCGACGCACTGTTCAGCCAGATCGACCTGCACCGCGCTTATGGCGGCGTGGTGCCGGAGCTGGCCTCGCGTGACCACGTCAAACGCATGCTGCCCTTGATCCGTCAGGTGTTGGCCGAGGCTGACTGCGTACCGACCGAGATCGATGCAATCGCCTATACCGCGGGTCCTGGCCTGGTTGGCGCATTGCTGGTCGGCGCTTCCTGCGCTCAGGCACTGGCGTTTGCCTGGGGCATTCCGGCGCTCGGCGTGCACCACATGGAAGGCCACTTGCTGGCGCCGATGCTGGAGCCGAAACCGCCCGAATTCCCGTTCGTCGCTTTGTTGGTCTCCGGCGGTCATACGCAGCTGGTTCAGGTCGATGGCATCGGCCAATACAGTCTGCTCGGCGAGACGCTGGATGATGCCGCCGGTGAGGCATTCGACAAAACCGCGAAGATGATGGGTCTCAATTATCCGGGTGGGCCGGAAATCGCCAAGCTGGCCGAGAAGGGCGTCGCAGGACGTTTTACCTTCCCGCGTCCGATGTGTGATCGCCCGGGTCTGCAATTCAGCTTCAGTGGTCTGAAAACCTCTGCGCTCAACGCCTGGCAGCAGGGCGTCAACGCCGGGGACGACAGCGAGCAAGCCCGTTGCGACATCGCTCTGGCGTTCCAGCAGGCCGTGGTGGAGACTTTGACCATCAAGTGCAAGCGGGCCCTGAAGCAGGCCGGCATGAAGCGTCTGGTGATTGCGGGCGGCGTCAGCGCCAATAAGGCGTTGCGTGTTTCGCTGGAAAAGATGCTCGGCGACATGAAGGGCGATGTGTTTTATGCACGCCCGGAGTTCTGTACCGACAATGGCGCGATGATCGCCTTTGCCGGTTGCCAGCGTTTGCAGGCCGGTCAGCAGGAAAGTCTGGCGATCAGCGTGCAGGCGCGCTGGCCGATGGAGCAATTGTCGGCGTTGTGATGAGTGGCGCTCATGGCCGGTATTTAAAAATGCCGTTCGCGCCCGGCAAACAGGTCGCGTAGATTGCCGCGGTGGCGCCAGACGATCAGCAGTGTCAGCGCGCTCATCGGCAGCAGCGCTTCCGGTTCCTGCCAGGCCAGCAAAGGCAGGGTCAAGGGGGTTGCGATCAGTGCTGCGAGCGAGCTGGTGCGGGTCAGGTAAAACGTCAGTAACCAGGCGCATACTGCCAGCAGCGCGGCGGGCGGATACAGGCCCAGCAGCATGCCGGCAGCGGTGGCGACACCCTTGCCGCCACGAAAGCGAAAGTACAGCGGGAACAGGTGACCGATCACGGCGCACACGCCGATCCACGCCTGATCCTGCAGCGAAAGGCCGGCAGTCGAAGCGATCAGCACCGGCACCAGGCCTTTGCACAGATCACCCAGCAGGGTCAGGATCGCCAGTTTGCGACCGGCCAGGCGCAGCATGTTGGTGGCACCGGCATTACCCGAGCCACTCATTCGCGGATCCGGGTTTCCGGTCAGGCGGCTGAGCAAAATGGCGAAGGACAGCGAGCCGAGCAGGTAGGCGAGAGTCGCCAGTAACCAAAACATGCTAACTATTCCGGGCGAGGACGCCCTGATTCTAACGGCGCATTGCGCCCTTGTCGTGCAGCGGAGAGAAGTGCTTGGACAGAGTGTTTATCGAAGGCCTGGAAGTCGACACCGTGATTGGTGCCTACGACTGGGAGCGCGGCATCCGCCAGTGCCTGCGCCTTGATCTGAGCTTCGCCTGGGACAATCGCCCGGCCGCCGCCGGTGATGACCTGACTCTGGCGCTCGACTACGCCAGCGTGTCCACGCGAATTCAGGCGTTTGCCGAGCAAGCGCAGTTTCAACTGGTCGAGACCTTCGCCGAACGTCTGGTTGAAGTGCTGATGAGCGAATTCAAGATCACTTGGGTGCGCCTGAAGCTGACCAAACCCGGCGCCGTTCCGGCTGCCAAGGGCGGCGTGGGTGTGGAGATCGAGCGCGGATGTCGCTGACTCAGGTCTACCTCGGGCTCGGTAGTAATATCGAGCGCGATACCCATTTGCGCGCAGGGCTTGAAGCTTTGGCGACGTTTCTGGTGGATATCCGCTGTTCGGCGGTGTTCGAGAGCCAACCGGTGGGGATCAAAAGCGGGCCGTTCTTCAACTTCGTGGTGTCGGCGTATACCGATCTGCCGTTGATGGAGCTGGACCGACGCTTGAAATTCATCGAGGCGGATAACGGTCGCTATGCGCCTGATCGCAAGGGCTTGCCGCTGGATATCGACGTGCTGTTGTATGGTGATCTGGCGGGGAATTTCGACGGACTGGTTCTGCCGCGTGCGGAGATTCTGAAAAATGCTTTTGTGCTGTGGCCGCTGTCGCTGATTGCGCCGGATCGCGTGCATCCGGGGGTGGGAAAGAGCTTCGCGACTTTGTGGGCTGAAGCGCAGATTGATCAGGTGCTGGCGCCGGTTGGGTTTGAGTGGCGCGGGCAGCAGCTTACGCCTTTAGACTTGTGTTGAATCGACTGACGTCTTCGCGAGCAGGCTCGCTCCCACATTTTGGAATGCATTTCCCTGTGGGAGCGAGCCGGATCCGGGCGGCGATTCGACGAAGCTTTTCAGGCTGACGCCGCGTCTTTGTAGATCTTCAAAACCTTCAGTCGCTCACGTTTCAGCGCTTCGCCCAGTTCCGGGCCCTTGAATCCCTTCTCCAGTAACGGCTGCACCGCAACCTCTCGCGCAGCCTTTGCCGCACCGCGCAAATAATCCGCCTGTGGATAACTTCTCTGCTCTAGCCCTTTACGGCCTCGGGCGTCCATTTCGCATGCGGCGATAAACTCCTCAAACCGCTGCGGTCGGCGATACACATCAAAGCTCTGCAACAGCTCAAGCAGCGTCGAGGCCTTCAACTCCAGCGCCCGGTGGCTGTGGGTGTGGTACTTGCCGACCAACAAGGCCAACTCCTGACAATCTTTTGGTGCCTTAAAGCGTTCGTTGACCGCTTTGATCAGCTTCAACCCCGTGTGCTCATGGGCGATGTGTCGCGGCCACTCTTCCTCTGGGGTCAGACCTTTGCCGAGATCGTGCAGCAGGCAAGCCCAGCGTACCGTCAGCGGTTGTTTGTGCAGCGCTGATTGCTCCAAGACGCTGAGGGTGTGCAGGCCGGTATCGATTTCCGGGTGATGCGCTTCCGGTTGTGGCACACCGAAAAGCGCGTCGACTTCCGGCATCAGTACTTTCAGTGCGCCGCAGTCGCGCAGCACCTGAATGAACACTTGCGGCTGATCTTCCATCAGTGCCCGGGAGATTTCTTTCCAGCTACGTTCAGCGGTCAACGCCTCCAGCTCACCGGACTCGCTGAGCTGACGCATCAATTCCAGCGTCTCCGGTGCGACAGTAAAACCCAGCCCGGCATAGCGCGCTGCGAAGCGGGCAACGCGCAATACACGGAGGGGATCTTCGGCGAACGCCGGAGAAACGTGGCGCAGAATCCGGGCTTCAAGATCGCGCTGGCCATGGTAGGGATCGGTCAGATTATGCTCGTTGTCCTCGGCCATGGCGTTGATGGTCAGGTCGCGACGAATCAGGTCTTCTTCAAGCGTCACTTCGGGGCTGGCGTGAAAAGTGAAACCGCCATAACCGCGCCCGCTCTTGCGTTCGGTGCGGGCGAGGGCGTACTCCTCGCCGCTTTTGGGATGAAGAAATACGGGGAAATCCGCGCCAACCGGGCGATAACCCTGGGCGAGCATTTCTTCCGTGCTGGCACCGACCACGACCCAATCGATGTCGGTGACTGGTTTGCCCAGCAAGCGATCACGTACGGCACCGCCAACCTTGAAAATCTGCATAAAAAACCTCCGTTAGCCCGACAGAATAACCCTTGCGTCAGACTTTCGGAGGCCGAAAACGGATCAAAGATGAATGACGGCAAGGTCAAGTCGACCGTAATCTCCTTCGCTGTGTTCACTGCGTGGCGGTACGTGGTGGGTTTTCATGATCTGGTCGCCTTGCAGGGTTTCCAGATGGATATCGAAGCCCCACAGGCGATGCAGATGTTTAAGCACTTCGTCAGTGGAGTCTCCCAGCGGTTTGCGATCGTGCTGTTGGTGACGCAAGGTCAGTGAGCGGTCGCCGCGCCGATCGATGCTGTAGATCTGCACGTTCGGTTCACGATTGCCGAGGTTGTATTGCGCGGCCAGTGTTTCGCGGATGATCCGGTAGCCGGGTTCGTCATGAATCGCAGGCACCAACAAGTCGTCCTTCTGATCGTCATCCATGATGCTGAACAGTTTCAGGTCACGGATCACTTTCGGCGATAGATACTGCAGGATGAAACTCTCATCCTTGAAGCTGCTCATGGCGAATTTGATGGTCGACAGCCAGTCGCTCCCGGCAATTTCCGGGAACCAGTGACGATCCTCTTCGGTAGGTTCTTCACACATGCGCCGGATGTCGCGATACATGGCGAAACCCAGCGCGTAGGGGTTGATGCCGTTGTAGTAAGGGCTATCGAAACCTGGCTGAAACACCACGCTGGTGTGCGAGGTGAGAAATTCCATCATGAAGCCGTCGGTAACCAGCCCTTCGTCATACAGGTCGTTCATCAGCGTGTAGTGCCAGAATGTTGCCCAGCCCTCGTTCATCACTTGGGTCTGGCGTTGCGGGTAGAAGTACTGGGCGATCTTGCGCACGATCCGCACGATCTCGCGCTGCCACGGTTCCAGTAACGGCGCGTGTTTTTCGATGAAGTACAGGATGTTTTCCTGCGGCTCGGCCGGGAAGCGTGCGTTGTCCTTGTCGCTGTATTTATCCGCGCCTTTGGGAATGGTGCGCCACAAATCGTTGATCTGCTTTTGCATGTGCTCTTCACGATCCTTCTGCCGACGCCGTTCTTCTTCGGCGGAAATCGGGTAAGGACGTTTGTAGCGGTCGACGCCGTAGTTCATCAACGCATGGCAGGAGTCGAGCAGGTCTTCTACTGCATCGATGCCGTGACGCTCCTCGCACTGCATGATGTACTGCTTGGCAAACACCAGGTAATCGATGATCGAGCTGGCGTCGGTCCAGGTGCGGAACAGGTAATTGCCCTTGAAGAAACTGTTATGCCCGTAACAGGCATGCGCAACTACCAGCGCCTGCATGCAGATGGTGTTTTCCTCCATCAGATAGGCAATGCACGGGTCAGAGTTGATCACGATTTCGTAGGCGAGGCCCATCTGCCCACGGCTGTACGACTTTTCCGTGCTGAGGAAGTGTTTGCCGTAGGACCAGTGGTGGTAGCCCAGTGGCATGCCCACCGAGGCATACGCATCCATCATCTGCTCGGCGGTGATCACTTCAATCTGGTTGGGGTAGGTATCCAGCGCATAGCGGGCCGCGATCCGGGCTATTTCGCGGTCATAGGTCTGGATCAGCTCGAACGTCCATTCGGAGCCGGTGGAAATGGGTTGGCGCTTCTGCTCTTTGGCGGTCATGTCACTAACCTGCGCTGGAAGAGTTCACGGAAGACCGGATAGATATCCCCGGCCGAGACCAGTTGCTGCTGGGCAAAAGTGTCAGAGAAGGCTTCGGCGATGCGTTCGTACTCGTACCACAAGGCCTGATGTTCGCGCGGGGTAATCTCCACATAAGTGTAGTACTGCACAAACGGCATGATCTGGTTGATCAGGATGTCGCGGCAGATTGGCGAGTCATCATTCCAGTTGTCGCCGTCGGAAGCCTGCGCCGCGTAGATATTCCACTCGTTGCTCGGGTAACGCTCGGCCATGATCTCCTGCATCAGTTTCAGGGCACTGGAAACGATGGTGCCGCCGGTTTCCCGTGAATAGAAAAACTCTTCTTCGTCGACTTCCCGGGCACTGGTGTGGTGGCGGATGAACACGACGTCGATCTTGTCGTAGTTCCGTTTCAGGAACAGGTACAACAGGATGAAAAAGCGTTTAGCGATGTCTTTGGTCGCCTGGGTCATCGAGCCGGAGACGTCCATCAGGCAGAACATCACGGCTTTCGAACTGGGGTTGGGCTGTTTGATCAGCAGGTTGTACTTCAAGTCGAAGGTATCGAGGAACGGCACGCGATGGATGCGTGCGCTGAGTTTTTCGATTTCCGCCTCGAGTTCCTGAATATCGCCGAAGTTGTCCGGCTCTTCGCGTCTCAGACGCTCAAGTTCTTCTTTCACTTCACGCAGTTTCGCTCGACTGCTACCGGAAAGGGCAATGCGTCGCGCATGAGCCGAACGCAGGGTGCGGATGATATTGATGCGCGACGGGTTGCCTTCGTTGCTGATCCCGGCGCGCACGGTTTTGAAAGTGTCGGTGCCGCTCAGGTTGCGTTTGACCAGGTTCGGCAGTTCGAGGTCTTCGAACATGAATTCGAGGAATTCTTCCTGAGTGATCTGGAAGACGAATTCGTCCATGCCCTCGCCGGAGTTGCCGGCCTTGCCCGGGCCGCGTCCGCCACCGCCTCCCGGCGGGCGGGCGATGTGTTCGCCGGCGGTGAACTCCTTGTTGCCCGGATGCACCACGGTCTGCTTGCCGCCGCGGCCATGGTGAAGCACCGGTTCGTCGATGTCGCGACCGGGAATACTGATCTGTTCGCCGTGCTCCATATCGGTAATGGAGCGCCGGCTGACCGCCTCTTCGACAGCCTTCTTGATGTGGTCACGGTAACGCCGCAGGAAGCGCTGACGGTTCACCGTGCTCTTGTTCTTGCCATTGAGACGTCGGTCGATCACATAACTCATAGGAAGCCCTCCGGGCAGCTTCAAGTTGTGAGCTTCAAGCTGCAAGTAAAAGCGGGTTCCCGGGCATCAGTGGGTTACGCGCTTTGTTCTTGCAGCTCGTAGCTAGAAGCTTGCAGCTGCTTCACTGCGACTTCCGTACCCGTAGGTACCATTCGGAAAGAAGCCGTACCTGTTTGTCGGTGTAGCCGCGTTCGACCATTCGAGTGACGAAGTCGTTGTGCTTTTGCTGATCCTCCTTGCTGGCCTTGGCATTGAAGCTGATGACTGGCAGCAGGTCCTCGGTGTTCGAGAACATTTTCTTCTCGATGACCACCCGCAGTTTCTCGTAGCTGAGCCAGGTCGGGTTCTTGCCGTTGTTGTTGGCCCGTGCGCGCAGTACGAAGTTGACGATCTCGTTGCGGAAATCCTTCGGATTGCTGATGCCGGCCGGTTTTTCGATTTTCTCCAGTTCTTCGTTCAGTGCGACGCGGTTGAGAATCTCGCCGGTTTCCGGATCGCGGTATTCCTGATCCTGAATCCAGAAGTCCGCGTACAGCACGTAGCGGTCGAAAATGTTCTGGCCGTACTCGCTGTAAGACTCGAGATAGGCGGTCTGGATCTCCTTGCCGATGAATTCGATATAACGCGGCGCCAGGTATTCCTTCAGGTAGCGCAGGTAGCGCTCGCGGGTTTCGGCCTGGAATTGTTCCTGTTCGATCTGCTGTTCCAGCACGTAGAGCAGGTGTACCGGGTTGGCAGCGATTTCATGCGGATCGAAGTTGAAGACCTTGGACAGGATCTTGAAGGCAAACCGGGTCGACAGACCGTTCATGCCTTCGTCGACGCCTGCCGAGTCGCGGTATTCCTGGATCGACTTGGCCTTTGGATCGGTGTCCTTGAGGTTTTCGCCGTCGTAGACGCGCATCTTCGAATAGATGTTGGAGTTTTCCGGCTCCTTGAGGCGCGACAGCACAGTGAACTGTGCGAGCATCTTCAAGGTGTCCGGCGCGCAATGCGCTTTGGCCAGGGAGCTGTTGAACAGCAGTTTGTCGTAGATCTTCACTTCGTCACTGACGCGCAGGCAGTACGGCACTTTGACGATATAGATCCGGTCGATGAACGCTTCGTTGTTCTTGTTGTTGCGGAAGGTGTGCCATTCCGATTCGTTGGAGTGAGCGAGCAGGATCCCGGTGAACGGAATCGCGCCGAGGCCTTCGGTACTGTTGTAGTTGCCTTCCTGCGTCGCGGTCAGCAATGGGTGCAGCACCTTGATCGGTGCCTTGAACATTTCGACGAATTCCATCAGGCCCTGGTTGGCACGGCACAGCGCACCGGAGTAGCTGTAGGCGTCGGCGTCGTTCTGTGGGTATTCCTCGAGTTTGCGGATGTCGACTTTACCGACCAGTGCGGAGATGTCCTGGTTGTTCTCGTCCCCCGGTTCGGTCTTGGCTACGGCGATCTGGTTGAGGATCGACGGGTACAGTTTGACCACGCGGAACTGGCTGATGTCGCCGCCGAATTCGGCCAAGCGCTTGGTCGCCCAAGGCGACATGATGGTGTTCAGGTAGCGCCGTGGAATGCCGAAGTCTTCCTCGAGGATCGCGCCATCTTCGGTGGCGTTGAACAGACCCAGAGGCGATTCGAATACCGGCGAGCCCTTGATGGCGTAGAAGGGCACTTTTTCAATCAGCTGTTTCAGCTTTTCGGCCAGGGACGATTTACCGCCACCGACGGGACCGAGCAGATAAAGGATCTGTTTCTTCTCTTCCAGGCCTTGGGCGGCATGGCGGAAATACGAAACGATCTGGTCGATGCATTCTTCCATCCCGTGGAAGTCTTCAAAGGCCGGATAGCGACGGATCACCTTGTTGGAGAAGATGCGTGACAGCCTCGAATTGGTCGAGGTGTCGAGCAGTTCCGGTTCACCGATGGCCAGTAATAGACGCTCGGCGGCAGAAACGTAGGCGCTCCGGTCTTTTTTGCACAGCTCCAGGTACTCTTGCAGCGAGAGTTCTTCCTGGCGTGTGGACTCGAAGCGTTGTTGGAAGTGGCTAAAGATACTCATGACGTCACCTCGCTCGATACGTGGAGCCGACGCCGGATCACTCAGTCGATGCTGGCAAACAACCGTTTAGGCAGCTGTTTGTTTACCCCCCAGAACACTTTCACGATCGACAATCGTGAAAGTCACTCCCGATGACCCGTGCGCCGGTGTACCGGCTCTCCCCTGTTTTGGATGGCCTGGGCTTAAGGATAGTTGGGAATTCGGGAGGTAAAGGCGAGATACGTAATTAGTTGTGGCAAGACCGTTCGTCTGCCAGCGCGGGCCCACGGCAGCCGGGGCCTGCGCGTGACAAAAAAATTATTCGGTGTTGCCTTGCGCGGTTTCCGCAGGATAAGTCGTACGCCACAGCTCGAAGCCGCCGTCCATGCTGTAGACGTCGGAGAAGCCTTGGCTGATCAGGTAGGCCGCAGCACCCTGGCTGGAGTTGCCGTGATAGCAGACGACGACGGTCGGCGCATCAAGGTCAGCGCCTTGAATGAAAGCGTGCAGGGAATGGTTGTCCAGATGCTTCGAGCCGCTGATGTGCAGGGCGGCGAAAGTCGCCGGGTCGCGCACGTCGACGACGACAGCACCTTGTTCACGCAGGGCCTGGGCCTGTTCCGGGGGGATTCGTTTGAATTCGCTCATGGCGGGTTCCTGTTGCTCGGCTGAAAGCGCAGTCTAACGCGGTGCGCTGACTGGCGAAGTTTCGGGGATAAGTGGTGCGACAGTTGGCGCGAGTCCGCCGTGTTCGTCGCATTTGCACGACAGCCGTTCGCCACTGTCGACATTCATCAGGGTCAGGCTGCCGCCCCAGACACAACCGGTGTCGAGCGCCGAGATACCTGGCTCATGGATATTGCCTTCGAGTGCCGCCCAGTGGCCGAAGATGATGCGCAGGCCTTTGGTCTTGCGAGCCTTGTGCTGAAACCACGGTTTATATCCGGCGGGTGCTGTGTCGAGGCCTTCCTTGCTCTTGAGGTCGAGTTTGCCTTCGGCGGTGCAGAAGCGCATGCGGGTGAAGTAGTTGGTGATGACGCGCAAGCGAGTCACGCCTTTGAGATCGTTGTCCCATTTCGCAGGATCGTTGCCGTACATGCCGTCGAGGTAGGCGAGCAGCATGTTGTCATCTCGCAGGGCCGTTTCGACTTCGGCGGCGCACTTCAGTGCGCGGCTCAGCGACCATTGTGGTGGTATGCCAGCGTGAACCATGGCGACATCGCGCTGCTCGTCGTAGTGCATGAGCTTTTGTTGGCGTACCCACTCCAGCAGTTCCGCGCTGTCTGGGGCATCGAGAATCTCGCGCAGGGTGTCGGACTTTTTCAAACGCTCGATATTTTTAGCCGCTGCCAGCAAATGCAGGTCGTGGTTACCGAGCACGCAGACCAGCGATTCACGCATGCCATACAGAAAACGCAGGGTTTCCAGTGATTGCGGGCCACGGTTGACCAGATCGCCGACCAGCCACAGTCGATCAAGCTTTGGGTCGAACGCCACTTGCTTGAGCAGGCATTTCAGCGGTTCAAGGCAGCCCTGCAGGTCGCCGACGGCATACGTCGCCATCAGTGCAAAGACCCGGGCACGGCGAGGCGGAACGGCTTGATGATGGCGTCGAAATGTTTGCCATCATCGGCGACCATTTCGTAGGTGCCCTGCATGGTGCCGACCTTGGTGGTCATCACTGTGCCGCTGCTGTAGGTGTGGCTTTGGCCAACGTCAATCAACGGTTGCTGGCCAACGACGCCGGCGCCGCGGACTTGCTCTTCATGCCCGTCACCGTCAGTGATCACCCAATGCCGCGACATCAGTCGAGCCGGTAGCTCGCCATTGTTCTGCACAGTGATGGTGTAGGCGAAGGCGAAGCGGTCGTGCTCGGGTTGCGATTGGTCTGCCAGATAGCGGGTGACGACGCTGACATCGACCTGGTAACGGGAATCGGACATGCAAGAGGCCTTAAACGAAGCGGAACGCGGGGCGTAGCTGATGGGGATTCAGTCTAGGCAAGTATCGGGCAGTAAACCAGAGTGGCGTCCTGCCCGATAGCGTTCATCGTTTATCAGTCGGCGGCGGGGGAGGCCGGGACTTGTACCGCGAGCTGGTCGGCCAGACGTACGAACGCGGCCAGATCCAGTTGCTCCGGACGCAAGCTGCCATCGACGCCGGCGGCTTCAATCTCGGCATTGCTGAGCAGTTGCTTGAGAGTATTGCGCAAGGTCTTGCGGCGTTGGTTGAACGCTTCGCGCACCACGCGCTCCAGCAGCTTGTGATCCTTGGCCGGGTGCGGCAGTACGGCGTGCGGCACCAAGCGGACGATGGCCGAGTCGACCTTCGGCGGCGGGTTGAACGCGCCCGGGCCAACGTTGAACAGGTGTTCCACACGGCAATGGTACTGAACCATGATCGACAGGCGACCCCAGTCACCACCGCCAGGGCCTGCGGCCAGACGCTCGACCACTTCTTTTTGCAGCATGAAGTGCATGTCGCGAATGATGCCGGCATTGTTCAGCAGGTGAAAAATCAGCGGCGTGGAGATGTTGTACGGCAGGTTGCCAACCACACGCAGGCTGTTTGGCGCGGCGTTGAGCGTGTTGAAGTCGAACTTCAGTGCATCGCCCTGATGCAGGTTGAAGTTGTCCTTGCCGGCAAACTGCTGGTTGAGGATCGGGATCAGATCCTTGTCCAGTTCCACCACGTCGAGTTGTGCGCCGGAGGACAGCAGGCCGGCGGTCAGTGCGCCCTGGCCCGGTCCGATTTCCAGCAGGCGGTCTTCAGACTTGGCGCTGATGGAGCGCAGGATGCGGTCGATAACGCCGGCATCGTGCAGGAAGTTCTGGCCAAAGCGTTTGCGCGCCTTGTGTTGGTATTGCTCGGTCATAAACGGGTCTCGGCCATCTGGTAGGCGGTTTCCAGGGCGACTTGCAGGCTGCCGGTGTCGATCTTGCCGCTGCCGGCCAGATCGAGGGCGGTGCCGTGATCGACCGACGTGCGGATGATCGGCAGACCAAGGGTCACGTTGACGGCAGCGCCGAAGCCTTTGTACTTAAGCACAGGCAAACCCTGGTCGTGGTACATCGCCAGCACTGCGTCGCAGTGCTCCAGATATTTGGGGGTAAACAGAGTGTCGGCAGGCAGCGGGCCACGAAGGTCCATGCCCTCGCCGCGCAGGCGCTCTAATGTCGGTTCAATGATGTCGATTTCTTCATGGCCCAGGTGGCCGCCTTCACCGGCGTGCGGGTTGAGTCCGCAGACCAGGATGCGTGGCTGGGCGATGCCGAATTTGTGTTGCAGGTCGCTGTGCAGAATCCGCGTCACGCGCTCCAGCCGTTCTGGTGTGATTGCGTCGGCAATCTCGCGCAGGGGCAGGTGAGTGGTGACCAGTGCCACGCGCAAACCACGCGTGGCGAGCATCATCACCACTTGGGCGGTATGAGTCAGGTCGGCGAGGAATTCTGTGTGCCCGGAAAAGGCGATGCCGGACTCGTTGATCACGCCTTTGTGCACAGGCGCGGTGATCATTCCGGCGAAATCACCGTTCAGGCAGCCATTGCCGGCGCGGGTCAAGGTCTCGAGGACGAATGCGGCGTTGGCTTTGTCCAGTTGCCCGGCAACCACGGGGGCGCTGAGCGGCGTATCCCAGACATACAGGCTGCCTGCGGGCGCCGGAGCGTCCGGCCAGTGATCAGGCGCAACATCCAGCAAAGTGACGGCCAGCCCCAGCTGCGCGGCCCGCTCAAGGAGCAAGTCGCGGCTGGTGATGGCAATCAGGGGATGTGGCTGGGCTTGCGAGGCGAGCAGCAGGCACAGGTCGGGACCGATGCCGGCTGGTTCGCCGGGTGTCAGCGCGAAACGCTTGGGTTTCACTGCGCTGCCTGGTCTGCACCAGGGAGTTTGATCTCTACGTACGCTTCGTCACGGATCTGACGCAGCCAGGTTTGCAGCTCTTCGTCGTATTTGCGGTTACGCAGTACGGTCATGGCTTGCTGCTCGCGGGCCTGTTCAGTGCTGTCAGTGGCGCGACGGCCAAGGACTTCCAGAACGTGCCAGCCATATTGAGTCTGGAATGGCTTGGACAGCTGACCTTGTGGGGTCTTGGCCATCACTTCGCGGAATTCCGGTACCAGTGCGTTCGGGTCGATCCAGTTCAGGTCGCCGCCGTTGAGCGCCGAACCCGGGTCTTCGGAATAGCTTTTCGCCAGAGTGGCAAAATCTTCACCGGCCAGAATGCGCTCGTACAAGGATTGAACCAGTGCCTTGGTCTTCGCTTCATCGCGAATCGGGCTCGGCTTAACCAGAATGTGACGTACATGCACTTCGTCGCGCATCTGCGCTTCGCCACCACGTTTTGCCAGCAGCTTGAGGATGATGAAACCACCCGGCGTGCGTGCAGGTTGCGTGATGTCGCCAACAGCCATGCTGCTCAACTCGCGGTCGAACGGCGGAGGCAGTTGCGCGGCTTTACGCCAGCCCATGTCGCCGCCTTCCAGTGCGTTGTCGCTGCCGGACTTGGCAACGGCCATCTGGCCGAAGTCAGCGCCTTGCTTGAGTTGCTGGTAAACCTCCATGGCCTGACGGGCAGCGTTCTGAATCGCTTCAGAGTTGGCGCTTTCCGGCGTCGGGATCAGGATGTTGGCCAGGTGCAGCTCTTCGGACAGTTGCATCTTGCCCAGGTCGGAGGCGAGGAAGTTCTTCACTTCCTGCTCGGAGACCTGAATGCGTTCTGCCACGCGACGCTGACGCACGCGGCTGATGATCATTTCGCGTTTGATCTGATCGCGGGCGTCGTCATAGTTCAGGCCGTCGCGAGCCAGAGCAGCACGGAACTGCTCAACCGACATGTTATTGCGCTGGGCAATGGTGCCGACCGCCTGGTTCAGTTCTTCATCGGTGATGCGGATGCCCGAGCGTTCGCCGATCTGCAGTTGCAGGTTTTCGACGATCAGGCGCTCAAGCACCTGTTGATCCAGTACGCCAGGAGGCGGCAGGCCGCCACCACGCTTGGCGATGGTCTGCTGCACTTCGTGGACGCGCTGGTCCAGTTGGCTCTGCATGACCACATCGTTGTCGACGATCGCTACCACTTTGTCGATGGATTGAACTGCGGCGTTCGCCGCAGTACCCAGGAACAGCGCGCCCAGCATCAGCGGGCGCAGACAATCAGAAAGCTTGGTCTTCACGTTCACGATAACCTTGAATGCCTTTGTCGAGGAAGCTCTCTACCTTGGCGCCAGTGAGGCCGCCGAGTCCCTTCAGAACAATTTGGAGGAAGACGCCATGGTCGCCTTTTTCGTTTTGTGGAGCTTCCTGGCTGAACTCGTCATAGGAAACCCAGTAACGGTTGATCAGACGCAGTTTCCAGCAGCAGTTGTCGTACTCGAAACCACCGAAGGCTTCCAGGGTCCGGTTACGGTTGTAGTCATACTGCCAGCGGCTGATCGCGTTCCACTGTGGAACGATCGGCCAGATAACCGAGAAATCATGCTGCTTGATCTTGTAGTAGTCCTTCACGTAGCCAGGCTGGCCAGGGGTGCCGTAGTCACCACCGCCCACCGACCATTTACCGGTGTTCTGGTCGTAACGAACCTGGTCGTTGCGATAGCGATAGCCGGCGTTGATAACCTTGTTCGGGTTGTCTTCAGGCTGGTAGTGGAACATCGCGCTGCCGGAACGCGGGCTGCGGCTGTCCGGATCCCAGTTGTAGTCGGCCGTGGTGCGCCAGTCGCGGTTCCAGCGGTATTCGTATTCCAGTGCATATGGCGAAACGTTGGACTTCGCATCGTCACGGGTTTTGGCGTCGATGCCTGGGAGTTGAACTTCGCGATCCTTGAAGTACAGAGCCTGGCCGACACTGATGCGTTGACGTTCGAAACCGTCGTCTTCGATCCAGCGGCTGGTCACGCCCAGCGACAGCTTGTTCTCGTCGCCGACACGGTCGGAGCCGGAGAAACGGTTGTCGCGGAATAGCGAGGCGTAGTTGAAGGTGTATTCGCTGGTGTCGAATACTGGAATATCTTCCTGATTCTCCTCAGGTACATAGAGGTAGAACAGTCGCGGTTCCAGTGTCTGACGGTAGTTCTTGCCGAAGAAAGACGTATTACGGTCGAAGTACAGACCGCTGTCGATGCTGGCAATTGGTACGCCACGGTTCTGGTTACTGCCGAACTTGCCGCCTACGTAATCAGTACCTGCCGCAGCTGCGGCATTTTGCTGATCAACGATTTGGGATTTGCCGGTACCGTCCAGATCCAATTGATACTGGGTGTACTGGTACTTGAGCGACGGCTTCAGGAAGCCATAAGTCCAGTTCATTGGCAGACTGACACCAGGCTTCAGGTTCAGACGGTCGCCGTTAGCGCGTGCAAGGCCTTGAACGTTGTTGTCCAGTCTAGGCTCAGTCGTAATACCGTCTTCCTGAGTGAAAGTGCCGGTTTTCAGATCACGATCAAACCGGACAAGCTCCGTCTCGTAATCGAAATTCAAACCTTCCGGGTGATACGGCAGTTGACCATTGAAGGTGATCTGCGGCAGACGACCATACGGAGTGATGTTCGAAACAGTAGCCAATTGGTACTGCTGAGCATTCAAGCGAGCGGTATAGCTGTCGCCACGATAAGTAACCGCGCCCTGCTGATTCACGAAGTCGCTGGATTTCACGCCAATCTGATCGGTCTGCAGATCCTGGAAGTAATAAGGATCGCTGATCTTGGTGTAGTCGACTTCAGTGAGCACGCGGGAGTCAAGACCGCCCTTGTGCTGCCAGTTGTACATGTAACGGGTTTTTTCGTAGTCGGTCTGCTTGCTGCGCTCGGTATCGTCATCGTTCAGATACGCCGCACCGAACTGACCTTCACTCGACTTGGTCAGGTAACGGAATTCGCCTTCCACCAACATGCCACGCTTGCTCATGTAGCGCGGGTACAACGTGGCGTCGTAGTTCGGCGCCAGGTTGAAGTAGTACGGGGTGACCAGCATGAAGCCGGTATCGCTGCCGCTGCCGATGGTCGGCGGCAGGAAGCCCGACTGACGACGGTCGTCGATCGGGAAGTAGATGTACGGCGTGTACAGAATCGGAATGTCTTTTACACGCAACGTCACGTTGGTCGCGGTACCGAAACCGGTGGCCGGGTTCAAGGTGATGTTGTTGCCCTTGAGCTGCCAGGCGTTGCTGTTCGGTTCGCACGTGGTGTACGTGCCGTCCTTCAAGCGGATGATCGCGTTTTCGGCACGCTTGGCGTACAGCGCGTTACCGCGGATACGCGATTTGTGCATCACGTATTCGGCGTTGTCGACCTTGGCTTCACCGGTGTCGAGCTGCACATCGGCGTGGTCGCCGACGATCAGCGCGCCGTTGTCGCGGATACGTACATCGCCATTGAGTTCGGCGCGGCTCTCGGCCTGATACAGGCTGGCCTCGTCGGATTCGACCTGCATGCTGCCCTGACGCAGGACAACATCACCGGCCAGCGTACCGACTTGATCATCGGTGTTATAGCGCGAGGCTTTTGCGCCGATAAAGGTCGGAGCATCGCTTTTGTTCGTCTTGTCATTCATGCCAGGACGAATCGGTTCGATGTAGGCACCAGAGCAGTAAGGCCCGGTCTCGGCCAATTGAGCGGCGGTGAGCTTCTCGCGCGGAACCCAGTCGAGGTGACTGAAGTCTTCGCTACGGGATTTCAAACCGCGGCCCTTGGCTTCGGTGACCAGCGCCGTTTTAGGCGCTGTGTCGGCAGCCGAACCGTTCTCGGTCGCCGCTTCGCCCGTAGCACTGACGGCACTGCCGTCATGCACCGGACGCGGCGGCAACGCAGCAGCGGTTGATTTGGGCGCACAGGCCCAACCACCCGAAGCCGAGACGGAGCAGTCATACTGCTCGGCGGCAACAACGAATTGACTGGCCAGAGGTTGCATAGCCAGCAGACTGCCGGTTACCAACAACGGAAATTTTTTACGAAACGCGGGGGATTTCAATGCCATCTTATTAGTCCGGGCTTCCTGCGTGCCATCTGCCCGCGGTGTGGGCCGCACGCCTCTCGATGGTCTGAAAAAGATGCTGGATAATAAAGCATGACCCGCTTGACGGCTAGCGCCGTCGGAGACCCTTGCAATGCCTGACCAAGATGTACGCTTGCAACACCTGAAAGTTTGGCTCGATGAGCAGTTGGCAATCCTGTTTGCAGATCAGGGCTGGGGCTCCGTGCCCCCGGCCACGTTGACTGCGGCCAGCAGCGACGCGAGTTTCCGCCGTTACTTCCGCTGGGAAGGCGAGGGGCGCAGCTTCGTCGTGATGGACGCGCCACCGCCCCAGGAAAACTGCAAACCGTTCGTGGATATCGCTTTTTTGCTGGCGAAATCCGAAATAAATGTGCCGAAAATTTATGCCGAGGACCTCGAGCGCGGATTTCTTTTGCTCAATGACCTGGGCAACCAGACCTATCTCGACGTGATCGATGGCGAAAATGCCGACGCATTATTCAGTGATGCCCTGCAAGCGCTGCTGGCTTTTCAGCAGTTGCCGATGGTTGCACCGTTGCCGAGCTACGACGTTGCCTTGCTGCGCCGTGAGCTGGAACTGTTCCCCGAGTGGTATGTGAAGCGTGAACTCGGTGTCGAATTTGATTCGACTCAGCAACAGCAGTGGCAGCAGGTTAGTGATCTGCTGATCGACAGCGCACTCGCTCAACCCAAAGTGCTGGTACACCGCGACTACATGCCACGCAACCTGATGCTCAGCGAACCGAATCCCGGCGTGCTGGATTTCCAGGATGCGGTTTATGGCCCGGTGACCTACGACGTGACCTGCCTGTTCAAGGACGCCTTCCTCAGTTGGCCTGAAGAGCGCGTGCGCGGCTGGCTGGAAAATTACTGGCAGCAAGCATCGGCGCTGAACATTCCAGTGCAGCCGGACTTCGAAGACTTCCTGCGCGCCAGCGATCTGATGGGCGTGCAGCGTCATTTGAAAGTTATCGGCATCTTCGCGCGCATTTGTCATCGTGATGGCAAGCCGCGTTACCTGGCCGACGTGCCACGTTTCTTCTCCTATATAGAAGCGGTGATTGCGCGTCGTCCTGAATTGGCCGAACTGCAAGCGCTGTTCACCAGCCTGCGGGGTGGAGCAACAGCATGAAGGCAATGATTCTGGCGGCAGGCAAAGGCGAGCGCATGCGTCCGCTGACCCTGACCACGCCGAAACCACTGGTGCGTGCCGGCGGTGTTCCGTTGATCGAATATCACCTGCGCGCTCTCGCGGCCGCAGGATTCAACGAGATCGTGATCAACCACGCCTGGCTCGGTCAGCAGATCGAGGATTATCTGGGTGACGGCTCGCGATTTGGTGTGAGCATTCAGTACTCGCCCGAAGGCGAGCCACTGGAAACCGGCGGCGGGATTTTCCGGGCGCTGCCGATGCTTGGCGATGATGCGTTCCTGGTGGTCAACGGTGATATCTGGACCGATTATGACTTCAGCGTCCTGCACCAGCCGATCAACGGACTCGCGCATCTGGTCCTTGCGGACAACCCGACGCATCACCCGAACGGTGATTTCACGTTGGCCGACGGCCAGGTGATCGATGGCCAGCCTGATGCTGCAACCCTGACCTACAGCGGCATCGCTGTGCTGCATCCGCAACTGTTCGATGGCTGCGCCGACGGCGCGTTCAAGCTGGCACCGCTGCTGCGCAAAGCCATGGCGGCTGGCGAAGTGAGTGGCGAACGCCTGAAAGGGCACTGGGTCGATGTCGGTACGCATGAGCGTCTGGCTGAAGCTGAAACATTGATAGAAGCGAGTCGCTGACATGTTGTGGCCAGGGACTCTGATTGGAGCCGGAGCGGGATTTGCAATCGCCAGCATTCCGGGGGCCATGCTTGGGGCATTGTTGGGGCAGGCGCTGGATCGGCGTCTGCACTTGCAGAGCTGGGGACACTTGCGGGAAAAACTCGGCGGTCGGCCGATGCTGCGCAACGACGAACTGTTGTTTGTGTTGCTCGGGCGTCTGGCCAAGAGTGATGGTCGGGTTACCGACGGGCATATCCAGCAGGCGCGCAACGAGATGCGTGCGCTGGAGATGAGTGAGCCGGCAACGCGCCGCGCCATCGCGGCATTCAACCGTGGCAAGTCTGAAAATGACAATCTGCGCGGTTATCTGCGACGCTTGAGCGCGCAGCCCCATGCGGCCGAGGGTGTCTTGCGTGCGTGCTGGCGGATGGTCTGGGCCGATGGTCGTGCTGGCGTCAGCGAGCGTGAATTGTTGGCGCAGTGGGGCAAATGGCTGGGCTGGACAGCGCATCAGGTGCAGGCGCTGGCCAGTGATTACGAACCGGGCAAGCGTCCGATCGTCAGTGCTGCAGTGAGCTATCAGGAGGCGATGCGTTTATTGGGCGTGTCGGCGTCCAGTGAACCGGCGCAGATCAAACGGGCCTATCGGCGCCTGCTCAGTCGTCATCATCCGGACAAGATTGCCGGAACGGGGGCGACGCCAGCGCAGGTGCGTGAAGCGACTGATAGAACCCGGGAGCTGCACAATGCCTACACGTTGATTCGTGAGCGGCGGGATTTTCGCTAAACGTTAGATGTGTATCGTCTGCGCTGGCCTCTTCGCGAGCAGGCTCGCTCCCACAATGGATTGTGTACGCAGATCCAATGTGGGAGCGAGCCTGCTCGCGAAGGGGGCGACGCGGTTTGTCGGTCAATCAGTGTTCTGCGGATTCAGCCAGCCACGCACCCGACGGAACAACTGTTCCTGCTCAGCCTTGCTGTCTGGCAAGGCTCTGAGCGCCACTTGGCTGAACGCCGAAGTCTTCAAACGCTTGCTCGCCTGCATGCGCTCCAGCGCGGCGTTGCGATCCAGCGGCTTGTCCATGTAGAAAATATCTGCGGTCGGCAGCTTCAGCGTTGGCGTCAGCTCGGCCAGTGGCGGTTTGGCCTTGGCTGGCATCTGCGCATCGACCATGACGAACTTCTCTACCTGCGCGGTTTGTTTCTCGCCCAGGTATCGCGCGGCCCAATAGGCGCCAGTGCCGTGTCCGAGCACGACAATGCTGCGTGCGCTCTGCTGTTCGGCGTAGGCAATCGCGGCGTCGATGCGCGCGAAGATCCGTTCGGCGTCAGCCTTGGATTGTTCTTCAGTGGTTTCGGCGACCACTTGATCCGCCACTTCGGCTTCACCGCCAGCGGCTTGTTCAATTGGCTGCGCGGTAGTGGAGTCCTTGCTACCCGACTCCGGTGCTTTCGGCGCAACCGGCGCTTCAACCACGCGCGGTGCGATGACGTCGCTTTGCAGGTCGGGCAGGGTGATACTCAGGCTGCTCCATTTTGCATCCGGTAGTTTGCGCCGCAATGGGCCGATTGCCTGCGGCCAGTCAGCGGTTTCGCCGGCGCCAGGGATGATGATCACCGCGCCTTTGGGCTCGGCGGTGTTGGCCGGTTTCCACAGGGCGAGGAAGCTGTCGCTGCCGGCCTGCAATTGTTGCTGTTCTTGCGCCGGGACTTTACGTTCCAGTGCGGCGGCCTCTTCCTGACTACGCTCTAGCAGTGGCTGGCGTTCGGCCGGTTTTTCTTCTGCCGGTTTTTCCGCCGCAGGAGTGGGGTCGGCGGCGTTGACGGAAAACGCACAGGGCAGGATCAGCGACAGGCACAATGCTGGCATTGCCAGGCGGTAAACAGAGGGCATCGGTTATTCCAGGCCAGAAAGTATCCCGGCAGCCTAATGGGTTGGTCAGAATTTGTCAGTGTATGAGACTTCAATGAAGCGATTTTGCTGCCTGTGGGTTATCGGCTGTTTGTGGTTTCCCTTGATGGGCTGGGCGGCGCCTGCGCCCCCGGCCCACGTTGCGCAATTGTCGGCGGGCCAGCAGCAATGGCTGGCGCAGCACAATGAACTGCGCGTCGGTCTGGTCCTGCAAGCACCGTATGCGCAATACGACCGGCGTTTGCAGCGGCTGTCCGGGGCCAATGTCGAACTGATGAAGTTGTTGGCCAAGACGCTCAATGTCGAACTGAGCTGGCGTAACTTTCAGGATCTCGCACAACTGGAAACCGCCGTGCGCGAGGGCGAGATCGATATCGCTCCGGGCCTGAGTCAAACCCCGAGTGCGTTGCGTCTGTGGCAGTTCTCCGATCCCTACATGCGCGTGCCGCAACTGGTGGTCAGTGATCAGAAGGCCAGTGGCGTGATCGATCTGGAGAAACTCGACAGCCAGGTCCGCGTCGCCGTGCGCATGCCCGGCAGCACCGCGGACTATCTGCGCAGCAACTATCCACACCTGAACCTGCAAGGCGTGCCGCTAGAGCGTCAAGCCTTGCAGTTGTTGTTGACGCAGCAGGCTGCCTACGCCGTGGTCGACGAGGCACAACTCGGGCGGTTGTCGGTAGAGCCGGAGTTCGCCGAACTGGTGGTGGTCGGCGATATCGGCCTGCCGCAACTGCTGCGAGTCGGCTCGCGCCGCGATTGGCCGGAGCTGGCCGGTATTGTGCAAAGTGCTTTGCGCGCGATCCCGGCCAAAGATCTGGAGCAACTGCACAACCAATGGCTGCAACCGAAATACCCGCGACTGTCGGAGTCGCCCGGCTTCTGGCAGAACCTCAGTCTGCTGTTTGCGGTGATGCTGCTCAGTTGTGTCGCGATCGTGTTCTGGCAGCGCCGCCAACAGCACAGCCTGGAGCAGCGATTGCTGGCCGCCCGGGAAGACATCGCCTTGCGCGCGGCCAGCGAAGAAGCGCTGCGGTTGACGCAGTTCTCCATCGATCAAAGCACCGTCGGCATCCTCTGGGTCAACTGGGACAGCCATGTGCGCTACGCCAATCGTTCGGCGGAAAACATGCTCGGTTACCCCTCAGGCGGGTTGATCGAGCGTCCCCTGATCGACTTCGAGCCGGGACTGCACATGGATCGCTGGCTCAATCTGTGGAAGCGCGCGCGTGCCAGCGAAGAAGGGCCGCTGAGTTTCGAAACCAGTTGCGTGCGCGCCGACGGCAGTGTTTTGCCCGCGGACGTGTCGCTGAGTTTCCTGCGCTTTCGCGACAGCGAATACCTGGTGGTTTACCTCACCGATGTCACCGAGCGCCGCCGGGCACTGGCGGCGTTGCAGGAAAGCGAGGCGCGTCTGCAAGGCATTGCGGCGAATGTGCCGGGGCTGGTGTTCCGTCTGGAGCGGGCGCCGGTGACCGGGCAGATCGACTTTGCCTATATCAGCGAGGGCAGCGAAAGTCTGGTCGGCTATGCCCCGGCCGCCATTGCCCATCGCGACATGGGCCTGCGCAGCCTAGTGCATCCCGACGATAAGGCGAGTTATCACCGCACTCAGGATCAGGCGCTGGACACCGACAGTGACTGGTCATGGCAAGGCCGGATCCTCACGCGTCAGGGCGAGCAGCGCTGGGCCGAGATCAAAGCGATCACTCGCCAACTGGAGGACGGCGCGTACGTGTGGGACGGCATCGTCTGGGACATCAGCGAGAGCAAGCGTATCGAGCTGGAACTGGCGGCCTCCCGCGAGCAACTGCGCGAACTGTCGGCGCACCTTGAAAGCGTGCGTGAAGAAGAGAAGGCGCGAATTGCCCGCGAGGTTCACGATGAGTTGGGGCAGATGTTGACGGTGCTGAAACTGGAAACATCGATGTGCGAACTGGCCTACGCGCAACTCGATCCCGGTCTGAACGAACGGTTGAACAGCATGAAGCGCCTGATCGCGCAGTTATTTCAATTGGTGCGCGATGTGGCGACGGCGCTGCGCCCACCGATTCTCGATGCCGGGATTGCGTCGGCAATCGAGTGGCAGGCGCGGCGCTTCGAGGCGCGTACGCAGATTCCATGCCTGGTGCAGGTGCCAGACAATCTGCCGGCGCTCAGTGATGCCAAGGCGATTGGCCTGTTCCGGATCCTGCAGGAGGCGCTGACCAATGTGATGCGCCATGCCCAGGCGCATACTGTGGAACTGACGCTGGCGCTGGAAGGCGACGAATTGTGTCTGACGGTCGCCGATGATGGCGTAGGATTCGTCGCCGCTGCCGGTCGGCCGACTTCGTTTGGTCTGGTGGGCATGCGCGAACGGGTGCTGATCATGGGCGGGCGGTTGACGCTGGAGAGTGAGCCGGGGGAGGGCACCAGTCTGGTGGTGCGGGTGCCGGTGAGTGAGGTTTGAAGGTTTGTGGTGTTTGGGCTGACGCTATCGCGAGCAGGCTCGCTCCCACAGGGATTGGTGTGTACCTGAAATCTGGAGAAAAGATTTGATCCGTGTACTGGTAGCCGAAGACCACACCATTGTCCGCGAAGGCATCAAGCAATTGATTGGCCTGGCCAAGGATCTGCAAGTGGTGGGCGAGGCGAGCAATGGTGAGCAACTGCTCGAAACCCTGCGCAATGTGCCGTGCGAAGTGGTGCTGCTCGACATCTCCATGCCCGGGGTCAATGGCCTCGAAGCGATCCCGCGCATCCGTGCTCTGAACAATCCGCCAGCGATTCTGGTGCTGTCGATGCACGACGAAGCGCAAATGGCCGCACGCGCGCTGAAGGTGGGCGCGGCCGGGTATGCGACCAAGGACAGTGATCCGGCGTTGTTGCTCACCGCCATTCGCAAGGTCGCGGCCGGTGGGCGTTACATTGATCCGGATCTGGCGGATCGCATGGTCTTCGAAGTCGGCCTGACCGATGCGCGGCCGCTGCATTCTTTGTTGTCCGAACGCGAG
Source organism: Pseudomonas zeae (assembly GCF_014268485.2). Lineage (NCBI taxonomy): Bacteria > Pseudomonadati > Pseudomonadota > Gammaproteobacteria > Pseudomonadales > Pseudomonadaceae > Pseudomonas > Pseudomonas zeae. Next base: position 6,199,326 of record NZ_CP077090.1, on the reverse strand, counting down.
TTCTCGGTGTTCGAACGCTTGGCCCAAGGCGCCAACGTCAATGACATCGCCCAGCAACTGGCGCTGAGCAGCAAAACCATCAGCACCCACAAGGCGCGTTTGATGCAGAAACTCAACATCACCTCGCTGGCCGAACTGGTCAAGTACGCGATGGAACACAAACTCCTCTGATCAGCACTGTTCCCCTGTGGGAGCGAGCCTGCTCGCGAATGCGGTGGGTCATTTAGCTTATTCAGTGACTGTTACACCGCTTTCGCGAGCAGGCTCGCTCCCACAGGGGATCTGCTTTGGATCCGGATTGTGCGCATATCCCTAAGCGACACGCGTTTTTGCCATTGCTTGTGGCTCGCAGCTTGTCGCTTGTCACTGCCTTATCCGTTAGCGCCATCCTTGTAGGGCAATCCCTACCCCCAACCTTCCATCCGGCTGAGGCGATTCTCTCCTGCGCCCCGATTTGCGTGCCTGTCAGCAACCACTAGGCTTAATCCACAAGCAGTCATCAACAACAAAGGTGTGGGTATGAGCCAGGTCGATACAAACGCAGGGGCCAGTGATGTGCTGGTCAGCTTTCGTGGAGTGCAGAAGAGCTACGACGGCGAGAACCTGATCGTCAAAGACCTCAACCTGGACATCCGCAAAGGCGAATTTCTCACCCTGCTAGGGCCATCCGGTTCCGGCAAGACCACTAGCCTGATGATGCTCGCCGGTTTCGAAACACCGACCGCCGGCGAAATTCTGCTGGCCGGGCGCTCGATCAACAACGTGCCGCCGCACAAGCGCGACATCGGCATGGTGTTCCAGAACTACGCGCTGTTCCCGCACATGACCGTGGCGGAAAACCTCGCGTTTCCACTGACCGTCCGTGGCCTGAACAAAAGCGACGTCAGCGACCGCGTGAAAAAAGTCCTCAGCATGGTTCAGCTCGACGCGTTCGCCTCGCGTTATCCGGCGCAACTGTCCGGCGGTCAGCAACAACGTGTGGCATTGGCCCGTGCGCTGGTGTTCGAACCGCAACTGGTGCTGATGGACGAGCCTCTTGGCGCCCTCGACAAGCAACTGCGTGAACACATGCAGATGGAAATCAAACACCTGCACCAGCGCCTCGGTGTGACCGTGGTCTATGTGACCCACGATCAGGGTGAAGCGCTGACCATGTCCGACCGCGTGGCGGTATTCCATCAAGGCGAAATCCAGCAGATCGCCCCGCCCCGCACCCTTTACGAAGAGCCAAAAAACACCTTCGTCGCCAACTTCATCGGCGAGAACAACCGCCTCAACGGCCGCCTGCTCAGCCAGACCGGTGAGCGTTGTGTGGTCGAGTTGGGCCGTGGCGAAAAGGTCGAGGCGCTGGCGGTCAACGTCGGCCAGACCGGCGAACCGGTGACCCTGTCGATCCGTCCGGAGCGCGTCAGCCTCAACGGTTCGAGCGATCAATGCGTTAACCGCTTCTCAGGGAGGGTGGCGGAATTCATCTATCTGGGCGACCACGTCCGGGTGCGCCTGGAAGTCTGCGGCAAGACCGACTTCTTCGTGAAACAACCGATTGCCGAGCTCGATCCTGCGCTCGCCGTCGGTGACGTGGTACCGCTTGGCTGGCAGGTCGAGCACGTACGCGCGCTTGATCCGCTTTTAGAGGCGAACTGATCGCCCCGGCAATACCAACACCAACCCTGCACGTGGAGAGAACAATAAATGTTGAGATCCCTGAAGTTCACCGCCCTGACCCTGGGCCTGATGGGTGCGGCCAGCGCGATGGCCGCCGGCCCGGATTTGACCGTGGTGTCGTTTGGCGGGGCGAACAAGGCGGCGCAAGTCAAAGCCTTCTATGCACCGTGGGAAGCAGCGGGCAACGGCAAGATCGTCGCCGGCGAATACAACGGCGAAATGGCCAAGGTCAAAGCCATGGTCGACACCAAGAGCGTGTCGTGGGATCTGGTGGAAGTTGAATCGCCAGAGCTGTCCCGTGGCTGCGACGAAGACATGTTCGAACAACTCGACCCGGCACTGTTCGGCAAGACTGAAGACTACGTCAAAGGCGCGATTCAGCCGTGCGGCGTGGGCTTCTTCGTGTGGTCGACCGTACTCGCTTACAACGCCGACAAGCTGAAAACCGCGCCGACCAGTTGGGCCGATTTCTGGGACACCAAGAAATTCCCGGGCAAGCGTGGCCTGCGCAAAGGCGCCAAGTACACCCTCGAATTCGCGCTGATGGCCGACGGTGTGGCGCCGAAAGACGTCTACAAAGAGCTGGCGAGCAAGGGTGGCCAGGATCGTGCGTTCAAGAAGCTTGATGAGCTGAAGCCAAGCATTCAGTGGTGGGAAGCCGGCGCGCAACCGCCGCAATATCTCGCTTCCGGTGACGTAGTGATGAGCTCGGCCTACAACGGTCGCATCGCGGCCGTGCAGAAAGAATCCAACCTGAAAGTGGTGTGGAACGGCGGCATCTACGACTTCGACGCCTGGGCCATCCCGAAAGGTCTGGACGCCAAACGCGCCGAAGCGGCGAAGAAATTCATCGCCTACTCGGTGCAGCCGCAGCAGCAGAAGACCTACTCGGAAAACATCGCCTACGGCCCGGCCAATACCCAAGCCGTACCGCTGCTGGCCAAGGATGTTCTGAAAGACATGCCGACCACCCCGGAAAACATCGCCAACCAGGTGCAGATCGACGTCAGCTTCTGGGCTGACAACGGCGAGCAACTCGAGCAGCGTTTCAACTCCTGGGCTGCGAAGTAACTTCAACCTGGTGATGGTGGGCTTGCCCACCCCTGTGGGAGCGAGCCTGCTCGCGAAAGCGGTAGATCAGCCAGCATAGATGTTGAATGTGCTGGCCTCTTCGCAAGCAGGCTCGCTCCCACAGGTAGCTGTGTTTCAACACAACAGCGGTGGTTCACCACCTCTGTAACGATCAAAGATTTGCGGAGTACGTCATGGCCATCGCCGTTCCCCTGAACGAGGGCACCAGCCCCACCTTGAAGCAGAAGCTCAAGCGCGCCGAGCGGGTCAACCGCTGGAAGGCTCAAGCGCTGATTGCGCCGCTGGTGCTGTTTCTGTTGCTGGTGTTTCTGGTGCCGATCGTGGCGCTGCTCTACAAAAGCGTCGGCAACCCCGAAGTGGTCGGCGGCATGCCGCGCACCGTGGCGGCCATCGCCAGTTGGGACGGCCGTGGCCTGCCCGCTGAACCGGTCTACAAAGCTGCCGGCGAAGACCTTGCCGAAGCGCGCAAAAACCAGACGCTGGGCGATCTGTCCAAGCGCTTGAACATGGAGTTGGCCGGCTATCGCAGCCTGTTGACCAAAACCGCCCGGGCGCTGCCGTTTGCCAGCGAACCGGCCTCCTATAAAGATGCACTGGAAGGTCTCGACGAACGTTGGGGCGACCCGGCCTACTGGCAAGCGGTCAAACGCAACACCAGCAGTATCACGCCTTACTACTTGCTGGCAGCGGTCGATCACCGTATCGACGACCTCGGCGAAATCGCCCCGGCCACCCCGGATCAGGCGATCTACCTCGACATCTTCGCCCGCACCTTCTGGATGGGCCTGGTCATCACCGTGATCTGCCTGCTGCTGGCTTATCCGCTGGCGTACCTGCTGGCCAATCTGCCGTCGCGGCAAAGCAACCTACTGATGATCCTCGTGCTGCTGCCGTTCTGGACATCGATCCTGGTGCGCGTCGCCGCGTGGATCGTACTGCTGCAATCGGGCGGTCTGATCAACAGTGGGCTGATGGCCATGGGCATCATCGATAAACCGCTGGAACTGGTGTTCAACCGCACCGGCGTGTACATCTCGATGGTGCACATTCTGCTGCCGTTCATGATCCTGCCGATCTACAGCGTTATGAAAGGCATCTCGCCGACCTACATGCGCGCGGCGATTTCCCTCGGCTGCCACCCGTTCGCCAGTTTCTGGCGGGTGTACTTCCCGCAGACCTACGCCGGTGTTGGCGCCGGTTGCCTGTTGGTGTTCATCCTCGCTATCGGCTACTACATCACCCCGGCGCTGCTCGGCAGCCCGAACGATCAAATGGTCAGCTACTTCGTCGCTTTCTACACCAACACCAGCATCAACTGGGGCATGGCCACCGCGCTGGGCGGGCTGTTGCTGCTGGCGACCGTGGTGCTTTATCTGATTTACAGCTGGCTGGTCGGCGCCAGTCGCCTGCGCCTGAGCTAAGGGGAATTCGAAATGCTGAGTCCTTACATGTCGCCCATTGAACGGGTGTGGTTCTACAGCCTGCGGATCCTCTGCGGCCTGATTCTGTTGTTCCTGATTCTGCCGGTGCTGGTGATTATTCCGCTGTCATTCAACTCGGGGAGTTTTCTGGTCTATCCGCTGCAGGGTTTCTCGCTGCAGTGGTACCACGACTTCTTCGCCTCGGCGGAATGGATGCGGGCACTGAAGAACAGCATCATTGTTGCCCCAGCGGCGACGGTGCTGGCGATGATATTCGGTACGCTGGCGGCGATTGGTCTGACTCGCGGTGACTTCCCCGGCAAAGCGCTGGTGATGGCGCTGGTGATTTCGCCGATGGTGGTGCCGGTGGTGATCATCGGTGTGGCGAGTTATCTGTTCTTCGCGCCGTTGGGTTTGGGCAACAGCTTCTTCTCGCTGATCGTCGTGCATGCGGTGTTGGGTGTGCCGTTTGTGATCATCACCGTGTCGGCAACATTGCAGGGGTTTAACCACAACCTGGTGCGGGCGGCGGCGAGTCTCGGTGCATCGCCACTGACGGCGTTCCGTCGGGTGACCTTGCCGCTGATTGCGCCGGGGGTGATTTCGGGGGCGCTGTTTGCGTTTGCGACTTCGTTTGATGAGGTGGTGGTGACGTTGTTTCTTGCCGGGCCTGAGCAGGCGACGTTGCCACGGCAGATGTTCAGCGGGATTCGCGAGAACCTGAGTCCGACGATTGCCGCTGCTGCCACGTTGCTGATCGCCTTCTCCGTCATTTTGCTGCTGACCCTGGAATGGCTGCGCGGGCGTAGCGAAAAACTGCGTACGGCTCAGGTTTAAGGGTCAGATCAAAAGCTTACCCCCTCACCCCAGCCCTCTCCCCCAGGGGGGGGCTAGGGTGAGGGGCTCTTGATCTTCTAACCGATCAACCATTCACCACCTGAATAGCAGACAACCCCAAATCCCCAGCTAATCTTGTGCCCAGCTCCCACATCTATAAGAGGCTGCGCACGATGAGTCTGTCCCAGTTCAAAATCGCTCACAAACTGATCACCGGCGCCGCCGCCATCGAACAACTGGCCGCCGAACTCACGCGCCTGGACATCGACAATCCACTGATCGTCACCGACGCCGCGCTGGTCAAATCCGGCACCGTCGAGCTGGCGCTGGTGCAACTCGGTGGGCGCGACTACGAGATTTTCGACCGCGTGCTGCCCGATCCGGAAATCGCCATCGTCGAAGACTGCATGCGCGTTTACCGCGAGGGCGGGCATGACGGCTTGATCGGCCTCGGTGGCGGCAGTGCCATCGACATCGCCAAAAGCGTCGCCGCCTACGCCGGTTACCACGGCGCGCTGGAAGATCTGTTCGGCGTCGATCAGGTGCCACGCAAAGGCCCGCCGCTGATCGCCATCCCGACCACCGCCGGCACTGGCTCTGAAGTGACCAATGTTGCGATCCTCTCGGACAAAGTCGCGCAGTTGAAGAAAGGCATCGTCAGCGACTTTCTATTACCGGACGTAGCGCTGGTCAGCCCGCAAATGACCCTGACTTGCCCACGCAGTGTCACCGCCGCCAGTGGCATCGACGCGCTGGTGCACGCGATCGAATCCTATCTGTCGGTGAATGCCTCGCCGATCACCGATTCGCTGGCCATCGGCGCCATCAAGCTGATCGCCAAAGCGCTGCCCAAGGCCTATGCCAACGGCGCCAACCTGCAGGCCCGCGAAGACATGGCCACCGCCAGCCTGATGGCCGGCATGGCGTTCGGCAACGCCGGGGTCGGCGCGGTGCATGCGCTGGCGTATCCGCTGGGCGGGCGCTTCAACATCGCTCATGGCGTGAGCAATGCGTTGCTGCTGCCGTATGTCATGACCTGGAACAAGATGGCTTGCGTTGAACGCATGCAGGATATTGCCGAAGCCATGGGGGTGAAGACCGCTCAACTCAGTGCAGCCGAAGCAGCGGACAAAGCCGTGCAGGCCATGACCGACTTGTGCGCGGCCGTGGAAATCCCGGCCGGGCTGCGTAGTTTCGGCGTGCCGGAAGAGGCGATCCCGGCGATGGCCGTGGAAGCCGCGGGCATTGAGCGGCTGATGCGCAATAACCCGCGCAAACTCAGTGCTGTCGATATCGAGAAGATCTACCGCGCGGCGTATTGAGTCAGCGCCGGTCATCCGTCATGGCATAACCCAATCATCGCGGTCACGGTGCGCGCTTGGAAACTTGAGGTATACAATGCGCGCCATCGTGATTTAGCTCAGAAAAGGTGCGTCATGCAGCCCTTCGTAATTGCTCCGTCGATTCTCTCCGCCGACTTCGCCCGCCTGGGCGAGGAAGTAGACAACGTTCTCGCCGCTGGCGCCGACTTCGTCCACTTTGACGTCATGGACAACCACTACGTGCCAAACCTGACCATCGGTCCGATGGTCTGCGCGGCATTGCGCAAGTACGGCGTTACCGCGCCGATCGACGCGCACCTGATGGTCAGCCCGGTGGATCGCATTGTCGGCGACTTCATCGAAGCCGGCGCCACCTACATCACCTTCCACCCGGAAGCCACGCTGCACGTCGATCGCTCGCTGCAGCTGATCCGTGAAGGTGGCTGCAAATCCGGTCTGGTGTTCAACCCGGCGACCCCGCTGGACGTGCTCAAGTATGTGATCGACAAGGTCGACATGGTCTTGCTGATGAGCGTCAACCCGGGCTTCGGCGGGCAGAAATTCATTCCTGGCACCCTCGATAAACTGCGCGAAGCGCGGGCGATCATCGATGCCTCGGGCCGTGACATCCGCCTGGAAATCGATGGCGGCGTCAACGTCAACAACATCCGCGAAATCGCCGCTGCTGGCGCTGACACCTTTGTTGCCGGCTCGGCAATCTTCAATGCGCCGAACTATCAGGAAGTCATCGACAAGATGCGTTCCGAACTGGCGCTGGCTCGCCCATGAGCGGGTTTGAGCAGCTGTTCCCGGGGAAACTGCCACGGCTGGTGATGTTCGATCTGGATGGCACACTGATCGACTCGGTTCCGGACCTGGCAGCCGCGGTGGACACCATGCTGCTCTCTCTCGGCCGGCAACCGGCGGGCATCGATTCGGTGCGCGAGTGGGTGGGCAACGGCGCGCCAGTACTGGTGCGCCGTGCGTTGGCCGGTGGTATCGATCATTCGGCGGTGGATGACGTCGAAGCCGAGCACGCGCTGGAAGTATTCATGGACGCCTACGGCGCCAGCCATGAGCTGACCGTGGTCTATCCCGGCGTGCGCGACACCCTCAAGTGGCTGCACAAGCAAGGCGTGGCCATGGCGCTGATTACCAACAAACCGGAGCGCTTCGTCGCGCCGCTGCTGGATCAGATGAAGATCGGTCGCTACTTCAAGTGGATCATCGGTGGCGATACCCTGCCGCAGAAAAAGCCTGATCCGGCCGCGCTGTTTTTCGTGATGAAAATGGCCAACATCCCGGCCTCGCAATCGTTGTTCGTCGGCGACTCGCGCAGCGACGTGCTGGCGGCGAAAGCGGCGGGGGTCAAATGCGTGGCGCTGAGTTATGGCTACAACCACGGCAGGCCGATCGCCGAGGAATCCCCGGCGCTGGTGATCGACGATCTGCGCAAGTTAATTCCCGGTTGCCTCGGTTCGGCCGCTGAGATAACGTTGCCCGACGCTGCTCAATCCCGTTCTGGAAACGCCATCGTGGTGGTCACTCGCAAACTCTGGATGAAAGTCATCAAGGCCCTGGCCCGCTGGCGTTGGCGCGCCTGACTTGTTCCTGGCCGGCCTGCCGGCGCGTTTGCATACCTGACTGAATTGCCCCTCACACCACGAGGCACCTTATGATCCGCGAAGAATTCCTGCGCTTGGCCGCTGACGGCTACAACCGCATTCCGTTGGCCTGCGAAACCCTGGCCGACTTCGACACACCGCTGTCGATCTACCTGAAACTGGCTGACCAGCCCAACTCCTACCTGCTCGAATCGGTGCAGGGCGGCGAGAAATGGGGCCGTTACTCGATCATCGGCCTGCCGTGCCGCACGGTCATGCGCGTTCACGACCATCACGTCAGCATCACAGTTGATGGCATCGAGACCGAAAGCCACGACATTGAAGACCCGCTGGACTTCGTCGAAACCTTCAAAGCGCGCTACAACGTGCCGACCATCGCCGGTCTGCCACGTTTCAATGGTGGTCTGGTCGGTTACTTCGGTTACGACTGCGTGCGTTATGTCGAGAAGCGCTTGGGCAAGTGCCCGAACCCCGATCCACTGGGCGTGCCGGATATTCTGCTGATGGTCTCCGACGCCGTCGTGGTGTTCGACAACCTCGCCGGCAAGATGCACGCGATCGTGCTCGCCGATCCTTCCGAGGCCGATGCCTTCGAACAAGGTCAGGCACGTTTGCAGGAACTGCTGGAGCAACTGCGCCAGCCGATCACCCCGCGTCGGGGTCTGGACTTCAGCAAGCAGCAAGCGGCTGATCCGGTGTTCCGCTCCAGTTTCACCCAGAACGATTACGAAAAAGCCGTCGACACCATCAAGGAATACATCCTTGCCGGCGACTGCATGCAGGTCGTGCCGTCGCAGCGCATGTCGATCGACTTCAAGGCTGCGCCGATCGATCTGTACCGCGCTTTGCGTTGCTTCAACCCGACGCCGTACATGTACTTTTTCAACTTCGGCGACTTCCACGTCGTTGGCAGTTCGCCGGAAGTGCTGGTGCGGGTCGAAGACAACCTGATCACCGTGCGCCCGATTGCCGGTACTCGCCCTCGTGGCGCGACCGAAGAGGCGGACGTGGCGCTGGAAGAAGATCTGCTGTCGGATGACAAAGAGATCGCCGAGCACTTGATGCTGATCGATCTCGGTCGCAACGACACCGGCCGCGTTTCGGAAATCGGCTCGGTGAAGCTCACCGAGAAAATGGTCATCGAGCGCTATTCCAACGTGATGCACATCGTCTCCAACGTCACCGGCCAGTTGAAAGCCGGGCTGACAGCAATGGACGCGCTGCGAGCGATTCTGCCGGCGGGCACCTTGTCGGGCGCGCCGAAGATTCGCGCGATGGAAATCATCGACGAACTGGAGCCGGTCAAGCGTGGAGTGTATGGCGGCGCGGTGGGTTACTTCGCCTGGAACGGCAACATGGACACCGCGATTGCGATTCGCACGGCGGTGATAAAAAACGGCGAGCTGCACGTGCAGGCCGGTGGCGGCATCGTTGCCGACTCGGTGCCGGCACTGGAATGGGAAGAAACTCTGAACAAGCGCCGCGCGATGTTCCGCGCCGTGGCCCTGGCCGAGCAAACCCCGGAAGCCTGAACTCACGCAAAACCCCCTGTAGGAGTGAGCCTGCTCGCGATAGCGGATTAACATTCAACGGATATGTTGTCTGAACCACCGTAATCGCGAGCAGGCTCACTCCTACATTTTGATCTGTGTTCAGCCATAAAAAAGCGGCGCCTGTGAAGGCGCCGCTTTTTTATGCGTGGGATTTAGAAGTCGAGCACAACCCCGACATTCACACCCTGCAGGGTAAAGTCATCATCCTTGCGCAGCGAGTAGCCGCCGCGCAGCGCCAGATCCGCCGTGAGTTTGTGGCTGACGCCCAGGCTCAAACGGTTCAAATGACTCTGCGGCGTGTAGCCCTCAAGTTTGAAGTCGTTGGCCGGCAAGGTGTTGAGTGCGATGTTGACCTTCTGCACGTCGTCTTCGTACTCACGCTCGTGAGCGTACTCGCCGAATACTTGGGTTTGCGGGGTGATGTTGTACTTGCCCTGCAAGCCCAGCCCCAGGCGTTTCGAGTCACGAGTCTGATCATCGAAGGTCAGCGCCGTGGCGCGGTTGCTTTTCTCTGAGTAGCCGTCGACATCGACGCTGGCGTAGTCGGCGCTGACGAATGGCGACAGATGCCACTCGCTGCCCGGCTGGGCAATGTCGTAACCGACGCGGGCGCTGAAGGCCCAGAGGCTACCGTCGGTGTCGCCTTTTTCTGCACCTTCGCTGACGCCCAGATCAAATTTGCGCTTGAGGTTGTCGTAGTCGAGCTTGCCGCCGGTCAACGCTGCGTCAGCCCACCAGCGATTTTGCTGATATTGGGCAAATGCCGTGGCCATGTAGCTGTTGAGTTTGTAGTCGGAGTCGTTATGCCCAGCCTCCAGATTCTGCCGGTAGAAACCGCCTGCCACACCGACGCGCCAAGCTTCATTCAAGCGGTAGCTGCCGCCGACGTTGAGGTTGTAACCGCTGCCATCGGCGCTGGCGCCGCTGCTTTGGCTGTCGACATCAAGATGTTGGCCGCCTGCCGAAACAATGGCGCGCCATTGACCTACCGCTTGCCAGTTCTCCCAGTCCGCCTGCCATTGATTGCGCAGCTCATCCTGATGCGCACGCACGGTGGCGTGGGCCATTTCCGGTAGCAGCGTCAGCTCCCACGGCGCGGCGAGCAGGGAATAGGCGTAATCGGAGATCAGCTTTTGCCCGGCCTCGGTCGGGTGCACGCCGTCGTTGTAGATCAGCTTGCTCGGATCGGGTGTCGCGCTGTTGATGCCGTAACGGGCGTTTTCGGTGCAGCTATTGCCACTGAAGCAGGTCGCAGTGAGGTTCTGATCGGTTGCGAGGCCAAAACGTCCTGGATCGGCAAACACTTCCGACAACAGGACCGGAATGTTCAGCGGAATGATTTCAGCGTTGATGCCTTGCAGGCGAGTGACCAACTGGCTGTTGAACTGCGTGGCGAGCTGGCTGCTGAAGGCTTGCAGCGGTGTACCGTTGATGGCCGGGGTCAGGCCAACGTCAGGCAACAGCCAGACCATCACGTACTTGGCGCCGGCGGTTTGCAGGGTCTGCACGCTGTCGGCCAGTCGATCGGCGGCGGCGTTGGCTTGCGGCAGGCTGAGAATGCGACCTTGCAGGAAGTCGTTACCGCCGCCGGAAATGTAATACAGCGCATTCGGGTCGGCGCGGAAGCCGTTCGATGGCAGGTAACCGGCGCGGGTGCGTTCGCCAGTAGCGGATTGCGTGGTGATCGAGTCGAGGATCTGGTCGGTGCGATAACCGCCGACCGCCCAGTTGTTACCGTCCGGCTGGCCGTTTTCGGCGCGCACGGCGGAGCTGGAGGAGGCTGTCTGGTCTGGCGAAAAGCCAAGGCGTCCGCCGAGCAACTGCGTGGAATTCAATGAATACAGTTCACCGCTGCCATCCTGATACACCGGCCCGGTCCGGTTGGTGTAACGCTCGGTGGAGCCGGCCGGTCCGCCAGTGTCGGTGAAGGTTCCGGCGTCATTCAGACTGTCGCCGAAAACTATGAAATTCGAATAGGGATTGGGTGCAGCATTGGCCTGAGCACAAGCCAGTGCAAGCAGGCAGCCAGCCAGCGGTACAAACAACGTCTGTTTGATCATGAGCAAGTCCGTTTATTTATTATTGTGGGTGAACGAAACGACAGTACCAAAAACTCCCGGCGTTTTGCCATCGGTCGCGAATCCTCCCCCGGTTTTATCTGCCGCAGCCCCGGCCATATTGCACGCTCCGCCCAGCTAAGTTACTGTGCCGGAACGTATGAACGAGACCTTCCCCGTGTTGATCACCAGCAAACTTCTGGATCAAGTCATCAAGGCACACGCCCGCTGGCGTTGGCGCGCCTGAATCTTTTCTGCCGGCCCCGCCGGATCTGTATCGCTTTGCCTTCCTTGCCTGTTTGAAATGCCGCTGTGCCGACGCATCTTTCTGCGTCCGACATCGTGCAGCGCCCTGCGGGCAAGTGATCTGAAGGCTGTTTTCAAATCAGAATTCAAGAGGTTCGACACGCCATGTTGCTGATGATCGACAACTACGACTCCTTTACTTACAACGTTGTGCAATACCTCGGCGAGCTGGGTGCCGAAGTCAAAGTGGTGCGCAACGACGAGCTGACCATCGCCGAAATCGAAGCACTCAAGCCTGAGCGCATCGTGGTTTCCCCCGGCCCGTGCACGCCAACCGAAGCCGGCATCTCCATCGAAGCGATCAAGCACTTTGCCGGCAAGCTGCCGATCCTCGGCGTCTGCCTCGGTCACCAGTCCATCGGTCAGGCCTTTGGCGGCGACGTAGTGCGTGCGCGGCAGGTGATGCACGGTAAGACTAGTCCGGTATTCCACGAGGACAAGGGCGTTTTCGCTGGCCTGAACCATCCGCTGACCGTCACCCGTTACCACTCGCTGATCGTCAAGCATGCGACGTTGCCCGATTGCCTGGAGCTGACCGCATGGACGCAACACGATGACGGCAGCGTCGACGAAATCATGGGCCTGCGTCACAAGACCCTGAACATTGAGGGCGTACAGTTTCACCCCGAGTCGATCCTGACCGAGCAGGGCCATGAGCTGTTTGCCAACTTCCTCAAACAAACCGGCGGCACGCGCTAAGGACTTCCCATGAATATCAAGACAGCCCTGAGCCGTATCGTCGATCACCTCGACCTCAGCACCGATGAAATGCGCGACGTGATGCGCGAAATCATGACTGGCCAATGCACCGACGCGCAGATCGGCGCGTTCATGATGGCCATGCGCATGAAGAGCGAGAGCATCGACGAAATCGTCGGCGCCGTGTCGGTGATGCGTGAGCTGGCCGATCAGGTAGAACTGAAGACCCTCGACGGCGTGGTCGATGTGGTCGGCACCGGCGGTGACGGCGCGAACATCTTCAACGTATCCACCGCCTCTTCGTTTGTCGTAGCGGCAGCCGGTTGCACCGTGGCCAAGCACGGCAACCGCGCGGTATCGGGCAAGAGCGGCAGCGCCGACTTGCTGGAAGCCGCCGGCATCTATCTGAACCTGACGCCGGTGCAAGTCGCGCGTTGCATCGACAACGTCGGCATCGGTTTCATGTTTGCCCAGACCCACCACAAAGCGATGAAGTACGCCGCCGGCCCGCGCCGCGATCTTGGCTTGCGTACGCTGTTCAACATGCTCGGCCCGCTTACGAATCCGGCCGGTGTGAAACATCAGGTGGTGGGCGTGTTCACTCAGGCATTGTGCCGGCCATTGGCCGAAGTCTTGCAGCGCCTGGGCAGCAAGCATGTACTGGTGGTGCATTCGAAGGACGGCCTGGACGAGTTCAGTCTTGCCGCGCCGACTTTTGTTGCCGAGTTGAAGAACAACGAAATCACCGAGTATTGGGTCGAGCCGGAAGATCTCGGCATGAAGAGCCAGAGCCTGCACGGTCTGTCGGTCGAAGGCCCGGAGGCGTCGCTGGCGCTGATCCGTGATGCTCTCGGCAAGCGCAAGACCGAAAACGGCCAGAAAGCCGCCGAAATGATTGTGCTCAATGCCGGTGCGGCGCTGTATGCCGCTGACGTGGCGAGTAGTTTGAAACAGGGTGTGGAGCTTGCGCACGACGCCCTGCACACCGGCCTCGCTCGAGAAAAACTCGAGGAGCTGGGTGCCTTTACCGCGGTATTCAAAGTGGAGAATGAGGGATGAGTGTACCGACGGTTCTGGAAAACATTCTGGCCCGCAAGGTTCAGGAAGTCGCCGAGCGTAGCGCCCGTGTGAGCCTGAGTGAGCTGGAAAGTCTGGCCAAGGCGGCCGATGCACCCCGTGGTTTTGCCCAAGCGTTGCTGGCGCAAGCCAAGAAGAAGCAGCCTGCAGTCATTGCCGAAATCAAAAAGGCCTCGCCGAGCAAAGGTGTAATCCGCGAGAACTTCATTCCGGCCGACATCGCCAAAAGCTACGAGAAGGGCGGGGCGACCTGTCTGTCCGTGCTGACCGACATCGATTACTTCCAGGGCGCCGATGCTTATCTGCAACAGGCCCGAGCCGCGTGCAAACTGCCGGTGATTCGCAAGGACTTCATGATCGATCCTTACCAGATCGTCGAAGCCCGCGCGCTGGGTGCTGACTGTGTGCTGCTGATCGTCTCCGCACTGGATGACGTGAAAATGGCCGAGCTGGCCGCTGTCGCCAAAGGCGTCGGTCTCGATGTGTTGGTCGAAGTGCACGACGGCGATGAGCTGGAACGTGCATTGAAAACCCTCGACACGCCGCTGGTCGGGGTCAACAACCGTAACCTGCACACCTTCGACGTCAGCCTGGAAACCACCCTCGACCTGCTGCCGCGCATTCCGCGCGATCGTCTGGTCATCACTGAGAGCGGTATTCTCAATCGTGCCGATGTCGAGTTGATGGAAATCAGCGAAGTGTATTCGTTCCTGGTGGGTGAAGCGTTCATGCGCGCCGAGAATCCTGGCACTGAATTGCAGCGCCTGTTCTTCCCGGAGCGCGGGATTTCCATCAGCGGTTCGACCCTCGACTGATTCGCTCCAGACTGAGTCGACGCCATCGCGAGCAGGCTCACTCCTACAGGGGAATGCGTTCCAATTGTAGGAGTGAGCCTGCTCGCGATGAGGTACTAGAAATCCCCAAAGATTCCAGATCTGCCGGAGCCTTCCATGTCGCTGCCAACCCCCTTGACCATCGAAGCCGGCCTGCAAGCCGAACAGGATTTGCTGGCCTCGGTCTGCGCCGGCGACTCTGAATTCGGCCTGCTGTTCTGGCAACCCAGCGATCGCGCCTTGGTCATGCCTCGCCGCCTCAATCGCCTCGCCGCGTTCGACCACGCCTGCGAAGTCTCAGCCGCCGCTGGCTGGCCCGTCCTGCTACGCGAAACCGGTGGCGAACCCGTCCCGCAATCAGCGGCGACGATCAACATCGCCCTGGTCTATGCACCACCACGCAGCGAAGGCGACCTGAACCGCATCGAAACCGGCTACCACCGTCTCTGCGATCCGATCTGTCAGTTGCTGGAGGAGTTGGGCGGCACGTCATCACTTGGTGAAATCGACGGTGCATTCTGCGACGGTCGCTTCAACGTCAATCTGGACGGTCGCAAAATGGTCGGCACGGCCCAGCGCTGGCGCCAGAGTCAGGGCGGGCAACGTCCGGTGGGCCTGGTGCACGGTGCGATGCTGATGGATAACGAGCGCGACTCGATGGTCGCGGCGGTCAATCGTTTCAATGAAGCGTGCGGCCTGGAGCAGCGGGTGCGGGCGGAGAGCCACATTGGCCTGCATGAAAAGTTCAACGCGCCCGGGGCTTTGGCGCGTCTCGATGAACTGTTTCGTTTGATGCTGGCGCAGATCTACAACGCCTGACTTTCGGGCTTAGCGCGTACCGAAGACCACCATGGTCTTGCCTTTCACATCGACCAGGTTGCGTTCCTCAAGATCCTTGAGCACGCGACCGACCATCTCCCGCGAACAACCGACAATCCGGCCGATTTCCTGACGGGTCACCTTGATCTGCATGCCATCCGGGTGTGTCATTGCGTCCGGCTGCTTGCACAACTCCAGCAGGCAGCGCGCCACTCGGCCGGTCACGTCGAAGAACGCCAGATCGCCGACCTTGCGCGTGGTGTTGCGCAGACGTTGTGCGATTTGTCCGCTGAGTACGTAAAGAATGTCCGGATCCTGCTGCGACAATTCGCGGAACTTGGCGTAGCTGATTTCCGCTGTTTCGCATTCGACCTTGGCCCGCACCCAGGCGCTGCGTTGCTGTTCCTGTCCCGCTTGCTCGAACAGGCCCAGTTCGCCAAAGAAATCCCCGGCGTTGAGGTAAGCGATGATCATCTCCCGACCGTCGTCATCCTCGATCAGGATCGTCACAGAACCCTTGATGATGAAGTACAGCGTGTCCGAGCGATCGCCCGCACAGATGATGTTGCTCTTGGCCGCATGGCGACGGCGCTGGCAATGCATCAACAGCTTGTCGAGATTCTTGATTTTGGATGTGGGGGTAATAGCAACCATGGTTGTATCCCGAAAAGACTGCACGGTGATGTTTGATTTTTTATGAGGCGCTGAAGGCGGTCGCTACACGGGCTGGCATGGGCGCCAGCGAATTGGCGCCAGCTTAACAGACACTTCGTCGCAAATTCGAGAAATTACCTACAGCGCTGAGGCATCGTGTCCTAGGAACGTTGCTCGCTGTCCGGGCAAAGCCCTGTGCTAAGCTGGCGACCCTTTTTTTTACAGTGGAGTCTGGGCGATGAAGGCACGCATCCAATGGGCTGGCGAAGCCATGTTCCTCGGCGAATCCGGTAGCGGTCATGTCGTGGTGATGGACGGTCCGCCGGACGCCGGTGGTCGTAATCTGGGTGTTCGTCCGATGGAAATGCTTCTGCTGGGTGTCGGCGGTTGCAGCAACTTCGACGTGGTCAGCATCCTGAAGAAATCCCGTCAGGCCGTTGAAAGCTGCGAGGCCTTTCTCGACGCCGAGCGCGCGACCGAAGATCCGAAGGTGTTCACCAAGATCCACATGCATTTCGTGGTCAAGGGCCGTGGCTTGAAAGAAGCTCAGGTCAAGCGCGCCATTGAACTGTCCGCCGAGAAATACTGCTCCGCTTCGATCATGCTTGGCGCGGCAGGCGTGGCGATCACCCACGACTACGAAATCGTCGAACTCGGTTGAACCGACATTCAACTATCATAAACGCAGTGCAGACTCTGACGATCACTCGTTGACGTCTGCATAATGCGCCACTTTTTTCAGGGCAGTGATCGGTCAGCCGACGGATCAGCCGCTTGAACAGATAACCAAAATCGCCATAGCGAAGAGGTGTTAACCGTCCTACGCAGGTGCGTCGTTCGCACTTGACGGGCATGCTTGATCACGCGGCCGGGCCGCATACATAGAGAGTTTTTAACGGTGAAAAGCAAACTCAAGCTCCACGGGTTCAATAACCTGACAAAGACCTTGAGCTTCAACATCTATGACATCTGCTACGCGCAAACCCCGCAAGACCAGCAGGCTTACGTCGAGTACATCAATCAAGAGTACAACGCGAAACGCCTGACGCAGATTCTCACAGAAGTTGTCGAGATCATTGGTGCCAACATCCTGAACATTGCCAGTCAGGACTATGAACCCCAGGGCGCCAGCGTCACGATTCTGATTTCTGAAGAGCCGGTAACCCCGACTGAAAGCCAGATCGAAGAGTCGCCGGGTCCGTTGCCCGAAATTATCCTGGCCCACCTCGACAAGAGTCACATTACGGTGCACACCTACCCGGAAATCCATCCGGACGACGGTATTGCAACTTTCCGTGTGGACATCGATGTGTCGACTTGTGGTGTCATTTCACCGCTCAAAGCGCTCAATTTCCTCATTCACCAGTTCGATTCGGACATCGTGACTGTAGATTACCGTGTGCGCGGCTTCACCCGTGACGTTGAAGGCAACAAGCACTTCATCGACCACGAGATCAATTCGATCCAGAACTACCTCTCTGAAGACACCCGCGACGCGTACCAGATGACTGACGTGAACGTGTACCAGGAAAACCTGTTCCACACCAAAATGCTGCTGAAGAACTTCGAATTGGACAACTACCTGTTCGGCGACGCCACCAGCAATCTGTCCTCCGAGCAGCGCGTTCAGGTGACCGACCGTGTGAAACACGAAATGCTCGAAATCTTCTACGCACGCAACATGCCGACCTAAGATTCCCGGGCACAAAAAAGGCGACTGTTTCAGGACAGTCGCCTTTTTTATTGCTGGAACAAAGCACCCTAGGGGGGCGAGCCTGCTCGCGATAAGGCCTTCGGCACCTACACAGATCTCAGATCCGATAAGTACTCTTGGTCATCACCTTGGCCAGAATACTCATCCCGAACTTCACCGGCGCTGGAAACCGAAAACCCCCAGCCTCCAGCGCACTTTCCGCATGATGTTCTTCATCTATGCGCATCTGCTCCAGAATCGCCCGGGACTTTTCGTCCTCGGCCGGCAATTGCTCCAGGTGTTCATTCAAGTGCTTGCACACCTGATGCTCGGTCGCCGCGACGAATCCAAGGCTGACCTTGTCGCTGATCAATCCGGCCACTGCGCCGATCCCGAACGACATCCCGTAAAACAGTGGATTCAAAACGCTGGTATGGCTACCCAACTGATGAATACGCTGTTCGCACCAGACCAGATGATCGATCTCTTCTTCGGCGGCGTGCTCCATGGCCTCGCGCACCTGAGGCAGCTTGGCGGTCAACGCCTGCCCCTGATACAGCGCTTGGGCGCAGACTTCACCGGTATGGTTGATACGCATCAGGCCGGCGACGTGGCGGGTGTCTTCGTCGCTCAGCTGCGTGTCCGGCTGCAAAATCGCCGGCGACGGACGGTACGGCTGGCCACTGAAGGGCAGCAGAGTACGCATTGCAGCATCGGCTTGCAGCAGAAGACGGTCAATTGGCGAGTAGTGACGTTGGGTAGTCATGCTGACCTCCGGGAAGAATCTCGACGGCCAGTTTAACCGAATCGGCCGGGGAAGGTTTGCGCTGGGTCATTTGCTGCGCGGTCATGCTTTTTTGTGGGAGTGAGCTTGCTCGCGAAAGCGGAGTGTCAAGCAATGGAGGTTTTGAATCTGCCGACGCCTTCGCGAGCAAGCTCGCTCCCACAGTTTTTGTCGTGAATCAGCCCGGTGGCCAGTTCATCTGACGTTGACCGAGTACGTGCATATGAATGTGGTAGACGGTCTGCCCACCTTTCTCATTGCAGTTCATCACCACGCGGAAACCTTCTTCGCAACCCAGTTCCAGCGCCAGACGCTGCGCAGTGAACAGGATGTGCCCGGCCAGTGCCTTGTCATCTTCGGTCAGGTCATTGAGGGTGCGCACCGGTTTTTTCGGGATCACCAGGAAATGCACCGGTGCCTGAGGGGCGATGTCATGGAAGGCCAGAACCTGGTCGTCTTCGTAAATGATCTTGGCCGGGATTTCCCGGTTGATGATCTTGGTGAACAGAGTATCCACTGCTGTTTTCTCCGCTGTTTGGGCTGAATCGAGTGTACCGCGTTGAATCCGGTTTCTTCAGCGCGGGCAGTAAGCTTTATTGACCATACCGACGATGGTGCGAATGAGCCAGCGCGAGCCCAGTCGCGGCAAGAACGCGAACCAGCGGTTGCGTCGTCCGGGAATGATGAT
The DNA here is from genome assembly GCF_014268485.2 of Pseudomonas zeae. NCBI lineage: Bacteria > Pseudomonadati > Pseudomonadota > Gammaproteobacteria > Pseudomonadales > Pseudomonadaceae > Pseudomonas > Pseudomonas zeae. The sequence goes on along the minus strand of NZ_CP077090.1, from coordinate 6,180,201 downwards.
TGCGCGGTTCTTGTCGAGGGCGCGTACGGTGTATAGCGCGACTTCCTCCGGGCTCATCATTAACTTGCTGTCTTTGAGTTTGTCGCTGTTCAACTGCGCCGTGCGGAAAAATGCCGTGCGTGTCGGGCCGGGGCAGAGTACCGAGACCTTCACCGCACTTTGTTTCAGTTCAACCCGCAAGGCTTCGGAGAAGTGCAGCACATACGCCTTGCTGGCGTAGTAAGTGCTCATCCATGGGCCGGGATTGAAGGCGGCCACCGAGGCGACATTGAGAATCTGCCCGCCGCCCTGGAGCGCCATGCTGTTGCCGATCGCATGGCAGAGACGGGTGAGGGCGAGGATGTTCACTTCGATCAGATCCTGCTCGGTCATCCAGTCCTGTGCGAGAAACGGGCCGCAGGTGCCGATGCCGGCGCAATTGACCAGCAAGTCGATCTGTCGGTCACCTTCTTCCAGTTCCAGCAGGAAGCCGGACAGACGCAATGGCTCGCCCAGATCGCAGGCGCGGAACAGTACCTCGACGCCAAAACGCTGGGTCAATTCGATCGCAATGCTTTCGAGCTGATCACGCTGTCGGGCCACCAGAATCAGGCTGCGGCCACGCCGGGCCAGAGCTTCGGCCATGGCCAGGCCGATGCCGCTGGAGGCGCCGGTGATCAGTGCGTAACGGGTCATGCAATTCTCCATCGCAACAGCTCCGCGCCGGCGACGCGGGTGTCACGGCGGGGAGCGCTGTTCATTCTTTCGCAGAGTCTACAGGGGCCTGCGCCGCTTCGGCTGCCTCGTCGGCGGAATCCGCAGGCGTTTCGACCTCTACTTCGACTTCGTCAGTGGTCACCGAGCCACTTTCGTAGCTGCTTTCCAGATTGCTTTCATATTCCTGCTGGATGGCTGAGATGCCGCCGAGCATTCCACCGACAAAAATCAGTGCGAAGAACACGATCCACAGGGAGCACAGCACTTTCACGGCGGTGCTGTTTGGCGGCGGGGGAGGGCCGTAGCGATTGGCGCCGGTGTTGCCCGGTACGACCATGATCACCAGCGGGAAGAAGCTGCCCACGAACGGTACCAGGTTCAGCAGCCAGAGCCAGCCGGACCAGCCAATGTCGTGCAGACGCTGGACGCTGAACAGAATGCTGACAATCAGGAAGGCGATAAACAGGAAGAACGCGAAAATTCCGCCGATGATCAGGCCGGTGGTGGAGTCGCCGCTGACCAGACCCAGAGCCAGCAGGGCGAACACGCCGACAATGGGCAGGGTCACCAGACTCAGGACCATCGTCCATGCCAGAAAACGCAGGCGGCCGATTCGCCCTTCGACGCTGAACGGCTTGAGCGTGGCGAACGCCGGAAGATTTTCCCCCACATTGGCGCGAGGCGGTGCATACGGGGAGTCCGGTTCTGCCACCACAGTGGAGTGTTCCTGGACGTCCGATAGATTCAGTTCGATTGCCGTCTCTGCTTCAATGCGTGCATCAATCCCGGTTTTGCTCAGAGCTTGTAGATAAGCCTGTGCATCGTTGTGGGACAGGTCGCGTTTGAGTGCTACGGCGCGGCCATTGAACAGGCGTTCGATGGCGGCCACTTCACTTTTGAAAAGATCAGCCAGATTGAGCTTGGCGGTAGTGATATCGACACCGGGCTGCAAAGCACCGTCGAATACGATCTTGTAACGGGGTTCGCTCATGGCCGAGGCATCCTTGTCGCGAATGGTTTGAAAGGTCGTCAGTGTAAGGCCAGTCTTGAGTCGACTGGCCCGGTTTTATTCGCGCGGCCAGCGTTTTGGCAATTGTGCTGCGTGTTCCTGGGCTTTCCGGTATTCAGCGTCCAGCCGTGCGATCAATTGATCTACGCTCGGCAGGTCATCGATCTGTCCGACGCCTTGTCCGGCCGACCACACAGTCTTCCAGGCTTTGGCTTCATCGTTGATCGGCTTGAGCTTGTCACCGAAATTGACCTCGCCTTTGCCTTGCAGAGCGGCCATGTCGAAACCGGCCGCTTCCAGGCTCTGCCGCATAAAGCTCGCCGGCACTCCCGAGACCGCTGGAGTATGGATGATGTCGGACGCCTTGGCTGTCAGCAGCATCTCCTTGTAGGCGTCGGGCGCATGACTTTCCGTGGTGCCGATAAATCGCGTACCGAAGTAGGCCAGATCCGCGCCGAGCAGCTGTGCGGCGAGAATCTCATGCCCGTGGTTAAGACATCCTGCAAGCAGAAGGGTTTTATCGAAGAACTGACGGATCTCGGCAATCAGCGCAAACGGACTCCAGGTCCCGGCATGCCCCCCGGCGCCGGCCGCCACGGCGATCAAACCGTCGACACCCGCCTCGGCCGCTTTCTCGGCATGTCGGCGAGTGGTGACGTCATGGAAGACCAGGCCGCCATAACTGTGTACCGCGTCGACCAACTCCTTCACCGCGCCGAGGCTGGTGATGACGATCGGTACTTTGTGTTCGACGCAGATGTTCAGGTCTGCCTGCAAGCGCGGGTTGCTGTTGTGCACGATCAGGTTCACCGCGTACGGCGCCGGGTTGTCCAGTGTCGCCAGGCCCGCTTCGATCTGTTCCAGCCAGGCTTTGAATCCGCTGCTTTCGCGTTGGTTCAGCGCAGGAAAACTGCCGACCACGCCATTACGGCAGCAGGCGAGCACCAGCTCAGGGTTGGAAATCAGAAACATCGGCGCCGCCACTACAGGCAGACGCAGACGTTGTTCGAGCAAAGCGGGCAGCGACATTATGAACACCCCAAGGATCTGTACTTGTTGAAGTTAGAACGGCTTGACCACGACCAGAATTACGATAGCCAGCAATATCAGAACCGGCACTTCATTGAACCAGCGATAAAAGACATGGCTGCGGGTGTTTTCGCCACGGGCAAAACGTTTTACCTGCGCGCCGCACATGTGGTGGTAGCCGATCAGCAAGACGACCAGGGTCAGTTTGGCGTGAATCCAGCCGCCCATGCTGAAGATGCTCGGGTTGAGGTAAATCAGCCAGCCGCCGAAGATCAGCGTCGCAATCATCGCCGGACCCATGATGCCGCGATACAGCTTGCGCTCCATGACACTGAAGCGCTCTTTGCTGATCGTGTCTTCGCTTTGCGCGTGATACACGAACAGACGCGGCAAGTAGAACAGCCCGGCAAACCAGCAAACGATGCTGACAATGTGAAAAGCTTTGATCCATAGATAGAGCATTTTTAGTTATTCCAGGTTCACGGTAAGCCGGATAGTAGAGGCTTGAGCGTCCGCACGTCACCTTGACGGTTGTCGCAGGGCCGCGCGGCCCCTATTATCGACGGCTTTCCAGTGGGTTCTTTGAGGGCAGGTTATGGTCAAGGTCGGTATCGTCGGCGGCACGGGTTACACCGGTGTCGAACTGCTGCGTCTGTTGGCGCAGCATCCGCAGGCAGAAGTGGTAGTGATCACTTCCCGATCCGAGGCCGGTCTGGCCGTGGCTGACATGTACCCGAACCTGCGCGGACACTACGACGGCCTGGCCTTCAGCGTCCCAGACATCAAGACCCTCGGCGCTTGCGACGTAGTGTTCTTCGCTACACCGCACGGTGTGGCTCACGCATTGGCCGGTGAATTGCTCGCGGCGGGCACCAAGGTGATCGACCTGTCGGCCGACTTCCGTCTACAAGACGCTGAAGAGTGGGCCAAGTGGTACGGTCAGCCGCACGGCGCACCGGAGTTGCTGGATGAAGCGGTTTACGGTCTGCCGGAAGTCAATCGCGAGCAAATCAAGAAGGCTCGCCTGATCGCGGTACCGGGTTGCTACCCAACCGCTACGCAGCTGGGTTTCCTGCCATTGCTCGAGGCTGGTCTGGCGGATACTTCGCGATTGATCGCTGACTGCAAATCCGGTGTCAGTGGTGCCGGTCGCGGTGCGGCTGTCGGCTCGCTGTACTCCGAAACGTCAGAAAGCATGAAGGCCTATGCGGTGAAAGGTCACCGTCACCTGCCGGAAATTCGCCAGGGCCTGCGTCGCGCAGCGGGCAAGGATGTCGGTCTGACCTTCGTTCCGCACCTGACTCCGATGATCCGTGGCATTCACTCGACGCTCTACGCGACCGTGGTTGATCGCTCAGTGGATCTGCAGGCGCTGTTTGAAAAGCGCTATGCCAACGAACCGTTCGTCGATGTGATGCCGGCCGGCAGCCATCCGGAAACCCGTAGCGTGCGCGGTGCCAACGTTTGCCGTATCGCCGTTCATCGTCCGCAGGATGGCGATCTGGTGGTGGTGCTGTCGGTGATCGACAACCTGGTCAAAGGTGCGTCGGGTCAGGCAGTGCAGAACATGAACATCCTGTTCGGGCTGGACGAGCGTTTCGGTCTGTCCCACGCCGGTATGCTGCCGTAACACTTTAAGCAGCACAGCAAAAAGGCCCGTTCAGCGGGCCTTTTTGCATTCTGAACAGCTCGTCGGGTTTATTGATATACCGTAACAATAGTTGACCGATTTTCTCGGACAAGCGGATAATGCGCGTCATCACGCATTATGGCGGCGTAACGCCGGGAGATAGTCAGCATGAGCGTCGAATCCTTCACCCCCACGGCTTTGCAATTCACCCACGGTGCCGCGCACAAGGTGAAGAGCCTGGTCGATGAAGAGGGGAATGATCGCTTGAAGCTGCGCGTATTCGTTACGGGCGGCGGTTGTTCAGGGTTTCAGTACGGTTTCACCTTCGATGAAGATGTGGCCGAGGACGACACCATCGTCGAGCGCGAGGGCGTGAGTCTGGTGGTGGATCCGATGAGCTTCCAGTACCTGGCCGGTGCTGAAGTGGACTACCAGGAAGGTCTGGAAGGTTCGCGTTTCGTGATCAAGAACCCGAACGCCACCACGACGTGTGGTTGCGGGTCTTCGTTCTCGATCTGATCGCTCCTCGCTCCAGATAACAAAACGCCGCAGAGCCTCACGGTTCTGCGGCGTTTTGCTGTGCTTAATCTTTAAGCGGGGTAGATAGCGCCAAGAATCCGCAGCCCGCGTGCGCCGGTGACGCTTGGGCGGTTGGCGGCGATGCCTTCTAGGCAGCAATGGGCCAGCCAGGCGAAGGCCATGGCTTCTACCCAGTCGGGATCAACGCCGTGAGTGGCAGTGCTGGCGACTTTGGTGGTCGGCAGCAGCTCGGCCAGACGCTTCATCAGCGTGGCGTTGTGCGCCCCGCCGCCACAGACCAACAGTTCCTGAGTATCGGTTTGAGCGTTTTGCAAAGATTCAACGATCGTCAACGCGGTCAGCTCAAGCAACGTCGCTTGCACGTTCTCGGCAGCAAAGGTTGGCAGGTGCGAGAGATGTTGTTCCAGCCAGGGCAGGTTGAACACTTCGCGGCCGGTACTTTTCGGCCCCTTGGTGACGAAGAACGGATCGCTGAGGAGTGCGTTTAGCAGTGTCGGCTCGACTGTACCTGTTTTAGCCCAGTCGCCATTGCGATCATAGTTTTCGCCGCGCTGCTGGTGAATCCAGGCGTCCATCAGCACATTCCCGGGGCCGCAGTCGAAACCGGCTACAGGTTTGGTCGGCTCAATCAGACTCAGATTACTGAAGCCGCCGACATTCAAGACGGCCTGGTTACCGGTACGCTCCTCAAATAACGCTTCATGAAAGGCAGGTACCAGCGGAGCGCCTTGGCCTCCGGCCGCCACATCGCGACTGCGGAAATCGCTGACTACGGTGATACCGGTCAGTTCGGTCAGCAGAGCGGGGTTGCCGATCTGCACGGTGAAACCGCGTGCAGGCTCATGGCGAATGGTCTGGCCGTGGCTGCCTATCGCCCGAATGTCTTGCGGTTTGAGTCGCTGCTGATCGAGGAGGGTATGAATGCCCTGCGCCGCGAGTGTCACCCAGTTCTGCTGGGCAATCGCCGAGCGGGCGATTTCGTCAGGACCGCTGGCGCACAAGCCAAGCAGCTCGGCGCGCAGGGATTCAGGCATGGGGATGTAGTGGGTGGCGACCAGTTTGATCGCCGAGGTCTGTTCGATCAGGGCAATGTCCAGACCGTCGAGGCTGGTTCCGGACATCACGCCGATATACAGGGCCATGACTTAGCGCTTGCTCGAAGCCAGCATGGTGGCTTTCTCTTGATCCATGCGCGCCATCAGCGGCTGGCTCTGAGCGAGGAAGCGAGCGCGCTCGGCTTTGGCAATAGGATCAGCCATCGGCAGTTTCTGGCCCAGCGGATCGACGTGGACACCATTGACCTGGAACTCATAGTGCAAGTGCGGGCCGGTCGAGAGGCCGGTGGTGCCGATGTAGCCGATGACTTGGCCTTGCTTAACGGAACCGCCAGTCTTCACGCCTTTGGCGAAGCCTTGCATGTGGCCGTACAGCGTGCGGTAAGTGTTGCCGTGCTGGATGATCACCGTGTTGCCGTAGCCACCACGACGTCCGGCCAGCAAGACTTTACCGTCACCCGCAGCCTTGATTGGCGTACCGCGTGGCGCAGCATAATCCACGCCTTTGTGGGCGCGGATCTTGTTGAGAATCGGGTGTTTGCGGCCCATTGAGAACTTCGAGCTGATGCGGGCGAAATCCACCGGAGTACGGATGAACGCCTTGCGCATGCTGTTGCCGTCAGCGGTGTAGTAGCTGCTGTTGCCTTGCTTGTTGGTGTAACGCACGGCGGTGTAGGTCTTGCCGCGGTTAGTGAAGCGAGCGGACAGGATGGGTCCGGTGCCGACGGCTTTGCCGTTGACCACTTTCTGCTCGTAGATCACATCGAATTCGTCACCCTGGCGGATGTCTTGAGCGAAATCGACGTCGTAGCCAAAGACGCTGGCCATATCCATGGTCAGACTATGGGAGAGACCGGCGCGGGCTGCTGATTGTGAGAGCGAGCTATTGATTACGCCATGGACGTAAGCAGTTCGAACGGTTGGTTTTGCGGTAACCCGGTTGAAGGCATAACCCTTGTCATTCTTGGTCAGGGTAATGGTTTCGACGTCACTGACCTTGCTGTGCAAACTGGTCAGTTGGCCGTCAGGGGTCAATTCGAATTCGAGCTTCTGGCCATGCTTGAGTTGGCTGAACTGTTTGGCTTGTTTGTCGCTGGCCAGGACTTCGTGAACGGAGGCGGCAGGCAGGCCGACCTTTTCGAACAGGGTCGACAGGGTATCGCCCTTGGCAACAATGACCTCGCGATGGCCAGGCGCTTTTGGCTTTTCGGCGGCTGGCGCAGGTGCAGCCTCTGCGGTTTTCGGGGTGTTTTCGCTACTGTTTTCGATTTGAGCAAATGGTGAAGCTACTGGCTCATTTGTGGCTTGAGCAGCGTCAGCGGCGTCTTGATCTTGTGTCAGTTGTTCAGCAGGACTTTCCAGTTCAAGGCTCAGGGTCGTCTTTTTGGCTTCAACATCACTGGAAGGGAATACCAGGAGTGCCAGGCTGAGAAGGGCGGCGATTCCACTTGCGGCGAGCAGGTGGGTCTTCGGGTAAAGCGGAGGCGCTTTAGACGGTTCTGTGGTCATAAGTAATTTTGACTTTAAAAAAAGATGAATTGGAAAAGATGAATGACATGATGAAGATGAAATAACTGTATAAAATATAACCAAATCATCTCTGAAGCAAGTCTGCAGACGCCGCGTTTGTGGATTGGTGTCCGTGCGCCGGGCAAAACTTGTAATTGGTGCACGATCTTGTATGGTTGGTTCCCTTTGAATCTGAGCCTTGCGGGTCTGTTATGAAGTCGGTTGAAGAGCAG
>NZ_CP077090.1:0-1127500 GCF_014268485.2 Pseudomonas zeae | reverse complement strand
GAACAGCGAACGCTTCCAGCCGCCGAAGCTGTGGTAAGCCACCGGAACCGGCAGCGGCACGTTGACGCCGACCATGCCGACTTCAATCTCGTCGCAGAACAGACGCGCCGCTTCACCGTCACGGGTGAAGATGCAGGTGCCGTTGCCGTATTCGTGATCGTTGATCAGTTGCATTGCCTCTTCCAGGCTGTTCACGCGAACGATGCACAGTACCGGACCGAAGATCTCTTCTTTATAGATGCGCATTTCCGGGGTGACGTTGTCGAACAGACAGCCACCGAGAAAGAAGCCTTCTTCATGACCGGCCACGCTGAAACCACGACCGTCGACCACCAGGGTCGCGCCCGCCGCCACGCCGTCGTCAACGTAACCGCTGACTTTGTCGCGCGCCTGACCGGTCACCAGTGGCCCCATGTCCAGACCGCACGAAGTGCCAGCACCGATTTTCAGCGCCTTGATTTGTGGAACCAGTTTGGCCACCAGTGCATCCGCTACCTGGTCCCCCACACACACGGCCACCGAGATCGCCATGCAGCGCTCGCCGCAGGAACCATAAGCCGCGCCCATCAGTGCGCTGACCGCGTTGTCCAGATCGGCATCCGGCATCAGCACGGCATGGTTCTTCGCGCCGCCCAGTGCCTGGACGCGCTTGCCGCGCTTGGTGCCTTCGGCGTAGATGTATTCAGCAATCGGCGTCGAGCCAACGAAGCTCAGCGCTTTGACTTCCGGCGCTTCGATCAACGCGTCCACCGCCGTCTTGTCACCGTGCACAACACTCATCACGCCTTTCGGCAGACCGGCCTCCAGCAGCAACTGAGCGATCAGCAGTGTCGAGCTCGGGTCACGCTCGGACGGCTTGAGGATAAAGCAGTTGCCGCAGACTATCGCCAGTGGATACATCCACAGCGGCACCATGGCCGGGAAGTTGAATGGGGTGATACCGGCAACAATGCCCAGCGGCTGGAAGTCCGACCATGCGTCGATGTTCGGGCCGACGTTGCGGCTGTACTCGCCCTTGAGGATTTCCGGGGCAGCGCAAGCGAACTCGACGTTCTCGATACCACGCTTCAGTTCACCGGCGGCGTCTTCCAGGGTCTTGCCGTGTTCTTCGCTGATCAATTGCGAGATGCGCGCTTCGTTCTGCTCCAGCAGTTGCTTGAAGCGGAACATCACCTGCGCACGTTTGGCCGGTGGCGTGTTGCGCCAGGCCGGGAACGCGGCCTTGGCGGCATCGATGGCTTTCTGGATGGTGGCCTGGCTGGCCAATGGCAGCTTGTGGATAGCCTGACCAGTGGACGGATTGAACACATCAACCGCGCGACCGTTCTCGGTCACCAGTTCGCCATTGATCAAATGCGGGATAACGCTCATCGAAAACTCCTGAATTCTTGTCCACGGGCACACGTTAAGGAGTGCCCGTTTTTGTAGGTATATATAGAAGGAAAAATCAGTCGAGCTTGTTCAGCACTTCGCCGACCGCATCGAACAGACGATCGAGGTCTTGCGGCTTGCTATTGAAGGTTGGGCCGAACTGCAGGGTGTCGCCGCCGAAGCGTACGTAGAACCCGGCCTTCCACAGGGCCATGCCGGCTTCGAACGGACGCACGATGGCGTCACCGTCACGCGGGGCAATCTGGATCGCACCGGCCAGACCGAAGTTACGGATGTCGATAACGTTCTTCGAACCTTTCAGCCCGTGCAGCGCGTTTTCAAAATGCGGTGCGACGTCTGCAACGCTCTGTACCAGGTTTTCCTTTTGCAGCAGGTCGAGAGCCGCCAGGCCAGCGGCACAAGCCACCGGGTGTGCCGAGTAGGTGTAGCCGTGTGGAAATTCCACGGCGTATTCCGGGGTCGGCTGGTTCATGAAGGTCTGGTAGATCTCGGAGCTGGCAATCACCGCGCCCATCGGGATCGCGCCGTTGGTGACTTGCTTGGCGATGCACATCAGATCCGGGGTCACGCCAAAGGTGTCGGCGCCGAACATATTGCCGGTGCGGCCGAAACCGGTGATCACTTCGTCGAACACCAACAGGATGCTGTGCTGATCGCAGATTTCGCGCAGACGTTTCAGGTAACCCTGTGGCGGAACCAGTACACCAGCGGAACCGGCCATAGGCTCTACGAATACCGCGGCGATATTCGAAGCATCGTGCAGCTCAATCAGTTTCAGCAGTTCATCGGCCAAGGCGATACCGCCCTGCTCCGGCATGCCACGGGAGAAGGCATTGCTCGCCAGCAGCGTGTGCGGCAGGTGATCGACATCCATCATCGCCTGACCGAACAGCTTACGGTTGCCGTTGACGCCGCCGAGGCTGGTGCCGGCGATGTTCACGCCGTGGTAGCCACGGGCACGGCCGATCATTTTGGTTTTGGTCGCCTGACCTTTCAGGCGCCAGTAGGCACGAACCATTTTCACGGCGGTATCGGCGCACTCGGAACCCGAGTCGGTGAAGAACACGTGGTTGAGGTTGCCCGGGGTCAGCTCAGTGATCTTCTCGGCCAGCTGGAACGACAGCGGATGACCGTACTGGAAGCCCGGCGAGTAATCGAGGGTGCCCAATTGCTTGGAAACCGCTTCCTGAATTTCCTTGCGGGTGTGGCCGGCGCCGCAGGTCCACAGCCCGGACAGCGAGTCGTATACCCGGCGGCCTTTGTCGTCGATCAGCCAACTGCCTTCAGCACCAACGATCAGTCGCGGGTCGCGCTGGAAGTTACGGTTGGCGGTGTACGGCATCCAGTGCGCGTCCAGCTTCAGTTGGCTGGCCAGTGGCGACGGCGCGTTTTCAGGCATGTTCATCGGGCAAAACCTCGCAGGGCATAAGCGTCAGGGAGATAAAAAGCGTTGTTGCAGCTAAATTGCCACGCGAATAAAGTCGGTGAAATCCAACTCTTCTAACCTTCAGTTAGAACTTTGCTAAACAATGAGAACAATAAGATGAGCAGCCGTCGCCCCGATCCGCTGGCCCAGGTCAGTGACTTTGATATCCGCTTGCTGCGGATTTTTCGCAGTGTGGTGGAGTGCGGCGGCTTCTCGGCAGCGGAAACCGTGCTCGGCATCGGTCGCTCGGCGATCAGCCAACAGATGAGCGATCTGGAGCAGCGCCTCGGTTTGCGTCTGTGCCAGCGTGGTCGAGCCGGGTTTTCGCTGACCGAGGAAGGTCGCGAGGTGTATCAGTCGGCACTGCAACTGTTAAGTGCGCTGGAAAGCTTTCGCACCGAAGTCAACGGTCTGCACCAGCATTTGCGGGGGGAGTTGATCATTGGCCTGACCGACAACCTCGTCACCCTGCCCCACATGCGCATCACCCACGCCCTCGCCCAATTGAAAGAACGCGGGCCGGATGTGCAGATCCAGATCCGCATGATTGCGCCCAATGAAGTCGAGCAAGGCGTGCTCGATGGGCGTCTGCATGTCGGCGTGGTACCGCAGGCCAGTGCGTTGTCGGGCCTCGAATATCAGCCGTTGTACAGCGAGCGTTCGCTGCTTTATTGCGCGGTTGGCCATCCGTTGTTTTATGTCGATGACAAACAACTCGATGACGAACGCCTTAACAGTCAGGACGCGATTGCCCCGACCTTTCGTTTGCCGGCGGAGATTCAGGCGCATTACCAGGCACTCAATTGCACCGCCAGCGCCTCCGACCGTGAAGGGATGGCGTTTTTGATTTTGACCGGACGCTACATCGGTTACCTGCCGGATCACTACGCCAGCCTCTGGGTGCAGCAAGGTCGTTTGCGTGCGCTGAAATCGCAAACACGTTTCTACGACCTGAGCCTCGCATCGGTCACGCGCAAGGGGCGGCGCCCTCATTTGGTGCTGGAAAGCTTTTTGGAGAGTCTGGCGGCAACGCGTTGAAAATCCGCCGAGGCCCGCCAGTGTTGGGCCCTGGCGACAAATCCGGCAAATAACCTGAGCAAGTGGACAGCTTTTTGCAGTGCTGGATCAACCCCGATCCTTCAACAAGAAGCCTTAAGCCATGCAGCCAGATTCCGCACCGTCCAGCGACCTGATCTACGGCCTCAACGACCGCCCCAAACCCGCTGCTGCAATTCTTGCCGCACTGCAACACGTGCTCGCCAGTTTCGTCGGCATCATCACCCCGCCATTGGTGATTGGCTCGGCCCTCGGGCTGACTGCGCATTTGCCTTATCTGATCAGCATGGCCTTGATGGTCTCGGGCGTCGGTACGTTTATTCAGGCGCGGCGACCATTCGGGATCGGCGCGGGAATGATCTGTCTGCAAGGCACCAGTTTCGCCTTTCTCGGTGCGGTGCTCTCCGCTGGTTTTCTGGTCAAGCAGCGCGGCGGCAGCCCGGAAGACATTCTGGCGATGATTTTCGGTGTGTGCTTTTTCGGCGCAATCGTGCAAATCGTCCTCAGCCGCTTTATCGGGCAATTGCGCCGCGTGGTCACGCCGTTGGTGACCGGAATCGTCATCACGCTGATAGGCATCAGTCTGATCAAGGTCGGCATTACCGATCTGGGCGGAGGCTTCAATGCGCCGGACTTCGGTGCGCCGGGCAATCTGGCGCTGGGCGTGTTTGTGTTGCTGACGATCATCCTGCTTAACCGCTCGAACACGCCATGGGTACGCTTGTCGGCAATCATCATCGGTTTGCTGCTCGGCAGCCTGGCCGCGTGGTTCAGTGGGAAACTGGTACCGCAGCCATTGCCTGACTTGCCGCTGATGAGTTTTCCTACGCCGTTCAAGTTTGGCTTCAACTTCGACTGGACGGCTTTCCTGCCGGTCGCGCTGATTTATCTGATCAGCACCATCGAAACCGTCGGCGACCTCACTGCCAACTGCATGCTCGCTCGCCAACCGATCAGCGGCCCTTCTTATATAAGCCGCCTGCGCGGTGGCGTACTCGGCGATGGCGTCAGCTGCATGATCGCCGCGACCTTCAGCGCCTTCCCCAACACCACGTTCGCGCAGAACAACGGTGTGATTCAGTTGACCGGCGTCGCCAGCCGCTACGTCGGGCTGTACATCGGCGCGATTCTGTTTTGCCTCGGCTTGTTCCCGATGATCGGCGCGGTGCTGCAACAGATTCCGAAACCGGTGCTCGGCGGCGCGACCCTGGTGATGTTCGGCGCGGTGGCGGCTGCCGGTGTGCGCATCCTCGCGCAGTCGCCGCTGGATCGACGCAGCATGTTGATCATCGCCACGTCGTTCGGCGTCGGCCTGGGCATCGCCGCACAACCGACCCTGCTACACCTGCTGCCGAAGCTGGTGCAGAACCTGTTTGATTCGGCGATCACCAGCGGCGGCCTGACCGCAATCATCCTGTGCCTGCTGCTGCCGGAGTCGAAAACCGAGGCCGCTGAAGCGCACGCGCCGCTGAACAAGATCGAACAGGCGTAACGGTTTTTCGCGCAAGGACTTGTCGGATGCCTGTGGGTGCGCTATCAACGCAACTGGTTGCACCCACAGACAAACCCGGAAGTGCCTATGACCTTTGAAGTCCCTGCCCATGGCGGTAAACCCGCCAGCCGCATTCGTCAGAAGAACGAAGAGACCATCCTCAAAGCCGCCGAAGACGAGTTCGCCCGTCACGGGTACAAAGGCACCAGCATGAACACCATCGCGCAGAATGCCGGGTTGCCCAAGGCGAACCTGCATTACTACTTCACCAACAAGCTTGGGTTGTACGTGGCGGTGCTGAGCAACATCATCGAGTTGTGGGACAGCACCTTCAACACCCTCACCGCCGAAGACGATCCGGCCGAAGCGCTGACTCGCTACATCCGCGCCAAGATGGAATTCTCCCGCCGTCAGCCACAGGCCTCGCGGATCTTTGCGATGGAAGTGATCAGCGGCGGCGAATGCCTCAGCGAATATTTCAATCAGGATTATCGCGCCTGGTTCACTGGCCGCGCGGCGGTATTTCAAGCGTGGATCGATGCGGGCAAAATGGATCCGGTCGACCCGGTACATTTGATCTTCCTGTTGTGGGGCAGCACCCAGCATTACGCTGACTTCGCCACGCAAATCTGCCGCGTCAGCGGTCGCAGCAAGCTGACCAAGCAGGACATGGAAGACGCCGGCAACAATCTGATCCGCATCATTCTCAAAGGCTGCGGCCTCACTCCTCCTCTATAAGACGTTTATGCCTTTCACCCTCAGCGGTTTTTGCGAGTACCGCGAAGAGATTCGCAAAAGCCGCTTTAACACCTTCGCCACGCCGATCGGCAGCCCTGCCGACGCGCAGGCGTTTTTCGAGCAGTACAGCGATCTGAACGCCTCGCACAATTGCTGGGCGTGGAAACTCGGCGATCAATACCGCAGCAATGACGACGGCGAACCGGGCGGCACGGCCGGGCGCCCGATTCTGGCGGCGATTGAAGCGCAGGATTGTGACCAGGTCGCAGTGCTGGTGATTCGCTGGTACGGCGGCATTCAACTCGGCACGGGCGGTTTGGCCCGGGCTTATGGCGGTGGCGCGAACAAGTGCCTGCAGACCGCGGCCAAAATCGAATTGATCAGCCGGGTGCCGTTGAGCTGTGCTTGCGGGTTTGCCGAGTTGGCGCTGGTGAAGTTGCGGCTGGCCGATCTGGGTGGATTGGTTGTCGAAGAAAACTTCACGGCAAACGGCGTTGAGTTGAAGTTGGCGGTGGGCGAGGCGCAGATCGATGTCTTGCAAACCCAGCTAGCTGATTTGAGCCGTGGGCGGATTTTGCTGCAGCGGTGAAGCTCAGATCAAAAGATCGTCCGATCGCGGCCCGAGCGTTCCGCAGCTCCTACATTTGAAATGCGCTCCCCTCTTGGAGCTGCCGAAAGCTGCGATCTTTTGGGGCGATCCCGAATTTCCTTATTCCACAGAGTTGCCCACATCGGCTGTGCACCCGACTGTGGATAACCTGAGTACATTCCGCTGTAACCCTTCTGTCACGTGGCTTTGCGCGGTTTGTTCACTTTTCGTTCAATTCACCCAACGAAACGAATTTTTGAAACAGAAACAGTCAGTTAGCGCGGTTTATCACCATTAGAAGAAAGCACCGCAGTGCTTATGCCCGGGATTGCAGCTTGCGCACAATAACTGTGGAACAAGCTGTGGATAACCCGTTCATGGCTGGCGCAGTCGCTGGATCCATCTAGCCCCCAAGGGATTGCTCGTTTTTTGATCATATCGCGACGGGCAAAACTGGCGCCCGAACAACGGCTTTGCTCTGAATTGGTGCCATCGTCGTACGTGATTCGGCCTTCAATGCTCTATACCAAGTGCTGCCACACGCGGCCCGCTCGCGTTCCTGACTCAATGGCCAGGAAATTGCTTTATCCACAGGCACAACTCCAAGCAAGTCGAGCCTGTCATGCCAATTGCTTCCAACACCCCGCGCCTGCAACTGCGCCATATCAGCAAACGCTACCCCGGTTGTCTGGCCAACGATGCCATCGACCTGAGCATCGCGTCCGGTGAAATTCACGCTCTGCTCGGTGAAAACGGCGCGGGAAAAAGTACGTTGATGAAGATTATCTACGGCGTCACCCAAGCCGATGCCGGCGAGATGCTTTGGCAAGGTCAGCAGGTGAATATCCGCAACCCGGCCCAGGCGCGGCAGTTGGGGATCGGCATGGTGTTCCAGCATTTCTCGCTGTTCGAAACCCTCAGCGTTGCGCAGAACATTGCGCTGGCGATGGGCGCGGCGGCCGGGACACCGAAACAACTGGAGCCGAAGATTCGTGAAGTGTCGCGTCGTTATGGCATGGCGCTGGAGCCGGAGCGACTTGTCCACAGCCTGTCGATCGGCGAGCGGCAACGGGTGGAGATCATTCGTTGCCTGATGCAGGACATTCGCCTGCTGATTCTCGACGAGCCGACCTCGGTGCTGACGCCGCAAGAGGCCGACGAATTGTTCATCACCCTGCGCCGCCTCGCCGCCGAAGGCTGCAGCATTCTGTTTATCAGCCACAAACTCGCTGAAGTGCGCGCGTTGTGCCACAGCGCGACGGTTCTGCGCGGTGGGCGCGTGGCCGGGCATTGTCTGCCAGCGGAGTGCTCGGATCAGCAATTGGCGCAGATGATGGTCGGCGAAGCGGCGGCGTTGATTGGCGACTATCCGAAGGTCAGCGGCGGCGCGGCGTTTTTGCAGGTGAAGGGCTTGAGTTGGCACAACCCGGATCCGTTCGGCTGCTCGCTGACTGACATTGATGTGCAAGTGCGCAGCGGCGAAATTGTCGGCATCGCCGGGGTCGCTGGTAATGGCCAGGATGAGTTGCTGGCACTGCTCAGCGGCGAGCAAACCTTGCCTCGGGCGCAAGCCGCGACCATTCGATTCGCCGAGCAACACGTCGCCGATTTGCGCCCGGATGCCCGCCGCAAACTGGGCCTGGCTTTCGTCCCCGCCGAACGCCTCGGGCATGGCGCGGTGCCGGAATTGAGTCTGGCGGACAACGCCCTGCTGACGGCTTTCCAACAAGGCTTGGTCAGCAACGGGCTAATCCAGCGCGGTAAAGTCGAAGCCCTCGCCCAACAGATCATTCAGCGCTTCGGTGTAAAAACCCCGGACACGCAAACCGCCGCGCGCAGTCTGTCCGGCGGCAATCTGCAGAAATTCATCCTCGGCCGGGAAATCCTCCAGCAACCGAAACTGCTGATCGCCGCGCACCCGACCTGGGGCGTCGACGTTGGCGCCGCCGCGACCATTCACCGTGCGCTGATCGCGCTGCGCGATGCCGGCGCGGCGATTCTGGTGATCTCCGAAGACCTCGACGAATTGTTCCAGATCAGCGACCGCCTCGGCGCGCTGTGCGGTGGACGTTTGTCGGCACTGCAAGACACCAGCAAGACACAACTCAGCGACGTCGGCGGCTGGATGGCCGGCCAGTTCGACCACGCCCCTTCAGCCGCCACGGTTTAACGGAGTTATACACATGCTGCTTTCCCTCGAACCCCGTGGCCAGCAATCGCGCCTGATGCTGTGGTGCTCGCCGTTACTGGCGGCGGCGCTGACGCTCGGTTGCGGCTCGCTGCTGTTTATCGCCCTTGGTCATGATCCGCTGCAAACCTTGCACACGCTGCTGATCGCACCGGTCAGCGATTTGTATGGTGTCTCTGAATTGTTGGTCAAGGCGCTGCCGATTCTGCTCTGCGCACTGGGCTTGGCAGTGGCCTATCAGGCGCGAATCTGGAACATCGGCGCCGAAGGTCAATTGCTCCTCGGCGCACTCGCCGGCAGTGCCTTGGCGGTGAACATCATCGACCTGCAAAGCCGCTGGGCGCTGGTGTTGATTCTGCTCACCGGCACCCTCGCCGGCGCGGCATGGGCCGGGCTGACTGCGTGGTTGCGCACACGCTTCAACGCCAACGAAATCCTCACCAGCATCATGCTCAATTACATCGCGCTGAATCTGCTGCTGTTCTGCGTGCACGGGCCGCTGAAGGATCCCGCCGGGTTCAACTTTCCCGAATCGGCGATGTTCGGCGATGCCAGCCGTTTGCCGTTGTTGATGGAGGATGGCCGCGTGCACGCCGGGGTGTATTTCGCCTTGCTCGCACTGGTCGCGGTGTGGGTGTTGTTGCAGAAAAGCTTTGTCGGTTTCCAGATCAAAGTACTCGGGCTGGACAAGCGCGCGGCGGGGTTCGTCGGCTTTCGCGAGAAGCGGCTGATCTGGCTGGCGCTGTTGATCAGTGGCGGCTTGGCCGGGCTCGCGGGTGTCTGCGAGGTCACCGGACCGATTGGCCAATTGGTGCCGCAGGTGTCGCCGGGATACGGCTACGCGGCAATTACCGTGGCGTTTCTCGGACGCCTCAATCCGATCGGGATTCTGTTTTCCAGCCTGTTGATGGCGCTGCTGTATATCGGCGGCGAGAGCGCGCAAATGACCCTGAATCTGCCGCAAGCGATCACCCAGTTGTTTCAGGGAATGATGCTGTTTTTCCTGCTCGCCAGTGACGTGCTGATTCTCTATCGGCCACGCCTGAACCTGCGTTGGGTGAAGCGCACTTCGACCACTGCCGTAACCGCCGGAGCGCTGTGATGGATATCGATCTGTTGAGCAATATTTTCTACGCCATGGTGCGTTGCGGCACACCGCTGTTGCTGGTGGCGCTGGGGGAATTGATCTGCGAGAAGAGCGGCGTGCTCAACCTCGGGCAGGAAGGGATGATGCTGTTTGGCGCGGTGATCGGTTTTATCGTCGCGCTCAACAGCGGCAACCTGTGGCTTGGCGTGTTGTTGGCGATGCTGGCCGGGATGTTGTTGTCGTCGCTGTTTGCGCTAGTGGCGTTGGTGTTCAACGCCAATCAGGTAGCGACCGGATTGGCCCTGACGATTTTCGGTGTCGGGCTGTCGACCTTTGTCGGCGCAGCTTGGGTCGGTAAACCACTGGCCGGTTTTGAGCCGTTGGCGATTCCTTATCTGAGTGAGATTCCGCTGATCGGGCGGATGCTGTTTGCTCAGGATTTGCTGGTGTATCTGTCGTTCGCGCTGTTTGCGCTGGTGGCGTGGGTGATCATCAAAAGTCGTGTCGGGTTGATCATTCAAGCGGTCGGCGAGAATCCGGATGCGGCCAGTGCAATGGGGTTGCCGGTGTTGACCGTGCGCACGTTGGCGGTACTGTTCGGCGGGGCAATGGCCGGGCTGGCCGGAGCGTATTTGTCGCTGGCGTACACGCCAATGTGGGCGGAAAACATGACCGCCGGGCGTGGCTGGATCGCCCTGGCGCTGGTGGTGTTTGCCAGTTGGCGGGTGTGGCGGTTGTTGCTCGGGGCTTATTTGTTCGGCCTCGCCAGCATCCTGCACTTGGTGGCGCAGGGGTTGGGGCTGGCGATTCCGTCGAGTTTGCTGGCGATGCTGCCGTATGTGGCGACGATTGTGGTGCTGGTGCTGTTGTCGCGCGATGCGCTGCGGACGCGGTTGTATGCGCCGGTTTCGCTTGGGCAGCCTTGGCAGTCAGGGCATTAAGAGGTGAATTCACTGCCCTCTTCGCGAGCAAGCTCGCTCCCACAGTTGACCGAGTTCACTCAGATCCCCTGTGGGAGCGAGCTTGCTCGCGAAGGCGTCCGCACAGGCAACACCTGAGCAACGCCCCACGCCAGTTCGAAGACCAGGAAAATAATCAGGATCGAACTGGCGCCATGGGCCAAGGCATATGCTTGCCAAGTCGCAAACAAAAACCGCCCCACCGCGTCATACCGTCCATAAAGCGCCTGCGGATCACGAATCCGCAGCACCGCCCACACGCACACCACCGAGCCCAGCAGATTCGCCATCAACAGGTGCACAGGCGCAAACGCCGGCAGTTCACCGGGCAAATTCAGCGCGGTCAAAAACCCATGCAAAGCGGCAAAACTCCACGGCGTGGCAAATGCCACCGTGACGATCAGGTCATACCAGGCACTGCCAAGCACCACATTGCGATACTGCGTTGAAGTCCACATCATCCATGCTCCGCAAAATTCAGGGAGCAAGCACGGTAAAGCCTGGAGTATGCTCCAGGGTCAATAGCCTTTTTGAGAGCCCGCATGCGCATCGGTGAATTAGCCCAGGCCTGCGCCGTCAGCCGTGACACGCTGCGCTTCTACGAGCAGCGTGGGCTGATAGCCGCGCAACGCCGTGCCAACGGTTACCGCGACTATCCGCCAGACATGGTGCAACTGGTGCTCTATATCAAAACCGCGCAACGCCTGGGATTTACCCTCGGCGAGATCAGTGACAGCGTTGCCGCGCTGTGGAACGCCCCCAACCCGGACAACGCCGTGGCGCAGTTGCTGCGCGACAAACTGCAACTGATCGAAACCCGTATGCGCGAACTCGACATGCTGCGGCAAGAGTTGCAACTTCGCCTCGGTCAGGCCTGTCCATTGAATCCATGATCCTCATTCATCAAGGAAGCCCATCATGTCTGCAAAAAACGCACTGATCATCGGCGCCTCCCGGGGCCTTGGCCTCGGTCTGGTGAAAACCCTGCTGGCCGACGGCTGGCAAGTCACCGCCACCGTGCGCAATCCGCAAAACGCCGAGGCGCTGCAAGCGCTGGGCAAGGTGCGGATCGAGAAGCTCGACATGGATGACCAGCAAGCGGTGATCGCCCTGAGTCAGCAGCTCAAGGGCGAAACCTTCGACCTGCTGTTCGTCAACGCCGGGGTCAAAGGCCCGGCGGACCAGACCCCGGGCGGCGCGACACTGGCCGAAGTCGGTCAGCTGTTTTTCACCAACGCGGTGGCACCGATCAATCTGGCCCAGCGGTTTGTCGGGCAGATCCGCGATGGCAGCGGCGTGCTGGCGTTCATGAGTTCCGGGTTGGGTAGCGTGACGGTGCCGGACGCGCCGGAGTTGGCGCTGTACAAAGCGAGCAAGGCTGCGCTGAATTCGATGACCAACAGTTTTGTCACGCAACTGGGTGAGCAGAAGATGACAGTGTTGTCGCTGCATCCGGGTTGGGTGAAGACGGACATGGGTGGCGAAGGGGCTGACCTTGACGTGGATACCAGCACCCGTGGGCTGGTTGATCAGGTGAATGCGTATACCGGCAAGGGCGGGCATCACTTCATCAACTACAAGGGTGAAACGATTCCCTGGTAAGCATACAAATCCCCTGTAGGAGTGAGCCTGCTCGCGATAGCGGTGTGTCGTTCAGCAAAAGTATTGCCTGATACACCGCTATCGCGAGCAGGCTCACTCCTACAAGGGACCGTGTTGTCCTGTCGGGTTGGGCTTGCCCGCTGCAACAATTTGTTTGAAACTGCGCACCTCGTCCTCGCGGCGACCCTGGATCAGCAGACAGGGCATCACTGAGCTGGCAACCCTGAACCCCATTTTCAGAGGAGCCGGCAACATGCCCGCGACCCGTACCTGGTTAAAAAATCCCCTCGCCATTTTCACCTCCAACTCGCTCGATGCCCGTGGCGGTCTTGTTGTGCAAGACGGTGTCATTGTCGAAGTCCTCGCCGCTGGCCAACAGCCGTCGGCGCCGTGCAATGCAGTGTTCAACGCCCGTGAACATGTGATCCTGCCGGGCCTGATCAACACCCACCATCACTTCTATCAAACCCTGACTCGCGCCTGGGCGCCGGTGGTCAATCAGCCGTTGTTCCCGTGGCTGAAAACCCTGTACCCGGTCTGGGCGCGCCTGACGCCGGAAAAACTCGCGCTCGCCACCAAAGTCGCTTTGGCCGAACTGCTGCTGTCGGGCTGCACCACTGCGGCCGATCACCACTACCTGTTCCCGGATGGCTTGGAGAACGCCATCGACGTGCAAGTCGAAACCGTCCGCGAACTGGGCATGCGCGCCATGCTCACTCGCGGTTCGATGAGCCTCGGCGAGAAGGACGGCGGCCTGCCGCCGCAACAGACCGTGCAGGAAGGTCAGGTGATTCTCGACGACAGTCAGCGCCTGATTCACGAGTACCACGAACGTGGCGACGGCGCGCAGATCCAGATCGCTTTGGCGCCGTGCTCGCCGTTCTCGGTGACCCCGGAAATCATGTCGGCCAGCGCGGAACTGGCGAACAAGCTCGACGTGCGCCTGCACACCCACTTGGCCGAAACCCTCGATGAAGAAGATTTCTGCCTGCAGCGTTTCGGCCTGCGCACCGTCGATTATCTCGACAGCGTCGGCTGGCTCGGCCCGCGCACCTGGCTGGCCCACGGCATTCACTTCAACCCGGACGAAATCGCCCGCCTCGGTCAGGCCGGCACCGGTATCTGCCATTGCCCGAGTTCGAACATGCGTCTGGCCTCCGGCATTTGCCCAAGTATCGATCTGACTGACGCGGGCGCGTTGTTTGGTCTGGGCGTCGACGGTTCGGCGTCCAACGATGCGTCGAACATGATTCTCGAAGCGCGTCAGGCGCTGTACATCCAGCGTCTGCGTTACGGCGCCGAGAAGATCACCCCGGAACGCGTGCTGGGTTGGGCGACCAAGGGTTCGGCGAGCTTGCTGGGCCGTACCGATATTGGTGAGATTGCCGTGGGCAAGCAGGCGGATCTGGCGTTGTTCAAGCTCGATGAGCTGCGCTTCTCGGGTAGTCATGATCCGATTTCGGCGTTGCTGTTGTGCGGTGCTGATCGTGCGGATCGGGTGATGATTGGCGGCAAGTGGCGCGTGGTTGATGGCCAGGTTGAGGGTCTTGATCTGAAAGGCCTGATCGCCGATCACAGCCAGGCGGCTCGCCAGTTGATCGCCGGTACCTGATCCACCACCGTTCAAAACTGTGGGAGCGAGCCTGCTCGCGAAAGCGGTGTGTCATTCAACAAATATGTTGTCTGATACCCCCTCTTCGCGAGCAGGCTCGCTCCCACATTGGTTTCTGCCAGCCTCAAAGGCCCAGCAGGGACAACATGATGAACGTCGCGAACAGCACGAAGTGCGTCATGCCTTCGATGGCATTGGTCTCACCGTCATTGAGGTTGATCGCGCTGACGATCAGCGTGATGAAGATCATCACCGTCTGCACCGGCGTCATCGCCATCTGAAACGGCTGGCCGGTATACAGCGCCATCGCTTCCATCACCGGCACCGTCAAAATCACCGTCGACAGTGACGCGCCCATCGCAATGTTCACCACCGACTGCATGCGGTTGGCCAACGCTGCGCGCAACGCGGTCAAAATCTCCGGCGCTGCTGAAATCGCCGCCACCAGAATCGCCGTGATCACCGGCGGCGCGCCCGTGCCTTCCAGGCCCAGATCGAGGGTCTTCGACATCACTTCGGCCAGTGCGCCGATCACCACAATGCCAAACACCAGAATGCCGATCGACAGGCCGATGCTCGGCGCATTCGTCTGCGCGTCCTGCGGTTCTTTCTTGCGGCGTTTGTCCGGATAGCTGTAGCTGAAAAAGTAACTGTGCGGGCCGACCTGCATGCGCAGAAACAGCGCGTAAAGCACCACCATCGCGCCGATGGTGAACGCCGAATAAATCTTCCAGTTGGCCTCGGGAATAAACTCCGGCACCACCATCGACACCCCCATGGCGGTGAGGATCATCACGCTGTAGCTGCGCGCGGAATCGTCGTTATAGGACTGCTCGCCATGTTTGATCCCGCCCATCAGTGCGGCGAGGCCGAGGATGCCGTTGATGTCGAGCATCACGGCGGAATAGATCGTGTCGCGCACCAACGTGGGCGACGCTTCGTTGCTCATCATGATCGCGAGAATCACCACTTCCACCAGCACGGCCGCAAGCGTGAGGATCATCGTGCCGTAAGGATCGCCAACCTTTTCCGCGAGCAATTCGGCGTGATGGGCGACGCGCATTGAGGCGGCGACGATGAAGGCGATCAGCACCAGACCGCCGAGCAGCGCGACGATCTGGCCGCTGTGCAGCAGCCAGTGTTCCAGCGGATAGGCAACGCACGCAGCGATGACTGCCAGCAGCAGAAAGCTTTCTTGTTTGAGGATTGTGAGCATGGCGGGCCTTTTGCCGAAAGAGAGCGAATGAGCTACTGACTGCGGGGCGGCGCTAACGTTTCGTTACACCTTAGCGCACCAGCGAATAGCAGCGAGTTTGGCAGGTGCCCTTTTATTGGCCTCACCGGCCTCTTCGCGAGCAGGCTCGCTCCCACAGGAGAATGTGCTCGAAGGTGGGAGCGAGCCTGCTCGCGAAGGCCGCACCGCGGTTTCGAAAGGTTTGTTGTCCTGTTGGTCAGCAATTTGCATTGGCCCTGACCACACACAACAAAATGGAGTTCGAATTCATGCAAATACGTCCGCTGCACAAACTGCTGTGCGCCGCCCTCGGTCTGGGTATCAGCCTGAGCGCCAGCGCTGCCGATCCGCTCAAGGTCGGATTCGTCTACATCGGCCCGATCGGTGACCACGGCTGGACGTATCAGCATGAGCAGGGGCGCAAGGCCCTCGCAGAAAAATTCGGCAATCAGATCACCACCAACTATGTGGAGAACGTCGCCGAGGGCGCCGACGCCGAGCGGGTGATCCGCAACATGGCCAAGGATAAATACGACCTGATCTTCACCACCTCCTTCGGCTACATGAACCCCACCGTCAAAGTCGCCAAGCAGTTTCCCAAGGTGACCTTCGAACACGCCACCGGCTACAAACAGGACAAGAACCTCGGCACCTATCTGGCGCGTACTTACGAGGGTCGCTACGTCGGTGGTTTCCTCGCGGCGAAGATGACCAAGACCAAGAAAATCGGTTACGTCGCTTCGTTCCCGATCCCGGAAGTGATCCGCGACATCAACGCCATCCAGCTGGCGCTGAACAAGTACAACCCCGGTACCGAGATCAAAGTGGTGTGGGTCAACTCCTGGTTCGACCCGGGCAAGGAAGCCGATGCCGCCAACGCGCTGATCGATCAAGGCGTCGACGTGGTGTTCCAGCACACCGACAGCCCGGCGCCGATTCAGGCCGCCGAACGTCGTGGCGTGTACGCGGTGGGGTATGCCTCGGACATGGCCCACTTCGGGCCGAAAGCCGTGCTGACTTCGATCGTCAACGACTGGGCGCCGCACTACATTCAGGCGACGCAGAGCGTGATCGATCACAGCTGGAAACCTCAGGATTACTGGGGTGGGTTGAAGGAAGGCACGGTTGAACTGCCGATCAGCGACCTGGTACCGGCACCGGTGAAAGCCGAGGCCGAGCAGATCATTGCCGACATCAAGAGCGGCGCGTTGCAGCCGTTTACCGGGCCGATCAAGGATCAGGCCGGCGTCGAGAAAATCCCGGCGGGTGTGAGTGCGAACACTGCGGAACTGGCGTCGATGAACTATTACGTTGAAGGCATGAAGGCCGAGATGCCGAAGTAATCCCCCGACTCACCACGCAAACCCTGTGGGAGCGAGCCTGCTCGCGAAAGCGGTGTGTCATTAAACAAAAATGTTGTCTGACACTCCCTCTTCGCGAGCAGGCTCGCTCCCACATTGGAAACACAGCGTATTCAAGGATTGTGTATGGATCAGCTTCCGATCATTGATATCAGCCCGCTCTATAGCGACGACGAAAACGCCTGGCCCGCCGTGGCCGGGCAAATCGACCAAGCCTGCCGCGACTGGGGCTTCTTCTACATCAAGGGTCACCCGATTTCAGCGCAACGCATCGACGCGCTGCTCGACCACGCCCAGCGTTTCTTCGCCCTGCCAGCAGCAGAAAAACTCAAGATCGACATCACCCAGACCCGCCACCATCGCGGCTACGGTGCCATCGCCACCGAGCAACTCGACCCGAGCAAGCCCAGTGATCTGAAAGAAACCTTCGACATGGGCCTGCACCTGCCGGCCAATCATCCCGACGTGCTCGCTGAAAAACCGTTACGCGGGCCGAACCGTCATCCCGCGCAGATCGGATGGCCTGAGTTGATGGAGCAGCATTACCTCGACATGCAGGCCCTCGCGCAAACCCTGCTGCGGGCGATGACCCTCGCGCTAGGCATCGAACGCGACTTCTTCGACAGCCGTTTCAATGATCCCGTCAGCGTCCTGCGCATGATCCATTACCCACCACGTCACACTGCCAGCTCCGCCGAGCAGCAAGGCGCCGGCGCGCACACCGATTATGGCTGCATCACCCTGCTCTATCAGGACAGCGCCGGTGGCTTGCAGGTCAGGAACGTGCGAGGCGAATGGATCGACGCGCCGCCCATCGACGGCACCTTCGTGGTCAACCTCGGCGACATGATGGCGCGCTGGAGCAACGACCGTTATCGCTCGACCCCGCACCGGGTGATCAGCCCGCTCGGCGTGGATCGCTACTCGATGCCGTTCTTCGCCGAGCCGCATCCGGACACCCGCATCGAATGCCTGCCGGGTTGTCAGGACGCACAGCATCCGGCGAAATATCCGACGACCACTTGCGCCGAATTCCTGCTCTCGCGTTTCGCCGATACCTACGCCTATCGCCGCGAGCAAGAAGCCGTGTGATGGATCGCTTGGTCAGGTTTTGCCAATTGTTTCGGCGAGCATCTGTAGAATGCCGTCATTGCACCTGATGAGAAAAGAATATGTACGACTGGCTCAACGCCTTGCCCAAGGCTGAACTGCACCTGCATCTGGAAGGCTCGCTGGAGCCTGAGTTGCTGTTCGCCCTGGCCGAGCGCAACAAGATCGCCCTGCCGTGGAATGACGTGGAAACTCTGCGCAAGGCCTACGCCTTCAACAACCTGCAGGAATTCCTCGACCTGTATTACCAGGGCGCCGACGTATTGCGCACCTCGCAGGATTTCTACGACCTGACCTGGGCCTACCTGTTGCGTTGCAAAGCGCAGAACGTGATTCACACCGAACCGTTCTTCGACCCGCAGACCCACACCGACCGGGGTATCCCGTTCGAAGTGGTGCTCAACGGCATCGCCGCGGCACTCAAGGATGGCGAACAGCAACTGGGCATCACCAGCGGTTTGATCCTCAGCTTCCTGCGCCACTTGAGTGAGGAAGAAGCCGAGAAAACCCTCGACCAGGCGCTGCCATTCCGTGATGCGTTTGTCGCGGTCGGTCTGGACAGCTCCGAGATGGGCCACCCGCCAAGCAAATTCCAGCGCGTGTTCGATCGTGCCCGTCACGAAGGCTTCCTGACCGTTGCCCACGCTGGCGAAGAAGGCCCACCGGAGTACATCTGGGAAGCCATCGACCTGCTGAAAATCCAGCGCATCGACCATGGCGTGCGCGCCATCGAAGACGAGCGTCTGATGCAGCGGATCATCGACGAGCAGATCCCGCTGACCGTGTGCCCGCTGTCGAACACCAAACTCTGCGTGTTCGATCACATGTCGCAGCACAACATCCTCGACATGCTCGAGCGTGGCGTGAAGGTCACCGTGAACTCCGATGACCCGGCGTACTTCGGTGGTTATGTGACCGAGAACTTCTACGCGCTGCATGAACATTTGGGCATGACCCAGGATCAGGCCAAGCGTTTGGCGCAGAACAGCCTGGATGCGCGACTGGTAAAACCATAAGCAACACCGCATAACCTTTGTAGGAGTGAGCCTGCTCGCGATAGCGGAGTGTCAGACACCGATGTGTTACCTGACAGACCGCTATCGCGAGCAGGCTCACTCCTACATTGGATCGGTGTTAGCCGATGGATTGGGCTTCAGTCAGCTCTTCCAGGGTCTTACCCCGCGTCTCCATCCCGAACAACCACACCACCCCCGCCGCAATCGCAAAGCACGCCGCGCCCAGCGCAAACACCCCGCCCTGCCCGGTAATCGGGAACACCAGTCCGGTCACCAACGGCCCGAGCAGCGAACCCACGCGGCCAATCGCCGAGGCGAAGCCCGAGCCGGTCGCCCGCGCCGACGTCGGATAAAGCTCCGGCGTATAGGTGTAGAGCACCGCCCACATGCCGAACAGGAAAAACTGCATCAGCAACCCGGTGCCGATCAGCAGCGCCACGTTGCCGCCAAACACCGCGCTCTGCCCATACAGGAACGCCATTACACCTCCGCCGAGCAACGTCACGATGCATACCGGTTTGCGCCCCCAGCGCTCAACCAGCCATGCGGCCATGAGAAACCCGGGAATCCCGCCCAGGGAAATCAGCACCGTGTAATACACCGACTGCGTCACCGCGAAACCCGACTGTTGCAACAGCGCACTGAGCCACGACGTCAACCCGTAAAAGCCGAGCAGCGCAAAGAACCACAGACTCCAGAGCATCGTCGTGCGCTGGCGATACTGCGGCGACCAGATCTGTTTCAGCGCCGCAAAGAAGTTGCCCGGCGGCGTCACGGTACGCGGCAATCGAATCGGTTCCGGCAACGCGGCACCGCCGAGCGACGAACGCACCCGCGCCTCGATGCCGTTCAACACCTTATCCGCAGCGTCATCGCGCCCGGCCTGCTCCAGCCAGCGCGGTGACTCGGGAATGAAAAACCTGATCGCCAGTACGAACACCGCCGGCACCGCCAAGACCAGAAAGATGTCGCGCCAGCCAATCAGCGGCAGCAGAAAGTAGGACAGCACGCCGGCAGCAACGAAGCCGAGAGGCCAGAAGCCGTCCATCAACGCGATGTAACGTCCGCGGCGCTGCGCTGGAATCAGCTCGGACAGCATCGACTGGGCGATCGGAAACTCCATGCCCATACCGATCCCCAACAGGATGCGGAACAGCGTCAGCGTCTCGACCGTTTGCGCTGTCGAGCACAGATAACTGGCCACGCCCCACAGCACGATGCTCCACTGAAACACCGGTTTGCGCCCGAAGCGATCGGCGAGCATGCCGGACAGCGACGCCCCCAGCACCATGCCGAAAAAACTCGAGCTGGCGAGCAACCCCGCTTGCGCACTGCTCAGACCGAACTCGGCTTTGATCGAGCCGAGCAGGAAGGTCATCATCGCCAGATCCATGGAATCGAAGAAAAACGCCAAGGCGATGATGATGAAAATGATCCGGTGATAACCGCTGATCGGCAGTCGTTCCAGACGTTCTGCCGCGCTGTAGCCGTGAGTCTCCATGCCACCTCCCCCATCCGAAAAATATCCCCGGATCGAGTGTGCTTGATCGCGAAACGGCGTTCGTGCTGGATACGACCTGTTCGCAGTCGCGTGCGACGCCAGAAGCGCTTACGCAGTTCCGGCCGTCGATTGCGAGTGCTCTACAACGCCATTTCCAGCTCGGTCTCCTTGGCGAAACGGTGAAGTTCCCGTTGGCCGGTGGCGGTCAATTGCAAAGCTCTCGAGTCGTTGGGCAGGGTCAGCCAGCCGGACTGCATGAACAACTGCAATAACGCGGCGCCGAGTGATCCCCCCATGTGCGGACGACGTTCGCTCCAGTCTGGACAAGCACACGCCACCTGCACGTTGCGATGGGCCAGCGCCTGAATGAACACGCCACGTCCAGCCAACAGTTTCGAACCCTTGTGGGTCACCACGACGCGTTGTTCGAGCTGTTCGATCCAGCCGGCATCGAGCAAGCGCTGATACAGGTCCGCCGCCAGCGTACCGCCGAGGTGGTCATCGCAAAAACGCGCGCGCAACAATGAGGACGGCGCGGTTTGCGGTTTGGCCATGGGGGTGGTGCGTTTGAAGACCTCGGGAATTTCCCGTGGAGCACTGGCAATGGTGGCGCTGGCCAATGCTTCTATCGCAGCACCGACCTCCGGTGCCGAGAGACGGAAAAAGCGTTTGCGACCACGGACTTCGACCTTCAACAGACCACCCGTGGATAGCCGCGCCAGATGCGCACTGGCCGACGATGGCGACAGCCCTGCCAGTAGCGCAAGCTCCTCGGTTTGCCGGGCCGAGCCATCCATCAACGCCCACATCATCGCGCTGCGCTTGGGGTCGGCCAGCAACGTGGCGATCTGGCTGATGCAAGGTGCATGTTCCATGTGTTCACTCCCTGTTGAATCGTATCGTCTACTGCTCGGAGACATCTTGGCCGGTAATGAGTCATCGGCCAAGACGCGAAAATCGCCATGAACCGGGGCGAGGCAAGCCGCTGACGCAGCCTGCTCCGGCACAGAACCCGCAGCAGTTGCGCGACCGTCACTCGAAGACTGGCGACGCGGTGCGAGGGTCTCCGGGCCGGGGTGTCGGTGCTGGCATGAGGCGGGCGCTAGTATAAGCGGGTTAGCCCGCGCGTCCTGCGCCGGGGCCTGCGCAGGTGGTGATTGTTCCTGACAGAAATTTCTCTATTTACCTGCGACTAATGATCAACTTCCGAAAAAGCGGGAAATTGACTACTCACTTCAGCGCATCGGCTGGCGAGCATTTCCCTCAGAAGGTTCACCGGCTTACTCAATTGGGCGCGATGGGCGCACAACAAATTCAGCGGTGCGCGCTCACAAAGCAGCTCTGGCAGCAGCACTTTGAGCCGCCCGGCGAGCACATCGGCGCCCACGTCCAGCCACGACTTGTAGGCAATTCCGGCGCCTCCCACCGCCCACAGACGCACAACGTCGGCGTCATCGCTGAAACGGTCACCACTGACAGTCAGACCAACTTCACGTTTACCGTCATGAAAACTCCAATGGTCATGCACCCGGCTGCCGAGCATGTACAGCAGGCAGTTGTGCTGAGCCAGTTGTTCGAGCTGGCGCGGTTCGCCGTGTCGGGCCAGATACGCCGGGGAGGCGCACAGCACACGGCGGTTGTGCGGGGCGATAGGCAAAGCAACCAGACTTGAGTCCTCCGGCTCGCCGTAACGCAAAGCGATGTCCACGGGTTGGCGGAACAGGTCGGCGATGCGATCGCCGAGCAGCAAGCGCACGGTCAGCTTCGGGTGCTCGCGCTGGAACTCGTCGAGCCACGGCAGCAACAGGTTGCGGCCGAAGTCCGAAGGCGCCGACAACTGCAAGACCCCACTGACCTGATCTTGTCCGCTGGCCAGCAAGCGCCGGCCTTCATCAAGGTTGCTCAGCGCCGCCCGCGCGTATTCGAGAAAGCCGTCGCCCTCGGCTGTCAGGCGCAGACTGCGGGTCGAGCGCGCGAGCAAGCGCGCACCGAGCTGCTGTTCGATCCGTTTCAACGCCGCACTCGCCACGGCAGCGGACATGTCCATCACCCGCGCGGCTGCCGACAGACTGCCCAGATCCGCCGCCCGGACAAACAACTGCAAGTCGTCAAAACGCAGCATGCTCAGCCTCGATTATCAAAAAAATATTGAAAGAGACTGCTCTTTTAGCCGGTTTTATCTCGCAGAGAAATAGCCAATCATCTCTCCATCGCATTCATCCCGCTTCTCTGGAGCCGAGCATGTCCCAGCCCTTCACCGCTATCGCCACCCTGATCGCCAAACCCGGCCAACAGGATCTTCTCGAACAAGGCCTGCGCGCCCTGGTTGAACCGAGCCGCGCCGAAGACGGTTGCAGCCAGTACGACTTGCACCGCGACCTCGCTGATCCGCAGGTGTTTTATGTGATCGAACACTGGGCCAGCGAAGCGATTCTTGAGGCGCACAACGCCAGCGCGCATTTCCAGCATTTCCAGGCCAGCGCCGGCCACGCCATCGAACACTTCCAACTCAAGCGCCTCGGCGCGATTGTCTGATCCCTTCTTCTATTACCCGTACGGAGCCACTCATGAAAGCCATCGCCTATTACGCTTCCCTGCCGATCAACGACGCCAAGTCCCTGCAAGACATCGAACTGCCAGAACCGGTCGCCGGCCCGCGCGACGTGCTGGTGGAAGTCAAAGCCATTTCGGTCAACCCGGTCGACACCAAAGTGCGGCAGAACGCGGCACCGGAAAACGGCGCGGCGAAAGTGCTGGGTTGGGACGTTGCCGGTGTGGTCAAGGCTGTCGGCAGCGAAGTGACGTTGTTCAAGGCTGGCGACAAGGTTTTCTACGCCGGCTCCATCGCCCGTGCCGGCGGCAACAGTGAACTGCACGTGGTGGATGAGCGCATCGTCGGCCATATGCCGAAATCCCTCGGTTTTGCCGAAGCCGCCGCACTGCCGCTGACCGCGATCACCGCATGGGAGTTGTTGTTCGAGCGCCTGCAAATCCGCGAAGGCAATACCGATGAAGGCCAGAGCCTGCTGATCGTCGGTGCCGCCGGCGGGGTTGGCTCGATCCTGACGCAATTGGCCAGGCAACTGACCGGCCTGAAGGTGATCGGCACCGCGTCCCGCGAGCAAACCCGCGATTGGGTCAAAGAACTGGGCGCCGACCTGGTCATCGATCACAGCCAGCCGCTGAGCGAAGAACTCAAGCGCGCCGGGATCGACAGCGTGACCCACGTCGCCAGCCTGACCCAGACCGACCAGCATCTGGATCAACTGGTCGAAGCGCTGGCGCCGCAAGGCAAACTGGCGTTGATCGACGATCCGAAGTCGCTGGACGTGAGCAAGCTCAAGCGCAAGAGCCTGTCGCTGCACTGGGAGTTCATGTACACCCGCTCGCTGTTCGAGACGCCAGACATGATCGAGCAGCACAAACTGCTCAACCGCGTGGCGGATCTGATTGATGCCGGGACGTTGAAGACCACGGTGGGCGAGCATTTCGGCACTATCAACGCAGCGAACCTGCGTCGCGCCCATGAGCTGCTGGAAAGTGGCAAAGCCAAGGGCAAAATTGTTTTAGAAGGTTTCTAAAAAACCGCACAGCGCAGCCTTCGCCGAACCTAGAGCGGTCGGCGGGGCTGCGCTGTTTTTTGCCGTCAGTCCGATGCTTGACCCTTGTCACAATTGCGATCGTATTCAGGTCTACAATCGAAGCCTCTGCGATACATCTTTTACGCAAGGGAGGTCAGCAATGAAGATCCTGATAAAAGAAGTGGCAAAGTCTCAATGGCAGGTTCGTCTGGACCAACACGCCGTGACATTCCGCAGTGAAGCCGAAGCACTGGCCTTCACCCGCACCCTCGAAGCGCGACTGTGCGCACCCCATCAGATTCCCGATCGCAGCCAGCAGCGCGCCGCCGGCTGAGGTATTTATGCCTCGGCCTGAGCTTGCGCCAGTGCCCGGGCATTCTGCAGACGGCGGGTGAGCAGCGCCACGCACACCACCAGCAAACCGCACAGGCTGATGACCATGGCCATCGGCACGGCGGTGCCGTCGTGCAACACCCCTACCAGCGCCGAAGCGCCGGCGGCGACACTGAATTGCATGCAACCGAGCAACGCCGACGCACTGCCGGCCCGTGCGCCCTGCCCGTTCATCGCGCAAGCGGCGGCGTTCGGGCTGATGCAACCCAGGCTCGACACGCAGATGAACAGTGGAATCAGCAGCGGCCACAAGGACTCTGTGTGCATTGCGCTGACCGCGAGCAGCGTCAGCCCAGCGGCGAAGTAAACCCATACCGCCCGCGACAGCAGGAATGCCGGGCCGCGCTTGGCCAACATCCGCGCGTTGACCTGCGCCACCAAAATGAACCCCGCCGCGTTGGTGCCGAACAGCCAGCCGAAATGCTCGGCCGGTACGCCGTAAAGTTTGATGAAAATGAACGGTGAACCCGCGATGTAAGCGAACATCCCGGCGATGGCGATGCCGCCGGTCAGGGCGTGGCCGAGGTAAACCCGGTCCTTGAGCAAGCGCCCGTACTGACGCAGCGCGCCGGACAACGGCTGACGCGGCATGTGCGCCGGCATACTTTCCGGCAGCCCCAGCGCCACGGCCAACCCGGCCAATGCGCTGAAGCCGGTCAGCACCAGGAAAATCGACTGCCAACCCGTGGTGTTGACCAGCAGACCGCCGAGCATCGGCGCCAGAATCGGCGCCAGGCCCATCACCAGCATCAATTGCGAAAAGACTTTCGCCGAACCGACTGCGTCGCACTTGTCGCTGACTACCGCCCGGGAAATCACCATCCCGGCACAGCCGCCCAACGCCTGGACAAAACGCGCACCGATCAGCCATTCGAGGTTCGGTGCGTAAGCGCAGGCCAGCGACGCCAAAGTGAACAGCGTCAGACCAACGAGCAACGGAATACGTCGGCCGAAGCGATCCGCCACCGGGCCATAAGCCAGTTGGCCGATGGACAGACCGGCGAAATACGCCGCCAGCGTCATCTGCACGTGTTTCTCGTCGGTGCCGAACGCCAGCGCCATCGAGGGAAAGGCAGGTAAATAGAAGTCGATCGCCAAGGGCCCGAAGGCGGTCAAGGCACCGAGAATCAGAATGGTACGGAAGTTCATCAGGCATCCAGGTTGGCAAGTCGGCAGCCCGACAGTCTAGCCGCGCCCGAACGCCTTGAACATTCCGATAGCTCGCTAACGATCAAATTCAGACGAGTTTCACTGTGTAGCCTTCTTCGCTGATCGCCTCGATGACCTGATCAGCACTCATGGCGCTTTCGACGCCGACCTCTTTAGCCGCCAGATCAACCCGCACACTGGCCGCTGGATCCTTGGCCTGCACGGCGTTGGTGATGGCTTTGACGCAGTGACCGCAGGACATGCCTTGAACGTTGAACACTTGCATGGAATGACTCCTTTGAGTGAGGTTGCCGGCAGTCTCGAGCTTGCCACGATGGCAAGGTCAAGTTCTTCAATAAACTGCCGGGCTGGCAATCGGCGTCGCGCTCGGCCAAGCTGCGTACATCAATGACTCGATTCAGGAGATTCAGCCATGCGCTGGTCAGCTTTCAGCCTGTTTGGCTTTCTCAGCCTCTTTGCCGCCGTCCCTCAAGTGCAAGCTGCTGGCGAGGATTATGCGGTGCTGATTATTTCCCGCGAGCGCCTGGAAGTGTCGACTTCTTGCGAGATCGGCGTGTACATCCAGGATCAGCTTTCGGCGCGGCTGCTGCAGGAGCAAAGCATTTCCTTCAACCTGCCGCCGGGCACTGTTTCGCTGCGCTTGAAGTTGCTGCCGGGACAGGTCGCCGGTTGTAACCCGGGGATGCTCGCGCCGGGGTCGCAGGAGATCAAATTGCATGCCGGTGATGTGCTGAAGTATCGGTTGGCGATGAATTCGGAAGGCGTCTACTTGAAGCGCGCCGATCTCGAATACTAAGTAAATCCCAATTGTGGGAGCGAGCCTGCTCGCGAATACGGTGTGTCATTCAGCGATGATGTTGACTGACCCGCCGCTTTCGCGAGCAGGCTCGCTCCCACAGTTTGTTTTGCGGCGCGTCAAAGATTGGCGCTTGACCTTGCCCGCATGGCAAGGTTGATCCTTGTAGGCATCTACTACAGGGAGTACGACCGATGTCCGATTCCATCACGTTCGATCTGCCGATTGCCGGCATGACCTGCGCCAGTTGTGCCGGGCGTGTCGAGCGGGCGTTGAGCAAAGTCAGCGGTGCCAGTGCCGTCAGCGTCAACCTCGCCACCGAGCAGGCCCGCGTACAGGCGCCCGGCGACAGTCTGCCGGCCTTGATGGCAGCAGTTGAGCGCGCCGGTTACAGCGTGCCGCAGCAGACTATCGAATTGAATCTCGAAGGCATGACCTGCGCCTCCTGCGTCGGTCGCGTCGAGCGAGCCTTGAACAAAGTCCCCGGTGTGAAAAGCGTCAGCGTCAACCTGGCCAACGAACGCGCACACCTCGAATTGCTCGGTCAGGTCGACCCGCAAACGCTGCTTGAGGCCGTGAGCAAGGCCGGTTATTCGGCCAGCGTCTGGCAAGCCGAACACCCGCAAACCGATAACCAGCAACAGCGCCTCAAGCATGAACGCTGGGCGCTGATCTGCGCGATCGCCCTCGCCCTGCCGCTGGTGGCGCCGATGTTGCTGCAACCGTTCGGCATTCACTGGATGCTCCCGGCCTGGGCGCAATTCGCCCTCGCCACGCCGGTGCAGTTCATTTTCGGTGCACGTTTTTATGTCGCCGCGTGGAAAGCCGTGCGTGCCGGAGCGGGCAACATGGACTTGCTGGTGGCCCTCGGCACCAGCGCCGGCTACGGTTTGAGTCTTTACGAGTGGGCCACCGCCGCCGGGCGCATGCCGCATCTGTATTTCGAAGCGTCGGCGGTGGTCATTGCCTTGGTGCTGCTCGGCAAATACCTGGAGAGCCGCGCCAAACGCCAGACCGCCAGCGCCATCCGCGCGCTGGAAGCATTGCGTCCGGAACGGGCGATTCAAGTCATCGACGGTCGCGAGCAGGATGTCGCCATCAGCGCCTTGCGCCTGAACGATCTGGTGCTGGTCAAACCCGGCGAGCGTTTCCCGGTCGACGGCGAAGTCATCGAAGGCCAGAGCCACGCCGATGAAGCACTGATCAGCGGCGAAAGCCTGCCGGTACCGAAACAACCCGGAGACAAAGTCACCGGCGGCGCGATCAACGGTGAAGGCCGCTTGCTGGTGCGCACCCTGGCGCTCGGCGCAGAAACCGTGCTGGCGCGGATCATTCGTCTGGTTGAGGACGCTCAAGCCGCGAAAGCACCGATCCAGAAACTGGTGGATAAAGTCAGCCAGATTTTCGTGCCAACAGTGTTGCTGATCGCGTTGGTGACACTGATCG
This sequence comes from Pseudomonas zeae, assembly GCF_014268485.2. NCBI lineage: Bacteria > Pseudomonadati > Pseudomonadota > Gammaproteobacteria > Pseudomonadales > Pseudomonadaceae > Pseudomonas > Pseudomonas zeae. Next base: position 1,099,751 of record NZ_CP077090.1, on the reverse strand, counting down.
GCTGGTGGCTCTACGGCGCCCCCATGCAGACCGCGTTGATCAACGCCGTCGCGGTGCTGGTCATCGCCTGCCCTTGTGCGCTGGGCCTTGCCACGCCGACGGCGATCATGGCCGGCACCGGCGTGGCCGCGCGTCACGGCATTCTGATCAAGGACGCCGAAGCCCTGGAACGTGCCCACGAAGTCAGAAGTGTGGTGTTCGACAAGACCGGCACGCTGACGTCCGGCACACCGCGTATCGCCCATTTCAGCGCGGTGGATGGCGATGAAGACACCTTGCTGAAACTGGCCGGCGCGCTGCAACGCGGCAGCGAACATCCGTTGGCCAAAGCGGTACTCGATGCCGCGGCGGAACGAGGCCTGAACGTGCCGGATGTCAGCGACAGTCAATCGCTGACCGGTCGCGGCATTGCCGGCAACCTTGAAGGCCGGCGTCTGGCGCTGGGCAATCGGCGGATGCTCGAAGAAAGTGCTTTGAACGCGGGCAACCTGAGCGAATCTGCCCAGACTTGGGAAGCCGAGGGCCGCACCCTGTCGTGGTTAATCGAGCAAAGCCCGGAACCGAAAGTGCTCGGCTTGTTCGCCTTCGGTGACACCCTGAAACCCGGTGCACTGGAAGCCGTGCAGCAACTCGCCGCCCGCGATATCCACAGCCATCTGCTGACCGGCGACAACCGTGGCAGCGCTCGCGTGGTCGCCGAGGCTCTGGGCATCAGCAATGTCCACGCCGAAGTGCTGCCGGCGGACAAAGCCGCCACCGTCAGCGAGCTGAAAAAAACCGGCGTGGTCGCCATGGTCGGTGACGGCATCAACGACGCCCCGGCCCTCGCCGCTGCCGACATCGGTATCGCCATGGGCGGCGGCACCGACGTCGCCATGCACGCGGCGGGCATTACCCTGATGCGCGGCGATCCTCGGCTGGTGCCGGCGGCACTGGAGATCAGTCGCAAGACTTATGCGAAGATCCGCCAGAACCTGTTCTGGGCCTTCGTCTATAACCTGATCGGCATTCCGCTGGCGGCGTTCGGCTTCCTCAACCCGGTGTTGGCCGGTGCAGCGATGGCGTTGTCGAGCGTCAGCGTGGTGAGCAATGCGCTACTGTTGAAAACCTGGAAACCCAAGGACCTGGAGGAACACCGATGAACATCGGCCAAGCGGCCAGACACAGTGGCCTGAGCGCGAAAATGATCCGCTATTACGAGTCGATCGGCCTGCTCAAAGCGGCGCATCGCACCGACAGCGGTTACCGGGTCTATGGCGACGATGATCTGCACACGCTGGCGTTTATCAAGCGCTCGCGGGATCTGGGCTTTTCGCTGGAGGAAGTCGGCAAACTGCTGACCCTCTGGCAGGATCGCCAACGGGCCAGCGCCGATGTGAAAGCATTGGCGCGCCAGCACATCGACGAGTTGAACCAGAAGATTCGCGAGCTCGGCGAATTACGCGACACCCTGCAAGACCTCGTCGAGCACTGCAACGGCGACCACCGCCCCGATTGCCCGATCCTCAAGGAACTGGCGTCGGGCTGCTGCGCACAATCCGCCCGCGCTTGAGCGCCAGAGCTTTCATCAGCAACAAGGTACTGAGCGGGATGCCGTGGAACAGCATGACCACGGCACCCGGCGCCCACCATCCGTAGAACGGCGCGGCGATGAGCATGCCGATGCCGAATCCGGTCATTTGCAGCAAGGTCAGGACGCTGAAAATCGGCAAGCGCAACTGCTCAGGTTCGCGCTGCAGCCGCGACATCAACCCGACTTCGGAAAAACCGTCACCCAGTCCCGCCGGCAATGAAAACAGCAGCAGACCATAGAGACTGTGCTGCTGGAACATCAGGATAAAGCCGCAGGACATCAGCGCCACGCCGAAGAAAAACCGCCGTTCCAGATGGCTGTTGTCCGAGCCCTTGAGACGACTGGCGATTCGCGCGCCCAGCAGTTTGCCGCTGGCCCACACCGCGAGCATCAGGCCCAGCGTGGTGCTCGCCGACTCTGGCGTGAGCAGTTTCGAGATGATCGGAAAGCCGACGTTGTGCGCGGCGCTGCCCAAAGTGTCGGCCATGGTGACCGCGAGCATCGCGGCAATCACCGGCGCAGAACGCAGGCCTTGCTTGAGCGCTGTCCATTCGCCGCGTTCCGGTGCGTCGTTGACGGTTGCGGGTGCGAACCGCAGCGGCACAATCAATAACGCGGCCAGCAAATAGGTCAGCGCATTCAGGGCAAACACCGTTTCAAAGCCAAAACCCGCAACCAGCAAACCTGAAACCAGACTGCCGCCGACCATGGCTGCTGAAGACGCCGAAGTGATCCAGGCGTTGGCCTTGAGCAATTGCTCGGCAGGGATCAGACGCGGTAATTGACTGTTGAGGCCGATGGCAAACATCGAATTGCCCAGGCCCAGACCGAAGGCGATCACCGGCAACAGCAAGGCCTGTTGGCTGACGGGCACGATCAACAACAGACCAAGCACGCTGGCGCGCAGCAGGTCGAAGGCGATCAGCGGTGCGCGTCCGCTGCAACGACGGTAAAACGCGGTGCCGATCAGACTGGCAAAAATCCCCCCGCCGACACGACTGGCGAGAAAGATCCCGACGCTTATTGCGCTGTTGCTCAGCAGGTAGACGTAGGTGGCCAGCGCGACCATGTTGAGGAAGGCGCCGAAATCGGAGATCAGTCGAGCGGTGACGATCAGGTGGGTGTTGCGGGGGGTGGTCACATTCAGTCCTTGAGTGTGGTTGGGGCGGTGGACAGTAGACTTGAATTTGCGGGGATCCGAAAGAGCCCTCACCCTAACCCTCTCCCATGGGGAGAGGGGACTGATTGGGGGATATTTGGGAGGTACACCGACCTGAACGTTTTTCGTTGAATCCATAATCGACTCGTTTTTTCAGGTCGATGTATGACGCAAGACACCTCGGTCGGCCCCCTCTCCCTCTGGGAGAGGGCTGGGGTGAGGGGCTTCTGGGTTCCAAGGCTTCTGATTCAAACAAAAAACCCGGCCGAAGCCGGGTTTCTCATCAAGCAATCACTGCATCCACGGTGGTGGCGGTGGTTCGTCGGACTTGCCTTTCGGCTCGTCGTCCGCTGCACGGATGGCCTGCTTGCGTTCCTCGTCGAGGCGCGCCGCTTCGATCTCGCGCAATACCCCGCCAACGTCGGCCAGGTCTTCCGGATCATCGAACTCACCGGTCAGCACACTGTTCGGGTGCAGGGTGCCGGCTTCGTACAACGCCCACATTTCCTTGGCGTATTTGGTCAGCTTCAACTCCGGGGCAAAGCGTCCGAAGTAGGAAGCCATGTTGCCAACGTCGCGCTCCAGCATGCTGAACGCGTGGTTGTTGCCGGCAGCGTCGACAGCTTGCGGCAGGTCGATGATGACCGGGCCGGTCGGCGTCAGCAGCACGTTGAACTCCGAGAGGTCACCGTGCACCAGACCGGTACACAACATCAGCACGATCTGCGAAATCAGGAACGCGTGATACTCGCGCGCCTGATCCGGCTCCAGTACCACGTCATTGAGACGCGGCGCGGCATCGCCGAACTCGTCGGCCACCAGTTCCATCAACAGCACGCCGTCGAGGAAGTCGTAGGGTTTGGGCACCCGTACACCGGCGCCGGCCAGACGGAACAGCGCCGCCACTTCGGCGTTCTGCCAGGCATCTTCGGTCTCTTTGCGACCGAACTTGGAGCCTTTTGCCATTGCGCGAGCCTGTCGGCTGTTGCGCACCTTGCGGCCTTCCTGATACTCGGCCGCCTGGCGGAAACTGCGTTTGTTCGCCTCCTTGTAGACCTTTGCGCAACGTAACTGATTGCCGCAGCGCACCACATAAACAGCTGCTTCTTTGCCACTCATCAGTGGGCGCAGCACCTCGTCGACCAGACCGTCCTCGATCAGGGGTTCAATGCGTTTTGGAGTCTTCATCAGCTTTTATTGTGGGTCCTTTATTACCAAACACGCGAATGTCACTCGTTATACGGCAATCCTCGCATCACGGGGAGGGGTTGCCGACCTGTGAACGTTGAGAATGCACACACTGTGCCGGATTAAACAGGGCCAACTCTGCGCTCGCGCATCGACCGAGGGGAATCATAGCCGAGGCTGTTGTACTTGTTGGTACATGTCTTCAAGGGCATTTGCGACAGAATCTGACATCCGGCTGATGCCCCTTCGGCAGATTTTTGCAAAGTCGCCTCAATTTCCCTGTTTTGCAGCCGAAGCCCTCAATGACAGAGGGATTTGTCCGGCAATCGTTCCACAACAATCAGCGATGCCGCGCTCGGGGATACGAGTGATCCACAACGTTTTCGGCTGCCAATAAACCACAAGTCATCTGCACTGCGTGGGCCTACAAGAAAATCTGGAGCGCGGATGAACATCAAACAGAAATTGACGTGGGCGTTTGCAATCATCGCCTGCTTGCCGGTGGTGCTGGTCGCAACGCTGGTGGTGATGAACTTGCGCAGCGATGCCCGGGACAGTTTTGTCGACAGCAGCGGTCGCGAAATCCGTCAGGTCAGCAATGCCATGCAGCTGTTTTTTGATGGCATCAGCCAGAACGTCGATTACCTGGCGTCGCAGCCGCTGATCAAAAACACCGACGACAGCCTCAAGACCTACATGAGCGCCAACGCCGAATCCATCCCGCAGGGCGAGATGGACAAAAAGGTCTTCGCGTTCCTCCAGGACCTGGGCAACGCCCACCCGGCTTACGCCTACGCCATCGTTGGCACCGCCGCCGGTGGTTATGTGTCATGGCCGGACGATCCCAAACTCAACAATTACGACCCGCGTCAGCGGCCGTGGTACAAGGCTGCCCAGGCCAAACCGGGCAAACCGTTGCGGACCGCCGCTTACTACTGGGCGCAGGACGATGCGACCTACGTCAGCACCGTGCGCACCATCGACAACAAACTCGGCAGCAACGGCGGCGTGGTCAGCATCGACGTGACGCTCAAGCAGCTCACCGAGATCGTCAAACAGATCAAGCTGGGCGAAACCGGATACCTGATGCTCCTGGAAAACAGCGGCACGGTGCTGGTCGATCCGAAACAGCCGGAACACAACTTCAAGCCGCTGGACAGCCTCGGCGAAGGCTATGCGCAGCTGGCCAAGGCCGGCAAAGGCCTGGTCGAAGTCGAGCTTAACGGTGAGCGCTACATGGCCAACGTCTGGCCATCGGAGCAATTGGGCTGGACCTTCGTCGGCCTGATCAAGCAGAGCGATGTGATGAGCTCGGCCACGCAACTGACCTGGCTGATCGCGATCATCGCCGCCGTGCTGGCCGTGCTGTTCGCCGTGGTTGGCGCCAGTTTCGCCACCCTCATCGTGCGGCCGATCCGCAGCGTCGCCAGTGGCCTGGAAGGCATTGCGCAGGGCGAAGGCGACCTGACCAAAAACCTCGACATCCGTGGCAATGATGAAACCGCGCAACTGGCCAACTGGTTCAATCAGTTCCTCACCGCGATCCGCAGCCTGATCCAGCACATCGGCGGCGCCGCCGGGAAAATCCTCGCGACCTCGCAGAGTTCGACCCGCGTCTCAAGCGATATGGCCGAAGCCGCCGGGCGTCAGCGTGAAGCGGTCGACATGGTCTCGACCGCGTTCCACGAAATGGTCGCCACCGCTAACGAAGTCGCGCGCTCGTGCAGTCAGGCAGCGGACTCCGCCGACAGCGGCCAGCGTCAGGCCCGCCAAGGCCAGCAACAGATTGATGCGGCGGTGCACAGCGTCGATCAACTGAGCCAGGAGCTGGAGCAATCGGCGCAGTCAATGCAGCAACTGGAGCGCGACAGCAACGATATCCAGTCGATCCTCGGCACCATCCGCTCCATCGCCGAACAGACCAACCTGCTGGCGCTCAACGCCGCCATCGAAGCAGCCCGCGCCGGTGAACAGGGGCGCGGTTTTGCCGTGGTGGCGGATGAGGTGCGCGCCCTGGCCAAACGCACGGCGGATTCGACGGCAGAGATCGATGGCTTGCTCGGCAATCTGGCCAAGCGCACCAGTCAGGTCACACAACAGATGCACGCCAGCCTGCAGGTCTCGCAGCAGTCGGTGACGCGTATCGGCGAGGCGCGCGAAAGCTTCGGGCAGATCCGCGAATCGGTGGACGTGATCCGTGACATGAACACGCAAATCGCTACCGCCGCTGAAGAACAGCATCAAGTGGCTGAGGACATCAATCGGCATATCAGCCAGATTCACGGGGATGCGCAGTTGGTGGCAGAACTGGCCAACTCGGCGCGTCTGGATTCGCAGAGTCTGGCGGGGTTGTCGAATGAGCTGGATGGGTTGGTCAGACGGTTTCGTACCTGAACCTCAACAGCCACCCTCACCCCAGCCCTCTCCCCGAGGGAGAGGGGGCTGACCGAGGTGTCTGGCGTTATACATCGACCTGAAATACCGCGTCGATTATGGACTGGCAGAATTCTCCAAATCGGTTCGATTCTGGATTCAGCACAACTCTCTCAGGTCGGCGCACCTCTGAAGCATCCCCCAATCGGTCCCCTCTCCCTCTGGGCGGTCCGACGTTTCGGGAGAGTTAGGGTGAGGGGCTCTTTCAGCGTCAGCGTTCGATGATGGCGGTGACGCCCTGCCCGCCCGCCGCGCAAATCGAGATCAACCCCCTGCCCTTCCCCGCCGCGTCCAGCAACTTCGCCAGGTTCGCGACGATGCGCCCACCGGTCGCCGCAAACGGATGCCCGGCCGCCAGCGAACTGCCCTTCACATTCAGCCGGCTACGATCAATCGAACCCAACGGCGCATCAAGGCCCAGCCGGGTTTTGCAGTATTCGGGATCTTCCCAGGCCTTCAACGTGCACAGCACTTGCGCCGCGAACGCTTCATGAATTTCGTAGTAGTCAAAATCCTGCAAGGTCAGCCCGTTGCGTGCCAGCAACCGTGGCACGGCATACACCGGCGCCATCAGCAGCCCTTCGGCGCCGTTGACGAAATCCACTGCCGCCGCTTCGCCGTCGCGCAGGTACGCGAGGATCGGCAAACCGCGTTCCTTCGCCCACTCTTCACTGCCGAGCAGCACCAGAGACGCGCCATCGGTCAGCGGCGTGGAGTTGCCTGCGGTCAACGTGCCTTTCGCGCTTTTTTCAAATGCAGGTTTCAGCGTTGCGAGTTTTTCCAGGGTCAGGTCCGGGCGCAGATTGTTGTCGCGGGTCAGACCAAGGAACGGTGTCATCAGGTCGTTGTGCCAGCCCTCGCTATAGGACGCAGCGAGTTTGTGGTGGCTTTCGAGGGCCAGTTGATCCTGATCTTCACGCGGGATGTTCCAGGTCTGCGCCATCAGTTCGCAGTGCTGCCCCATCGACAGGCCCGTGCGCGGTTCACCGTTACGCGGAAATTCCGGGATCAGGTGTTGCGGCCGCAACTGCAGAAAGGTTTTCAGCTTGTCGCCGGTGGTCTTGGCGCGGTTGGCTTGCAAGAGGATTCTGCGCAGGCCTTCGCTGACACTGATCGGCGCGTCCGAGGTGGTGTCGACGCCACCGGCGATGCCGCTCTCGATCTGGCCGAGGGCGATCTTGTTCGCCACCAGAATCGCCGCTTCCAGGCCGGTGCCGCAGGCTTGCTGAATGTCGTAGGCGGGCGTCGCCGGGGACAGACGCGAGCCGAGCACACATTCACGGGTCAGATTCATATCTCGTGACAATTTCAGCACTGCGCCCGCCACCACTTCGCCAATGCGCTGGCCGTGCAGGTTGTAGCGTTCGATCAGGCCTTCGAGGGCGGCGGTGAGCATCGCCTGATTACTCGCCGTGGCGTACGGCCCGTTGGAACGGGCGAAGGGAATGCGGTTACCGCCGATGATCGCGACGCGGCGCAGCTGACTCATGAATAACTCCTTTTCCGAAGGTTTGAATTCACGCCGATCCCCTGTAGGAGTGAGCCTGCTCGCGATAGCGGTGGGTCAGATAAACATTTCTTGACTGATACACCGCTATCGCGAGCAGGCTCACTCCTACAGGGGTCAGCTGTGTTTCTGACTGTGGGTTCGGCAACACAAACGCCGGGGGCAAACTACTCTGCTGTTCTAGCGTAGGCCTTATTGCGTGGATCGAACGATTGATTGCCATCGGTAGTCCACACTTTGAACCCCAACTTCTGGAGAGCGTTCCATGTCTGACCGCTATATCGACTTCGCCAACTCGTCCATCGGCCATCGCCTGGTCGGGGCGCTGGGCCTGCCGTCGCCGGTGCGGCTGGAACGCTGGCAGGCCGGGCGCCTGCGGCCGGTGGAAGGGGCGCTGCTGATCGGCGGCGGGCCACTGGCGGAGCGCGTCAGTGCCTTCGCCAACCGTTTGACCGACGGCATCTACCGTTACGGCGAACAACCGGCAACCGCTACCGAATGGATTCCCGGCCACGGCCCGAAACTCAAAGCCGTGGTGTTCGACGCCAGCGAGTTGCTGCATACCGACCAGCTCAAGCAACTGCGCGAATTCTTCCAGCCGTTGATGAAGAATCTTGAGCACAGCGCCCATCTGGTGATCCTTGGCCGTGCCCCGGAAACCCTCAGAGATCCGTTTGCTGCCAGTGCGCAACGAGCGCTGGAAGGGTTTTCCCGTTCGCTGGCCAAGGAATTGCGCAGCGGCGGCACGCTGCAATTGATCTACGTCGGTGAGGGCGCCGAAGATCAACTGGAAGGCCCGCTGCGGTTTTTCCTCTCGCCGAAAAGTGCGTTCGTGTCCGGGCAGGTGATTCGCCTGACAGCTTGTGCGACGCCAGTGACTGACTGGACCCGGCCGCTGGCCGGACGCAAGGCGCTGGTCACTGGTGCGGCTCGCGGTATCGGCGCATCGATTGCCGAAACCCTGGCGCGCGACGGCGCCGAGGTGATCCTGCTCGACGTGCCGCCGGCGAAGACCGATCTGGAAGCCCTTGCCGCCCGCCTCGGCGGCCGCGCGATTACCCTGGATATCTGCGCCGCCGACGCCGCCACGCAATTGATCGAACAACTGCCTGACGGCCTCGATATTCTGGTGCACAACGCCGGCATCACCCGCGACAAAACCCTGGCCAATATGACCCCGGAATTCTGGGACGCGGTGCTGGCGGTCAACCTCAACGCGCCGCAAGTGCTGACCCAGGCCCTGCTCGACAGCGGGACGCTGCGCGACAACGCGCGGGTGATTCTGCTGGCCTCGATCAGCGGCATTGCCGGTAATCGCGGGCAAACCAACTACGCCGCGAGCAAGGCCGGGCTGATTGGTCTTGCGCAGGCCTGGGCACCTACGCTGCTGGAACGTGGGATCAGCATCAATGCCGTTGCGCCCGGTTTTATCGAGACGCAAATGACTGCACACATTCCGTTTGGCCTGCGTGAGGCGGGCCGGCGCATGAGTTCGCTCGGTCAGGGCGGTTTACCGCAAGACGTCGCCGAAGCCGTCGCGTGGCTGGCGCAACCGGGCACCGGCGCATTCACCGGGCAGGCACTGCGCGTCTGTGGACAAAGCGTTCTGGGGGCTTAGGCATGAGCATCGAATGGCATACGCTGAATCGCGAACCGAGTCTGCCCGGGCTCTACGCACGGGCGGCGACGCGACGGAAAATCACCGGCACCCAATTACCCGACAGCGGCTTGCGCTGTTGGGTCGATGTCGATGGCCAACGCCTGGCGGGCTATCGCAAGGTCTGCGGATTCGTCGATGACGGTCTGTTGCCGCCGACCTATCCGCACATCCTCGCCTTTGCATTGCAGATGCAATTGCTCACCGCCAAAGCCTTTCCGTTCCCGCTGCTGGGGCTGATTCATCTGAGCAACCGCATTCGCGTGTTGCGCCCGATGGGCGGGATCGGTCGGGCGCAGGTCAGCGTGCGCGTGACGAATCTGCAAGCGCATCCCAAAGGTGCGACGTTCGATCTGCTGACCACCCTGGATGATCAGCTCGGGCCGCTGTGGGAAGCGGAAAGCCAGATGCTCTGTCGCGGCGTCAAGCTTGAGGGCGAGCCGGTCGAGCAGACCTGGGAGCCGTCGCAATCGCTGGTGGAGGTGGCGCGCTGGAAAGCCCCGGCCGATATCGGTCGGCAATACGCCAAAGTTTCCGGCGACTACAACCCGATTCACCTGAGTGCGGCCAGTGCCAGGTTGTTTGGCTTTCCAACAGCGATCGCCCATGGTTTGTGGAACAAGGCGCGGACCCTCGCGGCGCTGAACGATCATTTGCCCAAGGCCAACCTTGAGATCGCCGTGCACTTTCGCAAACCGGTGCGCCTGCCCAGTGAGGTGACCCTGCTGGCGAGCGCGGCGGGCTCCAGTGGCGAGTTGCGGCTGATCGGTGCGCAAGACCTGGAACACATGGTCGGGCAGTGGCAACCCATTGCCTGAGCCCTCGGGACACCGTTAATTGTGTATATATAACTTAAGTTTTCGCCGTCATTCCCCCTTCCGCTGAAAAAACCATGGCCTTGATTATCAAGGCCTTTTTTTGTCCGGCTATATCCTGGGTATTAGTCCTTAGGCGCTGAACTTCACCTTATATATAAAGGCGTTAATACCAACTTGAGAATGGCCTGAAACCTGCCCCTGGACTGAGATTGAGCACAACGGGCGAAGGCATCACCGACAACAGATCGGCGAGCCATCGAAGACAACGAACGTTGTGACAGGTGCAAGGAATCTCAATCATGAAAACTCAAGATGTGTGGTGCAAATCGGCAATCGCTCTGGCATTGATTCTCTCCCTCGGCCTCGCCGGCTGCAGCAGCGGCGGTGGCGGCCATCACAGCAGCTCCGGCAGTTCTGCGGCGGACGGCACCGCTGGCACTGGCGGCACCTCGGGTACTGGCGGTACGGGCGGCAGCGGTGATACTGCAGGCACAGGCGGAACCGGCGGGACCGGGAACACAGGTGGTACTGGCGGAACCGGTGGCACCGATCCGACCAATCCAACCAACCCGACAGACCCAACGGATCCGACCAACCCGACCAATCCGACCACCACACCGCTGGTAACCACCACCCTGGTGCAGGATGTCGGTAAGACCGTCGCGGGTGTCGGCGATGGCGTTGGCCAGATCGGCGACTCGCTGAGCACCGTACCGGTGGTCGGTGGTGTGGTGCAGAGTGCGGCCAACACCGCAGGCAATGTTGTCAGCACCTTGGGTGATGGCGTCGCCAATGGCGTAGGCAAACTGGCCACCGACCCTAATGGCCTGACCACCACCGTTGCCTCGGTTGGCGGTGTAGTGACGGATGTTGGCAACGGCGTCTCCGACCTCAGCGCCAAGCTGTCCACTGCGACGGGCAGCGTACCGGTGGTGGGCGGTGTGGTGACCAAAGTCGCGCCGCTGCTTGATGGTGTCGGCGAGAAAGTCACCATGCTCGGCAATACCCTCGACACCACGCTGACCAGCGGCCCGACCAGCCAATTGACGAACAAACTCGGCGGTAGTCTGGTGCCAGTGATTGCGATGGTTGAAAGCACCACGGACAAACTCGGCGCGACCACAGGTCTTGGCGATCCACTCAAAGGCGTGGTTGCGCAAGTCGGTGGTGCGGTGAACACACTGGGCGGCAATGTTACCGATGCGGGTAACGGCAACGCCTTGACCAATACGCTCGGTGGCGCCTTGAGCAATACCGGCACCGCAGTCGGCAAGGCCGGTGGTCTGGTGTCTAACGGCACTGGTTCGGGTACCGGTGGAGTGGGTGGCGGTTTGGGCGGTGGCCTCGGCGGCACCGGTTTGCTGCAAACCGTTGGCGGCGCCGTGGTCAACGTCGGCGCGGGCCTGAATGCCGGCAATACCAATGGCGTGGTCAGCGCAGGCGGCGTTACCGCTGTCGGTCTCGGTAATACCGTCGCTTCGCTCAACACCGTGCTTGGCGGTTCGGGCACTCCGATCACTGCTACGACTTCACCGCTGGCCACGGTTGGCGCCACATTGGGCGCAGGCCTGAACCCGGTCACCAGTGGCGTTACCAACGTGACTCAGCAACTCGGCGCCGCTACCGGTATCGGCTCACCTGTTGCAGGTCTCACCGGCCAGGTGGGCGGCGCGGTCAGCAGTATCGGCGGCAGTATTGCTGCGACCAACAACCCGGTCACCACCGCAGTCGGTGGTCTGGTCAGCAACGTCGGCGGCACCGTCGCCGCCGTCGGTGGCCTGGTTAACGGCGGTACCAGCGGGGGGACCACCAGTGGCGGTCTGGGCGGTGTACTCGGTGGTCTGACTGGCACCCTGGGAGGCAACAAACGCTAAATTGCACCTGGCCGATTCGACGGCCTCACCTACAGCGCCTACGCTTGGTTGAGGGCGGAAGATTCCCACGAGTCTTCCGCTTTTTTCTTAGGAGAATTCAGCCCAGTGCTGTGATCTGACCATGGAGTGTCCTATGCGCGTAATGGCATCCCTGCTGTTCCTCAGTCTCAGTTCCGCCGCCCTCGCCGACACCCTGCCCAGCTTTCTCAACAGCAACGAAACCATCCGCAATCTGCCGGTGCCGAACCTGCCGGCCGACGCCTATCGCCCAAGCGCCACGCCCGTGCAGGTGCCGGACGCTGGTGCCGCCGCTGCGCAACCGCTGTTGATGGACACCAAGATCAAACTGCAAACCGTGCAGATCGAAGGCGGCACCCTCTACCCGCTCAACGAACTCGCCGAAATCTATAAGCCCCTGATCGGCCGGCAAGCCACGCTCGCCGAGCTGATCGAAGCCACGCGCAACATCACCCGACGCTATCAGCAGGACGGTTACCTGCTGTCCTACGCGTTCTTGCCGCAGCAAAATTTCAATGACGGCGTAGCGCGCGTGGTGCTGGTGGAAGGCTACGTCCGCGATATCCAGATCCAGGGCGATGTCGGCCGGGTCAAAGCGCTGCTCGACAAACTGGCGGCGAAGATTCAGGCCGAGCGGCCGCTGACCCGCAAGACGTTCGAGCGCTACACCACGCTAATGACGCGCATTCCCGGGGTGACGATCCAGGCCCAGGTGCCACCGCCCGGCACCACCGACGGCGCCACAACGCTGGTGGCCCAAGCCAGTCGCAAACCCTTCACCAGCACGCTGAGCACCACCGAAGACAACCGCAACGGCACCCAGGCCCTGCTCGGTGTCAGCAGCAATTCGCAAACCGCGATGGGCGAGCAACTGACCCTCAGCGGCCTGTTTCCACCGGGTGACGATCACGAACATTACTACCGGCTCGACTACAACCAGTTCCTCAATGACGAGGGCGCACAACTGGCGCTGTCGGCTTCACGCTACCGTGCTGACCCCGGCACCAATGTCCTGCTCGACAATGGCCTGCAACTCAAACCGCACCGCGAAAACGACCGCTACTCGATCGGTTTCACCCTGCCGCTGATTGCCGCTTCCAACGAACTGCTGACGGCCGGTTCAAGGCTTTACGCGGTCAACGACAAGACCCGCTACAAGGTGATCGGCTTCCCGCTGAGTGTCGAAGAACGCACCGACATCCGCGCCCTCGCCTTCGAGAGCGACTGGCGCAAGGCCGATGCCCGCCAGTTGCGGATCCTCAGCGGCGGCGTGTACCAGGGCCTCGACAGCATGGGCGCGAAAACCAACAACAACGCCATCGACCTCGACTTCTTTCGCCTGCGCCTGTCTGGCGTACAGAGCGACAAGTTCCTCGACAACTGGCAAGGGGTGCTGTCGGCCGCGTTGTACTGGAGCGACGACACCCTGCCCGACAGCGAACGCGCGGTGTTCGGCGGGCAGAACTTCGGTCGTGGTTATCCCGACGATCAAGCGTCCGGCGACAAGGGCTGGGGCGTGGCGTACGAGGTCAACTACAGCTTCAACCGCGACGGCAACTGGGTGCGCATCCTGCAACCGTATGTCGTGCTCGATCGCTCGCGCAGCTGGTTCAACGAATTGCCGGTAAAGGCCAACAACCTGTCATCGGCGGCGATCGGGCTACGGTTTGGCGATGCCAAGTACTACAACATTGCGCTGGAAGCGGCGAAGGCGATGTCGGATGAAGCACTGGACACGTTCAATCGCCGGACGCGGTACAGCATTAGTTTCAGTTATCAGTTGTAGGGCCGGGAAGATCCAGCCTTGAGTCAAAACCAAAGTGGGAGCGAGCCTGCTCGCGAATGCGCTGGGTCAGCCAACAAATCTGTCGACTGACCACCGTCTTCGCGAGCAGGCTCGCTCCCACAGTTGTTTTGTGGACAGACTTAAATCTGCGCCTCCCACAATTTGTGCGGTAAAAAGCTGTGTTTGATCGACGTCCTCAATGACCATTCGTCGGCACCTGTCAGATCTGACAGGTGACGCCCGCAACGATTTCACGTTTGATTGCCCTGTCGCCTTACACCCCACGTTTCAGCGCTCAGGAGCATTCCCATGGATAGCCAAAGCCTTCCCGAAGACCCGCAATCGGTTCTCAGGCCGCCCATCTTGCCTGGCTGGAAAACACCGGTCGTTGACTATGACGGAGGCCTCGGCGTGTCAGCGGTCCTGGGCGGTTTGAACTTCGTGATCAATCCTTGGCTGACCATGAACCCAGACGATGAACTAAAGGTGTTTGCCGGCAACGACACCGCGCCGGTATGGAGTAAAACGATCAAGCCTGACGAAAAAAATCAACCCGTGCGCGGAGTCATAGAACCCGGCTACATCCTGCGCGGTGATCTGGCACCCCTGTTTTACACGGTCAAACGCGTCAATCAGCAGACCCCGGAAGAATCGACACCACGGCAGAGACTTCTGGTCAAACTCGATCGCCCCGGCGGCTTCGATGACGACTATGCAGAAGAGGGCCACTCGCATCTGCGTTACTCGATTCCGCAAACCATCATCGACAACGGTGTCGGCCCCGGAGAAGCAAAAGCAGGGGTGCCCATCACCATTCCCGCGTATCCGTTCATGCGCCGTCACGACCAAGTCATCTATGTATGGGGACACATACGCAAGTCCATCAAAGTCAGCCCCGATCAAGCCGAAAAGCCGGACGACCATCCGCTGATTATAACTATCGACGAAGAGACCATCGTGTTGGTCGGCGATGGCAACAAGATCCCGTTTTATTATCAGGTCGTCGACGAGGTCGGTAATTATCCGGACGAACGCTCGCCGTGGTCAGCCACCACGTACCTGACAGTGGATTTGAAACAGCAGCGCCTCAAAGCGCCTATCGTCATCGAAGCCGACCCCGTCAGCGATGTCATTGATCTGGAGGATCTGGGCGAAAACGATGTAACGGTGCTGGTCAACACTGGCGACTTCAACGCCAACGACATCATCGCCCTGACCTGGACCGGCACCCCGGCCGAAGGGCCTCAAGTGATCCATGGGCCGATCGAGTTGCCGGTGGTGCGAGTCGGCATCGCCATTACGTTTGATATACCCAATGCCAAGGTCAAAGCCATTGCCAAGGGCCGGGCGCTGGTGTCGTACGTGCTGAACCCCGCCACGGATAAAAAACAGTCATTGAATGCCAGCGTAAGAGTCGAGGGCGACATCAGCCGCCTGCTGCCACCGAACATCCTCGAAGCCGCTGGCGGTCATCTGCCCGTCGACTCGAAGCCGGCCACCGTATCCGTGCCTTATTACGTCGGGCGCAACACCGGCGACCTGATTAGCGTTCATTGCGAAGGCAAGCGCGCCGAAGGCGGTTCAACCTATTACCCGATCCGCATCATTGTCTCGGATGAGCCGGAAGGCGTTGCGATCGAACGCAGCGTGCCGGCCAGTGAAATATCACCGCTGGACGGTGGCACGCTGAAGGTCTACTACACGGTGGCCAACGATGATGTCGTGCTCAACAGCGTGCGCGAATCGTTGCCGCTTGACCTCAGCGTCGGCCAGGCTCAGGCCGACCTGCCCAAGCCCGACGTCACCCAGGCCGACGACAACGATGTGCTGCTGCCGGAAAACGCGCCGACCGGCGCCGACATCATCGCGCCGTTTACCGAAACCCTAGACAAGGACATCGTCGGCCTGCGCTGGATCGGTTCGATCAGCGGCGCGCACCCAACGTATGAAATTCCGCTGAACACGCACACCGCCGGCCACCCCGTGCCTTTCAATGTGAAACCGTCCTACATCAGCGCCAACCGCAATGGCACGGTGGACGTCAGCTATTACCTCATACGCACGCAAGTACCGACACGCGGGTCCTTGGTGCGAACACTGAGCATCGGCGTCGCGAAGCCAAAATGGAACGCCCCGAAAGTGCTCCAGGCCCCTGACGGGCAACTTGATCCCAACACCCATCAAAACGGTTTCACCGTACAGGTCGATACCACCGGCATGGCGGACGGTGACGGCATCGACCTGATCGTCGACGGCCGTCCCGGCGAAGGCTCGACCCGACCGGAGCGGCGGTATGTTTCGGGTCAGGCACAGATCGACTTTACGATTGACGCGCTGATCACCGGCGCCAATATCGGACGTGAAGTGGGTATTGGTTATGAAGTGGTAAGAGGCACGGGGCCGCAGCCTTCGGAGACGTTGACTTTGCAGGTTGGTGAGTTGTTTGAGAGGAACTTGCCGACGCCGGTATTGGAAGGATTTGACGGAGACGTGCTTAATCTCAACAACATTAAAGACAACACGCAATTGCAATGCAGCAAGTGGCCTTTTCAATTGAATGGTGGGCCTGTTTGGTTGAGCTTGACCGAACATTTTGAAACTGGAGGTTCACGACCAATTAATCTATTGGTAGGAGAGCCGCATAACCAGAGCGATGGACTGGCCTTAGTTGCACCGGTGCAGTGGTTGCGTGAGTGCCGTGAAGGGTCGACTGCAACCATTGAACTTAAGACTGGATTGTTCCGGGCATCTACAGCGACTGATGCAGTTCTTTTCCCGGTGAGAGAATATACAGCAGAGAGGCTTTTAGATGACTTGACGACTTTTGAGGGTGGTGATTTGAATGGATGGAGTACAATACCTGGAAGCTATATTAAAATACTTCAAGCGAACGGAAACACCTTCATTGAGGGCAACACAAACATCGAAATCATAAAGAACTATAAAAATTTTAGTTCCCATAGAAAATTTGAGCTAACCTTTGACTATTACCTTACGACTACAGCCCAACTATCCATATTATGTTTCGGACAAAGAGCCGTTACCACACTTTCCAACTTATACACATGGACAAGTTACAAGTTTGAATACGAATTCACTCCAACCAGCACAACTGTAGAAATTTATCTATCAAATTCCTCACCTAAAATGGACAACATTCGAATCAGACAATCCATCTAAACTTGGACGTTAATAGGCCGACGGACCATCAATTCGGGACCGAAAAATGGTTTCATTGTCTTAAATCTAGAAATTGTGGGCAGTTGCCTGCAAGCTGTAGTGCCGTGATTTTTTATTAATCTCCTGATGCATTAAACATATTTGTTTAACTCTATGTCGAGTTACACCTGAAAGGCTACAAACCCTTGCGCCATTGCCTACGGCTACGCCAGAATCCGCCGGCTTGTACACCTTGGTCTCGGAGGGTAACTTGAGCCCATCACTGCTGATCAGTGATCGGGTTTAGCAGCCCGTCGAGCTGAGCCGTACAAGTCTCTGTCAATCAGGTTTTTTTCAACCTGTACTTGATGGTGGCTGTGCGCAGGGCACCTTCGGGTGCGCCGATTGCTTGGCTCATCGGTCTGCTAACCTGCGTACAGCTGCCACCCTTTCGTTTAGCAGCGTAATGGTTGCAGCCTCACTCCTTAGCGAGGTTAGAGCCAATGAAAAAGATTACCCCCGATCCACCCAAACCCGATCCCCTTCATCAAGACCCCGCCCTCGAAGCGCAAAAGCTTAAGGAAGCGGTCGACAAAGCCCTCGACTTCTACCTCTGCCCCGGGCTGAAACAAGTCCCCACTGCGTCACGCAAACCCAGCACCATTTTCCTCGTCGCCCCCTCGGTGGATAACGAAACCCTGCTGGTGCACGCCTGCGAATCTCTCGCCTCGGCGAGCATCATGGCCAGCGATCTGGCCGGATTCATCGATGGCCCGCAGCGCAACTCACTGCTGGGGATTCAGCAAGTGATCATGCTCGGCGAACTGGCAGTCAACCGAGTCCTGGACAACCTCGTCCCGCCTGCCTGAAACACAAAAAAATGTGGGAGCGAGCCTGCTCGCGAAAGCGCTGGATCAGCCAACAAACTTGTCGACTGACACACCGTCTTCGCGAGCAGGCTCGCTCCCACAGGTTTTACGTGATGCGGATCAGAACGCGTAACGCACCTTCGCGGTAAAGCCGTCGGCATTGAAACCGCTGGCCGTTACGTAGTTGTACGAACCGCCGACACTCCACGCGCCCATCCGGTAGTTGGCGCCCAGGCCCAGTTCATAGCTGTCGCGCACAGGTGTGGTGCCACGGCTGGTGAATGAATCGCCGCCGAGTACGAACGATGAGGAGGTCGCAACCTTGTCGCCAATCACGTCATGCCAGGCCATGACTTTCGCCTCAGGCTCCAGACTGCCGGTGCCGAGCGCAAAATCGGCGGCCAGGCGCGCACCGAAGCCCACCTCACCGACTTCGTAACGCTGGCTGCCGACATTCAGCGCTGCCGAACTGCCCTTCTCGCGATAAGAATCCATGCCGACGTTGGCGTAACGCGCACCGACCTGCGGCTCCAGCACCACACCCGGGGTCAGGCGCAGGGTATAACCGGCCAAGGCGCTAACGCCGAATACATCGCTGTCGTAATCGCCTTTGGCGCGGGTGCCGGCGATGTAGCGTTTGGATTCGTTTTGGTTCCAGCCGTACATCAGCGAAGTGTCGACAAACCAGTTGTCACGCGTCCAGTTGCTGTAAACCGTCAGCGCATGGCCGGTCACTTTGGTTTTGCTGCCGAGATCGGATTTCACATCGGTGCCGAGGTAGCTGTAAGCCAGACCGATCGATGTGTCGGCGGTCAACTGACCGTCGGCACCAACGGCAATCCCGTGGCTATCGGCGTCATAACCGGCGACACCGCGACGGGCATCCTGGTCGGCATTACTGCTGAGGGCTTGCAGCCAAACGCCTTTTTCCAGGCTGCCGGTGGCGGTGCGTGCACGATTGGCGCGGCCGTTGATCACGTCAGAAACCAGCGTCTGACTGTTGGTGGCGGCGTGCAGCACGCCACGGCTGACGTCCGGACTGAGTGTCTCGGCCAGCCGCGCCAGTTGCGTGTTGGTGCTGGCGTTGGCAAACGCCTGGAACACCGGATCCTGTTCACCAAGACGTGACATCAGCGAGGCCGACAGTCCGACCAGAGCAGAAGCAGCGTTTTGGCTGCCACCGGCATCGAAGGTATTTTGTGTTAACACATCTTGCGACTTGGTGCTGACCAGCGCCTTAACGTCGTTGCCCTCAACGCCATAGCTTTTGACTTCGAGCAATGCCGAGGTCGACTCGACCGTAAGGTTTTCGCCGCCGATCAGATTGCCAGAACGGATCAACGTGTAACGGTTGCCGCCAGCGGCGGTGCGAAAATCGCTGGAGCGTGCCTGCAATTGCAGGTGTCCGCCCGGCGCGATCTCGGTGGTGCCGGTGACCGTCAGAATCGCCCGATTGATGTCGGTGTCATTGCCGACCGACATCGCGATATTCGAGTCCGCTTCCTCCATGTCCAGATTGCCGATGATCGTGGTGTGAGGCTGCATCAAGGTCAACGTGGCCTCTTGAATGGCCACATAACCGGACTTGATCACCGAGCCATAGAAGTCGACCTCTCCATCGACCGACATCCCCGACAGCCCAAGCAAATCGCCTTTGACGTCACCGCCCCACCAATACAAATAACTCGTCCCATCGTCCACTTGAATGGCCGCCGTCGAGCCTTCGACCAAGCCTCCCGCCAAGGTGATATTGAATGAGCCTTGCGCCGCCGGTTGATTGCTCACATGGATGCCAATGCTCTCGCCGGAAATGGTGCCCCTGTTGAAAAGGCTCTCGGTGTTATTGCCAGGCTGGGGTACAAACGCCGCCCCGTTTAACGTCAAACCTTCCGCGCCACTGCCAGTGGCCTTGATCGTCGAGGTGTTGAAGATCGGCATGGACTGCGAGGTGTTCTCCATGTAAATGCCACGGGCGTTGTTACCGCTGACGATGATGGAGCCACCGGCATCGTTGGTCACGCCGTAACCCATGGTCGTGCCGATCAGCGAAACCCCTGTGGCGTTATTGCCGGAGACGTTGATAGCGCCGTTGTTGATGAAGTTGCCGGTAATCGGCATGTCCTTAATGGCGATACCCGTCGAATCCCCATTGCTGGCCAGACCGTTAACCGCCACCGAGCCCTGGTTGGTGAAGTTCGAGTCCAGCTCTACCCAAGACACCCCCGCCGACTTGATGTCGATGCCGACACCGTGGGTGGCACCATCAATAGTGATCGCGGCCTTGTTGATGATTTCAGCATTGACCCTCGAACCGGAGAACTGCGCGGCGCTGGTCATGGCCGATGGCGAGCTCTCGACGACGTTTGCTACACCGACGAGGTTCAGGAAGTCATAGGTCTGATTGACGCTGACCAGAGGTCCGCTACCCAGATCGTAATTGAGGGTGACAGCCCCGGTAACCGGAGCGTTGACAGCGGAAGCCGCAACAGAAAGCGCCAGCAAAGAGCGGCGCAGACAAAAAGTATTCAAACGAGAGTCCCTTCGAAAACATGAAAAACAGTTTCAGCAGGGTTCACGTATTCATACAGGCATCCCTACCGGCCCGCCATGTGTCCTGGCTCGGGCGCGGGGAATCTACAGGAGCCATCATTTTGATACCACCAAAAAGTCAAAGAGATGGCGCCAAACTCTCAAGAACCCGACCAGCAGTCGAGCAGGCTCACTCCTACAGAAGAACAAAAGCAATGCACCAAACCCCGCATCACCTCTGACCTTCACCACTCAACAGGATGAGCGTTAGCTCGGCTGCAGCTTTTGATCTTGACTCACCGGCCGCGTCGGCAGGCTGAGTGGAGGGATTGATCCGGGGGTGGGAGCGTAGCGACCGTTTGGCGAAGCCAAACACAGCGAGAGGAGGTGCAGCGAAGCAAACCGTAGGCGCTGCCCCCGGATCGATCCCGGAGCGAAGGAACCCCGAGCCTCAGCGAGTGGGCCGAACGTTGCGGCAAGCCTTTTTGGGTACTTTTTCGGCGTCTGGAAAAAGTGCCTCGCCGTAAGGGCGAAACCGCCAGCTGCAACACCCAAAAAAACGGATATTCACCCAAAACACCCAAAGCACGGTCGGCCCAGAGGCCGCCGAGCTCAACCTCAGCCAACCTGAACCTTAGGCTTGGGAAACAAATTATCCAGAGTCTCCAACAACCTGACGTAATAAATCGGCTTGCGAAACAGATCCACCACCTGCAATCGCAACAGGTCACTGACATCTTCCATATCCGCATGCCCCGACATCACAATCACCGGCAAATGCTGCCGAGAAGTATGCTCACGCAAGCGCTTGATCAACGACATGCCGGACTCCTCCGGCATGCGCAAATCAGTGATCACCAACGCGATATCCGGATGGCGAGTCAGATGATGCAACGCCAGCTTCACCGACGTCGCCGTATGACAGACAAACCCCTCCCCCTCGAGCAACTCCGCCAGTTCCAGCAGCGCGTCCTCTTCATCGTCAACCAAAAGCAACTGTTGGCGCGGCAGCGAGGAAGCAGTCATGGGCAATCCCTGAAAACTGAAAGTGAACCCGAGTGTAGCCCGACATCAGCCGGGCATTGAGCTTCGTTCAACTCAGGGTGTCGCGGGTGGCGCCTGCACCGTCGATCCGCCCAACGCGACCAACAGATTATCGAACATGATTAACACTCGGCCACCCACAGGCGTAACGAACACAATGACCACCACAGCGACCATCGCCACCACAATCGCATACTCGATGGCCGATGCAGCGTCATCATCGGCCAGGAAACTGCGGGCACGAATCATCAGATATTCAAAAAGCATCGCAGTTCTCCTCCGTCATCAGGGTCGGGTCACGGTTTGGCCGCCAAGTCCGGTCAAGATGCTGTTGAAGTAGAACAACACCCGATTACCGAGGGGGGTCACAAATGCCACAACCACAACGGCCACCATCGCCACCACGATCGCGTACTCGATAGCCGATGCCGCCTCCTCGTTTCTGAACAACAGACGCACTCTGGCCATCAAGTAATCAACAATCATCTGGAACATACGTCCACTCCTTCGCGCCTCTGGCGCCGATGTCGCACTACAGCGGCAAGGTTCCACCGTGCCATTTGAGCATTGTCAACAAACCCCCACCCAACAACTGTAAGAACGGATTAACCGGAAAGTATTAATCCAATCGTGTTTTTGCCATCGGCTGCTGTTAATTGGCCAAGACTCATACTTTCGTGAGTTA
This sequence comes from Pseudomonas zeae, assembly GCF_014268485.2. Taxonomy (NCBI): domain Bacteria; kingdom Pseudomonadati; phylum Pseudomonadota; class Gammaproteobacteria; order Pseudomonadales; family Pseudomonadaceae; genus Pseudomonas; species Pseudomonas zeae. The sequence continues at coordinate 1,077,452 of NZ_CP077090.1, read as the reverse complement.
TTTTCCTGTCAGTAATGGCGTTTTGGCTTGGATCAGCTAGCGTGGAAATAGCGAAATAGTTGCATGTTCATAGCTGCCGGATTGGGAACTTCTCTCGTTAGCAATAGCAGTGGGTAGTGCAGCAGGAAAGGGAGAGCCGTCATGAACAGTCGCGTCACCATGGGCCTTGCAGCCATCCTGTTATTGGGAGCCATTTTTGTCGGTTACTGGGGACTGGTACTCAGTCGTCAACCAGCGCCCGTCGCCGTCGCCCCCGTCGCCCCAACTGTCACTGTTGAAAAAACTGTCGCGATCGCCGAAGACCAGACCCGCCAACCCGTGGTGGTGCTGCTGCACGATGTGCCACCCTTCACTGCGCTGACCGCCGCCGATGTAGCGGTGGAAAAACTGCGCAGTGCACCGGCGGGCAGCTTGAGCACTGTCGATCAGGCCATTGGCCGCACACCTTGGCGGCACCTCAGCGCCGGCACCTGGCTGAACGATGAAAGCTTCACCGCCGGCGGTTCACTGGCACGCATGATTCACAGTGACGAACGCGCGCTCACCGTGGCTGTTGACGAAGTGATCGGTGCCGCCGGGCAACTGATTCCCGGCGATTACGTCGATGTCTTGCTCTACTTGCGCCAGGATTCCAGCAACCTCGAACAGTCGGCGCAGATCGTTTTGCCGGCCATGCGCGTGCTTGGGGTGGGTGACCAGTACGGCCTGACCAACGACGGTCAACCGGCCTCGCCGGCCCTGAGTGCAGACGAAAAACTCAAACAGGATCAACGCCGCGTCGCCGCGCGCACCGTGGTGCTGGCGGTGCCGGAGCAACTGCTCAGTCGCCTGATGCTCGCCACCCAGGCCGGCACCTTGCGCCTGGCCGTACGCAGCAGTGAAGAGCAGCGCCTGGCCAAATACTGGGCCGGCGAAAACCAGTCCACGGCCCATCTCGACACCGCCAACCGACAACTCTTCCAGTTCAACCAACTGGCCATGGGCACCGCACCGAAAGCACCGTCCAGTGGTGGTTCCGGTGGCGCCGCACGGCCTGCCGTGGAAATCATTCGCGGCAACCAGATCACCCAACAAAACCCATGACTGCGCAAGGATCCAAGGGCATGCAGAGTCGTTTCAGGCCGACATTCAAACCCATGCTGCGCGCCCTGTTACTGATGGGCCTGTCGATGGACGCTGCGTTCGCGGCAGTCGGCAATTGTTCGGCACTGGGGCGCATGCCGCCAGTGATCGAAATCGGCGAAGGGTTTCAGCAGGACGTGCAGTCCCCCGTGGCGATCACGCGTCTGGCCATCGGCGACCCGAAAATTGCCGACGTCCACGCCAACGGCAGTTCGTCCTTTCTGCTCACCGGCGTTGCACCCGGCGCCACCAGCCTGATGGTCTGGACGTCGTGTTCGAGCGAGCCGCGCCAGAGCATGGTCTTTGTTCAGGGCGCCGCCACTGCCGCGCTGAACAGCAGTCTGCCGTCGGATGATCCGAACCTGCCGTCGCAAGTGCAGACCGACATTCGTTTCGTCGAAGTCAGCCGCACCAAACTCAAGGAAGCCACCGCCTCACTGATCGGTACGCGCGGCAATTTCCTCTTCGGTTCGCCCGGCACCCTGCCGCCGATTGACGGGGTGCCGCAGCCCCGCCTGCCGGTGGACAACTCGCTGTTCAACTTCTCGTGGATCGGTGGCAAGACCATGGCAATCATCAATGCCCTGGAAACCAGCGGCTTCGCCTACACCCTCGCGCGGCCAAGTCTGGTGGCGTTGAACGGGCAGAGTGCAAGCTTTCTGGCCGGCGGTGAAATTCCGATTCCGGTGCCCAGTTCCGGCAGCGACAGCGTGTCGATCGAGTACAAGGAATTCGGCATCCGCCTGACCCTGACGCCGACCATCATCGGTCGCGACCGCATCGCGTTGAAGGTCGCCCCGGAAGTCAGCGAACTGGACTTCAGTAACGCGGTGCAGATCGCTGGCACCACCGTGCCCGCCTTGACCATCCGCCGCACCGACACCAGCGTGTCGCTGGGCGATGGCGAGAGTTTCGTCATCAGCGGCTTGATCAGCACCACCAATAGCTCGCAAGTGAACAAGTTTCCCGGCCTCGGTGACATCCCGGTGCTCGGCGCATTTTTCAAAGGCTCGCAGATCAAGCGCGAAGAGCGCGAACTGCTGATGATCGTCACCCCGCATCTGGTGCAGCCATTGGCCGCCGATGCCCAGTTGCCGTCGTTACCCGGGGAAAAACTGCGCAATTACGACCCGAATTTCTACCGCATGTTCTTCTTGGAAAACGGCAATTTCGACAAGCGCAGCGGGTTATCGCAATGAGCCAGAACCTGAGCCAGACCTTTCTCGCCATCACCCGCAACAGCACCGATCTGGAGTGGCTGCAGGGCGCACTCGCGCCGCTCGGCCAAGTGGTCAGCGCCGGTGGCGGCAGCCTGGATGAGCTGCTGGCGCTGGTCGACGTCACCTTTGCCAGCCTGGTGTTCGTCGGCCTGGATCGCGAACACGTGGTCGCCCAGAGCGCGTTGATCGAAGGCGCGCTGGAAGCCAAACCGATGCTGGCAATCGTGGCCCTCGGCGACGGCATGGACAATCAGCTGGTGCTCAATGCGATGCGTGCCGGGGCCAGGGATTTTGTCGCCTACGGTTCGCGCTCCAGTGAAGTCGCCGGGCTGGTGCGGCGCTTGAGTAAACGCCTGCCGCCCGTGGCACCGAATACGCAACTGGGCGGCCTTACGGTCATGTATGGCGTGCAGAGCAGTTCCGATGGCGCGCTGTTGGCCAACCATATGGCCCTGGTGGTGCAAAAGAGCGGTCAGCAAACCTTGCTGCTCGATCTCGGTCTGCCGCGCGGTGACAGCCTCGCCCTGCTCGGGCTGGAAAGTTCGTTTCACTTTGGCGATGCCCTGCGTCACTTGCGCCGGCTCGACGCCACGCTGATCGACAGCGCCTTCACCAGCGCCGAAGCCGGCCTGCGCATTCTCGCCTACGCCAGCAACGACGAGCCGCTGGAAAACACCAGCGCCGCCGAGCTGTACATGTTGCTCAGCGCCTTGCGCCAGCACTTCCAGCACATCGTCGTGAACCTCACCGGGCAGACCGACAGTGAAGCCTTGCGCACCTTTGTCAGCCACTGCGACAAGTTGCTCTGGTACACCGACCAGAACGTGCTCAACTGCCGGCGCAACCTCGCCGTGCTCAATCTGTGGCGGGAAAAAGGCATGAAGCTCGACCACGGGCGGCTGCTGATCGACCGCTACCTGAGCAACGTTGCGCCCAATTCGGAAACCCTCGGCAAGACCTTCAATCTGGAAGTGATCGCCACGCTGGCCCTCACTCCAGAAGTGCGCCTGAACGCAAAAAACCAGGGCGTCAGCCTGTTCGAACTGGCCCCGCGCGAAAAGCTTACCCAGAGCCTGCGCACCCTCGGTGAGCGCCTGGCCAAACGTTCCGAGGGTCTGGCCAAGCCCAAAGTCACCTGGTTCGACCGCTTGCGAGGCACCTCATGAGCGCAGAAAAACTCTTCGGCGCTGCGCCCCGCAGCAGCGGCGGCAACAGCGATCACGAAGGCCTGAAACTGGTCCTGCATCGGTACATCATCGACGCCCTCGAAGAGTCGGGCAAAAACCTGCTGGAAGGTTCTCGTCAGCAACTCGCACAGTTCGTCACCGACAAGGTCGCCGAGTACATCGCCCGTTTGCATCTGGCGATTTCCCGCTACGAGATGGAGCGGCTGGCCGAAGAGATCGTCGACGAACTCACCGGTTTCGGTCCGCTGGAGGTGTTGCTGCGCGATCATTCGGTGACCGAGATTCTGGTCAACGGCCCGCATCGGGTATTCATCGAACGCGACGGTGTGCTGCACCAGAGTGACCTGCGGTTTATCGATGCGCATCACGTCGAACGCGTGATGCAGCGCATCCTTGCACCGCTCGGACGGCGCCTCGACGAGTCCTCACCGATGGTCGACGCACGCCTGCCCGATGGCAGCCGGGTCAATGCGATCATTCCGCCGATTGCCCTCGACGGCCCCTGCCTGTCGATCCGCAAATTCCGCAAGGACATGCTTAAAAGCAGCGACCTGATCGCCATGCAAACCGTCGACCTGTCGATCTTCGAGTTTTTCCAGGATGCCGTCGGCAAGCGCTGCAACATCCTGATCAGCGGCGGCACCGGCACCGGCAAGACCACGCTGCTGAATATTCTCAGCCAGTTGATCAACCCGCACGAACGTCTGGTGACCATCGAAGACGTCGCCGAATTGCAGCTCGGCCACCCCCACGTGGTGCGCCTGGAAACCCGTCCGCCGAATGCCGAAGGCCACGGTGAAGTGAAGGCCAGCGACCTGATCCGCAATGCCCTGCGGATGCGCCCCGACCGGATCATCCTCGGCGAGATCCGCGGTGTCGAAGTGGTCGACGTACTCACGGCGATGAACACCGGCCACGACGGTTCGATGAGCACCGTGCACGCCAACAACGCCCAGGATGCCCTGCTACGCCTGGAAACACTGGTCGGCCTGACCGGCCGTTCCATCGCCGAACGCACCCTGCGCCAGATGATCTGCGCGGCCCTCGACGTGATTATCCAGTTGACGCGCATGCCCGACGGGCGCCGCTGTGTCAGCGAGGTCGTGGAAGTGGTCGGCATTCGCGAAGACGTTTACGTCACCAATACTCTGTTCCGCCTCGACCGCCGCAGCGGTTTCGGTTTCCTGCGCGAAGCCGTCAATCCGGCCGGCGACAAGCTGCGCCACGAGACACATCTGGGCTGACGGCAAGGAGCATCGAGCATGCTGGGAGCGATCATTCTCATTGTTATCTGCCTGACGCTGCTGGGGCTGTCGATTCGCCTGTTTTTGCAGGGTCTGCGCAAGACCGCCACGGAAAAAGTGCTCAACCGTCTCGCCGCCGGACAACCGCAACTGGCGCCGGAAAAACCTGTGTGGGTCGGACTGGAGCGGATGTTTCTGCGTGCCGGACTGGGCCGCCCGACCGAGCGTTTCGGCCTGTGGCTGAGTCTGTGGGCGCTGGCGATAGCGCTGGGGTATTTTCTTGCCGACTGGATCGGCCTGCTACTGATGATCGTCATACCGCCACTGCTGTTGCGGCTATACATCGCCATTCTTTACCAACGCCGGATCAAACGCATGATCGAGCAACTGCCGCAGTTGCTTGATCACACCGTGCGTAGCCTGAAGTCCGGGCGCACCCTGAGTGACGCGGTCATGGGCGGCATTGAGGCCAGCGAAGATCCGTTGAAAACAGCCATGGGCCGGGTCCAGCGCAACGTGCAATTGGGGGTGAACCTGCCCGATGCGGTCAGTGATTTTGCCGAGCTGTATGAACAGGATGAACTGCGCATGTTCGCCCTCGGCCTGAAGGTCAATCATCGCTACGGCGGCAACGCCAGCGAGCTGCTGGAGAATCTGATCAAACTGATCCGCGAACGCGACCAGGGCGCCCGCCAACTGCGCGCCCTCACCGGCGAAACGCGCATGACCGCGTGGGTGCTCGGCTCATTGCCGCTGCTGCTGGTGAGTTACTTCATGCTGACCAACCCCGGCTACATGCTGGGGATGTGGAACGACGCCAGTGGTCAGCACATGTTGATCAGCGCCGCCGTGCTGCAAGTGGTCGGCAGCCTGGCGCTGTGGCGCATGTTGAGGAGCGTCTGACATGGTCTGGCTCGCGGCACTGATGTTGCTGCTCGGCGCCTTGATGCTGGTGATCAATCACCTGCTGATGGAGCGGCGCCGGGTGCGTCAGATCAATCAGCGCCTGCAAGGACAACTGGTACGCGAGAACCGCTTCGGCAGCTGGTTGCGCGCGCTCGGCAGCAGCAAGTTCGGTCAGCGCTCGGTGAGCATCGACAGCGAAACCCAGACCCTGCTCAACCGCATCGGCTGGCGCCGCGCCAACGAACGGGCGCTGTATGCGGCATGCCAGGTGGGTACGCCGTTATTGACGCTGGGCCTGGCGATCTTTCTGCAAGAAGTGTTCTTCCCCCAGGCCGACAACCGCTGGCTGGTGCCAATGCTCGCCACCGGTGGCGGTTACCTGCTGCCCAAACGCCTGCTGGCCTACGCCGCAGCACGGCGGCAGAAAACCATCTCAGTGGAGGTTTCGACGTTTATTCCGCTGCTGCGCATCCTCTTCGAATCCGGCATGGCAGTGGAACAAGCCCTGCGTGTACTCAGCATCGAAGCGCAAAAACTGCTGCCGGAACTGACCAGCGAACTGCGTCTGATCCTGACCCGTGTCGACTCTGGCCTGGAACTCGGCCAGGAGTTGAACAAAGCGGCGGTGATGCTTGCCGTGGACGAATTCAGCGACACCTGCGTAATCCTCCAGCAACTGATTCAACAGGGCGGCGGCGCGATGAAATCGCTGCTGGCGCTCAAGCAACTGCTGGATGACCGGCGCCTGACGCGCTTGCAGGAGTACATCTCGAAAATGTCGGCGAAGATGTCTGTAGTGATGATGCTGTTTCTGTTTCCGGCACTGCTGATCGTCCTCGCTGGCCCCGGTTTCACCGCGATAGCCCGGGCGTTCGCAAACTGACCTTGCTCATGGAGAGCGTTTGATGAAAGTACTGATAGTCATGGCAAGTCTGTTGCTGCTCGGCGGTTGCGCCACCGACGGCCAGGCACCCTGGACAGCGCTGCTGGCACCGAGCAATTGCAGCAAGATGACCCAGGAGCAAGAGCTGGCCCTGAACCTCGCGGACGATCTGGCCAACGACGGCAAACTGCACGCCAGCCTGGCTAACCTGCAAAGCCTGCCGGACAACATCAGCGAAGTGCGCCTGCGCAAAGCCAAGGTCTATCGTCTGCTCGGCCGTAGCGAAGCCGAGCCGCTGTACCGCGGCCTGCTCGGCGGCTGCCTGACCGCCGAAGCCGAACACGGCCTCGGTCAGCTCTACGCTGCTCGCGGCGACAACGGCCAAGCCCAGGCCCACCTGCAACGCGCCGCGCGCCTGGCCCCCACCGACGAAAAAATCCGCAACGACCTGGGCGTGGTCTACCTCAACCAACTGCGCCTCAACGACGCCCGTTTCGAGTTCCTCACCGCCATCGAACTCAAGCAGAACAACCAACTGGCAACCCTGAATATGGTCACCCTGCTGCTGTACCAGAACGATTGGCCACAGGCCGCCGAAATCGTCAGCCGCGCCAAACTGACCCCGCAACAATTCACCGAAGCCCAGGAACGCGCAGAAAAACTCAAAGCCCCGGTCAAGGCCAAACCGGCCACGAGCAATCAAGTGGCCGCCGTCGCTGACCCGTTGCCGTCATCGCTCAAATAAGGAGACAGCCATGAACCCCTTCAAAGGCCTGTGCTACCTGACCCTGCTCAGCCTGCCCCTCAGCGCCGCCGCCATCGACGCCGGCCCCGCCTCGGCGCAACAACAGGAAACCGAAGGCTGGCTGGTCCTGCAAAGCCGCAACAAAGCCGCCTCCCCCAAACCCCAAACGGCGACTGCGACCGAACGGGATTTGGCAATGCAGCGCTGGCTGAAGAAGTACAAATATGAGATTCCGGATTTTTATGATCCGGATGCGGGAGGGAAGATCGAGAGCAAGAATTAGTGATGGGGTGACCTTGCGAGCGCTTTCGCGAGCAGGCTCGCTCCCACCTTTTGAAATGCACTCCACCTGTGGGAGATTCTATGTTGCCCAGCAACCCTAAAATCTCAGGCTAATCGGTATTCGCCCTGACTTTTCATCAGGGCGAATGCCACTCGACAGAGCTTGCGAGCAAGGGCCACCAACGCCTGTGTTTTCGAGAAGCCTCTGGCCAAGTAAGACTCGTAAAATGGTTTCCACTTGGCTGAGCGACTCGCCGCCATCGCGGCGTTGTACGTCAACCGACGGATCTCCGGATCTCCTTTTTTGGTCAGGAATCTCGGGCCATTCTTTTTACCCGAATCGTCTACCGTCAGATCCATACCCAGAAACGCGATGAAGGCATCGCTATTGGCAAAGTCACCGCGCATGTAGGTCGTTGCCAACCCGGTTGCAGTCAGCTCTCCGACGCCTTCGATCGCTTTGCAGCGGTCAATATTATCTTCGATACCCGCCTCTTTGCTGACCTTGCGCAGTAGTTTCTGAATGACCTGATCGGATCGCTCGAAGGCCTTTTGCTGGGCGGTACGTTCTTTTTTCAGCAAGGGTTCATCCGCCCAGCTCAACATTAGCCCCGTATGGTTCTGAATTAACGTCGCGCGCCTGTGCAGCAAGCTTTTCAGTACGGTATAGGCCTTGGGTGGCGGGTTCCAAAGCCGCAATTTGCTTTGCTCATTCGTCAAATAACGCGCGAGCACGCGTGCATCGCAGGGATCATTTTTGGCCCGTTGACCGACCCCGCGACGATAATGGCTAACTCGATAAGCATCTACGACATAGACCTGATGCCCCATCGTATGAGCCAGATCAACAGTCTCCAAGTGGTAGATGTTGGTGGCTTCGACAGCGATAGCGCTTCGCGCGGGCAAAGTTTTGAGCCAACGTTTGAGGGAGGCTCGATCATTTTTGACCGACTCAATTGTTTCCAGGTCAGCACGATAGACAACGACCTCGGCCTTGGCGATATCGATACCAACAACCGTCTGCGATGTAAGGATTGTCATGACGAATCCTCGGAGCTAGGGTTTAAGAGCTTGTTGGGGGCTACCGTTGCGCTGGCTTGTCTCTATCGTCGGTTTACCGATGAATTCCTTATCGGCGCTTTGGGTAGAAGGGGCGGGACGAGAAGTCTCCCACGGTCTGTACTGGTCAGAGTCAGAATCGAGTCTGTAGTCCCGCCCACCCCTTCAAGTCTAAACATACAAGCGAGCCTGCTCGCGAAGAACGATGACGCGGTGTGCCTGGCGGGTCAGGTCTGTGGGTCCACCCGATCCAGTGCCCGGTTTACCGCCAGCTCGGCCAGCATGATGATCTGCTGAATCGCCAGCGCGGTATTGCGCTCCGGCCGACCCAACTGATCGGCAAAGTTACCCGCCAGCGTATTGGCCGAAGCCAGGGATTCGCAGGCATGGGCGAGCAGGCTTTCGGTATCGATTTTCGGATGGATGAGAAACATCGTGCTCGGTTGGTGGGGTTTCGCGGGTTCGGGGCAGAGGTAGAAATCGAGGGCGCGTTTGATGGCCTCGCGGTTTTTGACGAGGTCGTCGGCGCGGATAGCTTCTTCGAGCGGGGTCGTGGGTTCGGTGGGTGGGTCGGGGATCAGTTTGTCCATAACAACTCCTACTTGGCTGAGGAGCCAACCTTTGTCGTTTCCACACGACAAAAGGTGGCAGCTGTACGCAGGGTGGAAAACCGATAAGTAGGCAACCGGCCAGACCGAAGCCTGCCCGCGCACAGCCGCCGCGACACAGTTTGCAGACGAAAGAAGACGCCGACAATGATTGCGGTAGCGATGCAACGCATCTACTTGAAATTCAGGTTTCCACACCCGGTCGCTGAATTGGCAGCGACAGCCAGAGACTAGAGAGCGCACGTCCGACGGACAACCTGAAAACAGCGTGGGAAGGTTCCGGTTATCTGCCACACATTTAAACAGCCAAAAGCCAACCCTCACCCTAGCCCTCCCGAAACGTCGGACCGCCCATAGGGAGAGGGCTGGGCGGGCGGCGTTTCCGATGAGGGGCGAATCCAACGCAAATCAGAAGCCGCCCCCCTGTGCTCTCCCACAGCTGAAATGCATTTCAAAATGTGGGAGCGAGCCTGCTCGCGAAGAACGATGACGCGGTGTGCCTGCCGGGTCAGGTCTGTGGGTCCACCCGATCCAGTGCCCGGTTTACCGCCAGCTCGGCCAGCATGATGATCTGCTGAATCGCCAGCGCGGTATTGCGCTCCGGCCGACCCAACTGATCGGCAAAGTTACCCGCCAGCGTATTGGCCGAAGCCAGGGATTCGCAGGCATGGGCGAGCAGGCTTTCGGTGTCGATTTTCGGGTGGATGAGGAACATCGTGGTGGGTTGGTGGGGTTTCGCCGGTTCGGGGCAGAGGTAGAAATCGAGGGCGCGTTTGATGGCCTCGCGGTTTTTGACGAGGTCGTCGGCGCGGATGGCTTCTTCGAGTGGGGTGATGGGTTCGTGGGGTGGGTCGGGGATCAGTTTGTCCATTGAAACAACTCCAAAGTCTTTGCCGTCACCCACTGCCATTCTCACGGGGCAAAAGGTGGCAGCTGTATGCGGGGTGAGAATACCGGTTATGGACACCCGGCCAGACCGAAGTCTGCCCGCACACAGCCGCCATGACACATTGCAGACAGCAGACAAGCTGGCGGCGATTATGCGTGCACAAAGACTTGATGACCATAAATTGCCGGGTTCTCACACCCGATCGCTGAGTGTTCAGCGACAGACAGAGACTAGAGAGCGCACGTCCGACGGACAACCTGAAAACCGCGTGGGAAGGTTCCGGTTATCTCCCACAAATTTAAACAGCCAAAAGCCAACCCTCACCCTAGCCCTCTCCCGGAGGGAGAGGGGACTGACCGAGTTGGCTGGGGGAGCTACGCCGACGTGAAAGACCGAGTCGAATTCAGATACTGAAAATCACCAGATCAGCTCCCTCACCCTCGGGAGAGGGCTGGGCGGGCGGTGTTCCGATGAGGGGCAAATCCACCACAAAACTAAAGCCGAACACCCGCTCTTCACCACTCAATAGGCCGAGTGTCAGCTCGCCTGCTTTTGATCTTGGAGCCCGTCGGCAGGCTGAGTGGAGGGATTGATCCGGGGGTAGGCGCGCAGCGCCGTTCGACGAAGTCGAACACATCGAAAGGAGGTGCAGCGAAGCAAACCGGAAGCGATGCCCCCGGATCGATCCCGGAGCGAAGAAACCCCGAGCCCCAGCGAGCGGGCCGAACGTCAGGGCGCAGACCTTTTGGTTACTTTTGGGGCGTTTGCCAAAAGTGACCCGCTGTAAGAGCGGAACCGTCAGCGGCAACACCCGCAGCAACGGATATTCACCCAAAACCCCAAGAACCTGGTCGGCCCAAAGGCCGCCAAGTCAATGCGCCGTAACCCGCTGCCGCGCAGCAGAAGCACTCGGCGAAAGAGCCAAAGCCAACTGCGTCCGATTATGCATATGCGTCAACCGCAACACCTGCGAAACATAAAGCTTCACCGTGTTCTCGGTAATCCCCAACTCACAGGCAATCTGATAATTGGTCTGCCCCTTGCCCACCAACCGCGCCACATCCAATTGCCGCGGCGACAACTGATTGAAAATCTCCGGCATCTCCTGAGCCTCCGCCTCGACAGGCTCACCGCCCAACACATCACGAACCACCGCCGAAGGACTACGACGCACCTTGTCCAGATCCTGATAAAGGTCATCAATCGACTCAGACAGATACTGCAACTTCTGATTCAAATGCCCCAATTGCAGATTCTTCTGCCGCTCCTGCAGCGCCGCCTCTTGACGCCGCACCCCGTCGAGCAACTCATCCAGATCAATCGGCTTCTGATAATAATCGGCAATCCCGGCACGCAATGCCTTGATCACATCCTGCTTGTCGGCACGCCCAGTGAGCATGATCGCCTCAAACACCCGACGCTTGCCCGCCAAACGCTGCAACGCCTGAATCAGTTGAATGCCATCCATGTTCGGCATGTGCAGATCACTCAGCACCAGACCGATTTCCGCGTCCTCACTGAAACGCTCGATAGCCTGCAGACTGGACTCGCATGGCACACAGCGATAACCGTTGCTTTCAAGAAACTCGCACAGCTCCTCCACGATCAACGGCTGATCGTCGACCACGAGGACTTTTACCGCAGACGTAAGCTTGTTCACGTGCTACTCCATGTCCCAGGCCAAAGCTGACCATTCCTGTACTGCCAGCCTTTGGCTGTATAACCAGTTCATTTGAAAGTAGACGTACTTTCCGACTATGTACATAGAACTAGTGGCGCTTGGCGACTAGTGGATCCAAAGCATAACGAGCACTGCACCGACCAGCACGAACGGTGCAAATGGCAGCTTTTTTGACATGCCGGGGGCCAGATATCGCAGACGTTCTCTAAGCCCTTGACTCATATGGAGCCAGACTCTTGGCGCCAGCAGCATCCAGATCAGGCTGGCGACGCCCGCCCCTATAAATACGCCAAGAATAAACAGACCGTCCGTCGCAAGGCCGAGGGCTGTCATTAATTTCACATCGCCGGCGCCCATGCGCCCCATGAAGAAACCCGGCAGGGTCAGCGCCAGCGCGATCAGGCAGGCCCAACCGCCCTGCCCCGCCTCAGCGCCCAGCCAAGTGCTGCCGGTCCACAACAGATAGATCAGCGCCAGCGCCGCCGCACCGAGCGTCAGCCCATTGGCAATGCGTCGCTGGCGGGCATCTTGCGCCGCGCACAGGCCCAGCCAGATCAGGAGGAGAAAACTGTACATCCGGTAAAAACCGTCCATTTTTGCGGAATGATTCTATGCTGAGACTACGCAGTGACAGTCAGGGTAGACGCACTCATGAAAACCGGCTTTCGCAAGTCGCAAAAAGGTGCGGTGGCGATTGAGTTCGCCTTGGTGTTCATCATCTTTTTCGCCGTGTTTTACGGCCTGGTCAGTTACAGCCTGCCCTTGGTGATGATGCAATCGTTCAATCAGGCCACGTCCGAAGCCGTGCGCCGCAGTGTCGCGGTCGATCCCAACACGCCCAACTACTCAACCGTGGTGATCAACACCGCGAATGCCACGCTGACCCAGCAATTGTCCTGGATCCGTCCGATCTTCAACCTGGTGGTCGGCGTTGACACCAGTGTCGAATACAGCGCGACGGGCCTACTGACAGTGCAAGTGAATTACCCGGTCAGCAAGCTCAATCAGGTCATGCCGTTTCTGGTTCTGCCGGGCATCGGCACGGTACCCAGTCTGCCCACCTACCTGACCGCCAAGTCGAGTCTGCAATTTTGACGTCGGGAGACAAACTTTTCGGGCGTTTGCTCAAACGCACACCGCCCGCCGCCCATGAGTTGCCCGACCCACTCGGTTCACCCGCAACAGGCTTGCACCTGTACCTGAACGACGACGGTGACGTGCTGCAAATGGCCGGGCCGCTGCGGCATCTGTTGGCGCAGTTCAAGACTCACGATCGGCCCTTACCGCTGAGCGCCTATCTACTGCCGCACAGCACACTGACCATCGAAGGTCGGCCAAGGGAGTGGCAGGGGCTTTTGCTTGATCTCGACTTCTTCGGTCTGGGCGAGCAGACCGTGCACGTGCGTGGCTGGGTTCAACCGCTGGGCGAGGGCTGGCTGATGCAGTTGATCGATATCGCCGACTTGTTGCTCGAACGCCAACAATCGCGCCAGCGTGATGCCTGCCAATTGCTCGCCGGGCAGATCAGCGACCAGTTGCGCGCATGCAGCCAGGCGCGGTTGCCGGCGATCGTCAGCGAACAATTGCAAATGATCGCCCAGCGCTGGCACATCCCTTGTCTGGCGCTGGCCTTGCTCGATGATGAGCAGCAGGGCTGGCAGATCTATCGTCAGCATCGCGCCCACGATGCGCCGAACCTGTGGCACGACCAGCAACGTCTGGGCACGCCGCTGGACAGCCTGAACGGTGCCGCGCCGCAACGTGTCGGCGCGCATCAGGGCCTGGATGAACATTCGCGAGTGCAGGTTCTGTTCGGCAGTGCCGAAGGTTTCGCGGTGCCGTACAGCGATGAGCGCGGTGTGGTGGCCTGGCTGCTCTGCGGTTTTTATCCCGTGGACAGCGTCGCGCCATACCTGAGCGAGCGCGACTGGATGACGCTGGCCGGCGCGCTGGCCGGGCCGTTGCTGGGGCGCCTGCGCGAACAGCAGCATCACCTGCAACTGGAACGCATCGAATCGCTGCAAACCCTGCTCGGCACCGGCTGGTGGGAGATCCTTGCAGGAGACGCCAACATTCAACTGGCGCCCACGCTGGCGGCGGCCCTGAATGTCAACCCTGGCGGATTGCCGCTGGAAGACTGGCTGACGCAAATCCATCCCGCCGACCGCGACGAGTTGCGCAGCCGTCTGCACGCTTTGCAACAACACGGTGAAGCCCTGACGCTGTCGGTGCGTCTGCACGGCGGCAATCCCGCGCAAGCGCCCACGTGGTATCGCGTACAGGGTCAACTGATTGGCAGCGGCGAGCACCGCCGGCTGGTCGGTTTCATGCTCGACATCAGCGACATCCAGAACCAGCAACAACGGGCCGCCGCCGCGCATGCGCGGCTGGACAACCTGATCGCCAGTTCGCCCGCGGTGATTTACGTCCAGCACTACCACGAAGGTGCGCTGATCCCGGCGTTCTTCAGTGCCAGCCTGCAACCCTTGCTGGGCTGGAACCTTGAGGACTGCAGCGACGGCGCTCTGGTCGAGATGATCCATCCCGAGGATCGCGAGGTGTATTTCGCTCGCAGCCGCCAGTTGCTGCGCGAAGGTTCGGTGCGCAGCCGTTATCGACTGCGCGACCGTCGCGGCGAGTATCACTGGTTGCTCGATGAAGCCCGTCTGCTGCGCAATGACCTCGGCCTGCCGGTGGAAGCGGTCGGTTTGTGGCTGGACGTCACCGAGGCGACCCTGGCAGCCGAACAGGTGAAAAAGAGTGAAGAGCGCTATCGGATTCTGGTCGAAGACTCGCCGGCAATGATCTGTCGCTATCGCCCGGATCTGATTCTGACCTTTGGCAACCGGCCGCTGGCGAAGTATCTGGAATGCACGGCGGAGGAACTGCCAGGGGTCGATCTAGGCAGCTGGATGTCCGAGGAACAACGTACTGCGTTCGTCCAGCGTCTGGCTGCACTGACCGTGGAGCAACCGGTGAGCACCGCGGAAATCAGCCTGCAACTGCCCGGCCGCGAACATGCCTGGTGGGTGTGGTCCGATCGCGGCGTGTTCGATGAGCACGGCCAGTTGATCGAAGTGCAAGCGGTAGGCCGCGACAACACCGAGGTGCGCCGCTCGCAGCAGCAACTCACACAAAGCGCGAAAATGGCCACCCTTGGCGAAATGGCCACCGGCCTCGCCCATGAAATCAATCAGCCGCTGAACGTGATGCGCATGGCCATCGTCAACGTGCTCAAGCGCCTGGGCAACGGCGATGTGCAGGTCGATTACCTGACCGACAAGCTCAATCGCATCGATGCGCAGGTGCAGCGTGCAGCGAAAGTCGTCGATCACATGCGCGTATTCGGCCGACGTTCGGAGATCGAGCAGCAACTGTTCAACCCGGCCTCGGCCATTGAAGGCACGCTGTCGCTGCTGGCCGAGGGCATGCGCGGCAAAGGCGTGGATTTGCGCATCAGCGAGACCGGGTTCGAGGTGCAAGTGCGCGGCTACGTCGATCAGCTTGAACAGGTGTTGATCAATCTGATGGTCAACGCGCGGGATGCGTTACTGAGCAAACGCGAGAAGGACTCAAGCTTCAAACCGTGGATCTCAATCTACGCTGAACGTGATGAGCAGCATGTGCGACTGTGGGTCGAGGACAACGGGGGCGGCATCGATCCGCGTTTGCTGGAGCGGATTTTCGAGCCGTTTTTCACCACCAAACCCATCGGCGTCGGCACCGGGCTGGGGCTGTCGGTGAGCTACGGCATCATCGACAACATGGGCGGCGAGTTGAGCGTGCGCAACTCGGTGGAGGGTGCACGGTTCTGCATCGAGTTGCCGGTTGCCGTGGACGCCTAGATCACCAGATAGGCCTTGCCGGTCTGGCCGCAGGTCATGTTGGCACCGACGTCGACATCCATCAGGTTAATGCCCAGGCCTTTGAGCAGGTTGTTCAGCAGCGGGTCGAGCAACGGACTGACCAGGTTGGTCACCACCGGCAGTAGTTTGCTGGTGACATCACTGATCAACGAGGCAACGCCGGTAACAACGGCACCCAATGGATTGCTGCCCTGGGGTTTGTAGACGATCAGGTTGATGCCCGCGAGGGTGTTCGACAGGTTGCCGACGATGTTACTGGTTGGCGCTGCCGGCAAGATGCTCGGCGGCAGTTTGAGGTTGGCCGGGGTGGCGAACGGCGTAGCGCTGGAGAACACCAGATCCTGGGTGTTTTGCGCGACGCTGGTGTCGAGCATGATCGCAATGCCGCCAGCGCCGTATTGAATATGGGTGGAGGGGTCGCAAGTCCCGATGCCCAGAATTTTGTGGCACGTGACGATTCCCAGATCAACCAACGGTAATGGCGTGACAGTCGGTTCGGCGGCCGAGGAAAAGGCGTTGGCAGGGTCGATCTTGCCGAGTTTGAGGTCGGCAATGGATGTGATGGTGTGGGCAGTCAGGCTTTTCGTGCCTGTTGTCCCGGTTGGGCAGCTGTAATCGGTGACATAGCTTTTCGCGCCACCAGCATCCAGGCTGATGTCAATTTCGGGGGATGGCAAAAGGAGTGGGTCAAGTTGCTGGCAACCGGCGCAGGCGACCGAACTCAGGACTGCTACCAGATTCAGACTCAGGACTGCATTGAGCGTCGGCGTCAGTCCCGCGACCAATCCCAACACCGCATTGGTCAGCCCCGTTACCCCGGACAGCACCGGCAGGCTCACCGACAACATCGTGCGCACCTGCGCCGTGCGCACATAAATCCGGTCCGGCCCGGTCGGATTGACCTTGGCCCGCGCCGGATCGCCAATGGCGGAAAACTGCGGCGGCTCGATCACTTTCACCCGCACCGTGACATTCGCCAGCCCGAGCACGCTGATCGGCAACGTCGCCGCCACCGCACTCTTGCTGTTGGCCAGTTGCACCACGCCCTGAATCAGCTGCAGCAGTTGCAGATTGGCGTCCAGCCCCGCCGAAGTGGTACCGGTCTGCAATTGCAGAATGTCACCCAGTTTGACCGGCGCCGCGTTGACCGCCGCCACCTGCAATTGGCCGAGCGCGGTGATCACCTGGGCGGTCGCACCATTGAGTTGCACCACCGTCGCCGCCGCCTGAATCAGTTGCGTCAGCGTGGCCTGAGTGTTGAGTAATTGCGTGTAATTGCCCGCCGCGACGTTGAGATTGATCGCCAGCTGATCAAGGTATTTCAGCAAGTTGATATCAGTGTTCAGCAGGCCGTCCCAGCCCAGTGCCGTGAGATTGACGTTACCGCCGAGCAGCCCGGAAAACAGCGGATTGAGGATGCTCGACTGGGCTGTATCGATGCTCGCCAGCGTGCTGCGAATATTCAGCTGGGCGACCGTTGGCTGCGGTTTGGCGGCCACCGCCGAAGCATTCAGCGTGGTATTGAGACTGACCGGTGTACCGCTGAACAAGGCTTGTACGCCGCCGGCAAAACTGGTGATCACCGTGCGACTGGCGACGACTTTGACCGCAGCCATTTGCGTGGCATCCACGGCGAACGTGCGTAAACCGCTGGCGGCAGTCACCAGGGTGCCGCACGTGGTGGCGAGGGTGTTGCTGGCGTCGACAACGTAGCCGTTGCGCACGGCGCTTTGTCCGGCGTAACTGGCAGCGCTCAGCCCCGGCAGGCAATTGCCGCCACGACTGACGGCTTCGAGGGCGGCGTTGTCCACCACCCGCTGCAATTTGCGTTGCTCCATGTACAAGCGGCCGGTGTCGACCACCAACAGCAGCATCACCACCGCCAGACTGAGGGTGGCCGCCGCCATCAAGCCAATCGCCCCGCGCTGCCGGGCCGGGCTGGTGAATCGCGAACGAGGCGACATGGCGCACTCCTTTGCCGCAAGCTCCATTGGTGCAACTGAGTGTAGACGCGCCTAATGGCAACGCACCATTTCGAACAGAAACATCCCTGTGGGAGCGAGCCTGTTCGCGAAGGCGTCGTGTCGGATAAATAACAGTTGAATGACACCCGGCTTTCGCGAGCAGGCTCGCTCCCACATCAGAATTTAGGGTGGAACAAAAAATGGGAGCTCAACAGCTCCCACTTTTTAACGGATTCAGCGCGGTGGATAGTTGGCCAGAATCCGCCCGACAGTCTCGCGAATGGCATTGCTGCGATCTTCGGGATTCGGCCTGCTGGCGAGCATCTGTTCATCGCTGCCGCGCCACACCAGTTTGCCGTCCTTGCCGTCGAGCAGGTCGATCTGGATGGTCGCGACCTTGTAGGTGATGTTGCGCGTTTCGTTGTACATCGGCGCGCCCCAGTAGCCGTTCCACGGGCCACCCCAACCGCCACCGTAATTGGTCGTCACTTGCTGCTGACGATCCTCGACGATCAGGTAGGTCTGTACATTCAGGTCACCCTTGCCCCCCGCCGCCGCAGGACGCAAACCGCGCTGGTCGAGCTGATCGGCGACGGCCTGGCGGATGCGCTGTTCGGTCAGGTCGCTTTTGATTCGTGGATCATCGGGGCGATATTGCAGGGCGGGGTCTTTCCAGCTCCAGCTGCGATAGGCGGCAAAGTCGCGGCTGGCATCGAAGTCGTGGTTGACCTGGTTGGCGGCGCAGGCGCTGAGCAGCGTGGCCATGGCCAGTAGAGCGAGACGGCGGAACATGGTTTTTCTCCGATTGAAGACATGAACCTGCGGCAGCTTCCCGTTGGCAGAAAGCTAACTCGGAGGATACGCCGACATGGCCTTTTCCACAGCTTCGCGGATCGAATCGGTGCGATCGATTTCGCTGCCCTTGTTCGCGGTTTCAGCACTGGCACTCCAGACCGGTTGCCCGCTGCCGGCGTCGAACAGATTGACCTGCACCACCACGACCTGCTCCGAATACGTGCGCACGATCGGCACCGTGTTGTACATGCCATAACCGCGACCATATCGATCGTAGCCGCCGTATCCGCCGCCGTAGTAGCCGTAGTCGTCCTGGACCTGCCGCAAACGGGTTTCCAGCCGCAGATCGGCGCTGACCAACAGGTCGGCCGGGCGGTTGTCGTGCAACGGGCGCAAACCGCGCTGATCGAGGGCATTGCTCACCGCTTCGGCCACTTGCGCCGAGTCCGCCCACGCCGTACCCGGCGGCAACTGCCCGTTGAGCCAGGCCCAACTGCGATAGCGTCCGTAGTCACGCGGCGGCGCCGGGTAAGCGCTACGGTCGAAGGTGGTGGCGGCTTGCGCCGGCGCCGGCGGCAAGGGCCGCGACTGCGCCACGTACGGGTTGCTGCCCTGGCAGGCAGCCAACCCCAGACAGATCAGCAATAACCCGGATTGAGCTTTCATGTCGCGCTCCGATCAGATCGGCCGGCAGATCCAGTGCAAGTAGCGCCCAAGCCCGGCGAAGCTTGGGTGACGGCGGTGAGCGAGCTCCATCTCAAGCAAATCCGCGAGTTCGGCGCGGGCCTGGAATTCCACCGGCATGTAGTCGTGGAAAACCCGGATCCCGCTCTGGGTTTCGACCTGCCACAGGCCTTCGAGTTGCGTTGCCAATTCCCGTGGATCGAGAGGCTGTTGCGGGGTCAGGCTCTGCTTTTCCCCGGCCATGCTGTTCTTGCGCATTTTCTTGAAATGGCCTTTGAGCAGGTTGCGGTAGATCAGCGCATCGCGGTTGTAGAACGCCAGCGACAACCAGCCGCCGGGCTTGGTGAGTTGGTGCAGCACCGGCAGGATCGCGTGAGGCTCGGCGAGCCATTCGAGCACGGCGTGGCAAATCACCAGATCGTACGGTTCAGTGAGTTGGCCGAGCAGTTCCTGCCACGGCGCCTGGATGAATGTTGCGGTTTGCCCGGCTTCAGCAAAACGCTGGCGCGCGCCTTCGAGCATCGGTGCGGCGGGCTCGGTGAAGGTTACGTCATGGCCGCGCTCGGCCAGCCACAGCGACATGTGGCCAAGACCACCACCGATGTCGAGAACGCGCAACGGACGATCCGGCAGTGCCTCGATTAGGTCGGCCTGCAACACCGCGAGGCGAATCGCGCCTTTCGCGCCGCCATAGATTTTTTCGGCGAACCGCGTCGCCAACTGATCGAAATGCCGGTCGCTCATCAGCTGAACCGCCGTTCGCTGTCGGCAAGCTTGGCGCGCACCACTTCATTCATGTCCAGGCCCAACTCGCTGCACAGCAGCAACAGGTACAACACGATATCGCCGACTTCCTGCCCGGCGTGGGCGAGTTTGTCGGCGGGTAACTGGCGCGACTGGTCTTCAGTCAGCCACTGGAAGATTTCCACCAGTTCGGACATCTCGACACTGGCCGCCATGGCGAGGTTTTTCGGGCTGTGAAATTGCCGCCAGTCATTACGGTCGCGAATGGCGTGCAGGCGTTCGGTCAGTTCAACAAGGTTCATCGGGTTCTCCTGAAGGCGTATAGCTTCGGGGGGATATCGCCTGAAGGCAAGGGCCGCCGATGCTCTTTGTAGGAGTGAGCCTGCTCGCGATGACGTCGTGTCATTCAACATTGATTTGTCTGACACGACGTCATCGCGAGCAGGCTCACTCCTACAAGGGCGGTGCAAACACTCTATAGTTGCAGGGAACTCGGCCACCCGCGTTGTGGCCCAAGGCTCAGCTCTTTCATCAGGATGCACACATGCAGGTAGAAAGCTTTTTCGAATGGCTCGGGCAGGCGCTCGGTTCGGTCATCCGGTTTATTGTCGATGGCCTCAGTGGCTTGTTCAACATTTTGAGCAATGCCGGCGGCAACTTTGTCGACGGGCTGGCGAAGACGCTGGGGATGGACACCTCGATCATCAGCATCATCGCCCTGATCGTCGGGCTGATGCTGTTGTGGTCGGCGATTCGGGCGTTCATGAATGCGTCGATCATTGCCGGGATCATCTGGTTGTTGCTGGGGTTGTGGCTGCTTAGCTGGATTATTCATTAACCGCTTGAAGAGCCCCTCATCGGAACGCCGCCCGCCTAGCCCTCTCCCGGAGGGAGAGGGGACTGAATGGGGGATATTCAAGAGCTACACCGACTTGAGCGAGCTTCAGCGAATCCATAATCGGCACATTCTCTCAGGTCGATGGATGACGCCAGACACCTCGGTCGGCCCCCTCTCCCTCTGGGAGAGGGCTGGGGTGAGGGGGTTGTTTCTGTCAGACACAGCAAATCCTCCATGAATCGTTACAATCCCCGCTCCCCCAAGGAGCCCGCATGTCCACTCTGATCGCCGACTGGCGCGACCGCCCGACGCACCGCAAGGTCTGGGCACTCGCCGCGCCCATGATTCTGTCCAATATTTCCGTACCGTTGGTGGCGCTGGTCGACAGCACCGTTATCGGCCACTTGCCCCACGCCCATCAATTAGGCGCGGTGGCGGTCGGTGCCAGCCTGTACACATTTCTCGCCTGGGCCATGGGCTTTCTGCGCATGGGCACCACCGGGTTTGCCGCGCAAGCCGCCGGGCGCAGCGACGGTGCGGCGTTGCGGCAGATTCTGTTGCAGGGCTTGCTGCTGGCGATGGGACTGGCACTGGTGCTTGGCACTTTGGGTGTGCCGCTGAGTGGTGTTGCGTTGCACTTCATGCAACCGTCGGCGGAGCTGGCTCAACTCACCCGGGACTTTTTCCATACACGCCTGTTCGGCCTGCCGGCGGCGCTGGCCAGTTATGCGCTGGTCGGCTGGTTCCTCGGCACACAGAACGCCCGGGCGCCGCTGGCGATTCTGCTGACCACCAACCTGATCAACATCGTCCTCAATCTGTGGTTCGTCATCGGCCTGGATTGGGGCGTGGTCGGTTCAGCGCGGGCCTCGGTGATCGCCGAATGGAGTGGCGCCCTGCTCGGCCTGCTGCTGACCCGCAAAGCGCTGCGCGCGTACCCCGGGCACATCGCTTGGGCAGCGCTGAGAATCTGGCAGAGCTGGCGCCCGTTGCTGGCGGTCAACCGCGATATCTTTATCCGCAGCCTGGCGCTGCAATCGGTGTTTTTCCTGATCACCGTACAAGGCGCGCGACTGGGTGATTCGACGGTGGCCGCCAACGCGCTGCTGCTCAATGGCTTGCTGCTGACGGCGCATGCGCTGGACGGTCTGGCCCACGCCGTCGAAGCCTTGTGCGGACACGCCATCGGCGCCCGTGATCGTCTGGCCCTGCGTCGCTCACTGGTGGTGGCAAGCGGCTGGTCACTGATCGCCAGCCTCGGCTTCGCCATGCTGTTCCTGCTGGCCGGGCACTTGTTCATCGAGATGCAGACTGACATCCAGAGCGTGCGCGACACCGCGTTCGTCTACCTGCCCTACCTCGCCGTGCTGCCGCTGATTGCAGTCTGGAGCTACCTGCTCGACGGTTTGTTCATCGGCGCCACCCGCGCGCGGGAAATGCGCAACGGCATGCTGATCACCGTGGTGCTGTTATTGCCGTTCGCCTGGGCGCTGCAAGGTCTGGGCAATCACGGGCTGTGGATATCTTTTCTGCTGTTCATGGTGTTGCGCAGCCTGACCCTCGGTGCGCAAGCCTGGTGGCTCAAGCGCAACGATGGCTGGTTCAGTGGCGGCGTTCACTGACTCGGCGTGTGGGCGATAAACCCGACCACCTGATCGAGCACCGGCGCCAGACGCCGCAACGGCCGCGACAGGGTCGCTACCAAGGTTATGTGGCTGGGCCGCGAGTAATACAAATCCTGCGCCGGCACACCGGCCTCGCGCAGCTTGCTCGCAAGGCCACCGGTGTTGCGCGTCGGGTTGACCAGATCATCCCGGCTTGCCGCAATCAACAGCGCAGGCGGTGCGCCGCGACTGACATGGTTGATCGGCTGCGACTGCGGCGGTGAATCCGGCCAGAAGAACACCGGACGCACCTCGGGATTCTTGATCGGCAGAAAATCATACGGCCCGGCCAGACCGATCCAGCCTCGTACATCCCTGGGCGACATGCCCACCGCCGCGAGCCATTCGCTGTCCAGCGCGAGCATCGCCGCGTTGTACCCGCCCGAGCTGTGGCCCATCAGATACAAGCGCTGCGGGTTGCCGGAAAACTCGTGGATATGCGCTTTGGTCCATGCCACCGCACGCGCCCCGTCTTGCAGGAACAGCGGATAGCGCACCTGTGGATACAAACGGTAATCCGCCACCACGGCAACAATCCCTCGGGACGCCAGCGCTTCGCCGACAAAGCGGTAGTCGACGCGCGAACCGCTGTTCCAGCTGCCGCCATAGAAAAACACCACCACCGGCGCGCCGGGCATCGGCTGATGCGGCACATACACGTCGAGCTTCTGCCGCGGATCGTCGCCATAGGCGATGCCCACGGTTTTGGCGTATGTGCTGTCCGGAGTCAACGCATTGAGCAACTGCACCGGCGAACAACCGCCCAGCACCAGCAGCAACACGACCCCCAACCCTTGCCGGAATAAACCTGCCATACGCGCCGAACCTCGCCTCAGGACTGATCGCTGCGCCACTGGCGCCGCACATGGTCAAGCCGCTGCTGTTGGGTCAGACCCACCGGCGGTGGCACCAGCACGGCTCGCGGATGCAGCAAGCGTAGCCATAACCAGCCATCGAGCACGGTGCGGTCACTGAATCCCAGCGTCAGGCCTTGATGCACATGGGAGGCCATCGTCGCGTAATCGGTTCCCAGCGATTGGCACCAGCGCCAGATATGCTGCTCCAGCAAGCAGGTTTGCAGGCGTTCGCGCTGGCGCCGGGTCAGGCTTTCTTCGATACTCAGCGGCTCGACGGCTAGCCCCGGGTTGCGCAACTGCTGCCAGCCCAGACTGCCAATGGCCCGGTCGGCCCAAGTGCCACCGAACCAGCGCAGCTGACGAATCGGCCCGAGCCAGCGGCTCAGCTCAGCGGCATCGCAGGCATCGAAAAAATAGCTCGCGGTCTGCCGGTTGTAATAGCTGAGCAAAGCCCGGTGGTTCAATCCAAACGACACCGTGAGCATGCGCTGCAAGTGACTCAGCAGTTGTTGCGCCGCAACCTCACTGCTCAGCAACAGCCCGCGCCAGGTGTTCGGGTCGCTGTGACACAACGCAGCCAATGCCGGGCAGTCACGCAGTTCGATCAACACCGGGCCGTGCTCGCTGACCGGTTCGAACTCAGTGCCTTCGAACAGGCTGAAACACTGCACACCGGCAAAAGCCCGGTGCAGGGTCAGCAAGGCCTGCGGTGCATCCGGGCCATCGAGCAACAGCCACTGCGCCATGGGCTCAAGCGCCGCGCCATTCATGTTGCGCCGCTCTGTTCAAGCGCGGTGACCAATCGACAACTGCACACCGATTGAGCGCAATGGTTGAAACTGCCGCCGCCGGGGATCAGGCACAACAGCAGCAACGGTTCACCGCAAGTCAGCAGTTGCTGCAAGCCGTCACTCACCAGGCTGTCGGGCAGAGGCAACGGCAGGTCATCATCGGTGTCGGCAACAGCGGATGGCGGCTGCAGCACGCCGCTGATCATCGGCTGATCCGGATCCCCCTCAAAGAAACTCACCACCACCTCGACACCCTCGCTCAGCGCCGCCATGGACACCTGCGTCAGGGACGGCGCAAGCGGTAGCCAACAATGACTCGGGGCGGCCCCTTCGCCCTGATAGAGCCAGTCGAATTGCACCGCCACCGGACGCATCCGGTCAGGCTGCGGTTCATCGACCGCCACCACCCAGGCCCGTTGCAGGCTGTGCATGCGCAGGCGCGATGGCGCTGTAGCCGATGTGTACGGCACTTGCACCGTGCCGAACAGGCGGTTCACGTAGGGAGGTTCACGGGATGGATCGGCGCGATGTTCAATGCGTGTGAGCAACCACGGCCGATTGCATTCAGCGAAGGGATGACCGGCCAACCGCAGCCAGTGACCGCTGCGCAACGCTGGCAGTTCACTCTGGCCTTCAGCCCGTTGCACACCCGATAAACTGCTCCCAATTGCACTTTGCAATTGCCATTGCCGCAACGCGGGTGACCTATCTTGCCCGTCGTCCGCGCGCGGATACTGCGCGGTACCGGCCACGGGTAACTGCGCCGGATCATCGGCGAACACCAGGCAATGCCGGTCGCGATCGTGTTCAAAGTAATAGTGAATCCGCGCCTGCGCGCACAAGCGCTGGAGCAGTTGCAGATCGGACTCGCGGTACTGCGTGCAGAACGTCCGGGCCGGGTAGCCGCCGGACAGATCGAAGCGGCGCTGGGCACCAACAATCCCGTGCTCCCTGAGCACTTGTTCGATGATCTGCGGCACCGAACGGCCACTGAAGATGCGCTGGCTGAAGCGCAGCGCGAGGCAACCGAGTTTCGGCCCCAGACGGATCCGGCTCAATCTCGAACCCTCTGCGTGTTCATGCTGGACAAGGCTCTGCAATTGCCCGTGCACTCCCTCCCCCGACGGCCCGAAACAGAGGAACGCCGAACGGTATAGCAGGCCGGCGAGATCCAGGTGCGGATCGTCGATCAACACATCGATCTCGAACGCAAAGGATTCGCTGAGGGCTTCGCTACCGGTAAAGGCCAGGACTTCGAAAGGGTCGGACAGGCCCGCTACATCGAGACGAAAGGACGACTCGTTGACTGGTTCGAACATGGGCGGATCTCTACAGGAGGGGCGGTCGGGGATTCTCGCCGAGAGCCATGGCCGAGTAGAGAGCTGAAGTACAACTTAGGAAATGACCTACGCGAAAAGCAGACCGGATGACTTTGCTGGCCGGGAATGCCATGGATTTCGCGAAGATTTTGGGAGATATCCCACCGGATCATCCGAATTTTCCGCCACGCTCAGGAAAAATTCAGACAACCCGGCAAGATCGCCACCTGGCCTCAGGAAGACAGGTAGGAGGAGCGGGTCAGGCCCAGACGCAAGGCATCGAGAAATTGCGTGCGCTCGCTGGCACTGATGCGGGCACTGGCGCACTTGTCGCGGTAGTGAGTCATCAGTTCTTCCGGCGACAAGTGCACGTAACGCAGCATGTCTTCGATGGTGTCGTGGGTCTCGATACCGGCGTGGTACACGCTGCCATCGGCGTTCTGGTAGATGTTCACCGAGTCGGTGTCACCGAACAGGTTGTGCATGTCGCCGAGGATTTCCTGATAGGCGCCAACCAGGAACACGCCCAGCAGGTAATCTTCGCCTTCATTCAAACCGTGTACCGGCAGGCTGGTCTCGATGCTCTGCTCGTCGACGTACTGGTTGATCTTGCCGTCGGAGTCGCAGGTCAGATCCTGCAGCACCGCACGGCGCAGCGGCTCTTCGTCGAGACGGTGCAACGGGATGATCGGCAGGACCTGATCGATTGCCCAGGTGTCCGGCAGGCTCTGGAATACCGAGAAGTTGCAGATGTACTTGTCGGCCAGCTTGTCGTTGAGCTCGTCGAGCACTTGGCGGTGCGAACGCTGACGGGCTTTCAGCGAGTTGTGCAGGCGACGGCACACAGCGAAGTAGCACTGCTCGGCCAGGGCTTTTTCCGCCAGGGTCAGTTTGCCGTCGGCGTACTGCGCGGCTACATCGCTCATGTAGTGGGTGGCGCGCCAGTAGGTTTCGGTGACCATTTCGATGTCGGTCGGGCCGAGCAGGTCAACCAGCCACTGCACGGTTTCCGGCAGGTTTTCCTTGTTTTCGATCAGCGGGATTTCGTCGTTGTGCTTCTCGACGTCGGTGACCTGCACCACCAGCATGGCGTGGTGCGCGGTCAGCGAGCGGCCGCTTTCGGAGAAAATGTGCGGATGCGGCAGGCTCTGCGCGTCGCAGAATTCCTTGAGCATGCCGACCACGACCCCGGCGTAATCGTCCATGTCGTAGTTGATCGAGCTGGCGTTGCGCGAGTGCGTGCCGTCGTAGTCGACACCCAGACCGCCGCCGACGTCGATGTGATCGACCGGCAGACCGAGATTGCGCAGCTCGCCGTAGTAACGGATCGCTTCCTTGAAGCCGTGCTGGTAGTCAGCCAGGTTGGCGATCTGCGAGCCCATGTGGAAGTGCAGCAGGCGAATGCCCTGATCCAGGCCAGCCGCGCGGAAACGCTCGACCACCGACAGCAGTTGTGCTGCCGACAGACCGAATTTGGATTTCTCGCCACCGGTATCCGCCCACTTCGACGACGCCAGCGACGACAGACGCACGCGCAGGCCGACCTGTGGCTTGACCTTGAGCGAGGCGGCTTCTTCGATCACCAGACCGACTTCGGATTCTTTCTCGATCACGATGAAGACGTTGTGGCCGAGCTTCTGGCCCATCAGCGCCAGACGGATGAACTCGCGGTCCTTGTAACCGTTGCAGACGATGGTGCCGCCCTTCGGCGCCAGCGCCAGCACGGCCAGCAGCTCAGGCTTGGAGCCGGCTTCCAGACCGATGGAGACGTCCTGGGTGGCGATGATGTTCTCGATCACCGCTTCTTGCTGGTTGACCTTGATCGGGTACAGCGCGGTGTATTTGCTCTGGTATTCCAGGCGCTCGATGTTCGAATCGAAGGCGCCGGTCAACTGGCGAACACGGTCTTGCAGAATGTCGGGGAAGCGAACCAGCAACGGCAAGGACAAACCGCTTTTGCGCAGTTGGTCGACTTGTTCGAACAGGTCGATAGGCGAGCTGCTCGGACCGTTCGGACGAACTTCGACGCGACCGGCGTCATTGATCGCGAAATACCCGGCCCCCCAATGGCGAATCCCGTAAACACTGCGGCTGTCCGCAACTGTCCATTGGCTGCCATCGTCTTTGCGTGTGCGTCGTACGGACATCGAAGTCCCCTATAAAGAAGTCATAGTGCGTCGCCTGATCTCAGGCTGGCGCATTCTAAAGAATGAAAATGACGGTTTGTCAGCGCGGCGGTAGACCGCACTGACTGCGTGGAGTTTAGAAACCGGTCATGAACAGGCTCTGTGAAAACCATGGAGACGACGCCGGATCTGAAGTGTTTCAGCGCCGGATCAAGCCGCAGGTGGTTTTCACAGAGGCTGCTAGCCGCCGGACTTCTTCGCTTTGAAACCGTGCTTGATCAGCTCAGCCAAGAGTAGCTCGACATGATCGCCCTGGATTTCGATGATTCCGTCTTTCAACGCGCCGCCAGTGCCGCAACGTTTCTTCAACGTTGTCGCTAGCTCCTTGAGAGCGTCTTCGGCCAGTGGCACGCCGGTGATAGTAGTCACCGTTTTGCCGCCACGGCCCTTGCTCTCGCGTCGCACGCGGGCAATGCCGTCGCCAGCCGGGATCACGGTTTGTTTGCAGATACAGGCGTCCACCGGCTTACTGCATTCCGGGCAATGACGACCTGCGTCGGTGGAAAATACCAGGCCGCCCAGGGCGGCGAAGGATGCGGCTTTTTTGGCCACCGGCAATCCTCTCGGGAGGACAAAGACTGATCGCGACCTTGGGCAAGGTCATCGACCGCGAAGCCCCACTCAGGCAGGGGCAGCGCTACTGCACCGATAAAGCGCCAAATGCAGGAGCTGTCGAGTGAAACGAGGCTGCGATCTTTTGATTTCGACGCCAAAACAAAAAATCAAAAGATCGCAGCCTGCGGCAGCTCCTACAAAAAGCACTCGCGGTGCAGCTTGAAAAGGTCGCGCAGTGTAACGGCAAAAATCCCGATTGCTAAGTGCCAATCGGCGCCAATTTATGTGTTCTTTGCGACGTCGCTTTGCTGCGCCTTCAGATAGCGCTTCAATGCGGCCAGAGAGTCCGGGCAATAAGGCTTCTGCTGGATTTCCTGCAGCACCTGCTCGACCGGAATAAAGCGCGCTTCCAGCACCTCCTCCGGTTGCAGTTTCAACGGGCCGTCCCATACGGCAGAAAACGCCGAGCACCACAGGCGATTGCCGGTGTCCTCAAAATAGAAATGGTCATGAGCCGTCAGCTCGACGCCGCTGACGCCCAATTCCTCTTCCAGTTCACGGGCCGCTGACTCGGCGTAGGTTTCGTCTACCTGGACCATGCCGCCCGCCGCGACGTCCCAGTAGCCGGGATAAATCGCCTTGCTCAAGGTGCGCCGGTGCACGCACAGCTCACCGGCGGAATTGAACAACATGATGTAGGTGCCACGGCCAATCAGTCCGCGCTCGCGCAAATCGGCGCGCACGAGCGCGCCGAGCAGGTTGTCCTGCTCATCGACCCAGGCGATCTGTTCGGCATCCGAGGCGGCGCGATGGGCCGCCTCTTTGGCGTTCTGGCTCATGAATCAGCCCTGATTGAGCAGTTGACGCAAATCGATCACCGCGGCGTTGGCCCGGGAAATATAGTTGGCCATGACCAGCGAGTGGTTGGCCAGCACGCCGAAGCCGCTGCCGTTAAGAATCATAGGACTCCAGACCGGCTCCTGCGAGGCTTCCAGTTCACGGATGATCTGGCGCACGCTGACGGTGGCGTTCTTCTTCGCCAGCACATCGGCGAAATCGACTTCAATGGCGCGCAGCAGGTGCGACAGCGCCCAGGCCTGACCGCGGGCTTCGTAGAACACGTTGTCGATCTGCATCCACGGGGTCTCGACGACTTCTTCGTCAACCTGCGGCACTTCGCCGATCGCCGGCACTTCGGTTTTCAGCGCGGTATTGAGTTTGACTCGGCCTACGCTGGCCGACAGGCGTTGCGACAGCGAACCGAGACGGGTGCCGACATCGCCCAGCCAGTTGTTCAGGTTGTCGGCGCGAGCATAGAACAGCGCGTTTTTCTGGGTCGGATCGGACAGGCGTGCCTGATAACGACTCAGCGAGTTGATGCCCTCCTGATATTCCGACTCACTCGACGGCAGGATCCAGCTCTTGTTGTCGAAGTTGAAACGCGGCTCGGCCTTGGCCAGATCGGCATCTTCCGCCGACTGCGACTGCGAACGGGCAAAGTCTTTACGCAGGGCACGGGTCAGGTCACGCACCTGCACCAGCACGCCGTATTCCCAGCTTGGCGTATTGTCCATCCACAGGCCCGGCGGGAAGCGGTCGTTGGAAATGTAGCCGCCCGGCTTGTTGAGCAAGGTGCCGGCAACGGTCTTCAGGGTTTCGACGGTGGTGTAGCCGATCACCATCTGCTTGCCTTCTTTCTCGGCCGCCACTTGCGCGTTTTGTGCGACCGGAAACAGCGCCGGCTCCTGGCTCCAGTACCAGCCAAGGCCAATGGTCACCAGCAGGTAGATACCGATCAGCGTGGCCAATGCACGGCTGAACAGCAATCCGCCAACATAGCTGCGGGTGGCCGACTTGGGTTCGGCGGCACGTTCAGGCGCGCTGCCCGCGCGGTTTTTCCAGTCCAGCATGGCGATATCCTTTCAATCACTTGGGTTCAACGGTTCGACCACAACCATACAACAACGTGCCGGGGCCGGGCACCCGCGCGTAAAGATAAGCCGCAATTCGTGTGGGCGAATGACGCTTCGACGATGAATAGGGGAATCCCCGATGCCCACGCTTCAGCCCATCGGATTGAAAACCATCGCAAAGGTCATTCACTGCACGGATAAAAGCACGACTGCGCCGTCATCCTGATCACCCCGCTTAGTCAGGGAGAGCCCGGCCTACGGGGACTTGTCAGACACCCAGGTCTAAAACAAAACCGTCCGGTCAGAAACTGAATGGTGACGCACTGCAGATTATTGACGTACGACACTCGTGTAAGGGAAAAGAGGTGCTAGCATAGAGCCACCAGTCGATCTCAGCATGCAGCCTAACTAGTAGTCAGGATATGACCGAGCCAGAAGACCCCAGCCGTGAGCGTCTCAAGCACCACTTTGCCCAGCGGGTAATTCATCAGGCACGTCAGATTCTTGAGATATGGCAGCGCCTGCAACGCACTGAGTGGTCCAATGTCGATCTCGCCGAACTGAGCGAGGCCAACCTGCGCCTGCTGCGTTTTGCCGAGCGCTTCGAACAGCCCGAACACACGCAGCTTGCGCGCCATATCAGCCAATCGCTGGAAGCGGTGGACGCCAATCGCGGTCGCCTGAGCAGTGGCTTGATCACCGACCTCAATCGCTTGATGCAGCGCTTGTCACGCACCGGCCTGCGCCATGGCGATCAACTCGACCAGACTTTCCTGCCACCGCTGCGCAAACCGATCTATGTGATGCTGCAAGATCACGACCGCGCCGAACGCCTGGCCAAACAACTGGAATTCTTCGGTCTGAGCGCGCAGGCGCTGGACAGTGTGTCGGCGTTTCGCTCCTCGATGGTCGAGCGCCTGCCCGCGGCGATCGTCATGGACGTCGATTTCAGCGGTGCCGGCATCGGCCTGAAACTCGCCGCCGAGGCCCAGGTCGGTTTGGAAGAACCGCTGCCGCTGCTGTTCTTCAGCCTGCACGAAACCGACACGCCAACCCGTCTCGCCGCCGTGCGCGCCGGCGGCCAGGAGTTCCTCACCGGCACCCTCGAAGCGTCGAGCCTGCTGGAAAAGATAGAAGTCCTCACCTGCGTCGCCCAGTACGAACCTTATAAAGTGCTGATCATCGACGACTCGCGTGCGCAGGCCTTGCACACCGAGCGCCTGCTCAACAGCGCCGGCATCGTCACGCGGACCTTGATCGAGCCGATTCAGGCGATGGCGGAACTGGCCGATTTCCAGCCCGACCTGATCATCCTCGACATGTACATGCCAGCCTGCACTGGCACCGAACTGGCCAAAGTGATTCGCCACAACGATCGCTATGTCAGCGTGCCGATCATTTACCTGTCGGCCGAGGACGATCTGGACAAGCAGCTCGACGCCATGAGCGAGGGCGGCGATGACTTCCTGACCAAACCGATCAAGCCGCGCCACCTGATCACCACCGTGCGCAACCGCGCCGCCCGCGCACGCAACCTCAAAGCACGGATGGTCCGCGACAGCCTCACCGGTCTGTACAACCACACGCACATTCTGCAATTGCTCGAAGACTGCTCGTTTCGCGCCCGCCGCGAGAACAAGCCATTGAGCTTTGCGATGCTCGACATCGACCATTTCAAACGGGTCAACGACAGCCACGGCCACCCGATGGGCGACCGGGTGATCAAGAGCCTCGCGCTGTTTCTCAAGCAACGTTTGCGCAAGACCGATTTCATTGGCCGATACGGCGGCGAAGAATTCGCCATCGTCATGCCCGACACCGATATAGAGGCCGCGCACAAAGTGCTCGACGAGATCCGCCAGCGCTTCGCTGAAATCCACTACCCGGCGCAGCCGCAGGATTTGTGGTGCACCTTCAGCGCCGGCGTGGTGGAAATGCACGACGACTGCGACAGTCTGATGATGGCCAGTCAGGCCGACGAAGCGCTGTACCGCGCCAAGGGCGCCGGACGCAATCGCGTGCAAACCGCGCGCGACTCAAAGCAAAGTGCCACTTTTTCATCGGATTCCACTGATTCGGTCATAACCCTGTAACAGAACCGCAATAAATTCAGGCGCTTACCATTTCTGCCGTTGGTAGCCGTCATGCGCCTGAAGTTGCTCACCAATCTCAATACCCTGCTGTTGGTCGCCGTGTGCCTCGCACTCGGCGCGACGCTGTGGTGGTCGCAAAAAGCCCTTGAGCGCCCGTACCTGTTGATGGAGCGCTATCTCGGTCTGTCGCAACAATTTCAGAACGAGGTGGCACGCAACGTCGAGGATTACCTCGCCAGCGGCGACGCCTTGCGCCTGAGCAGTGCCAGTCAGGCCATCGACAATTTGCAGAAAGAACTCGGCGAATTGCCGCCAGCGCTGGCCGACACCCTGCGCCCGAGCCTGTCGGGCCTTGATGAATTCAGCAAGACCGACCTGCTCGCTGCCGGCAAACTGGCGGGCGACCCGCAGGCCTTGCTGTTGCAGGCAGAGCGCGAACTGAGCGCCAGCCTCGATCAGCTCAGCACTTACGCCAACGGCAATGCGGCTTATCTGACGCCGTTGCTCGTCGCTTCGCAGCACTTGGGCAAGCTGTCACTGGCGCGGGACAAACTGGTCAGCAGCGGGCGCAGTGAACTGGCCGCCGATGTTGAGCGCGAAGTCACCAATATCCGCTCGCAAGCTCAAGTGATTGATGCCCTGCCCTTGCTCGGCGTCGTCGCCAACAATGAATCGGGCAGCGACGATTTCGCCGCGCTGATGGGCATCGAGAGCAGCGAAAAAGCCGTTGCCGAAGACGCCGGTGTCGGGCTCAAACGTGAGCTCAACAGCTTGCTCGGACGCTATCCGGCGGAGCTTGCACGCACACGGGATCAGATCCAGAAACGCACCGACCTCAGCACCGCCACCCACCAGAAAATCGCCGCCGTGCAGCAGGCCATCTCCGGACTTGAGCCGGTCGTGCGCGCGCAGCACGGGCAAATTCAAGGCGAAGTGCGGCTGATGCAAGGTGTGATGATCGGCTTGATTCTGCTGATTGCGTTGCTCATCGACACCTTGCAGCGGCGGCTGGCCCGCACGCTGACCAATCTCGCTCCGGCGCTGTCGAACTGGGCCGAAGGCGATTTCAGCGGCGATATTCATTTGGGCAAAACCAACCGTGAACTGCACGACATCGAGGCCTCGCTCAATCGCTTGCGTGCCTACCTGGTGGACTTGGTCGGGACAATTCGCGGCAATGCCGAACAAGTCGCAGGCAGCAGTCGCACACTCGCGGAACTAAGCAACGACTTGCACAACGGCGCCGAACATCAGGCCGGTGACACCGCGCTGATCCGCGATTCACTCGGCGAGTTGGAGGCGACGATTCAGCAGGTCGCTGGCGATGCACAGCAGGCAGCGGATGCCAGTCGTCACGCCGGATTGGCGGTCGAGCACGGCCAGACGGTGATTGGCCAAAGCCTCACCGGCCTGCACGCGCTGGTCGGTGAGGTTCAGGGCAACGCGCAAATGATCGAGCATCTGGCCGAGGAGTCAGCGACCATTGGTGGCGTATTGACGGTGATTCGCTCGATTGCCGATCAAACCAATCTGTTGGCGCTTAACGCGGCGATCGAAGCGGCGCGTGCCGGGGAAATGGGTCGAGGATTTGCCGTGGTGGCTGAAGAAGTGCGCTCGCTGGCACAACGTACAGCCGGCGCAACTGCCGAGATTCAAACCCTGATTGCCGGCCTGCAAACCGCCGCTCGTCAATCGGTTGAAGGCATGCGCGCGCAGGTCGAACACGCCGAAGCCACGGCCAATCAGGCGCAAGCGGCAGATGGCGCGCTGGATAAAATCGTCGGCGCGATCCAGACCATTTCCGACACGGCGATCCGCATTGCCGACGTCACGGCGCAGCAGAGCGGCGCGGTCAGCGAGATTCGCGATCACAGTGAGCGGATTCATCAGCTGGGTGGGGATAATCTGGTGCGTATCGGCCGCGGGCGTGAGCAGGGTGAGAATCTGCTGGTGTTGGGTGGGCAATTGCATACGGCCGTACAGGCCTTTCGCGTCTGATGAACCGCCTTCGCGAGCAGGCTCGCTCCCACATTGGAATATGTACCCCTGTGGGAGCGAGCCTGCTCGCGAAGGCGTCAGCACAATCACTACAAGTGACCGGATCAAACCACTTGGTCACATATTTCGCGCAAACATCGGCCATCGTGCTGGCTATTGCATAGAACTGGACAGTCACAAAGTCTTTGCGGCATAGTCGCCGGGTTCTGACGATTGCTCATTCATAACAAGGACTACGCAGATGGCGACCCTCCTGGTGCTGCACGGCCCCAACCTGAACCTGCTCGGCACCCGCGAACCCGGCACTTACGGTTCAACGACCCTGGCGCAGATCAATCAGGATCTGGAGCGCCGCGCCCGTGAAGCCGGCCATCATCTGCTGTATCTGCAAAGTAATGCCGAGTACGAATTGATCGACCGCATCCACGCCGCCCGTGGCGAAGGGGTCGATTTCATTCTGATCAATCCAGCAGCTTTTACGCACACAAGTGTCGCATTACGTGACGCGTTGCTGGGAGTGAGCATCCCATTCATCGAAGTGCATTTGTCCAACGTGCACAAACGCGAACCTTTCCGCCATCACTCTTACTTCTCCGACGTAGCGGTGGGAGTGATCTGCGGCCTTGGCGCCAGCGGTTACCGACTGGCCCTGGAGGCTGCGCTAGAACAGCTTGAAACACAGGCAACGGCTTGAACTACAAGCGTTAAACGCCCCTGACCGACCCTTGGGAGTTGATGATTCATGGATATCCGTAAAGTTAAGAAACTGATCGAATTGCTGGAAGAGTCCGGCATCGACGAGCTCGAGATCAAGGAAGGCGAAGAGTCCGTACGCATCAGCCGTCACAGCAAGACCCCGGCTCAGCAGTACTACGCGCCGGCTCCGATGCACGCTCCGGCTGCCGCACCTGCCGCCGCCGCTGCTCCGGTTGCTGCCGCAGCCCCGGCTGCCGCTGCTGCACCAGCGCTGAACGGCACTGTTGCCCGTTCGCCGATGGTCGGCACCTTCTATCGCAAATCTTCGCCAACCTCGCCGTCCTTCGTTGAAGTCGGCCAGACCGTGAAGAAAGGCGACACTCTGTGCATCGTCGAAGCCATGAAGATGATGAACCACATCGAAGCTGAAACCAGCGGTGTGATCGAGTCCATCCTCGTCGAAGACGGCCAGCCGGTTGAGTACGACCAACCGCTGTTCACCATCGTTTGAACTGCGGAGAGCCTTTGATGACTGCGAAGTTGGAAAAAGTTCTGATCGCTAACCGCGGTGAGATCGCCCTGCGGATTCTGCGTGCCTGCAAAGAGATGGGCATCAAGACCGTCGCCGTTTACTCCAAGGCCGACAAAGAGCTGATGCACCTGGGTCTGGCAGACGAATCCGTCTGCATTGGCCCGGCTTCTGCCGCTCAGTCCTACCTGCACATCCCGGCCATCATCGCTGCCGCTGAAGTGACTGGCGCTACCGCCATTCACCCAGGCTACGGTTTCCTCGCGGAAAACGCCGATTTTGCCGAGCAGGTCGAGAACTCCGGCTTCGCGTTCATCGGCCCGAAAGCCGACACCATTCGCCTGATGGGTGACAAGGTCTCGGCCAAGCACGCGATGATCGAAGCAGGCGTGCCAACCGTTCCAGGTTCCGATGGCCCGCTGCCGGAAGACGAAGAAACGGCATTGCGCATCGGTCGTGAAGTCGGCTACCCGGTGATCATCAAAGCCGCTGGTGGCGGTGGTGGTCGCGGCATGCGCGTGGTGCACAAGGAAGAAGACCTGATCGCCTCGGCGAAACTGACCCGCTCCGAAGCAGGCGCGGCGTTCGGCAACCCGATGGTCTATCTGGAAAAATTCCTGACCAATCCGCGTCACGTCGAAGTGCAGGTTCTGTCCGACGGCCAGGGCCACGCCATCCATCTGGGCGACCGCGATTGCTCGCTGCAACGCCGCCACCAGAAGGTTCTCGAAGAAGCGCCGGCACCGGGCATCGACGAGAAGGCTCGCGAAGAAGTGTTGGCTCGTTGCGTCAAGGCGTGCATCGACATCGGTTACCGTGGCGCCGGCACCTTCGAGTTCCTCTACGAAAACGGTCGCTTCTACTTCATCGAAATGAACACCCGTGTTCAGGTGGAGCACCCGGTTTCGGAAATGGTTACCGGTATCGACATCGTCAAGGAGATGCTCAGCATCGCCGCTGGCAACAAGCTGTCGTTCACTCAGGATGACGTGGTTATTCGTGGCCACTCGCTGGAATGCCGGATCAACGCTGAAGACCCGAAAACCTTCATGCCGAGCCCGGGCACGGTCAAGCATTTCCACGCACCAGGCGGCAACGGCGTTCGCGTCGATTCGCACCTGTACAGCGGTTATGCGGTTCCACCGAACTACGACTCGCTGATCGGCAAGCTGATCACTTACGGCGCGACCCGCGACGAAGCCATGGCCCGCATGCGCAATGCCCTGGACGAAATCGTGGTTGACGGGATCAAGACCAACATCCCGCTGCACCGTGACCTGGTTCGTGACGAAGGCTTCTGCAAAGGTGGCGTGAACATTCACTACCTCGAGCACAAGCTGGCCAAGCAGTCGTAAGACTGACCTGGCGTGGAAAAACCCGATCCCTGTGGATCGGGTTTTTTTATGCCTGCAACCAGCGCATCAGTACATCGACACCAAGGTAAAAGCCTGCCCCTGAATCATTTCAGGGGTTGCCCGGCGCCCGTTCTGGTCGACTACAGCGCCAGAGGCATCTTGGTGCAATGGCTTTCGACGAAACCGCTCCATGAATACCTGTGCACGTTTCGACACCGGATCGCTGGCATATCTGGCCCGCTGCAAAACCGGCGAATACAAGCGTTCAACCTGGCTGGCGGAAGTCTTGAACACCGTCGAAACACCGTTGTTCAGATTCAACGAAACAGCATAGGTATTACCCAGACAGGAAGAATACGACCAGTAATCCCATGTCGGCCTCAGCCCCTGTTGACGCAATACACTCCTGACCGGTCCACCGATGTCGGTGCCGGTCAGCCAGTCACCGCCCACCAGCGTGACCCGAACATCTTTGGGCGAGCCTCCCAGACGCGTCATCGCATCCTTGACGGTGTGGTTGATCAGCGAGCGAATGTTGTGATCGAAATGAATGACTGCGCCGACCTTTGTCGCCGGGTTGTACATCGAGGCAATCACGCAGGTCTGCGCATTCAGCGAAAACAGATAATTGTCCATAGACCCGGCGACAAACTTCGCCACCACAGCCTCGCCCTGCAACGCACCACGGTTCAGCACTGGCTCGACCCGGCCGGGAAACGCATTGCGCAGATTGTTCACTCGACCAAGATTACGTACCTGATCATTGCCGCCGCGCAGCCCGACCCGGTCATGCGTCCATTTGCCACTCGCGGTCAGACGTACGGGGCGCTGATAAATGGCTTCGGGGCGCCGGGCATCGATCAGGCTGAGCCCGCCGAAATGCGGGTTTTCCCTGACCTGGAAGTACTTGCCTCTGTTGCGGATGTAATAGGTCGGTTGGGGCTGCGCAGCACTGGGCGGACTGCGCCATGTGCCAAAAAAGACACCTTCTTCAGTGACCTGCTGCAAATTATCCGGCTTGTTGCTGACGGCCTGTCTGGCGTGAAAACGCACCTTGCGAACCGCCGGCAGCGCTTCCTTGCGAATCGGAGCCACCGTGCTCAAGCGTTCGGTGAGCAATGAGACCGGCCGCGTCGTGTGCTTCAGATTTCTGACCGTGCGCCCGAGTAACTTGACCGTACTGCCGGCGCCAACCATGGCAAACAGCGCGCCCCACGACGCCTCAAGCCAATGGCCGAGCGCGCCATCGACATCGCCCTCCAGATGCGCCGCGACGGCATCACCGGCACTGACGGCAATGAACACCACGTCCAGCAGCAAGGCGAAGGGCGGAAACACCATGCAGAACGGCGCGGCGGCGAACATCAGTCCCTTGACCACCTGTCTTTCGATCATTTCCGCGCGGCTGGTCGTGATGTCGTGCACATCCGTAACCGTGCGCTCGATGTAAGCGTTGAACTCAACCCGCGCGTCGCTCACTCGCTGCGCTTCGTACAGCGTATCGACGCGCTGATTTTTTACCGCTATCGCATGCAAGGAGAGCGAAACGGTTTTGCGTGCAGCAACCGCCGTGCGCGCCATCAAGTAGTCATGCAGCTCGCCGGCGATGTCGCCAAACAGTGAATGGTACGGGCGCACCGCAAGGCCGTCAGGAGCATCCGGGGTATACAACCACCAAGACGGCTCGGGATCGAAAGCAGTAAAAACATAAACCCCGAGTACGACATGACCACGCACAGTAAATCTGAATACGCCGTCAGTCGTGACCCTGTTGGCGCCCGGCAAATGGCCCCCTGACGTTGGCAATTGACTCAACAGCGAGACCTGGCGGACGAGCGCTGTATACACCGTGTCGCTTAGCCGTGCCTGACTTCGCGCAACCCGCAAGTCACGATCCATTGTCGACAGCAGCACATTGCGCCAGGCAAACCGGCGCGGCTCGTAGTCCGCATGGCGAGCGTCGAGATATTTGCCTCGGATTTCGCTGGCGTACTTCTCACCCAGCCAGGCCCCGCGCAGATACAACGCCAGATCGGCGCTGCGCACCTCGCTCAGATCCTGGCCAACGGATGAGCGCACGCCCTTTTTCGGATTGTCGATACCAGCGTTGTCGTCATAGCCGTAGATCGCCAGATCGAGCAGGCTGGCTACCGACTGTTTCCTGCGATCGGCGATGCCGGCGTTGTAATCGATCAACACGGTGGCCGGATCAACCGGTTCCAGCACCTGTTTGCTACGCATATAAGGCGCGATCTCTGCGGCCACCGTGCGTCTGGCAAAGTCGACAAAGACTTCGAAACCGCCCAGCAACTCATTGAAGACCTGCTGATGAACAACCAGCTCCTGATTCAGACTACTGAGGCGTCGACGCGCATCCAGGGTCAGCGTTGAGTTCCAGCGCAGTAAGTTGTCCTCTTCGACCTGCTGCAGGTTTTTGGCCAGGCCCATTTTTACAGCCGCTTCGACGCACTGAGCGAACGGCAGGGGCGCACGCCGAATATCACTGCTCATACCCCAACGGCCAGGGTCGGCAGCCACGGCGACAAGATACTCCCGCGCTCGCCGATGGGCAGTGGGAGAAAGCTGCTGCAAAAGATATTCGCGACCGGACTCGCTCTGCGTCCAGCCCCAGACCTCTCCGGTCAATGCCGCCAGCGAAGGCAGGCGCACCCACTCCTGGCCGTCTGGCTTGTTTGGCGCGTACAGCAGCAGATCGCTCACCGCTGGTGCAGGCTCTTGCCGGTAAAACACCAGAAAGTCGGCACACTGCATGCCGTTGGGTAAAGTCAGTGCGGCGACGCGCAAGGATTCGCCCATGGCTTCCCCTGCCCACATCGATTCGAGACGATCATGATCGTCCACCGCCAGATGCCCCGCACAACGCGCAACGAACGCGCTTTGCTTGAGTCGCGCGACAAACCAGTCGATCAAGGCCTTTTGTACGTCCTCGCGCTCATACTGCCCGGCGAGGGCTCGCAGGTACCCGACCGGATAATCCTGGCCGGCCAGCATGTCGGCGATGAATGCCGGCTCCAGCGGCTGATTGCGTCGCGAAGAACCACTGGTGACTTCCAGAACGGCAGCGAAATCCGTACCGATCGGCCCCGCCGCGAGCAACTGGCTCAAACTGCGGTTCTGCGTCGGCTCGCCGACCGCTGAAAGCCACCTCAGGCGGACATCGATCCGGTCCGGTTCCACCTCCATGTCGAGTTTGAGCTGGATATAGTCAATCGCCTGTTGCCGGGCATAGGCGCGCAACGAGCCGTAGCCTTCCAGCAGATCATCGAGCGCTGCCTGGGCCTGCGACGTCTGTTCTTGATAACGGCGCAGCCTGGCACGCTCCGGTTCGTTCAGCACCCGCAGCCAATGCGGCAATTGCGCGTATGACAGCGCTTCGAGCCTCTTCTTTTCCGCACCCGTTGCCATTGCGGTCAACCGATAGCGGCGAGCGCCTCGCTCCTGAACCTTTTCGATTTGCCTGCGCAATCGATCCGGCGTCAGTCGCACGAGCCGGTCAGTCTGGAACAGCGCGTCGATGTCATCGATATAACGCTGCAATTTGCGCAAAACCAACTGATCGAACGCAGCCTCCTGCCCTTTGGTTTCCCAATGTGTTCGCAGGTAGTTTTTGTATTGATCAAGGAAATGCTCAGAAACGCTCTCCACAGTCTGGATGACCGCTTGACGATGGCCGAGCGGAAATCCCCGGTCAGCAGCACCCGGCCAGCGGTACGGAGCGTCCTGAATCGCCAGGTACATCATCGGCTTGCCGTCGATGATTTTCTGCAGAATCGAATCGAGCAAAGCCAGCACAAAACCCGGATCGATATTGCCGTGCGGGTAATGATTGCGCAGCTCGGTCAACGCGAAAGCTTCCATGGCCTCCAATAAGGTCAGCTGACTGCTCAGGCGCTTGTCGATGAGTACCTGCCAACGCGTGATCCGCAGCAGAATCTCCTGGGCCGTCCCTGTGGGCGCAGCGGCTTCCGGTGGTTTTTCTTCTACAATCCCTTGTTCACTCGCCATATCGTCCAGCCCGCTTGCGTAGAAATGAGCTTTCACTCTATTTGCCGGCAACCGCGCTCCGGGGATACATATGTATATCGCGCCGGCGAATGTGTAACAGCCAAGAGGCGTGTCCACTTTGCCGGCGACCTGGCGTAAACTGCGCGCTTTTGCAGCTTCGGGCTGCCCCACAGATTTTCAAAGGTGCCCGCCATGCCTTGGCTGCAAGTCCGTCTCGCCATCACCCCCGAACAAGCCGAAACCTACGAGGACGCATTCCTCGAAGTCGGCGCCGTGTCGGTGACCTTCATGGACGCCGAAGACCAGCCGATCTTCGAACCGGAACTCAACACCACCCCATTGTGGTCGCACACCCACTTGCTGGCGCTGTTCGAAGGCGGCACCGAACCAGCCCCGGTACTGGCCCATCTGGAACTGCTGACCGGCAGCCCGCTGCCCGAACACCACAGCGAAGTCATCGAAGATCAGGACTGGGAACGCAGCTGGATGGACGGTTTCCAGCCGATGCGTTTCGGCCAGCGCCTGTGGATCGTGCCGAGCTGGCACGCCGCGCCGGAACCTGATGCGGTCAACCTGCTGCTGGATCCGGGCCTGGCGTTCGGCACCGGCACTCACCCGACCACCGCTTTGTGCCTGGAATGGCTCGACGGCCAGGACCTGAAAGACTGTGACGTGCTCGACTTCGGTTGCGGTTCGGGAATTCTGGCGATCGCCGCCCTGTTGCTCGGTGCGAAAGAAGCCGTTGGTACCGACATCGACGTGCAGGCACTGGAAGCCTCGCGCGACAACGCCGGTCGCAACAATATTGCCGACGAACTGTTCCCGCTGTACCTGCCGCAAGACTTGCCGCAGGTTCAAGCTGACGTGCTGGTTGCCAACATTCTTGCCGGTCCGCTGGTTTCGCTGGCGCCGCAACTGTCTGGCCTGGTCAAATCCGGCGGTCGTCTGGCCCTGTCGGGCATCCTCGCTGAACAAGGTGATGAAGTCGCTGCCGCTTATGCACAGGACTTCGATCTCGACCCGATCGCCAATCGCGATGGCTGGGTGCGCATCACCGGCCGTCGGCGCTAATATGTCCGCCTGCATAATCCGGATCGCCGCATGACTGACAGTTTCGTCACCCAGTGCCCGCATTGCCAAACCAGTTTCCGTGTCAGCCATGCTCAATTGAGCGTGGCCCGCGGGGTGGTTCGCTGCGGCTCCTGCCTGCAAGTGTTCAACGCCGCCAAACAGCTGCTGGAACAACACGCTGGCAAGGACGCGGTGACGCCGCTCGCGCCGTCGCTTGCCGAGCCACTGCCGATTGCGGAGCCACCGCCGATTGTCGAGTCGACGCCAGCCGTCGAACCCGTAGCCATCGTCGAGCCGCCGGCACCGCGCGCCATCAGCCAAAAGCAGTGGAGCGCCTCGGAGCTGGATCTCGACAGCCTCGATCTGGACCAGGAACTTGCCCGCCTCGAGCAACGGGAAATCCAGCCGACCACCGAATTCGGTCGTCCCCGCGAAGATTCCCTGAGCGCCCGGCGCGACATGCCTGAGCCGGACGAAACCGTCTGGCGCGACAGCCTGTTCAGCGAACATGCCGATGAGCACACGATCGAGCCCGACGACGAGGCGGAAGTCTCGGAGATCGAACCGGCCAAAGCCGCACGCACCGAGCCTTCGCTGACTTTGGAACCGGTAGATCTCGACGACGAGCCGGCGATCCCGCAACTGCGCCTTCACGACCCGATCGATCCGAATGCCCGTCGTGAACGATTTTCTGCCAGCGACGATATCGATGACGGCGACGAGTTGCCATCGATCGAGCCGCTGCGCAAAAAGCGCGAGCGCGCCGAACCCGGTGTACGTGCTGAAGTTCTGCAAGACCTGACTGACGACCCGCTGCAACTGGACTGGCAGAAACGCCGCTCGCCTTGGGGACGCCGCTTGCTCTGGTTGTTGTTGGTGCTACTGGCGGCGGGCGGACTGGCTGCCCAATACATCGCCTATCATTTCGACGAACTGGCCCGTCAGGATCAATACCGTCCGTGGTTCCAGCAAATCTGCCCGCAGATCGGCTGCACGGTGCCGTCCAAGGTCGACATCGCCCGGATCAAGAGCAGCAACCTGGTGGTGCGCAGTCATCCGGAGTTCAACGGCGCATTGGTGGTCGACGCGATCATTTATAACCGCGCGACGTTTTCTCAGCCCTTTCCATTACTGGAACTGCGTTTCGCCGACCTCAATGGCCACTTGATCGCCAGTCGTCGCTTCAAACCCGGCGAGTACCTCAGAGGGGACCTCGAAGGTCTGGCGGAAATGCCGCCGCAAACGCCGATCCACATTGCGCTGGATATCCTCGACCCAGGCCCGAAAGCAGTGAATTACAGCCTGAGTTTCCACTCGCCCGAGTGAATCCCTGCGGCGGTTTGCAATTGACGGCGGTTTTCTGACTTTGCCACCCACAACCAAACCTGTGGCGATAACGGAATAACTGTTCAGATTTTGTTCAATTCAGCCTTTATCCAGTCATCGAGAGCGGGTATCATGCCAACCCTTTTTCGAACTCTCATGATCCGGCCCCACCTCAGGGAAGTCCTATGTCGGCGGTACGCATCGGCCCATACACATTGCAGAACGGCTTGATTCTCGCCCCGATGGCGGGCGTCACCGACCAGCCCTTTCGTCAGCTGTGCAAGCGTTTGGGCGCAGGGCTTGTAGTCTCGGAAATGGTCACCAGTGACATGAGCCTGTGGAACACCCGCAAGTCGCGCATGCGCATGATCCACGAAGGCGATCCCGAGCCCCGCTCGGTGCAGATTGCCGGTGGCGACGCGCAGATGCTGGCGGATGCGGCCCGGGCCAACGTCGAATTGGGCGCGCAGATTATTGATATCAACATGGGTTGCCCGGCAAAGAAGGTCTGCAACAAGGCCGCCGGTTCCGCGTTGTTGAAGGACGAAGCACTGGTGACCGAGATCCTGCAGGCCGTTGTGGCTGCGGTTGATGTGCCGGTCACCTTGAAGATCCGCACCGGATGGGATCGCGACAACAAGAACGGCCTGACCGTGGCGAAGATCGCCGAGCAGGCCGGGATCACCGCGCTGGCAGTGCATGGCCGCACTCGCGCCGATCTGTACACCGGTGAAGCCGAGTACGACACGATTGCCGCGATCAAGCAGGCGGTGTCGATGCCGGTGTTTGCCAATGGCGATATCGATTCGCCGGAAAAGGCCCGTTACGTGCTCGACGCGACCGGTGCCGATGGCCTGTTGGTAGGCCGCGCCGCCCAAGGGCGGCCATGGATTTTTCGCGAGATCGAACACTTCCTGCGTACCGGCGAGAAATTGCCGGCACCGGAACTGATCGAAGTGGAACACATTCTGCTGGAGCATCTGGCCGCCCTTCACACTTTCTATGGGGATGTGATGGGCGTGCGCATTGCGCGCAAGCATGTGGGCTGGTATCTCGCAACCTTGCCGGGCGCCAGGGAGTTTCGCGCCCACTTCAATCGTTTGGATGGTACGGAAACACAATGCGCCAACGTTCGGGAGTTTTTCGCCGAGCGTTACAAGAGCCTGACAGGGGACGAAGAAGGGGTGGCCGCATGACGATGATGACCGAGACTTTAGTGAGTGGAACAGCACCCGTGAGCGACAACGTGAATTTGAAACAGCACCTCAATACCCCGAGCGAAGAAGGCCAGACCCTTCGCGGGAGTGTCGAGAAGGCGCTGCACAATTATTTCGCCCACCTTGAGGGCGCGTCCGTCACGGATGTGTACAACCTGGTGCTCTCCGAAGTCGAGGCTCCCCTGCTCGAAAGCGTGATGAACTACGTCAAGGGCAACCAGACCAAGGCCAGTGAGCTGCTCGGACTTAACCGCGGCACGCTGCGCAAGAAACTCAAGCAGTACGATCTGCTGTAAGCATTCAATCAAACCAGAAAGGCGCCCGCGTAAAAAACGGTCGCCTTTTTTGCTGACTTCCTTTGCTTTTGATGGAAATTGAGATGACCGACCAGACTACCCGCCTGCCGATCCGCCGCGCCTTGATCAGCGTTTCCGACAAGACCGGGATCCTCGAGTTCGCCAAGGAGCTTGAAGCTCTGGGCGTTGAGATCCTCTCCACCGGCGGAACGTTCAAGCTGCTGCGCGACAACGGTGTTGCCGCAGTGGAAGTCGCGGATTACACCGGTTTCGCCGAAATGATGGACGGTCGGGTGAAAACCCTGCACCCGAAAATCCACGGCGGCATCCTCGGTCGTCGCGGTATCGACGACGCAATCATGAGCGAGCACGGCATCAAGCCGATC
This sequence comes from Pseudomonas zeae, assembly GCF_014268485.2. Lineage (NCBI taxonomy): Bacteria > Pseudomonadati > Pseudomonadota > Gammaproteobacteria > Pseudomonadales > Pseudomonadaceae > Pseudomonas > Pseudomonas zeae. The sequence goes on along the minus strand of NZ_CP077090.1, from coordinate 1,032,457 downwards.
GATCTGGTGGCGGTCAACCTGTATCCGTTCGAAGCCACCATCAACAAGCCAGGCTGCGACCTGCCGACCGCCATCGAGAACATCGACATTGGCGGCCCGACCATGGTCCGTTCGGCAGCGAAAAACCATAAAGACGTAGCGATCGTGGTGAATGCCAGCGATTACGCCAGCGTCCTGGAAGGCCTGAAAGCCGGTGGCCTGACCTACGCGCAGCGTTTCGACCTGATGCTCAAGGCCTTCGAACACACGGCTGCCTACGACGGCATGATCGCCAACTACATGGGCACCGTGAATCAAGCGGCTGAAACCCTGAGCACTGAAGGCCGCAGCGAATTCCCACGCACCTTCAACAGCCAGTTCATCAAGGCCCAGGAAATGCGCTACGGCGAGAACCCGCACCAGAGCGCGGCGTTCTACGTGGAAGCCAAGCCTGCCGAAGTCGGCATCGCTACCGCGACCCAACTGCAAGGCAAAGAACTGTCGTACAACAACGTGGCTGACACCGACGCCGCGCTGGAATGTGTGAAGAGCTTCGTCAAGCCAGCCTGCGTGATCGTCAAGCACGCCAACCCGTGCGGCGTGGCCGTCAGCCCGGACGCTGAAGGCGGCATCCGTCAGGCTTACGAACTGGCTTACGCGACTGACACCGAATCGGCATTCGGCGGCATCATCGCCTTCAACCGTGAACTGGATGCCGAGACCGCCAAAGCGATCGTCGAGCGTCAGTTCGTTGAAGTGATCATCGCCCCGAGCGTCAGCGAAGAGGCTCGCGCCATCGTTGCAGCCAAAGCCAACGTGCGCCTGCTGGCCTGCGGCGAGTGGTCGGCAGACCGCGCAGCCGCGTGGGACTACAAACGCGTCAATGGCGGTCTGCTGGTACAGAGCCGCGACATCGGCATGATCAGCGCCGATGACCTCAAAGTCGTGACCAAACGCGCGCCGACCGAACAGGAAGTCCATGACCTGATCTTCGCTTGGAAAGTGGCCAAGTACGTCAAGTCCAACGCCATCGTCTACGCCAAGAACCGTCAGACCATCGGTGTCGGCGCGGGCCAGATGAGCCGCGTAAACTCGGCGCGTATCGCCGCGATCAAGGCTGAGCACGCTGGCCTGCAAGTTGCCGGTTCGGTGATGGCATCGGACGCGTTCTTCCCGTTCCGCGACGGCCTCGACAACGCGGCCAAGGTCGGCATCACTGCGGTGATCCAGCCGGGCGGCTCGATGCGTGATGCTGAAGTGATTGCCGCTGCCGACGAGGCTGGCATCGCGATGGTGTTCACCGGCATGCGCCACTTCCGTCACTGATATACCGGTTCAAATGTGGGAGCGAGCCTGCTCGCGAATGCAATCTGTCTGTCATAGCTGTTTTGACTGACACACCGCTTTCGCGAGCAGGCTCGCTCCCACATAAAGCGCTCCAGCAGCGCCTGACAGATTTTTGAGGTTTTTGAAATGAATGTTTTGATCATTGGCAGCGGTGGCCGTGAACACGCCCTGGCCTGGAAAGTGGCTCAGGATCCGCGCGTGCAGAAAGTTTTCGTCGCGCCGGGCAACGCTGGCACCGCCATCGAAGCCAAGTGCGAGAACGTCGCCATCGACGTATTGGCCCTTGAGCAACTGGCCGACTTTGCCGAGAAAAACGTTTCCCTGACCATCGTCGGCCCGGAAGTGCCGCTGGTCGCTGGCGTTGTTGATCTGTTCCGCTCCCGTGGCCTGGACTGCTTCGGTCCGACCGCCGGCGCTGCGCAGCTGGAAGGTTCGAAGGCCTTCACCAAGGACTTCCTGGCTCGCCACAAGATCCCGACCGCCGACTACCAGAACTTCACCGAGATCGAGCCGGCCCTGGCGTATCTGCGTGAAAAAGGCGCACCGATCGTGATCAAGGCCGATGGCCTGGCCGCCGGTAAAGGCGTGATCGTCGCCATGACCCTGGCCGAAGCCGAAGACGCCGTGCGCGACATGCTTGCTGGCAATGCCTTCGGTGATGCCGGTTCGCGCGTGGTGATTGAAGAGTTCCTCGACGGCGAAGAAGCCTCGTTCATCGTCATGGTCGATGGCAAAAACGTCCTGCCGATGGCCACCAGCCAGGACCACAAACGTGTTGGCGACGGCGACAGCGGCCCGAACACTGGCGGCATGGGTGCCTACTCCCCTGCCCCGGTGGTCACTGCCGACGTGCACCAGCGCGTGATGGATCTGGTGATCTGGCCGACCGTGCGTGGCATGGCTGAAGAAGGCAATGTCTACACCGGTTTCCTCTACGCCGGTCTGATGATCGACAAGGCTGGTAATCCAAAGGTTATCGAGTTCAACTGCCGCTTCGGCGACCCGGAAACCCAACCGGTGATGCTGCGTCTGCAATCGAGCCTGGTGCTGTTGGTTGAAGCCGCTCTGGCGCAAGCGCTGAACAAGGTTGAAGCACAGTGGGATCCACGCCCGAGCGTCGGCATCGTGCTGGCCGCTGGCGGCTACCCGGGCGACTACGCCAAGGGCGCGGCGATCAACGGTCTGGACGCAGCGGCCAGCCTGGAAGGCAAAGTCTTCCACGCCGGTACCGCGCTGAAGGATGGTCAGGTCGTCACTGCCGGTGGTCGCGTACTCTGCGCCACCGCAATGGGCGCTAGCGTCGGTGAAGCCCAGCAGCAAGCCTACAAGCTGGCCGAGGCTATCGACTGGGAAGGCTGCTTCTACCGCAAGGACATTGGCTACCGCGCCATTGCCCGTGAACGTGGCGAAACCCAGGAATAAGCTGTTCATCAAGTCCGGCGAGGGATACCGTTCCTCGCCGGACTGTTCCGCCGCCGCGCATCGTTATATTCTGGCATCAACCTACGAAGGGATTTCGCCGTGCGCTGGCTCAGGATTGCCATAAGCTTCACCGTCACGTTGCTGACCTTGCTCTGCATGCTCCCGGCCCAGGCCGCGCAAGGCAGTGGCTGGTCGGTATTGCTTGACGATCAGGGCAATCTGCAACTGAGCGATATCCGCTCCGCTCGCTACACCAATCAATTCAGCCCCATCGACCTCGACCGCCTCACTGCGGCCGAGCCCGATGGCGCCCTGTGGTTGCGCTTCAAACTGGCGCCGGGCAAGCACGAACAAGTGCTGCGCATCTTTGCCCCCGACCTGTCACAGCTCAATCTCTACGTACTCGACGGTGACAAGCTGATCGAGCAACGCAACACCGGCACCGACCAGCCACAGGTCGAAAGGCCGTTGCCGAGCAGCGACTTCATGCTGCCGTTGCCCCAGACCGACAAACCGCTCGATGTTTATCTGCGCCTGGTCTCCGATCACCAGTTGCGCCCGCACGTCACCCTGCAATCGGCGGTGATGAGCGCGGCCAACCACAATCAGACGCTGATCTTCGGCTTGCTGTTCGGCTGTCTCGCCATGCTGCTGTTGCACAACCTTGTGCGCTACGCCTACTCCCGCTCGCGCAGCAGCCTGTGGCTGGCGGTCTGCGAGGGCCTGCTGGGCCTCAGTCTGTTGCTGCTGCTCAACCTCGCCGGTCCCTGGCTGCCGAACTGGCACGCGGTGCAGACCCCGGGCGCCTATCTGGCATTGCTGCTGACCGCTCCCGCAGGGTTGATGTTCGCCTATCGCTTCTTCGCGCCGCTCGGCCCGCACCCGCTGAACAAACTGTTGATTGGCGATATCCTGTTTATCGTCACCTGCAGCCTGTTGCTGCTGTTCGTCAATACCCTGCCGCTGAACATCATCACCTATGCCCTGGTGGCCCTGGCCGGCCTGAGCATGTTGTTTGTCGCCTTCTATCACTGGCAGAAGGGTTACCGCCCGGCGCGCCTGTTCGTCGCCGCAATGGTGGTGTTCAACATCGGCACCTTGATCATTCTTCCCGCGTTGCTGGGGCTGACACTGGTGTCGCCGCAAGGTCTGATCATGACCCTGATGGCATTCATCTGTATCAGCGGGCTGCTGATGAGCATCGCCCTCGGCGAGCGTCAGCGCAGCATCACCGAAAGTCGTTTCAGCGTCAGCCGCGACCTCGCCGCGAGCAATGCCGAGATCAACGCCAAAGCCGAGTTCCTTGCCAAGATCAGCCACGAAATCCGCACGCCGATGAACGGCGTGCTGGGCATGACCGAACTGCTGCTGGGCACGCCACTGTCGGTCAAGCAACGTGACTACGTGCAGACCATCCACAGCGCCGGCAACGAATTGCTGACGTTGATCAACGAGATTCTCGACATCTCCAAGCTCGAGTCCGGGCAGATCGAACTGGACGATGTGCAGTTCGACCTCAATGCCTTGATCGACGACTGTCTGAGTATCTATCGAGCCAAGGCCGAACAGCAGAACGTCGAACTGATCAGCTTTATCCAGCCGCAAGTACCGCGGGTGATCAGCGGCGACCCGACCCGCCTGCGCCAGACCCTGCTAAGCCTGCTGGAAAACGCCCTGAAGAAAACCGACGAAGGTGAAGTGCTGATCGTCGTCGCCCTCGACGAGCGCAGCAACAAACCGCGTCTGCGCATCGCCGTGCAGGACAGCGGTGAACCGATGGAGCAGGAAGAACGCGACGCACTGATGCACGCCGAACTGCACAGCAAGCACTTCCTTTCGGCCAATCGTCTGGGTGGCAACCTGGGGCTGGTGATCGCGCGACAACTGATCCGCTTGATGCATGGCGAGTTCGGCATCAAGAGCGGCGCCAATCAGGGCAGCACGTTATGGCTGACTTTGCCGCTGGACCCCGACCGCCTCGAACACCCGACCTCCGATCTCGACAGTCCGCTGCAGGGCGCGCGGGTCCTGGTGGTCGACGACAACGACACCTGCCGCAAAGTGCTGGTCCAGCAATGCAGTGCGTGGGGGCTGAATGTCAGCGCCGTACCTTCAGGCAAGGAAGCGTTGGCCCTCCTGCGGACCAAGGCGCACCTGCGTGATTACTTTGATGTGGTGTTGCTCGATCAGAACATGCCCGGCATGACCGGCATGCAGCTCGCGGCCAAGATCAAGGAAGACCCGAGTCTGAACCACGACATCCTGCTGATCATGCTCACCGGCATCAGCAATGCGCCGAGCAAGATCATCGCGCGCAACTCGGGGATCAAACGCATCCTCGCCAAACCGGTGGCCGGCTACACCCTCAAGACCACCCTGGCCGACGAGCTCAACCAGCGCAACAAAGGTCAGGTGGTGTTCCAGCCGCAAGTGGTCACCCCGGCCACGGCGGCGAAAGTGCCGAGCGATTTCCGCATCCTCGTCGCCGAAGACAACACGATTTCGACCAAAGTGATTCGCGGCATGCTCGGCAAGCTCAACCTGCAACCGGACACCGCCGCCAACGGCGAAGAAGCCCTGCAAGCGATGAAAGCGCAGCGTTACGATCTGGTGCTGATGGACTGCGAAATGCCGATCCTCGATGGCTTCTCGGCGACCCAGCAATTGCGCGCCTGGGAAGTCAGCAATCAACGCATTCGCACGCCGATCGTGGCGTTGACGGCGCATATTCTCGCCGAACACAAGGAGCGCGCGCGTCAGGCCGGGATGGATGGGCACATGTCCAAGCCGGTCGAGTTGTCACAATTGCGCGAGCTGATCGAGCACTGGGTAGCCGAGCGTGATCAGCAGAACCGTGCCACGACGCCCACCTCCTGAGCCGACAGCCCCCGTAGCGCCTGATAGACTCCCCCACGAATTCCCTCGCCAGTGAGCTTGCACCATGCTCCATGTGTTGTTCAGCGTTTACCTGAAGATGCTGGTGCTCTACAGCCCGTTCTTCGTGCTGTCGTGTTTTATCAGCCTGACCCGCGGTTATTCGCGCAAGGAACAACGGCGGCTGGCCTGGAAAGTCGCCGTGGCCACGCTGGTCTCCAGCGTTTTACTGTATTTGTTCGGGCGGGTGATTTTCGATGTGTTCGGCATCACCGTGGATGCCTTTCGCATCGGCGCCGGCAGTGTGCTGTTCATTTCGGCACTGGGCATGGCGCAGGGCAAACCGGCGGTACAGGCCGACAATGTGCAGCAGGACGTCACCATCGTGCCGCTGACCATCCCGCTGACGGTCGGCCCGGGCACCATCGGTGCCTTGCTGGTAATGGGCGTCAGCCAGCCGCACTGGGACGACAAACTCACCGCGATCATGAGTATTGCCCTGGCCAGTTTTACCGTCGGCGTGGTGCTGTATCTGTCGAATCGTATCGAGCGGATTCTGGGCGATCAGGGCTTGCAGATCGTCAGTCGTTTGATGGGATTGTTTGTTTGCGCCTTGGCGGCGCAGATCATTTTTACAGGGGTCAAAGGCTATTTGGTGCCCTGAACAAGCGCATCGAATACGTCCGTACACTTCTTGCAAAGGGCCGTGAATTTACTCTTCACGGCCCTTTTACTTTCTACATCGGTCGTTGACTCAAAGCGCTGCCTCGATCAGCTCGTTCAGACTGACCACGGCATTAGCGCCCTGTACCTGCGCAAAACGCTGCAACCAATCAGCGAGAGTAAACGTGCAGTGGACCCGCTCATCGAGCCGGACTGTTATTTCCATTGGCGTGTTTTCCTCGCCGCCCTGCGGCTCGACATTGCGCACAATCAGCGTGCTTGCACTGTCCGGGTCGGCAATCACCAGATGCCCTTCAACCCGCGACATCAAAAGGCGCGCGCAGTCAGCCATGTCGAGGAACAGCAGGTTCGTGCCCGGACCATCGTCGTCCGCTGCCAGCCGCGTATCGACCACGATGCAATCCAGACGCTGCCAGGTTTCGTCGGTGATGCGATACCCGGTTTCCCGGGAACCGAAGGCCAGAATCAGTGTGTCGATGCCATCGGGCAACAATGCGCAGACATCGGTCACGTCATCGCTCAAGGACAGGGACAACACCTCGCCTTCGCGGTGCGCGTGGCAGCCCGGAATCCAGACAGGATCAGGATCGACCGGGCCTGTGCTGAAGACAAGTCCGTCAACTGCGTCGAATAGCAGCGCAGCGGTGTTTTGGCGCGTGCCAAGAAACGTCGGCCACTGTCGCGCATGGCGGGCGGTGACCTCAAACAAGCGATCCGTTGCAGGCAGGTAATACGTGTAGCGCGTGCCGGTATGTTCGACCGGCAGGACCTGCGCGTGGACCTGCCCCGCGAGCAGTGCTTTCAAGCGCGTACGCCACTGCTCGGCCGTCTGCCCCTGCACGTGCGACCAGCGATTTTCCACGCTGATGATCCGCGCTGGCTGCTGATCGTGCAGTTCGACATTGACCCCGTCGCGGGTTTGCCCGAGCAGACCTTGTCCATGCCTCAGCACGTGAACAAATGACCACTGCGGCCAGATCTTTTCTGCCATGGGCAACTGCCCGGGGCTCACGCGCTGCGGCCCAGCAGCAAACGCGACGCGCAATGCCTCGATGGCAATCGTCGGCTGGCGATAAAGCCGCCCGGTCGAACCCTCCAGCAACCATGCGGCCTGTTTGTCCGGCGTCAGTCCCAACGGCGTCAACTGCACTTCAGGACCGATGTTCGACACGACGAATTGCTCCTCGATGCACCACGCCGCCAGAAATGCATGAGCCGCCCCATTGCCCAATCCGATGAGCGGAAAAGGTTCGGCTTTGTAGACTTTTGCCAGCGCCGGCAAAGCGTCCAGCCAGTCGGAGTTGAGCTGTAGCCAGCGCTGGCCGAGGCCGGCAAATTTCAGAATATTCGGTGTGGGAATGCCGCCCATCCACTGCTCATCTTTAAGGTTGGTGTCGACCTCGAAAAGGCGGCCGTCGGCCTTGGTGGCAATGTAGCTTCCGTACGTTTGGGTGACGTCGACAATATCGCGCTCGATGATCCGATTGATGAATTGCCCCACCCTCGGCTCCACCCCTTGACTGATGGTCTGCGCTTGCTTGCTGTAGAACAGCAGCGCACCGCTCTGCGGATCGGCCGGCATCAACATGACCATGTCCGCCTCACTGCCCAACCCCGCCGAAAAATAGTGGCCCGTGCGTTTGTTGACCCAGGCACGCCGGCGCAATCCTTCGAAGTAGTAGGTGCGCGCGTAAACGAACGCTGCATATACCCAGGTGCTGATGGCATTGGCCATGCCCGGGGTTTCATCGTTATACGCGCCGAAGGTCGTGAAGTGATGCAAGTCGCCCTGCCCGGAACGCGCGGTGGGTTCCTCGATAAACGATGACTTGATGCCCGTCAGGACCACGGCCGCATCGCTGAGGCGATACTCCAGTGTGGTTTCGGTTTCAGTTATCCGGGCGTCGATCAGCAAGCGTTGCAACACTCGCAAACTGCCATCGGCGTCCTGGACACAACCCATGATGTGCGACCCGCTCGCGGGGTTCATCAAGCGGTAGCGATGCACAACCGTGCCGGTGATCGCGTCGACACGCCAGACCGTCGCCCGTTGCGGATGGTAGAACCAGGCATGGCGGGCACTGGCGCCGCCCAACAGCAGCCCCTCGTTCACCGCGCGCGGCAGATTGCGCGCGTACAACAGACGATCACTGGTCGCGTCATACCAGGCGGTGGTCACCACCATGGCGGCGGGCATGCGGAATTTGTACAGCGCCACAGCATTTGCGACCAATCGGCCTTCGCGGGCGTGCTGGCGCAACATCGCCAGTATTTGCGGCAGGCGGCTTTGCTCATCAAGGGTGACCGACTGCAAGCGAAGGCAGCGCTCCCACCCATCGACCCGGAACAGGCCCTCGGCCAGTTCGATCAAGCCATCGAAAACCGACAGCAATGTGCCGTCAACCATCAGTTGGACTTCATCATCATTTTCCCGATTCGGGGCGGCAAATCTGACCTGTTCCAGGCAAGCCCAGGTCGCCTGCACGATCCACTTGGCTGGGCCATGAAATCTGACCGCCACAATGCCGGGTACCAGACGCACCTGATAGTGCCCAGCAGGAGCGGTGATCGCGTAGGAAATTTTGTTCTGCACTGGCGCTTCCAGCGTCGGCACCACCAACTGGCGTACCTGACTGTCCAGCACCACGCTGATGTCTGTCGGTTGATATACCGGATGCAGCTTGTACAGAATGTGCGGCAGCGACGGGTTGCTGGTGAGATAAAAGCGCCGGTTTCCGTGTTGGTCATACTCCAGCGTGTCCGCCATGCGATCCGTCACTTGCGGGTAGCGGGTTTCAGCAGGGATGTCGCCAGCGTCCCCGACCTCGCCGGGAAGGGGTTCGTAGGTGTACCCGCCCAGCCCCTTCAACTGATACTCGTAACCGTAATGGCAGATCGGCGTGCACGGCAGCACCAGCGTCTCGAGCCTGTCGGTTTCGTCACGGTAAAGATGAACAACCTCGGGCAGCCCCAGTGCCTGGCGGATATCGAGGGACAGGTGAATAGCCTGCGGGTCATCGTTGTACTGCGGCAGCTCCAGTGGCCCGCCCGTCCAGGGGTAAAACTTCTGGCTGTCGAAGCGCACGTCATTGGTTTGCAGGTTCAGACTGACGATGACCGCCTCTGCGGGAAATTGCAGCACGCCATCCTTCAAGGTGTAGGCACCGCGCCGGTAAGCATGACCGATCGCCCGCAGATGATTGCCCACCGCCGTCGCCTTGTCCCTGATCTGTCCCAGGTTGCTGGCAATCGCCGTCACCCCAATGCCGACACCCAGCAGCGGCACCGAGAGAACGGCCGCTGCCGTGCCCACCGCCCCGCCAGCCGCCAAAGCAACAACATCCAGCCCCAATGCCGCAACGTTGAATACCAGTGAGGTGGAGAACCGCGAGCGTTGCTCGTGGTTCTCGGCCACCGACAGGTTGTGGAGATCGAAGCCGATGTTGGCGAGCGAAAATACCAATCCGCCTGCCGTGGTGGCACGCCCCAGCACACGCCCGGATAACGACGACTGACCAAGCGTCAATGCCCGTTCGCTGGCCGCCACCTGACGCACCAGATTGATCGTCTGGGCCGTGTCGCTCAATACGCCGAAACCCAACTGCGCATAGTTGAAATAGACCTGCACTTGCAGGGCTATCGACAAAACCGGTGCCCGCTCGCCATCAGCCTGATAGTCACGATGACGCATTTCAGTGACCAACGCCTGGATCGCGAAGGCGAAACTCAGACGACTGCCGCCGTCGGCTTCAACCACGGCACTCGGCTTGCCCGTCAATGTGATAACCAAACGTTGAAGGTGTTTTTTAAGCCTGTCGAACCGCGCATCGGCGGTGCCGACCGTCAGTGATCTGGCCGGGTTTTGCACATCCACCAGCGTCAGCGAATAACCCGCGCCCGGGTTTGCCTTGAGCGTTTCCAGCAGCGGCAGATAGTCGCGACCCAATGTGTGTTCAGCGCGCAATTGCCGGGTCGCCTGATCAAATTCCTGCGCCCAGTAACGCGCGTCCAACTGCGCGAGGCTAGCCCCCAGCCGCGCGTTTTCACTGAGTGAGCGCGTGCGTGCGACAGCTTGCCTGGCCCAGATCGAAGCCGCCTGAGGATCGGCGAGCGCTGCGGTTTGCAAAAAACTCTCGACGCGCAACCCGGACGACAATGTCCGCTCGGCGAGCGCTACGGTGTCCAGTTCGATTACATCGAACTGCGCAGTGCCGATGTCAGTCAGGCCGTACAACTTCGCCAAAGTGTTGCCGTCGTCACTTAAATAACGTGCCACGCCCTGCTTCATTTCTGCGCTGGCGGCAAATCCATAAATCGCAAAATTGGGATCATAAAAGCGATAGAACGTTTGCTCATCCACTTGCACTTTGGCTACCAGCAAAGCGTGATTGCCTGTATCGAGCAGCAGGACGCCGGGGGCGGTTTTCGCTTCCAGTGTCTGCATCACGCTGTCGAGGTTTTGCCGGCCACGAGCCTGTCCGATCGCACGCCCGGAGACCTCGCCCAGCTCATCCAGCGCACTGAGCAACGCCCGCGAATCTACGTCTTGCGGCCTCAGGCTGGCATTGGCCACACGTCCGATCAGTGCACGCTCGGCCAACCCGCCAGCACCCACGGCGGCGGCCATCAACAACGCCAGCGGATAGCAACGGCGTCCCGGGTCGCCCGTGCTGCGCCTCAACAAATCCTGCGGCAGTTGCCTGACGGACACGGCGCCGGACTGGAACAACGCCTCCCGCACCTGGCCACCCCGCTTGAAAATGTGCCGGTGGTATTCACGCTGCGCCGTGCGATTGATCTGTCCGATGCGCTCGCCCCACTGTTTCAGCGTCAGCGGTTCGCTCATCGCCAACGCCTTGAGTTCGCGCGCCGTGTGCGTGCTGTGGATGCTCGCGCCGGCAAGCCCCGCCTCGAAGCTCGGCGATGCCTGCTGAATCAGGGCCTTTTCGATCGCGTGGTAACGGGCGAACAAACCGCCCTCAGCGGTTTCCCGAGCGATGTCCATAACGCTCTGCCAGACCGGGGCAAACCCGGCGGCATCCAGGCTGTTTGCCCCCAACATCCCGCCAAGGATGACGCGTTGCAACGGGCTGAGTTGCTCAACCGCCAGCGAGCCATGGGCAACGAGGGTGAACAACTCATTGAGATTGCGGGTAGGCTCCGCGCCATGGGACAGCGGAATCTCACGGACTGTTTGCGCGCGAATCTGCTCACGGCTATCGAAACCGATGGAGATCGTTGAATTGAACGTCATGTCGCCGCTCAACTTCTCCTGCATCGCGCGCAGGAAGGGCTCGCCCAGATCGTCCATCAGTGGCTGCAATACCGAGGTCAACATCACCGGTTGGCCTTCGATGACCGGCCAGCCCTGCTTGAAGGTTAGCGTGTGCGCTTTCAGCAGATCCGCCAGTTGGCCGACGTAGCGCGATTTCAGTTTGCCGTTCTGCCACTTTTCCCGCTCCTCAAGTAACCATTGCTCGGCCTTACCATCGACGGTCCAGCCGGAGATCATCTCCTCCTCGGTGTGGGTGTTGTAGCCTTCGAGCAACTTCAGGCGCTCACGGATCTGTACATGTCGATCGGGTTGCAGGTGCTGCTCTATGTATTTGAGCAGCGCGGCCGCGGCGGCCCCCGGGCCCGTCAGGGTGATGGTGCCGCGGGCTTCAAGGCGAATGCCATCGCGGTAATAGGTAAAAATCGCGTCGATCAGTCTGGAGCGGAACACCTCGCCTTGCGCTTCAGGCAGTTTGCCCTGCGCCTGAGCTTCGTTGACCACATTCTCGACCACATCAAACATCCGTGCCTGATCCGTCGCGTCGATGCCGGCGAGCGCCGCACGCCGCTCCACTTCCAGCAGACAGTCATAATTGAGGCGGATCATCTGCATGTACGCCAGGGTCATGGCACTGCCGGGATGGGCCAGCATGTGCGCATTCATTTCCGCCCAGTCCGGCAAGCCATAGGCCGTGCCCAAACGCATCGCGTCCTGCGGCACCGCGTGATCTTGCGGTGCGACAAAGATCTCACTTAGCGGGTGTTGCTCACGGGCAAACGCCGTCAATGCTTCGAGGTGTTCGGGCGGGATTTTGTCAGTGCGGTCGAGATAACGCTGGCGGTCGCGTCCCGGCATCAACGCTTCATTGTGGTTCAACAGCAACTGCAAAACGCCGATTCGGCCTTCTTCGCCGACGCTGAGAATATCGACACCGGCCAGCGTGTCCGCCAGTGGCGGCAAGTAATCCATGTCACTGTAACGGCCACCTTCGAGGTATTCGGCCTGCAGGCGCACGACATCGCTCGCCGCGGCAAAATTGCCGCGCATGGCCACCTCGCGCTGATAGACATCCTGCAAAAAGTGCCCGGCAAATTCGTCGCCGACATCGCGCAATTGCAGGTCCGCTCCGAGCATCGCCTGATGCGTCTGCAGGCAGCGCTGGCGAAAGGCTTCAAGCGTCGCCCGATCCTTGCCGTAGGCACGCACCATCAAGTCGATCCGCGCTTCGTCGGCTCGCCCCCGCCACTGGGCTTGCTGAAGGTGGGCGAACATCTGCTGCTTCAACACCCGCGCACGGTCTTCGATCATCTGCGACAACTGAAAAGCCTTGCTGACCTTGTCACCGCCCGACTCCAGCGCATCCACTCTGGCGCTGTCGAGGATCACCCGGTTCATTTCAAAGGCCAGCAACGCATCACTGTCGTACCAGAGGTTGAAGCGGTAACCCTGCGGCTCCAGCACCTGGCGCCAGATGTTCATGTAGTCGCGCTGATTGGCCCCGACTTCACTGCCGCCGACCCAGACAAAGTGCATGATTTTCGCCACGGGCCTGGCCACGCCATGGAGCATGGCGTGTGTGTCCTCCAGCCTGGCGACAGACTTGACCAGATCCGATCTGATCTGGCTGATGGCTTCGGAAAGGGGCTGAGTCCTGCGTTGGAGCAACGACTCCAGCGCCTGCTGAAACAGCTTGATCAACAGCAGTCGCTGCGGGTCATCAGCGGCTTGTCTGGCCAGTTCATAGTGCGACAGCAACACCTTGTATTCAGCGCTGCCGGCAAACTCGCTCAGCGCCCGCTGCAGTTGCGAGAAATCTTTGGCGGAAAGGATTTCGTACGGCTTGTTGGTTTTCATCGTGGCACTTCTTCAAAACGGCTTCGTTCGCCACGAAACTATTGAACTGGAGTACCACGCTCAAACCCGAACAAACTCAAACGATGTCCAGTGAAACAGCCAATAACACTCGGGGTTTGCGCTTGAACCATGTGGCAATGAATTGCCTGGTTTCTTACCGGCGCACAAACGCACAAGGCCGCCAATCCAGAAGATTGGCGGCCTTGTGTTCGAGCGGAATGATTCAATCCGAAGCGTTAACCGGATATCACGTCTCACGCAGTTGCTTACAACTGCGCTGGACGCTCAACACGACATTCTCACGCCCCGGGTTTTTCACCGTACCAGCGCGGGGTGTAAACCCAGACGCCGCCGTCGCCGCGCGGGAAGGTGCAGGTGGTCGAAGAACCAATCAACACCATGGTGCGCATATCCACTTGCTCGGGGGTTAAGGCGCCGAGTGTCGTGGTGCGCAGGGTCTGGCCCGGACGGCCGATGTCGCGGCCCAACACCACGGGTGTTTGCGGCGTGCGATGCTGCGCGACAATCTCCAGCGCCCGGCCCAGTTGCCACGGACGCGCCCGGGAGATCGGGTTGTAGAACGCCAACGCCAGATCCGCTTCAGCGGCCAGATCCAGACGTTTTTCGATGATCGACCAAGGCTTGAGATTGTCCGACAGCGACATCACGCAGAAGTCATGGCCCAGTGGCGCCCCGGCCTGTGCGGCGGTGGCCAGCGAAGCGGAAACACCCGGGAGAATTTCGAGATCGACGCTGTGCCACGCCGGGTCCGTCGACTCGTGCAAGGCTTCGAGCACCGCCGCCGCCATGGCGAACACGCCGGGATCACCCGATGACACAACAATCACCGAGCGCCCCTCGGCGGCCAGCCTGAAGGCGTGACGGGCGCGCTGCATCTCTTCGCGGTTATCGGTGCAGTGCTGCACTTGATCGTCGCGAAACGGCCCGGCCATGCGTACGTAGGTTTCGTAGCCGAGCACATCGGTGGCGCGGGCCAGTTCGGCTTTGACTGCCGGCACCATCAGTTCGGCAGCGCCGGGGCCGAGGCCGATCACGGCGAGACGGCCGCGTGGCCGGCCAATGCTGGAAACCTCCAAAGGCTGTTCGGCGACCGCGATCGCCATGCCGTGGCTGACCACAACTTTAGCCTCAGGCACTGCGGCACGTGCCAGAGTTTCGATGTCGCTTTGCGCCGCAACGAAGCGCAGCGGCACACCCAGCTCAAGCGCCGCTTCACGCAAAACTGGCGCAGCCATTTGCGTCTCGCTGGCCAACAGACAGGCCAGCGACTGCACGGCGATTTGCGCCTGCTGCAACGCCCGGCGAACGGCATTCGCCAGATCAGCTGTTTCGGCACTCACCGCCAGCGCCACGCTGCGTGGATAGATCAGTAACTCATTGGCACTCGCTTCACGCGCGACACTGCCGACATGAATCGAACGCTGCGCCTGCGGATCTTCCGGCAATTGCGCCTGATCCAGCCACGGCGCCGCGCCTTCGATGCGCACGCTGTGACCGGCCAACAGGTCGGAGACAAAACGCTTGCCCAGTTCCAGATCGCCCAGGGCGTAACCGCTCGGAGGGTTGAGCAGGCACGTGCCAAAACGCAACTCGCCGCTGGTGGTGATCGCGGCTGCGACTTGCAGCCCGGCAGCGATGTCGCGCGCCATGACATTCACTCCGCCGAGGCCACCCAACAGCGGCACCACGGCGCTGCCGTCTTCGGCCACGGCGAGTACCGCAGGCTCGGCGCCCTTTTCCAGCAACAGCGGCGCCAGCGTACGGATGACGATGCCGGCCGCGCACAGGGCAATGATCGGCGTGTCCTGCTGATACAGCGCGCGCAGGGTCGAGCCGAACTCCTGATAGGTGCAATCGGCGCCTTCGACGCGCCCGGCGAGGCCGTGGATCTGCGCTGCCGGATAGACCTGCTGAATGCGCCGCGCGGTGGCCAGGCTACCCTGACCGAGAATGACGATGGCTGGCGTGGATTGAGTCATCAGCCTTGCCACCGTTCGCCCGGCACGATGATCAGCGAGAAGTACGGCGACGACATCGGCTCGACCTGATCCATCGGCACGATTTTCTGATTGGCCATGGTCGCGCGCTCGACATAAAGCGCGCGTTCGGCCAGACCGAGTTCTTCGAGGACCTGACGCACTTTGGGGAAATTGCGCCCCAGCTTCATGATCACCGCCGCGTCGGCATCGGCCAGACGCCGCTTCAACTCTTCATGGGGCAACACGCCCGAGAGCACCGACAGGCTCTGATTGCGATACACCAGCGGCGCGCCGAGCACCGAAGCGCCGCCCAGCATCGAGCACACGCCCGGCACCACTTGGGCTTCATAACGAGTGGCGAGGCGATCGTGCAGGTACATGTAGGAGCCGTAGAAGAACGGATCACCTTCACAAATCACCGCCACATCGCGACCGGCATCCAGGTGTGCGGCGAGCGTCTCGGCGGCTTCGTCGTAGAAATCGCTGATGACCTGCTCATAGGACAGCGGCGCCGGCAGCGCTTCGGTGGTCACCGGGTAGACCAACGGCAACAGGTTCTGCGCCTGTTGCAGATGCGCTTCGATGATGCCGAACGCGTTGCCCTTTTTGCCTTTGGCAACGAAGTACGCCACCACCGGCGATTCGCGCAGCAGGCGCAGGGCTTTGACGGTAATCAGCTCCGGATCCCCCGGGCCGACGCCCAGGCCAAGCAAACGTCCTTTGGCCTGCATCATTCGATCTCCGTGGCGAGGGCATTGACGGCGGCGGCGGCCATGGCGCTGCCACCGAGGCGGCCTTGCATGATCACGAACGGCACGCCACGGCTGTCGGCGGCCAGGGCGGCTTTCGACTCGGCGGCACCGACGAAGCCGACCGGGAAGCCGAGGATCAGCGCCGGTTTCGGTGCGCCGGCGTCAAGCATTTCCAGCAGATAAAACAGTGCGGTCGGCGCGTTGCCGATTACCACTACGCTGCCTTCCAGATGCGGACGCCACAGCTCCAGTGCGGCGGCGGAACGGGTGTTGCCCAGCTCGCGCGCCAACTCCGGCACGCTCTCGTCACGCAAGGTGCAGATCACTTCGTTGTTGGCCGGCAGGCGCGCACGGGTCACACCTTCGGAGACCATCCGCGCATCGCAGAGGATCGGCGCACCGGCGGCGAGCGCATCGCGCCCGGCCTTGCCCGCACCTTCGGAGAACTGCAGACCGTCAATGGCCTCGACCATGCCGCAGGCGTGAATCACCCGCACCGCGAGTTTTTCCAGATCGGCCGGGATGCGCGCCAGATTGGCCTCGCGGCGAATGATCGCGAAGGAGTTGCGATAAATCTCCTGACCATCGCGGATGTAATCAAGCATCAAAGGGGCTCCGAGAGCGGGCGGCGAGCAGGGTCGCGGCCGCTTCAATAGTAAGGTTGCGTGCGTGCAGCGCGCCGAAACCCGGCTGCGTTGCATCGCGAAAATAGAGGTCGTAATGACCGGCACTGACGGCCAGCAACGTCGCCGGGGCACAGTGGGCGGCAGCGCAAGAACGCGTGCAGCCACTGAGGTGGACGTTGAGGGCCGTGGGCAGCAACGTCGCCAGATGGCGGGCGTCCTGCTTGGTGTCGGCCAGGCCTTTGCCGCAGCCACTGGCACCGGTGCAAGCGATCAGGCGTGAGAGGGGCTCGGTAGCGCGGGTCAACAGGTTCAGGTGCTCAAGGCCTTCCAGCACCTGAGCCGCATCACTTGCTTTGACGTCCGGCACCAGCAGGCTTTGCCAAGGCGTAAAACGCAGGCTGCCATTGCCGAACTGGCGGGCCAGTTGCGCAGCCCCGCGCAGCATCGCCGGATCGAGACGGCCCAGCGCCGGCACCGCACCGATATACACCTGACCCGCAGTGTTTTGCGGATGAACACCGATGTGCAGATCGTCCGCCTCGGCGGTGCGCTGCCAATCGCTGATCGGCTTGATCGGCAAACGTGCGCTCAGTTGTTGCAGAAACGCCGGCATCGGCAATTCATCGAGCAAATGACGCATGCGCGTCTGCTCGGGACGCGCCAACGCCAGGAACAACTCCAGCACCGCCACCACCAACGCATGGCCGTGCTCCAGCGCCACCGCGCCGACCGCGCGATCCGTCGGGCATCCGGCCAGGCCGAACGCCAGCCAGGTTTTGCCGTCACGCGCGAACGCCGACAACCACAGGTCATGGGGATGTTCGAGCATCGCCAGCGCTTCACCGCCATCCAGTTGCACGGCGAATTTGGCGCTCAGCTCGTGGAACCGTGGATGGCTTTGCAAAGTATCGAGGATCTGCCCGGCGAGGCCGCGCGTGTCGATCTGCATCTGCCGATCAATGCCAGCAGCGGGGCTGAGCATCAGGTTGCGCACATCGTCACCGGCCGCAGTGCGCGGGCCGAGACCGGCGGCGAGCAAGCGTTCGATCAGTGCCGCAGATTGCTCACCGATCCCGCGAATCTGCAGATTGGCACGGTTGGTCGCCTCGATCGCCGCGCCGAACTGTTCGGCAGCATCGGCCACCGCGTCGGCCTGATCGGCGCTGATCGAACCGCCATTGAGCTTGATCCGGCAGATGCCGCCGTCCAGTGCCTGGACGATACGCAGCAACCCCGGGCAGGCCGAGGGGCGTAAGGCGGTGGACATCGGGCGTTCGTTCAAGGGGCTGACCGGCTGCGTGGGAAAGGCGCTTCGCGGGCGAAGGCGCGGTATTATGCCTGCTTTGTCCGCTGGCATGAAAAGACTGCCCGTCGGAACGGCGTGTTTAGAGGAATATAGATGTCACCCTGGCTGACGGTAGTGGGAATCGGTGAAGACGGCTTCAAGGGCTTGGGCAAAAACGCCCGGCGTGCCCTGCTGGGCGCCTCGCGGATCGTCGGAGGCCAGCGTCAACTGGATTTGCTGCCGGTGTGTATTCGCGGCGAACGCCAGTTGTGGCCGAGCCCGTTCTCCCTCGCACCGGTGCTGGAACAGCGTGGTGAAGCAGTTTGCGTATTGGCCAGCGGTGACCCGATGTTCTACGGCGTCGGTGCCAGCCTCGCCCGCCAGCTGCCAAGTGAAGAGATGCTGATCCTGCCCGCCCCATCGTCCTGCGCGCTGGCCGCCGCCCGTCTCGGCTGGCCATTGCAGGAGGTGGTGACGCTGTCGCTGGTGGCCCGACCGCTGGCGGCGCTCAATGCGCAATTGTTCAGCGGCGTGCGCCTGTTGTTGCTGAGCAACGATGGCCAGAGCCCGGCGGCGGTCGCGCAATTGCTCGGCGAGCGCGGCTTCGGTTCGAGTCGCATGAGCGTGCTTGAGCATCTTGGCGGTGACGCCGAACGGCGCATCGACAGCACCGCCAATGCCTGGAATACCGCGTCCGTGGCCGACCTCAATGTCATCGCCATCGAATGTCTGGCCGACGCACAGGCCCCGCGCCTTTCGCGTCTCGCCGGACTGCCGGATTCGGCCTTCCAGCATGACGGCCAGTTGACCAAACGCGACGTGCGCGCCATCACCCTCGCCCGCCTCGCCCCGACCCCCGGCGAATTGCTTTGGGATGTCGGCGCCGGCAGCGGCTCGATCGGTATCGAGTGGATGCGTACGCACCCGAGTTGCCGCGCCTTGGCCATCGAAGCCGATGATGGCCGTCAGCAATTGATCGAGTACAACCGCGATGCGCTGGGGGTGCCTGGTCTGCAATTGATTCGCGGCAAGGCGCCGCAGGCATTGGCCGGGCTAGAACGCCCGGATGCAATTTTCATTGGCGGCGGCGTCACCCGTGAGGGCGTCTTCGAAACCTGTTGGGAACAGCTGAAGCCCGGTGGCCGTCTGGTCGCCAACGCAGTGACGCTGCAAAGCGAAGTGGCCCTGATGAACTGGCGCGAGCGCTTCGGCGGCGAACTGACGCGTATCCATGTCGCCCAAGCGCAGCCGCTCGGCGAGTTCGACACCTGGCGCCAGGCGCTGCCGATCACCCTGCTCGATCTGGTCAAACCCCTCGATGCGTGACGAAACCGCCGAACAACCCGCGCCCCTGCGCAGCGGCCTGACCACCGGCAGCTGCGCCACCGCGACCAGCCTGGCCGCCGCGCGCCTGTTGCTCAGCGGACTGGCGGCCGATGCGGTGCAGATCGTCTTGCCCAAAGGCAAACAGGTGCAGATGCGTCTGGAGTTCTGCCGCTTGACCGATGATGGCGCCGAGGCCGGCACGATCAAGGATGCTGGCGACGACCCCGACGTGACTCACGGCGCGTTGCTCTATTCGCGCGTGCGGCTGCTGAGTGAACCGGGGATTCGTTTCAATGCCGGCGCCGGCGTGGGCACCGTAACGCGGCCGGGACTGGTGCTGGGTGTCGGCGAGCCGGCAATCAACCCGGTGCCACGCAAGATGATCAGTGATCACCTGACACTGCTTGCCACCGAAACCGGTTATGCCGGCGGCTTCGACGTCACGGTCAACGTCGAGGGCGGCGAAGCGCTGGCGCTGAAAACCATGAATCCACGGCTGGGCATTCTTGGCGGTTTGTCGATCCTAGGCACCAGCGGCATCGTCCGGCCATTTTCCTGCGCGGCTTACATCGCCTCGATCCATCAAGGCATCGATGTGGCGAAAACCAATGGTTATCTGCACATTGCCGCGTGCACCGGCAATGCCAGCGAAGACACCATGCGCCGGGTCTACGATCTGCCGGAAATCGCCCTGATCGAAATGGGCGACTTCGTCGGCGCGGTGCTCAAGCATCTGCGCAAAGTGCCTGTGGATAAACTCAGCCTGTGCGGCGGCTTCGGCAAGATCAGCAAACTGGCGGCCGGACACATGGATCTGCACTCGCGGCATTCAAGTATCGACTTGCCGCAACTGGCTGAGTGGGCCGCGGCGATTGGTGCCGAAGAGGCGTTGCAGCAAAGCATTCGTGAGGCCAATACCAGCCAGCAGGCATTGGCCATGGCCAGTGCGGCGGGGATCGCCCTCGGTGATGAGATCTGCCGCCATGCGTTGAATTTCGCCCGCAGCGTGGTGCCGCCGCAGGTGCAGGTCGAGGTATTTGCGATTGATCGTCAGGGCGGCATTGTCGGGCATGCCGGAGGTTTTGCATGAAGCGGATTTTGCTGCTCGGCGGCGTCACTGAGGCACTGGCGATTGCCCGCACGCTTGGGCCAGAACATATCTACAGCCTCGCCGGTGTTGGCCGGGTGCCGACGGATCTGACCTGTCAGGTGCGCGTCGGTGGTTACGGTGGCGCTGAGGGTCTGGCGCAATTCATTCGTGACGAAGGCATCGAACTGTTGCTCGACGCCACGCATCCCTATGCCGCACAGATCAGCCAGAACGCCGCGACCGCCGCGCGACTGACCGACATCCCCTGCTGGGCGCTGCGCCGTCCGGCCTGGCAGCCGCAGCCCGGTGATGACTGGCGCGAAGTCAGCGACTGGGCCGAGTTGATCACTGCCCTCAAGCCGTTTCGCCGACCGCTGTTCACCCTCGGCCGCGAACCGCTGCAGCACCTCAATGAAATCCCTCAGGACCAGTTCTGGACTCTGCGCGCCCTCGACGTCTACCCGGGCAATGAACGCTGCGAAGTGATCGGTGCGCGTGGGCCGTTTCTGCTTGGGGATGAGCGCGCACTGTTCGAGCGGCGGCAGATCGATGTGTTGATCAGCAAGAACAGCGGCAGCACCGCCACCGAGCCGAAGCTGGAAGTGGCGCGCGAGCGTGGGCTGCCGGTGATTGTGTTGAAGCGACCGGGGTTGCCGGGGGTTGATCGGGAGTTTGCCTCGGTCGACGCAATCCTCATGGCCCTTGCGCCCCTTAACCTTATCTAAAAACAAGCGCAGTTCTCACGGACGCCTTCGCGGGCAAGTCGAATCGTCGCACCGCCGCTTCCACAAGGTTCGCGACGTACACAGACTACGTGTTCGCCACCGACCACTGTGGGAGCGAGCCTGCTCGCGAAGACGTCGGCAAAGTCTGCACATCATTGCCTGACCCACCGCTTTCGCGAGCAGGCTCGCTCCCACAATGTCACGGGCTCGGCCGGATATCTGACCTGAATCCTACAAACGCAACGGACACTGCCCACAACAACTTAACGAATCACTGACTATCGGCAGTCAGCGTCCACCTCTACGCTCAACGTCTTTGACTCCAAGGGCGCACACATCCAATGTCAGAAGAATTCGCCCGTTTTGACGCCGTCGAGTACCTCAAGACTCCCGAGGATATGGCGGCATATCTGGATGCCTGTTTTGACGACGATGAAGGCGATGGCGTTCTGATTCGTGCAGCACTCAATGACATCGCCCGAGCTCAAGGCATGACACAAGTGGCGCGGGATGCAGGTTTGGGCCGCGAAAGTCTTTATAAAGCGCTCAGTAGCACTGGCAATCCCGAATTCGCAACTATCATGAAAGTCATGAAGGCTCTGGGTTTGCGATTGCATGCCGTAACACTGTGAAGGCGCTGCGACACCAAACCGCACGACGCTTTTTTACTTATCGGCCCTGATCAGGCTAAATAGCCGCGCCTGATCGCCCACCCAATGGATCTGTCCCATGAACCGACACCGGCTAGCAATTGCCTGGATCGCCTGCTTTGCAGTGCTGTTCAACATGCTCGCCATGCCGATGACGGGAGCGATGGCGCAGGCGGCCAATTCACCGGCCGAACAGTTGCTCTGGAGCAGTTTCTGCACCGGCAGCGGGACGAAGATGGTGGCGATCAACATCGGCACCATCGATCAAAAAGCCCCGAGCAACGACAATCATTCGAACATGCAGCATTGCTGGTGCTGCTCAGGCTCGGCGCCACTGGTGGGGCTGCCGGGGCATTCCCCGCAGCTGTATTTCGCCCGCTACGAAAGCAACCGCAGCGTGGCGCCAGCCTCTCTGCAAACACCCACGCCGCGCCAGCAATGGCCGAGTCTCAATCCCCGCGCTTCCCCTCTGGTTTGATTTGTTCGCGCAATTGACCTGCGTTTCAAATCGTTCTGGAGAACTGCCATGTTGAACAAACTCATCATCGTCGCTGCGCTGCTGTTGCCGGCGTGCTTTGCCCATGCTCACGAATACAAAGTTGGGGAACTTGAGATCGCCCATCCGTGGTCGCAAGAGTTGCCGCCGAACGCACCGACGGTCGCCGCCTATTTCATCATTCACAACGCCGGCAAGACGGACGACCGCCTGGTCAGCGTCGACTCGCCTATCGCTCCCGAAGCGCAACTGCACGAACACGTTATGCAGGGCGATCTGATGAAGATGCAGCAAGTGCCGAGCGTGGCCATTCCGGCCGGCGGCAACGTGACGTTTGCGCCAATGGCCTATCACGTGATGCTGCTCAACCCGAAAGACCGCAGCCTGCTCAGCGACGGCAAGCGCTTCCCGCTGACGCTGCATTTCGACAAGGCCGGTGACGTCACCGTCGAAGTCTCGGTGCAGAAGAAACCGCCGGAAACCACACAGGCCCACGCGCACGCCCAGTAAGCCTTCCGGCAGACTCCGCCCATGCGCCCGCTGAGCGCCAGGCCCTCCCGGCAACGCCGTCAGACTCAACACCTGACTCGCGGCAGCTGGATCGCCCTGTTCGCCATGTTGATGATCTTCATCGGCCCACTGATTTCTCAGTCGATGCCGATGGATCAGCACGCCTCGACATCGATGCCGATGAGCATGGACATGTCGATGGACATGCCGGGCATGGATCACGCGGGCCATGATGCAAAACCGAGCGCCGAACACTGCCCACCGCAATCCTCGCACCACGTGCTGTGGGAAAAGTGCGGCTACTGCAGCCTGCTGTTCAATTGCCCGGCACTGACCGGTGGCGGCGATTTCGTCGCTTTCAATATCCCGCCGCTGAACACCTTCACCCCGCCCTCCCCGCGCCTGGGCCACGCCCGGCAGACCTTCTTCCCCGGCGCCCGCACCCGCGCCCCGCCCATCGCAGCGTAAACACGCACCTTTGATTGCACACGGTTGAGAAGACAGCTTCAGGCTGCCGGCCGTGTCGTTTACGACTGTTTGATGGAAATTGTCATGTCCAGGTTTGCTGCTGTTCCACGCTCGGGCGTTGCCCCGGCGTCCTTCGCTCTGAACGAATCGCGGGTTCGTTTCAGGCACGCTACCGCCGTCCTTTGCGGCGTCCTGCTGTCACCGCTGGTACTGGCCGATGATCACGCCGGCCAGCAGGAAGAACTGAGCCCTACGGTGATTACCGCGATCGCCCCGAGCTCACCGCTGACCATCGTCACCAACCCCAAAGACCCGCGCCAACCGGTGCCGGCCAGTGATGGCGGCGATTATCTGAAGACCATTCCGGGCTTTGCGCTGGTGCGCAATGGCGGCACCAACGGCGATCCGGTACTGCGCGGCATGTTCGGTTCGCGCCTGAACATCCTCACCAACGGCAGCATGATGCTCGGCGCCTGCCCCGGCCGAATGGACGCGCCGACTTCGTATATCTCGCCGGAAACCTACGACAAACTCACCGTGATCAAAGGCCCGCAAACGGTGCTTTACGGCCCCGGCGCGTCGGCGGGTACGGTGCTGTTCGATCGTGAGCCAGAGAGCTTCGGCGAACTCGGCACCCGCGTGAACGCAAGCATTCTGGCCGGCTCCCACGGACGTTTTGACAAGGTTGTCGACGCCGCTGCCGGCGGCCCGTTGGGCTACGTGCGCGTGATCGGCAACACCGCGCATTCCGACGATTACCGCGATGGCAACAACGACATCGTCGCCTCACGCTACGACAAGTGGAACGGCGACATCGCAGTGGGCTGGACCCCGGACGCCGACACCCTGATCGAGCTCACCGCCGGCAAGGGCGACGGCGAAGCGCGCTATGCCGGACGCGGCATGGACGGCTCGCAATTCCTGCGCGAAAGCCTCGGCCTGCGTTTCGAAAAATCCAACATCACTGACGTGCTGGAGAAACTCGAAGCGCAGGTCTACTACAACTACGCCGACCATGTGATGGACAACTACACCCTGCGCACGCCGTCCGGCACCGGAATGATGTCGGGGCCCATGGCCTCCAACGTCGACCGCCGCACCCTCGGCGCACGGATCAAGGCCACCTGGCGCTGGGCTGATATCCAACTGATCACCGGCCTCGACGCGCAGACCAACGAACACCGCCAGCGCAGCGGCATGGGCATCGATACCTACAAGGATCAGCCGTACAGCAAGGACGCCGATTTCCATAACTATGGCGTGTTCAGCGAAATGACCTGGTACGCCGCCGACCGTGATCGGCTGATCAGCGGCGCCCGCGTTGACCGCGCTTCAGCCAAGGATTACCGGCAAACCACCGGCTCGGGAATGATGTCCCGCCCCAACCCGACCGCCGACGATACCCGCGCCGACACCCTGCCCAGCGGGTTCATCCGCTACGAGCATGACCTCGCCGACAGTCCGACCACGCTCTATGCGGGTCTCGGTCACGCGCAACGCTTCCCGGATTACTGGGAGCTGTTTTCGCCCAAGTCTGGCCCGGCAGGATCGGTCAACGCGTTCGATTCGATCAAACCGGAAAAGACCACTCAGTTCGACTTTGGCGTGAACTACAAGAGCGCCGAACTTGAAGCCTGGGCCTCGGGTTATATCGGCGTGGTGCGCGATTACATCCTCTTTGATTACACCCCGGGAATGATGGGCATGAGCACCTCGCGCGCCGAGAACATTGACGCGCGAATCATGGGCGGTGAACTCGGTGCCGCGTACAGACTCACCGACCACTGGAAAGCCGATGCGACCCTGGCCTACGCCTGGGGCAAGAACAGCAGCGATGGCAAAGCACTGCCGCAGATGCCGCCGCTGGATGCGCGTTTCGGCCTGACCTATAGCGAAGACAACTGGAGCGCCGGTGCACTGTGGAGGGTGGTTGCCGCGCAAAATCGTATCGATCAGAACAAGGGCAACGTGGTCGGCAAGGATTACGACAAGAGTTCGGGCTTCGGCGTGTTCTCACTCAACGGTGCCTACCGGATCAACAAGAACTGGAAGGTCAGCAGCGGCGTCGACAACCTGTTCGGCAAGGCTTACGCCGAACACCTGAACCTGGCGGGCAACGCCGGATTCGGCTACCCGGCCAATGACCCGCAAGCGATCAATGAGCCGGGGCGCACGCTCTGGACCAAGGTCGACATGAGTTTCTAACAGCATCGCCAGCAGGCTGGCTCCCACTGTAGGAGTGAGCCTGCTCGCGATCGGTTGCGCAGCAACCGCCAATGACAACTAGAAGATCCAAGCCAAGCGGAGCACACGTGATGAAACAGCCCAAACCGAATTTCTACAACCTGGCCTGGCGTTGGCATTTTTACGCCGGTCTCTTCGTCGCCCCGTTCATGGTGATGCTGGCCCTGACCGGCATCATTTATCTGTTCAAACCGCAGCTCGATTCGTTGATGTACAGCAGCCTGCTCAATGTCCCCGCCGGCCATCACACTGTCCCGGCCGATGACCTGCTGCAGCGGGTGAAAAGCGCTTATCCACAAGGCCAGGTCACCCAATACCTGCCACCGGTCAACGCCGAGCGCAGCGCACAGTTTGTGGTGAAGAACGCCGGCCACGAACTCAACGTATTCGTCGATCCATACCACGGTGACATCCTTGGCGAGCAGGATGCCAAGCAGAATCTGCAAGCCATCGCCCGCGCCATCCACGGTGAGTTGATGATCGGCACCGTCGGTGACCGCCTCATCGAAATGGCCGCCGGCTGGGGCGTGGTGCTGGTGGTGTCGGGACTTTTCCTGTGGTGGCCACGTGGTCAGGCCGCGGGCATTCTGTGGCCACGGCTGAACAGTCGCGGTCGCGTATTGTGGCGTGATCTGCACGCGGTCACCGGGTTCTGGGGTGCAACACTGTTGCTGGTGATGTTGCTCAGTGGCATGACCTGGACCGGTTTCTGGGGCAAGCAATACGCCCAGGTGTGGAACGTGTTCCCGGCGGCGATGTGGGACAACGTGCCGACCTCCGACATCGAGGCCCGAACCCTTAACACCGCCACCCGCCAGACTGTGCCATGGGCGATGGAAAACACGCCGATGCCAATGTCCGGCGACCACGCCGAACACATGAACCACGGCGCCAGCAACGCCGGCCCCGCAGCACCCGCCATCCGCCTGCAAGACGTGCAAAACATTGCTACCCAACGCAAGGTCGAGCCGGGCTACAGCATCACCCTGCCGACCACCGCCACCGGTGTGTTCACCATCGCTGTGTTCGCCGATGACCCGCGCAACGATGCGACCCTGCATGTCGATCAGTACACCGGCAAGGTCCTCGCCGATGTGCGTTTCGAACATTACGGCACTGTGGCACGGGCCACGGAAATCGGCGTGATGCTCCACGAAGGCAAGATGTTCGGCACCTTCAACCAGATCGTCGTGCTGCTGATCTGTCTGATGATTCTGCTCAGTGCCGTCAGTGGTGTGGTGATCTGGTGGAAGCGTAGGCCACAGGGCAAATTCGGCGTACCGCCGCTGCGTCATGACTTGCCGAAATGGAAAACCGGCGTGGTAATCATGTTGGCGCTGGCGGTGGTGTTCCCGCTGGTGGGGGCTTCGCTGGTGGTCGTCTGGTTGCTGGATCGATTGCTGCTATCGCTCATTGACCGGCAACCTGAGTCTGCCTCGACGTAAATCTGACTCAATGTGGAGTGGCCGCCGACGGCGGCACACTCCTGCCGTGTAGCCACTGGATCGAACGTTACAACTCGTCCCTGACTCGCGCACCACCCTCCGTTACAGGCTGCTGGCGACGCACTCTCCAGCCGGCGCCCATTCGTCCGGTCTGACGCCAGTAATGCCCGGCGACCAGCACCCTGAATTCACCCAGTTCCATGAGTTGTGAAACAAACTCGCCCGGACTCAGCCGGCTGACCCAGCGCCCCGCTTCGAAATCCACAGGCCGGGCCAGCAGCAAATCCCTCTCGGCCTGCGAGTAAACGGGTGTGTACCTGATCAACACGTGGTTCGGCGTTGAGTAGTAATAATCCTGAATGTCAAAACCCTGGTTCTTCAGTTCATGCGTGTGCGCATGCACCCGCGCAGGCGAAGCGAAATTTGCTCTGACATCATCAGTGTCCGGTGCGAGCGTGGTATTGCCCGACAGATGGAACTGGTGGCTGGCCACGAGTGTGTAGCCATTGGGGTAACGCGCCGCCGGATTGCGCCAACTGATCGTCGGATCACTCGACGAGCGAAATATCCGCAGGACAGGGTCCTCGGCATGGGCAGACCAGACTATTGGCTCGAGCGGGACAAATCGACTGCTGGCCGACCGCGCCAGGATCGCGCCTTCGTAGCCGGTTTCACTGTGACCGGAATCGTCCGTGCGTTGTTGCGCATAGCGGGCGGCATCGTCAGGGTGATGAAAAATCGGTCCCAGCGCCGGCACCGGGTTATCTCGCCATCGCTGCTCGTTGGAAGTATCGGCCATACGCGGTTGCCAATGCTCATCCACTTGACCCTGCCGCGACCAGTAGTCGCTGGTTTCTATCACGTCGAGCCGGCCGGCCTTGGCCATCCGGTGCACGTAGTCTGTAAATCTGAATCGGCCACTGGCAATGTCACGTTCATCGATCGCTGCCTGTTCACGCGATACAAACGCATTGGGGCGCAACTCAACCTGCCCGAAAGCGTCGTAGAACACGCCGGGTTCAAACGCATGCAATTGCAGCTTCAACAACGCGTTATCGGCACAGGAGATATAGATCGGTCTGTACCCCCGCGGCGTACTGGCCTGTCGGCAGGCTTGCTGAACATCGTTGGGAAGTACAAAGACATTTCGCATATCGTCAGGCCGTGCGCCGAGCGGAGGCAGCGCTGCGCGCAGATAAATCGAATCCTGTTCAAACCCTGAAGGCAGTCTTGCCTGTTCGAATACTCGATCCACAGCCAGGCCAGAGCGTTGCACATCAACGGGCAGGCTGGCGAGGAACAAGCCATCCCGAGAGCGCAGTATGAATCCGAACGTCTGGGTGTCCCTGCTCACCGAGGCTTCATGAACATACCGGGCAACAGCATCGGCTTGAACGAACACTGGGCTGCAAAGTGGTGCGCTCGCGGCTCTGGTGTAATCCATTAGAGGCTGCAGATCAGCAAAGAAAGGAACCCAGCGACTGATCTGGCGGGGCAAACCCCAGATTTCACTGCCGATGACAATTTGCAAGTAACCGGCCTTTGCCAAGGCGTCGACCCATTCACTCGGTTTCAGCTTGGCGCTACGTATGTTCTGTTTTATCGCATCGCCATCAAGGGACGCAGGAAGCGTTTTGTAATCCGTCAGAGCTGCCAAGAGATCTGCGCGCAGACGATCCCATATTCCTGGCTGATAGCGGATCAACGAACCGTCGGGGCCGAACAGGTATTCATCCCATGCCACTCTTGGTAGCCGCTTGAAGGATGAGTACACGGTGTCGACGGACAGCATGTTCAGATAGATCTGCTTCTCAATACGAGAAAAAATGACCGACAGCTCCCTGGCCACTCTGGATCGATAACGCGCCGTGATAATACAGCCATCAGGAAATACCCCGGCGCCCTTGCTTTCATCCGGAAAAATCTCGGTGATGTCGAAATCCTCCCGCGACACCTTGATGGGCGCAGAGGCTACGTAAAGGCCGTCGGGGCGTTTCAGAATGACGCCGCCAAAAGGTTTGTCCGTGACCAGCGGCAAGCTCGATCTGGCAAACGCTGCGGCATCGTCAGCACTCTGAAAAACCGGGCCGAGCCAGCGCCGCTGCAGATTCGCGTAGGGCTGCCACGTTGGCCTGACCATTCCTGACCGATCCCAGCACGCGCTTGTTCGCAACACCGAGAGTTCGCCGCTTTCAGCGACCGTATGGACGAAATCCGTCGGCAGCCACTCGCCGGACGCGAGCCCTCGCTTGATCGAGTCGAGTGTTGTCTCAGACGTGTCGTCATGGAACAACTTGCTTGCCTGACTCCTCGCATACTTGAGCAGAGCACCGTCCCGAGTGGCAAGATAAAACGCGGCGGGGCTTGAAGCGATTACAGGCCGACGGCGACCGTAGTACATGGCTGTTGTCAGGATGTCTGGCGAAACAAAATACTGCGCCAGCCAGTCTTCAGGGCTGCTCGAAGATGCTTCTACTTTCTGATGCGCATAAAAGCTCCCATACATGTCGAAGCCTTCCGGGTATTGATGCCACGGCGCCGCCCGTCGAGAGGCGAACACCAACGCCTGCCGAAAAAGATTGCTGTCTTGACCGCTGACTGGAAACAGTTCCGTGCCGATGTATTCCTCCCGATCCTTGTGCTTGAGGATGAATCCGAACCAGGCACGGTTCTCATCGTGCAAACGCCTGTCGCCAGCAAACAGATACTGTGCCGCGTCGTCCGCCGAAGAACAGACAGGACCGTACAGGACGAACTCAGGCCGCTTCCATGGCAAAGGCCGAGGAGAGGATGGCCGGGGCGAAGACGACGAAGGATACGGGGGCAGCGACGGCTGAGGCAGGGACGGCGTAGGGAGTGCAGGTATGGGTGACGTCGGTTCTGCAGAGGTTGACCCGGCGAATTCTGACATGCTCCAGCCCGGTAATATTTGGCCGCGATGGCCCCACAACTCGTTGTCCGTCAGGTTGAACAGCCAGCCGGCGGCGGCCTGCGCCCTGATGAAGTCTTGCGGTCGCTTGCTGCCCTTGTCCAGACCTAGAGCCAATGGACCGGGATGCACGCGTGTTCCCAGGCGTCGCGCCAGATCCTTCGAAGCCGGGGTTGCGTAAGGTGCAAACCTGACCAGACTGTTCATGGCAGCAGAGCAATACAGAACGGTGTTATCGAGCAATACCTGCCGGACCTCTTCTACACTCAACATTTGCAGGCTTAGTAACGCCTCCTGGAGCGTCCACTGCCGGGAACTGATATTGACCGGCTCAAGCTGCGTGAGCGCGACGTGGGAGACATATCGGGCCTGCACCACGTGGTCGTCAGGGAAAACCGGACGCCCTCGATTATCCCGAGGATAAAGTCGCCCCTGGCCCAGCACATCGATATCCCCTTCCAACGGCTCGGTGACCACAAAGCGTGTGTCGCTGCGCTGAAATACATAGCCTGCGTACTGGCGGTCACGGCGAATGCCGACTTGTTCGTGGGCATACCGAACGGCGTCATCGGCGGATAAAAACGCCTGACTCAATGGCGGCCAAGGGAAGTTCGCGAAGGGTATCCATTCCAGGCCCACCCTCCCCAAACGTGCCCAGAGCGCGCTGCCCCGCAACACCTCAAGCCGGCCCGCCAGTATCAGCATCGAGACAAATTCCCGTGGCGACAATGCTCCAGTCAGCAACCTGGATTGCACCCCGGCGTCGGTGATCGACCCGTCGGAATGCTCGACGCTCAGTGCCGCTTCTATCTCGCTGCCACTGAAGCTGTACTTCAACATGGACGCATCGTTGGCCTGCATGTACAGCGACAAAGGTCGACCGGCCACAGCCAATTGCTGACTCCTCTTGTGACACGAAATGGCCAGAACAATGTCCTGTGGCGTGAAGAAATTCTCGTAGAGCCACGGCTGAGCAGGAGTGAGCCGCGAAGGGTCAGGACGGGAGGCGTAGTAAAAACCTTCCAGCCTATAGCCTTCAGGCAACCGTAATTGACCGTCATCACCCGCCGCAAAGATCTTCGCTGGATCCCATGACGCGAGCCCGAACGGGCGTGCATGGGTCGCGACATACTCATTGCCAGCAGTCTTCTTCAGCAGTAACCCCGAGTCCTGTGCACCTCTTGATTTCAGTGCAGCGAGTACCGCCCGCTCGACAGTGGAGCAAATGCGGGTCATCAAAGGTAATTCGGTCACCCTGCCCGTTGAAAAACCCTGGCCTGGTTGCCAGTCCGGCGGTACGACACCCACCGAATGCCCCCAGTCTGCACTTGAAACGAGGACTTTCAGTTCACCGACAGATGCAAGCTTATTGATGATGCTCATCACGTCACGAGTCCACGGCTCACGCCCTGGTCGTGCACCTGCCTCGTGCCAACGGTAGTAATCGAGTTCCGCTTTCGAACCACTGGGCGAATACTTGAGCAATGTTCCATCGGGGCCGGAGAGGTATGAACTACGAAAATAGGCGCGCCCATCCACATCCCCCATGAAATCGCTACTGGAGAAGAAGTTGATGAAGAGTCGCAGGTTCATTTCATCCAGTTCTGGATAGGCCTCACCTACGACATCGTGAAGAGCGGCATGGCTGTGAATGTTTGCAGCAAACCGATACCCCTTGGGCGGCTCCAGCTCTCCCAGCACATCGAAGTCGATGATGGTGCTCAAATCAAAGGTGGTGGCCTCTCCGGGTATCGGTGAAGTGGCCACGAATTTCCCATCCGGCCGCAGCAAAATCACGCTGCCATATTCCATTTCCGCCTTGGGCGGTATGCGCGTATGAACCCAATACGCAGCATCCTCCTCTGACAGAAACGGCGGACTCAGGGGAGGTAGCCTGGATTTTCGGGACTCGGTTGCGGCACGTCTGGATCGGACTGAACTATTACTCATGATAGAAACCTGCGAAGAACAATCGGGATAACGATCAAATGAGTGTGTTGCTGCACGCGCCGTGAGCCGAGGTACATGTTTATCGTTTATGTATCTTCATCTTCCCGCTCAGTAGTGCGCCCCAATCTGGCGCGCCCGGACGCACCAGCGCCCGTCAGATGTCCTCTACTGGTGCGCGCCCCCACCTTACAACCGCTCTGACACGACATTTTCCTGCCCGATCCCGACCGGGCACAGCCCTTGCAAAACACACCTTCAGTCGTCCGCATCTGCCAACCAGAAAAATTAAATGTTCATGGAGATCGCACAATGAAGCGTCGCAGTTTGATCAAGGCTTTCACACTCACGGCATCCATTGCCGCGATGGGCATGACCTGGACTGTCCAGGCCGCCGAGACCATCAAGGTGGGGATTCTGCATTCGTTGTCCGGCACCATGGCGATCTCCGAAACGTCGCTCAAAGACATGGCGCTGATGACCATCGACGAAATCAACGCCAAGGGCGGTGTGAACGGCAAGATGCTTGAGCCAGTGGTGGTTGACCCTGCATCCAACTGGCCGCTGTTCGCCGAAAAGGGCCGACAGTTGCTGACCCAGGACAAGGTCGCCGTGGTGTTCGGCTGCTGGACTTCGGTGTCGCGTAAATCGGTGTTGCCGGTGTTCGAAGAGCTCAACGGCCTGCTGTTCTACCCGGTGCAATATGAAGGCGAAGAGATGTCGCCGAACGTCTTCTACACTGGCGCCGCGCCGAACCAGCAAGCGATCCCGGCGGTTGAATATTTGATGAGCGAAGAAGGCGGCAGCGCCAAGCGCTACTTCCTGCTCGGCACCGACTACGTTTACCCGCGCACCACCAACAAGATCCTGCGCTCGTTCCTGCACTCCAAAGGCGTGGCCGACAAGGACATCGAAGAGGTCTACACGCCGTTCGGTCACAGCGACTATCAAACCATCGTCGCCAACATCAAAAAATTCTCCGCCGGTGGCAAGACTGCGGTCATCTCGACGGTCAACGGCGACTCCAACGTGCCGTTCTATAAAGAGCTGGCCAACCAGGGTCTGAAAGCTACTGACGTACCGGTTGTAGCGTTCTCGGTCGGTGAAGAAGAACTGCGCGGCATCGACACCAAACCACTGGTGGGCAACCTCGCGGCGTGGAACTACTTCGAGTCCGTAGAGAATCCGGTGAACAAGAAGTTCGTCGATGACTGGAAGGCTTACGCGAAGAAACACAACCTGCCGGGTGCCGACAAAGCCGTGACCAACGACCCGATGGAAGCCACTTACGTCGGCATCCACATGTGGGCGCAGGCGGTCGAGAAAGCCAAATCCACTGACGTCGACAAAGTCCGCGAAGCCCTCGCCGGCCAGACTTTCGCCGCGCCGTCCGGCTACACGCTGACCATGGACAAGACCAACCACCACCTGCACAAACCGGTGATGATCGGCGAGATCCAGAGCGACGGTCAGTTCAACGTCGTGTGGCAGACCGAAGGACCGATCCGCGCGCAACCGTGGAGCCCGTTCATTCAGGGCAACGACAAGAAGCCGGATTATGCGGTGAAGAGCAACTGAGTCTGACTTGGGTTTTGTTGTGGAGCGGAGATCTTTCCCCCTCACCCCAACCCTCTCCCCCAAGGGGGGCGAGGGGGAAGGGAGCTGATCTCTGTAGCTATCAGAACCTGAGTTCGACGCAGGAACGTCAGGTCGGTGTTGGATGATCTGACAACTCGGTCAGTCCCCTCTCCCTCTGGGAGAGGGTTAGGGTGAGGGGCGGATTCACAGCCGGACACCGCTCCATCGGCCACCGCAAGAAAGGAAACACCACTCATGCCCACTGCCATATTCCGCTTGTTTCTGGCCATCGCACTGCTGTTGCCGATGACTGCCTTTGCTGGCGATGCCGAAGACTTCGTCGCGGCCAATCCCGTGCAACAAGCCAAACTGTTGGAAACCTGGGCCGCGCAGCCCGATCCGGCACGTATCGAATTGATCAACGCCCTACAACAAGGCGAACTGACCATCGATGGCCAGCCAAAAACCCTGCGCCTGAACAATCGCCTGCGGGGTCTGATCGACACCGCCATGGCCAGCCACCAATTGCTCGCCGCCGACGCCAAAATCCGTCTGACTGCCGCGCAGCAATTGCAGAAAAGCGCGAAACCCGCGCAGCTGAAATTCCTCGACCAGCAACTCGCTGGCGAAAAAGACGAAAGCGTCCATGCCGCTCTGAGCCTGGCGCTGGCCAATCTGCAACTGGTCGATAGCGACCCGGCGGTGCGCCTCGCCGCCGTACGCCTGCTCGGCGAAACCGGCGACCCACTGGCGCGAACACGCCTTGAAGGTTTGCTTGAACCCGGCGTCGAGAGCGATGCCGGCGTACGCACCGCCGCCGAAACCAGCCTCGCGCAAGTCAAACGCAAACTGCTGATCGGCGAGATCCTCGGCCAGGCGTTCAGCGGCATGTCGCTCGGCTCGATCCTGCTGTTGGCCGCGCTCGGTCTGGCGATCACGTTCGGCCTGCTCGGCGTGATCAACATGGCCCACGGCGAAATGCTGATGCTCGGCGCCTACTCGACGTACGTGGTGCAGTTGATGTTCCAGCGCTACGCACCGCAGGCCATCGAGTTCTACCCGCTGATCGCCCTGCCGGTGGCGTTTTTTGTCACGGCGGCAATCGGCATGGCCCTGGAGCGCACGGTAATTCGCCACCTCTACGGCCGGCCACTGGAAACCCTGCTCGCCACCTGGGGCATCAGCCTGATGCTGATTCAGCTTGTGCGTTTGTTGTTCGGCGCGCAGAACGTTGAAGTCGCCAACCCGGCGTGGCTGTCCGGTGGCATTCAAGTGCTGCCGAATCTGGTGCTGCCGTACAACCGCATCGTCATCATTGCGTTCGCACTGTTCGTCGTCGTGCTGACCTGGCTGCTGCTGAACAAGACCCGCCTCGGCCTCAACGTTCGCGCCGTCACCCAGAACCGCAACATGGCCGCCTGCTGCGGCGTGCCGACCGGGCGCGTGGACATGCTCGCCTTTGGCCTCGGTTCAGGCATCGCCGGTCTCGGCGGCGTGGCGCTGAGCCAGATCGGCAACGTCGGCCCGGACCTCGGCCAGAGCTACATCATCGACTCGTTCCTGGTGGTGGTGCTCGGCGGCGTCGGCCAATTGGCCGGTAGCGTGCTGGCGGCCTTCGGCCTCGGTATCGCCAACAAGATTCTCGAACCGCAGATCGGTGCGGTGCTTGGCAAGATCCTGATCCTCGCGCTGATCATTCTGTTTATCCAGAAACGTCCGCAAGGCCTCTTCGCACTGAAAGGACGGGTGATCGACTGATGAACCAGCCTCTGTTAGTCACGGCCACACAAAAGGCCGGACCGAAAGTCACCCTCGCGGTCGGCGCGGTGATCCTCGCGCTGCTGATTGCCTTGCCGCTGCTGTCGTTGTTGCCGCCGGAAAATGCTTTGTCGGTCTCGGCATACACGCTGACGCTGGTCGGCAAAATCCTCTGCTACGCCATCGTCGCGTTAGCGCTGGATCTGGTCTGGGGTTACGCCGGGTTGCTGTCGCTGGGCCACGGTCTGTTCTTCGCCCTCGGCGGCTATGCGATGGGCATGTACCTGATGCGTCAGGCCGCCGGCGATGGTCTGCCGGCGTTCATGACCTTCCTGTCGTGGAGCGAATTACCGTGGTACTGGACCGGCACCAGCAACTTCCTCTGGGCGATGTGTCTGGTGGTGCTGGCGCCGGGATTGCTGGCGCTGGTGTTCGGTTTCTTCGCCTTCCGTTCGCGAATCAAGGGCGTGTATTTCTCGATCATGACCCAGGCCCTGACCTTCGCCGGCATGCTCCTGTTTTTCCGCAACGAGACCGGGTTTGGCGGTAACAACGGCTTCACCAATTTCCGCACGATTCTCGGTTTCGGCATCACCGAACCGGGCACCCGCGCGGTGCTGTTTCTGGCCACGGTGTTGCTGCTGGTGGCGAGCCTGTTCATCGGCTGGCGCCTGGCGCAGAGCAAGTTCGGCCGGGTGCTGACCGCATTGCGCGATGCGGAAAACCGCTTGATGTTCTGCGGCTACGACCCGCGCGGTTTCAAGCTGTTCGTGTGGGTGTTGAGTGCGGTGTTGTGTGGCCTGGCCGGGGCGTTGTATGTGCCGCAAGTGGGCATCATCAACCCGAGCGAAATGTCGCCGACCAACTCCATCGAAGCGGCCGTGTGGGTCGCTCTCGGGGGTCGCGGCACGCTGATCGGCCCGCTGCTCGGCGCCGGTGTGGTCAATGGCATGAAGAGCTGGTTCACCGTGGCGTTCCCGGAATACTGGCTGTTCTTCCTCGGCGCGTTGTTCATCGTCGTGACGCTGTACTTGCCCAAAGGCGTGATCGGTCTGCTGAAGAAACGAGGTGAACAATGAGAGTCACGGCGAGCGCTGAATTCATGTTGGAACCGGCCTTTTTTCCCGTCGAACCGAACAAGGACGAGGGCACCAGTCGCGACTCGATCGGCCTCGGCCAGCGCGTCGGCCCGGGTCTGGATACCCGTCACGGCACGATCCTGACCCTGGAAGACATCAGCGTCAGCTTCGATGGCTTTCGCGCACTGAACAATCTCAATCTGTACATCGGCGTCGGCGAATTGCGCTGCATCATCGGCCCCAACGGTGCGGGTAAAACCACGTTGATGGACGTGATCACCGGCAAGACTCGCCCGAGTCACGGCAAGGCCTGGTTCGGTGAAACCCTCGACCTGACGCAGATGAGCGAAGTGCAGATCGCCCAGGCCGGCATCGGCCGCAAGTTCCAGAAGCCGACCGTTTTCGAAGCGCTGAGCGTGTTTGAAAACCTGGAACTGGCGCAGAAGACCGACAAGTCGGTGTGGGCCAGTCTGCGTGCGCGCCTCAGTGGCGAGCAAAAGGACCGGATCAGCGAAGTGCTGGAGACGATTCGCCTGACCACCTCGGTCAATCGCCCGGCCGGGTTGCTTTCTCATGGGCAGAAGCAGTTTCTCGAGATCGGCATGTTGCTGATGCAGGACCCTCAATTGCTCCTGCTCGATGAGCCGGTGGCGGGCATGACCGATGCAGAAACCGAGTTCACCGCTGAACTGTTCAAGTCGCTGGCGGGCAAGCATTCGCTGATGGTGGTGGAGCATGACATGGGCTTTGTCGGCT
The DNA here is from genome assembly GCF_014268485.2 of Pseudomonas zeae. NCBI lineage: Bacteria > Pseudomonadati > Pseudomonadota > Gammaproteobacteria > Pseudomonadales > Pseudomonadaceae > Pseudomonas > Pseudomonas zeae. The sequence continues at coordinate 995,358 of NZ_CP077090.1, read as the reverse complement.
CGATTGCCGACCACGTCACCGTGTTGCACCAGGGCAGCGTGTTGGCGGAAGGCTCGCTTGAGCAAGTGCAGGAAAACGAGCGCGTGATCGAGGTCTACCTCGGCCGCTAAGGTTTGCGAATACAAAACCTGTGGGAGCGAGCCTGCTCGCGAAAGCGGTGCATCAGGCGATGAAGATGTTGAATGTCAGTCCGCATTCGCGAGCAGGCTCGCTCCCACAGGGTTCTGTGTGTAACAGAAGGAATTTGAACATGCTGCAAGTCGACAAGCTGCACCAGTACTACGGCGGAAGCCACATCCTCCGGGGCCTGTCTTTCGACGTGAAGGTCGGCGAAGTCACCTGCCTGCTTGGCCGTAACGGCGTGGGCAAGACCACCCTGCTCAAATGCCTGATGGGCCTGCTGCCGGCCAAGGAAGGTGCGGTGAACTGGGAAGGCAAACCGATCACCGCGTTCAAGCCGCACCAGCGTGTCCACGCCGGCATCGCCTACGTACCACAGGGCCGCGAGATCTTCGGACGCCTGACCGTGGAAGAAAACCTGTTGATGGGCCTGTCGCGGTTTCCCGGCAGCGAAGCCAAAGAAGTGCCAAGTTTCATCTACGAATTGTTCCCGGTGCTGCTACAAATGAAGCAGCGTCGCGGCGGTGATCTCTCCGGCGGTCAGCAACAGCAGTTGGCGATCGGCCGCGCTTTGGCCAGCCGCCCGCGTTTGCTGATCCTCGATGAGCCCACCGAAGGCATTCAACCCTCGGTCATCAAGGAGATCGGCGCGGTGATCAAGAAGCTTGCAGCCCGTGGTGACATGGCGATTTTGCTCGTCGAGCAGTTCTACGATTTTGCGGCGGAACTGGCCGATCAATACCTGGTGATGTCCCGGGGCGAGATCGTGCAGCAGGGGCGCGGTGAAAATATGGAGGCCGAGGGTGTACGCGGGCTGGTAACGATCTAGTACAACGAACTAATCTGTAGCTTCCTAACGATAATTACAAACCATGAATTCGACTGTTGCACCTGCCCTGTTTACCCCGAGCTGGCACGCCGAGCTGGAACTCGCTTACGCCCGTTTCGGGGACTGCACGCGTCCGGTCATGCGCCGGCACCTCGGCCCATTGCGCGTACAAAAGCACCTGTACGCCGAAGGCCCCGAGGTCTGCCAGCACATCATCGTCCATCCGCCGGGCGGGATTGCCGGCGGCGACCGACTGGACATCAGCGCGCGCGTCGAACAACACGCCTGGGCGCAGATCACCAGCCCCGGCGCGGCGAAGTGGTATCGCGCGGGTGGCCCGGCGTATCAAAAGCTCGACTTGAAAGTGGCGGCCGGGGCGACGCTGGAGTGGCTGCCGCAGGAAACCATCGTCTACAGCGCCGCGCAGGCTGAGCTGAGTACTTCGATTGATCTTGAAGGCGATGCGCGGCTGTTTTATTGGGACGTGGTGGCGTTGGGTCGCCCGGCCAGTGGCGAGCGTTTTGATCGCGGGCATTTTCAGGCGCATCTGGATATTCGCCGCGACGGCCGATTGCTCTGGCATGAACGCCAGCGCATTGTCGGTGAAGACGGTTTGCTTGATTCGCCGATCGGGCTGGATGGCAATCCGGTGTTTGCGACGTTGTTGGTCACTGGTGAGATTGATGCTGAGTTGCTGGAGCACTGCCGCTCGCTGGGCCACGAAGTGCGTGGGGATTTGACCCAACTGCCGGGGCTGTTGGTGGCTCGTTGCCTGGCCAGTGAGGCGCTGCTCGCCCGCGCCTGGCTCATCGATTTATGGCGTTTGCTCAGACCCGCCCTGCTGGGTCGCGACGCGGTATCCCCCAGAATATGGAGCACCTGAAAAGCGACCCTCACCCCCCGCCCTCTCCCGGAGGGAGAGGGAGCCTGACCGAGTCGTTTGAAATGAATTTAACTGCCTGAACGAATACTGCTGACTGAACCGGCCATTGAAAACAACCGATTTCAGTCCCCTCTCCCTCGAAGGAGAGAGCCTGACCGAGTCGTTTGAAATGAATTTAACTGCCTGAACGAATACTGCTGACTGAACCGGCCACTGAAAACAACCGATTTCAGTCTCCTCTCCCTCGAAGGAGAGAGCCTGACCGAGTCGTTTGAAATGAATGTAACTGTCTGAACGAATACTGCTGACTGAACCGGCCACTGAAAACAACCGGGATCAGTCCCCTCTCCCTCGGGAGAGGGCTAGGGTGAGGGGTTGCTCCAACGGGCACCCCGCGCCCGCAAGAACCTCACAAATCTGCCCTGATGGAACCCCACAATGGACCTGACCCCACGCGAAAAAGACAAGCTGCTGATCTTCACCGCCGGCCTCGTCGCCGAGCGGCGTCTGGCCCGCGGCGTGAAACTCAATTACCCGGAAGCCATGGCCTACATCTCCGCCGCGCTGCTCGAAGGCGCGCGTGACGGCCAGACCGTGGCCGAGTTGATGCACTTCGGCACCACCCTGCTCAGCCGCGAACAAGTGATGGAAGGCATCCCGGAAATGATCCCGGAGATCCAGGTTGAAGCGACGTTTCCCGACGGCACCAAACTGGTCACCGTCCACCAGCCGATCGTCTGAGGCCGCGCCATGACTTACACCATTCGCGATGCGCTGCACGCCGACCTGCCGGCGATCCGTGACATCTACAACGACGCCGTGCTCAACACCACGGCGATCTGGAATGAACAAGCCGTCGATCTCGGCAACCGCCAGGCATGGTTCAGCGCGCGTCAGGCCCAGGCTTATCCGATTCTGCTGATCGTCGACGGCGACAACAGCGCGCTCGGCTACGCTTCCTTCGGTGACTGGCGACCGTTCGACGGCTTTCGCCACACCGTCGAGCACTCGGTTTATGTGCGCAGCGACCAGCGTGGCAATGGCCTCGGCCCGCAATTGATGGCAGCGCTGATCGAGCGCGCCAGAACCTGCGGCAAACACGTGATGGTCGCCGCCATAGAAAGCGGCAACGCTGCCTCGATTCGTCTGCACGAGCGCGCCGGTTTCAACATTACCGGGCAGATGCCGCAAGTCGGCACCAAATTCGGCCGCTGGCTCGACCTGACCTTCATGCAACTGACCCTCAACCCTGGCGCGGAGCCGCCTGACGCCAACAAGGAGTGACACCGATGAACGCCGCCCAACTGCGCCGCGTCAATGCTGAAAGTTTTGCGCATTACCGTCAGGGCCTGATCGACCTGCTGCTCGATGCCGTGGGTTACGGCGCCAGCGTCGGCTTCATGGCCGACCTCGATGCGGCGCAGGCGCGCGCGTATTTCGATGAGGTGCAGGACAGCGTCAACAAGGGCAGCGTGCTGCTCTGGGTGGTGGTCAAGGACGAACAAGTGCTGGCCAGTGTGCAGCTCGGGTTGTGCCAGAAAGCCAACGGCCTCAATCGCGCCGAAGTGCAGAAGCTGCTGGTGCGCGAACACGCACGACGTCGCGGCCTCGGTCAGCAATTGATGAGTGCGCTGGAACTCGAAGCGCCGAAACACAAGCGCGGCATGCTTTACCTCGACACCGAGGCCGGCTCGCCCGCCGAGGATTTCTACAAGGCGTTGGGCTACAGCCGCGCAGGCGAAATCCCTGATTACGCCTGCGATCCGCACGGCACCTATCGGCCGACCGCCCTCTATTACAAGATTCTGCAAGGAGCCCAGTGATGATTCCTGGCGAGTACCAGATCCAGCCCGGCGACATCGAACTCAACGTCGGCCGCCGCACTATCAGCCTGAAAGTCGCCAACAGCGGCGACCGGCCAATTCAGGTCGGTTCGCACTATCACTTTTTTGAAACCAACGACGCGCTGACCTTCGATCGCGCCGCCAGCCGTGGCATGCGCCTGAATATTCCGGCGGGCACCGCAGTGCGCTTTGAACCGGGGCAGAGCCGCGAAGTCGAGTTGGTGGATTACGCCGGGCATCGGCGGGTGTTCGGGTTTGCCGGACGAATAATGGGTGACCTCTGACATCTGCGTGCACCGCTGCCCCTCACCGCGACCAGTCCCCTCTGCGGCGCCGATCACCGATAGCCGGCCCACCGCGTACAGTCCCCTCTCCCTCTGGGAGAGGGCTAGGGTGAGGGTCGATGGCTCACCACTATTTTCCTGAAGGACGCCGCATGAAGATTTCCAGACAAGCCTACGCCGACATGTTCGGCCCCACCGTCGGCGACAAGGTGCGCCTGGCCGACACCGAGCTGTGGATCGAAGTCGAACAAGACTTCACCACCTACGGCGAAGAAGTGAAATTCGGTGGCGGCAAAGTCATCCGCGACGGCCAGGGCCAAAGCCAGTTGCTGGCTGCCGAAGTGGTCGACACGCTGATCACCAACGCGCTGATCATCGACCACTGGGGCATCGTCAAAGCCGACGTCGGCCTCAAGGACGGGCGCATCGCCGCGATCGGCAAGGCCGGCAACCCCGACGTGCAGCCCAACGTGACCATCGCCATTGGCGCCGGCACCGAAGTAATCGCCGGCGAAGGCATGATCCTCACCGCGGGTGGCATCGACACACACATCCATTTCATCTGCCCGCAGCAGATCGAAGAAGCACTGATGAGCGGCGTCACCACCATGATCGGCGGCGGCACCGGCCCAGCCACTGGCACCAACGCCACCACTTGCACCTCCGGCCCGTGGCACTTGGCGCGCATGCTTCAGGCCGCTGACGCGTTCCCGATGAACATCGGCCTCACCGGCAAGGGCAACGCCAGCCTGCCGGAACCGTTGATCGAGCAGGTCAAGGCCGGCGCCATCGGCCTCAAGTTGCACGAAGACTGGGGCACCACCCCAGCGAGCATCGACAACTGCTTGAGCGTCGCCGATCAGTTCGACGTGCAGGTGGCGATCCACACCGACACCCTCAACGAATCCGGTTTCGTCGAAACCACCCTCGGCGCGTTCAAGGGCCGCACCATTCACACCTATCACACCGAAGGTGCCGGTGGCGGTCACGCACCGGACATCATCAAAGCTTGCGGCTTCCCTAACGTGCTACCGAGCTCGACCAACCCGACCCGGCCGTTCACCCGCAACACCATCGACGAACACCTCGACATGCTGATGGTCTGCCACCATCTCGACCCGAGCATTGCCGAAGACGTCGCCTTCGCCGAAAGCCGCATCCGCCGCGAAACGATTGCCGCCGAAGACATCCTTCATGACCTCGGCGCGTTCTCGATGATCAGCTCCGACAGCCAGGCCATGGGCCGCGTCGGCGAAGTCATCATGCGCACCTGGCAGACCGCTGACAAGATGAAAAAGCAGCGCGGCCCGCTGCCGCAGGATGGCGCAGGCAACGACAACTTCCGCGCCAAGCGCTACATCGCCAAGTACACGATCAACCCGGCGATCACCCATGGCATCAGCCATGAAGTCGGCTCGATCGAAGTCGGCAAGTGGGCCGATCTGGTGCTGTGGCGTCCGGCATTCTTCGGCGTGAAACCGACGTTGATCCTCAAGGGCGGTGCGATTGCCGCGAGCCTGATGGGCGATGCCAACGCCTCGATCCCGACGCCGCAACCGGTGCACTACCGCCCGATGTTCGCCAGCTACGGCGGCTCGCTGCATGCCACCAGCCTGACCTTTATCAGTCAGGCGGCGCAGGAAGCCGGGCTGCCTGAAACATTGGGTTTGAAGAAGAAAATCGGCGTGGTCAAAGGCTGCCGTGATGTGCAGAAAACCGACCTGATCCACAACGACTATCTGCCGAATATCGATGTCGATCCGCAAACCTATCAGGTCAAGGCGGATGGCGTTCTGCTGTGGTGTGAGCCGGCAGAAACGCTGCCGATGGCCCAGCGGTATTTCCTGTTCTGACGCAGCCGCCACGCTGTAGAAAGGCCTCGGGACCGCGCCTTGCGCACAGTCTCGGGGCCTTTTTCGTGCCGGTATGAAACCACCACGCAAACAGTCGTGTAATTCTCGCCAAAGGAACTACTATTCGATTCGCTCCACCTCTTTTCAGGAACTGCCCATGCGTCTATCCGAGTTCATCCTGGCGAATATCGAGCCTATAGTCGATGAGTGGGAACAGTTCGCCGCAACGATCACGCCAGCCGCCGACTACCTGGATTCCACGGCTCTGCGCGATCACGCCAGCGCCATTCTGCGGGCCGCGGCCCGCGACATGAGCAAGCCGCAGAGCCCTGCCGAACAGGCCGCCAAAGCCAAGGGCGAAGGCCCGGAAAAGACCCCGAGTCTGGACGAGGCCGGCGCCAGTCATGGCGAGTTGCGCCACACCGTGGGTTTTGACCTGGTGCAGATGACCTCCGAGTTCCGTCATCTGCGCGCTTGCGTGATCCGCCTGTGGGTCGACAGCCTCAAAGCCCCGGACATGGCCTATTTTCAGGACATGATCCGCTTCAACGAAGCCATCGACGAAGCACTGGCCGAATCGACTGCGGCCTATGCCGAGCAGGTCAATCGCTCGCGGGACATCTTCCTCGCCATTCTCGGCCATGACCTGCGTGCGCCGCTGCAAGCGGTGAGCATGTCCATCGAGTTGCTGCTGCGCAAATCCAGCCTCGAGGGCGATGCGCTGGCCTGCGCCCTGCACATCAAGCGTGGCGCGCGGCACATGGCGGCGATGGTCAGCGACTTGCTGGAACTGGTGCGCAGTCGACTGGGCAGAAGCCTGCCGATCGAACCGACGCCAATGGATCTGGCCGATGCCGCACGGGCGGCGATTGCCGAGGCGTGCGCCGGCAATCCGGAGTGCGATCCGAAGCTCAATGTTAACGGCGACCCGCGCGGTACCTGGGATGCCGGCCGAATCGACCAGTTACTGCAGAACCTGATTGGCAATGCCTTGCAGCACGGAGCCAAAAAGCGCGATGTCACTCTCGATATCGATGGCGCGGGCGAAAACGTCTGCCTGTCGGTGCACAACTACGGCACACCGATTCCCGAAGAGGCGCTCGGCACGATTTTCGACCCGCTGGTGCGCAGCGCCGACGAAGAACTCGGACAGCCGTCAACCAGCCTCGGGTTGGGCCTGTTTATCGTCAAGGAAGTGGTGAGTGCCCATGGCGGCACCATCGAAGTCAGCTCGAACGAGACTGACGGGACGCGGTTCAACGTGGTGTTGCCCAGAACGGTTTAAGCAGGATCACCGCGTTATCGCTCTTCGCGAGCAAGCTCGCTCCCACAGGAGACCGTGCTCACATGTGGGAGCGGGCTTGCTCGCGAAGAGGCGCGATCAAGCAACTGATCAACATCAGGCAGACTACTCGACCACCAGCCGCGCCAAACGCTGGCGCAACATGCGGTTCTCGGCCCGCAGCTCCTGCACTTCTTCAAGCAGATCGAGTGCCAGCGCGACGCCCTCCCACTCAAGCTCCAGCTCGCGCCGCAATTTGGCGGCGCGTTTGGCCAGACTCAGCTCGTAGTCGGTGAAACGCCACTCCCGGGGCTGCGCACCCTGAGGTTCGAGGATGCCGTGTTCGACGATTTCGATCACGTAGACGTCCGACAGATCGGCCGCCTCACAGAATTCTGCCAGGTCCAGTTGAACGATCAGGGGGCTGCTCATGATGGGCTACTCCGTCGTCGAATTAGAAGTTCTCTCGCGGATTGAAGGCGGCTTTCTTCGCCAGTTCCTGCCACAGTGCCTTGACCTCGTCGTCGGCGGCTTTCGGCATCACGGCTTTGAGCTGGACGAACAGGTAACCGCGTTCGCCTGCCTTGTTTTTCAGACCATGACCCTTGGCGCGCATGCGTTGGCCGTTCTGGCTGCCGGCGGGCACCTTGAGGTTGATTTTGCCGGTCAGGGTCGGCACGGCCACTTCGGTGCCCAGCGCCAGCTCCCACGGGGCCAGCGGCAAGGTGATGATGAGGTTTTCGCCTTCAACATCGAATTTCGGGTGTGGCGCAAAACGAATGGTCAGGTACAGGTCGCCATTCGCCCCGCCACCAACGCCCGGTGCGCCCTGGCCCTTGAGGCGGATGCGCTCGCCGTCGGTCACGCCCGCCGGGATCTTCACGTTCAGGCTCTTGCTGGTGTTACTGACGTGCTGGCCGTTGGCGTTGTACTGCGGCACCTGGAAGGTGACTTTCTTCGACTCGTTCGACAGCGTCTCCTCGAGGAAGATCGGCAGTTCCATTTCCACGTCTTGCCCTCGGCGCCCGGTACTGCGTTGTTGTCGACCTTCGCCGCCACCGAAACCGGGGCCGCGATTGCCGAAGATCGAACTGAAGAAGTCCGAGAAGTCACCGGTGTCGCCACCGCCGCCGCCAAAGCCGCCACGGCTCTGCCAGCCCGGTGGTCCCTGGAACGGCTGACCGTGCTGACCATAACGGCGCAGCTCGTCGTATTCAGCGCGCTTGTCGGCGCTTTTCAGCGCTTCATAGGCTTCCGAGGCGTCTTTGAACTTGGCCTCGGCGTCTTTTTCCTTGCTGACATCGGGGTGGTATTTGCGCGCCAGCTTGCGATAGGCAGCCTTGATTGCCTTGTCGTCTGCTGTCGGCTCCACGCCGAGTATCTTGTAATAGTCTTTGAAGTCCATCGAAGGAGTCACCGTCCGTTATCGATTTCGCGCCGATACCAGCATGCGCCGATTCGCGCGTGCCAGGTTGACCGATCTCAAAGTTGTGACCGGGTGGCGCAGCAGAAGTTTATCGGCAGTGGACGGCGGTTCTTGCGACCGCCGGTGGTTCTGCCGGCCCATGCCAGCAAGTTTGGGGCAAAGCTTGAGGTTTCAAGGCAGTTTAGTCGTGAAATAGCAGATGACCGGCCTTCGAATCTGGCGCGCACTGACATACACTGCGCGGCCGTTTTTTTGACCGGAACCGAAAGACATGAAAGACGCCTCTCCAGCCCGTGCCTGCGGCATCGACTTCGGCACGTCCAACTCCACCGTCGGCTGGCTGCGCCCCGGCATGGAAACGATGATCGCGCTGGAAGACGACAAGATCACCCTGCCGTCGGTGGTCTTCTTCAACATCGAGGAACGCCGTCCGGTGTACGGTCGTCTGGCGCTGCACGAGTACCTGGAAGGCTACGAAGGCCGGCTGATGCGCTCGCTGAAAAGCCTGCTCGGTTCCAAGCTGATCAAGCACGACACCAGCGTGCTCGGCACGGCGATGCCGTTCAAGGACCTGCTCGGCCTGTTCATCGGCCAGTTGAAGAGCCGCGCCGAAACCGCCGCCGGTCGGGAATTCGAGCAGGTGGTGCTCGGCCGTCCGGTGTTCTTCGTCGATGACGATCCACTGGCTGACCAGGAAGCCGAAGACACCCTGGTCGAAGTGGCGCGCAAGATCGGCTTCAAAGAGGTCTCGTTTCAGTACGAACCGATTGCGGCGGCCTTCGACTACGAGTCGACCATCGAGAAAGAAGAGCTGGTGCTGATTGTCGACATCGGCGGTGGTACCTCCGACTTCTCGCTGGTGCGCCTGTCGCCCGAGCGTCGCGGCCTGGATAACCGCCACGATGACATCCTCGCCACCGGCGGCGTGCACATTGGCGGGACTGACTTCGACAAACAGTTGAGCCTGCAAGGCCTGATGCCGTTGTTCGGCTACGGCAGCCGCATGAAGAGCGGCGCCTACATGCCGACCAGCCACCACATGAACCTGGCGACCTGGCACACCATCAACTCGGTGTACTCGCAAAAATCCAGCCTGGCGCTGGGCAGCATGCGCTACGACATCGAAGACACTGGCGGCATCGATCGCTTGTTCAAGCTGATCGAACAGCGCGCCGGGCACTGGCTGGCGATGGAAGTCGAAGAAACCAAGATCCAGCTGACACACAGCGACAGCCGCCATGTGCCGCTGGACCGGATCGAGGCCGGGCTGAGTGTGGAACTGACGCGCGTACTGTTCGAATCAGCGATCGATGCGTTGCTGGAGCGGGTACGCGGCAGTGTTACGCAGTTGTTGAACGATGCCGGTGTGGCGGTCGATCAGGTCGATACGGTGTTCTTCACCGGTGGTTCGAGCGGCATTCCGGCGCTGCGCAACAGCGTCTCGGCGATGCTGCCGAATGCGCGGCATGTCGAAGGCAATATCTTTGGCAGCATTGGTAGCGGTTTGGCGATTGACGCGATGAAACGCTACGGTTCGATGGCCTGATCCAGAATCGGCGGCGCGCCATTCGCGAGCAGGCTCGCTCCCACAGTGGATCGCATTTCAACTGAAGGAATGCGCTCAAAATGTGGGAGCGAGCCTGCTCGCGAAGAGGCCCGCTCAAGCGCTACAAGGCTTGGATCAAACCATCCCGCCCAGCTTCAACTCACTCTTCAGGTACGCATAATAAATCGGCCCCGCCACCACCCCCGGCAAGCCGAACGCAGCCTCGAACACCAGCATCGCCAGCAGCAACTCCCACGACTTGGCACTGATCTGCCCGCCGACAATCCGCGCGTTGAGGAAGTACTCGAGCTTGTGGATAAAAATCAGATAGCCCAGCGCGGCAATCGCCACCCAGATCGATAGCGACAGGCCGACGATGGTGATCAGCGTGTTCGACATCAGGTTGCCGATCACCGGCAGCAGGCCGAGCAGGAAGGTCAGCACGATCAGGGTTTTGGTCAGCGGCAACTTGATGCCGAACATCGGCAGGATCACCGCGAGGAAGATCCCGGTGAAGAAAGTGTTGAGCAGGGAAATCTTGATTTGCGCGAAGACGATGTTGCGGAAGGCCTGCACCAGCAAGTGCAAGCGATCAAACAGGGCCGCCGCCAGCGGTTTGCGCTTGGTGACGTCGGGGATGCGCTGCAAGGCGATGATCGCACCGAGCACCATGCCGATCAGCAGCGTCACAAACATATGTGCCGCGTCTTTGCCGACCAGTTGCAGGTCGGACAGGTGCTTGCCCATCCACTCGCCAATCGCTACGCGAAATTCCGCAGCACTGGCCGGCAGATAGGCGTCGATGAACGGCGGCAATTGCCCCCGCGCGCGGTCGACCACGCCCATGAACTTGTCCAGTGAGGCGCCGGGATTTTCCGCTTCATGCAATAAGAAGCTGATGGCGCCGGCGAAGATCAACGCCAGCACACTCACCACTAACGTGCCCAGCAACGCCACCGCCAGCCAACGCGCGCGGCGACCTTCGATCAGCCGTTGCAGTTGCGGGGTGAGCATGTTGACCAGTTCAAATACCAGCAGCCCGGCCAGCAGGCTCGGCAACAAGCGCAGCGGCAGCACCAGCAGCAAACCGCCGAAAATGATGATGCAGCTGACCCAGAACACTACATGACGCTCAGAAAACGTTGGCATACAGCCTCAAAACGAACGGCGTAAAAGGATTGGCAGTCTGCCAGCGTTCCGGGGTGAGCACTAGAAATATGCGGTGCTTCAGGTCCCCTCACCCTAGCCCTCTCCCAGTGGGAGAGGGAACCGATTGGGGGATGCTCTGGATATCCAGTGACCTGAGACAGCGCCATGGAATCCATAATCGCCCGGTTTTTTCAGGTCGACGAATGTCTTGAGACACCGCGGTCAGTCCCCTTTCCCTCCGGAAGAGGGCACCGATTGGGGGATGCACTGGATATCCAGTGACCTGAAACAGCGCCATGGAATCCATAATCGCCCGGTTTTTCAGGTCGACGAGTTTCTTGAGACACCGCGGTCAGTCCCCTCTCCCTCCGGGAGAGGGTTAGGGTGAGGGCAAATCTCAAGCGGACGCGTCGACCCTGACACTCCACAGAACCGGATTATTTTTTCTTCAGGCAATCACTCATGAACGTCTTGCGCGCATCGCCGGTCAGGGCTTTGGTTTTCGCGTCGGCGTTACAGGTTTTCATTTTCTCCTGCTGCGGGGTCAGGGCCTTGGCATCGTTGGCCGCTGGCGCTGCCTTAAGGCAGGTGCTCATGAAGGTTTTGCGCTCATCGCCTTTCAGACTCTTGGCGGTCGCATCAGCATTGCAGGTGGTCATCTTGTTCTGTTGCGCCGTGGCGGCAAAACCCTGGGAACACAGGAGCAAACCAATCATCAACAAAGGGACACGCAACATCTTCATGGAGTTTTCTCCTTGTCGCCGTACCGATGGGAACGGCCTCTGCTGGAGTGTAGCCAAATCTTGTTACACCTTCCTGCCTTCCAGATGGCTACGGCGATACTGCTCTGGCGTACACCCGGCCTGCCGCGCGAACATGGCGATAAACGCCGAGCCACTGCTGTAGCCGAGATCGAAGGCGATTTCCTGCACGCTGCGCGAAGTTTCCAGCGCCTCGATTGCCGCGAGATAGCGCAGACGCTGGCGCCACTCGCCGAAACTCATCCCCAGCTCCCGAACGAATTGCCGGGCCAGCGTGCGTTCGCTGACGTGCACCTGCAGCGCCCAATGCGCCAGCGGCTGATTGTTGCCCGGCTCGGCCTGCAAGGTTTCGAGAATCGCCAGCAACCCCGGACTGCTCGCGTACGGCAGATAGCATTCGTGCACTGGCGCCTGTTGCAGTTGATCGACGAGAACCTGAGCCAGACGCTGATCGGCATCGAGTTCAGGAATCTTCACGTCACGGGCGGCGAAGTCTTTGAGAATCGCCTTGAGAATGTCGCTGATCGCCAGGGTACAGGCGCGCTTGGGCAGTTCGGCGCAGACTTTGGGGTCAAGGCACACCGCGCGATAGTTGACCGGTTGATGGCTGTAGAAACTGTGCTCGACCTGCGGCGGCACCCACACCGCGTACTGCGGCGGCGACATGAAACGGCTGCCGTCGACGTCCATGTGCAGCACGCCATGAGCGGCGTACTCCAGCGTGCCCCACGGATGCCGATGCGGCGCGGCGAATTCGTGGGCATTGAAATCGGCGTAGCGGAAGTATACCGCTGACGGCAGTTCGCTGAAATCCAGCAGATCGATGTGTTTGCTGTTCATGCTGTCCGGTTTCAGAGGCAGGTTGTCTGGTTCGCAGTATAGGCCTGCATCCAGACAATGGATAATTGCCCTTCATCAACGTACTGGTTTCGACTCATGCAATACGCGTTTCCGCTGCTGGCGATTTTTATCTGGGCCGGCAATACCGTGATCAACAAACTGGCGGTCGGGGCGATTTTCCCCGCCGAGATCGGCTTCTACCGCTGGCTGCTCGCCGGTTTGCTGTTCACCCCGTTCATGCTCAAAGCGGTGATCGCGCACTGGCCGCAGATCCGTCCGAATCTGAGCAGGATTTTCATCCTCGGCGTACTCGGCATGGCGGTCTATCAGAGCCTCGCCTACTTCGCCGCAACCCTGACCACGGCGACCAACATGGGCATCATCCTCTCGCTGATGCCGTTGATGTCGCTGGCCATGGCGATCATCAGTCTCGGCCAACGCCTGACCGCCGGTGCGCTGGTCGGTGCGGTTCTGTCGTTTGCCGGCGTATTGGTCGTGGTCTCGTCCGGCAGCCTCGGCGCGTTGCTGCAACACGGCGTGAACATGGGTGATGCGATGATGCTGATCGCCACCCTGGCCTATGCGATCTACAGCACTTTGCTGAAAAAATGGCAGCTGCGCCTGCCGCCGCTGGTGTTGCTGTATTTGCAGGTGCTGGTGGCGATTGTCGTGTTGTTTCCTTTGTATGCCGCCTCGCCAAAAACCGGTTTGACCCTGCAGAACATTCCGCTGGTGTTGTATGCATGCCTGCTGGCGTCGATGCTTGCGCCACTGGCGTGGATGCAAGCTGTGCAGCGGTTGGGGCCGAGTCGCACGACGTTGTTCTTTAACTTGCTGCCGTTGATTACCGCGCTGATTGCAGCAGTGGTGTTGAAGGAGCAGTTGGCGATGTATCACCTGGTCGGTGGGTTGCTGACCTTGGGCGGGGTGATTTTGTCTGAGCGCTGGACCACCGTGTTGGGCCGCGAATCAAGCGTCGCCTGATCCGGCCTCTTCGCGAGCAGGCTCGCTCCCACATTGGATTGCATTTCAACTGAAGGAATGCGGTCATTTGTGGGAGCGAGCCTGCTCGCGAAGAACGATAACGCGGTCTCAGGGCTAAACCCCGGCAGCCTCAAGCCGCGCCGCATGCTCGACAAACAGCCGCACCGGATCCGCGCCCTTGCCGACCAGCCCCAGCGACTGATTGACGATGTCGAAGTGATCCAGCGGATAGTCATCGCCAATCACCGTGCCCAGATGCGAGCTGTACCGCCCGACCATGCCGTCGCACTGCCCCGGCTCACGCACGAAGGTTTTCGCAAACAAGCGACAGCTACGATTGGTGCCGTCGAACAGATTACCGCCACGATCAGTCTTGCCCGGCTGCAACGTGCCTGACCATGAGTAATAACGTACGCCGTTAACCTCCTCCGGCCCGTGCCCACCCCAGGTTTCAGGCAAGCCCTGTGGATAACGCTGATTGAACAGCGCCACACCCTCAGTCGTCAGCGATTGGTGCGAGGCGTGAATATCCACCGGCAGTTTCGGCCCGTGGTAACCGGTCTCCAGCAGTGCCATCAGCCAGCCGACAAAACGCAGCAATGCTTCAAGCAGACGGCCCTTGGCGCTGTCCGCCGGGTAGTGTTTTTGCAGATAGTCCGCCAGTTCCGAGCCATGATTCGGTCCGGCGACCGACGTCACCGAGGCCACCAGATCCGGCCGTTTCGCCGCCGCATAGCGCGCCGTCAGCGAACCCTGACTGTGGCCGAACAGGTTGACCTTGTGCGCCCCGGTCTCGCGCAAAATCTCATCAATCCGCGCCAGCAACTGCTCGCCGCGCACCTCCGTCGAATGCAGCGGCGACACCTGTACAGCAATCACCGTCGCCCCACCACGGCGCAGCGCCTTGATGATGCCGTACCAGTACGGATAGAGAACCAGCCGGATAAACCCGAGCATGCCGGGCACCAGCACCAGTGGATAACGCGTTGACATGGGCAAACATCCTTGTGGTCGGTGAGTGGATGCCAGGCGTGCAAAACGCCCGCCAAGCATCCTCCTTGATGATGACAACTCAACGACCAGCCTACTTCAGGCCCACCACCCCCGCCACAATCAGCCCGACTGATAGCAGTTTGACCAGCGTCAGGCTCTCGCCCAACAGGGCGAAACCGAGGAACACCGTGCCGAGTGAGCCAATCGCGGTCCAGATCGGGTAGGCGATGCTCACCGGCAACTCGCGCATTGCCAGTGTCAGGAAGTAGATCCCGCCGATCGCCGCAATCACCGTGATCAACGACGGCCAGAGCCGGGTGAAGCCTTCGGCGTATTTCATGCCCATGGCGAACGTCACTTCAAATCCGGCGGCGATCAGCAGGAACAGCCAGGCCACCTAGAACTCCCGGGCAAGGCTGAGCAAACGCTGCTCGGCCTCGGCCAACGACACCGCGAAGGTGCGTTCGGCGGACTCTTCGCCCTCGGCAGCGACCACGCTGACGTCGTTGATGCCGATGAACCCCAGCGCCGCGCGCAACCAGGGATCGGCGTGGTTCAAGGCTTCCAGCTCGCCGCCCGGGCCGAAGCCAAAACCACCGCGACTGGTGACGATCAGCGCCTTCTTGCCCTGCAACAGCGGGGTGTACTGGGCGACGCCATTGTCCAGCGTGTGATCGAAGGTCAGGCCCAGCCGCACGATCTGATCGACCCAGGCCTTAAGGCCGCTGGGTACGCTGAAGTTGTACATCGGCGTGGAAATCAGCAGCAGGTCGTGGTCGAACAACTCGCCAACCAGTTGATCGCTCAATGCCAGATCAGCCTGCATCGACAATGGGCGCGCTTCAGGCTCCGGATAAAACGCGGCAGCGACAAAGGCCTCGTTGACCGCCGGAATCAACGCTCGGCCGACTTCACGCCGGGTCACCTGCGCCTGTGGATGACGCACCTGCCAGGCGCTGAGAAAACTTTCCGCCAACCGCCGCGAGTGCGAACGGTCACCACGTGGGCTGGCATGTATCGCAAGAATCCTGCTCATCTGTAAATCCTCCGGACTAGAATCAAACTGCTTGTGGCTTGCAGCTTGCGGCTCGCCATTGCTTCTTCTCAAATGAGCAAAAATCAGTCTGGATGAATTTATTTCATCCATGGAGTTTTCCAATGTTTGCCTCGTTACCGCTGACCGCCCTGCGCGCCTTTGAATCGGCATCACGATTGCTGAGCTTCAAGGCTGCCGCCGAAGAGCTGTCGGTCACGCCGACCGCGATTTCTCATCAGATCCGTTCGCTGGAAGACTGGCTCGGTGTCGCGCTGTTCGAGCGTCTGCCGCGCCAGGTACGTCTGACCGAGGGCGGCGAGCGCCTGTTTCGCAGCCTGCACGGCGCATTGCTGGAGGTGGCGCAAAGCGTCGACACCCTGCGCCCGCAACGCAACGCCAGCACGCTGACGCTATCGACCACCGCCGCATTCGCGGCGCTGTGGCTGGTGCCGCGTCTCGGGCGCTTTTACGCGCAGCATCCGAACATCAACGTGCGCCTCGATACGCACTGCGAAGTCATCGATCTGCATCAGGACGCCAGTGTCGATCTGGTCCTGCGCTACAGCCTCGACGATTACCCGAACCTGTATGGCCTGTGCCTGTTCGATGAGTCGTTCGGCGTGTACGGCTCACCCGAGCAAGTGGCGCTGGCGGCGCGGCGTACACCGACGTTGATCAGCGTGCGTTGGCATAACTCGAAGCTGTATGCCCATGGCTGGGAAGCGTGGTGCGCCAAGGCCGGCGAGAACTGGTTACACGCGCAACCGGCCATCCGCGAATACGATGAAGAGCATTACGCCCTGCAAGCGGCGATCGCCGGGCAAGGGCTGGTGCTGGCGAGCAATATTCTGGTGTCGGAGAGTGTCGCCAGCGGTTTGCTGGTGCCGTTCATAGGCCAGGTTCAGGTCGATGGCGCCGGGTACAGCGCGTTGTGCGTGCCGGGGCGCGAGCGGCATCCGCCGGTGCGGGCTTTTTTTGCCTGGCTGCGCGAGGAGGCAGTTTTGTCCGGGCTGGCGCCAAGATCGCAGCTTTCGGCAGCTCCTACAGGGGTTGCGTAAACCGATAAAACTTTTTGCAACGCTCACGACTCACAGCTTAGGTAGCGACCGCGTCCGCAGAACGTGGCGACAATCGGATTAGCCTCCAGGAGATCGAAATGAGCGACGACCTGCATCTGTCAGATGTTCAAACCTTGCGCGAACGTGCGCGCCAACACGTCGAGAACGGCGCCGTCACCGAGGGCTACAGCGCCGACCGTGAAGAGGTGCTGCGCTTGCTCAATGAATCGCTGGCCACCGAACTGGTCTGCGTGCTGCGCTACAAGCGCCACTACTTCATGGCCAATGGTGTGAAAGCCCATGTGGCCGCCGAAGAGTTTCTCGAACACGCCACCCAGGAAGCCCAGCACGCTGACCGTCTGGCCGAGCGCATTGTGCAATTGGGTGGCGAGCCCGAGTTCAACCCCGACATGCTGTCGAAGATGTCCCACGCGCAATACGTGGCCGGCAACACCCTCAAAGAGATGGTCTACGAAGACCTCGTTGCCGAGCGGATCGCCATCGACAGCTATCGCGAAATCATCCAGTACATCGGCGAGAAAGACCCGACTACGCGACGTATTTTCGAAGATATCCTGGCGCAGGAAGAAGAGCACGCCGATGACATGGCTGACATCCTGAACGACCTCTAAACCCTATCGCGAGCAGGCTCACTCCTACATGGGAACGCATTCCAAATGTAGGAGTGAGCCTGCTCGCGATGGCGTCTTTACTAACGCTGAAGATTACTTGGTAGGTTTTACGGTAACGGGCGCCTTGCCCGCCTTCATCTGCTCCAGCAACGGCGCACACTGATTCGGCTCACCGCCACTCGGTGCCACCAGCGCCAACAGCCCCGCCGCCGGCGCGGCGATCACACCCAGCGCAACCATCCCCGCCCCGCGCAACATCAGCGGCACGGCCTTCACGCCGGCATCCGGCTTGATGAATTTGCCGCGTACATACAGCGGCGAACGCAGGGAAATCAACCGCCAGCCCTTGGACTCCGGGGTCACCGTCAGGTCGAGTTGCTCGGTGGCCATGTTCGCCGTGCCATCGATATAGATGATCGCGTTCTCGGTATCGAAGACAAACAGCTGCGTGGTCGCCAGACCGGTCTTGATGTCGAAGTCCGCCGCCGCGCAGTTGATCTTCACTTCCTTGTCGCCAAAGATCTTGCCGACCACATAGTTGCCGACGTTGAGCCCGGCCAGTTCCATCAGCTCACGGCTGATCGCGCCGTCGTTGATCAACATCTTCAACTTGCCGTTGGCGCCGCCCAGCAGTTTGGCCACCGAGTTGCCGCGACCAGTGATATCGGCGTCGCCGTTGAGTTCACCGAAACTGGTCTTCATCGGCTCGAACGTCGGGAACAGCTCCTTGAGCTTGAACTTGCGCGCGGTCAATTTCGCGCGGCCCTCAAGCGGTTCGGTACGACCGTTGAGGCGGATCTGTGCATCAAGATTGCCGCCCGCCACGCCAAAGCGCAGTGGCTCCAGGCTGAGCTCGCCATCGTTAAGTTTCAGGTGGGTATAGAGGTCGTTGAATGGCAGTTTCTCGCTGTGGACGATGCGCTTGCCGGTGAACTCGACGTCGGCATCCATCGCGCGCCAGCGGTCGGTCTTGAACTCTTCCACCGGCAGCACTTTATCGGCCGGCTGTTTGCTTTCGCCGCCGCGCGCCTTCTGCTTGTCATTGGAGTCAGCGCCGATCAGCGGTGCGAGGTCAGCGAACAACAGTTGATTGGAAAGCAACGCGCCGCTGAGTTTCGGCCGTGGCTGGCTGGCGACGTAGGTAAGGTCGCCATGGATGTCGCTGCTGCCGATCTTGCCGTTGAACTGCTCGTAGGTAAATTTCGCCCCGGCCTCATCGTGCAGTTTGGCGATCAAGTGACCGTCAGTGGAATACGGAGGGGTGTCCGGCAGGGTCACGCCAGTCAGCGGATAAAGATTGCCGAGGCTGGCGCCGGCCAGTTTCAGGCGCAGATCGAGGGCGCCGAGGTTGAGCGGATCCGTCAGCGTGCCGGCCAGTTCGATGCGAGTGTCGCCGATCTTCGCCTGGGCCTGCAGCGGGAATGGCTTGCGCGCATCCTGCAAGGCGAGCAGCCCACCGATCTTGCCTTGGCCGGTGAGGTTCTGACCGTGGTATTGGCCTTTGACCTTCAAGGCAAATGCATAATCCTGCGGCGCACCGCCCTTGTCCTGCGCAGTCTTCGCTGCTTTGTCACCGACGATATCACTGTAGGGGATGGGTTTGCCCAGCGGATCGATCAGCACATCAAGATTGGTTTTGAGCGTTTGATCGTCGAGGGTGACATGGCCCTTGTCAAAACCGATGGCGCCGATGTCGACCACCCAGCTCGAGGGTTCAGCGTTCGGATCTTTCGGGTCGAACTTGAACGTCCAGTTGGCGCGGCCATCGGCCAGACGCTGCAACTCGGCATTGGGTTCGGTCAGGTCGATGCGTGGAATCACCACGCGTTGCGCCAGCAATGCCAGCGGCGAGATACGCAGCTCAACGCGTTTGAGCGTGACCATCTGCTGCTTTTTCGACCAGTCCGGGTTGCCCAGGCTCAAATCCTCAGCGACCACGTGCGGCCACGGCACCCAGGCGCGCCAGCCACCCTCGTCCGGCTCGCGCTGCCAGATCACCGCGAGGTTGCCATTGATGGCGAACGATCGGTGCAGTTCTTCCGAGACTTTGGCGTTGAGCGGCGGTTTGATCCGGTTCCAGTCGAAGAACACGATGATCAATACCAGCACGGCCAGTAGCAGCACGAGGATGGCGAAGGTCCAGCTGAAGATTTTTCCAGTGCGCGTCATGCACAAAGCTCCTGATCACGACCGCACGCAAAGACTGCGGCGTACGGCTGAAACGGCGGGCCAAAGCGGCCCTCATGAAATCTACGACTGGCAAACCAGCCGCAGGTTTAATCGAAAGGCCAATAACCGCGTAAAAAGTCGCGCGAAATCTGACCGATCAGTCGAACAGTGTTACCGCGACCCGCACTTTTGCGAGGCGCGAGTGAGTCGGAAATACCCACCCCGGTGCAAAACCGTCGCCCGGAAAGCCGCGAACTAGAGCCTCCCGGCAGAACAATCAATTCTGTTGATTATTACCATTGCGTTTATGAACTTTTATATCGACTTATCGAGAGTAGCATTGCCCTCGTACCCACTTTATCGCCCTCCCAAGGAGCAACCCACCATGAAACGCCAATTACTGCTTAGTCTTACTCTCTCGATGCTGACCAGCACTGCTTTCGCCCTGCCTGCTGCCGATCAAGCCACTCCACAAGTCAAAACCAGCTACTCGGTGTTCAGCCAGACCGTTGCCGCTGATGGTTCCGACCACACCAAAGGCACCCTCGCTGAAGATGGCTACGACAAAACTCCACAAGGCCAATCGGTAGCGGAAAACGGTCGCAACCGTCTGGAAGAAAAAGGTCTGGTCGAAGACGGCTACGACAAAACTCCACAAGGCCAGGCT
The DNA here is from genome assembly GCF_014268485.2 of Pseudomonas zeae. NCBI lineage: Bacteria > Pseudomonadati > Pseudomonadota > Gammaproteobacteria > Pseudomonadales > Pseudomonadaceae > Pseudomonas > Pseudomonas zeae. The sequence goes on along the minus strand of NZ_CP077090.1, from coordinate 975,002 downwards.
GTCGCCGAAAACGGTCGCAATCGCCTCGAAGAAAAAGGTCTGGTTGAAGACGGCTACGACAAAACCCCACAAGGCCAGGCTGTTGCCGAAGGTGGTGGTGACCGTGTGATCGAACGCAACAGCGCTGTGAGCTGAGCCCATGGTGGCCCAGAAAAAAAGCCCAATCGACGGATTGGGCTTTTGACTTTTCAGGTTCTGGTAAGAACCCCGTAAAAACCCTCGCTTTACTGCCCCGTCGTTCGACGCCGACAAAGCCGATTTGCTAGAGTGCGGCGCTTGTCCTGCCGAAGAACACACCCTGCGATGCTGCCCCGCGCCGAACAGAAACAACAAACCCGCAACGCCCTGATGGACGCTGCCCGCCACTTGATGGAGAGCGGCCGAGGATTCGGCAGCCTGAGCCTGCGCGAAGTGACGAAAACCGCCGGCATCGTGCCCACCGGTTTCTACCGGCATTTTGCCGATATGGACGAACTCGGGCTGGTGCTCGTCAGCGAGGTCGGCCAGACCTTTCGCGAGACCATTCGCCTGGTGCGCCACAACGAATTCGTCATGGGCGGCATCATCGATGCGTCGGTGCGGATCTTTCTCGATGTGGTCAGCGCCAATCGCTCGCAATTCCTGTTTCTTGCGCGCGAGCAGTACGGCGGTTCGCTGCCGGTGCGTCAGGCAATCGGCCGGTTGCGCGAGAACATCAGCTCCGACCTGGCGGCCGACCTGACGATGATGCCCAAACTGCAGCATCTGGACGCCGCCGGCCTGAGCGTGGTGGCCGACCTGATCGTCAAATCGGTGTTTGCCACCCTCCCCGACATCATCGATCCGCCCGCCGAAGCCTTGCCGGAACATCTGACGCCACAGGCGAAGATCACCCAGCAACTGCGCTTTATCTTTATTGGGCTCAAGCACTGGCAAGGGCTGGGCAGTACCGAGTAACTCCCCTCTTCCCGCCACACCACAAATCCCCTGTAGGAGTGAGCCTGCTCGCGATAGCGGTCTATCAGTCAAATAGTTGCTGACTGACACACTGCTATCGCGAGCAGGCTCACTCCTAAAAAGGTTCGGCGCATCAGCCTCCATTTGGTGCATAAAAAAATCTTCACGCACCAAAACATTCCAAAATTCCGCAACATCTTGAAACATCCACTACGCTCCGACAGGGATTTCCTACATCTCGTCCGATTGGCAAGGCCCTTGCTCTAGCCAGAGTATTGTCCATAGCTGGAAGCTTTCCGATGCTGGTGATTCACCGCAGAATCGACCCTCAACCCGTCTGGGCCGCTGAGTTGCACCTGACCTTCGAGGCACGGAGCAAAAGCCGTTTGCGCTGTTTCAGTGCCGAGGGCGAAGACGTCGGGTTGTTTTTGGAGCGCGGTCAGCCGCCGCTGTATGACGGCGAATGCCTACAGGCTGAAGACGGCCGCATCGTCCGCGTCTGCGCCCGCCCCGAGCAATTGCTGCACGTCACCTGCGCCAACGCCTTCGAACTGACCCGCGCTGCCTATCACCTGGGTAACCGCCACGTTGCCCTGCAAGTCGGCGATGGCTGGCTGCGTCTGCTCGACGATTACGTGCTCAAGGCCATGCTCGAACAGTTGGGCGCGCAGGTCGAAGCCATTGAAGCGCCGTTCCAGCCGGAACACGGTGCTTACGGCGGCGGCCATCACCATTCACGCCACGGCGACGAGGACTTCAACTACGCGCCGAAACTCCATCAGTTCGGCGTACGCCTGTGAATCCGGCCTGGGCGCTGCTGCGCCTGGCCAGTCCGCAATTGCCGATTGGCGGCTACAGCTATTCGCAAGGCCTGGAAATGGCGGTGGATAACGGCCGCGTGAACAACCCGGACAGTGCCCGGCGCTGGATCAGCGATCAGTTACTGCTCAACCTCGCCCGCTTCGAAGCGCCGCTGCTGCTCGCGCATTGCCAGGCAGCGGCGGATGAACAGTGGGCTGAATTGCAGATCCTTTGCGAAAGCCATCGCACCAGTCGCGAGACGCGCGAGTTGCATCTGGAGAGCCGGCAGATGGGCTATTCGTTGCAGCAGTTGCTCAATGGTTTGCCGGAACTCGACGCAGCCGCCCGCGATTTTCTTGATCAATGCCCCGAACCGCATCTGGCCCTGTGCTGGGCGCTGGCCGCGCGCGCTTGGGGCATCAGCCCGCAAGACGCCCTCGCCGCGTGGTTATGGAGCTGGCTGGAAAACCAGCTCGCCGTCCTGATGAAAACCTTGCCGCTGGGCCAGCAAGCCGCCCAACGCCTGACCAGCGAACTGCTGCCGCTGCTGCAACAGGCGCAGCAGGACGCCAGCCGAATCAACCCCGACCACATGGGCAGCGCCGCGTTCGGCCTGTCCCTGGCGTGCATGGCCCACGAGCGCCAGTACAGCCGCCTCTTCCGCTCTTAGGAGAAACAACCATGAACACACAACCTCTGCGCGTCGGCATCGGCGGCCCGGTCGGTTCCGGCAAAACCGCGTTGACCCTGGCCCTGTGTCTGGCCCTGCGCGAGCGCTACAACCTCGCCGTGGTCACCAACGACATTTACACCCGCGAAGACGCCGATTTTCTCGTGCGCAACGAAGCCCTCGCACCGGAGCGGATCATCGGCGTGGAAACCGGTGGCTGTCCGCACACCGCGATCCGCGAAGACGCCTCGATCAACCTTGAAGCGGTGGATCAACTGAACCGGCGCTTCCCGGGACTGGATCTGATTCTGGTGGAATCCGGCGGCGACAACCTGTCGGCGACCTTCAGCCCGGAACTGTCCGACCTGACCATCTACGTGATCGACGTCTCAGCGGGCGACAAATTGCCGCGCAAGGGCGGGCCGGGGATCTGCAAATCCGATCTGCTGGTGATCAACAAGATCGACCTGGCGCCGCTGGTGGGCGCCTCGCTGGAGATGATGGACAGCGACACAAAACGCATGCGCAACGGTAAGCCGTTCGTCTTCAGCAACCAGAAAACCGGTCAGGGCCTTGAGCAAATCATCGCCTTCATCGAACGCCAGGGCCTGCTGACTGCAGCCTGATTCACTTATCAACAAGGAAGCTTATTCATGACACTCAAACGCATTCTTGGCGCTGTGGCGCTGCTGCTGACTCCGGCATTAGCCTTCGCTCACCCGGGGCATGGCGACAGCGGCCTGGTCGCTGGTATCAGCCACCCGATTGGCGGCCTCGACCATTTGCTGGCGATGCTGGCTGTCGGTTTGTGGGCCGCGCAGCAGCAGGGCGCCGCGCGCTGGGCGCTGCCGTGCACGTTTGTCGGCACCATGCTGATCGGCGGCATGCTCGGTTTTGAAGGGCTGGAATTGCCAGCGCTGGAAAGCGGAATTGCCGCATCGGTGCTGGCGCTGGGTCTGGCAGTGGCCTTGGCGGTGCGGCCGCCGTTGGTCATGGCAGTAGCGGCGACGGCGCTGTTTGCGTTGTTCCATGGCGTGGCGCATGGTCTGGAACTGCCAGACATGAGCAGTCCTTGGGCGTATGCGGCGGGTTTCGTTGTGGCGACCGCCGCTTTGCATGCCGTCGGTTATGGCGTGGTTCGCGTGTTGCCGCAGGCAGCGGCGCCGCTGGTGCGGTTGGCGGGTGCGGCTTCGGCGGCGACCGGGGTCTGGTTGTTGGCAGGATGATTTTTTAGCGCCTGCACTGGCCTCTTCGCGAGCAGGCTCGCTCCCACAGATTTTGTGTACGCTGCAAATCCACTGTGGGAGCGAGCCTGCTCGCGAAGGCGGTCTGACAGACACCACATCGCTCAGGCCGGTCTCTCTGCTACCATGTCGCGCAATCGCCCCAGCCGTGACGACGTCCGCCCATGCCCCACGCTTCTCGCTCCACCTCCCTGCCCGAATTGACCGCCCTGTTCGGCGCTGTGCAACAGCACTTCGTCAACGTGATCGTGCCGCTCTGGCAAGGCCCGGGCTGGAACGCCGACATGGCGCTGCCCTATGAGGCGCTGGACGCCACGCATCAACCACTGCCGCCGCAGCGCTATCGGGCGATGGCCTGTGCGCGGCAGCTGTATCTGTTTTCCAGTCTGATCGGGGTTGTGGATAACGCTGAAGTGCGTGCGGCGGCGCTGTTCCGCTCCTTGCAACGGCACTTTCATGATGCGGAGCATGGCGGCTGGTTCTACAGCGTCGATGCCCAGGGCAAACCGCTGGATCAGCGCAAGGATCTCTACACCCACGCTTTTATCCTGTTTGCCTGCGCGCATTACTGGGCAAAATCCGGCGATCCGCTGGTCGAGTCGACGTTGAATGCGGCGCTGGAAATCATCGGCCGGCGTTTCGCCACCGGCGATGGCTTGTACGAAGCCTGCCTGGAACGGGACTGGATCACCCTGCAAACCGGTCCGCTGCAAAACCCGTTGATGCATCTGGCCGAAGCGTTCCTCGCCACCCTTGCCGTGCGCGAAGATGCCCAAACGCAGACAGCGTTGCTGGCGTTATGCACAGCCATGCACAAGCAGTTCGTCGATCCGCAATATGGCGTGTTGATGGAGAAGCCGCTCGGGGCTGTGGATAACTGGTATGAGCCGGGGCATCAGTTCGAATGGTATTTCCTGCTCGAATCGTCGCCGTTATTACGTGGTTCGAAACTGCATACAGCACTGGACCGGGCATTTGCCTTCACCGAGCAATACGGTGTGGTGCAGTCATCCGGCGCGGTGCGGGCGATGCTCGATCTGGAAACGGATGGACGCCCGCGAGACTCGACTCAACGGATCTGGGCTCAGGCGGAATATCTGCGGGCGCTGACGTTGCGTCAGGGTAGTGAAGCGGTGGTGTTGCGCCAGTTACAGGCGTTGCAGTTGCGGTTTCTGCATGCCGGTGGCTGGCATGAGTGCCGGGATGAGTTGGGCGAGGTGAGTCGCAAGGACATGCCTTCGACTACGCCGTATCACTTGGCGACTTGCTATAGCGGCCTGGCTGAATATCTTCGCTGACGGATAAATAGCTATCGCGAGCAGGCTCACTCCTACAGGGGAACGCATTCCAAATGTAGGAGTGAGCCTGCTCCGGGCGGCGATCCGACGATTAGCCGTTATGCGGTCTCTAGGCGATCCACTTCTTGTCGCCGGTAAAGCTGATGGTCAGCCAGCGCGCAGCATCCGGCTTGCCCAGCTTCGCCGAGATCTCTTCGCGCAACGCATCCAGTTGCCCGACATTGCTCAGCGCATAATCCGCCGGCAACACCACATGAATCTCGATAAACCGCGCCCGCCCGTGCTTCTGCACGTACGACACGTAATCGTCGAAACCATGCTCGATCTTCGCCGCGTCCATCACCTGGCGCACCTGATCATCCAGCGTGTCCGGCGCGATCCCCAGCACATCGCGTAAGGCCGGGCCAAGAATCTTGAACGCCGGCGGCAACATGGTCAGGGCCAGCACGATCAGGATCAGCGGGTCGACATACACCGCCCACTGACCATAACCCTGAGACTTGAGCAGCAGCGCCGCAAGGAAGCTCACCAACAGGCCCACGGACAGCATCGCGTCCACCAGCCAACTGATGTTGTCGAACTGGATCAGGCTGGATTTGAGCTTGCGATTGCGCTGCCGTACGTAGAAGAAGTAGGCGAATTCGACCACGGTAAACACCGCGGCATAAATGATCACCAGCCCCAACTCGATGTCGCGGCCACCGTTGATGATGCCGAACACGCCGTTGAGAAACGCGTAGATCGCGATCAACATCAGGAAGCTGCCTTCGATCAGCAGCACCATCGGCTCCAGATGCCAGAACCCGAACTGGAAACGGTGATTGCTTTGCTTGGCGATCAGCTTGGCGGTGATCAGCATCAAGACCTTGATGAACGTTGCGATCAGCGAGAAAAAACCATCGAACAGGATGGATTGCGAACCTGAAACAAAACCGGTGACGATCCCGGCAATCGCCACCGCCAACATCAGAATGGTCGATTGTTTGAGCAGTGCCTGCTCACCTCGGTTACTCACTTTGACTCCTCGAAAAACCCTGAAAACCGCGGGGTGCGGTTGGGTTGTTGCATGAGGAGTTTACCTTATCGCCCTGTTTTGGCCGATTTGCCCCCTTCGCGAGCAGGCTCGCTCCCACTTTGAAATGCATTCCAATGTGGGAGCGAGCCTGCTCGCGAAGGGCTCCAGCGCGGTCTTAAGCCTTATTCCGCTCGATGGCAAAACCCGCCCAGGTCTGGCTCACCGGCATCAATTCCAGACTGTTGATGTTGATGTGCGCCGGCGCGTTCATCACCCAGAAAATCGTCTCGGCAATGTCCTGCGGCTGGATCGGCTCGGCACCAGCGTAGGTCGCGTTGTAGCGTTCCTGATCGCCGGCAAAACGCACCAGCGAGAACTCGCTCTCGCACAGCCCAGGCTCAATGTTGCTGACCCGCACGCCCGTGCCTTGCAAGTCGCAACGCAGGTTCAGCGAGAACTGTTTAACGAACGCCTTGGTTGCGCCATACACATGGCTGCCCGGATACGGATAGTTGCCAGCAATGGAGCCAAGGTTGACGATGCCGGCGCCACGGCCATGGGCGATCAGGCGCGGCAGCAGCAAGCGGGTGGCGTACATCAGGCCTTTGACGTTGGTGTCGACCATGGTGTCCCAATCGTCGAGATCGCACTTCGGCGCCGGGTCCACGCCCAATGCCAGACCGGCGTTGTTGATCAGGCCACGCAGCTTGGCGAACGACGGCGGCAGGTTGGCAATCGCCGCTTCCATCGCCTTGCGGTCACGCACATCAAGCACCAGACCGTGCACTTCGGTCTGTTTCGACAATTCGGCGCACAACGCATTGAGGCGCTCTTCACGACGGCCGGTCAGCACCAGTTTCCAGCCAGCCTCGGCAAAACGGCGGGCGCAGGCTTCACCAAATCCGGACGTCGCGCCGGTGATAAACAGGGTGTTGGACATCGTGTTCTCCTTGCTTCGGCCGCCGGGGCAGCCCTTGGAATAGAAAATCAGCAGGCAGCATGCCCGCCCGCGCATTCACGGGCAACACCCACAAGCTGTACAAAAAACAACCAGACATGCCAACGCCATAGCGACCGTGGCCTGTAGCCATGTGCACGCATGTTATCCACAGTCCCTTCCACAGTTTCCGGGGGCAACTGGAAACGCGCAAAGCCGCGCCACACAAGGCTTTGCGGGCGAAATAGAAAGTTTTTTGCTTGACCCTGAAGCGGCAGATGTGCGGGAGATGGCATTTTGCACGACCGAGCAGTCAGCGCAGTGATTGCGCGAGGCCAGTAATTACGGCCCTCAGCGCAGTCTTTCCAGAGTTTAATCACAGACTTATCCACAGGCTTGTTCACCCGGAATGGCTGCTATTCGCGACACTATAAAAAGGTTGACAACAAAGACTTCAAGCCCCGCAAAAACGCCTGATCAAAAAACAACCACACACTTGCAGGCCACGGTTTACATGGCGCGCAGCCAGATACACCCACGTTATTCACAGCCAGCTCCACAGCAAACGGGGACAAGTCAAATCTGTGGAAAAACAGCCATTTGCAGCGTCTATATGTCGCGCTTTGGCAGCTTGGGGAATTTGTTTTCCACAATTCTGGATTCTGGCGCAGATCAACTGTAGGAGTGAGCCTGCTCGCGATAGCGGTGTATCAGCCACCGGTGATGGCGAATGGGAAACCGCGATCGCGAGCAGGCTCACTCCTATAGGGGGTTGCGGTGGATTTGCGAGATAAAAAAACCCCGGGACTTCCGTCGCCGGGGTTGTGAATAACGTCGAAGAATCAGTGCCCGCCCAGATAGGCGTTACGCACCTCCTCATTCACCAGCAACTCTTTACCCGTGCCCGTCAGGCGAATCTCACCGTTGACCATCACATATGCGCGGTCCGACAGCTTCAGCGCATGGTTGGCGTTCTGCTCAACCAGGAAAATGGTCATGCCGGTTTTCGCCAATTCGCGCAGGGTCGCGAAAATCTGCTTCACCACAATCGGCGCCAGGCCCAGGCTCGGCTCATCGAGCAGCAACAACTTTGGTCGGCTCATCAAGGCACGGGCAATGGCGAGCATTTGCTGTTCACCGCCAGACATGGTCATCGCCCGCTGGTTACGTCGCTCTTCAAGCCGTGGGAACAGCGTAAACATACGCTGCATGTCCTCTTTGGCGTACTTGTCGCCAATCGGGATGGTGCCCATCAGCAGGTTTTCCTCGACGGTCATATCGGGGAACACTCGCCGCCCTTCCGGCGATTGCGCGATGCCGTTGGAGGCGATGTAGTGCGAGGACTTGTGGGTAATGTCGACGCCTTGATAAAGGATCTGCCCGCCTGCCGCCCGTGGCTGGCCGAAGATCGACATCAGCAACGTCGATTTGCCGGCACCGTTGGAGCCGATCAGGCTGACGGTTTCCCCTTCGTTGATCTGCAGCGAAACACCTTTGAGCGCCTGGATCGGGCCATAGAAGACGTCGAGGTCTTTGAGTTCGAGGATCGGTTGCGTCATACCAGCTCCTCTTCGTCGGCGCCCAGATAGGCTGCGATCACTTTCGGATCGTTGCGGATCGCTTCAGGCCCGCCTTCGGCGATGACGATGCCGTGGTCCAGCACCACGATGTGGTCGGAAATGCTCATAACCATGCCCATGTCGTGTTCGATCAGCACCACGGTCAGATCGTGCTCGTCGCGCAGCAGCCGGATCATCGCGCTGAGCGCTTCGGTTTCCTGAGGGTTGAGGCCGGCGGCCGGTTCATCGAGGCAGATGATCTGCGGCCGCGTGCACATGGCCCGGGCAATTTCCAGACGACGCTGTTGGCCGTAGGAAAGCTCACCGGCGAGCCGGTTGGCGCAGTCCACCAGATCGACCACCTCCAGCCAGTAGAACGCGCAATCCAGCGCGTCACTTTCGGCCTTGCGGTAGCCCTTGGTATTGAGGATGCCGGCAAGCATGTTGCGGTTGACCCACATGTGCTGGGCCACCAACAGGTTTTCCAGCACCGACATTTCCTTGAACAGGCGAATGTTCTGGAACGTCCGCGCCAGGCCTGCACGGTTTACCAGGTGCGTGCCGCCGAACATCTTGTAGTACATACGGCTGAGGAAAGATTTCGGCGAAACGAAGTCGGTCGGTTTGAACGACTCGCCGAGCAACTGGATGACGTTGGTCTGCTGACCGCGCACATTGAGTTCGATCTTGCCGCCCGAGGCCTTGTAGAACCCGGTCAGGCAGTTGAACACCGTGGTCTTGCCTGCACCGTTGGGGCCGATCAGGGCGAAGATCGAGTTGCGTTTGACCTTCAGGCTGACATCGCTCAAGGCCTTGATGCCACCGAAATGCATCATCAGTTTTTCAACAGAGAGTACGACTTCACTCATGGCGCAGTCCTCTCATAGTGAATGGCACCTTTGCGTGGAGTGACCCCGGTCCGGCTGATGCGAATCAGCCCGCGTGGTCGCCAGATCATCATCAACACCATCAGGATGCCGAACAGCAGCACGCGATATTCGGCGAAGCCGCGCAGCAATTCCGGAGCGACGGTGAGTACGAATGCCGCAATCACCACGCCGATGGTCGAGCCCATACCGCCGAGCACGACGATGGCGAGGATCAACGCCGATTCAAAGAAGGTGAACGAGGTCGGGTTGACGAAGCCTTGGTAGGTGGCGAAGAACACCCCGGCAAGACCGGCGGTCGATGCCCCGATGGTGAACGCCGAGAGCTTGACCAGCACGTGGTTGAGGCCCATCGAGCGGCAGGCGATTTCATCTTCACGCAAGGCTTCCCAGGCGCGGCCGACCGGCATTTTCACCAGACGATGCTTGATGTACAGCACGGCCAGTACCACAAGGAACAACACTGCGTAGATGAAGTAGTACTTCACATCCGGGTTGTAGGCGATGCCGAAGAACTCATGAAACGGCACCCCGCCATCCTTCGCCCGCTTGCCGAACTCCAGACCGAAGAACGTCGGCAATGGCGCCGGCATGCCGTTCGGGCCGCCAGTCAGCGACAACCAGTTGTTGAGGATCAGACGAATGATTTCACCGAAGCCCAGGGTCACGATCGCCAGGTAGTCGCCATGCAGACGCAGCACCGGGAAACCGAGGATGCAACCGGCCAGCCCGGCAGTGATCGCAGCCAGCGGCAACACCGTCCAGAACCCCAGCCCCAGGTATTGATAACCCAAGGCCAGACCGTAGGCACCGATGGCGTAGAACGCCACATAACCAAGGTCGAGCAGACCGGCCAGACCGACCACGATGTTCAACCCCAGCCCCAGCAGCACGTAGATCAGCCCGAGGATGACCACGCCGAGCAGATAGGAGTTGGAGACAAACGGCACGATGACAGCCAGCACAATCAGCAGCGGAATGATCCAGCGCAGCGAGGATTTGTGATCGGCAGGCAGCACGTGCACACCAGAGCCGGTGCTCTCGAATCCGTCGAGAATTTTCAGGCCCTTGGGCGTTTGCAGGAACAGGCTGAGGGCAAAGCGGCCGATCATGACAATGCCGATGATCCAGGCCACGCGGGTCGGTTCGAGGTTGAAGCTGTAACCCTCGAGTACAACGCCGACAATCGGGCCGAAAACGATCAGGGCAATCAGGCCGGCAAGAATCGCCTCAACCAGGCTTTTTTTGATATCGATGGATTTTTGAGTGGTTGAAGACATCGCTTACACCTTCGACACAAGAGGACGGCCCAACAGGCCCTGCGGCCGGAAGACCAGAACAAGTACGAGCAGCGAGAAGCTGAACACGTCTTTGTAGTCGGAGTTGACCAGGCCGGAGAACAGCGACTCGGAGATGCCGAGGATGATCCCGCCGAGCATTGCCCCGGGCAATGAACCGATCCCGCCGAGTACCGCTGCGGTAAACGCCTTGATGCCGATAATGAAGCCGGCATAGAAGTCGAAGGTGCCGTAGTTCATGGTGATCAGCACGCCGGCCAGCGCCGCCATGGCTGCACCGATGATGAACACATAGGAAATGACCCGATCGGTATTGATGCCGAGGATCGAAGCCATCTTGCGGTCTTGCTGGGTCGCACGACACATGCGTCCGAGCTTGGTGTACTTGATGACGTAGGTCAGCAGGCCCATGCCGACGAATGCGGCCACCAGAATGAAGACTTTGGTGTAGGTCAGTTGCACGAAGCCGGTACCGACTTCAACACGCCACGCACCGGTCAGCAGGGTAGGTACGCCCTGTTGTTTGGCGCCCTGGGCGATCTGTGCGTAGTTTTGCAGAATCAGCGAGATACCGATGGCGCTGATCAACGGTGCCAGTCGGGTGGAGTTGCGCAGGGGTTTGTAAGCGACACGCTCGATGACCCAGCCATACACCGCCGTGATCACGATGGTGAAAATCAGGGTGCCGAGCATCAGCAGCGGGAAGGATTCAATACCGAAGTAAGCCAGCAGAGCCAGACTGATTGCCGCCAGGTAAGCAGAAATCATGTAAACCTCGCCGTGGGCGAAGTTGATCATGCCGATGATGCCGTAGACCATTGTGTAGCCGATGGCGATCAGGCCATAGACCGACCCGAGGGTCAGGCCGTTGACCAGTTGCTGCAGGAAAATACCATCCATAACGCAATCTCACGCAGTGAGAACCTGCACACCAGTGATGTGCGGTTCTTCTAGGAAAAATACAGATTTACGTCGGAGCAATGTCAGCCACGATCCGCCCGTCCCACACCGTCCCTGTGGGAGCGAGCCTGCTCGCGAAAGCGGTCGATCATTCAACACATGTGTTGGCAGTCATTCCGTCTTCGCGAGCAAGCTCGCTCCCACATTGGATCGGTGGGGATCAGCTGATCGCGTCAGCCCTTACTTCTGTTTTTCCAGCTGGTGATATTTGCCGTCCTTGTCCCACTGGTAAACCACGTAGTCGGAGACTTTCAGGTCGCCCTTGGAGTCCCAGGTTTTTTCACCCATGACGGTTTTAACCGGGTTTTTCTTCAGCCAGGCCGCAGCCTCTTCGCCCTTGTTGGACTTCGCGCCGTTGAACGCGGCAGCCAGGGTTTGCACCGAAGCGTAGGCGTACAGGGTGTAGCCTTCAGGCTCGGTACCGGCCTTGCGGAAAGCATCTACCACGGTCTTGCTGTCTGGCAGCAGACGTGGGTCGGCGCCGAAGGTCATCAGCACGCCGTCGACGAATTGCGGGCCACCGGCGGTGGTCACCAGTTCGTCAGTCACGATGCCGTCATCGGACATGAACTTGACGTCTTTCAGGCCTTGTTCACGCAGTTGGCGAACCAGCGGGCCGGCTTCCGGGTGCAGACCGCCGAAGTAGACGACGTCGGCGCCAGCGCCACGGATCTTGGTAACGATGGTGCTGAAGTCTTTTTCGCCACGGGTCAGGCCTTCGTACAACACAGGCGTCACGCCGCGCTTGACCAGTTGGGCTTTGGTGGCATCCGCCAGGCCTTGGCCGTAGGTGTCTTTGTCGTGCAGTACGACGACTTTCTTGCCCTTGAGCACGTCGACGATGTAGTCGCCGGCCACAATGCCTTGCTGATCGTCACGCCCGCACATACGGAACATGGCGCTGAGGCCACGCTCGGTGACTTGTGGGTTGGTCGAACCCGGGGTGATCGCGATGATCCCGGCTTCGTCGTAGATTTCCGACGCTGGAATGGTCGAAGAGGAGCAGAAATGACCGACCACGCCGGCGACTTTCTGGTTGGTGAGGTCCTTGGCGACCGTCACGGCCTGCTTCGGTTCGCAGGCGTCATCGCCTTTGACCAGTACGATTTTCTCCCCGTTGACGCCGCCTGCTGCGTTGACTGCGTCAGCCGCTGCCTGTGCACCCTTCATGTACTGCTCGCCAAATGCCGCGTTGGCGCCCGTCATTGGACCCGCTACACCGATTTTCACATCAGCTTGAGCAAACGCAGAAACACCCAACGCAGTAGCCACTGCGAGGGCCAGAAAGCCTTTCTTGTAAAACGTCTGGGACATGAGGTGGTGCTCCAAGGTTTTTTTTAGTTGGCACTGCGACTTCACTTCACTGATTGCTCTGAGCAAGGGCCGTGCCATCGGTTTTTTATTCTTCAAAAAGTCGCTGCTTTCTTGTTATTTCGACTGTTTCGTTCCCATTTTCATTGGGCGTGCAACCGTCTAAACCGCGGAAGGTGAAACCATTTATTTTTTCAGGCGCAACCCGCACGCGCCATCATTGCAACCGCGGCGCCAAACGACGTGCAACCAGCCTGTAACAGCCCGCGTCACCGAACTGCACACTGCTGGTGCGGGACTGCTACAACCCGCACCATTACAGGCTAGTCGCTACGTGAAAAAGCGCCGCGTCCGGCAACATATTTCAACACTCAAATCACAATGCGCAGGCACTGGCCCGCGTGATACAGCGAGAACCCGGCCTCGTACAGGCAACTGCGCAAGCCCACACCGGTCAGGGGCTGCATCGGTGCGAAGGGAATCGGCAGGGCTTGAGGATTTCCGTTACACAGGTAATCAGCGAAAGCCTTGCCGACCACGGTGCCGGTGGTGACGCCACGGCCGTTGTAACCAGTGACGGCCACCAGCCCCGGCGCAGGCTCGAACAGACGCATGAGGTGATCGGGCGTAAAAGCTATACGCCCGGTCCAGGTGCATTCCCACTCGACCGGTTTCAGATTGGGGAAATAATGCTGCTGCACGCGGTCGGCCCAGGCCTTGAGAAACCAGGTCGGTTTTTGATTGCCGTTGCCCAGGCTGCCGAGCAATAACCGCCCTTCTTTGTCACGGCGGATGCTGCTCAACACCTGACGCGTATCCCACGAGCCCTGCCCGCCCGGGAGAATTGCCTGCGCGGCGTCTTCGCTCAGCGGTACCGAGGCGACCTGGTAGTAATAACCGGGGAAGAAGTTGCGTTTGAGTTCGGTCCAGTCGCCTTCGGTGTAGGCGTTGGAAGCGATGACCACTTGCTCGGCCAATACCGAACCGTGTTCGGTCTGCACCGACCATTTCGCGCCCTGACGCTCAAGGCGAGAGACTGGGGAATGATCGAACATTTGCCCGCCGAGTCCGCTCACTGCGTTGGCCAACCCGGTGACATAAGCCATTGGGTTGAGCGTGCCGGCGCGACGATCGAGCAACGCAGCGGCAATTTTTTGCGTGCCGGTGGCTTGCTCGCAGGCCTTGCCGGTCAGCAGTTCGACTGGCGCACCACGGCGCTTCCATTGTTGCTCGCGACTGCGCAGATCCGCCTCGCCCTTGGCGTTGTGCGCCATGTGCAGGGTGCCTTCGCGGCGCAACTGGCAATCGATGTTGTACTTATCCACAAGGCTGAACACCAGCGCCGGCGCCGCTCCGAGCATGCGGTTGAGCTGGCTGCCGACCGCTTCGCCAAACCCGGCCTCGATCTCGTCCGGCGGGATCCACAGGCCGGCGTTGACCAGCCCGACGTTGCGCCCGGAACCGCCGTGACCGGCGCGATGCGCTTCCAGCACGCAGACGCTTTTGCCTTTTTCCAACAGATGCAGCGCCGCCGACAATCCGGTGAACCCGGCGCCGATCACGCAGACATCGACATTTACTTCGCCCCGTAGCGCGGTGTTATCCGGCCTTTGCGGCGTGAGCTTTTCCCACAGACATTCTTCGCGTAACGGCATTGCCAGACTCCAACAGAAACCTGCCAAACACAGTGCTGATCCTGTGGGAGCGAGCTTGCTCCGGGCGGCGTTCCGACGAAAGGGGCGTATCAGCCAACATCAATGTCGACTGACCCACCGTATTCGCGAGCAGGCTCGCTCCCACAAGGAGGGATCTCCACCTGTCAGTCGAATGTGATGCCCTGCGCCAGCGGCAACTCCAGCGAGTAGTTCACGGTGTTGGTCTGCCGGCGCATATAGGCGCGCCACGCGTCCGAGCCGGACTCACGCCCGCCACCGGTCTCTTTCTCGCCACCAAACGCGCCGCCAATTTCGGCACCGCTCGGGCCGATGTTGACGTTGGCGATGCCGCAGTCGCTGCCGACTGCCGACATGAACTGCTCGGCCTCGCGCACATCGGTGGTGAAGATGCACGACGACAAACCTTGTGGCACGGCGTTGTTCAGGCGCAGCGCTTCCTGGAAATCGCTGTAGCCAACTACATAAAGAATCGGTGCGAAGGTCTCACTGCAAACCACATCACTTTGCTCGGGCATTTCAACGATCGCCGGCGAAACGTAGTAGGCGTTGGGGAATTGATCCTCAAGCTGACGCTTGCCACCGAACACCCGACCGCCCTCGCTCAACGCCTGCTCCAGCGCGTCCTGCATGTTTTCGAAGCTGTGCTTGTCGATCAGCGGGCCGACCAGATTGCCTTCCAGCGGATTGCCGATGCGCACTTTCGAGTACGCAGCTTTGAGGCGAGTAACGATTTCTTCTTTCACAGACTCATGGGCAATCAGTCGACGCAGGGTGGTGCAACGCTGCCCGGCAGTACCGACGGCGCTGAACAGAATCGCCCGTACCGCCATGTCCAGATCGGCGCTCGGGCCGAGGATCATCGCGTTGTTACCGCCCAGCTCCAGAATGCTGCGAGCGAAACGCGCGGCGACTTTCGGCGCGACTTCACGGCCCATGCGCGTGCTGCCGGTGGCGCTGATCAGTGCGACACGCGGGTCATCGACCAGCGCTTCGCCGGCATCGCGACCACCGATGATCACTTGGCAAAGGTTCGCCGGGGCATCGCTGAAATTCTTCACCACGCGATCGAACAACGCCTGACAGGCCAGCGCGGTCAGCGGGGTTTTCTCTGATGGTTTCCACACCACCGGGTTGCCGCAAACCAGTGCCAGCGTGGTGTTCCATGCCCACACCGCAACCGGGAAGTTGAACGCGCTGATCACCCCGACCACGCCCAGCGGATGCCAGGTTTCACGCATATGGTGGCCCGGACGCTCGGAGGCAATGGTCAAACCGTACAGCTGGCGGGACAGGCCGACGGCGAAGTCGCAGATGTCGATCATCTCCTGCACTTCACCCAAGCCTTCCTGAGTGATCTTGCCCGCCTCCCAGGAAACCAGTTCGCCGAGATCAGCCTTGTATTCGCGCAGTACTTCACCGAATTGACGCACCAGTTCGCCACGACGCGGCGCCGGTACTTTGCGCCATAGCTCGAACGCATGATCTGCGCGACTGATGTGCTGCTCGACTTCGGCCGGGCCTTCCCAGTTCACGGCGGCGATGCGGCTGCCGTCGATCGGCGAATGCACCGGCACTTTGCCGTTCTGATAAAGGGCCGGGTTCACACCAAGACGATCAAGCAATGCGGCAACCATGGGTCACTCCTCAAGCAAAAAACTGAATGTGTGCGGACGCTTTTTCGCGACCGGGCAGGCCTTTAGTTGTAGCGTCACAATGGCGAGGCAACAAACGACCTTTACGCGAGATATCATTCCGTTTATTCATGCTGCGCACAGAAAGACAAGAAAAGGATCGGCCATGCTCAACAAACGCCACTTGCCCTCGATCACCGCCCTGCAGTGTTTCGAGGCCGTGACCCGGCACCTCAGTTTCACGCGCGCCGCCGAGGAACTGAATCTGACCCAGAGTGCGGTGAGCAAACAGGTCGCGCAGCTTGAAGAGCTGTTGCAGCATTTATTGTTTCGCCGCGTGCGTCGACGTTTGCAGATGACCCCGGCCGGGGATTTGTACCTGGTTGAAGTACGAAAAATCCTCACACAAGTGGAGATGTCGACGCATTACCTGCGTTCCTACGGCGGCGAGACCGAAGTCCTGCGCGTCTCGACGCCCTCGACCTTCGGTGCGCGCTGGCTGGTGCCACGCCTGAAAGGCTGGCGGCTACGCCATCCGTCGATTCATCTGGACTTGTGCAACGAGCAGGAAGCGGATGATCTGCTGCAAGGGCGCAGCGATCTGGCGTTCTATTTCGGCCAGGGTTCACGGCCCGGCACTGAATGCCTGAAGTTGTTCGGCGAAGAGTTGGTGCCGGTGTGCGCGCCGGGCAGCCTGCCTGATAAGCCGTTTACTGATCCGACGCAACTCACCGATCTGGTCCTGCTGCAAAATGCCTCGCGCCCGCAGGCCTGGCACGACTGGTTCGACAGTCAGGGTTATCAGACCGAGCACAGCTATCACGGGCCGCGCTTTGAAACCTTTTATATGTGCATCCGTGCCGCGCAGGTTGGTTGCGGTGTGGCGTTGTTGCCGCGATTTCTGGTGGAGGAGGAATTGGCCGACGGCAAACTGGTCATTCCTTTTGAGCATGCCATGCCCAGCACCGATGCCTATTACCTGGCATACCCGGAGCATGCGGCGGAAGTGCCGAAGGTACGGGATTTCGTGAAGTGGATGCTGGAGCAGATCGATAGCCCGAATGACTGACCCGATTGAAAAATGTGGGAGCGAGCCTGCTCGCGAAGAGGCCGGCACATTCAATACCCATTTCGACTGAAATGACGCCTTCGCGAGCAGGCTCGCTCCGACAAGGGTTCTGCGGTGATCTAAAAAATTGCTGGCAATCTTCGTCCCTGATATGCGCCACTAGCGCCATCGATTGAGACCGCGCACGGGCGCGGCGCACCTGGAGACCCCGTTATGAGCGAGAGCGTGTTTGCCGATCGCATCGTGCAGAACCTGCTCGACACCGACTTCTACAAGCTGACGATGATGCAGGCGGTGCTGCACAACTATCCCAACGTTGAAGTCGAATGGGAGTTTCGTTGCCGTAATAGCGAAGATCTGCGCCCGTATCTGGCCGAGATCCGTTTTCAGATCGAGCGTCTGGCCGAACTGAGCCTGAGCGCCGATCAACTGAGCTTTCTCGAGCGCATCAGTTTCCTCAAGCCGGACTTCCTGCGCTTTCTCGGGCTGTTCCGCTTTAACCTGCGGTATCTGCACACCGGCATCGAGAACGGCGAATTGTTCATCCGTCTGCGCGGGCCGTGGTTGCATGTGATTCTCTACGAAGTGCCGCTGCTGGCGATCGTCAGCGAAGTGCGCAACCGCTATCGCTACCGCGAAACCGTGCTGGAACAAGCGCGCGAACAGCTCTATCGCAAGTTCGACTGGCTGACCGCCAACGCCTCGGCCGACGAGTTGTCGCAACTGCAGGTCGCCGATTTCGGCACCCGCCGCCGCTTTTCGTATGGCGTGCAGGCTGAAGTGGTGAATGTACTCAAACACGACTTCCCCGGGCGTTTCGTCGGCACCAGCAACGTACACCTGTCCCGCGAGCTGGACATGAAACCGCTGGGCACCATGGCCCACGAGTGGATCATGGCGCACCAGCAACTCGGTCCACGGCTGATCGACAGCCAGATCGCCGCGCTTGATTGCTGGGTTCGCGAATACCGTGGCCTGCTCGGGATCGCGCTCACCGATTGCATCACCACCGATGCGTTCCTCGGCGACTTCGACCTGTTCTTCGCCAAGCTGTTTGACGGCCTGCGCCATGACTCCGGCGATCCTGTGGCGTGGGGCGAAAAATGCATCGCGCACTATCACAAACTCGGCATCGATCCGATGAGCAAGACCCTGGTGTTCTCCGACAGCCTGACCCTGCCCAAGTCGCTGGAGATCTTCCGTGCGCTGCACGGGCGGATCAACGTCAGCTTCGGCATCGGTACCAACCTCACCTGTGACATTCCGGGTGTCGAACCGATGAGCATCGTGCTTAAAATGACCGCCTGCAACGGCCAACCGGTGGCGAAGATCTCCGACGAGCCAGGCAAGACCCACTGTAAAGACCCGAATTTTGTCGCCTATTTGCGGCACGTTTTCCAGGTTCCTGCCGATTCCAGTCTATCTAGCAAGGAGTGAATTCATGCAAGCCGTACAGCGTGAGATTGCTGAACAGCTCAAGGTGCAACCGCCGTTCGCCGACCACAAGGCCCTGCAGGCCGAAGTCGCCCGGCGCATCACCTTTATTCAGGATTGCCTGGTCAATTCCGGGCTCAAGACGCTGGTGCTGGGCATCAGTGGCGGCGTCGACTCACTGACCGCCGGCCTGCTGGCCCAGCGGGCGATGCGCGAGCTACGCGACCAGACCGGCGACAACAGCTACAAATTCATCGCCGTGCGTCTGCCTTACGAAACCCAGTTTGACGAACACGACGCCCAGGCCTCGGTGGATTTCATCGCGCCGGACGAGCGCCATACCGTAAATATCGGCCCGGCGGTGAAGTCGCTGGCCAGTGAAGTCGCGGCGTTTGAAGGCAAGCACGCGGTGTCGGTGGACTTCGTACTGGGCAACACCAAGGCGCGGATGCGCATGGTGGCGCAGTACACCATCGCCGGCGCGGCGCACGGTCTGGTGATCGGTACCGATCATGCGGCGGAAGCGGTGATTTCTACCCCCCTACACTGAAGTGCACAATCACTAGCGCACTCGCCTCAAGTCCATCCAGAATCTGATCCGTGAGTCATACTCCACACCAAACATCCTGAGTTGATGAGTGGGGCGTCAGATCATGAAAGTGGTTGCTGTACGAGAAAGAGAGCTCGACCTTAGCAATTCAATCCTCGCCAGCGGCCCATACCGTGAGCAGTTCTTAGCTCAGCCAGAGGGCAGTGAACCAAGCGTGAAAGTGACAGGGTGCGCGTTGATCGGTAACGATGAACAGCTTCTGCCCTTGGTGTCCTCCTACCTTTGCCGGAACTACAGAAACACCTTACTCGCGGACAAAACCGTTGTGTCCTATGCAAGGCGTATCTCTTACCTGCTAGATGACCAGAGGAGAAAGCCTGAGTACGAGACCACCGTCAGAGACGACCTCCTACTGAGTATCGGATTAGGTAATCTCGAAGTGTACTTGGGTCGTCTGGATGCTGCGGGCCTAGCCCCCAAGACAGTGCAGGGTCGAGATGCTGCATACAATCATTTGTTCAGCAACCACCTGAGCATCAGCCTTAACGATCAGCCACCTCTCCGGACTGATAATCCTTATGAGCACGGGCCGATTCGTCCTGGCAAGGCACACACAAAAGAAATCGTCCAACCGTGCAGCATGCTTGAGCTTGAACAGTTGATCTTGCATGCACACTCAGAACGAGAAAGGTGCATGCTGCAGTTGATATACGACTCTGGCATTCGAGAGTCTGAGCTGCCTCATATCACGCTTCAGGACATCCGCAATGCACTTGAGTACCAGAAGCTCCAGTATGTTTCCGCTGACAGTAATATCCCGGTGAATGCGGATTACAGTCCGTTGCATATCTTGGGAAGCAAGGGTAGAAAAAATGCAAAAAAGCCTAGGATAACACTCGTCAGTAGGACAACCCTGGAGCGCATCGAGAACTATCACAGAACACCGCTCTACCACCGACATAGCCAGCGGATAAGAGACCCAAGTAAGACGCCTGCGTTTTTCAATTCACATGGGAAGCCCTATACCACCAAGAGCGTTGAAAAGCTTATTGAGCGTGTAAGCAAGCGGGCCCAGAAGGCTGGGAAGACCAAGCGAAAGATCTCGGCGCACAAATTTCGGCATGGCTCGGCGTACCTCCTCCTCACAAGCCCAGATCTGGGAAAGGATTATTTCGAGCGCCTCGGAATGCTTTCGATAGGGCATGGTCACAGCCACTCCACGACATCTGAGGGCTACACCCAGATCCCTCATGACATCTACCAAAAGCTCTGCAAGCCTGACTCACTCATCAAGACCAAATGCGGAGAGATGCAGGTACTGCGCGAGCGGACGACCAAACGAATCAAAACCGGTGATAGAAAGTGATATCTCAGACCACACCCGCCAGTACAGTTTTCCACGCTGAACGGATCACTTGAACAAACCAGCGACCTCGCCGTAGTCCATGACTTTCGTCCGTAAAAACTCCCCAGCAATTTCTGACGCAGTTGGGCACGACATAGCGACGAAAAAGCCCGGCAGGACAACGACTTAGCTTAAGGGTATGCTGACAGAATACTCTTAAATCATTGATTTACATGGTTTTTTTACCTTAACCTGCTTGACCATCGCTTCGCTATGGTGTTCATTTCCGGCTACCAACCGGGAGGAACCCTCATGCTGCTCTGTGCCCACCTGTACGCCCAAAGAAGCCAAAAATGAGCACTACTCATCATTCGCCCGATGAGCTAGCAGCGGCTCATGCTCACACCGAAGCCGAGCTCCCCAGCCAAGCCAGACGCCCGAAACGTTTGAAATCCGAAGTCACTGTGGCGATTCAGACTTGGGCCACAAGGATCAAAAGCAGCCGCCAATCTCTCTTGAACGTGCAGCTTTCTCAAAGGGGAAAGCTGAGGCCGGCTTACACGTATCTCTTAAAAGAGTTGGAAACGAGCGGCAACACCTTCAACACTAGGGAAGACATCCTCGACTCAATCATCCAGCGAATGATCGAGGAAAAGATCGTGATCCCCGACCACCCCTCAATCGCGAATGAGTGGCGCCGCAAACTTCTCTGCTGGTACGAAAACCTAAGTGAGACAGAGAAGCGAAACATCCCAAGGTTCGGCAATACCATCTCGTCGAAAGCCAGCCTTTACCAGGTTGACGGCATGAAAAACCTGAAACAGGCTCGCGCCAATTTCTCCATCGTTGAACAAACCTTCCAAGAGATCCTCCTCGACCTGACGAACCTTGGCGTAATCAATGCTGATTACAAGAACGGCAAAGAGCAAGCGACTGAAGCCAGGCAAAAAAAACAAGAAGCAAAGCCAAAAGACTCTGTTACCAAGGCGCTCTCTGAGCTCCGGTTTGTCGGACTCTCGAAGTTCGGAGATCTGGCGGAAAACTCCGGTCGCCCCTTCAACAAGCTTCTGCATATGTTCGCCGCCGCGTCGATGAAGTCGAAATCCTCATCCGGCCAGCAAAACTACAGTGACGGCTTCCGGCAGATGGCTATGCATTTGACCGAGGTAGGATTCAAGGGAGGTGAGGATCCTCGTGAATATGTCACGGCCCACTACTTAACGCGGTTCAGGAAGTACCTTGTCGACCAAATGGAATCGGGCACCCTGACGTCGAATTATGCAAATGGGGTTTTGTCCGCAGTCCGCTCAATGTTGAAGCGCACTGTCAAAATTCGAGGCTTTGGCCTTACATCTTTTATCGATGTGCAGGGATTCGACACCGGTCGGCAGACCGATATGTATCGCCCTTATCCTAAGTTTACAAGAACGGCGATCCAGCAAGCCTGTGACATGGAACGGCAACAGACCAACGAGTTGGCGAAGGAGTATGTCTCCTTCCATGGCGGCTGTGATCCGTTGGACGTGAATGGACACATCGTCAAAGGTATGGCCACCTTAGAAAACGCTCGGTGGATCTTCGAGAGCAAACTCGACTGTCGGCCCATCAGCAGGTGGTCGGCGGATGCTGAGAGCAAGTACGAGCAGGGCTTCGCACGTTTACTGAGAATCGGGGGGCTTGGGGTCGCGAAAACCTATGCCAGTTGGGGGGTAATCTACCAAATAACATCTAGGACGATTGCCCCTTACATTACTCGCTTGGCGCAGGTAACAGGCCTTAACGCCGACTCTCTGAAGAGCCTGGATGTCGATGACTTCGTAGAGAGCCACGAACTGACCCAACGGCCTTATCTTCGGTATTGGAAAGAGCGGTCAGGGGGAGGGAAGGTTCTTCACCTTGATCTCATGTACGCGGATTGGACGTGGCTCACAAGGGCACAAAGCATGGAGGTCAGGAAGATCTTCAGCGAGGTCGTTCATCTGACTCGGCACATTCGAGAGCTCGCCGAATGCTCTGTCAAAGAAAGACTGTTTATTTACGAGTCCCAGAAACAAAGCGAATTCAGGAAGGTGAAGTCGTTCGAAAACTCCACACTTATCAACAATGTGATGAACCAGTTTGCCAGGGATCACAATCTCAAAACTGAGGGAGGTGAGGATCTGAATATCTCGGCTTCTCGACTCCGGCCCAGTCTTGTGGCGGATCTTGTTGAGCAGGGCGTCTCAATCAGGGAAATCCAAGTGATTCTTGGTCACGGATCCCACAAAACCACTATCAATTATCTCGATAAGTTGGAATTCAACAAGACGGCTCGAGAGGTCAACTCCAAAGCTCTTACCGAGATTCACAAAGGTACGATCATCCAGGATGCTAAATCGGCGACCAAGCACAAGCCAAGTACCCCAGGTACAAGTTCGTCACCGGTGATCATTAAGACAGGCTTGGTCAGTTGCAGGGACGCCCTAAATCCTCCTGATGAAATCACAAAGCTGCCGAGCTACAAAAAAGGCAATAAGTGCTCGCTGCTGAACAAGTGCTTGTCATGCAGCAACTCCATCATCACCGTATCCAACCTGCCAGACCTATTTGCGATGCAGTGGGACTACATTTCGATTATGTCCACCAGCAATGTCGCAGAAACACCATACGGCACTGTCATCCGTGAAAATCTCGAGGTACTGAACAGCATTCTCACGCCCTCCGAGCATGGGTTCACGGCGGAACAGCTGGAGGAGGCTCGCCGGTTGGCAGAGCACATCGTCACTAACCCGATGATTGAGGCAGTGTCCCTGTGATCCTTGGATTCGATACGCTCATTTACAAAATCAAAGCGGTGCGTGAGCGGTTCTTAGGCTATTTAGGCAATGAGCTCATTGTGGTTACCTCTCATTCCAACGATGGAGTGAACGCACTTGAGTTGCTCGCCGCACTGATGAACCTTCCTGCCAGCAAGTTGAGCCTCGTGAAGAATACGATCTGGGACTTCAACGGTGAATCTCATATCTTGGCAAGAGACATACAGGGCTCAAAATCCCGGATTGACTTCGGAATCTATGAGAGCCTGAACAGCACAATTCTTTTCGAACTGAAGATCGCTATCCTTTGCATGTTGGAGATCCCTGGAGCTCTTCGCCATACCAAGAAGCCTAGAAGCTACAAACCCCATACCGTGCTGGATATCTTCAAGTCTGTGATCCCGTTTATCAATCAGATGTGCGCACGCAAGCGAGTGGAGCATGGGGATCGCTTCTTCGAAGGATCGCATTTCAGCCTCGCAGACTTTACCGAACAAGATTACCGGACTGAGGCTGAGGTCTTCGACCGAGCATTCCGGGGAGTGATGCTCAATGGTTTCCAGGTTCTCAGGTCTCACTTCCTTGTCGAAAATCTTTTTCCCAGGCCGTTGGTGTACGTCGACCTGGAGAATCTTGGGTGGAAGCAAAACAGCGTCAAAAATAAACAAACCCGTACCAGGAGCAAATGGTTCAGCAACAAAATTTTCGAGAAGAGCTCCCGAGAAGGTTCTTTCGCAGTTGTAGATTTCCTTAAAGCGCTGAAAGAGGACATCTCGGATCAGGATACGCTGAGCCGGCTCGATATGATGGGCTACGACCAGGCTAAGAAAGCCAAGATCACGCGGAGAAATTACGACATTTATGTGGCGATACGCCTGACCTCGCGCGGCTATACAGGACTCGAAGTGGAGCCTTACTTGTATAACCTAGAGCCTGTTTTTTGGTCGACTCAAAACGTTGGCATGCTCAAGGACAAAGAAGCGCTGTGTAAATTGACTCGCGCCCCGATGGACAACGACCTGTATGAGTACCTGACACACATCAGCAACAGCGCAAGCTACATCATCGGTCAGTACACCGGTATGAGGCCGTCCGAGCTTTCCGGCTGCTTGATTGATAACTGTCTGACGGTCGACGAATTTGGACACGACCTCATCACCAGCAGGGTCATCAAAAATCGAGAGGCCGTCAGGAAACTCTTCGACGATATGTGGGTTGCAATTCCAATCGTCAAGGATGCGGTAAAGGCACTGCAGATCTTGAACCGGTTCAAGCAGAATCCATACCTCTTCTCGAACATGAATACCATCAAGCCGGGCATGCAGCATGAGGCGAATTCGCTGAGCGGGTCTGGGCTAGGTCATCAGCTTTGCGCATTTTTGTCTAAAACCTTAACCGTAGAAGAGTATGACGAGATCGAAGTATCGCCATACACGCTCAGACATTCGTTAGCGAACCAGATGCTCAGGGCTGCCGTGGGCCTGCCGTTCATGTCCTATCAGCTCAAACACTTTGGTCACCATGCCAGCACCATCGGCCAAGATGTGCGCTGGAGTCAGTTAGGCACCGTCACGATTGACTATGGCGGTATTGGTGAGGCTCTTACGTCAGGTGGTGGCCCAGATGCTCCTGGTCGAGTGCATGCCGAGACGGAATTCATCATGAATTCCCTGAATCCCGCCGGGGGCTATGCAGGCGAGAATGCTCCCGCGCATCGTGCTCGGCTTGAAAACTATTTTAAGGGTTATCTCGAGGCCGGCTATTCGAACAAAGAAATCTTTGAGCGAATGGCTGAGCTGAATTTCGCGGTAATCAATGTGGGCCAAGGCTATTGCTATGGCAACGCAACGGAGTTGGACGATCCCTCAATTCCTTGCATCGGTTCACTGCGCTGTAACCCCAACCGCTGCAAGAATGCCGTGGTAACTGAAGCTAATGCGCCAAAGTGGCAAGAAATCTACGTCCAAAATACCTTAGCACTCAGGAGGTATGAGACAGATCCTGCAGCAGCTTATGCGGAGCTGCGAGACTCAGATGACGCTACCTTGTCCATCGAGCAAATGAAGCTCGCAATTTCAGAGGCCAAAGGGGTGCTCCTTCAACTGGGCATCGAGATGTTGGTATGAGCAGCGCCTATGACTCCAAGAATGAGGAAAACTTTGAGGCTGTCAGTCGGGCGATTGATGCAGCGCTGGAAAAAATAGCAAAGGATCCGTCCATTCCGGCCACCATAAGCCGGCTGGCCAAGCTAGCTAATGTGCATCGGAACACCCTCTACTTCCGCCAATGGCCGAAAGCGCGAATCGAAGAGATCAAGGCGAAACGTGCCCAGCAGAAGAAAGAGCACGCTGCAGCAAAAGCAGCATCTGGCTCACCCGAGAAGCAGTTGGAGCGAAGCAGGCTGGAAATCATCTACTGGTTTACTCAGCTTCAAGATGCGAGGGCTGACAGTGCTTCGCAGGCGAGGACGATCAAGCAGACAGCAGCGGCGCGTGATTACTACAAGGAAGAGAATCAAAAACTGCTTCATAAAATCAACGAGATGCACCATGAGAATCAGCAGCTACATAACATGGTCGATGTATTGGAGCAGGAAATTGCCAGCGGACAACGAAAGCCGAATAGATAGCTCACAGTATTCTCCCCGGTTACTACGACTCTCTAATTCAGTATTTCTGTACGGTTGAGACAGCAGATGCTCCTATTGAATCTCCTCGCAAAGCTGTGGTGCTTTATAAACCACGACCGTCGCCCTGACTGGGAGAAAGCGCGAGAACGCAAGTTCATCCTGGCAACGAACAGCTTGAAAACCCTTTCGGTCACCGACCGGGGCGGCATGTCTATCGACCCCGAAGAGCTGCGCGACCAGATAGTCGCCTCGCGTGAGCAGTTGAAGCATCTTGTCCACAGGCCAGAAGCGCCTAACCGATCATTCAGAGCAGCGGAAGATGCCCAGGTGGAGCCGTTAGTGAGTTCCACCGTAGAGGCCCCGGTGAGCGCCATAGACTGTATCGAGGTGGTGGCTTGGCGTCGGTTGCAGAGCGGCGCTACTGTGCGCTACGTGTGCCTCCACTGTACAAGTACGGGGCGATTCGCTGTCGCTACAGCCAGTCTGTTCACAGAGGCCATGGAGAGTCTCCCGACTTGGGTCGACGGCAATACCAACAGGCAAATCGCGAATGCCCTACAGCTCGATGATCTCCAGTGGTACGCGGCTGTGAGCGAGGCTATGGATGCATGGAATGCGGAGCTCTGATGACCCTGAGTTTTCGGTCACGGCGTGCCCCTGCGGGTAGCGGCTGTCGTGAACCGAGCCTTGGCAAAGCCTGCGTCTCGGCCCTTCGGGCTTCCATCCCGCACGCCTGCGCGCTCCGCTTGCGGTATGCAGAGATCAGTTCCTCCCTGGACAGTGCCTGTAGCTCGCACATTCTGATCCATTGAAAAGTCAAACGTGAGTCTGGCACTGGCTTTCTGAAGGGATAAACGCCCAGATTGGATGCAGGCTGAGAAAAGGGCATTCACCAGTGCGGTGAACAGCTTGATAGGAGTGAACCCGACCGAGGGCGATGCCCTGAAGCCGGGTTTATTCGGATTAAGCGAGCACAGCAGCGGGTTCCGCCGTATCGTCACCGCCTCCCTGTGCCGCTAGATCAGGCGAAACCAGACCTTGGGAGGAAGGGGCATAAGGGTAAAAAGCTTCAAACTTGTCATACGGGAAGAGTGACTGAATTTTGTACACGGCGTTTGTAAGAAACTGAGTCTTCTCTATATCGGCGTAATCACCACTGTACCTTCCAGAGAAGAAGTTGACCTCCCAATAGCCAGCCTTTGGCCGTATTTCTCCCGCAATCCGAGCGGCCTGCATCCCAGTCATACTTGGGTGACCGAGCTCATCAGGTTTTGGAATGTCCTCAGCGACGAATAACACGCCGTCCTTACCTATGGCCCAGATAAGCTTACTCTCAGAGGATGGGTCGTTAGCCACTGAATCGGCCACTTTCTTGTAGGCCTCGTGAACATCAACCAAACGGATTTGTTGCGGATCCCAGAATTTTTTCGCGGTCTTGTTGGTGCCTTTTCCGTTCCGCGAGACCTCGTTCTCTTTAATGTGGTTGGGCGCACGCAATGTCCCATACATGCTATTGAGATGACTTTCGTAGTCATCTCGGCGCTGCTTCACAGCCCTGGTGAACGCCGGGAAGAAGTGCTGATCATCTAGACCGGCGATCTGGCTCTCCTGCCCCTTGAAGCCGGCCAGCATCGCATCTGCATAAATTGGGTCATGAATGTAAATGCCAGATACAGCGTTGCCCAAGGGAATGTCAGTCGCATCCAAGAACACCTGGAAAGCACACTCGGAATCCCAGTAGACATCAATTTGCCACTGTAAGCGTGCGAGGCTGCCAGTCAAGAAACTGAGTTTTTCCTTACGCCAGCGAATCACTCTCTCTTCATCGAGGGTGTAAGTACCCAACACGTCATTGACCTTGCGGTGGGTGTAATGTTTACGGACATCGTCTCGCGCTTGAGCAATCGATGCTAGTTTGATCTCGTACCTGACCGAAGGAACCGGGATCTCAAGCAGAGGACACATTTCATCTTCCAGGTATCCCAATACCTGATCACGAATACGCTCTGCTGTGCCATGAGCGAACTTGAAGTCGATGCGCGTCTTTCTATCTGCCGGGATGATCGAGATATCTGGAACAATAATCTCATGGGGAGCCACCCAGTTAGTGGCATCCGGTTCTCGAATGGACATCGCCAGACCCCAACGACCTTTTACGGCCTCAGGAGTGGATTCCCCGAAAAATTCGTCAAGCATGACCATTTCTGCTCGTGCGTACGGCCCGAGTCGGTCGTCATGAACGTATACCCATTTCGAATCACCCCGGAAGTCATAACCAAGGGCGGTAATTGCGTGCCCAGCTTTGACGTACTCACCAGCTTCGTTGGGTTCCACGCCGTATACTTTTCCCGTCAAAATGACGGGCAGGTTGCTATTAATGTGAGCAACGAGGGACTCTCGGAAAGATTCAGGAGTTGATTCCTCAAGGCTATTGTTGTGATATCGCAGCCCCTCAATATCAAGCGTTCGCTGGATCTGCTTATTGGTAAGCTCTTTATTTGGGAATCCATTACTGGAACCGTCCACAAAATTCAGGGCGGCGGTGGTGATCTCACTGCAGGATTTAATGTCCTTAACACTACGACCAGGCGAACTGTGCAACGCTGTCCAAATGGCGGTGGTAGCACACGCGGCAACCACCTTGTCCTGTTCTTGGAATGCAATTGAGTCGATTGTCAGCTTGATGCCAAAGAGATTCACATCATAAGGCTTGTCAATTTTCTTCTTGCCCACACCTCGGTCACCACTGACACGAAGGCAGGTTTTCCCCACGAATGTCCTGGTGAGCGGTTTGATAACCATGAAACCGAGGTAGTGCGACTGGAGTTGCTCTAGAGTTTTTACAGCATTGTCATCCTCAGCATCATCTAACATTTCTCCCACGTCACCCGCCAGTAGAGCGTCGAGCCGCTTGTGAGTCAGATCGCAACTGAAGAAGTGAAGCCGAGCGCACTTGTAGCCATCGTTGCCGAAACGCCCCAGGTAAAAACGCGAGTAGTCCTCGAGGAAGTCTCGGTCGATGTATTCGTGCTCAAGCAGGATGCTTCCTACCGTCTTCTTACCCTTCGGAATCTCGGGCATGAAGGACTTCAGGTAGTTATAGATGTACTTGATCTGAGGTTTTTTGAAGATGTCAGCGTGATCATAGCCGTATGGCTCATGAATCAACGCTGCCATCGTCGCCTCTTCGAAGCTGGTGATGAGGTATGGAGTCATTGTGATCGCGCAAAAAAAAGCAGCCCATTAGGCTGCTTTCGGATGAAGGGATTTATTAGAGGCTGCAGGTCTTGGCAAGCAGCGTCGCAGTGACTTCTTGTTTAGCGAATTCACGTGCCAGACGGTGGTTAGTCGCGGCCATGCGATCACGAGCCGCCTTTAGGCTGGCTTCATGAGAACCGTTACGGTTACGGGCCTCTTCGATCATACGCTCAAGAGTCATAGCTCCATCCTCTAAGAATTTTGTTCCACGGTGCATCAACGAATTCCAATGCGCGACCACTGCTTTCAATGGAAAAAAACGTAATACTGCCTCGCTAGCAACAGCGGTGCGGATTATCGAGCTCGTTCACCAAGCTTCACAAGCAGTACCTGCCGTCAGCCGACAAGCGGCCTTACGACTAAAGTTCAGACTTGGCGAAAGCCCCAAGGTTCAATAAACAAGCAGCCTTCAGAACTCGGCAAACGGCAGCCCCGTCACAGCTCTGCTTCTCAGGAACGCCATTAAGGCTCTTCTCCTGCTAGTCGTTAGCATAGCGACTAAAACCTCCATCAGGGAGGTGGCCAAGCTGGCCGAAAAATCGTTGATAACCGAGTATGGCATATGGCAATCATCCACTTAAAGTGTATTTTGCCGTTATTTTCGCCCCGTTATAGGGCGCCGGAGCGACGTTTTTTGAGTCTTCCATGCTCCCACTCAGCGTTTTGCTCGTCTGAATGGAAAGGATAGCCGACTAAAGGCTCAGTTATGCGTAGGCCCCCATGGGCCCCACGATGGCGGATTCTTAACGATGTCGATTGAGGTGCTGAGCTCGTCCTGCATGTGTTCAAAAACTCTGTCGAGACTTGGATGAGCTTTCGACTCTCGCAGGGCATTCACTAACGCCAATAGCTCACGCCCTTGAGCCACCGGCATTTGGATGTCGCAATACACGGTGTCATCGTTGTCCCGTTCCACATCTATTCTCCGTCTGCATCAATCCAGCTTGGGCTCACTGCAGGCAGCTCTGTGTGCCTTGAGGTGCTGCATCTCTGATTCCCAACAAGCCAGGAATTTATACCAGTCCGCAGCGTAAGGCCCATCTAACAATCTGGTCGACCCGATACTCGCCTGATTGAAGCGCTCCCTCCAGGGCTGGGGGATAGTCTGCTCCAAAATGATGTCGATTCCGGAGTGGTGATAATGCACGGTTACACAATCCCGAAGCTGGTTGAGCTCAGGTGCCTTGTCAGCATGAGGGGAGTCTTTTCGCTCTTGAAGGTCAAGGTCATCAAGGATGGATAAGGCATCGAACGCCTTCGAATCGCCTGGAGATATATTCGCAAGCATCCACAAAGCCTTTCGTCTCTTGGCCTCCAACTCGCAGAGTTCATCGTCGGGCATTTGAGTTACCTCTTGTTGGCGTTGATGGCGTGCCGCCTGCGGCGTCAGGCTGCTGTGAATCGAGCCCCGCCAAGGCGTGTCTCGCCCCTGCGGGCTCGCATCCCTCACGCCTGCGCGCTCCGCTTGCTTGGTGTCTGAGCCTATGGGAAGCATAGATCGCAACGCATCCTACCCTCATGATTCGGAGCTCGGCATCGCTATTCGAAGCGTTCTGTTATCGTTCTAAAAGTAATTTAGTCGCTCTTATTCATCAGCCTTCTGGGGAGCCGGGAATGGACACAACTCGACGCGTACTAGGCAGAGCCTACCAAACGGTTCGCGATCCTGAGCGTCTGCTCATTGAAGAGCGCGCCGAAGCTCTATCTGCTGCAGGCTACCCGCTGCCAGATGATGATCCGGCTATGTACGCTGAGCAATTGTTGAAGGAGGCCAGAGCGGCAGCTCGTTCGTCGCAGCTAGATGGCGCTGCCGAAGAGGCTCCACTCTCAGCGCGAGAGGTCAGCCAAGTGCTGAGGGAGGTAGCTCTTGGGCGACTAATTATGGTCAGAGCCTGCGAGAGGGGATGGGAAGAAATTTATGCGGAGCGCTTCAAAGTTAATGTCGAAGGTTGGCGAATGTCTATTCATAACGACCGCGATGAGCTGGGCTACTGCGAAGAGTGCATAAGCCCTGACGGACGGCGCTGGTCATTAGACTCGGGAAATCGCTTTGGCACAGATCCCATTGCTATGCTGAGCACATGGGAGCATCAAACGCTTGAGCGTCTCCTGAAGGCGATTTAAGTGGGGCACCCTCCGCCACCCGCCTCTTTAGACATTAACGCAGGCCTGCCAGGCTGCTAGGGCGACTTCCGTGCTCAGATATTTGTCTTTCGTCCTGTGAGTTACAAGGTACTGCCGACTAGGAAGTTAAGAGCTGCCGCCCCCCATTTTTAGCATCAAGGAAGAAAATGAAATACTCATTGCTTGAAGGCGCTCGTGTAGAGGCCACTCCAAAAGCACGTGGTGTTTGCAGTTTTTGTGGTTCCCAGACCGTCGCTAAATGCGGGAACCATGTCGTCTGGCATTGGGCTCATAAACGTTTGGACAATTGTGATCCGTGGTGGGAAACGGAAACGGCATGGCATCGCGATTGGAAGAATATGTTCCCAACCGAGTGGCAGGAAGTTGTGTTGCAAGCGTCTTCAGGGGAGCGACATATAGCAGATGTCCGAACGCCTTCAGGGATGGTTATTGAGTTTCAGAGATCGACGATACATCCTGAAGAGGTAATCGCGAGGCAAAACTACTATCAAAATATGATCTGGGTGATCGATGGCACGCGAACTGAGTTCGACAGGTACAACTTCAGAATGGGTTTGTCAAAAGTGTCGGAGAATGGACTGGCTTCATTTAGCTGGCATTCCCGCAGCAAGCTTTTTGCTCGCTGGTGGGTTTCCAAACCCGTGTTCATCGACTTCGGCCCCGATTTCGGTATATGGCGCGTCTTAAGATTCGATCCGACTCAAAAACGTGGAGTGGTGGCTTACACACACAAGGAAAAGCTGGTCGAATGGATCACCAACGGCACCACCGATTTTAGCTTCAATGGAGGCCCGGCCTCTGACAAATCCGGTACGGCGGATCAATAAAAACCGACCAAGTGTCTAGCGGGCATCTCTGTCCTTCGGGCTTCTTGCTGTTCTAGCTTGCAAATCAAACACCTTGAGACTACTTAGGGACGGGACGCTCATAAGGTGCTCTCAGGGTATGCCTATACCCGCAAGACACTTGCTGACTCATCATTGAGCTATGCTGGGTCGACATCAAGGAGTCCATGTAGATGCCCAGTGAATACTCGCTATCAGATGTGCTGGAAAGGATGTACCAAAATCAGCTCGCCCTTGAAGCTGCTCTCATGGAGCTGACCCTCCAGGTCGAAGCCCAGGGGCATGCGGAGGTCGGGGACAACGTTCGTGGCGCGCTCTACACAATTGGTGAGAACGCTGGTCATATCAAACAGGGTCTAGCCCGGCTCAAAAAGCTCCCATGAGGCAGCCACTGTTCGATTTTGATCTCAAACGCGTTTCCCGCACGCACTACATCACTGGCAAGGCCGCGATCAACTTTCCGCACGCTGGAAGCACTACAGGTGGGTGGCATTTTCTGTCCTACTTTGACCGAGAAGCAGGGGCGGCGAAGGTGTCTCTGGCAGGTATTCACTATCCAGACACCACCGGTTTTTTTGATCACGCGGGCGTCATTGACGTCACTGAACAACTAGCCAAGCTTGGTTGGTTTGCAGAGGGGCGACGACTCTTCATGGCGGATCACTACCGAGCAGCAGCGGACATGGTTGTGAAATGGGCCCTGAGTGAGTCCAGGCACTGCAATGTCGAGGTCGCTGAATGGTTTCCATCACCAGAGTGCAGGCAAGAGCTACTCATGCTTTTAGATTTAGGAAAACCGAAGCTTCTCGAAATGGGCAGACTGCAAAAAATGGAAGCCTGGCTAATCTCGCACTGATGTCAACGCCGCCCTTATTTTCTAGCCGTATTCAGCTCCCGACTCAGCCGTGAATGCCGCCTCGAATTTCGTCACTTAGTCTCAAGTGCTTGCCTGGACAAACCGTCCAGAATCCCCAGAATCTGATCGTCATTGAGCGCAAATTTGGGCACAAACTCCATGCCGACCGGCAAGCTATCGTGAGGACACATCAGTGCTCCCTTACCCTCACCGAACTGCTGGCTGATGAAGGTTTTGAGGTTGCTTGGCGTTTTAGTGGCGTAGGCGCTTCGGAAGATCGACAGGTCGCAGAGGACACCTGCGAGCATTACCCAGGCGTGACCGTCCCATTTGGCGTCCACAAACTCTCCCTCGTAGGTTGCCCCTGGAATGTTCCCCCTGCATTCGAAAGCATACTGGCCGTTAATCAGCAGGTCTCCCAGGACGACAACTGCGGGTATCCCTTGAGATTTGAGAATGGCATTGAAGCCAGCACTGACCATGACGCAAGAACCAAATGATGGAGGGATCGATTCGAGCGTTTGCATAGCGGCGCTAACGATTACATCGGGATCGGTAATCTGGAACCCTGCGTAATCGGAATAGGCCTCCGCGCCACGGTCGCGGATAATAATGTTTACTAAGGTTGAAGGCACAAAGGATCCCTTGGGCATTTATTCGACCTTGTCGGTCATTTGCGTTCGTTCTGACCAACCGTTGCTTCAGATTCAATCGGCAAAACTGCTTCCGGTTGGGGCTAAAAAGAATTGGAGCCAGCGTCTATCTCGCGTTGACGCTTTCGCTCAAGATAACGCTTGTACAAGATGTTCTCCCCTTGATCCTCTAGCCATTTCACGAATGCAGAGACCTGTGAAACAGCGTGCAGAAATTTCTCGGTAGTGATGTGAATGTGGGGGCGATATAGCCATTGCCGACTCTCGTCATCTGCGTCCTCAATCAAGTTTTTCTCTCGATCACTCACGAAAAATGGGCTTGGCATCTTCTGGAGCGCATCGTCAGAATATCGAGATGTTTCGAAGATCAGGGAGTCGGGATGTTGGATGCTATTCCTCGCCAGCACGAGTTCTTCAATCAAAGCGAAATCGAATGGGCCATCCTCAAACCGGTCTGAACCATGGGCCAGGTAGAATGCTCTGTAGCCATTTGGCCATCCGCCATTTTTGAATTCTGATTTGAGTGAAGGCCCTGGAGCAGGCCCAAGCTGACGCTCCCATTCTTTTAGATATAAGTGTAGTGACGCTGCAATCATTGATAAGCATGCGCTACCCAGCACCTGCACTGATGAATCAGCTTCTAGCCATTCATTCAAATATGCAGGTTCTCCATCTTCGCTATAGGGCGGGATGAAGGGGGCTTCTTCGTTCTCAATTTTCCTTTTGCGGTCGTCAAACGGGCTCGCCCCATTCAGATAAAGCTGCTTGATAAAAGCTAGCCGCTGTTCAAGGAAGTACCGAATGTCCATTTCGCTGTCCTAGTAGGTAATTGTCATTCCCGGCCTACACTCGGATCACGGGCTCGGAGGACGGTATCACGACTACGCTGAGCAAAGAGGTGCAAGTGTCAGCAGCCGACCCCAATTCATCGAGACCTCAGTAAGGCCTCAGGACTTGTCTGCTCTCTGTCGGGTTCCTGTCGTGTTGTGTCATCAGCAGCTTCTTCATCATGAGCCGTACCGACAATCTCATGGAGCTTGAAAATGAATACAAACACCTCGTCTAGCCAGCCTCGCGTGTTGAGCCTCGAAGAATTTGCCGCACTCATCCGCAAAATGCGGGAGATTTTTCAATGGTCACAGGAGACTCTGGCTGAGCTTGCAGGCTTGAACGTACGGACTGTACAACGCGTTGAGAATGCCAAGTCGGCAAGCACTGATACTCGACGTGCGCTCGCAGTTGCTTTCGAGATCGAAGACATCGATGCCTTCAACAAGCCCTTCGACATCCCCTCAGAAGAGGAGTTGAGAGCAGAGAAAGCCCGTATTGAGCGCGACTACATCACACTACCGGCGCTGCCTCTGTCGACTGGACACCAGCTCGCTAAGCTTGCAGAAAGCTCCACAGTAGATATTTCCCAACCCGGATTTGAAATGCAGCGTGATGCCCACGAGGTCTTTGCGTCGCTCGTGGACTATTTTCGCGACTATAGGGACTGCGCCAGCGATTATTCAGAAAGCGCCAAATTTGCCGTTTACGACGAGATGCAGGAGCTGATCAATGAGCTGCAAGGGCTTGAGGTATCAATTCAATATGCGACTCGCAAAGTACATCTGAAGATTTCTGGCGAGCAGTCAGAGGCGAAGCCCTTGACCGTCCAGATGTCGTATTTAATTGCTTTCGAACGAGGAAAAGCACCAGGCGAGTTTGCGGTGCAGAAAAAACTGGATTTTCCATTCTGACCGGAACCGCCAAAGGATGCTTAATCGACGCCATGCGACAGTTCGAACGAGATGACGTCCTTCGGGCTGCCGCAGGAGACGTAGATGCCTTGCTAAGAGTGCAGAGGCGCAAGGACGTTCTGAAGTGGAATGCCCTGAAGCGGAGAATAGCGTTGCAGAACGCCACGCCGTCTTGGGCTGACCATGAGGCAATTGACGCGTACTACACTGAGGCCAAGCGGCTTTCAGTAATGACAGGTAGTAAGCATGACGTTGATCACATCATTCCTCTTCAAGGTAAGCATGTTTGCGGGTTGCATGTACCCTGGAATCTGAGAGTGATCACGAAAACTGATAACGTCAGGAAGCACGCTAACTGCGGTGATGAAGACGTCATAGGCTATCTGGCGGAGCATGGATTCAAGATACTCTTTGGTGTTAACAAGCTTAAGCGAGCAATCAAGTTGGGTAAGCGTGAAACGGTTCTGTTCGTCAGTCCCAAAGAACAGATAGTGTTGAGTATTGCATACGCTCAGGGGGAGTTTGTTATCGATACTGCTCCTGAGGGGGCAGTCACCCCGTCAGTGGTTATGACTGCGGTCTCATGACACGGCCAGCCCTGATGTCTAAGAATGCACTATCGGCTTGTCAGATCGAACGCAGTCACTGGTCAAGCCCACTCAATCCCCGTCTCACCCCTAGCGAACAAGGAAAACGACACTACTGCAACACTCGTGGAGTGAAATGGTGCTGCCCCTGTGAAATACGTAGAAAATCTCGCAGGCTCGCACGCCCATTGCCGCGCTGAAACGTCGCGATCACGTAGCGTGAGTTCTCTGTGGTCAGTACCCAAAATCGGCCCTCGCGCTCCGCCTTAATGACGTCAGAAGTCCGGATCATGTGACCGTCGCCGAACCGTCCATATTGGTCTTTACGGTTGTGACCAAACACGACGCCTAATCCAGCACGAGCCTTTATGGATACTCCGCAGAGATAGGCTGTTATCGGTTTGTCGAAGCCTTGCGCTTGTGCTTTTAGGATTCGTGCGAGATCGAAATCTGTATGTCGTTTTCCATGAAAATCTACATCCAAAGTGTTCAGCATAATTGCGCTCCTTTCGCAGCCCGTATGGCGTTACCAGGAAATCCACACGGAACCATCTGCGCTGATATCGTGCGGGACTCTTGGTAAATCTCAGGCTGTACGAATCATGTTCGCGTGATAGATCGGACGAAGATTGCTCAGCACATCAGTGTTGAAGCCAGGTTGGTGAGAGCTGTGATATTTGGAGCCTGTCTCGACCTCCAGCAGGCAGACAACACACTCGTGTTGGTCTTCGCCAAGCGTCACCTTGGTCAGTTTCTCCATCCGCCAAGCTCCCGTGCCATTCATGTGGGCGGGAGTGACTACTTGTACCTCTGTAATGATCGTCTCAGCGTCTTGGGCAATCAGCAGTTGCTGAAGCCGTGGTTCGCTGTCGATCATCAGAACCGCCTCTGAAGTTCTGTCCTCGTACATGGCCTGGACAGTTACGTGATACCAGTGATTACGAAGCACTTTGGATACCTGATGCCATTGGTACTGACCCTCACCGAACATGCCCGGTAGGCCCAGCATGTCGGCGTCGTGTGTTCTAAACATCGTATGTCCTTGGCCTGGAGGGGCTCCGATATAGAGCGCAGGTTAAAAGAGGGAGAAAACGTCTTTCAGGCTTGCGAGCTGTTCATGACCAGGGCCAATCAATACGTAAACAGAGTTTCTAGTCTCGAACGCAACCCCGTCGTGGAAACCGATACACATGCTTGAACGAACCCAATCGCCGCGTTCGAAACGGCCTTGGCTGTCCTCTGCCACGTTGTGAGCAAATAGGATCATCGGGAGCTGGCCCGCTGCATGGCATTTGAAGAGTTCGTCGCGAGTGACTTCAATGCGAAATATTGTCCAATCTCGAACCAAGCAGTAAGGCTTTTCGGGAAAACGTTGGTTCGCTAGCGCTCGTGCATCAGAGCTGCTGGACAGGCCTTCCAGTGGTGTACGTGGCCCTTTCATGAAATCGGGTTCTTCGATGCTAGCCATACGGCTTCCTTTTTCATTAATAACCAGGAAATTGACAATTCAATCTCTGGACTTGTCGCTCGTCTCGGCCTGAATTTCCCGATCCAGTGCACCCTTTGCGCAGCTCTGCCTGAGGACGCGCCGGCATCGAAATCATGCCGAGAATTCAAACCAGTCATAATGAGGATGATAAGGCGTGTTATGACGGAGCGCAATGTGGCCTTATCCTCGATTTGCTGGAGGGAAATCGATGGAGGCAGCAGAAGCGCTAGCTGTGGTGGTACGAGCAGTGCGCAGAGGACAAGGTCTGTCTCAGGAGGACTTGAACAGCATTGACCGATCCCATCTCAGTCGGATTGAGCGGGGAGAAGTAAGCATCACCATTGATATGCTGGTAAGACTGGCATCCATCTTGGAGCTTGATGCCGCTGCGTTGATTCTCATGGCGACCTCCTTGCAGGCGAGTGAGCCGTTTGGAGAGGGTCTAAGACGTGTTTCGAGGCAATTGAACAGGATCAGAAAGGACGGCATTGATATCGAGATTGAGTCGTTAGCACGGACTGGGAAGTTGTTTCCTGGTAGACCCTCCAGATCTGGGGCGGCACATAAGACGATAGAGGCTCAACGACTGAGGAAAGAAGGAGTGCCTGTTGTCGAGATTGCGGAAGAGTTAGAACTCTCTGAAGCCACTGTACGTAGATATCTGAAAACAACGGCTCCTTCACAGGAGTGACTTCTTCAAAACTTGTGCCGCGTCACTCGATCTATAGTCCCGCTAGCGGCACTTAGGTGCAGATTTTATGGTGCTTTTTCTTCATCAGCAGGGCAAGAGAAAGTCAAAATCAAGATTTGCTTTTTGGTTTCGGCCTTTCTACGTATTCGGCGGGTTTACTGCGAACCAGAGGAGGGTTATGATCTTTGCAGATTCGGATATTTTTATCTAGTTCCTTTCTCTGCTTCCTCTTCAAGTACCAAAATTTTCCAAGCGAATCTTTTGCAAATAAGTCTTTTATTTTGCAATTGTACTCCATGATAGGAGTTGGACAGATAATGAATTCAGAGGGCTCCAGTTTCTTTGGCAATGTATCGCCATCCATAAACTTAACAACCTTTTTTTCACCGTCTTCCAAAAGCAGTCCGCCCGAAACTATCCATATTGGCTTTTCGCCTTTGTTAGTTATGCAAAGATAGATTAAATGTATATTTCCATTTTCTGTTCTTAGATTGGTGTCGAGGACAACCTTGCGCCTATTTAAAAAGGGTTGATAGAAAAGGGCGACTAGAACTGCCAGGAATGTAGATATAGCGCTAATGGCATTCCAGTCAATCTTCGATAACTCAAAAGACATAGATTTCTCCATGGGCAAAATAAGAAAACTTAATTATTAGCGGGCGGTAGGATCATGCTGGTCAAACATCCATTGATATTGGTCGCAGCGTTCACACGATGTTCCGTGCTCGGCCTCATGAGACTCAAGGATAGTATGGCAGTGCTCACACCGCTTATATTCAGTTTTGGTTTCACACCAATGGCAAATATCATGATGGGTATGGAACATGTGAACGAAACATACAGGACACTCCTCTACAACCTGCTCTGTATCAAAGGCAGATTCATATTTGAGCAGGAATTCCGCTTCCAACACGGCGAGCATACCGGCCCGGTGATGACAGACTAAGCATTCATACCTGAATTCAGGCGTATCAACAGGAAGACTCGCTGCAGCATCTTCTTCAAAAGGCTGCAGAAGAGGAGACCCACAACTCCCGCACTGGCAGCCTTTAAGAAGTTTCAGGGCGTTGGCGGGCAAACCTATTTTTTTCCATTCAGCTCGTGCCCTCAGTCTGTTTTTTTCGAAGAAGTCGTGTGTTTGGAGCATAGTTTCCCAGGCTTTTCCTAAAAGTGCGCCTGGACTGTCGAATAATTCGCTACTTATGAAGTTCTGAAGAAGTGGGAAAAGAGCTGCTAGGAATTTTTGTATTTCACTTGTTTGGTGAGTAGGATGGAGATGCTCGAGGTTATTGCGGCAGTCCCTCAGCGTTTTAACCACCTCCCAATCATGCTCTACATTTAAACTATCTAGTCGAGCGTGGATCGCGTCGGTATCGATTGAGCGAGGATTTTTCTGTTCGAAAATGGGACGCCATTCGATCCCGCCTTCCTCAGTCAAGTAAGGGAGTATGACTTTAGGCTCATAAAGTAGCTGCTCGGCCTCCTCCGGAGTTTTCGCGAGGGACGCAAGCTTGTATTTGAACAGCAAAATCACACCGGCGAATAGGTTGCGCGATGATGAAATGGCTCTGGTCGTGTCTCCGCCTGGTGCTGTACTGATCGCGTAGTCTTCAATCCCTAGTTGTATTGAGAAAATGGCGTTCTGAAGGATTTTGCCAAGCTCAAACTGCTGCCGCTTATTTGCAGACATCACGATTCTCCATTCCGAACACATTCAAGCGGCTTCTATGCTGCCTAAAATGATTGTATGTGCGATTGCCTACAATCTGATAGGCGCTTTTTCTGCGGCAGCTGAGGCTGCCGGACTTTGAGCTCGGTAGACGAGGTTTTTTGCAGAACTTCCGCGACACAGAATCGACGCATGGGGCGTCGTGGACAGTTTCACTATCGGCATCCCTAAAAAAGCGACCAGATTCGGGCTTGGGATAGTGGAAAGAGCCTTCAGGGTTGTCACCACAGCTCAACTCCGTGAGTGGCTCCTACGTGCGGGCCTTCCAGTTCATACTTAGCTCCACCTGATTGGCCAATATAGAATACTGATCCATACGCCTTTCAGGGTAGCCCTTTCTTCGGATTGCTTTAGGTGAACATGCTGGCGATGATACGGGCATCAAGGAGAGCGTGATGCGGAAGCGGAACCCCGTCACTTGAGGAATCTAGTGTGGTTGCGTCGGTTGGGTAATTCCGAACGTTCCTTGGCCACTTACCATTGTCATATGCAAGTTCGGTGAAAAGCTCCCAATCGTACTGTGGAGCGTCTGTGACAATCACCAGAACTTCGTCAAACGACGCTAGGAGCTCGAGCAGCGCTGACCTTGCCTCAATGGTGGGTCGTACATAGCTACCGCCCCACAGCTGCGGAAGCACGATTTCCTTCACGAAATCACTGCAGTCTTCTTCTTTCCAAGCATCGAGCAATTCCACGTAGAATTCGCGCCCATCCTCAGCCACCAATGCGAGTGATATCAGCTTCGCAGCCGCTGAGAGCTTGGTAAACTCACAATCAAGAAAGACCCTCACCTTGTTAGAACTCCGTAATGACTAGGGCTCGCTTGGATATGGCGCAGGAGGGGCAGCTATGGGAAATGGCCCTCGAGCATCTTGGCTCAGACGGACTCCTCCAAGCGGTCATAGAAATGTGGAGCCGCGCCGCCCCTCCACCCAGACCATTGGTTGAACACCTGTCCACCAATGAGGTGAGTCAGGACGTCTTGAGCATACTGAAAATTGCCCAGCAGCGGGTAGGTGCCATCGTGCCAGGTCGAACGCCTGATGCAGGCACCGTCACGCAGTACGCTCGTCACGCTAGCAACTTAGTTGATGGGCTCATTACACTGCTGCCAAAGGCACAGCTTTCGCGAGCCTTGCGAGGCTCTTGTATTGAAATCGAATTGAGGATTTGACGTCCCCGCCGGCTCCCCGAACACCGGTCAGCAACAATCCTGTTAGAACTTGCCCAGCGAAATGCGTCCCTCTGAGATGTTCTATGAACTCTGAATTAACTGAAGAAGAAATGCGTCGTGCTCTATTCGGTACGCCTCAGCCCGAAGAGCATGTGTCTGCTCCTCAAGTACAGGAGCATGTGCCAGAAGTATTGCCTACAAAGCCAGCAGCTCCCCAGGTGAAGAAGAAAGCGGCAAAAGCTTTTACTCCTAGGCTGAAGGTCACTCTCAGGGTTGGAAACGAATTTGAGGGAAAAATGACCGAGCTGATTCACGAGGCTGATACGTTGAGCTCGTTGCTTGCTGAGCAAGAGGCCGTGAAAGCCGCTAGGAAGAAGTACAAGTATGTGGACGTCGTCTCGGTAAAGTCGATGTAGCCACGCCCAGGTTCGCTCTTCCTCCAAGGCTCTTATAAGTGGCTTCAACGCTGCGGGTATCTAAATCGTTTGACGGTCGCATCATCACCCTCCCGCCGCTTATGTTGCAGATGAGCTATTGCACCCGGCCCAGTCGCTAAGCTGCAGCCGGGCTAGAGGGGAGCCCGACTTGAGGTTGCTCTGGGTATGGAG
Organism: Pseudomonas zeae; assembly: GCF_014268485.2. Taxonomy (NCBI): domain Bacteria; kingdom Pseudomonadati; phylum Pseudomonadota; class Gammaproteobacteria; order Pseudomonadales; family Pseudomonadaceae; genus Pseudomonas; species Pseudomonas zeae. Next base: position 933,180 of record NZ_CP077090.1, on the reverse strand, counting down.
ATGGAGCACTTACTAATCAGATGCTAGTAGTTTTTTAACTTCGGCAATGATCAAGTCGATGTTGAATGGCTTTGCCAAAACCGCATCAAACAGATCCGATCTCTCCATACCGATGTGGGCCTGAGCACCGCTCATCAGGATGATCGGCAACTGATTCGCTGAAGGCAGAGCTCGAACGGCAGTGGCGAATTCAAGGCCGTCCATGACCGGCATCATAAAGTCAGTAATGATCAATTCAGGACGTTCTCTATCGAGTACCTCGAGCCCTTTTCGACCATTGCTGGCCGTCACCACCATGAACCCCTCATCCTCCAGCGCGAGGCTGAGAATGTCAGCGATCAAATACTCGTCGTCGACGACCAGGATGGTGGTCATGTTAATTCAACCCACTCAAAAGCTTAAGAAATTGAACCGGGCGATGACTCAGTAGGGACTGAAGGTTCATGTCTTGAAGCCTTTTTCAGGAAAACATCATGATCACGGATGACGACCTCAAATCGCGAGGGATCGTAAGAGCTGTCTCTTACTTTAAGAATGGATAGAGTCCGGCTTAGTTCAGAGTGATTCTCATAGAATCGCATCAGCATCAGGTTGTCGACGATGCTGGATAGGTCAGAGTTTGGTGCGCTGACCTCTGAACCGAATAGATCGCGCATTTCCCAAGATGCAAATACCGTCACACCCCTGGAACGCAGTTCGTTCATCAGAGCACTGAAGAAATCAGTAATCCGCGCTGGATTTGTCGTGACTCGCGTCATACCGCTCAGACTATCGATGAACAGGCGCTTGATACCCTTTTGTTCAACGATACTCAGCAGTCGTGCGCCTAGCCCATCCAGCAATCCCTCGGTAGTAGGCTGCCAGGCAATGCTCAGAGCGCCGCTGTCCTCCATACCTTTGATATCGATACCAAGTGATTGGCCTTTGAGTCGCAACCGTTGTGGGCTTTCGTAGAAACCAAAATGCAGGCCAGGAGCTTCCACTGTCGACTCGGCCAGAAATTTGAGGCCAAGAGTTGTTTTACCAATCCCGGAGGGGCCTATTACCAGAGACACACTGGAGCTGTGCAGACCTCCGCCTAAGATGTCGTCCAGTGATTCAATGCCACTGGGGATGCGCGTCATATCCGCACTGTCGGGAGAGGATGGGTAGCTGTAGAGACTTTCTAGTCGCGGGTAAACCACGAAGCCATTTTCGGTAATTTCACACTCGTGAAGACCGGTCATTGCTGGGCTTCCGCGTGTTTTACGAAGCTGAATTCTACGCACTGAACGAGTGCCGTATAGCTCTTCGCCCATCTCAATTACACCATCAACCATGGTGTGCTCAGGACTGCCGTCGTCGAGACGCGAGCTGGTGAGAAACAGCACCGTGCAACCAGCGAAAGCTGCGTGCCCTTGCAACTCGGAAATGAATTTCTTTGTGTCGATGTGCGAATCGGCTTTTGAGCGCGCATTGAGCAAGCCGTCTACCACCATAACCGTGGCTTTCTGACGGCTTATCTCACGCCGGAGCAGTTTCACTACTTCATCCAAACCTTCGTTTTCCAAAGTATCAAATGCGCTGACAAACTGAATTTCAGCGCCGACCTTGGAAGAGTCGAAAAAGCTCAGAGTCGAAAGAAACTGAAAGAGACGGTCGTGCGATTCGGCCAGAAGCGTTGCGACTAAAACCCGGCCACCATTTTCCGCATGATGGAACCCGAGTTGGTTGGCGAGAATCGTTTTTCCAGACCCAGGACGCCCTTGGATTATGTATGAAGCGCCTGCTACCAGCCCGCCTTTGAGCAGAGCGTCGAGCCCTTCGATTCCACTTTCGAGGCGTTTTAGCTTTTCCACAATGCGACCCTGATCTGAAAAACAGGCTGTTTAAGCCGAGTGAATGAAATGCTAACGCCATTTTCGCTTTTGGGCCATTCACGGCTAAAGCATGGTTTGCTAGGTGGGCTGTACTTCAGACATCAAGGCGGCCATTTATTCTCAGGAATCGGCGAAATGGCAACGCAGCATTCATTGGAAGGAGTTGTCCATGAAAAGCGACTCAAGTTGAAGATGACTCAGCAGCATTTCGGAGCGATTGGAGGCGCGAATGCCGACGCTCAGTACAAATATGAGCGAGGGAGCCGAATTCCTAAAACAGATTACTGGTGAGGGTCGCTCAGTTTGGGTGGACATTCACCACTTTGCCACTGGCATTCGCCTTCCGCGAAACTCGATGGTTGATGAATTGAGCACCGCATTCGCGGAGGTATCTGTGTAAGGTTTCCTCATGATGTACAACCTACGAAGTTAAGTCGGGCCTGAGAAGCGGCGGCGATGAGATAAAAAAACCCGCCAAGGGGTGGGCGGGTTATGAAAGGTCATGAGGGGTAAATCCCATTTTATACTATCGCTAGAGTTTCGCTAGGAATCGGCTGTTTCGCAGAGCGATACCGCTGGGTAAATGAGGTTGTTGATGTCTTCGGCAAATATGCTTTAGGATCAGATCAGGAGATGGCATTCCTCCTTTAACCGCCTTCGTGCTGATGATGCCTACGTGAACCCTGGACAGGGTGCGTAGGTGTGCCTCCCTGTCCTCCAATTTAGGACAGGCTATGATTTTACTCCGCTGTTCCCCTCCCGCTTTTCATGCATCCCTCTACCTGTCAAACCACACAGGTCTGATGAGGAGAGCTTGCTGTGTTTAAGTCATTAATCGTCATTGCCATTGGTGCTTCACTTGGAGCCTGGTTGCGCTGGATATTGGGCATGAAACTGAATGCTCTGTTTCCTACGATTCCTCCAGGTACTGTGGTCGCGAACATGGTAGGGGGCTACATCATCGGCTTGGCCATCGCCTTCTTGGCCGCCTCTCCTACCCTCAGTCCAGAGTGGCGTCTCCTAATCATCACGGGTTTCTGTGGTGGGCTTACCACCTTCTCTACATTTTCAGCCGAAACGGTTGCCTTGATTCAGGAAGGCAGACTGCTCTGGGCGCTCGGCTCAATTTCGTTGCACGTTGCAGGCTCGTTAGCGATGACCGCTGCCGGGCTTCTGTCCTACCAAATGATTGGTACTCGCTGAGGAGATAGAGATGAAAGGCTTTATGGTCGTTTTCTTCACTCAACAAAACCGTCGCTATCAGGGAAAGATGCTAGGCGAATGGATCGTCGACGTGGCTAAAGAAATGGGGTTGCGAGGCGCCACGCTCTGCACCGGAGTCGAAGGGTTTGGGCACACAGGAAAACTGCATTCATCGCACTTTTTTGAGCTGGCGGATCAACCCACGGAGATTCGCTTGGCAATCACGGAAGATGAGGCAGAACGCTTGTTCGAACGACTGAATTCAGAGGAAATATCGGTGTTTTTCACGAAGATGCCAATTGAGATGGGCACCCTTGGAAAAACGCCTTCCCGCGCAGCCCCCTCCACAACTTCGGAGCTATGAACATGAGCTACGCGGACATCCCAGCTGGTAACGCGATCCCAGATGACTTCTTCACCGTTATCGAGATTCCTGCAAACCACTCGCCGATCAAGTACGAGGTGGACAAGCCAAGTGGGCAGATCTTTGTCGACCGCTTCCTCAGCACACCGATGTTCTATCCGGCCAACTACGGGTTTATCCCGAACACGCTGAGCGACGATGGCGATCCGCTGGGCGTCCTGGTGGTTTGCCCATATCCCGTCTCACCTGGAGTTGTCATCCGCAGTCGCCCGGTTGGTGTGATGTACATGACGGATGAAGCTGGTGCGGATGCCAAGGTGATCGCAGTGCCTCACGAGAAACTGAGCTCAATGTACACCGACGTGAAAGAGTGCTCAGACCTCCCTGCATTACTCCTCGCACAGATCCAGCACTTCTTCGAAAACTACAAGGCGTTGGAGCCGGGCAAGTGGGTGAAGATGGGTCGCTGGGGGAGCGCAGATGAGGCGCGGGAGGAGATTCGTAAATCAGTGGCTGCTCATATCCAAAAATAGTCTTCCACTCAAACGTTGAATGGGGTCGAACCGTCCAATGACAGCGCGGAGCTTATAATCGATCCGCCCGCAAACCAGGGTTGCAGCGTCCCCCCTAGGCGACGCTGCTTCACTCCCTTTTTTGAGGACTGGCAATCATCGTTGGGAGAAATTACATTGAGCGTCAGAAGTATAAGTAAGCGAGCAATACTCGCCAACGCCGACAGGGGCTAGTAAAGATGGACGCATACCAGCGCCGCCGACGCATTCAATTCTGGCTGGGCTCTTTTCCGGTGTTAGTGGGCTTTACCATTCTGGTTCTCGCCTTGATTCTGGCTGGCCGAGTATCCCCGAAAGGCCCTCAAGAACTTGATGGCGCAAGCTTGAGTCAGCAAGCGAAATATTCCCCCAAAATCACCAATCAGAAAACCGCAACAATTCTGGCCGTGTCCCAATAGGCGGTGTCTCGGTGCTCCAGATGGCGCCACTCTGTAAGCCGTTCTCCTGAAACACTCATCGCACAGGTATTAATCCACTTACCTTGATGGCAGTCCTAGCGGCCTTTGAACTCAGGAACTGCAACAACGCTGCAGCCTCCTTTTGCTGTACGCCACCAGTAGTGATGGCCGCAGAATACATCGTCATTTTCTGCACCTGATCTGGAATAAGCCCAATCACATCGATGCCTTCCGTGTGCATCAGTTCACTTAGCTGTTGGAAACCTATCTCCGCTTCGCCACGGGCGACTGCTTCTCCGACAGGCTCGACGGAAACCGTTCGTGTCTTGATCCTCAAGCTTTCTGAAATGTGCATTTGAGGGAAGAGAATGCGGGACAAGTATGTTCCGCTGGGCGTATCCGATAGAGCCAGGGACTTCGCACTGAGTAGCGTTTTTTTGAAGGCTTTCATGTTGCCTATATCGGGCTTTTTTGCACCTTTTTGGACGGCCATGGCAATGAACGACTTGCCCAGATCAATTCGACTCGTTTTCTGCAGCCGCCCCTGATCGATCAGATTTCGAAGCTCCCAATCCTCCATGATTACGACATCTGCTTTTTCACCGCGCAAGAGCCGATTAGTGATTGCAACTGGGGTATTCCCGGTAGATGGAGACTCTTTGATGACCAGGCTGAATCCTGTCTCTTTTTCATAAACGGGAGCTAGGGATTGAATCGCTGCGATGAAGCCTGCAGACACAAATAGGGTAAGCGTTTTGGTAGAGGTCGCATCCTGTGCCTCGATGCCATCTGCCAAGAACAACAAGCAGGCCAATGCGAGCCTCAGTAAGGTCTTCGTCATGACGGAGTATCCTGAATCCAGCGTAGAAATGAGGTTTAGCAGTGGAGGCGCGAAAAAATAGCCACATTTCAAGCAATGTCGAAATTAAGGAGGGTTAAGAAAAATTTAGTTTACCGTCCGATGTACCCTACCTAGGCTGCATCCATCTTGAGATCTACGGCGCTTGGAGCCTGCTTGAGTCTTGGGTTTGCAATCGTTGTGTGGAGTAAAAAAATGAATCGCGCGCTAGTAATAGAGGACGATGAGGTTACAGCCAAGGCTATTGTTAACACGCTTACCTCCCATGGATTCGATGTGCAGTGGGCGGCTAGCGGTCGTGATGGGTTATCAGCGGCCATCTCTGGCGACCATGATGTGATAACGCTTGACCGGATGCTGCCTGATTTTGATGGTTTAACAATAATCAGTACGTTGAGAAGCCTCGGTATTCATAAGCCAGTCTTGATGATCAGCGCATTGTCTGATGTCGATGAACGGGTGAAAGGGCTTCGTTCAGGGGGCGATGATTACCTGACCAAACCGTTCTCTACGGTTGAAATGCTCGCCAGGGTGGAGGTGCTGCTGAGGCGCCCAACCGCAGGTGAAAGTGAGCGTCATTTGAGCTTTGGAAACCTCCATATCGATCTCATTGAACACTCACTCAGTCGTTCGAATGTGCACATTCCGCTTCTCCCAACCGAATTCAAACTGCTCACTTATTTCATGCGCAACGCGGGTCAGTTGGTCACTAGAACCATGCTTTTTCAGGCGGTTTGGGGATATCACTTCGATCCTGGCACGAACATTATTGATGTTCATATCGGTCGGCTGCGGAAAAAAATCGAGGGAAGCGGTTCCCCTGTCATTCAAACAATTCGCGGTTCTGGTTATGTTCTTGCCTCCCAAGAGTGAGCGCTGGCGTTCTTCCAATAGTCGCCTTCTCGGGCTTTACGCCTTGTTTTTTATCGCTTGGGGAGCCGTTTTTACGGGGGTGCTTTATTGGAAAATCTCAACCTATCTCGGGGCTGTTGCCGAGCGAACATTGATGCAACGCGCCCACTATTATCAAAAAATCGATGATGCCAGTCTGGAGGGTGAACTGGCTGCCAGTGAGGTGTATTCGACTTCAGGGATCGACGCCTACGGTTTATTCAAAGCTGACGGCACCCATATCGCCGGTGACCTTCTCCGGTTACGAGCAAGTCTCCCAGATGATGGCCAGGTACATTATCTGGAGCGAGGCTTGAGCATCGCATTGCCACGCGAGCAAACCCGAAGCAGCCATGCACTAATGCAACATCGGCGTGATGGTCGAATTTTGATCCTGTCACGTGATGGAGGATCTATCTCCGCAGTCGGCGGCATCATCGAGCAGGCATTAATTTGGGGGTTTTCTCTTACCCTTATCCCTGGGTTGATCGGTTGGTGGCTCCTGAGGCGAAGGCCCTTACGCAGAGTGCAGCGACTTCAAAGCTGCACCGAAAGTATCGTATCGGGCAATCTCGGCGAACGCCTGCCGCTGTCTCCACGCCGCGATGAGCTCGACATGTTGGCCAATGCTGTCAACGTCATGCTCGAGCATATAGAGCAGCTTATGCATGAAGTGAAGGGGGCGTGTGACGGTATTGCGCACGATCTGCGTACTCCCCTGACTCGCCTGCGCGCCCATCTTGACCAGCTACAGCAGTTACCCCTGGATAGCTCTCATGCAGAGACCTTGAACATGGCACTGGAAGAAAGCGAATCCATCATGTTGCGCTTCCAAGGGCTGCTGCGAATATCTGAACTTGAAGATACAAGGAGAAGATCAGGTTTTGAATCGTTCCAACCAGCATCGCTGCTGACGCAAGCGCACGAGTTTTTTTTGCCCTTGGCACAAGAGCAAGGACTGACGCTACTCCTCGACCTCTCTGAAGACCTTCCAAAGTTATCTGGTGATGTTTCTCTTCTGTTCGAGGCGCTGGTTAATCTTTTAGATAACGCTATCAAGTTCACACCCAAGGGCGGTGTGATTCATTTGAGCGCCTCTCTGACGCATAACTCGCTCCATATCGAGGTTTCGGACAGTGGCCCTGGAATACCCGAGGCAGAGCGTGACAGCGTGATCCGAAGGCTTTATCGCGCAGATGCTACCCGCCAACAACCTGGGCATGGACTGGGGCTTTCTCTGGTATCGGCAATTGTTCGGTTGCATGGGTTTGTACTGCATATCCAGGAATCGCCGCTTGGTGGTGGAGCCTCAGTCTCGATTATCTGTCCATTGCCCGAGATGGTCGTTTCCAAAGGCTAATTAAATTTATATTAATCCGGGTTAATTTGAGCCCTCTCAGCTCCTCATCTAGCTTGGCGCGTCTTTCTGCGAATCCGAGGCTGGCGCTTGTGAAACACCCTAAATTGCGGCTTACACTCATTCTTGCGTGTTCTTTTCTGACACCAGTTTGGGCGGCTCCAATACCCACCCCAAGTCCTGCCTCACCAACTGCCCGAGCGATGATCCCAGCACCACCGCAACTGAGCGCGAAATCCTGGGTACTTATGGATGCCGCGACAGGCTCGATTATTAGCAGTCAAAACGCTGATATGCATTTGCCGCCGGCTAGCTTGACTAAGTTGATGACGGTGTATGTGGCTACCAATGAGATACAGGCGGGACGCCTCAAGGTCGACGATCCGGTTACCGTCAGTGAAAACGCATGGAGAACCGGTGGTTCCAGGATGTTTCTTGATCCTGGCGCCGTTGTCCCTGTGCATGACCTGCTCCGTGGCGTGGTGATCGACTCTGGCAACGACGCCAGTGTGGCTCTGTCGGAGCACATAGCGGGTAGCGAAGATGCATTTGCCGGTTTGATGAATGTCACTGCAAATAAACTTGGGCTGACTGACACTCACTTCATGAACCCTACAGGCTTGCCGGCACCTGGGCACTACTCCTCTGCTCATGATATGGCCCGGCTTGCGCGGGCAATTATCAATGATGAGTCCGCTTACTACCCGCTATACGCGCACAAATATTTCACCTGGAACAACATTCGCCAACCCAATCGCAATCTTCTCCTCTGGCGCGACCCAAGTGTTGACGGGCTCAAAACTGGCCACACCGAAGAGGCCGGCTACTGCATGGTGACCTCTGCTCTTCGTGATGGGCGGCGTCTTATCAGTGCGGTATTTGGCTCGACCACGATGAACAATCGTGCAGAAGATGCTCAAAAAATCCTGAACTACGGCTTCCGCTTTTTTGAGACGAAGACCTATCAGAAAGGCGGGCAGGTGTTAGCTCAACCACGACTGTGGAAAGGCGAGAAAAACGTAATTTCTGTTGGGTTGCTCGATGATGTGACATTGACGCTGCCCAAGAATAGTAATCGCAAGGTGGAAAGCCGCCTTCACATCAATAACGCACTGGAAGCTCCTATTGCCGTCGGTGACATAGTCGGAAGCTACGAGTTGTATGACGGCGAGAATAAACTTGTGACACGCTCTCTCATCGCATTAGAAGCCGGAGAAGCAGGTGGTTGGTGGACGCGAACCTGGGATGCATTCCATCTTTTTTTTGCAGGATTGTTTGATGTGAAGGACGACAAGGGAGAGGTAAAGGCCTGAGTCTGGATGGGTGATATCCAGTCGTGATTCACCTCACTGACAACCTCAAATGATTCCCACTGATCTGACGTGACAGGGGCGAAACCATCCAGTTGAGTCACCAGCCTCGATGCCCAAGGACATTTGCCGCAATGACGCTTTAGCGTCGGCTCGAAATGTCAGCCATCACAAAGGGAGAATGCTCAATGGGTTGTCGCTTCCATGCCATTCATATCTGATATCGACCGAAGAAAACGTGTCAGCTGCACCATAGATCTGACTGAACTACACTCGAATTTGCTGAGGGATCAGCTCCCATCCGAAATACAAAAAGCCCGGCTACGCGCCGGGCTTTCTGTTTCTGTCATTCTGCGCAAGGCTTTACCCTGGGCTGAAATCACAAACCAAATTTCATATCAGTCTTTGATCAAAACTTACTAGATGTCGTCTACCCAGTGGAACGTGAGCGCTCCTAACGCAGTCATGGCAAGCAACGCTATGACATGAAGCGAGATGGCCCCAATTGCAGGAATGAACCGTTCTTTGTGGCTTAACGTGGCCGATCCTGCCGAGGCTAGTGAGAAGACCGCGAGCCCTAAGCAAAAGCTTGTGATGATCGCAATGTGCCACCGAGGAAAGAGCAGCGGCGAATCCATCCAAAAGCCGATGGTCAGGCCAATGAAGTACCCCCCGGCTAAATTCGCGACGAGCGCTCCTGCGGGCATGCTCGGAAAAAATTCCTTGAGCTTCTCCCCCAAAATACTGCGTAGCCAGCCTCCAAGCGATGCGCTTATGGCGATGGCCACTAATGTTCTCACCAAGCTGACGAACTCCTTGCAGCTCTAGGGGCTGAGAGCTTATGTACTGAAGGAAAGGGATTGGTTATCCAAAGCGACCCGTAATGTAGTCTTCAGTCTGCTTCATTTTTGGTTTGGTGAAGATGTTGTCGGTCACATCATGCTCAATCAATTCGCCCATAAACATAAAGGCGGTGTAGTCCGAAACCCGAGCCGCTTGCTGCATGTTGTGGGTCACGATGATGACGGTGTATTGCTCTTTCAACTCAGTAATCAACTGCTCTATTCGCCCAGTGGAAATTGGGTCAAGCGCGGAAGTCGGCTCATCTAAAAGCAATACTTGTGGGCGCAAAGCGATGGTGCGCGCTATGCACAGGCGCTGTTGTTGACCACCCGACAGGCTCTGAGCGCTCTGTTTGAGCTTGTCCTTTACCTCGTCCCAAAGCGCTGCTCCATTTAAGGCTTGCTCTACGCGTTCATCCATCTCACGACGGGAGAGTTGTTCATGGTGACGCACGGCGTAAGCGACGTTGTCGTAAATGGACATAGGAAACGGTACGGGCTTCTGGAAGACCATGCCGATATGGCTACGCAGGCGGTTCATCGAGTAACCAGGCGCGAGAATATTCTCTCCGTTGAGCAGCACCTCGCCCCGCGCTTCCTGCTTCGGGTACATGGCGTAGATACGGTTGAACACCCGCAGTAACGTCGACTTCCCGCAACCTGAAGGCCCAATGATCGCAGTGATACGTTTCTCCGGAATGTCCATATCGATGGAGTTCAGAGACCGCTGGTTATTGTAAAAAAACTCCAGGCCACGAACGCGAATTTTAGTTCTTTCGTCGGCAAGGTCACGGCTATTCATCAGGTCAACCTATTGCGTAAAAGGATCAAGCGGGACAGTAAACTGAGTACCAGTACAAACAAGGTCAGCACCAATGCTCCAGCCCAGGCCAGGGAGTGCCAGTCATCGAATGGGCTCATGGCGTACTGGAAAACCACTACGGGCACACTGGCAATCGGTTTCAGAAGATTGCTGCTCCAGAACTGGTTGCCGAACGCTGTAAACAGTAACGGCGCTGTTTCACCGGTGATTCTGGCCAGTGCAAGTAGCACCCCGGTCACTACGCCCGCTTTTGCAGCTCGTAATACGATTTGCAGAGTCAGTTTCCATTGCGGGACGCCTAGTGCCAGCGCGGCTTCCCGCATGGTTGACGGTTGCAGTTGAAGCATCTCGTCAGTGGTTCTCACCACCACTGGAATCACCAATAGCGCCAGTGCCAGAGCGCCGGCGATAGCGGAGAAGCCGACTTGGTGGTTAGTCAGTATGTTCAACGGCAGGATGACGCCGGTGTAGATGAACAGACCCAGCACAATGGACGGTGCCGAAAGTAGAATGTCGTTAATAAAACGGACTGTGGTGCCCAGACGCGAGTGTCGTGCGAATTCCGCTAGCCAGATTCCCGCCATCAAGCCAATTGGCGTACCGATAAGCAGGGCGATAGCGGACATCAGGGCACTGCCATAGAACGCGTTTGCCAGCCCACCTTCCGTACCGGGCGGCGGCGTCATCTGCGTAAAGAGGCGAAGATTGAGCGCCTGAAATCCGTTGATCACTGTGGTCAGCAGAATCCAGACCAGCCAGATGAGACCGAACGCAGTGGCACCGCAACTGAGTACCAATGCAAGTCGATTCTTGAAAGCCCGAATTTGGTAGAGACGTTCGTTGCCGGTCATAGACCCTCCTTGCGTGAAAGCCGCATGAGCAGGAGTCGTGCTAGCGCCAGTACGATAAAGGTGACGACAAATAGCAGGAAGCCCAGTGCAATCAGCGCCGAGCGATGCAGGTCGGTATAGGCTTCGCTGAACTCGTTGGCGATGACTGACGCAATGGAACTGCTTGGCATCAACAATGAGGCGGAGAATTGTTGAGCATTACCCAGCACGAAAGTCACCGCCATGGTCTCGCCCAATGCCCGTCCGAGTCCGAGAAAAATTCCTCCGACAACCGCTGAACGCGTGTAAGGCAGAACAATGTCCCAGACAACTTCCCAAGTAGTGCTACCTAGCGCGTAAGCAGACTCCTTGAGGGTTGTGGGAACACTACGGAACACCTCATGCATGACAGAGGTGATGAAGGGCATGATCATGATTGCCAGCACAATACCCGCTGTCAGCATGCCAATCCCCAAGGGGGGGCCCTGAAACAGCGAACCTACCAAAGGAAGCTCACCCAGATAGTCATTGATCCAAGGCGATATATGCTCTGCCATGAACGGGCCGAAAACAAACAGCCCCCACATGCCATAGATAATCGATGGAATTCCCGCGAGCAATTCAACCGCCGAGGCGACGGGCATCCGTAACCAGGGCGGAGCTACTTCAGTGAGAAAAATCGCGATGCCAAAGCTGACAGGAACCGCAATCAGCAGCGCCAGTAAAGAGGTCACCAAGGTGCCGTAAATCGGTACTAAAGCACCGAAGTGATTGTTAACGGCATCCCACTCAGTGCTTGTCAGAAAGTCGAGACCGAAAGTCTTGAATGCAAGACTACCGCCCCAAAGTGTCGAGGCGGCGATGCTAACCAGTAGCAACAGAACCAGCATTGCGGCGCCCAGCATTGAACGCTTGAACCAGAGATCATGACGCTGATCGCGAGCCGCACGCTTATCACTCGTAACGTCGCCAGTGTGGAGGGTCATGGTCAAAGGTTGGACTGTGTCGTTCATCATACGTCTACTCACAAACAAACCCCTTCGTCAGGCAAAACTTGCTCGAGGAAGGGGTTTAAGTGTTGCTGAATCAATGGGCGAAGTCAGACTTCCAGTAACCTTCGATACGCTTCACCAGAGAGTCAGGCAGGGCTACATAGTCCAGCGCCGAGGCCTGTTGCTGGCCTTTCTCCAACGACCATTTGAAGAAGTTGAAGGCCGCCTGGCTTTGTTCGGCATTCTTCGGCTGTTTGTACATAATGATCCAGGTGGTCGCCGTGATCGGCCAAGCGCTATCGCCAGGCGCGTTGGTCATGATTAGGTTGAAGTCTTTGGCGTTAGCCCAGTCCGCAGTGTCGGCAGCCGCTTGGAAGGCTTTGGCATTGGGCTGAATGAATTTCCCGGAGGCGTTCTTCAGCTGTGCGTGCGTCATCTTGTTTTGCAGGGCATAGGCGTACTCAACATAACCGATTGAGTTCTTGATCTGCTTTACGTAGGCCGAGACACCTTCGTTGCCTTTACCACCCACACCAACCGGCCAAGGCACAGTTGTGCCGAAACCGATTTTCGATTTCCAGCCATCGCTCACTTTGGAGAGGTAGTTGGTGAAATTGTATGAGGTGCCAGAGCCGTCAGAACGGTGGACAACGGTGATTTTACTGTCTGGCAGTTTCATGCCCTGGTTCAGGGCGACGATGGCTGGATCGTTCCAGACTGTAATCTCACCCAAGAAGATTTTCGCAAGGGTCTCACCATCGAGCTTCAATTGGCCCGGCGCTACACCCTCAATGTTCATCACAGGCACGATGCCGCCAATCACACTGGGAAATTGGCCCAGGCCACCGGCCTTGAGATCATCGGCAGACAACGGTGCGTCAGACGCACCAAAATCCACTGTTGCCGCTTTGATCTGAGCGATACCGCCACCCGAGCCAATCGACTGGTAATTGATACGGTTGCTGGAGCTTTTGCTGTAGTCCTGCGACCACTTGGACAAAACCGGATAGACAAAGCTGGAGCCCGCACCGGTAACATCGGTCGCATGAGCAAGGCCACTCATGCAGAGGGAAGCCAGCAAAACAGACAGGCTTTTTTTAGTCAGCAACATCACGACAACACCTCAATGAAAGGAGTTAAGTGGAGGTATCCACCTATCGGAGAAGTGACGATTTAATTCTTTAAATATTTCTATCCGATGACAGTTTTGGCATTTTCAGAAATATTTTGAAATATGTGTGAATCGAAAATCTTCACTGGCTTTCTCGTCGAAAATGCTCAACAGCACCGGTTTACAGCCCAATGCGCTGCCGTTTGCCCCTCGTATGCGGAAGCGATGTAGGGAAGCGAATGAGGAACTGTCTTGCTCACATAATGGACAAGTAGGACATGAGCAAAACGCCCAAGATTGCCGCGATGAGATTGATGCTAGGGCCAGCATTGACGCTGTAGCCAAAGGGAATCTCAACGGGCTTGAGGGTCTTGACTACCTTTTTGTATTGCCAAGATGACCAACAGGCAACCCATGAGCCCAGCATCAGAAAAGCAAGTCCGATCCAGAAAGAAAAGTGTTTCCCTGGAGGCCCCAAAACACCTGGCTTTAACATTTGCAGCAGTAGTCCGGATCGTTCAATCACAAAGCCAAACGCCATCAGCGAAAGGCTGGTTCGGTTCCAGGCCAGTAAGGTTCGCTCAGCAGCAAAGAAGACTCGTGGATCGTTCAAGTCAGACATTCAATTCCCCTGAGCCCAGTAATTGAAACAGCTTTGGTCATGGAGCAGGTCGACAGTTTTTCCGTCATTCGCTTTCAGCGCTTTAGCCTAATCAGGTCGTGCGCCGACGTTCTAATAGAGAGAACAAGTACATACCGGCCAACATGGCCAATACGAATACGATGATCTGCCCGTGCCCCGTAAGCAGAATAGCGACAGCTGGCCCAGGGCAGATCCCCGCAATTCCCCAACCTATGCCGAACACCAGGCTGCCGCCAATCAAGCGGGCATCCAACTCCCTTTTCATTGGTAACTGCATGGGAGCACCCAACAAGGATTGTTTGTTCTTAAGCGCCCAATTCAGGGGAATAACCGCTACTGCGATGGCACCTCCCATCACCAGTGCGAGTGACGGATCCCAGGCCCCGGCCACATCAAGAAAAGCCAATACCTTGGCGGGGTTCGCCATGCCTGCCAGAAGAAGCCCAAGGCCGAAGATCAGTCCTGCAAAAAATGCGCACAGTTTGATCATTTTCATGATCCCACCACATGACGAATGACGTACACCGTTGCAAAACCGGCGAACATAAAGCACATCGTTGCAGTGATGGAGCGGGCTGACAGTCGAGAGATCCCGCAAACGCCATGACCGCTAGTACAGCCGGAACCGTAACGGGTTCCCACGCCGACGAGCAGCCCCGCAATAACCAGGGTCGGCCACCCTGCCCTAATCTCGATCTCCGGCAGCACGCTAAATACTCCCCACAATAAAGGCGCAAGCAGCAGACCAAGAAGAAACAGCGCCTTCTCGCTCCAGCCCTCACTGCCAAATTGCATCACGCTACCAATCAACCCACTGATCCCTGCGATGCGACCATTTGCGAGAACGAACAAGCTAGCCGCCAGGCCTATCAAGGCGCCTCCGCCTAATGAAGTCCAAGGCGTAAAATTGATCCAGTCAATGCTCATTTTGCGTTCCTGCACAGAAGTGCTGATAAAGGACATCGAGCGCCGCAAGCGCGGCAGGGCTGCGTAACCGGTAACAGACGTGCTTTTCTTAACGTGGCGTTTCCACCGATCTTTCCGACGTAAAATCACAAGCTGCTTAAAAAGTATGGGTCGTTGAACTGCTAGCAAACTCTTTATATCGCTCACGTTCAACTTACCTTGCGACATCTGGCGAAAAAGGATCAAGCAGTCATGATTTTCCAGCGCTTGAAGAAGCTGCTTGGAGGTATCAGCGCCAGTCCTCAAGTACCGAGCATAAATCATTTTTTCAGAATGGAAGCTCACGACAACCAAGCATCAGAACATCAACAATGAGCCCCTGCTTCTCATCGGAAACTGAGGTGGATTGTTTGCTGTGGTGGCTTCCAGCCGCTATTAGTGAAAGGGAGCTTGAAGAGGGCATGGAGATGATTTCGAGATTTGTTGTCGTTCCTGCAGTACCCACTGAAACGGGATGCATGCGCAACGGAACGCGCTTTTACTGCGAAACCGCACCTATAGGCTTCAACATTTATGACAACGAGGAAAAATTGCGACTGAAGGCCACCTATCAGACCAGAGTAGAGGCTGAGAATGAGTGTCAACGTCTCAACCTTGAGCGGCTGAAAGGTGTCTTTTCTGAACAGGAGCACATCGTGAAGGAAGACCTAATCAAGGTCGGTAAGCAGAGGCTAGATGGCTATTCCTAAGATGCTCTGATTCTTATGAGAGTGCGAAAGCAGATGCTTTACCTTGTGATGGCATTTAGCTGCGATGCCAGCTAGATTTGCTGATTTCTACGATCAAGGATGGATATGAAGAAGCTCATCGCAGTTATGGGGATATGTGCCGCACTTGGCGGTTGCGCTACTTCGCACTACACCGCAGGCCGAGACTTCCCTTCGGCCAGTGTGGCGAGCATCACCAAGGGTAAAACCACGACTGCTGAGTTGAAGTCGTTGTTTGGTGAGCCCTACGCCAAGAGTGCTGTCAGCGAGACTGACGAAAAGTGGATCTACACCTACACCAATGGCTCAGCCCATGCCCAAAGCTACGTGGTCACTATGAAGGTGACGACTACTGGCACTCAGAAGACCCTCGACGTCTTGATTCGAAATGACGTGGTCATCAACTACACGTTCAGCGAAGGCCCCGCTCCAGGCACTACCACTGCGACGAACTAAGTTCGCCACCTTGCCATTGGGCGACCCACCGCGCTCAGTACGTTGTTGATGGAGCAAGCTCATGGACAGAACATATGCCTTCGTGGATGAGTCTGGGAATTCCGACCTTGATACGTCAAAGGGAGGAAGCTCGGGCTTCTTCATCGTGTGCTCCATTCTGGTGGCAGAGAAAGACCTGGAAGCTGCTTATGCCCAAGCTGAAGCACTCCGCATGCGTCACTTTCAAACAGGTGAGATCAAATCCAGCAATCTAAAGCCGAAGGATTCAGATCGCCGTGCCCGAATCCTCAACGAGCTAGCTGAGCTGCCTTTCAAGCTCTATTTCACCGTCGTTGATAAGTCCCGAATTCACAAAGACGGCGGCCTCCGTATCAAAACCTCGTTCATAAAATACGTGAACGGGTTGCTCTATGAACGTTTGTTCCGCGCATATCCTGACCTCCAGATGATCGTAGACGAGCATGGTGGCCAGGAATTTCAGGAGAGCCTCAAAAGCTACGTTGCAGAACGATTCGTGGACGACCTCTTTGGCGATAAGGATGCCTTCCAGACGATGGCCAGTAAGGACAACGTTTTGGTTCAGGTTGCAGATTTTTTTGCTGGCTCAGTCGCTCAGATCTACGAAGAGAAAGCATCGGAAGAAGCAGTTATTGCCTACAAAAAGATCCTGCGCAGCCTGACTCTTGGAATGCTTGTGTGGCCATCCAAGTACCAGTCTCTTCTGCCACCGCCGACGGATGAATCTGGTTACGCAGACTACCAGGTACACCAAGAAGCTCTCCGCCAGGCCGACGGCTTTAGCGAGCGCGTTGGTAAGTACCCCAATGAAGATGAGCGACTGCAGCTAAGCATCTTGAGGTTCTTGAGATTCCAGAGCGAATTCGTCACCAAGGATTACGTGCTGACTACGGAAATCATGGCCCATCTAAAAGATAGCGGACTGGGAGAGGTCAATGGCCAGAGAATCCGCTCCAGTGGCATTGCCAAACTCCGCGATGCGGACGTCATCATCACAAGTGCGGCGAAGGGTTACAAAATTCCCCAGACACGTGCGGATATCAACGACTTCCTAGAGCGCGCATCCGGCATCGTCGTCCCTCTTCTCGAACGCGTTAAAAAAGCGCGCGATGTGTATCGGCTGAGTAGTCGAGGAGAATATGACATCGTCACTTCCGACCTTGCTGAGCTAGCCAGGCTGCTCGCCGCACTTGAGGCATTTGCGGATGACTGAGCTCGGTAATTACGACGAACCTCAGCGGGCTGCATTGATCCAGGATGAAATCCTAGAGATCTTGAAAGAAGCCAAGGTGCTTGCGCGTAGATTCTATCGCCTGACCGGCAAGCCGCTGGGCGTGACCGGCGAGGTCGCAGAGTACGAAGCTGCTACTAGGCTCGGCCTGTTACTACATCCTGCAAGGCAGGCAGGTTACGACGCTACAGAGACGCTGGAAGATGGCGTCGCGAGAATCCAGATAAAGGGCCGCTGCATCCTGAACCCACTAAAGATTACGGGCCGAATGGGGGCAATTGATCTACGACAACCCTTCGATACTGTGCTCTTGGTGCTGCTTGATTCTGAGTTCAACGCATTTGCAATGTACGAAGCGAGTCGTGCCAAGGTAGAGTCAGCACTGACCCTGCCTGGCTCGAAAGCCAGAAATGAACGGGGAGCGCTGGCGATTAGGCAATTCATGTCGATAGCTACCTTGCGCTGGGCTCGCCATGAGGCCAGCGAATCAGAGAATCTACTTCCCTCCTAGAATCGAGCGCTAGTGGTATGTTGCTCTGAGATACATATTTAATGTCCCCAATAAGGCACATTAACCATCATTTTTAGGCTTAATGGCCCTATTTGGGGACATTAAACTGAGCGAATAACGCGACCAATAATGACGTTGGCCCCTGCTGCGTGCACTAATACATCACCAGGGCAGAAGATCTCTTTGCCGATGCTGAAAGACAGGGAATCGCAGGCATAAGAAAGGAGCGGAAATGATCTATTTTTTCATTGAAGATAGTAATGAGAAGGTGAAGATAGGTCGGGCCAAGGACATCGAGCGCCGCAGAAAGGGCCTTCAAACCGGGAATCCGAGGAAGCTTTTACTTCTGGGTTGGATTCGTACAGATGATGACGTGCGACTGGAGAAGGAGATCCATCAGAACTTCTCTCACCTTCGTGGTACTGGCGAATGGTTCGATCTGGATCCTGCGGACATCTTGCCGATCCTCGAGCATTTCGGCATCGATGGCTTTGTCGGTACGACCGACGATTCTTTCGAAGTCATCGGCAATGATCGGGATGGCGTGCCCGAGTATCTCGGCGTCTGGAGTTGGGGCAACCTGGAATGGAACGAGTGCTGCCCTTTCTGCGGAAGCTTCTGCGGCATGCACTTTCAAGACGCGTCGAGTATGTACCACTGCCTAAACTGCGACACGCTTACCACCTTTGATTTCCTGAGTAATCAGGAGGAAGAGTGACAGCTCCCGAACCAGCTTTTGCATTGGTAATGCCGAGCTTGCTTTGATGGCTTTTGCTGTCCAGCATCAGGCCAGAATCAGGAGTTTCATCATGATTCTGACCCTCGCTCAATGAGTCGTGCTAGCTCGCTCTCGATCCAAACTCGGCAATCCATTTCTGCAGGGCTGTTACGTCGGCTTCAAAGACATCCAGCTCAAGAGCGCTGCTGGGCATCTCCTCAGACTGAGCATGCTCATACACCGAGTAGCGTGTCATCAAGTCATCAATAAATACGCAGTCGTCATTTGTTACCTTGGCGACCTTGTGTAGCTTGCCTTGAGTGTTGATTGCACGTCTGAAGCGGCCTACGACGTCTGCCAGCAAAATGTACTCAATCGTCTTCTCGACGATGATCCTGAAGTCACTGCAAGCGCTCTTGGCGAGCGACTCATAAGCCTCGACTTCGGCCTTCTCCTGGTGTTTTTTCAAGCGCGTAATCGTATTGTCGATCAACCCTCTGACAGCACTTTCAGGTCTCAGGTCTCGAGCGCTTGCAGTAGCGACGATGCCTGCAGTCTTCGCCATCCTCTGCAGTGACGTGAGTGTCGGCTTGATTGAAGACATCCCTGGAGTCTGCTCCCATTTCTTGGTAACAGCTTCTACTTGGGCTACAAGAGACAGTCGGTGGGTGAATATGATGACCTGCCTGGTCTGTGACAAAGACACGAGACGTTCGACAACCTTCTCTTCAAAGTCTTGGTCGAGTGAGGATATCGGGTCATCGAAAATGAACGGAGCCAACTGGTTTGATCCTGTCGTGTCCGCAAGGAACGCTGCGAGTGCGGCGATCCTGGTTTCACCCTCGCTCAAGATATATTCCAAGCCATGGGAGCCGTGCGCACCCACGAGATTTAAACCAAAGGTGATCTTGCCTTTGCCGCCCGATTTGCTTAGTGGAGCTATTGGAATTCGGTGGCCACCGAGTAGCTTCAATTCTTCGATGAATCGAGCTTGGTAACCAGCATCCAGTTCAGTTTTGGCCAAGTCATTTTTTTTGGTGGTCAGAGCGTTGGTGGCCGCTGAGCGTGAGGCTTTGTCTATCGCTGCGACTGCTATCAACCTAGCCCTTTCAGCGCTAATAGAGGTCTTGTTTTGTGAGAGCCACTGCTTGGCTTGAAGGTGCTGAACTCTGTCATGCATTGCTTGACGATGCTCATCCTTCAGCAGGGACGAAAGGCTCCCTTCTTCTGCAATCAAGTCTGCTGACTTGGTTGTAACCGCCTCGCTAATGCTCTTCCAGTCGAAAGCTGGCAAGGTGCCGACAGGGCTTCCCAGCACGATTTGATCGCGCCTCGCTTTGAGCATGCCAAGCCAAATGATCGCATCGGCTTCCTCGAAGCCCAGAGTGGACATGTGAACGATCCAGTCGGCTTGCCCTGGAAGAGTTGGCAACAGGTTTTTTTGATCAGTAAAACTCTTTTCAGCCTTCTTGGCGGCTGTCTCGAGGCCGTCAGTGACGAACTTCTCAAAACCAGCTAAGCGGGCTTTGGCATCCTCATCAAGGCTTTGATGGCAAAGCACGCAGCGTGAGTCAGCTGCAATGTTGGGAAACTGAGATTCTGTGTAGGCCGTGCCGTTGGAGTATGCGCGTGCGTATTCCCACATATCCTGCCAGGTTGCAGCGCCAACACCGTCGAGCTCGGCTTTACCGAAAATCGCTGCCGCCGCTTCTTGGCTCGAATTCCTGGCCTTAACAGCGGCGTTTTTCAGGGTCTCTAGCGTACCTGCCGTCGCAACGCTCAATCCCTGTTGAAGAGTGGACATTGCTGTTTCAATACTCTTCAGCGCAGTTTTTTCTTTGTTAATGCTCAGTAGCCGGCCTGCAATGTCCTTCTCTGCGAGTAGGGCCTCCTTCTCTATGCGCTCCCGATCAAGCAGATCTGTGTACAGACATTCCTTATCAATAATCGCGGCCGTGGTTGAACTCTTCAGGCCCTGAAGCCATTTTGCTTCGGCGGTGTGATTTAGCGTTTCTGGGATGGCGGGTAACGCTTTGCTGAGCAGTGATTTCTCTCTTGCAAGCTCTGCGCTAACAGCGTCCGCTGTGACGATCAGCGCGGATACAAACTTCATCCGGCTGGGCTCATAGCATGCCTCAGTCCTGCCCATGTATTGCTGGGCAGCCTTGCTATCGAACACCTGTGCATGTCGTAGAGCTTTGTGAGGCCCGCTTGGGATGTCCCAGTGAACATCCGCAGGCTTACCGTCAATGGACACCTTGAAGTGAGCACGGCAGGGCGTAGGCGTTGGATCAAAGACATTACCGCGTATATCGTCCTTGGATCGTGATCCGCAGATTTCCTTTAGTAGCCGTGCAAAACCGCTCTTGCCGGTTCCATTCTGCCCGTAGATCACCGAGAGATTGCTTTTGCCGAATGGGAGATTGGCGCCGGCCTTGATCGCGTTCAATCCATGAACATCAAGGATTTCTTCGATTCGAAGCAAAGGTCTATTGGCGACCTGCGATAAAGTGCCAGGGGTTACCGTCAGAAATCCTGGATCAGCTTCATCCTTAGCTTCGAGCTTGCAAAGCCTAGCTAGCGATTTAACTTCATCCTGGTTCAGCTGCCGCTTCAGGTCGATGATCATTCGAGCTGCTGTCTGCAGCCACTTGGGGCGCGAATTCAGCCATGCCTCGAAATCATCAGCTACTACTGGTGCTATCTCAATCTTCGACATGGCAAACCTACCTCAAGAGGGAATCCATGAGCGTAGGCACAAAGTGGCTTATTGCTATTATTTTTCCATTGAGCTGATTGCAGGATGTAACCGGAAAGGCAAAAAATGGTGCAAGCAACGCTTTCCAAGCTGCGCCGGCAGTACGATGAGGAAGGAACCCTTGGGCCGAAACCTTGCCCAGCCAGTATTCGTCTCACAACAGCCGCACGAGACTGAATCAAACCAAAGCTTTTTATATAATGATCCCGAAAAGGTACATTAAAGCGGCTTATGGTACTTAATGATCCCGAAAGGGTACATTAGGAGTGGCGCCGACTTGCGTAGCCTCAACTAAGCTACTGGCGTAAGACCACCTGCAACCTATACTAGAGGCTTTGTTGAACGACAGGTAGCAGCCATGTTAACTTTGGGCCAAATTCAAATGCGAGGATTCTCCACACTCTCCCCCAAAGGGGTCAAAGATTGGCTAAAACATTGTGCCACCTGTGAAAAAACTACTCAATGGAGCATGCTTGAAGTTCTTGCGATATTCGATGCATATCTCACCATTACCGAATTTAATCCGACCACTCTATGCTCGGACGATTTTGCTGGCCTAAGAGGTTTTCTGAGCACAGAGATGGGGTTTTCCGAAAAAGCTTCTAAAGGTATTACATCGCAGCTATGCGAACTGATTATCGCCATCGATGTTTTGAGTAAAGAAAAAATTTCATTGGCCCTCAAAAAGCCAGCACTTGAATGCAACGAAAAATATGCAGCACGTCAACCGTCTAAATCACAGCTGTTGATTTATAAATCTCTGTTCCCAACCATGGAACCGGGCGGCGTCGTATACGTGGATTTCGCCTCCCTTGGCTCCGCACTCAACGAATCATCATTACAATTTCTGAGTGGTTTGCTTTCAAAATACTTTGCTTCACTTAACATTGCGCATGCTGAAACTGATGCAGGTCTCATCATCGCATTAACGCAAGGCCTGCTGCATCAAAACCCTAGCCTCGACTTTGGCGATATCAGCCTCTCGCTGGCTAAATCAACGAGCTTCATTTCAGGTGCTCGCATCCATGCTGAATGGCAAATGCACAATGCAGGCTACTTCCGTGGGGACGCATATGAAAACTGGAAGCTCATATCAGGGGTAATCCTAAACTTCTTTGTAGCCAATAATATCCTACACCTGAGTAAAGCCGGTCGCCAACTGCTAGTTACTGACTAACTCAACGTTACGTTAAAATCCTGCGCTTAGCGTCAACTGCTTTTAACAGATACTCAATGGCATTCGTTTGTAACCGGAGAGCCTTACGGCATCGTGCTTCATCACGAGCGGAACTTGCAGACAAAGCTTCAGCTTGCAAATAGTCTATTTCGCACTTTAGATGAGTAATCATTTTATTGACAAGACGCTCACGCATACTAAATCCCTTAATAGAACATGGGTTGACGTCACTACGTTGCCGTGTGACATGGATTCATCGATTGCAGTATAGCCGCGATGAACGCTTTTGCTCGGCCTCGAGTGATCTCGTCCCCCTCGCATGACCTAGGCACACCAGAATCAAGGCAGAGCGTTCTGGCGAGTCCTATCTCGACCCGGAGACATTAGCCCAGGCGCAGCTATCAAGAGACATCGGCACGAGAAACCTTGTCCTTGCAGAGCCTCGGACTCAACCCTGCGGGAGGTCATCCACACCGGGGGACTCAGCCTCCTACAGAGGATCTGGCAAACCTTGGGCCTCTGGGCTGCAGTTACTACACCCAAAGCTGCTGTGCAGTTAGAGCGCCCTTGTGGAGCAATACGTGAAATCTGTAACATCACACTGATGGCACTCGGTGCCGGGTGAACAACTACCATGGAGAAAGGAATGTTCAGCTTCTTGAAGATTGTCGTAGGCGCAGGTGGAATCTTCGCAGCTCTGGGAGCTGCGATGCTCTACTCACTGTACGCCGGTTGGTTCAAGTCAGACTTGCTCAAAAGCTTGCCAAGCGAATCAATCTATAAGCTGTTTCTGTATTCCATTGGAAGCGGTGTCTTCTGCTTTGTATTATTAATAATTTTGCAAGCGTGTAGCAGAAAGCCTTCAATCATTACGAAGGCGGATAACGGGGGCACTGCGGTCACCTCCACGGGTAGCGGTAGCGTCACTGTACATAAGCCATGAGCTTCTTCCCACCTAAGCTTGAAGCTGAGGCAACACACGGTGGCATAGCAGTAGTCAACAACGGAAGCGGGCCTGTCACGATTGCAGCAACCACCGCTGCAATCTCATCCTTGCTCAATCCACTACTGATTAAAATTGTGTCAACTCACACCCCGTATGATGAGATCCCAGACGTGGAACTGGACTACCCTGGGGTCGATGAAAAAATCGAGTACAATAGGGTCTCGGTGTATTCAGAAGTCATCGTTGATAATGTGGGCTACATGGAGCTCATTGAAAATCTTATTTCGACTATCGATGACGAGGAACCTGGCGCACAAAAAAGATTCCTTTTCGCCATTAACCAGAAGTACAAATCTGCAAGGCGCGAATTATTCTTGAACCAGACTGAGCGCCCAGTTACGCCTGAGCAAAAACTCAATATAACTCGGATAGGCTCGGATGAACTCATACTGAAAGTCTCCGAACTTATCGTTGACATCAAAACCGGTTTCCATGGCGCCCCATCTGAGCTAGTTGATTGGGCCAGACAGCTTATAGTTTGCTATGGCTTCATCCACTGCAAGATATTGGAGCCGCCTAAATGATCATTCAAAATACCAGCTCCCCTCTTAAAAGCCTCTACATCATTGGTGGGCGGATACTAATAGTCTTAAAATCTAGTGATCTTGGCGCCATGAGCCCACTTGCGCTTCTTGAAAAATATCAAGAAAAATTTGATCGCGTTTCTTTTGCTTACATTCTGTATGCGCTCGACTGGCTTTACATCACTGGATGTGTAGAGCTCACGAAGCAAGGTGATATTTCTTTATGCAACTAATTAAGCTATCTGTATTTGATGGAAGCAAAGAGATACGCACCATCAACTTCAAAGAAGGACTGAACATAATTACCAACCTTGGCGAGACTGGTAACCAGATTGGCAAAAGTACATCGCTTCGAGCCTTGGCATTTTGTTTGGGCGGGAACTCCGAACCACTATGGAAAGACCCGGACAACGAAAAGGTAAACGAAGAAGTTAAAGGCTTTCTGACTAAAGGCGATGTAAAATTTGAGCTAATAGTGAAGATTGCTTCTATTACTCACACCATCACTCGAGTGCTCTCAATAAAAATAGGCGCCCGACGCGAGAGCATCACAGCCATCAGCACCATCGATGGTGTCACATATAAAAGCCGCGCAGCTTTCACTCGCGAACTGCCACGCCTTTTTGGATACACTAGAGAACATCCAAAGTTTAACTCAATAAGAAGCAAGTTCTTCAGAACCAATAGAGCCACGAGCAACAACACACTTAAATACCTGCACACATATACAAGCGACAATGATTACGACCTGATCTACGCCTACCTTTTTGATTTTGAGTTTATTGATTCCGTTCGCCAGATTAATCTAATTGAGCACCAAATACTCCTAGAAGACACTCGCATCAGGACATTGCTTGGGGGTATTTCTTTGGAAGGCCGCCAGGAACATCTTTATGAGATCGACTCAAAAATATCTGACCTTCAAGTAAAAGAGGATGAATATGACATCTTTGAATCTCAAAGCTATGCGATCTCACAACTCCGTGAATCTCGAAGAAGCGTAGCCGTTTTAACATCACGCATTGTTAATTTGGAAACAAAGCTTTACTACAATAAAAAAACAATTGATCGCTACAAGAACAGTTTAGTGGAGGTCAACGTAGATGAGATCACCTCCCTTTACAATGAAGCTAAATCATTAGTCCCAGACCTAAGCAAAACCCTAGAAGAAACAATCGATTTTCATAACTCGATCATGAGCCGTAAAGCTGCTTATGTCGAAGAAATGTCCATCGAGACGGCAGATGAGCTCGATAGCTTAAGATTGAGCCTAGGACGACTGCTGACTGAGGAAAAAAGCAAGGTTAAAGATCTTTCCAGAGATAGTCACTTCAGTGGTTTGATGCTGGTTGAAAAACAGATGCAAGACTTGCGAGAAGCTCGAGGCAGGCTTGCTTATGTCATAAGCGAGGTAGAGGTCTCTCGCAACAGGATTGCGGATTTGGAAACTACATCCGAAGACGTGAAGCGTAGTATTGCAGTCCACTACTCAGACCTAAACTCGAAGCTTGATGTTTTCAATGAGGCATATGCCGACATTACCAAAAGATTGTTCATTACCCACCATAACGAACTTCTAGTTTCCCCTGGGCAGAATGGCAAGGCAGATTTTACAATCGTCAACGAAGAACGCAATACTGGCGACGGCGTTCCTCGGGCTGCAGCTATGGCATTCGACATGTCCTATGTCTATTTCTTAAATAAGTTTAAATCAAAGCTTCCAGCATTTACCGTCCAAGACTATCTAGAAGTCGTCGATGAAGACAAGCTAATCAAGCTATTCAACTTCGCGAACGAGAAGAAAATTCAAACTGTGGTAGCCATATTGAATGACAAACTGGGTAGCTTTGACAAAAATTTTATTAAAGAAAACACTATCCTAGAACTGACGAAGGAAGAAAAGTTTTTCAAACTTTAGCGAAACCGCACCAGGCAAAGAAAAAAGGGGCGCAACGGCGCCCCTAGCATATTCAATCATCTGCCGAAGCTATTAATCTCCAATGCTCCAGCCAGAAGTAATTGGATATCGGCGGTCACGGCCAAAGCCACGCTCGGTCACACGCGGGCCAACTGCAGCCTGGCGCCGCTTGTACTCGTTCAGGTCGACCAAACGAATTACCTTCCTCACCACCTCCTTGTCGAAGCCCTTCTCGGTGATCGCATCGGCAGACAAATCCTGCTCGATGTACAGGCGAAGGATTTCATCAAGGACTGGGTATGGAGGCAGGGAATCTTCGTCCTTCTGATCAGGAGCAAGCTCAGCAGACGGTGGACGGTCAATGACGCGTTGCGGAATGACGTAGCCCAGGGTGTTGCGGTATTCACAGAGGCGGAATACTAAAGTCTTCGGCACATCCTTCAGGACGTCGTAGCCACCAGCCATGTCTCCGTACAAGGTCGCATACCCCACAGCCATCTCACTCTTATTACCGGTGGTCAGGACGAGATACCGCTTCTTGTTGGAGATCGCCATCAGCATCGTGCCGCGACACCGCGCCTGAAGGTTTTCCTCGGTGGTGTCCTTGCCCAGACCTTCGAACATTGGCGCAAGCGTAGATAGAAATGCTTCTACCATGGGTGCGATGGGCAGTACGCTGTACTTCACGCCCAGAATGTCGGCTTCTTCTTTCGCATCGTCCTGGCTCATTTGGGCAGTGTAGTGGTACGGCATCATCACGGCTTCGACGTTTTCTGCGTCCAGCGCATCAACAGCAACAGCAAGCACCAGCGCCGAGTCGATACCACCCGAAAGGCCCAGCACAACGCCTTTGAAGCCATTACGCTGCACGTAGTCCTTAACTCCGGCTACCAGTGCCTGGTAAACGCTGGCCTCAAGGCTCAGAAGTTCGGTGGTCTGAGCCGGAACCGGCACCAAGGCACCCTCCTTGATCTCAAACTCCGTTACGAAGAGTCCCTCTTCGAAAGCAGGGGCGCGCTGAGTGACCTTTCCGCCGCCATCCACCACAAAGCTATTGCCGTCAAAGACGAGCTCGTCCTGACCACCTACCTGGTTTACGTAGATCATCGGAATTGAGCATTCACTGGCGCGTTTGGCTAAGAGCTCTTCCCGCTCAGCCTGCTTCCCACGGTGAAACGGAGACGCATTGAGGGTGAGCATAATTTGAGCACCGGCATCACATGCCTGCTTAAGAGGCTCGGAGAACCAAATGTCCTCACAGATGGTTATACCGACCGGTACGCCGAAGAGCTCGACCACACAAGGGCCGCTGCCTGACTCAAAGTACCGCTTCTCGTCGAACACACGATAGTTGGGCAGACGCTGTTTGTTGTAGCGGGCGAGTTCTTCGCCGTCCGAGATTACGGCGCAGCTGTTATAGCGTGCCCCATCCTCGACCCATGGGAAGCCGATTACTGTAACGATGCCTTTAACTGCATTCTTAACTTGCTGCAGCGCCTTCTCGATGCGGCTCTGCATGCTGGAGCGAAGGAGCAAATCCTCTGGTGGATAACCACAAAGGGTCAGTTCAGGGAAAACGATGACTTGGGCGTTGAGGTCGTCGCGAGCCTTATGGGCTGCTTCAATGACCTTCTCGACGTTGCCGTACACATCCCCTACGCGGATGTTCAGCTGGGCCATTACCACTCTCAAACGTTGCTCCATGGTTCCTCCAGAAATGCCTAGATCGAGATCTGCAAGATGCAGCGCTGTCCTGACATCTGCGATCAAGGGAAGCATCATCGGAAGCCCCATGCTGAGCGATGGGCTATCGGACTACTGCTAGCCATTGCGGCTCATTGAACATGGGTCAGGGCTGCCCGGAGGGTCGCGAGCATCTTGCTAATAGGACATTATGCCCTATCCAAGCTGCGCTCCCTCGACCGAATTTGGGCGGAGTTGGGAGTCATGAAAATCGACCAGCTTCCATATTGGGCAGATGCAGAATGTGCACAATGGGGAAGTTAGTGATCGACCCCGGATCCACAGTGCATTGGGCACTATTTGGGGGGCAGGAAGGTGATGGGTTTCTTCACCAAGTTCGGTGACGGTGCCTGCGACCTGGCACCGCTCAGTGGTCTGGTGAAAAATCAGGTGCGGGCGATTGCGCGCAGCTTTGGTGCGCCGGAGTCGCTGGTCGAGAAAGTGCCCACGGCGGACCTTGAGGATTTGTCGCCGGGCAAACCTGATGAGGCTTCGCATGGCGTGACGTATGCCGAGATCGATGCGTTCCTGCACGGTGAACCGGTGCGTCAGGAAGCGTTCGACATCATCGTCGCGACCTACAACAAGACTCATCACAAACGCGTGATGCCGTTTGCGCCGTAAGCGCTGATGGAATGAAAAAGCCCGCTGAGGAGTGATCCTCAGCGGGCTTTTCTTTGGCCCAGACATCAGTTGATGCAGATGGCCCCTTCGCGAGCAGGCTCGCTCCCACATTGACGGCGCAAACCTGTGGGAGCGAGCCTGCTCGCGAAGAACGATAACGCGGTGGTCCTGATTACTTGACAGTAATCGTGCCTTTCATCATCGAGATGTGGCCAGGGAACGAGCAGAAGAAGCCGTAGCCGCCATCAGCAATCTTCGCTACGTCAAAGGTCAGCGAATCGGTTTCCTTGGCGCCGATGATCTTGGTATGAGCGATGATGCGTGCGTCACCTTCCGGCAGGTAGTTCTTGTCGATACCGGCGGCCAGGCCAGCGGTGGCGATCGGCTGCATGTCAGCTTCTTTGCTGATCACCAGGTTATGGCCCATGACATTCTTCGGCAGGTTGCCGGAGTGAGTCAGTTCGATAGTGAAAGTCTTGCAGCTCTTGTCGATTTCGATGGCTTTGGTGCTGAAGGACATCTGATCGGTGGAGTCAACGGTGGTTTTGCACTCGGCAGCCATCAATTGGCTGCTGGCCAGCGCCAGCAGGGATACCGCAACAACTTTGGAAAACATGGTGAATCTCCAAGGCAGGGTTAACAAAAACACGAATGATGGAAAGACTGCCTGAAATCTTCGCAAGTTCCTATGACTTGAGTCAAAAATTGTATACAACTTTCAGGCTATGACACTCATCGAAACAATCTAACGGCCAGATGCAACGGCCGGCCGTATGATCGGCGCATCTACTGAGACGGAGTGCCTGTCATGTTCTTTAACGGTCTGTTGTGCAGTTTGCTCGCCGCCTACGCCTGTGGCGCCAGCGGTACCTTTGAATCGCCTGAACGCGAAGTTTAGGCCTTGGATCGAGGCTTGCCAGCCATTACCCTGTGACGGATTGACCCAGGAGAAAGGCATGTCTCTGAAATCCGTTTGTGTATTTTGCGGTGCCAACGCCGGCACTGTTCCGGCCTACACCGAAGCCGCCGTCGCCCTTGGCCGGGCCTTGGCTGAACGCAAGTTGACCCTGGTCTACGGCGGTGGCGCCGTGGGTTTGATGGGCATTGTTGCTGACGCGGCGCTGGCTGCCGGCGGCGAAGTCATCGGGATCATCCCGCAAAGCCTGATGGACAAGGAAATCGGCCACAAAAGCCTGACGCGCCAGGAAGTGGTCGACGGCATGCACGCGCGCAAGGCACGCATGGCCGAGCTGAGCGACGCCTTCATCGCCCTGCCCGGCGGCCTAGGCACGCTGGAAGAGCTGTTCGAAGTCTGGACCTGGGGTCAGCTCGGCTACCACTGCAAGCCGCTGGGCCTGCTGGAAGTGAACGGCTTTTACAGCAAACTCACCGCTTTTCTTGACCATATCGTCGGCGAAGGCTTCGTTCGCGCGCCACACCGTGACATGCTGCAAGTGAGCGAATCAGCGCAAACGCTGCTCGATGCCCTGGATAACTGGAAGCCGACCGTCACGCCAAAATGGGTCGACCAAAAACCCGGCTAACCACGAGGCACCGATACAAGGCAGAATATGCGCCGCTCAACCTCACCTTCGACCCAAGAGGATCGCCCATGGCCAAACCCAATTACTCCTTCGCCAAACGTCAACGAGACCTGGCAAAGGAACAGAAGAAAGAGGAAAAGCTTCAGCGCAAGAAACAAACCGCTGAGGAAGCGGCACTGAACCCTGACGGTGAAGTGGCGACGCAAGATGATGTTGATGCAACCGAAGCGACTGAAACACCGAAAGATCAGGCGCCCGACGCCTGAACCCCACCGGGTTTGATCATCGAATCAGACCCTGCGGATTTGTGACGGGGCTGGCGGTTCCACTGCCGGCCCTCACAGCCCTTCCCCTCCCCAATACACCAAAATCCCCTGTGGGAGCGAGCCTGCTCGCGAAAGCGGTGTATCAGTGTAAATATTTGCTGCTGACACACCGCTATCGCGAGCAGGCTCACTCCTACAGTTTGATCGGCGTTAATCCAGGGGCATTACGGTGACGCGCACTTCCGGGTCATGATTGCCGCCGCCCAGAATCACCCCGCGCAACGGTGACACATCGGAAAAATCCCGCCCCCACGCCAGCGTGATGTGCTCCAGCGCCGGCTGCACATTGTTGGTCGGATCGAAATCCACCCAGCCCAGCACCGGACAAAACACCGACACCCAGGCATGCGACGCATCAGCGCCGATCAGGCGTGGTTGCCCCGGCGGTGGCTGGGTCAGCAGATAGCCGCTGATATAACGCGCTGCCAGCCCTCGCGAGCGCACGCACGCCAGCATCAGGTGAGCGAAGTCCTGACAGACCCCACGCCGCCGTTCCAGCACTTCCACCAGCGGTGTCGCCACCTGGGTCGCCTCGGCATCAAAGGTGAATTCACTGAAGATCTTCTGCATCAAGTCCTGCACACCCAGCAGCAACGGCCTGCCCGGCGGAAAACAACTTTGCGAAAACTCGACGAAGCTGCTTTTCAAATGCACGTAAGGGGACTGGAACCGGTAGCGACAAGCTTCGAGCAACTCAGCGGACAGCGGTTGACTGCTGTAGGTCAGCGCATCGCGGGTCAGCTCCCAGGCGGGCGACTGACTGAAGTCCAGCACCGGCCGCACCAGCACCTCAACAGTGAGCCGAGCATTGACCTGCAATTCATCGTGAGGCCGTTCGAAGGCCAGCCGGGTCAGCGGATTGCCAAACACGTCGAGCTCATCACGGCGGGCTGTCGGGTCCGGACTGATCAGCAATTGCTGTTCGGTACAACGCTGCCAATCGCATTTTCGCGGCCACAAGTGCGCCAGTTGCTGCGCCAGGGAAACCGGGCTGTCGTAGTGGTAACAGGTGTCGTGGAGGATCTGGTAGCGAGCATTCATCAGACGGACACCGTGCGCTGGCTGACATCATCGACATGGGCGAAATGGCGCAGGGCCAAGCGATCCGACACGTGCCCACTGGCCTCGGCAATCTCTTGCAGCAGATCCGCCAGACCGTTCAGCGCCGCTCGTACACTGGACTCACCGAACAATGGATTCTCCAGACAACCCAGATCGAACCGTGCCAGCCGCTCGACCAGTCGCGGCAATCCCGCTTCCCGCGGCGCGCCAAAATCATCGTTCAAACGTTTCAAGGTGCGGGTCACCAGTTTCAACTGGAACAACACCGCGTGCGGGTTCTGCTCGTCGAGCAGCAACAGGTCGAGCACCGGAATCAATTGCGCCACGGCCAGATAACGTGAGCGGTAGGTGATGCTGCTGTTGCCCAACTCCAGCAACCACTCCAGGCCTGCCTGATCGAAAGCACCGGCGCCACGCAGAAACGCCGCAAGGCTGCTGCTGAGAAACTGCAGTCGCTCGATGCGCCGGCCAATCATCAGAAAGCGCCAGCCTTCGTCGCGGGTCATGTCGTCGAGAGCAAACCCGGAAAGCGCCGCCAGCGACATCACCAGCCGGTTGAGGAAGTCCAGCAGTTCGCCGAAATCAGGCTCGTCGGTGTCCAGTTCCATCGCTTCGCGCTGCAACTCCACCAGCGCTTGCCAGTTCTCCCGCGAAAGCTTGCCGCGCACCTGCGAGGCCGCCCACTGCAAACGCTGCAGGTTGGAACGCAGGCTGAACGACCAGTCCTCACCGAGCAGCGCCGCCAACAGGCGCTCAGGGAGTTCACCTTCATCCGGCAGCAGCGTCAGCCGCTCACCGAGGTCGACCGCCGCCTGCAACGCTTGCGGGTCATCACCATCGACATAGCGCGCGAGCATGATCCGCAGCAGTCGCGCACTGTCGTCACAGCGTTCACAGTAACGGCCGAACCAGAACAGGTTTTCCACCACTCGCGAAGGCAGATACGGATCGCGCCGGACGAGGTCATGTACACCGACATTGCGCTGGGTTTTCCATTGTTCGCCGCTTGGCGGGCGATCACCGAGCACCCAAGTGTCCTTGCTGGCGCCACCGCGCTGCATTGATACCACTTCGGCATCAGCTTCGGCGGCCACCCGGGTCAAACCACCGGGAAGCACGCGATAACCCTCACCACTGGCCACGGCGTACATGCGCATGCCGATCGCCCGTGGTTGCAGTTGACCGTTTTCCGCCTGCCAGATCGGCGCGTGGGACAATTGAGCCAATTCTTGCGCCACATAAGCATAAGGACGCGCCTGCATGCGCTCGGCAAGCTCCTGACGCTTTTTTTCACTCAGATCACGGCCAAAGACCGGCGCGAAGCTCTGCGAAGGAAATGCTGGTTTGATCAGCAGTTCGGGCAGTTTTTCCAGGGCTTGGGCCAACACCGGCGCCTCACCGCACCACCACGTCGCGATCGACGGCAAAATCAGTTCTTCGCCAAACAGGTATTGGTTGATCTTCGGCAGAAAGCCCAGCAATCCCGGCGACTCCAGCACGCCGCTACCCAGCGCATTGGCGACCAGAACCCGCCCTTGGCGTACTGCCTCAAGCAACCCGGGAACGCCGAGTGCCGAGTCCGTGCGCAACTCCAGCGGATCGCAGAAATCATCATCGAGCCGGCGCATGATCGCATGCACCCGACGCAAACCACTGAGGGTTTTCAGGTAGACCGTGGCGTCGCGCACCGTCAGGTCACCGCCCTCGACCAGCGGATAACCGAGCTGCCGAGCCAGATACAAATGTTCGAAATAGCTTTCATTGAAGCGCCCCGGCGTGAGCAACACCACCAGCGGCGCGTCATCGTCACTGGGCGCTTGTCGCGCGAGGGTTTCCTGCAATGTGCGGAAAAATCCCGCCAGATGCTGCACCTTCAGATCCCGGTACAACTCGGGAAAGGCGCGCGACACGATGGTGCGGCTTTCCAGGGCATAACCGGCGCCGGATGGCGCTTGTGTGCGATCGGCAGTCACCCACCAGCGCCCGTCCGGTGTACGCGCCAGATCCACGGCGTACAGGTGCAGAAACGTCGCTTCCGGCAGCGCGACATGCTGACACGGCCAGAGAAAATTGTTGTGGCCGAACACCAGCTCTGCCGGCAACAAGCCTTCGCTGATCAGCCGCTGCGGCCCATACAAATCGGCCAGCACCGCATTGAGCAGTCGCGCACGCTGGGCGATACCTGCCGACAGTTGCTGCCATTCATCCGCAGCAATCACGTGGGGCAACAGATCCAGCTCCCATGGCCGATCAGCGCCCTTGGGATCGGCATAGACGTTATAAGTGACGCCGTTTTCCTGAATCTGCCGCGCCAGCAGTGCCTGACGCTGCAGCAGTTGCGCCGGCGTGCTGCGCTGCAACTGATCGACCAATCGCCGCCAGTGCGGGCGCACCGCGCCACTGCCGTCGAGCAGTTCGTGATAAGTGCCCGCCGTAAGCGGGTAGCGGTCTAGCAGGTCAGGCATGGAAAGCTCGGCAGACAGCAAGGAACGGTCAGACTAACGCAGGCACATGACGCGCGGATATACGAAAAATCCGCGTGTCGCGTAGGCCTTAGAAACGTCGCAAATCGATTGTCATCGGTAGCTCGTCACTGATTTCCACGTTGGGTATAGGAAGTTTCCCCGGCGTGTGTCCGACGCGGAAGAATCGCGCCATCCGCCGGCTCTCGGCTTCGTTGGCATTGACCGGCAACGTCTCGTAATTGCGCCCGCCCGGATGGGCAACATGGTACTGGCAACCGCCCAGCGAACGCCCCATCCAGGTATCGAGCAGGTCGAATACCAGCGGTGCGTGCACGGGTATTGTCGGTTGCAGACAGTTGGCCGGTTGCCACGCACGGTAACGCACACCCGCGACGAACTCGCCCACGCGCCCGGTCGGGTGCAACGGCACCGCGATGCCATTACAGGTCAGCAAATAACGCTGCGGCGGCAGCCCTTTGAGCTTGACCTGCAAACGCTCCAGAGATGAGTCGACGTAACGCACCGTGCCGCCTGCCGTGCCCTCCTCGCCCAGGACATGCCAAGGCTCCAGCGCCTGACGCAGCTCCAGTTCGATGCCGTTGACGGCGTAATCGCCGACCTTGGGAAAACGAAACTCCAGATGCGCTGCGAACCATTCGGCCCGCAGCGGATAACCGGCGTTGTTCAGTTCGACGATGACATCGGCGAAATCCTGTTCGATAAAGTGCGGCAGCAGGAAGCGGTCGTGCAGTTCAGTGCCCCAGCGCGCCAGTTTCGGCGGCGCATAAGGTTCGCGCCAAAACCGCGCGACCAGCGCCCGCAGCAACAACTGCTGGGCCAGGCTCATGCGCGCATGGGGCGGCATTTCAAAGGCACGCAACTCAAGCAAGCCGAGACGCCCGGTGGCGCCGTCCGGTGAATACAGTTTGTCGATGCAGAACTCGGCACGGTGCGTATTGCCGGTGACGTCGATCAGCAGGTTGCGCAGCAGTCGATCAACCAGCCACGGCGCGCATTCCTCGCCCGGCTCGGGCATCTGCGCAAAAGCGATTTCCAGTTCATATAAAGCATCATTACGCGCCTCATCGACACGCGGCGCCTGAGACGTCGGGCCAATGAACAAGCCGGAAAACAGATACGACAACGATGGATGGTTGTGCCAGTAACCGATCAGGCTGCGCAGCAGATCCGGGCGGCGCAGAAACGGTGAGTCCGCCGGCGTCGCACCACCGAGAACGAAATGGTTGCCGCCGCCGGTGCCGGTGTGACGACCGTCGATCATGAATTTCTCGGTGGTCAGGCGGGTCTGGCGCGCCTCTTCATAGAGAAATTCGGTGCGTTCGACCAACTCGTCCCAAGTCGCCGACGGCTGCACATTGACCTCGATCACACCCGGGTCGGGGGTGATGCGGAAATTGCTCAGACGCGGATCGCTCGGCGGCTCATAGCCTTCCAGCAGCACCGGGCAATGCAGCTCTTCGGCGGTGGCTTCGATGGCGGCCACCAGTTCCAGATAATCCTCAACCCGCTCCAGCGGCGGCATGAACAGGTACAAACGCCCCTCGCGCGCCTCGGCGCAGAATGCAGTGCGGGTCAGCCAGTCGGCGGATTCGTCGATTTTCGGCACGCGTTCGTCAGTCGTGGCAGGTTCGCCATGACTGTTGAGCTGCGCGGTTTCCGGCAGCTCAGGGAAGTCCTGATTCGGATCCTGAGGATGAATGAACGGATACTCGGCGGCCTTCACCCACGGCTGCGACCCCAACGGCAGGCGATAGCCCAACGGCGAATCCCCCGGCACCAGTCGGCAATGCTCGTCACGCAGGTACCAGCGCCCGCTCTGCCATTGATCACCCTTAGCGGTGCGCGCCAGCGGCAATACCTGGCCGATCACCTTGTTCAGGCCCTGACTGAAGACCTTGCGCAGGCGTGCGCGCTCCAGCGGTTCCTCAAGACGTGAATCTTCGGCGCTGACATTGCTCGGCAACGTGCCCTCGCGCCAGAGGTAGTAGAAATTGTCTTCGTAGGCCGGGAAGACAAAACGTGTAGGCAATTTCAGGCGCTCGGCGACACTGGCGAGGAAGCGTCCGGCCAGCTCGCCATCCGCTCCGTAGTCCTGCTGCTCATCGGCAATCAGTGCGTTGTTGTGCCAGATCGGCACACCGTCGCGACGCCAATAGCAATTGAGCGACCAGCGCGGCAGTTGCTCGCCGGGATACCACTTGCCCTGGCCGAAATGCACCAGACCTTGCGGCGCGTAATGCGTGCGCATGCGCTGGAACAGTTCAGCGGAAAGTCGCCGCTTGGCCGGCCCCAGCGCGGCGGTGTTCCACTCGGCGCCATCCGGGTCATCGATGGAAACGAAGGTCGGCTCGCCGCCCATGGTCAGGCGCACATCATCCACCAGCAGATCGGCATCGATCTGACGTCCCAGCGCCTGAATCGCCAGCCATTGCTCATCGGTGTAGGGCTTGGTGACGCGCGGCGCCTCCCAGATCCGCTCCACCGACATTTCATGGCTGAACTCACATTCGCATGGCTCGACCAAGCCACTGATCGGTGCCGCCGAGGACGGATCGGGACTACACGCCAACGGGATATGCCCTTCGCCGGCGAACAGCCCGGACGTGGCGTCCAGGCCGATCCAGCCAGCGCCAGGCAAATACACCTCGCACCAGGCGTGCAGGTCAGTGAAATCGACTTCAGTGCCGGACGGGCCATCGAGGCTTTTCACGTCGGCGGTCAGTTGAATCAGATAACCGGAGACAAACCGCGCGGCCAACCCGAGGTTGCGCAGCAGTTGCACCAGCAACCACGCCGAATCGCGGCATGAACCGGAGGCGTGCTCAAGGGTGTGTTCCGGGGTCTGCACGCCCGGTTCCATGCGAATCAGGTAGCCGATGTCTTCGCTCAAGCGCTGGTTGAGCGCCACAAGGAAGTCCACCGCCGGCAGCGGCGTGCGGTCGATGGCGTCCAGATAGGCTTTGAATTTCGGCGTCAGCGGCAGGGTTTCGAGGTACGGCGCCAGTTCCTTGCGCTCATCGGCGGCGTAGGAGAAAGGGATTTTCTCGGCGTAGGGTTCGAGGAAGAAGTCGAACGGGTTGAACACCGCCATTTCGGCGAGCAGATCGACCTCGATGCGCAACTCATTGGTTTTCTCGGGAAACACCAATCGCGCGAGGTAGTTGCCCTGCGGGTCTTGCTGCCAGTTGATGAAATGCTGCTCGGGCGAGACTTTCAGGGCATACGACAGAATCCGCGTGCGGCTGTGGGCAGCCGGGCGCAGACGTACGATCTGCGGGCCGAGTTCGACAGCGCGGTCATAGCGGTAATGCGTGACGTGATGCAATGCGACATGAATCGACACGGCGTGCCTCCTGCGAGCCTAAGCGTATTCGAAAGCGCGCAAGACTTATGCCATGCAGAGGCTTGGGCGCTTTCCCGGAATGCTTAGGGCAGTACAGCACCAAAATCGGGCGATGCGGGGAAATGGTTTGGGCTGATTGCACGTAAATGTTGCGAAGAGCCCCTCACCCTAACCCTCTCCCAGAGGGAGAGGGGACTGACCGAGTTGACTAAGCGAGCTACACCGACCTGAAACTTCGAGTCGAACTTCGATTTTGAAAAGCACAGCGATCTGCTCCCCTCCCTACCCCTCTCCCGGGGGGGTAGGGAGGGGTGGCTGTTGGAGATACGCCGACCTGAAAGTCCTGAGTCGAACTCAAGTTTTGAAAAGCATGGAGATCTGCTCCCTTCCCCCTCGCCCCCTTGGGGGCGGTCCGACGTTTCGGGAGGGTTGGGGTGAGGGGGATGGATCTTGCGGCCTGCATAAATCCAATGGCAGAAACGCAAAACGCCAACCCGAAGGTTGGCGTTTTCTTTAGCGCGGTACGACCGGCTTGCGGGTCGGCTTCGGCCCTTTGCCTTTCGCGGCGTCTTTGCGCTCTTTCGCAGCCTGCTGGTTACGGGCAAACGCCGCCGCCTTGGCCTGCTCCCGCTTGTCCCAAGGGTTACCACCATCACTGGCACGCGGCGGCAAGCCAGTGTGCTGGGTGAGAATCTTGGTGGTCTTCTCTTTACCGTCCTTCGCCACTTTATGGCTGCCGGCTGGCGTCGAGTTCTTGCGACGGGCGCTCTGGTAGCTGTCGGTAGCCGGTTGATGGGTAGGGATCAACTGATCCTTGCCCGAACCGATCAGATCAGCGCGGCCCATGCGGATCAGCGCTTCACGCAGCATCGGCCAGCCTTTCGGGTCGTGATAACGCAAGAACGCCTTGTGCAGACGACGCTGCTCTTCGCTCTTGACGATGGTCACGCCGTCGCTCTTGTAGGTGACCTTGCGCAGCGGGTTCTTGCCCGAGTGGTACATCGCGGTGGCGGTGGCCATCGGCGACGGGTAGAACGCCTGCACCTGGTCGGCGCGGAAGCCGTTGCCCTTGAGCCACAGGGCCAGGTTCATCATGTCTTCGTCGGTGGTGCCCGGGTGGGCGGCGATGAAGTACGGAATCAGGTACTGCTCTTTGCCCGCTTCCTTGGTGTACTTCTCGAACATGCGCTTGAACTTGTCATAGCTGCCAATGCCCGGCTTCATCATCTGGTTGAGCGGACCTTCCTCGGTGTGTTCCGGGGCGATCTTCAGGTAACCACCGACGTGGTGGGTCACCAGCTCTTTGACGTACTCCGGTGACTCGACCGCGAGGTCGTAGCGCAAGCCGGAAGCAATCAGAATCTTCTTCACACCCGGCAAAGCACGAGCGCTGCGGTACAGCTGAATCAGCGACGAGTGGTCGGTGTTCAGGTTCGGGCAGATGCCCGGGAACACGCAGGACGGCTTGCGGCACGCGGATTCGATTTCCGGCGTTTTGCAGGCGATGCGGTACATGTTCGCGGTCGGGCCGCCGAGGTCGGAAATGACCCCGGTGAAACCTGGCACCTTGTCGCGGATTTCTTCGATTTCGCGAATGATCGACTCTTCGGAACGGTTCTGGATGATCCGGCCTTCGTGTTCGGTGATCGAGCAGAAGGTGCAGCCACCGAAGCAGCCACGCATGATGTTCACCGAGAAACGGATCATGTCGTAGGCCGGGATCTTCTCCTTGCCGTACGCCGGGTGCGGGACACGGGCGTAAGGCATGCCGAACACGTAGTCCATTTCTTCAGTGGTCATCGGAATCGGCGGCGGGTTGAACCAGACGTCGACTTCACCGTGCTTCTGCACCAGCGCACGGGCGTTGCCCGGGTTGGTTTCGAGGTGCAGCACGCGGTTGGCGTGGGCATACAGAACGGCGTCGCCGCGCACCTTTTCTACCGATGGCAGGCGAATCACGGTCTTGTCACGGGTCATGCGCGGGCTGGCCAGGATCTGTACGACTTTGGCTTCCTGCGGATCGTCGACCGGACCTTTTTCCTGCTCGATGGCGCAGGCCTGGGTGTCCTGAGTGTTCACGTACGGGTTGATGATCTTGTCGACCTTGCCCGGACGGTCGATACGCGTCGAGTCGACTTCGTACCAGTCTTTCGGCGTATCGCGACGGATGAACGCGGTGCCGCGCACGTCGGTGATGTCTTCGATCTTGTGCCCGTAGGACAGGCGCTGGGCGACTTCGACGATCGCGCGCTCGGCGTTGCCGTACAGCAGAATGTCGGCGCTGGCGTCGATCAGGATCGAGTTACGCACGCGATCCTGCCAGTAGTCGTAGTGGGCAATGCGGCGCAGGGACGCTTCGATGCCGCCGAGCACGATCGGCACGTGCTTGTAGGCTTCTTTGCAGCGCTGGCTGTAGACCAGGCTCGCGCGGTCCGGACGCTTGCCGGCCATGCCGCCGGGCGTATAGGCGTCGTCGGAACGGATTTTCTTGTCCGCGGTGTAGCGATTGATCATCGAGTCCATGTTGCCCGCCGCAACCCCGAAGAACAGGTTCGGCTCGCCGAGCTTCATGAAGTCGTCTTTGGACTGCCAGTTCGGCTGGGCAATGATCCCGACACGGAAGCCCTGGGACTCCAGCAGCCGGCCAATGATCGCCATGCCAAACGACGGGTGATCGACGTAGGCATCACCGGTAACAATGATGATGTCGCACGAATCCCAGCCAAGCTGATCCATCTCCTCCCTGCTCATCGGCAGGAATGGCGCTGGCCCGAAACATTCGGCCCAATATTTTGGATAGTCAAATAACGGCTTGGCTGCTTGCATGTCGACGACCGGTGTTGAAGTGAAAATTCGCGGGCGCGGAATATAGCACAAAAAATAACCAATTCCGACGGCAATGGTCGGTTTCTCTTACAACCCGCGTCGAGCCTGCCCGATACCCCGTAACAGGCAAAAAAATCATCGTTCAAACTTAACGTTCATCAGTCCGGTGCCTGCGCCGACTGATGTGGCAACCCTTCAAGGATGAAGCAATGTCACCCAAACAGCCCGCCAAGGGCAGCATCAAAGTCAAGCCCCCCACCAGCCCGGATGCGCCGCAGCAAGGCAATACCGGGCGAGCGCCACGGACGGGGCCTGAACCGTCCCTGCCTGGCCCCTCTGCAACGCGTCCGGGCGGCACTCACGGCACTGCCAGCCCTGAGGTAACAAGACCGTCTCCCGTCGTCATCACGCACACAGCAACCGCCTCGGTGAAAACGGGCGCAACGGGAGCAAAATCGCTGGAGAGTTACCGTATCCCCGCACCTGACCGTTTGCCCCAGGCCAATACCGAGGGCTTGAGGCTGTACAAGGGCCGCGAATACGTCGATGTCGCGCACGGCAGCATCGTGATGGTCGGGGTCGATCCGCAGACCGGCCTCTACCGCGCCCAACTCGCAGCCGAGCGGGTTGCCAGTGGTCCGCTACTGCTGCGCGACGCCGACAGTGGTCTGTGGCATTCGCTCAAGGACGGTGACGCCGTGACCTTGATTGACACTCACCAGCAGACGTTGCGCACGGATCTCGAAATCACACGCGCCAAGGCCGACAGCGACGGGTTATTGCGCCACGAGGGCCGATTGTACCTGTCCCTGCACACCCACGTTTATCAGGTCATGCACGATGTGAGTGCCTCCACGGCGACACAAAAAGCGTGGCGTATCGTCAACCCGAAAGACCCCGTGGCAACCGATATCGCCAATATCTACCGCGCCAGCCGCAGCGGCGAAACGCGGACTGTGCGGCGCGATGAGGGCAATCGCTGGGTTTATCATTTGCCAGAGCTGAAGAGCGGCATCACGGATGCAGAGGCGGCCGGGTTAAGCATCGACACTTTGAGGCTGATGTATCTGCCTTTTCAGAAGGCACACGCAGAGTTGGAGAACTCGACTGCGCTTCATAACGATCTCTGGGCTGATATCAAAAAA
This sequence comes from Pseudomonas zeae, assembly GCF_014268485.2. NCBI lineage: Bacteria > Pseudomonadati > Pseudomonadota > Gammaproteobacteria > Pseudomonadales > Pseudomonadaceae > Pseudomonas > Pseudomonas zeae. The sequence goes on along the minus strand of NZ_CP077090.1, from coordinate 892,037 downwards.
TTGCCGGAGGGCAGTGCAGAGAAAAACCTGAAACTGCTCAACCTTGAGGTGAATCTGCTCAAGCATGTTCACAAGCAAGCAGATTTCGTGGAGTCACTTCTTCTCAACAAGAACTGGCTGATCCGCGCAAAAGCAAAAGGGCTGTTCAAACAAGAATTGCGCACCTTCCGGATAGAACGTGCGGAGTTTCTGAATCGACTCATGGCGACCATGGACCTGAGGTTCAAGCCTACGAGCGCCAAAGTCGACGCCGACAGTTGCAGGAAGATGATCCCCCACCTGAACAAGAAGCTGAGGTTTATCCAAGAGCGGGAAGTGCTGTTGGCAGAAATCAAAAAAGCCGATCCAGGAGCGGAACCGATACTTGAAAAAATCAGACAGCAAGTGCCGTCGGCCGAGCGTATCGACTTCAACAAACTGACGCTCTATATACACCTGTTTGCGGGCGCGCCCGACCATTCGCCCAACGCCACGATGCCCTCGCTTTCCTCGGTTGATCTGGTCACCAGCGACCTGAACAAGATTCCGCAGCACCACCAGCCGATGGCACTGCTCTTGAGCCTTGATCAGATAAGGTCGGACAAGTCTCGATTTGAAGCGCTACTGACCACTGACATCGACACTGCCAGGGCCGAGTACCTGAGGGAAGCCCTCACCTTGATCGACCCACTCGAACAGCGAATCGAAAACAGACTGAGCGAAATTCTGGAATCGATTGGTCGCGACCGCGAACTGCCAAACATTGACCACGATATCGATTTCGATTTCCTTCCGCCGCAACCAGACACCTCCGAAAATGCACGCCCCGTGCCGCCCAGAAAAATTTTCCGGATCCGTCAACACGGAACTTATCGGGTAATGGTCGGGGACATGGAAACGACCCAGGATGGCAACATCATCGTCAAGGTCCAGGACCCGTTGCGTCCCGATTCGCCATCCCGCTACGAAAAAAGACAAGGTGAATGGCTGCCAGTGCGCCCGCCCATCACCAGTACACCCAGACCACAGCTGGTCGCCGAGGCCAACCGGTTACTGGCCGACGTCGAACAACACGTTGCCAAGGCCAGGGTGGACGAGGCGAGAAAAACCAATCCGACCGATATTGTCGAAGACCTGAGTAAAGAGACTGAACGACTGAACGAGCAGGCAAGGCGCCTGGAAAGCCATGAAGACGCGGACACCGAAATCCTCGACCTGGCTGCGCGCTTGCGAAGCGCTGGCGGGTCACTGGACGCGCATGGCCAAAGTGTTCTGGTGCGCATGTACAAGAACAGGGAGGTGCTCGACATCATGCGCTTGAACTATCTGATGGATGCCGACGAAGTCAGCGTGAGCAAAACCGTTGATCGCAAGCCATCGGGCAAAGGCAAGGGCAAGTCGTTTCTCGACGTTTATTCGATCACTGATCGCGCCGATGACGCACCGTTATGGGAGGCACACTTCCACTATGACCAGCACAACGCCGCGCCACTGAGTTTCACCACAAGAGGCGGCCACCTCAAAACCCTCGAACAGAGCCGACGCGGTATCGAGTCTCAGCGCCGCGATGAACAGGCAGGCTTGCCGCACGTGGCCATCTGGCGCCAGACCTTCGATGGCAAGACCGCGAGCAAGATTTTTGCACTGGCCAGCGAGGCTGGCGTGCCTTCCAGGCCTGAGTAAAGGACTCAGGGCCATACGATCAATCAGGCAATGACGCCGCCCCTGCCATCAGCTCCCGTTCAGGCGAACTGATGCGCAAACCCGCAAGGATAGAAAGACATGCCCGTTAAATCGCCCCCCAGAGGCAACAATTCCGGCAATCCCCCGGTTCGCCAAAACACTGTGCCAGACGTGGACACCCCGCGCCTCGACCTGCCACCGCGCACACATTTAGAGGTCTCGATACCCGGTGGGCAACCACCACGACCGGGCCGCTTACCAACGCCAGCCGATATCGACGCGATCGAGCCGGCTCCGAGCATCACCATTCATCGACCCGTGTTGCCGATTGAAAATCCGCGTGCGGCTAGCCAGTCCCTGGAACATTACTGGGTGCCTGCGGCCAGCGGTTTGTCGGATCGCAACGCTGACGGCTTGAGAACCCACAAAGGCCGCCAGTATGCCGATGTACCCGGCGGCATCGTGCTGGTCGGCAAAGATGCGCAAACAGGACTGTATCGGGCCAGACTGCCCAGCGAATCCAGTCCCTCGGGGCCCGTGTTGCTGCGTGACTCCAGCGCGGGACTCTGGCATGAGCTGGAACACTTCGAGCCGATCGGTGTGCCATTGTCGAGCAGCCGCCTGGAAGCTTTCCGCACGCCACTGGATTTCAGTGACATTCAAAGGGGCAGCGATGGCCTTCACCGGCTCAACGGTAAACTCTATGCGGTGATCGACAACCACAGTTATCAGGTTCTGCACGACACCGACGCCTCGACCCCGTCGACAACGGTGATGCGTATCGTCCGTGCGCAAGATCCGGTGGCCAGCGACAGCACCAATACCTACATCGCTACACGCCCCGGGCGCTCGGAGCCGATCATTTACGATGCTCGCGAAGGCTGGCTGGGAACGGCGGTCGGCGGTGCCGGCGGGATGCTCCGCAACGAGCCAGGCAGCCCCGCGCATCCTGGCCTGCTGCAACGGTTTGCCAGCGCGATCAATCATTTGCGCACGCCAGAGTCCCGCGCTCGAAAGCTCTTCCCGGCCCTCGACAGCGAGGAGATCACCCGGCTTCTGCATTCGCACGGGGATGACGTCCGCGGCTATCTGACCCAACGCGAGGCCAGTTACAGGGCGCTCAAGGCGGATCTCGCTTCCTGGATCAGGAAGACATCCTCGCAGGCCCCCAACGAAGCTGCGCATCCCGCGGTGGAGCGTGCTGTCGAAGAAATAAAACGTTGCTGGAAACGGCAGACGGGAACGACGCTAAAACTTGATTTGGGAGAGGCAATCCTTGCGCCGCTGACGGCTGATTTCAGCCATGTAAGAACTCTGGAGCTGAAAGCGGTCGCCTGGTCGGACACCGCCGATACCTTCCTTGGCAGTTTTCCCAACCTTGAGAAACTGTCGGTGACTCACTCCACCCTGGATAAGCTGCCGCCCGATATCGCGCCGATGACCGTTCTCAAGGCTCTGGAGCTGAGCTCGAACCGAATCCAGCTCAATGAGCAGGCAGCAGTAAAACTGGGCGCACTCAAGCAGCTTGAACACCTCGACCTGTCGAGCAACCCGCTTGGCAGAATCCCGGACTTTCGCGGCATGTCGCAACTTCGGTCATTGAACCTGAGCAACACCGGACTGGATCACTGGCCCAGCGGTTTACGCGATCAGGTGGCACTGGACGTGGTCGACTTGCGCCATAACCAACTGCGCGAAATTCCACAGCCGATCCTTCACCCGTCAAACAATGAACTACTGGCGATTGCCCGTATCAACTCAGTCACCCTGATTGAAGGCAACCCCTTCCCGACCGGTTACTGGCGAACGCTTGAGGTTTATTGGCGCCGCGTAGTGGCCGACTATCCGGCGATGCGCACGGGCTCCCGCGCAGACGCCTTCAGACTGGATGGCGACATTCCCGAAGTGGCGATGGTGCGGCGTATGTATCCAGACAAGAATCCGCAAGCCGCCAGGGAATATTTGCTCGCCCTGGGGGATGGCGCCGAAGAACAGATCGCGCGACGCATTGCCGGCTTCGAGCTACTGGAAACACAACTGCAGGCCTACATCGCCGACAGCCAACCCGGACCGGCCCACGCCGTGGGCCCGGAAAGAGTCAACGCTACCCGCCTGGCAAGAATCATCAGAGGCTGCTGGCTGGGCGATTCGGACGGCGAACTGAAACTGCCAGCGCTGTACGGTCCATTACCCCTGCTGACCGTGGATTTCAGTCACATCAAATCCCTCAGTCTCGACTCGGTAATCTGGTCGGACACCGCCAATACGCTTCTGTCCAATTGCCCCAATCTGGAAAGCCTGACCATCGTTAACTCTGGCATCGATAAACTGCCGCAAAAAATCGCCGAGATGGACAAACTCAACTATCTGGATCTGAGTTCAAACCAGATAAAACTGGATGAACAAAGCGCTTTGGCACTCGGTGCATTGCACCAGTTGAAACAGATCGATCTGTCCAACAATCAACTGCGGGCAGTGCCCGACTTCAGCGCCATGTCCGGGTTGCAGGCATTGAACCTGAAAAACACGGGCCTCAGTCAGTGGCCTGCCGGGCTGCTCGACAAAACCGCTTTAAACCACCTGGACCTGCGCGACAATCGCTTGAGCGAGGTTCCCCAGGCCAATCTCAACCCGACACCCGAGACACTGGCTGTCGTCGCGCGGATCAACAATGTCACGCGCCTTGAAGGCAACGACTTCCCCTCCGCGTACTGGCGAAAATTCGACGGCTACTGGCGACGCCTTAAACAGTCTCACCCCGAGCTGATGGAGCCGGCCCATCCCGCCGTATTCGATAGCGAAGACTCCAGGGCGCAGCGTTATCGAAACCTGTTCCCGAGCAAAACCATCAAGGAGTGCAGGGAGTTCATCTGGAATCATGACAAAGGCACCGTGGCACCACGCTTGCTCGCACTGGAACAAGAATTCGATCTTCTGAAAACCCAGCTCGACGACTGGGTCTTTTCCGGGGGCGGCAACCGCCTGCGTTACGTGCGTGCCAATCAGCTGCAAATCAACGCCACCACCCGTAATGACCGCACTGCAGCGCGGGATCGGATCATCAGTTGCTGGCGCCGCGAGACGGCGCAAAAACATGCTTTCGACGGCACACCGATCGGTCTGGAACTGGACTTGAGCGGCCTGACCTTGCCGACCCTGCCGGATCTGAGCATCGACTTCAGCCATGTGGGTTCACTCAGATTGAGCGGCATGAACCTGACGGAGTCACCGGAAGGCTTCCTCACCCGTTTTCGTCATGTGCGCTGGCTGGACATGTCGAACAATCGCCTCAGGGACTTGCCCCCGGCTGTAGGAGAAATGCACGGGATGACGCGCCTCTTCCTGCAGCACAACCAACTTGAACTCAATGCAGAAACGGCGCGGATACTGGCCGGACGCACAACGCTCAGAGCACTCTGGATCGACAACAATCCCCAGCTCGGTGTGATCCCGGATTTCAGTCTGATCACCGATATGCGCGAGGTCACCTTGGCGAACACCGGCATCACGCAGTGGCCAACCGGGCTGTTTGATCAACCCCTGCTGACCCGGATCGATCTGAGCAACAATCAGATCACCACGATTCCTGACTTTGTCACTGCTCCGTCCCCGGAGCGCCTGGCGCATTCGGTCCAGGTGAACAGTGGCACGTTACTGACGAATAATCCGATTACCGATGAGACGCGGATACAAATGGGCGTCTATCGCAGGCAACTGGACGAAGCCCAAACCGGGCTTCACAACAGATCCAACCTGTTCACAACGTCATTCCCCTTGGCACAACGTCCCAGTGCAAGGGCAGCCGCGGACCCTGCTCCGATCTGGACCACCGGACTACCCGCTGATCAAGCGATCGCCAGAAACACTCAATGGCGCACGTTGCGCGAGCAGCAAGGCTCGGACGGCTTCTTCAACATCCTCGCGAGCCGTGCGCACCATGCCGACTTCCGGCGCCAGGTCTGGGACGTGATCGATGTCATCAGCCAGGACAATCCACAGTCGCGAACCTTGCGTCGAGAACTGTTCGATCGCGCGTGCGAAGCCGGCTGCACTGACCTTGCCGCAGCCACCTTCACCGATCTGCAGGTCCTGGCCATGACTCACAAGGCGCGCATACAGGCCAGGCTGGATATGAACGGCGCCCCCTTGGTGGCGCTGTCCAAAGGATTGTTCCGGCTAAAACAGGTCGACGACATCGCGGCGGCAGAGATCGCTTCAAGCAGGGCAATCATTGACGATCCGGCAACCTCCCGGGAGCTGCGAAACAGCCACAACCTGCGCATACGCGATCCCCATGAAATGACCATGGCCTACCGCTTTGGTCTCAGGGATCGGCTGCAATTGCCGTTTCAGCCACAGACACTCTCGTTTATCGGCATGGCCGGCGTTACCCCGGCAATGCTGGATGCGGCATATCGCAAAGTCTCGACGCTGAATGGTTCGCCTGAAGAGTTTCAGGCATTGGTGTCGATGAATTTCTGGCAGGACTTCATCATTCACAAATACCAGGCGCAATTCGATGCGAGTCGCCAGCCGTTCCAGGATCGCCAGGAAATTCTCGACAGCCAGTCATCACAAAGACTGCTGAGCGAAGCTCAATACAAATCGCAAACCGATGATGTAACGGCGCAATTGGCGATTGTCGAAGCGACATTGATCCAGACGCTGACGCGACAGGAATTGCAGCCTCGAACAACGATCGAGGCGCCTCCTGCCAACGTCACGCCTGCGCAGGAAACTCCGGGATCGAGTGGCGCGACGTTGTAATCGATACAGCGTCGCAGCAGGCCGATGAACTTCGGCCTGCTGTCACTCGTCGTCGTCGAAGTTGTAACTGCCCGGCGCGAGGTTTTCGAAGCGCGTGTATTTGCCGATAAAGGCCAGACGGATAAAACCGATCGGGCCGTTACGCTGCTTGCCGATGATGATTTCGGCGATGCCTTTGTGTTCGGTTTCCGGGTGATAGACCTCGTCGCGGTACACGAACATGATCACGTCGGCGTCCTGCTCGATCGCTCCGGATTCGCGCAAGTCGGAGTTCACCGGGCGCTTGTTGGGACGCTGTTCGAGGGAACGGTTGAGCTGCGACAGCGCCACCACCGGGCAGTTGAATTCCTTGGCCAGCGCTTTCAGGGATCGCGAGATTTCGGAAATTTCGTTGGTGCGGTTGTCACCGCTGGAACCGGGGATCTGCATCAATTGCAGGTAGTCGATCATGATCAGGCCGACGTCACCGTGTTCACGCACCAGACGTCGGGTCCGCGCACGCATTTCCGACGGACTGATGCCGGCAGTGTCATCGATGAACAGCTTGCGGTCGTTGAGCAGGTTGACCGCCGAAGTCAGGCGCGGCCAGTCATCGTCTTCCAGTTGGCCAGAACGCACCTTGGTCTGGTCGATGCGGCCCAGCGAGGAGAGCATACGCATGATCAGCGATTCGCCTGGCATCTCGAGGGAGTACACCAGAACCGCTTTCTCGCTGCGCAACACGGCGTTTTCCACCAGGTTCATTGCGAAGGTGGTTTTACCCATCGACGGACGGCCGGCGACGATGATCAAGTCGGACGGCTGCAGGCCGCTGGTCTTCTCGTCGAGGTCGGTGTACCCGGTGGACAGGCCGGTAATGGCGTTGTCGGTGTTGAACAGAGTGTCGATGCGATCAATGGCCTTGGTCAGCAAGTCATTCACACCTACCGGGCCGCCGGTTTTTGGCCGGGCCTCGGCAATCTGGAAGATCTGGCGTTCGGCTTCGTCGAGAATCTCGGCGGCGGTGCGGCCTTCGGGGTTGAAGGCGCTGTCGGCGATTTCGGTGCTGATGCCGATCAACTGGCGCAATGTCGCTCGCTCACGAACGATCTGCGCATAGGCCTTGATGTTGGCGACGGACGGCGTGTTTTTCGCCAGTTCACCGAGGTAACCGAGGCCACCGACCTGCGAGGTCTGGCCTTCCTTGTCCAGTTGTTCAGACAGGGTCACGACGTCGATCGGCATGTTCTGATCGGCCAGTTTGGCGATCGCACGGAAAATCAGACGGTGGTCATGTCGATAGAAATCGCCGTCGGAGACTTGATCGAGCACGCGTTCCCAGGCGTTGTTGTCCAGCATCAGACCACCGAGTACAGCCTGTTCGGCCTCGATGGAATGCGGCGGCACCTTCAGGGCGGCGGTTTGCAGATCGTATTGCTCGGGAGCGGAGATATCGTTCATGGCCACTTGTGTAATTTGGAAAAACAGGGAATTCAGAAAGACAAAGGGCACGACCTGTAAACAGGATCGTGCCCGATGTTAACCGTCTGACGGACAAGCCGCCAGCCGATCAGGTGTTACTTAAGCTGCTACCACGACAACGCGTACGGTGGCTTCAACTTCGGCGTGCAGGTGCACAGCCACGTCGAATTCACCCACGTTGCGGATGGTGCCGTTCGGCAGACGAACTTCGCTTTTCGCAACTTCAACGCCGGAGGCGGTCAGTGCGTCAGCGATGTCGTGAGTACCGATCGAACCGAACAGCTTGCCTTCGTCGCCAGCGGTGGCAGTGATGGTCACTTCCAGCTCGGCCAGTTGGGCAGCACGGCTTTCAGCCGATGCTTTACGGTCTGCGGCAGCTTTTTCCAGCTCAGCACGACGCTCTTCAAACGCAGCCAGGTTGGCAGCAGTTGCAGCGGTAGCTTTGCCGAAAGGCAGCAGGTAGTTACGGCCGTAACCGGCCTTAACGTTTACTTTGTCGCCCAGGTTGCCCAGGTTGGCGATTTTTTCCAGAAGGATCAGTTGCATGTGGAAATCCTCTTAACTTTTAACCTTCACCGTTCGCGTTATCGGTGTCTTTCGACACGTGACGACCGCGAAAATCAATCAGGCTGTCGACAATGGCCAGGACCACGAGCAACGGATAGATCAGCTGCATGAACAACAGCAGCGTGACGTACAACCCCACCAGCCAGAAACCGGCCAGTCGCTTCTGCCCGACCAGCCCGTGAATCAGGGCAAGTCCGGCGAACACCAGCGGTACACTGCACAACGGCGTCAACATGGCCATCTGTGCACCGAGATTCGGGCCCAGAAGCATCAACGCCAGCAGCAACATCGCCGGCCCCAGCGGGATCCGGATGGCGCGAAACTCGCGACCAAAACCACCCGGGTTGTACAACAACGCCTGCCAATGCCGCCCGACAATCAGGCTCAGCACGCTGACGATCTGCAACAGCGCCGCAATCAGTCCGGTCAGGACCGGTGCAATCAGGGACGCGAAACGCGCTTGCTCATCGACCGACAATTGCTTGTAGGTTTCACCAAGAAGCGCCGGCATGACCTTTATCAAGGCCTGCGCGAGCATCTCGATCTGGGCCGCAAACGCCGCCCCGAGCACCACCGAAAACACCACTCCAATCACTACGCTGACCAGCAGCGTGCGGACCCAGGATTCACTTGCGCGCAAAACCAACGCAAGCCCCGAAGACCCCAGCAGCACCAGAAGTGCCCGTGGGTCATCGGCATACAGCCACCAGATCAACGCCGGCAGCAGCCCCAGAGACAGAACACCCAGGGCGTCCGTCAGTCCGCGCCGCAGCAGCACAAGGCTCCCCGCGGCAGCACCCAACCAATACAACAACGGCAATGTTGCACATCCGGCCACCACGAGAGTGGCCTGCATACGGCCTCGCATGATGAACTCAGCTAAGGCACGCATGCATTCAATCCTTTGCTACTTGTCGACTGCCCGGTCTCAGCGGCCGTGGCTGTCGGTGTAGGCCAGCAGGGCCAGGAAGCGGGCGCGCTTGATAGCGGTGGCCAGCTGACGCTGATAACGAGCTTTGGTACCGGTGATGCGGCTTGGAACGATTTTGCCGGTCTCGGATACGTAGGCTTTCAGAGTGTTGAGATCTTTGTAATCGATCTCTTTCACGTCTTCAGCGGTGAAGCGGCAGAATTTACGACGACGGAAGAAACGTGCCATTTGATAGGCTCCTTAATAAGGTCCGTGGATTACTCGTCAGCGTTATCGCTGTTGTCGCTGTCATCACTATCGGTGCCTTCGGCGCCTTCGTGCTCAGGACGGTCGCGACGCTCACGGCGCTCACTGCGGTTTTCTTCAGCCTTGAGCATCTCGGACTGGCCAGTTACGGCTTCGTCGCGACGGATGACCAGGTTACGGATCACTGCATCGTTGTAGCGGAAGTTGTCTTCCAGCTCGGCCAGGGCCTTGCCAGTGCACTCAACGTTCAGCATCACGTAGTGAGCCTTGTGAACATTGTTGATTGCGTAGGCCAGTTGACGACGGCCCCAATCTTCCAGACGGTGGATTTTGCCGCCGTCTTCTTCGATCAGCTTGGTGTAACGCTCAACCATGCCGCCGACTTGCTCGCTTTGATCCGGGTGGACCAAAAAGATGATTTCGTAATGACGCATGAATGCTCCTTACGGGTTGTAGCCTGCCGCTCAAAAACGGTCAGACAAGGAGTGAATGACACTTATGGACTTGCTGGCGCGGGGCACATACGTGCCTGCCGTCACAGCAAGGGGCGCAATTGTAGAGAAGGGACAGAGGAGGCGCAAGGCAATTGGTGATTATTTGAACAATCACTCAGTTATGCCACACCACAAAACACTGTGGGAGCGAGCTTGCTCGCGAATGCGGTTTGTCAGGCAACATTTACGTCGACTGACACGCCCTCTTCGCGAGCAAGCTCGCTCCCACATTTGAATCGTGTACGACTCAGGATTTCTTGGCAGTAGCCTTGGCTTTTGCACCGCGCTGACGCTGCGCTTCGAACAGGCACACGCCCGTCGCAACCGAGACGTTGAGGCTGCTGACGCTACCGGCCATCGGCAGCTTCACCAGATAGTCGCAGTGCTCGCGGGTCAGGCGACGCATGCCTTTGCCTTCAGCGCCCATGATCAGGATGGTCGGGCCAGTCAGATCCTGGTCGTAGATGCTGACCTCAGCCTCCCCCGCAGTACCGACAATCCACAGACCGCGCTGCTGAAGTTTTTCCAGGGTGCGAGCGAGGTTAGTCACGGCAACCAATGGAATCACTTCCGCCGCGCCGCAAGCGACTTTACGCACGACCGGCGTCAGGGTCGCCGACTTGTCTTTCGGCACGATCACCGCCAGCGCACCGGCCGCATCCGCCGAACGCAGGCAGGCGCCGAGGTTGTGCGGGTCGGTCACACCGTCAAGCACCAGCAACAGCGGCGCACCTTCAGTGCGATCGAGCAGCTCGTCGAGCATGGCTTCGCCCCAGACCTGGCTCGGGCTCACTTCCGCGACCACGCCCTGGTGCACGCCTTCAACCCAGGCGTCCATTTCGCGTCGCTCGGCCTGGCCGACCTGAACACGGTTTTCGTTGGCCAGCTCAACCAGGGTCTGCACGCGCGGATCGTTGCGGCTTTCCGCCAGCCAGATCTGCTTGACGCGTTTCGGGTGGTGACGCAGCAACGCTTCTACCGCGTGAACGCCGTAGATTTTTTCCAACTGACTCATGACTTCGCCTTCGGTTTACGTGCCCCGCCACTTTTGGCTGGAGCGGAGCCCGCTTTTGGCGGCCCCTTACGGTGTTTGCTCGGTTTCGCTGGCTTGCCGCCGGAGGCCTTTTCAGGCGCCGACCGTCCGGTCTTTCCCCCGGACGCCGCTTTACCACCGTTTTTAGCGTCGGAAAGCAGAGCCTTCTTCATTTCACGGCTTTTGCGCAGCTCGGCATTCTTCGCCACGGCGTCGCTTGGACGATAGGCTTCAACCGCTTTTTCCTTGGCCGGACGACGGCTGGCGGATTTAGCCGGAGCCTTTTCTTCCGCAACCTTGGCCGCCGGAGCAGCGGTTTCAGCGCCACGTTTTTTGCGACCGATCGGTGCGCTGATGGTTTTTTCGGCCATCTCGAAGTCGATCTTGCGCTCGTCGAGGTCAACGCGCATGACGCGCACTTCAACGGTATCGCCAAGACGGAAGCTGCGACCGGTGCGCTCGCCCGCCAGGCGGTGATGCACAGGATCGAAGTGGTAGTAATCGCCCGGCAGCGCCGTGACGTGGACCAGACCTTCCACGTAAATATCGGTCAGCTCAACGAACAGGCCAAAACCGGTTACCGCTGTGATCACACCCGGGAACGACTCGCCCACGCGATCCTTCATGAACTCGCACTTGAGCCAGTTGACCACGTCGCGGGTCGCTTCGTCGGCACGGCGTTCGCTCATCGAGCACTGCTCGCCGAGCTGCTCCAGCGCCGCCTCGTCGTACGGATAGATGCGCGCCTTCGGAATGGTCATCGCCCCGGCACGGCGAACGTGCGGAGTGTCCTGTTTCGAATGGATCACGCTGCGGATCGCGCGGTGCGTCAGCAGGTCCGGGTAACGACGGATCGGCGAAGTGAAGTGGGTATAGGCTTCGTAATTCAGGCCGAAGTGGCCCTGATTGTCAGCGCTGTACACCGCTTGACTGAGCGAGCGCAGCATCACGGTCTGGATCAGGTGGAAATCCGGACGATCCTTGATGCTTGCCAGCAACGCCTGATAATCCTTCGGCGATGGACCGTCCTTGCCTTTGTGCAGGGACAGGCCGAGCTCGCCAAGGAAGGCGCGCAGTTTTTCCAGACGCTCCGGTGGCGGGCCGTCGTGGACACGGTACAACGCAGGGATTTCGTGCTTCTTGAGGAATTCGGCGGTGGCCACGTTGGCCGCCAGCATGCATTCCTCGATCAGCTTGTGCGCGTCGTTACGGGTGGTCGGACGGATTTCGGCAATCTTGCGCTCGGAACCGAAGATGATCCGGGTTTCCTGGGTCTCGAAATCGATCGCGCCGCGCACGTGACGGGCAGCCAGCAACACTTTGTACAGCGAATAAAGCTGCTTGAGGTGCGGCACGACGTCGGTGTACTCACCACGCAGTTTGCGTGCTTCGGCCACTTTCGGCGTTTCCAGCATCGCGCTGACTTTGTTGTAGGTCAGACGCGCGTGGGAATGGATCACCGCTTCGTAGAAGCAGTAGTCGGTCATTTCGCCGGACTTGGAGATGGTCATCTCGCAAACCATGGCCAGACGATCGACGTGCGGATTCAGCGAGCACAGGCCGTTGGACAGCTGCTCAGGCAGCATTGGCACCACGCGCTCAGGGAAGTACACCGAGTTGCCGCGCACCTGCGCTTCGTTGTCCAGCGCCGAGCCGATCTTCACGTAGCTGGAAACGTCAGCAATCGCCACGTACAACTTCCAGCCGCCGGAGAACAGGCGCAGCTTGCCCGGCTTGGCTTCGCAATAAACAGCATCGTCGAAGTCGCGGGCATCTTCACCGTCAATGGTGACGAACGGCAAATGGCGCAGGTCGACGCGCTTCTCTTTGTCTTTTTCTTCGACTTCCGGCTTGAGCTTGGCCGCTTCTTTCAGAACGGCTTCGGGCCAGACGTGCGGAATGTCGTAGGTGCGCAGAGCGACATCGATTTCCATGCCCGGCGCCATATAGTTGCCGACCACTTCAACCACGTCGCCTTGCGGCTGGAAGCGCGGCGTCGGCCAGTGGGTGATTTTCACCTCGACGAACTGACCGATCTGCGCGTTGGCGTTGCGGCCCGGCGTGACCAGCACTTCCTGCTGGATCTTCGGGTTGTCCGCGACGACGAAGCCGATGCCGCCCTCTTCAAAGTAGCGGCCGACGATGGTTTCGTGAGCACGCGAGACCACTTCAACGATCACGCCTTCGCGGCGACCGCGACGGTCAAGACCGGACACACGCGCCAGCGCACGGTCGCCATCGAACACCAGACGCATTTGCGCGGGGCTCATGAACAGGTCGTCGCTGCCGTCGTCCGGCACCAGGAAGCCGAAACCGTCACGGTGACCACTGATGCGGCCGAGGATCAGGTCGAGCTTGTCGACCGGCGCGTAAGTGCCGCGGCGGGTGTAGATCAGTTGAGCGTCGCGCTCCATGGCGCGAAGGCGGCGGCGCAGGGCTTCGATCTGGTCTTCTGTGGTCAGACCAAACTCTTCCACCAGTTGCTCGCGGGCAGCCGGCGAGCCCCGATCGGCGAGATGCGCCAGGATCAGTTCGCGGCTAGGAATAGGGTTTTCATATTTTTCCGCTTCACGAGCGGCCTCGGGATCGAGGGACTGCCAATCGGCCATTAGAGAGTTTTCACCTTGTCTATATGCGGGTTAGTTTGGCATAGGCGCCATGAAACGGGAAATTTCCGACTATATAAGGCCCTTATGAGGGTCTGTATCGTCGCTTGAAAGCCGTTTTGAACACCGCCGGTAAAAAAAATCATATTTTTTGCTGACAGGGGTTTACAGTTAAAAAGACGCTCCGTATAGTGCGCGCCATCGACGACGCACAAGCGTTAACGATACTGCCCAGATGGTGAAATTGGTAGACACGCCAGCTTCAGGTGCTGGTGACCTTACGGTCGTGGAAGTTCGAGTCTTCTTCTGGGCACCAATTTCGAGTTTGAGACTAGATCAGTTTCAAGGCTCACACAAAACCCGCGAAAGCGGGTTTTTTGCATTCTAAGCCCGGCTTTTCTTAAAACTGATTTATTAAAATTAAATCAGGGGTTTACAGATCAAAACGCGCTCCGTATAGTGCGCCACATCAACAGCGGCAACGCTAGCGATGATTGCCCAGATGGTGAAATTGGTAGACACGCCAGCTTCAGGTGCTGGTGACCTTACGGTCGTGGAAGTTCGAGTCTTCTTCTGGGCACCAATTCAAATTCAAGGTTACGACCTTGGATTTCACAAAAACCCGCGAAAGCGGGTTTTTGCATTTCTGGCTTCCCGAAACCCCATCACCATCGCACCTATCAAAACGCCAGCCCCACCGCAAGGCGCACTTGAGAAACAATATCGTTTATCATTGTTGCAAGTTTTTGCAATGCGACAGTGAGGAACCCCGCGAATGACGTTTCGAAATACCCTGCGCCGAGGCCTGACCTTCACCTTCCTCGGCCTGGCGCTCGCCACTCCCCTCACCCAGGCTGCCGATGCGGTTTCCCTGACTCTCTATAACGGCCAGCACAAGGAAGTCGGCGACGCGATCGCCAAAGCCTTCGAAGCCAAGACCGGCATTCACGTCAACGTGCGCAAAGGCAGCAGCAATCAGCTCGCCAGCCAGATCATCGAAGAAGGCGACCGCTCCCCTGCCGACGTGATCTACACCGAAGAATCGCCACCGTTGAACAATCTCGGCGAACAAGGCCTGCTGGCCAAGGCCGATGACGCCACTTTGGCCGTGCTGCCGGAAAAATACGTCGCAGCTAACGGCACCTGGATTGGCGTGACGGCACGCGTTCGCGTGGTCGCTTACAACCCGAAACTGGTCGACGAAAAAGACCTGCCAAAATCAGTCCTGGATTTTGCCGATCCACAGTGGCAAGGCAAAGTCGGCTTCGTGCCAACCAGCGGCGCGTTTCAGGAACAAGCCGTGGCCATCATCAAAATGCACGGTCGCGAGGCCGCCGAAGAGTGGCTGACCGGCCTGCGCGCCTTCGGCAAGACCTACAGCAACAACATGGTTGCGCTCAAAGCCGTGGAAAACGGTGAAGTCGCCACCGTGCTGGTGAACAACTACTACTGGTTCGCCCTGCAGCGCGAGAAAGGCAAACTCGACTCGAAACTGCATTACTTCACCGGCGGTGACGTCGGCGGCCTGATCACCGTGTCGAGCGCTGCCGTGCTGAAATCCAGCAAACATCCAAAAGAAGCCCAGCAATTCCTTGCCTATATGGCCAGCGAAGAAGGCCAGCGCGTGATCACCCAGACCACCGCCGAATACCCGCTGCACAAAGGTATGGAATCGGATCGCGGGCTCAAGCCGTTCAGCGAACTGGAAGCGCCGAACGTGACCCCAGCCGATCTGGGCAATGCCGAAGAAGCGCTGGAGCTGGAACGCGAAGTTGGCTTGAACTGATGACCGCATCGTTATCCGCCCCCGCCATGCGCGGGGGTTACGTGCCAAAACGCAAGCGGCCATCAATCTGGCTGGTGCTGCCGGTGTTGTTACTGGTGGTGCTGAGCCTGTTGCCGCTGGCCTATGTCGGGCTCAAGGCCTGGCAGGCCGGCTGGGCCGAGGCGTTGCACTTGTTGTGGCGCCCGTATGTGTTCGGCCTGTTGCGCAACACGTTGGCGCTGATGGTTGGTGTAACCCTCACCTGCGGCGTGATTGGTCTGTCGCTGGCCTGGCTGCTGGAACGCAGCAATTTGCCAGGGCGTCGCCTATGGGGCGTGATCCTGTGCCTGCCGTTCGCGGTGCCGGCATTTGTCAGCAGCTTCACCTGGGTTTCGCTGAGCGCGCAGTTCGAAGGGCTTGGCGGGGCGATTCTGGTGATGAGCCTGTCGAAGTATCCGTTGATCTTCCTGCCGGTGGCGGCAACTCTGCGCAATCTCGACCCCTCCCTTGAAGAGTCGGCGCGCACCCTTGGGCAGAATCGCTGGGGCGTGTTTTTCCGCGTGACCCTGCCGCTGCTCTGGCCTTCGCTACTGGCCGGCTCGCTGCTGATTGCCTTGCACATGCTGGTGGAGTTCGGCGCACTGTCGATCATCGGCCTGCAAACCTTCACCACGGCGATCTATCAGCAATTCGAACTGGAGTTCAGTAACGCCAACGCGGCGATGCTTTCCGCCGTGTTGCTGGCGCTGTGTCTGGTGTTGTTGTGGCTGGAGCTGCGCGTACGCGGCAAAGCTCGGCATGTGCGCATCGGACAAGGTGCCGCGCGCCAAGCTGAACAGGTTCGGCTAGGGCCATGGGCCACGGTCGGTCAGCTGTATTGCCTGATGCTGGCAATTGTCGGCAGCGGGATTCCGCTGGGGATGTTGGCGTATTGGCTGGCGGTCGGTTCATCCGCAGCATTCCCGGTGGCAGCGATCACTGAAGCCCTGCTTTCTTCTCTGGCACTTTCTCTTGGCGGAGCTGCGTTGTGCCTGGTGCTGGCCGTGCCGGTCGGTTTGTTGGTGGTGCGTTACAAAGGCCAATTGGCAATCTGGGCCGAGCGCTTGCCATATCTGCTGCATGCGCTACCAGGCCTGGTCATTGCGTTGACGCTGGTGTATTTCGCCCTGCACTACGTGCCGGCGCTGTACCAGACTTCGGCGTTGCTGCTGATCGCTTATGCGCTGCTGTTTCTGCCATTGGCGCAGGCGCCGATTCGCACGGCACTGAACAAGGCGGCACCGCAACTCGAAGAGGCTGCGCGAACGCTGGGCGCCTCGTCGTTCACGGCGTTTTGCCGAGTGACGTTGCCGATCATCTTCCCGGCATTGGGCGCGGCGTTTGCGCTGGTGTTTCTGGATGCGATGAAGGAATTGACGGCGACGTTGCTACTGAGTCCGACCGGGCTCAATACGCTGGCAACGGAAGTGTGGGCGCATACTGCAAATGTCGAATTTGCGGCGGCGGCGCCTTATGCGGCGTTGTTGATTTTGGTGTCGGGGCTGCCGGTTTATTTACTGACGACCCGGATGTATCTGAGTCGCTGATACCGCTTTCGCGAGCAGGCTCGCTCCCACATGTTGACCGAGTTCCATCAGAGGAACGCGATCTAATGTGGGAGCGAGCCTGCTCGCGAAGAGGCCCGCCCAGACAACCTCAAGCCCTGAACTGCCCCAGACTAGCCTTGAGCTGCGCTGCCAAACCATCCAGCACCTTGCCACTCGCAGTGGTCTCCACCACCGCCTGCGCCGCTTTCTCGGCCTGCGCATGAATTGTCTCGACGCGCCCACGCACAGCCTGCGCACCCTGCGCCTGATGCGCAGCAGCCTGCGTTGCCAAGCCAATCGCCGCATGCACCTGCTCAACCGAGACCTGTACCGACTGCTGCAAGCGCGCACTGTCACGCAGCACCAGTAAACCTTCGCTGGCCTGACGCCCGGCCTGGCCGATCGCTTCGACCGCCTCACGAGCGCCCTGCTGCAATGCCACGATGTGCGCCTGAATATCGCCGGTGGAGCTTTGCGTCTTGCTCGCCAACGCACGCACCTCGTCGGCAACAACGGCGAATCCACGCCCGGTCTCGCCAGCACGTGCCGCTTCAATCGCCGCGTTGAGCGCCAGCAGATTGGTCTGCTCGGCAATCCCGTGAATCACCGTCAGCACCACCTCAATCTGCTCACTCTGCTGAGCCAGCCGCTCGATGACTTTCGCTCCGGTATCGACCTGCCCCGCCAGCGCCTCGATCAGGCTGCCGACCTTGGCGGACGTCCGGGTGTTTTCGTCGGTGGCCTGGCGAATATCCACAACCTGTTTCAAAGCCGCTTGCATCGCATGGCTTTCTGACTGCGCCTCATCAGCCATTTGCGACAGCGCGCGCAGACTCTCCGCCACTTCATCACGCTGCATGCCCGCCGCCGCATCGGCACCGGCATTGCGCAGCGTCATTGCGCCGATTTCCACGCCGGTACGCTGCGCGACATCGCCCGCTTCGCGCACGATTGGCTGCAACTTATCCACAAAGCGGTTGACCGCCGAGGCCATGTCGCCGATTTCGTCTTTGCTGTTGATCTGCACACGCTTGGTCAGGTCGCCCTCGCCCGCCGCCAAGTCATCCATCGCAGCGTTGAGCATTTTCAGGCGATTGACCACGCGATGGCCGAGCACGACGGCCAGTAACAGCAGCACGCCAAAACCGACCAACGCCAGGCCCATGCCGATCCGCCAACGCAGGGTGGCTGCCGCTTCTTGAACAGTATTGGCGGTATTGGCTTTCATCTCGACGGCGGTTGACTGCGCCGATTGCAGGCGCGCCTGCATGGCATTGGCACTGTCCGCTGCAGCGCCCTTGAGGCTGTCGCCGACCAGTTGATCACTGCTCGCGATCAGCGCTGAGAAGCGCTTGTCCAGTGCCGCCAGATCGGTTTCCACCGACGCCGTGGAAACGCCCATCAACACCTTGCCGATTTCCACACCATTGGGATTGATCGAGGCTTCAAGGTAGTAAACCGATGGATCGTTTTTCGCCGCATCCAGCACTTTATCCAGTGCACGCTCGCCCTGACCCTTTTCCAGCAAGGCCTTGTTGATCGGGTTTTCGCGATTGAGATAGCGAGTCAGGTGCTGGCCGGTGGCGTCGTCGTAGACCACGAACAACACATTGGGATTACGCTGGGCACGGCGAGCGAACTCGGACAGGGTCGGTACGTCGCTGTCCCACATGGCTCGCGGGGCTACGGAGGCCAGTAACTGCGCCATGTCATTGGCCGAATCTTTCAGATCTTTTTCCAGCGTCGCACGCAGTTGCGCCTGCTCTTCTTTCAGGCGCGAAGACAGGCCGGCGGTAAGCCGCTGACGAGTACTGGCGGACAAGGCATCGAGGCTCGAGGTGACTTCACGCCCGGCCTGCTCCAGTTCACCGGAGAGCTTCTGGCTGTCGGCGCCGAGGCGCACCGCCAAGTCAGCTTCCAGCGCCGTGACGGTGCTCCGCGTCAGGGCAACGGCCACCAACACTTGCACCAAAAGGGCGATACCAAGGGTAACGAACACGGGGCGCAACAAACGGCTTTGTAACAGTGAGAGAACGGCCGACACTGTGAATACCTCTACTTCTGACGCCATTAATTTGATGGCACTCTTGTAGACAGATTCACAGCAAAGGTCATGCCGTCCAACAGGCATAAACGACAAAGGCCCCGATGAAGGGGCCTTTGTGTTTTTACATCAACGACTTATCAAGCAAACGGATGACGCAGAACGATGGTTTCGTTGCGGTCCGGGCCCGTCGAAATAATGTCGATCGGCGCGCCGATCAGCTCTTCAACGCGTTTGATGTAGGCGCGAGCGTTAGCTGGCAGCTCTTCCAGGGTCTTGGCGCCCACGGTCGATTCGGTCCAGCCCGGCACTTCTTCGTACACAGGCTGCAGGCCTACGTAGCTGTCAGCGTCGGTCGGAGCAACGGCATTGCCTTCGGCGTCTTTATAGCCAACGCAGATGTTGATGGTTTCCAGACCGTCGAGTACGTCCAGCTTGGTCAGGCAGATACCCGAAATGCTGTTCACATCGATAGCGCGACGCAGGATAACGGCGTCGAACCAGCCACAACGACGGGCACGGCCGGTGGTCGCACCGAACTCGTGACCTTGTTTGGCCAGGTGCGCGCCGACGTCGTCGAACAGCTCAGTCGGGAATGGACCCGAACCGACGCGAGTGGTGTAGGCCTTGGTGATGCCCAGGATGTAGTCCAGGAACATCGGGCCAACGCCGGAACCAGTCGCTACGCCACCGGCAGTGGTGTTGGAACTGGTCACGTACGGGTAGGTACCGTGGTCGATGTCGAGCAACGAACCCTGGGCACCTTCGAACATGATGTCTTTGCCGGCGCGACGCAGGTCGTGCAGCTCAGCGGTGACGTCGAGCATCAGCGGCTTGAGCAGCTCAGCGTATTCCTTGCACTCGGCCAGGGTCTTCTCGAACTCGATGGCTGGCTCTTTGTAGTAACCGACCAGCATGAAGTTGTGGTAATCCACCAGTTCACGCAGCTTGTCTTCGAAGCGCGGCATGTTCAGCAGGTCGCCAACACGCAGGCCACGACGAGCAACCTTGTCTTCGTAAGCCGGGCCGATGCCGCGACCGGTGGTACCGATCTTCAGCTCGCCACGGGCCTTTTCACGGGCCTGGTCCAGCGCCACATGGAAGGACAGGATCAGCGGGCAGGACGGGCTGATACGCAGACGCTCACGCACCGGTACGCCTTTCTCTTCCAGCTTGGTGATCTCGCGCAGCAGGGCGTCAGGTGCAACCACCACGCCGTTGCCGATCAGGCACTGCACGCCTTCGCGCAGCACGCCCGACGGGATCAGGTGCAGGACGGTTTTCTCGCCGTCGATCACCAGTGTGTGGCCAGCGTTGTGGCCACCTTGGTAGCGCACTACGGCGGCAGCATGTTCGGTCAGCAGATCAACGATCTTGCCTTTGCCCTCATCACCCCATTGGGTGCCCAGGACTACGACATTCTTACCCATAACACTTGTCCTCATTCGCGCAAACTTGGTGCCGGCGATGGCCGGCAGGAAAACTCAAGAAGCCAGTGGCGATACTTGCCAAAGCCCGTTCTGCTGAATCAATTGCCGGTCGCAGTCCGCATCACGGGCGGCGGCCAAAGGTTGCCCAGGCAAAGCCTGAACGACACGCTGACCCTCACTGCGCAACTGGCAAACCTGCTGCCAGAGTGCCGCATCCGTACTGTCAGGCATCCAGATACCGCCAGACGGTAGCTCGATCTCAGCACGCCCCAGGGTCACCAGGGTTTTCAAATCGGTGGAGAAGCCTGTCGCTGGACGGGCGCGGCCAAAATCCGCGCCGATGTCGTCGTAGCGACCGCCCTGAGCGATGGACTGGCCAACGCCCGGCACGAACACCGCGAACACCACACCGGTGTGGTAGTGGTAGCCACGCAGCTCGCCCAGGTCGAAGTACAACGGCAGGTCCGGGAAACGCGCCGAGAGGCGCTCGGCGATCGCCAGCAAATCCTCCAGTGCCGCCAGAACCGGCGCCGGCGCATTGGCCAGTCGTTCGCGGGCAGCGCTCAACACTTCACGCCCGCCACACAGGTCGACCAGCGCCCGCAGCATGCCGGACAAGTCGGCCGGCAAGCCTTCGGTCAAGGTAATGACCTCGTCGATGGCCTTGCGTTGCAGCGCATCGAACAACTGCTGTTCGACTTCACCGGACAGACCGGCGGCACGCGCCAGACCACGATAGATGCCAACATGACCAAGGTCCATGTGCACATCCGGCACATCGGCCAGTTGCAGCATGGCCAGCATCAGGCTGATCACTTCAACGTCGCTGCTCGGGCTGGCGTCGCCGTACAACTCGGCGCCCAACTGGATCGGGCTGCGCGAGGACGACAGTGCACGCGGCTGAGCATGCAGCACACTGCCGGCGTAGCACAGACGGCTCGGACCTTCGCGACGCAGGGTGTGCGCATCGATACGCGCCACTTGCGGCGTGATGTCGGCACGGAAACCCATCTGCCGGCCCGATTGCGGGTCGATGACCTTGAAGGTACGCAGATCCAGGTCCTGGCCCGCGCCGGTCAGCAGGGATTCCAGGTACTCGATATGGGGAGTCACGACAAACTCGTAACCCCAGCTCTGGAACAGATCCAACACCTGACGACGCGCGACTTCAATGCGCGCCGCTTCCGGTGGCAGTACTTCTTCGATGCCATCTGGCAGCAGCCAGCGGTCTACCGTTGCCATTACGCCATTCCCCTTTGATCCGGGCGGCCAGCCTGCGGGCGAGCCTTGAGTGAAGCAGAAAATGACCGAACCGTTCAAAACGCACGCGCATGAACGACGCGGCGAAAGGCCTGTTACCGGCTTCGCCCATCACTTTCCTCGAAATACTCTCGGGCCATTCAACCCGATGCCTGCAACAAAAAACAGCAATCAAACGTGCAGACGCAAAAAAGCCGGGAATTTCCCGGCTGCCGCATCATACACACGTTTTCCCAAAGGATCACCCCGCCCGAGGTTTTAGCCGCCGGGCGGAATGATTCAGGTCAACGGCGTATCAAGGCTTGGCCTTTTCCAGGTAGTGGAAAAAGTCGCTGCTTGGGTCGAGGACCAATACGTCGGATTTGTTCGCGAAGCTTTCACGGTAGGCGCGCAGGCTACGATAGAAACTGTAGAACTCCTGATCCTGACCGTAGGCCTTGGAGTAGATCGCAGCGGCCTGGGCATCACCATCACCGCGAACCTCTTCGGACTCACGATAGGCTTCAGCCAGCAGCACGCGGCGTTGACGATCGGCGTCGGCACGGATGCCTTCAGCCAGCTCGTTACCCTTGGCGCGGTGCTCGCGAGCTTCACGCTCACGCTCGGTGCTCATACGCTCGAACACACTGCGGTTTACTTCTTTCGGCAGATCGATGGCCTTGACCCGGACATCGACAACTTCGATACCCAGCTCTTTTTCCGCCATTTTGTTCAGCGAAGCAGTGATGTCAGCCATCAGTGCGTCACGCTCACCCGACACCACCTCGTGCAGGGTGCGCTTACCGAACTGGTCACGCAGACCGGATTCCAGACGACGGGACAGACGCTCGTCGGCGATCTGCTTGAGGCCGGAAGTTGCGGTGTAGAAGCGCTCGGCATCCTTCACGCGCCACTTGGCATAGGCATCGACCATCACGGCTTTCTTTTCCAGGGTCAGGAAACGCTGTGTCGGTGCATCCAGCGTCATCAGACGTGCGTCGAATTTACGCACCTGGTTAACGTAAGGCACTTTCACATGCAGGCCTGGCTGAACATCGGCCTGAACCACGCGACCGAATTGCAGCAGCACCGCACGCTCGGTCTGAGCCACGATGTAGAAGCAGTTCCAGCCCACCAGTACCACAACAACGCCAACGATCAGGGCGATCAGCGATTTATTGCTCATCAGCGGGTCTCCCTTGTGCGCGACTGCGGCAGGTCAGTGACATGCGGCGTGACGTCCGTGTTGTTGGCGGCAGCCGAACCGGTGACCGGTGCATTGCTGCCCGAACTGTTCTGAATCATTTTGTCCAACGGCAGGTAAAGCAGATTGCTCTGGCCGTTCTTGTTGCCGGTCACGAGTACCTTGCTGGTATTGCTGAAGACTTCCTGCATGGTGTCCAGGTACAGACGCTGGCGGGTAACCTCAGGTGCCTTGCGGTACTCGGCGACCAGCTTGGTAAAGCGATCGGCCTCACCCTTGGCGCGCGAGACCGTTTCGTCGCGATAACCGTTGGCATCCTCGAGGATGCGCTGGGCCTGACCACGGGCTTCCGGCACGACGCCGTTGGCGTAGGTTTCAGCCTGGTTGCGCGAACGCTGCTCGTCTTCACGGGCGCGGATCACGTCATCGAAGGCTTCCTGCACTTCACGCGGTGCCGCTGCGCTCTGTACGTTGACCTGAGTGACGGTGATACCGGTGCGATAGGTATCGAGGAAGCGTTGCAGACGCTCCTTGATTTCGCTGGCCATCAATTCACGACCTTCGGTCAGCACCTGGTCCATGGCGGTGGAACCCACCACGTGGCGCAGGGCACTGTCAGTCGCATGCTGCAGACTGATTTCCGGCTGATCGACGTTCAGCACGAAGTCCTGCAGGTTGCTGATCTTGTACTGCACGGTCAGCGGCACTTCGACGATGTTCTCGTCTTCGGTCAGCATCTGGCCCTGCTTGGTGTACGCACGCTCACGCGTGACGTTTTCCATGTACTTTTTATCGATCGGCGGGAAGTAGATATTCAGGCCCGGGCCAACGGTCTCGTAGTACTTGCCGAAGCGCAGCACCACGGCTTGCTCCTGCTCGTCCACCACATAGACCGCGCTGTACAGCCAGACAGCCGCCAGCACGACGAGGCCGATGCCGAGCAGACCGCCGAAGCCGCCACCGCTCCTGCCCGAACCACCGCCGTCATCACCACCGCGTTTCTTACCACCACCGAACAACCCGTTCAGGCTTTCCTGCAGCTTTCGGAAGGCCTCGTCGAGATCCGGTGGCCCCTTGCGGTCGCCGTTATTGCGGCGTTTGCCACCCCAAGGATCCTGATTATTCGAGTTGCCACCCGGCTCATTCCAAGCCATAGCGCTCTCCATCTGATAAAGCAAAGACGCACCCACGGCGCGCCGACCAATGCTACAGAATGCCTGCCGTTACGGCACAACCGCTTCTTCAGGCTTTTATTGCAAAGTGTGTTGCTCGATGAACTCCATCGGCTGCAATCCTTCGCGGCTTACCAGTCGATTCAGCTCGACCCGGGGCAAACGAACGGCCAGCAGGCTGATGCCTTCTTCGTCATGCTCTTCTTTCTGCACCGCACCGAGTTCGAAAAACTGCGCACGCAGTCGGGCGAATCGTTGCGGCAAACGCAGTGTGCCGATGAACAAATCACTGCCGAGCAATTCGGCAATGGCTTGTTCAAGCAATTCCAGACCACTGCCATCACGTGCCGAAAGCCAGACCCGCTGGGGCTTGCCGTTTTCGTCGCGCTGGATTTGTGGCTCAACGCCTTCAAGCAAATCGAGTTTGTTATAGACCTCGAGTATCGGCAAGTCCTGGGCACCAATCTCGCCCAGCACCACCATCACCTGCTCGATCTGCAACATGCGATCCGGTTCGGCCGCATCGATCACGTGCAACAACAGGTCGGAGTTGGCCGACTCTTCGAGGGTAGACCGAAATGCTTCGACCAGCTTGTGCGGCAGGTGACGAATGAAGCCTACCGTATCCGCCAGAACAATCGGCCCCAGGTCGTCCAGATCCAGACGGCGCAGGGTCGGGTCCAGTGTGGCGAACAACTGGTCGGCCGCGTAAACATCGGATTTCGTCACATTGTTGAAGAGTGTCGATTTGCCGGCGTTGGTATATCCCACCAAAGACACGGTAGGGATATCCGCACGGGAGCGGCCACGTCGCGATTGCTCGCGCTGGCTGCGCACCTTCTCCAGCCGCCCCTTGATCTGGCGCAGGCGGACCCGCAGCAAACGGCGGTCGGTTTCCAGCTGAGTCTCACCCGGGCCGCGCATGCCGATGCCGCCACCCTGACGCTCAAGGTGAGTCCAGCCGCGAACCAGGCGGGTGCTCATGTGGTCAAGCTGGGCCAGTTCGACCTGGAGCTTGCCTTCATGGGTACGGGCGCGTTGGGCGAAAATATCGAGAATCAGACCGGTACGGTCGATCACGCGACACTCGAAAACACGTTCGAGGTTACGTTCCTGACTGGGCGTGAGGATGTGATTGAAAATCACCAGATCGGCTTCTTCAGCCTTGACCAGGTCGCGCAGTTCCTCGACCTTGCCGCTGCCGATCAGAAATTTGGCGGTTGGCCGATGACGCGGTACGTTAAAAAACGCAACGGTCTCGGCGCCGGCCGAATTAGCCAATTCCTGAAACTCCTGCGGATCTTCGCGCGCCTCAGGGTCCTGTCCATCCAAGTGAACGAGGATCACTCGTTCACCACCACCGTGGCGCTCAAAGAACAAAGGAGACTCCTATCAGGCGTTACCTGGCTCAGCGTCACCTGCTTCGGATTCGGTTGCGCTAGGCAGACGAATTGGACGAACCGGCACTACTGTCGAGATAGCGTGTTTGTAAACCATCTGGCTTACGGTGTTTTTCAGCAGGATCACGAACTGGTCGAACGACTCGATCGTGCCTTGCAGTTTGATACCGTTGACCAGGTAGATGGAAACCCCAACTTTCTCTTTACGTAAAGTATTCAAGTAAGGGTCTTGTAGCGAATGCCCTTTTGACATGTGCCGCACTCCTTTAAGGATTCAATAATAAAAAATAGGTAATTCAGATGGCTTTGGCCGCCACACCCCCAAGGATAGACGGCAATTGCAAGGACTCAGCTCAATATGGAGATGGTCCCAAGGTATTTCAAGGCGCGTGGCAGATTGTCGCAATCAAGACTGTCCAGCCAGTGTATATCTTCCCAGCTGCGCAGCCAGGTGAACTGGCGTTTGGCCAATTGGCGCGTGGCGATGATGCCGCGCTCCTGCATTTCGGCCAACGTCAGCTTGCCATCCAGGTAGTCCCAGACTTGGCGGTAGCCTACCGCACGTATAGACGGCAACCCCGAATGCAGGTCACTTCTTTTACGCAGGGCTACGACCTCGTCGAGGAACCCCTGTTCCAACATATTTGTGAATCTTTGTTTAATGCGCTCGTGCAGTACCTGACGATTCGCCGGGGCAATGGCCAAGTTCGCGACAGTATAGGGCAATTGTTGCAGTCCCGAAGCGGCTGCTTCAGTACTTTGCGAAGATTGTTGCTGACGTAGCTCGGTCATGCTCTGACCGCTGACTCGATAAACTTCCAGCGCGCGACTCAAGCGCTGCGGATCGTTCGGGTGAATCCGCGCCGCTGACACCGGGTCAATGCTCGCCAATTGATCGTGCAAGGCTTGCCAACCGAGGCGTGCAGCCTCTTCTTCGATCTGCGCGCGAACATCGGCATCGGCCGCTGGCATATCCGCCAGACCTTCGACCAAAGCCTTGTAATAGAGCATCGTACCGCCGACCAGCAGCGGAATTTTTCCGCGCGCGGTGATCTCGGCCATGGCTTGCAGGGCATCGCGCCGGAAATCCGCAGCCGAATAAGCCTCAGCCGGGTCGAGAATATCGATCAAGCGGTGCGGATATTCGGCCAGCAGTTCTTTCGAAGGCTTGGCGGTGCCGATGTCCATGCCGCGATAGACCAGCGCTGAATCGACACTGATCAACTCGCACGGCAGCACCTTGGTCAGCTCAATGGCCAGATCGGTCTTGCCCGCAGCGGTCGGGCCCATCAGGAAAATCGCTGGAGGAAGCTGGCTCATCAACGACCGCGCAGAAACAGTTTGTCCAGATCGTCCAGGCCCAATTGGGTCCAGGTCGGTCGGCCATGGTTGCATTGACCGCTGCGCTCGGTGTTTTCCATGTCGCGTAGCAGGCCGTTCATTTCCGGCAGGGCCAAACGCCGGTTGGCGCGGATCGCGCCGTGGCAGGCCATGGTGCCGAGCAATTCGTTGAGGTGTGCCTGAATCCGGTCGCTGGTGCCGTACTCCATCAAGTCCGACAGGACATCGCCGACCAGACGGTTGGCTTCGGCCTGTTTCAACAACGCCGGGATTTGGCGGATCGCCAGGGTTTCCGGGCCCAGACGCTGCAGCTCGAACCCCAGACGCTGGAACCATGCCGCGTGCTCTTCAGCGCAATCGGCCTCGCGCTGGCTAACGGCCAAGGATTCCGGCACCAATAACGGCTGACCGCTCAGCCCCTCGCTGGCCATGGCGATTTTCAGGCGTTCGTACATGATCCGCTCGTGAGCAGCGTGCATGTCCACCAGCACCAGCCCTTGGGCGTTTTCGGAAAGAATGTAGATACCTTTCAACTGCGCCAAGGCATAACCCAGCGGAGGAATATCTTCCTGCCCGGCCGGCAGCGCGTTGGCATTAGCCTCAGGCAGCGGCGCGAAAAACTCGCGATACGCAGCCTGAGCCTCGGCAGCCGGCGGTACCGCTGATTGTGGGCGTGGCGTGTATTGATACTGGTAAGCCCCGCCAGCGCTGGCGCCGGACGAGGTATTGAACGCCGGTTGTGCCTGCGGTTGCTCCAGCAGCGCATTGGCCGCCAGACGCATTTCACCCTGCGGACCGAACTCACCGGCATCGAGGCCCGTCGGCCGCACGACAGCTGTGGTCACGGAACCGGCAAGCTGATCTTCCGGACGCACGTCGCCCAAAGCACGGTGCAACGTGCCATAAAGGAAGTCATGCACCATGCGCCCGTCACGGAAGCGCACTTCGTGTTTGGTCGGGTGCACGTTGACGTCGACCGCCGCCGGATCGACTTCAAAAAACAGCGCAAACGTCGGGTGACGGCCGTTGAACAGCACGTCGCGATAGGCCTGACGCACGGCGTGAGCCACAAGTTTGTCGCGCACCGCCCGGCCATTCACAAAGAAATACTGCAGATCCGCCTGACTGCGGTTGAAGGTCGGCAAACCAACCCAGCCCCACAGGTGCAAGCCGTTGCGCTCGATCTCGATCGGCAGCGCCTGCTCGAGGAAACCCGAACCGCAGATCGCCGCCACACGCCGGGCGCGGGCCGCGTCATCGTGGGCTTCGTGCAGGCTGAGAATGGTCTTGCCGTTATGCCGCAGATGGAAAGCCACGTCGAAACGCGCCAGCGCCAGACGCTTGATCACTTCTTGCAGGTGATCGAACTCGGTTTTTTCGGTCTTGAGGAATTTGCGTCGCGCCGGGGTGTTGAAGAACAGGTCGCGAACTTCCACGGAAGTGCCGACCGGATGCGCTGCCGGTTGCACCCGAGGTGCCATGTCGCGGCCTTCGGTTTCGACTTGCCAGGCTTGATCGGCATCGCGAGTACGCGAGGTCAGCGTCAGGCGCGCCACGGAGCTGATCGAGGCCAGCGCCTCACCCCGGAAACCG
This sequence comes from Pseudomonas zeae, assembly GCF_014268485.2. Classification (NCBI taxonomy): domain Bacteria; kingdom Pseudomonadati; phylum Pseudomonadota; class Gammaproteobacteria; order Pseudomonadales; family Pseudomonadaceae; genus Pseudomonas; species Pseudomonas zeae. Next base: position 863,496 of record NZ_CP077090.1, on the reverse strand, counting down.
AGGCTCATCACCTGCTCAAGGTCTTCCAGGTTGCGAATCTTGCTGGTGGCGTGACGGGCCAGGGCCAGCGGCAGGTCATCGGCAGAGATGCCGCTGCCATCGTCACGCACCCGCAGCAACTTGACCCCGCCCTGCTCGACATCGACATCAATACGCTTGGCGCCGGAATCGAGGCTGTTTTCCAGCAGTTCCTTGATCACCGAGGCCGGACGTTCAACCACCTCACCGGCGGCGATCTGGTTCGCCAGCCGTGGGCTGAGCAGTTCGATGCGGGCAGCAGCGTTCAGCACTTCGTTCATTCTTTGGACGCCAGTTCGGTGCCAGGAATGGTCAAGTGCTGACCGACTTTCAGTTCATCGCTTTTCAGATTGTTGGCAGCGCGCAGCGTGGCCGGCGACACCTGATAGCGCACGCCGATCATCGCCAGCGTTTCACCCGGACCGACGCGATGATCGCGCGGGCCTTGAGCGATCTTGCCGGAATCACGCAGCCAGGCGATGTAAGTGCCCGGTGGCGGGTTCTGCTGGAAGAACTGGCGCACGCCGCTGCTGATCGAACGGGCCAACGCTTGCTGGTGGCTCGATGCCGAGAGCTTGCTGGCTTCGTTGGCGTTGGAGATAAACCCGGTTTCGACCAGAATCGACGGGATGTCCGGCGACTTCAACACCATGAACCCGGCCTGTTCCACACGCTGTTTGTGCAGCGGCGTGACGCGGCCGATGTTGGTCAGGACTTTCTGGCCGACGTTGAGGCTGGAAGTCAGCGAGGCGGTCATCGACAGGTCGAGCAATACGCCGGCGAGCATGCGGTCCTTGTCGTCGAGGCTGACGTTGCCGGCACCACCGATCAAGTCGGAACGGTTTTCGCTGTCGGCCAGCCAACGCGCGGTCTCGGAAGTTGCGCCGCGATCAGACAGGGCAAACACCGAAGCGCCGAAGGCGGCCGCAGACGGCGCGGCGTCAGCATGAATCGAGACGAACAGGTCGGCGCCTTTCTTGCGAGCGATTTCGGTACGGCCGCGCAACGGGATGAAGTAGTCGCCGGTACGGGTCAATTCGGCACGGAAGCCTTTCATGCCGTTGACCTGACGCTGCAGTTCGCGAGCGATCTGCAGCACTACGTCTTTCTCACGCTGACCGCGCGAACCGGATGCGCCCGGGTCTTCGCCACCGTGGCCGGCGTCGATCACCACAATAATGTCGCGCTTGCCGGCCGGGGCTGGCGGCAACTTGATTGCCGGTTCGGTCGGGGTTACCGGCACCGCTGGCACAGTCGCGACCTGCGGCGTCGGCGCAGGCGGCGGTGCGGCGTCGGCCGGGTTATCGAACAGGTCGACCACCAGGCGGTTGCCGTACTGCGCGTTCGGCGCCAGCGAGAAGCTTTTCGGGGTGACGGCTTTTTTCAGGTCGATGACCACGCGCAGATCAGTCGGCGTACGCTGGGCCGAACGCATTGCGGTGATCGGCGTGTTCGCGGTCTGCACATTCAGCGGTGCACCGAGGGTGGCGCCATTGATGTCGATCACCAGACGATCCGGCGCGGTCAGGGTAAACACGCTGTGCTGCACCGGGCCGCTCAGGTCGAAGACCAGTCGCGTGTTGTCCGGCGCCCGCCACAGGCGCACGCTGTTGACCTTTGAATCGGCCACGGCGTTGACAGTCACTGCCATCAACAACAGTCCAGCGGCAGCCACCAACGCGCGAAAGCGCATACCTAACCCCATCATTTAATTGGATTCCAACGCCAAAGCGGCACACCAGGCCTCGCCACGCGAGCCCTGGGATAAAATTTTCAGCGAACGCCCGCTGTCTTGCGGGCTAATGGTAATGGTCAGGTCAGGCTTTGGCAAAAAGCCTGCACCTTTATCGGGCCATTCGATCAGACACATCGCGTCATCTTCGAAGTAGTCGCGGATGCCGAGAAACTCCAGTTCTTCTGGATCGACCAGGCGATACAGGTCGAAGTGGAAGGCGCGGATGTCACCGATTTCGTAGGGTTCGACCAAGGTGAAGGTCGGACTTTTCACCGCGCCGACATGGCCCAAGCCGCGAATGATGCCCCGCGACAGGGTGGTTTTGCCCATGCCCAGGTTGCCTTCGAGAAAAATCAGGCCATGGCCCTGGGTCACGCGGGCGATCCGTGCGCCAAAGTCGCTCATGGCCTGTTCATCGGCCAGGTACAGGGTTACTTCAGACACGGTGCTTGCTCCTCCAACAACTGACGAATGGCTGGAATCAGATCACTGGCCGCCAGCCCACGGCCGAATTTACCTTGGTGCTGACCGGCATTGGCGTGCAGCCAGACCGCCAGACATGCCGCATCAAAACCGTCCAGGCCTTGCGCCAGCAGTGCCCCGGTCAAACCGGCGAGCACGTCGCCAAGGCCGGCGGTGGCCATGGCCGGATGACCTTGGTGACAAAGCGCCAAACGGCCATCGGGATGCGCAATCAGGCTGCCTGCGCCTTTCAACACCACCACTGCTGTATATTTTTTGCTCAGCGCCAACGCTGCCGCGGGACGATCCGCCTGCACGTCGGCGGTGCTGATGCCCAGCAAGCGCGCCGCTTCGCCTGGATGCGGGGTGATCACGCAATCCTTGGGCAATTGAACGAAACCGCTGGCCAGCAAGTTCAGTGCGTCAGCATCCCACACTTGCGGCAATGCCGCGTTGGCCGCCGCCGACAGTAATGCGCGGCCCCAACTGGCCTGGCCGAGGCCAGGACCGACGACCAGCGTCGAGACTTTTTCCAGCAAACCCATCAACTGATTGGCCGAAGAGGTGCCAAGAACCATAGCTTCCGGCACACGGGTAAGGGCTGCTGGCACATGCTCGGGACGGGTCGCCAGCGAAACCATGCCCGCGCCGCTGCGCAGAGCCGTTTCGGTGCTGAGCAGAATTGCCCCGCCAAATCCGTGATCGCCACCGATCAGCAGCACATGGCCAAAACGGCCCTTGTGCGACGCCGGTGCGCGCGGCGCCAATCGAGGAAGATTAGCGGCATTGAGTCGCTGGGCGCGGACAGGAATGTCACGGTAAGTTTCCGCTGGCGCCTGCAAATCGTTGAACAGCAGCGCGCCGACATGATCCGCCGCGTCACCGGTGAAAAGCCCAAGCTTCAGACCAATAAAGGTCACCGTGAGATCGGCACAGACCGCGACACCCAGCGCTCGCCCAGTGTCGGCACACAATCCGGAAGGGATATCGACCGCAGCAACCGGCAAACCACTGACGTTGATCGCATTGATCGCAGTGGCATACGGCTCACGCACGTCGCCGCTCAGACCGGTGCCGAGCAGGGCATCGAGGATGACCCCGCGCAACTCGCTGTGAGCGCTCCAGCCCTGAATCGCCACACCGTGCGTCGAGGCCTCGGCATGGGCTGACGCTGCGTCGCCCTGCAATTGCCGGGGATCACCGACCGCCAACACCCGCACGAGCAACCCGGCTCGCTGGGCCATGGCCGCGACCAGATAACCGTCTCCCGCATTGTTGCCATGCCCGGCCAGCACCGTCAGTTCAGTCGCCAAAGGCCACTGCCGCACCAATGCGCGCCACGTCGCATGGGCCGCGCGCTGCATCAATTCGAAGCCCGGTGTACCGGCAGCAATCAGCCGTGCATCGAGTTCGCGCACCTGTGCGGCGCCATACAGCGCGTCGGGTAATTCATCTTTCGTGTGCGGCATGCGTCTTCGGGCTCCGATGTCTGGCAGAATTATACGCACCTCAGCTCCGGTTTCTCTCGCCTCATGTCCGCCATCACCACAGACCTGCCCGCCCTCGCCCAATCGATCAAGGATTGGGGCCGCGAGCTGGGCTTCCAGCAAGTCGGCATCAGCGGCCTGGATCTGGCCGAGCATGAGCAGCACCTCGCGCGCTGGCTCGAGGCCGGCTACCACGGCGAAATGGACTACATGGGCGCCCATGGCAGCAAACGCTCGCACCCCGAAGAACTGGTGCCGGGCACGTTGCGCGTGGTCTCGCTGCGCATGGACTACCTGCCCGGCGACACGCAAATGGCGCAAATGCTCGCGCAACCGGAAAAAGCCTACGTGTCGCGTTATGCCTTGGGCCGCGATTACCACAAATTGATCCGTAAACGTGTGCAGCAATTGGCCGACAAGATTCAAGCGCAGATCGGCCCGTTCGGTTTCCGCGCGTTTGTCGACAGCGCCCCGGTGCTGGAAAAAGCCATCGCCGAACAGGCCGGGCTGGGCTGGATCGGCAAAAACACTCTGGTACTGAATCGCAAGGCCGGCAGTTATTTCTTCCTGAGCGAACTGTTCGTCGATCTGCCGTTGCCGGTGGACGAACCGCACAGCAGCGAACACTGCGGCCGCTGCACTGCGTGCCTCGACATTTGCCCGACCAATGCTTTCGTCGGTCCCTACGTGCTGGACGCGCGGCGCTGCATTTCCTATCTGACCATCGAGCTGAAAACCGCAATCCCCGAGGATCTGCGACCGCTGATCGGCAATCGCGTGTTCGGCTGTGATGACTGTCAGATTTGCTGCCCGTGGAACCGTTTCGCCAAGCCTTCCGGGGAAAGCGATTTCAAGCCACGGCACAATCTCGATAACGCCGAGTTGGCCGAGTTGTTTTTGTGGGATGAGGAGAAGTTCTTGAGCAGCACTGAAGGTTCGCCGTTGCGGCGTGCCGGGTATGAGCGCTGGTTGCGGAATCTGGCGGTCGGTCTGGGCAATGCGCCTTCAACGATTCCGGTGCTGGAAGCGTTGAAGGCGCGACGGGATTATCCGTCAGAGTTGGTCAGGGAACATGTGGAGTGGGCACTGGGACGGCACTCCAGACCTTCAAACTCATAATGGGCAAGTAACGTAATCAGGCTGCTCACATGCGACTTGTATCTATCTTTTCAGCCGCTCTTATTCTTCCGGAGGTTTGCCCGTTAGACCAATGGCCGCCCGACTGAATGACTTTGCAAACTCTCGTTGCACTGTCCTCTAGAAGGTAAATACGATCCGTGCCTCCAGTGGTCTTCGTCATATAAACATGCGTTAACTTTCTTGTTTGGCTGTATTTGGCTAATTCCGAGTACGCCAGAGTCATCTCCCTAGCTGCTTCGCGGGGGGACTTATTGCTTTCAATGAGTTTGTAGAAATCGTCAGCCTTATCCTGATAATTTTTATAACCGGTGGCGCTGAGCACGTCATCCGTCCCGGTGGCCCTGTGCAATTGCCAAGGTTCATCCGGCACTGTTTCCACGGGTGCCTTGGTTTTTTTGCTCGCAGCCTTGGCGCCTTTTCCAGGCTTCTTGAAATGTTTTGCCGCTTTGGCTGTTTGCTTGCCATCGGGACTGAGCCCTTTGCTAAAGGCTGAAGCCATCTTCCTGCCTGCATTCACTGCAGCTTTTGCACCCGCTGCCATACCTGCACCCAGCGAAGCCAGCCCAAGACCAAAACTGATCCAGCCCAATATCTCGCCTGCTTGAGAACCCGGTGCCAGCTCATTGGCCAGCTCGCTGGCGATACCCGCCAAACCTGAAGCAACCGCCAGCCCCAATGCCGCCACTGCCCATGGCGTCGCCGCGCCCATCGTCAGTACGCTGGCCACAACCCCGAGAATACTGAGGCCGATGCCCAGGATCGTTTGCCAGGATATATGTCCGGTAGGGTCAACACGATTGACAGGGTCGCCCAGGCAATAACTGTAGGCATTCAATCCGCCCGCGCCGAACGGACTCATGCTGTCGGGGGCGAGAAAACGCATCAGTGTCGGACTATAGGCTCTGTAACCGTTACCCAGCACATACAACCCGGTCACCGGATCCAGTTGCTCGCCGTTGAACCCTGCCAGGCTGAACAATCCACCTTCGGCAGGGCGGTGCCCGTAAGGGCTGTAAGCGCAATCGGTGAGCTGTTCCTTGTCCAGCGTTGCCAGCACGCTTTGCTGCTGATCGGTACCAAACAGCTGCGCGCCGGCGTTCGAACCGAGCTGCTGTTGCCCCACAAGCGCTCCACCGTGACGCACAACACTGGACGAATTTTCACCACTCACCTCATTGGCGACCCGGCCCGCATGGTAGTAACGCTGCGTAATCACCTTGTCGGGTTGCGACAGTTCGACCAGATCGTCGAAGCCGTCGTAATGGTAGCCACGAATGACTGATCCCCCTGCGCTGGACAACTGCTCAAGACGTCCGAATGCGTCATAGGCCAGGGTTCGCGCCTGGTCGTCCTTGATCATCCTGCCGTTGGCGTCGTATTCCAGTGTCACTGCCGGTGGATAGTCGGCATGGGAATGTTTGACTGCACTGAGCTGTACAGGATCAGGATTGTCATAACTGAAGGTGGTCAGATTCATGCCCAGCGGGAACTTCGTCTGCACGGTCAGAATGTTATCCAGCGCATCGAAGGTGAACGTCTGCTGGACAATTTCCTTGCCATACGGATCGCGGGGCTTTTGGGTGCCAGCACAGTCGTACTGGATCAGTCGCCCGCGCACATCGTAGGTGAATTGTTCGTCGCGCAATAGTTGCGTGCCGCGCCTGGAGACTTTCTGCGCCAGTTTGCCGGCAAGCGTGTAAGTCGATTCCAGCGTCTGGTCGGGCTGGCCCTGAATCTCGAACGTACGGCGGGTTTCACGACCGATATCGTCATAGGCAAACCGGGTGATCATCTGCCGCTTGATCGACGTTTCTTCGGTTTTCGTCCAGTCCAGCATCCCCGTCTGGATGGCGTAGTGGAATTCGGTTTTCAACGAACCCTGAGAGGTGGATAACAGGCGGCCGTGCTTATCGTATTCGGATCTGCTTTCGGCTCCGAGTACGTCGACATGGGTGATCGGTCGTCCCTGCAGGGACCAGGTACTGGACGTTGATTTTGTGATAGCGCCGAAGGTCGTCGTTTCGGATTTGAGGCGTCCGGAAGGGTAATAGGTGAAGCTGCGCTCCCTGCCGTTTTCGGTACAGGCCAAGGGATTGCCACTGGCGGGGTCGTAAGTCAGGGTCGTGAGCAATGCACCTGACTTGCGCTCCGTCAGTAAACCGCCCAGATCGCGCAAATAAGTGAATTCGGTTTTTGTGCCATCAGCACTCTTGTACCACTGCGGCTGAGTGAAGCCCGCTTCATAACCCGCCTCGGACTTTCGTCCGCCTACGGTACTGTGTATCAAACGATCCAAACCATCATAAGTTTGCTGCCCCAATACCGTGTCACCGACCTTGATGCCGATCGGTAACCCGGCATCGCTATGTTCGGCGTAGTCGGTCACTACCGCACTCGCATCAGGCAGGACACTGCGGATTATCCGGTCAAAAACGTCGTATTCATATCGAGTGATATTGCCGACAGGATCTGTCTCGCTGGTTGTGCGCCCTAACCCGTCATAGGTGTAAACGATTTTGCCGAGACTCTTGTTCTTCAGATTGAAGCTCTCGACACTGAGCGGTTTACCGAAATCATTGATGAGGGTGAGTGTCTTGCCCATCCCCTGGAGCCAATGGGTTTGCTGGCGAAGGACAGGATCCGTCTCGCTGTGTTCGATACGCCCATCGGCATGCAGCGTCTTGTTGACCTGACCCCAGGAATCGAATTCGTAGCGGGTGCTGAGCGGATAGGGCTTGCCATCACGCCAATCGGTCAGCGTCACTTTCACCTTGTGACCGACCGAATCATGCAGGGCGGAATAAAGCATGCGAGTCGGGATGAGCCCGTCCTTGTCGGGATGGTCGCAGTCCTTTTCCTGAACGGTGATCACACGTTCGAGACCGTCATAGGTCACTCGTTGCTCGCCTCCGGCGTGATCGGTGGTCACCATTGTGGCCGGCTGCTGTTTGCTGGCGGCCAGATAGACCCACCGGGTAGCAGCCGCATAAGGGGTGCCGGCCGCAACCGTTTTGCACACTGCCCGGCCGATTGCGTCGTATTCATGTTCGATGTGTTCGCCATCGACACCGACCTCCGACATCGGTAATCCGGTCAGTGTCGAAAGCACCTTCTCACTGCTCTGCAACGCGCCGTCAAATCCCCGTGTGCTGGACTTGACCCGCAACCGGTCACCCGCAAGTTCATAGGAAAACTCAGTAGAGGTTTTTTTATCATTGAGAATGATACTTTGCTGCTGTGTGGCCCCGTGTTTGAGCGGGTCCTTGGGCGTATTCAGGTAACTGCGCTCGGTTTTCGAGCGCAAGACCTCAACACCTTCCAGAACTTCGTAAAAACGCTCCTCAACCGGTAACACAAATGCCAGTTCCGTACCTTCCAGTGCGGCATGTAGCGCATAGTCGTAATACGTGACAGTCGAAGCACCATCCGCCGCGGCAGCGGTGACCGTCCTCTTTTTCGCGAACCTGGAGAAACCCAGCGGATCCTCCGGGCAATTATCTCCACCACTTGCCGGATAAAACTCCGTCTCAGTCGTCACCCCACTTGGCTCGACGTGCTTGAGCAAGTTGCCTTCGTGATCGAATTCGGTGGTTGTGGTTTCCACACGCTGCTGTCGGGTGCGCCGATCAAGGTGAGTCACCGTCTGGACCTTCGGCATGCGGAACTGAGCCACCTGCTCATTGAAGGGTTTGATGACGGAACAGTGATACTCCGTGGCGGTGGCGATCTGGGCGTCGCCACAGGTTGTAACCTCAGCCACCAACAGATGGAACTTGTTGTAGGTGCGTTTAATACGGGTATGTACTCTGCCGCTTACCAACAACTGTTCGTCCGAGGTGTAGACATAATCGCCGGGCGCCAGATAAAGAGGATCCAGGTCATTGTCCGTGGCCGGGAGAAGGCCTTGCCCAAGGAAGTTGCGGTCGGAGTAAGTGTATGTCTTGCAGAGTCTGGGCTGGCCGCGCCCAGGGTAGGTATCGTGAGCGATAACAAACGGCAGTGTTCGTTCCACACCACTTTCGAAGCCATGACCCTGCCGCTTGTATCGAATGATCTCGACGCCGCGTAATGGATTGACGACGCGGTGCAAATAGCTGGCGTCATCAATCACTTCATATTCCAGCTCCCAACCTTTACCGACCGGAAGCTCGATTGCCGTTACCCGACTGTTTTTCAAGATCAACCTGGATTCGGACCCGGACGAGGTGTCGGGATATCGGGTCAACGTTACCTGACCTGCACTGCGTGTGATTTTCAGCAGGCATCGTTTGCTGTCACGGACTTCGCTCAACCTGGGAAACTGGTTGAACAACTCGTGCTTCAAAGCGATGCTCACACCGTTCGCCGCGATTATTTTTTCTGCTACAGCGACCTGAGTGCCAGCCAGGACCTTGAGCAGTTCACGTCGACCATCCTTGTAGCGAACTTCATAGCGCCCTGCTCCGGTCACCAGCACCTTTGCCGTTTGCAACTTCATTTCCTTGAACTTCAGACCGGTGGACGTTTCTACAGCCTTGTAGCGCTCACCGTTGGACAGCGTCATGACTTTGCTGCGCAAGTCGTAATTGGTCAGGGTCAAAGACCAACCAATGCCAAAACCAAAGTCCGTCTGATTAAGCGGATTGAAGCTCAGTGAAAGTGCGAACTCAGGGCCGTTAAGATCCGACGAGTGCAACTTTCCTAACGAAAACGAGCACGTATACATGCCGGTGCGGGGATCAACACCTCCGGAGACAAATTCACCGAAGTTGAAAGCATTTGAATGAACAGCGGCAGATAAATTACTTTCCATTGAAAAACGTCCTTTTATTTCAAGATCCAGATATTGACTCGCAAACTTGGCCAGCAAACATCGCTGACCACATTATGAAATCAGACAAGCTGTTTCATTGATCGCTTGGACTCACCCAGAATAAAAGTGCGCTGCTCTTTATTACCTTCGATACACAGCCTGTGTTCCGAGCCAAACTCATCGATCACTGCAAACTCGAATGAACCCTCGCTTTCCCGCCCCACTTGCAGGTCAGCGGAAATATATTGAACAAGCGTCAGTTGCCCAGGCACATTGTTGATCGGCACGTTCATAATACCGAGGGGACTGCGAAAATTTGCTTTCAGGCCGTAGATGGGCGCCATGTAACCGTAAAAATTTCTGCGCCCATCGCGAGTACCAGGAATGTTTCCGGAGGCATAGACTTGCACCGCATCTTCGGAATCATAAGGATCAAGTTTTACCTCACTGCTGTACCAGTCAAGCAGGTGAATCTGCCTGCCGTCCGCGTGCAGCCCAATGTGATGACTTTGAACCCAGTCATATTGTGCTTTCTGCTGTTTGATACCATATTCATTGAATGTAAAGCTCTTCAGCGAATATTCTTTCGGCGGAATTGCCTCCAGCGTAACACTGCTGTCAAAGCCGATTCCGTTACTTCGCAATAACACGCCATCCACGAGAATTTCGGCGGCCACTTCCATGATTCCGGGCCTGGTGGCCGAAACCCAAAACTGGAAAATCTGCACGGGATCAGACTCGTCACTTATCCGATTGTGCGTGGCACGTGGAACTTCGGTAACTCGCGGCGCACCACCCGACATTTCGTGAGCATAACGATTTTCCTGCTGCGATACGCTCCAGTCTCCCTCCAGAGGCCGCGCGCCGTTATAGGCGATCAACCGCAGTGATTGCAGGGCGGGATGCCCATACAGAGATGCGCCATCACCATTGTTATCGATCCCGTGCAGAAGCACCAAAACACGCACCTGCATGCGCCCGTTGGCATAAAGCACTTTATGCTGGCCCGACCTTGTGGCATCGAGTTTAACTTCGATACGGGAAATACCAATTTGCTCATCAAACATTTATCAATACCTTGCTGATTAATACACTTCGCCCTCTAAGGACTCAGCAAACTATTGACGATCGATTTAAATAAGAACAGCCGCGACATTCGACAAATTATGAGAAAGTAATATTTCAACATCAACCCCAACAACCCTCACAAATGCTAATACATTCAACAATCGCAGACCACATCAAGCAAACTTCAACCACACTCCGCCTGCCCCTTTGATTTCAGCACTCAACAATTTGCTCCCCTCCTGATCTCAACTGCACAGAATCAAAAGAGGAGCCAACGGGCAGTTTATTCTTGTCAGGTTATGTTAGAAAAACAAAGGAGCGGTTACTTCCACCAATATTCAGTCACTGTCTGAGCCTGTCGAGAATCCGCTTTCCGAGGACTCGCTATCGGAGTCAGATTCGAAAACCACCTCCTCCGTCTGGATTTCCACCTTCCGATCCATACTGGAGTTTTCAAGATACTGACTAATCCGTTGCCTTGACGCGTCACTCAGCGGATTATTCAATAAACCAATGAATAGATCCTGCGTATCGGGAATCTCGAACAATTCATATCCCACGTCAGAAATATTATTATCATGCAATGCCGCGACCCCCAGCTTCCTGAGCGAATCTATGCCTGAAGGAACGCTGGAAAGATGTGCGTTGCTCAGCATCAATCCGGTTAAACCGGCCATGTAGCCTACATGCGGAGCAACTGTCAGAGGATTGTTTGCCAGATTCAATCGGGTCAGCGTTTCGATTCTGGACAATCCTTCAGCTGTGACCTCGGATAGTTTTAGCGAGCACCCGTCCAGCGTAAGCTCGCTTAACTGGCGCATTTGAAATATTCCTGACGGGAATCCCTCCATTTTTATGCCAACGACTCCCAAATATTGAATATTCGGAAAGCTGTCGAGAAACGCACCTATCCGTGCACCCGGTTCATTTGCGGTCAATATCAACTCTGCTACATATTCAAATCGGGCGGACAACCTTGGTAACTCACCCGAAAAATCAACATAGTGAGAAAAATAATAATCCCCCTCGCCCCACCTCGAAACCGACTTGCGCTGCCAGATATCTTGCAGCTTTGCGCTGAACTTCTCGCGAGCCTGGCGTCGTTCGGCAAGCGTCGACGCTCCCTCTGGTTCCGACGTCTGCGTATGAGATGACGCCCCATCGGCATTCCATATCGCCAGTTCATTACGCAATGTCGCAAATTCTTTTTCCAGGCGCAGCAATACGCCGGATGGATCACTCTTCAAACGCTCGGTGATAAATGCCGTCACCTCCTCATCTGGAAGATGCGGATAAAGATCACGCACACGGTCGGCAACGGACCTGGTCGATGTCGGGTTGTTGTCGCCGCCGCCACGCAACTGCCCCTTTTGCCGGTGTTGTGCAGTGGCAGGATCAACGGTGACCGCAAGCGGCGCCATCCCCAACAACTCACTCACAGTTTGGCGTGATGGCAACGGCTGCGCGCGGACCCACTGTTGCAACGCCGCACCACCATCTTCTGTCACACCCAGCAACTGACGATGCCCGGGCGACAACAGAAACCAGATGGTTGAGTACAGGTCCTTCGATTTCCGGGGTGATTGGGCGTCGCTGCTCTGGAGGACATAGCCATCATCCTGACGGATCAGTATGTGACGAAACGGTGATCGGGCATCGCCGATAGCGCTCAGGACATGCCCGTCCATCGTACTTTGGCGAATCTCGACACGCGTCTGCCGCGGCCAATTCGCCAGATTTCCGAGCATATGCAGCACTAACCGATCACTGTCCGGGTTGGCTACGGCCTCTAAGTGAATGCCTTCCACGGCCCTTGCCAGGCGAATGTCTCGCAGCGCCACCAGTGCCTCTTTCGCCACTCGCTGAGGCATGCCTGGCCGGTTGTGCATATGTAAACGCTCGGCAGCGCTCATATTGCGCCATATCGCCTGCGCAGCGGTTTTCGGTAGATGTGGAAACACCCGGCGCATCCGAAAAGTGTTTTCGTCGCAATCGGATTCAAAGGCATCTTCCAGATCCTTGAACCGCCTGAATCGCTCAGGGGCGGCCCCGCGTCCCTGTGCCTGAATCGTCTGATCAAGTTCGAATCGCCTGATGGTGTCCTCCAGTAAAAAAGGCGCAGGGCGATCATTCATGAGCACATCGCGCAGCACTGGTTCATTGACCCCGCTCACTGCCAGCACACGTGCAACCATGGCGGCGGAAAATTGCGCCACGGAACGGCCCATCCGCCGAAAAAGTTCTGCGGTTTGTACTGAGATTGAGTCAGTGAAGGGGGTGATATCGCTGTCCAGCGGCCCCCAGAACCGGCCTTCGCTGTCCGGCTTCAATAGCGGGCCGGAGGGGTCGAGTTCACTGGCCAGAGTGGCGCGAAACAGCCCGCTCTCAGCGTCCAGCACCACTTGCACGACATGGTCATCGGCCACGGCCACGTACTGGCGCTGCTTCACAAGCCTGATGCCTTGCGCATCGGCTTCACCGAAGATTTTGGGTGCGGGTATCCAGTAATCTGCCAGTGAGTACTTCGCGGCACGCATCGCGAACTCATCGATCGCAGATGACCTCGGGTTCACGCTCACTCTGATCGCTGGCGTCACTGCGATCGAGTCAGGCCCGTAGGAAACGGGCAACGCTTCGAGGTGACGGGGTATAGGCAGGTGCGGCATTGCTGAAGAGCCGGACGGTGGCCGGCGAGCACCGTCTACGCTGAATTCGGGGATTTTGATTGGGGCAGGTACAGGTTTGACCTTTGGCGGTTTGCCAGTCATGGCTGCTCATCCTTGAGATATGGCTGCGTTGGCCCCGCATTACAGAAGGGGCCAACACTCGATATAAGCAAAAGCACTTTGAATGCAATTACCTGATAATTGAACACCACAGCTTATCGGTAGTTACCATGCCAAAAAGCATATCTATCTACTACATCCACTGGCATTGCATCAGCGAAGGTGAGTCTTAGCCTCGTTCCAGATATAAATTTCGCTCGTAAAAGTTTACGCGAATCGCCAGCCTATGCTCCGTACCGTGTTCATCAATGGCAAGAAAGTGAAGCTTGTTTCCGTACTTGGAACCTTTACCGGCTTCCGAGTATTCGGACAGGGCTTGCACGACAGTTAGCTCGCCATCGCTCTGAATCTTCACATCATAATGTTCTCGACCCCATGTATGGGCGTCCGGAAAAAAGGTGTATACAAAAGGATCTCCGTTAGCCGGCAAGATCACAGTCACACTTTGTTTTTCAGGGCGAACAAGAATGACCTCCATATAATTGGTTTTTATTTCATTAAGTCTGTTACCCCCCGCAAACTTATGGTCAACGCCTTCTCCTACTCCGTCTACAACCCAATCGACCAGCTTGATCTGCTGCCCTCGCGGATAGAGCCCAAGACGATGGCTCCAGATTCGATTGCCGGGCAATTCATCGCCGCGCCGGGTTTGATACCAGCGAAATTCTTCGATGGAATACGCCGATGGAGGTTGTGCTTCGATGGTTACACTACTGTCATGAACACTGGAAAGTGTCGTTCCATTACTGAGAATCCTCTCACCGTTCAGCGACAGGCGCGCACCAATCTGGGTCGTCCCGGCGCTCGATGAGGATACCCAAAACGTTCGGACCTGCGGATGGACACTGTCATTTTCCGGATCGTTGTCGGGAGCGTCTCCGGCGGTGTTTGAAGGTCGTGCCTCAATCGTAAACCGCCCTTGATCGGTGCTTGCGGCCCAGCCGTCGCGCAACGTCTTGCCAGTGCTGTAGTGAATCAGTTCGATGCTTTCCATTACATCTGCAGGCACATGCATGGCATTGCCGTTGGCGTCTACCCCGGAAACCAGAACTTGTACTTTCACCTGCATCCGGCCATTACCAAACAGCGACTTGCTGCGAGTATTGTCGCTCGCATCAAACTTGACCTTCATAATGGCAAGTCCTGCAAGAATAGGCGCAGTAGTTTGCTGATCGTGTGTAGCATCCATGCTTTCGCTCATGACGTGTTCCTTCGAAGAGTGATATTTAAATGTCGACATCGAAAATATGCCAACAAAAAAATTACAGACCTTTCAAATAAACAGCAAAGCGAAAAATGTAAGAAACATACACTTGCAAACCTCTAGCGGCTTACAGACTTTTATCTGGCAAACAACTGTTTTCCGGCGACAAGCTTCAAGGCTCGTCGTTATAAACAAACTTGGGCATTTCCCAATGAAAACGGATGGCCAGCAGACGTAACAAGAACCCGCCGAACAGCGTAATCAGAATGGCTTGTTCACCGGGCACATTCAGATAAAGACACAGCATGTAGCACCATGCTGCGGCGAAGGAGACGCTCGCATACAGTTCGCGGCGAAAGATCAGCGGAATGTCGTTGCAGAAAATATCGCGCAAGATGCCACCGAACACCCCCGTGATCACGCCGCTGACCGACGCCACCAGCATGCCGTGGCCCATTTCCAGTGCGGTCATGCAGCCAATCAGGGTGAACGCCACCAGACCGACGGCGTCGAGTACCAGGAACAGCGAACGCAAGTGGCGCATCCAGCGCGCGGTGAACACGGTGAACATTGCTGCTACCGAAGTCAGCACCAGGTATTCCGGGTGTTTAACCCAGGTCAGCGGATAATGCCCGAGCAGCACATCGCGCACCGAGCCACCGCCCAAGGCTGTTACGCAGGCGATCAGTACCACGCCAAACCAGTCCATGCCGCGCCGCCCGGCAGACAGGGCGCCAGTCATGGCTTCAGCGGTGATGGCGATCAGATAGAGCATCAGCAACATGGTGGCGATCCAGGCAGGAAGGCGCGCAGTCTAGCCATTTCAGTGCGGCACCAAAAGGGGGCAATCGCAATGCCCGCCCCCATCGCCAGGCATCAGAACTTGATGAAATGCTTGCGGTAGTGCTGCAACTCGGCGATCGACTCACGGATATCGTCCAGCGCGAGGTGCGTGCTGCCCTTCTTGAAGCTGTCACGTACGTCCGGTGCCCAGCGCGCGGCCAGTTCCTTGAGCGTGGAGACGTCGAGGTTGCGATAGTGGAAATAGCTTTCCAGCGCTTTCATGTGGGTATAAAGGAAGCGGCGATCCTGACAGATGCTGTTGCCACAGATCGGCGACTTGCCCTTCGGTACCCATTTTTCCAGGAAGGCGATGGTTTCAGCTTCGGCTTCGGCCATGCTGATTCGGCTGTCACGCACGCGCTGGGTCAGGCCGGAGTTGCCGTGGGTGCGGGTGTTCCACTCGTCCATACGCGCGAGCACTTCGTCACTGTGGTGGATAGCGATCACCGGGCCTTCGGCCAAGGTGTTCAGATCACTGTCGGTGACGATGGTGGCCATCTCGATGATGACGTCGTTTTCCGGATCCAGACCGGTCATTTCCAGGTCGATCCAGATCAGGTTCTGCGGGTTTTGCATATGTCGGCTCCTAGGCAATGCTGCGCAGTTTAGCCTAGGCCGGTGGCCGGGCGTGCTAAACTCGCGGCCGTTTTACCTAATCGCTGCATTCTTCAGACGGAACACCCATGGCCAAACGCCAACTCAATCGTCGTCAAAACTGGCGCATCGAAAAGATTCAGGGCGAGCGCGCTGCACGCGCCGCCAAACGCGAGTCCTCGGCTGTCGAAGCCCTTGAGGGCGGCGACCTGGGCCCGGAACAGACCGGCCTGGTGATTGCCCACTTCGGTGTACAGGTCGAGGTCGAGGCCGTTGACGGTGATCAGGCCGGCCAGGTGTTCCGCTGCCACTTGCGCGCCAACCTGCCTGCGCTGGTAACCGGCGACACAGTCGTCTGGCGTGCCGGCAATCAGGGCATCGGGGTGATTGTTGCGCAACTGCCGCGCACCACCGAACTGTGCCGCCCGGACAGCCGTGGCCAGCTCAAACCGGTAGCCGCCAACGTCGACATGATCGTCATCGTCTTCGCGCCGCTGCCCGAGCCGCATGCCAACCTGATCGACCGCTATCTGGTTGCCGCCGAACACGCTGGCATCCGGCCGCTGCTGCTGTTGAACAAATTCGACTTGATCGACGAGCAGAACGCCCCAGCACTGAATGCGCTGCTGGCGGTGTACCGCACTCTCGGTTATCCGGTGCTGGAAGTGTCGGCGCACCACGGCAACGGCATGGAACAACTGCAACAGCAGCTCGACGGCCGCATCAGCGTGTTCGTCGGCCAGTCCGGTGTCGGCAAGTCATCGCTGGTCAACAGCTTGCTGCCTGAAGTGGAAACCCGTGTCGGGCCGTTGTCCGAGTTGTCCGGTCAGGGTACGCACACGACGACCACTGCGCGCCTGTTCCACTTCCCTGGCGGCGGTGAGTTGATCGACTCCCCGGGTATCCGCGAATTCGGCTTGGGTCACGTCAGCCGCGCCGATGTTGAAGCCGGTTTCATCGAGTTCAATGACCTGCTCGGCACCTGCCGCTTTCGCGACTGCAAACACGACCGCGAACCCGGTTGTGCACTGCTCAAGGCGCTGGAAGATGGCCGCGTGCAGCAGCAGCGGATGAACAGCTACCGCTCGATCATCGCCAGCCTGCCGGAAAACGGCTACTAAACATCTGCACCGGCAGTACCTCGCCCGAGGGCTGCCGGATGTCGGACTGCGCCTGACAACCCCCCGATTCCGTTAAACGCCAGACTTTTCTTACAGGCCCGCACACGCCTGCTTGCAGGACATTTCTCTTTCACCGCCCAGCCCTTGTAGGCAAGCTCCAGATGCCTAGATTGGGGTCCTCCTTCGCACCTTCGCGACCTTCGAGGAACCCCATGCAGACCTATCACCTGTTCATCAGCCATTCGTGGAACTACGCCCACGCTCACGACAATCTGGTACGCCTGCTCGGCGCCAGGCCGGATTTCAGTTTCAAGAATTTTTCCGTGCCGCCACATAACCCGATCATGGGCGCGCAGACCGACAAGCAGCTCGAAGAAGCCATCGAAAACAAGATTCGCCCCTGCTCGGCGGTACTAATCATGGCCGGGATGTATTCGACCTACAGCAAGTGGATCAACAAGGAAATCGAGATCGCCAAACGCATGGGCAAGGTGATCATCGCGATCAAGCCATTCGGCGCCGAGCGCATTTCCGCCGTGGTACGTGACGCGGCACACGCCGAATGCGCGTGGAACACCAATAGCATCGTCAGCGCGATTCGCCTGCATACGGCGGTGTGATCATGCGCAAGGGACTGTTTATCGGCATCAACCACTACGACTACGTCTCACCGTTGAGCGGTTGTAACAACGACGCAATGGCCATGGCTTCGGTATTGGAGCGTCACGCCAACGGGCGCCCGAACTTCAGCAGCAAAGTGCTGACGTCGGCCGAAGAACAACTAACGCTCAAACTCATGAAACAGCAGATCCAGAGCCTGTTCTCAGGCGACTGTGACGTGGCACTGCTGTACTTCGCCGGTCATGGGCAGTTCGACACCAGCATCGACGAAGGACTACTGATTCCCCAGGACTATCAGCCTGGCGGAGACGGTATCCGCATCAGCGACATTCTGGAATGGGCGGACAAGGCCCCGCACATCAAGAATAAAATCATCATTCTCGATTGCTGCCAGGCCGGTGCAGCAGGCGCCCTGCGCAACCTGCGCGGCGGCAGCAGTGTGATCGGCGAAGGCGTGACCATTCTCACCGCCTGCAAAAAAGAACAGTACGCCCTGGAAAGCCGCGGTCACGGGGTATTTACGGATCTGTTGCTGCAAGCGCTGCATGGTGGCGCTGCCAACGTACTCGGCAAGGTCACCCCCGGTAGCGTCTATTCGTTTGTCGACAATGCGCTGGGAGCCTGGGAACAGCGTCCGGTATTCAAGACCAATGTCTCGCAGTTTGTGCCGCTACGCGAGGTCGCGCCGCTGATCGCCGAAGAAACCCTGCGCAAACTCAAGGACTGGTTCCCGGAACCGAGCTTCGTTTTCAGACTCGACCCCAGCTACGAGCCCACCGAAGCGCTGTTCAACCCCGAGCACGGCGACATCTTCAAGCAACTGCAAATGTGCAATCGCCACAGCCTGATCGAGCCCGTGGACGCCGAACACATGTACTACGCCGCCATCAACTCCACCGGCTGCCGCCTCACCGCCCTCGGCGCCTACTACCGCGAACTCGCCATAAAAGGACACTTCTGATGCCCGTATTCATCAGCTACCGCCACATGGATCGCGCCCACGCCATCGCCATCAATAGCCGCCTGATCCAGGCCAACATCAAAACCTACCTCGACGTGCTCGACCCCGAGTCGCAGACCACCGACGACATCACTGGGGTCATCACCCGCAACATCACCGAATGCACGCACCTGCTGGCAGTGGTCTCGGAAAAGACTGCGTTATCGTGGTGGGTGCCGTTCGAAATTGGCGAAGCGACCATCAGCAACCGGCGGATCTGCTCGTTCAAGACCGGGCCGACGGAGCTGCCGCTGTATCTGGATAAGTGGCCGAAGCTGAGCACGGACAGTGATCTGAATTTTTTTATCGACGCGTATCGCGAGGAAGTGTCGAATAAACGCTCGATGACGCTGGATTCGAGCAATGAATCCTTTAGCGGCGCCTATAAGCGCAACGCCGAGATTTTCCACGAACAACTGAAGAACCGGATTCGGCGCGGGTTCTGACAGACGTAAAAAAGCCGCGATCATCTCGCGGCTTTTTTTTGCCTCACACGCTGGCCGGCGGTTTTGGCACAACTACCTTTGGCTCAGGCTTGCGAAACGCATACAGGTGCTGACGCACAATCCCGCCTGGCAGCTCCTTGCCAAACACGCCATAACGCACCGGCCATTCCTTTGGCGGCAGCTTGAACGTACCGAAGAGCATATCCACCAGCGGCGTGTGGATCGCGTAGTTTTTGTAGATGTAGTCCTTGTGCCGGGCGTGGTGCCAATGGTGATAGCGCGGCAGCACGATCAGGTAGTTCAGCCAGCCGCCGTTGATTCGCACGTTGGCGTGGGCCAGTACCGCTTGAACACCGACCAGGATTACATAGGCATTCAACGCTTGCGGCGCGAAGCCCAGCAGCATCAATGGCACCAGCACGCCAGTGCGGGTCAGCAGGATTTCAATGAAGTGCACGCGGGAGCCGGCGAGCCAGTCCATGTGCGTACTGGAGTGATGCACCGCGTGAATGCGCCACAGCCATGGCACTACATGGTAGAGCCGGTGCAGCCAGTACTGACCGAGATCGGCGACCAGTATCGCCAGCAGAAACTGCACAACGAGCGGCAGGCTTTGCACGCTCGCTTGCAAGCCCGGCGACACCGCCCAGCCGGCGATGTAACTCGACGAGGCGGTGATGAAGATCAGGATGAACTGCACCAGCATGTGGCTGACGAAAAAGTAGGTCAGGTCGGTGCGCCAGTGCGGGCGCAGGATGTTTTGCTCGGGGTCCTTGGAGTAGAGCTTTTCCAGAGGAATGAACACGATGGCCGACACCAGCAGCGCCAGCACAAACCAGTCCAGGCCGAGCGAGTACGGCGTCTGCCCGATCGCGCTGACCTGGACATTGGTACCGCCCAGAAACACTGCCAGCCCCGACGCCACCAATCCGGTAATCCCCAGACGTTTGCGCGTGTTGAGCAGGATATTCAGGGTGCCGAGGCTGAACGACAGCACCAGACCGAGCAACAGCGTGGTGCGCGCAAATTGCTCGTCATAGACCTTGCGCAGTTCAGCCGTGGTCAGCCATTCCGGGAAGAGAAAGCAGAGTACCGCCAACAGGCTCAACAGCCCAAGGGTGGCTGATATATAGCCACTGACCCGCCCCTCACCAAACTTGAAGGGTGCGTTGCCGTGCCGCTGAAAATAGGCTTTGAGTCTTTCCATAACTGATCTTCCGTGATTGCGAATACTGCGACTGCTCATTGCGACGCAGGCAGAAACAAAAAAGCCACGGTGACCGTGGCTTTTTGTGAATCACTGCTTGGGCGTGGGAGCCGGTGCAGTGACTGGCGGAGCAGCTGGAGCAGGCGGCGCACTCCCCGGCTCGGCCGGTTTCGGTGCGGCGTCGTCGAACAGATTCAACCGCTCGCGAAGCTCGTGCGCCGGCACCGGTTGCTGATCCGCCGGCAGCGCGTTCGGATCAACCGGTGTCGCCGGCGCGTTGCCGTTCTGACTCTGATCCGCCGGTTTAGCCGCGTCGGCACCTTGCGCACCTTCGATGGCCGCCTGGGCCTTCTTGGTCAGTACGACAATATCGATGCGGCGGTTGACCGGGTTGAACGGGTTTTCCTTGTCGAACAATGCCGACGAGGCGTAACCCACTACCCGCGCCACTTGCGCATCCGGATAGCTACCGGCAACCAAGGCACGCCGGGCAGCGTTGGCACGGTTGGCCGATAGCTCCCAGTTACCGTAATCACCGGTACCGATATAAGGCTTGGCATCAGTGTGGCCGCTGATGCTGATCTTGTTCGGCACCGCTTTGATGGTGTCGGCCATGGCCAGCAGGATGTCTTCGAAGTACGGCTTCAGGCGTGCAGAACCGGAGTCGAACATCGGCCGGTTCTCGGCGTCCATGATCTGGATGCGCAAGCCGTTCGGCGTGATTTCGAAGAGAATCTGGTCCTTGAACTTCTGCAGTTGCGGGTTCTCGTCGACCTTGTTCTGCAGTTCTTGCAGGAGCAGTTCGAGGCGTTCCTTCTCGACCTGTTCGGCCATGCCTTCAACCTGCTCGGTGTCGACCGTGACCTTGTCCGGTTGCGGCTGCGA
Source organism: Pseudomonas zeae (assembly GCF_014268485.2). Taxonomy (NCBI): domain Bacteria; kingdom Pseudomonadati; phylum Pseudomonadota; class Gammaproteobacteria; order Pseudomonadales; family Pseudomonadaceae; genus Pseudomonas; species Pseudomonas zeae. Next base: position 842,087 of record NZ_CP077090.1, on the reverse strand, counting down.
CTTCACTTCCGGGTTGAGGGTGTTTTCCGGCGCCAGGGTCGGCGTGCCGCCCAGGTCGATGATGTACGGCGTGCCGCTTTCGGAAAAGCCGACCGGGTCTTTGAAGTAACCGGCGATGGCGATCTTCTGCTCGGGCGTGGCGGTGGACAGCAGCCACAACACCAGGAAGAACGCCATCATCGCCGTGGCGAAGTCGGCGAAGGCGATTTTCCACGCCCCGCCGTGATGCCCGCCGGCTATGCGCTTGACGCGCTTGATGATAATCGGCTGATTATTTTCCATGACTTAGCGACCGCGAACGGCTTGTTCCAGCTCGGCAAAGCTTGGACGGTGGGCCGGGTACAGCACCTTGCGACCGAACTCGACCGCCAGCGACGGCGGCATGCCGGAAGCCGAAGCCACCAGCGAGGCCTTGATGGCTTCGTAGACGTTCAGCTCTTCCTTGGCATCGTGGGCCAGGGAATGCGCCAATGGGCCGAAGAAACCGTACGCTGCGAGAATACCGAAGAAGGTACCGACCAGTGCCGCACCGACGTGCAGGCCGATGGACTTCTGATCGCCTTCACCCAGCGAGGCCATGGTCACCACGATACCGAGTACCGCCGCGACGATACCGAAACCCGGCATGGCATCGGCGATGCCGTTCACCGCATGAGACGGATGTTCGAGGTCTTCTTTCAGGCTGTACAGTTCCATGTCGAACAAGCCTTCCAGCTCGTGCGGCGCCATGTTGCCGGACGACATGATGCGCAGGTAATCGCAGATGAACGCGGTCATGCGCTCGTCTTTGAGCACCGCCGGGTACTTGGCGAAGATCGGGCTCGCGGCGGCATCTTCGATGTCGCCTTCGATGGCCATCATGCCTTCGCGGCGGCTCTTGTTGAGGATCTCGTAGATCAGCCCGAGCACTTCCAGATAGAACGTGTGGCTGAAGCGCGAACTGAACATGCTCAAGGATTTCTTGAGCACGTGCATCGTCATGTAACCGGGGTTGGCCTGGAGGAATGCACCCAGTGCCGCACCACCGATGATCATCACCTCGAAGGGCTGGATCAGGGCGGCAATCTTGCCGTGGGAGAGCACGTATCCGCCGAGCACGCTCGCGAATACGACGATGATGCCGATAATTTTAGCCATAGGTAGAAAGTACTTATTTAAGTCGGGTTCAAGGTCATATTCGGAAGTTAAAAAATCTCTTCTTCTACTTATCGGCAAAACTGCGCCAGACTATAGCCAGTTCAGGCGAAAAGCCAATTTAGCCCATGCCGGGCGCGTCTACAGTCAGTGAAGATCCCGTCCAGACATGGCTAATGAAACGAACGTCCCACACGCAAAACCGACCACGCTCGACGGCTGGGTCAAGCTGCTCGACAGCGTCCGGCTGCCCGTGCCGCAAGAGGCTCACGACAAAGTCTGTCGGGCGATCCGCGACAATCGCAGCTCGCTGCGCGACATCGCCGACCTGATGCAGGACAGCCCGGCACTGGCCTTGAGCATCATCCGTGAGGCGAATCGTCACACCCACGGCACCATGGCCGCACCGGCGGAAAATCTCGAGGTGGCGATCAACCGTCTCGGCCTGGCGCGGACTGAAGAATTGCTCGCGCGCCTGCCGGCTGAACCGCAGATGCAAATCCCCAAAGCCCTGCGCCAATTGCAGATGATCAGCCAGCACGCGACGCAACAGGCCAACGGTTTTTTCGCCAGTCGCCTGGCGCGGCTGTGGCAGGACATTCATTGGGGCAGCCTGTTGTTTTTGTCGCCGCTGTGGCCATTGGCGCTGACTTATCCGCAATTGCTCGAAGAATGGGAACTGCGGGTTATCCACAAGGGCGAATCGGCGCGCGTGGTTGAAAAGCAATTGTTCGGCGCACGCCTGCTGAAAATCGCCGAGGCGCTGGTGCAAGTCTGGCACCTGCCGATCTGGGTGCAGCAGGGTTATAAGCTGCTGCTGAGTGAACAGCGCGAACTGGTCAAAGTGCTGCGCATCGCCCGCGACAGCGAACATCCGTTGCGCCAGCAAAACCGCCTCGATGACGACCCGACCCTGCGCCGCTGGCTCAACCAGCCGGCCAACACCGTGCTGCTGGCCAACGGCCTGGCACTGTCGGCGCAACAGGCGTGGGACAGTCCGCACAGCGAACGCTGGCAGTACCTGACCAGCCTTTATCTGCAGATTTCCATGGATGAAGTGCAACAACAGTTGCACCAGCAAGCCGCCAACAGCGCGCGCCATCATGCGATGCCCGACCTGTGGCATCCGGCGGTTTCGTTGCTGTGGCCATGGGGCACCCATCGTTTGCCAGCCGGCATGCTGCCCGCAGCTGCGCCAACCTCGGAAGATCTGACGCAATGGCGCCAGCAATGCGCCGAGCTATTGGCCGAGCCAAGCCGCTTCACCAATGCCATGAGCCTGACCGTCGCCGCTCGCGATGCGCTGGTTGCCAGCGGCATGCGCCGGGTGATGATCCTGATGGCCGATCGCACACAGTCCAATCTGCGCGTGAATCAAACCACCGGGCTGCCGAAAGAAGCGGCGGCGCTGAATTTCGTCGTCAGCCAGAGCAAGGTCTTGCAACGGCTGCTCGCGCAACAGGCGCAGGTGCGGATCAATCCCGAGAACAACGCTCAGTTCTCCGCTCTGCTGCCAGCGAGCCTGCGCACCCTGTTTCGTGGCGAGCATCTGCTCCTGCGTTCCCTGGTCAATAACGGCCGGGTGATCATGATTGTCGTCGCCGACCAGGGCGGCGGGCCGTTCGCCGATATCACCGTGCAAGCCTTTGGCAAAACCGCACAGTGCATCGAAAAAGCCCTGCACAGCTTTAGCAGCCGCGGCCGATGAGGCTGCGCTACAATCCTCCCCTTTGTGCTCTGGAGACCTCACATGTCTGACTTCTCTGGCTTGCCGCTCGTCATCGAGGCGAGCGACCTGCTCCCGCGTCTCGATTCCCCTGAACTGATTCTGGTGGACCTGACCAGCCCTGCCCGTTATGCCGAAGGTCACTTTCCCGGCGCACGCTTTGTCGACCCGAAACGCACCCAGCTTGGCCAGCCACCGGCGCCGGGCTTGTTGCCGGCCAAAGGCGACCTGGAAGCGTTGTTCGGTGAACTGGGCCATCGCAAAGATGCGGTCTACGTGGTCTATGACGACGAAGGCGGCGGTTGGGCCGGGCGTTTCATCTGGCTGCTCGACGTGATCGGTCACGACAAATATCACTACGTTGACGGCGGTCTGCCGGCGTGGCTGGCGGCCGGCATGCCGATGTCGATCCAGGTTCCGCCTGCAGTGGGCCGCCCTGTGCCATTGACCCTGCATGAAGAACCGACCGCGACCCGTGAATACCTGCAAAGCCGCCTCGGTGCTGCCGATCTGGCGATCTGGGATGCGCGCGGGCCGCTGGAGTATTCCGGTGAGAAAGTGCTGGCCGCCAAGGCTGGGCACATCCCCGGCGCGGTCAATTTCGAATGGACGGCCGGCATGGACAAGGCCCGCCAGTTGCGCATTCGCACAGACATGCCGCAGATCCTCGAAAACCTCGGGATCACCAAGGACAAAGAAATCATTACCCACTGCCAGACCCATCACCGGTCGGGCTTCACTTATCTGGTGGCCAAATCCCTCGGTTATCCGCGGGTCAAGGGCTACGCCGGTTCCTGGGGCGAATGGGGCAACCACCCTGACACGCCAGTCGAGATTTAAGGTTTTTAAGGACAACTAATGAAAGAGCGTCTGTTTATCCTCAGCCAGTACCTGCTGCCTCATCACCTGCTATCGCGTCTGGCCGGCTGCATTGCCGAATGCCGCGTGCGCTGGTTCAAGAATGCCTTCACCCAATGGTTCGCCAAGCGCTACCAGGTGGACATGTCGCAAGCGCTGGTCGAAGACCTCACTGCCTACGAGCACTTCAACGCCTTCTTCACCCGGGCCTTGAAAGAAGGTGCGCGTCCACTGGACGAAACCCCGGGCGCGATCCTCAGCCCGGCCGACGGTGCGGTCAGCCAGCTTGGCCCGATCGAACACGGTCGCGTGTTCCAGGCCAAGGGCCACAGCTTCAGCGTGCTGGAACTGCTCGGCGGTGATGCGGCTAACGCTGCACCGTTCATGGGCGGCGACTTCGCCACCATTTACCTGTCGCCTAAGGACTACCACCGCGTGCACATGCCGCTGGCCGGCACCCTGCGCGAAATGGTCTACATCCCGGGCCGGATCTTCTCGGTCAACCAGACCACCGCAGAAAACGTTCCGGAACTGTTCGCCCGCAACGAGCGCGTGGCGTGCATTTTCGACACCGAGCGTGGGCCGATGGCCGTGGTGCTGGTGGGTGCGATGATCGTCGCTTCGATCGAAACCGTGTGGGCCGGCCTGGTCACCCCACCGAAGCGCGAGCTGAAAACCTTCCGCTACGACGAAGCCGCCCGTGCGCCGATCCATCTGGAAAAAGGTGCTGAACTTGGGCGCTTCAAGCTGGGTTCGACCGCGATCGTACTGTTCGGGCCGGATCAGGTGAAATGGGCTGAAGAACTGGTGGCGGGTTCGCCAGTGCAGATGGGCCAAGGCCTGGCACTGCCAAAAGCCTGAACATGATGTGAGCCACTGATCCGCCCGTTCGCACGTCTGCGAATGGGCGGAGACAACTCGGTGGTGCCGTTACTCTATTTGCCCACGGAAGCCGATCGGGCCTTCGTTGGCATAGGTATTGGTGCCACTGAGGTTTTTCCCTCCATCACTGGACGTGACGCTCAACGCGATAACGTTCTGATTGTCCCGGCCGCCAATCACCCACTTGCCGCCCGGATGCCATGGGGCATCATTGCCACCCCACTGATTCTCGACGTTGTACTGGTTCTGACCGGTGCGTTGCGCTTTGAAGCCAATGGGACCTTCCCCGGCATAGGTCATGGTGCCGGTGAACGTTTTACCGTCATCGCGCGACTTGATCTCGATCGCGACGACATTCTGGTTGTCCCGCCCGCCGAGTACCCAGGTTCCACCCGGATGCCACGGCGCCGAACTGCCACCCCATTGATTTGCCACTGCATATTTAGACATGAACCTCATCTCCTTGAAGTTTCGGGAGACCTGCCCGAGGTTGACGGCAGGCCGTGCAACCGTGCGTTTCCGATCGCACGTCTGAGAGACTAGTAGGGCTTGGGGAATGGCATCCGGCCAGCAGACCAGCGGTCAAAAAGTCTGACGCTACCCAGCGAAACAGACCACAGCTGCTAGAGTTTTGGGCATTGCCCCTTCCGCCGCCGGAGCCCGTCAAGGCATGAGTGAGTCTCGTCCCCAACCCTCCCTGAGCGCCCCGACCCCGACGCAAACGCGTCTGTCGTTTTGCGAAGCAACGCCGCGCGACCTCAAGCGCTGGATCGCCGGCCTGCCCAAGGCCAACATCGGTGAAACCGCCCGCCTGCTGTATCAAGGCCTGGGCGAACTCAATCAATTGCTCACCCCCAGTGACAATCGCCTCAACCTGCTGGAGCTGCTGCGACCCGAAGTGTATTTCGTCTGCCAGCATCTGGAACGGCACTTCCTGCATCAGGCGATCATGCTCGACGAGCGTTCACGCAAGATCAGCAATTTGTGCCAGGCGCTGCAAAGCCATCTGGCCGTCGGCTACAAACAGATCGTGTTGCGGATTGCGCCGAAGTACAGCAAGGATCGCGCGATATTGGTCAGCACGGCCCTGCAACGGGCGGCCCATGCTCTCAAGGGTCAACTGCTGCGTGCGACGCAACTGTACAGCGCGGCACCGGAGCAGGTGTGGTTCGAACTGCATCAGTTGTATCGCATCGCCTGCGAACTGCAACTGCAACAGCGCCGGGTCCACGACGATCTCGCCAGCCTCACCACCGAACTCACGCTTGAACAGACTTACATCGCCGCCCTGCTCCTGGGCAGTGCCCGCTGCAATCAATTGCGGCAGAACCAGATCGCCCGATTGGCTGAAGTACTCGAACCGTGGAGCACCCTGCTCAAATTGCATCCCGGTCGTTCAAGCGAAGGCCTGTTTGCGATCAGCCCGGCGATCGATGCCGGCCCGCGCTACCGCAACATGTTTCGCAGCGAAGAACAGGCCGGATTGCTCGGCTTCGATCCGCAGCCGCTGGTGAACGCCATCGAAGCGCATTTGCAGCATCAGCCCGCATCGACGCCGCTGCCCGTTCCGCCCGGGCTCAGCTTCGACACCCTGCAACACCTGCATGCCACCTGGGGACAAGCCGCCGAGCGCAGCTTTCAGCGCACCGTCGGCCAAGGCCATCTGACCGTGTGCGTGGGCATGAGCGCCCTGCACTTTTATCTGGGTGGCGAGCGCAGTTTCAGCGAGCTGCTCAAACACCCCGGAACGCGCTCGGCGAATTTCAGCAGTGCCGTCGCCAAAGGTGAAAAGGACAGTTGGAGCCAGGCTTTCGACGCCGCACCGCAAAGCAAAACTGATGAATTTTTGCCTTACGAGGAAATCCAGTACGACCATTTGCTCGAGGATGAAAGCGGCACGGACAGTACGCCCCATTACCCGACCCATGCCCTGCCGGTGATCAATCACAGCCCCGGTGGATATTGCCTGGCGTGGCCAAATGAAGTGCCCGCCGAGCTGCAGGCCGGGGAAATGCTCGGCATTCAGGACAGTGTCAGTCTGGGCTGGAGCATTGCGGTCATTCGCTGGATCCGCCAGGTGCGCGGCGGCGGCACGCAAATGGGCATTGAGCTGGTGGCGCCACATGCCCAGCCTTGCGGCCTGCAACTGGTGCGCTCACGGGACGATCACAGTCAGTATCTGCGCGGATTATTGTTACCGGAGATCAGTGCGATAGATTTGCCGGCAACCTTGCTGGCGCCGCGCTTGCCGTTTCAGGAAGGCAGTAAAGTGCTGATCAACACCCAAGGCGAAGAACACCGCGCCGGGCTGGATCGACGGGTGGCGAGTACGCACAGTTTCAATCAGTTCGCCTATCGTTCGCTGGAAACCGCGCGCAATGCCGGGAGCGAAGAGGATTTTGATTCGTTGTGGAAGTCGCTTTAAGTGCCCGCCGATGGATCGGCGGCGCAACCTTCGCGAGCAGGCTCGCTCCCACATTGGAATACATTTCAACTGTGGGAGCGAGCCTGCTCGCGAAGAGGCCAAGTCAGGCGATAGAGATCTCAGAGCTGCCCGTCGCGATCACGGAAACCCAGCAGATACAACACGCCATCCAGCCCCAACGTCGAAATCGCCTGCTTCGCCGACTGCTTAACCAACGGCTTGGCACGGAACGCTACGCCCAAACCGGCAATCGCCAGCATCGGCAGGTCATTCGCACCGTCGCCGACCGCGATGGTCTGCTCCAGACGCAAACCTTCCTTGTGTGCCAGCTCTTTGAGCAAATCAGCCTTGCGCTGCGCGTCGACGATCGGCTCGATCGCCACGCCGGTACACTTGCCATCGACCACTTCCAGTTCGTTGGCAAACACATAGTCGATGCCGAGTTTGGCCTGCAATTGCTTGGCGAAATAGGTGAAGCCACCGGACAGGATCGCGGTCTTGTAGCCCAGACGCTTGAGTTCAGCGAACAGCGTTTCGGCGCCTTCGGTCAGACGCAGCGAAGCGCCGATCGAGTCCAGCACGCTGACATCCAGACCTTTGAGCAAGGCCAGACGCTCTTTGAAACTGGCGCGGAAATCCAGCTCGCCGGCCATGGCCCGCTCAGTGATTTCGGACACCTGCTCGCCCACGCCGGCAGCCTTGGCCAGCTCGTCAATGACCTCGGCCTCGATCAGCGTCGAGTCCATGTCGAACACCGCCAGACGACGGTTGCGCCGGAACAGCGAATCTTCCTGGAAGGCGATGTCGACGTTCAGCGCTTGGGCAACGCTGAGGAATTCGGCACGCAGCGCCTGTGGATCGGCGGCTTCGCCACGCACGGAGAACTCGATGCAGCCCTTGCCCTTGTCCGCTGGCGTGTCCAGTGGCATGCGACCCGACAGACGGTCGATGTGATCGATATTCAGGCCATATTTGGCGGTGATCGAGCTGACAGCCTGCAATTGGCCAGCGGTCACTTTGCGGGTCAACAGGGTGACGATGTGACGCTTCTTGCCCTGATTACCCACCCATTGTTGGTAATCCTCTTCGGACACCGGCGTAAAGCGTACCTGCTGGTCGAGCTCGTAGCCCTTGAACAGGATGTCCTTGAGCACCGACTTGCCTTGCTCGGAATCGGGGATTTCAACCAGGATGCCGAACGACAGGGTGTCGTGGATCACCGCCTGACCGATGTCGAGAATGTTCACACCACCTTGTGCCAGAACGCCGGTAATGGCCGCAGTCAGACCCGGACGGTCGACTCCCGTGATGTTAATCAGGACGATTTCGCGCAACGCGCACCCCCGCAACTGGAAAAAAACCGCATTCTACCCACTTTCAGTGACCATCGGGCACCGCGAGCGCTTTGCCGGTCTAGGGCCTGTCGCTATACTGCGCGTCAACTTCACGGACAAAAGAGCCGAGCTCAGTGAACCGGCCCACGCCAGTTAAAACCGATAACTTCTTCCTGCTGATCTTCCGTGCACTGCGCCACCGCCGTGTACCGATTGCATTGCGCATTGCCAGCCATAACGTGATCCTGGTCGCTCTGGCCCTGGTGATCTATGCCGGCGTGATGGGTTTGCAATTCAAGCAGGCCATGCACCAGCAGGCCGATGCGCTGGGCGAAAGCCTGACCACGCAGACCGCGACCTCGGCCACCGAGCTGTTGGTGTCCAACGACATCCTCAGCCTCAACGTGCTGCTCAACAATCTGACCAAGAACAAACTGGTGGCCCACGCGGCGATCTACAGCGTGGATAACCGCATCCTCGCCGAGTCCGGTCAGCGGCCCAAGCACAGCCTGCTGGGCGAAGCCGAGGGCATGTACGAGAGCAAGATCACGTTCCAGGACGTGACTGCCGGGCAACTGCGCATCAGCCTGGACATGGATCAGTTCCAGCAGCCGATGACCATCAGCCTGCAAAGCATGGGCATTCTCAGCGGGATCCTGTTGGCGCTGTCGCTGGCCCTGAGCCTGCGCATGGGCCGCTATCTGTCGACGCCGTTGCTGCAATTGCGTGTCTGGTTGCGACGCATCGACGAACACACGCCGGGCATTGATCGTCAGGATGAAATCGGCGATCTGGCGCGTCAGCTGCACGCCAACTACGCGCCAGAGCCTGCACCGGAACCGGAGCCTGAGTTCGAGGACGAAGAGGACGAGCCGGAATTCGAGGTGCGCAACTTGCGTGATCCGAGTTTCGACGAAACCCGTCCGATGGCCGCGCAGAAGCCTGCACCGCGACATCTGGTCAGCACCGTCGAAGACGATGATGACGATGACGCGTTCGCTGATCTGCGCGATGAATCGCTGGACGTTGCCCCACAACCGGTCGCCCGCAAGGCTACTCCGAGCGTGCCACAACACAGCGCTGTGCTGGCGGTACAACTGGGCTCACAGGAACAACTGCGCCGCTTGCCGCGGGCACGTCTGGAAGAATTGCAGGAGCGTTATCGTGACTGCCTCGATCAGGCTGCTTCGCTGTATCAGGGTGAAATCGAAACCCTCAACGACGGCAGCACGCTGATGCTCTTCCACACCGAAGACAGCGGTGACGATTACCTGACCAACGCAATCTGCTGCGGCGAGTTGCTGCGGGCCTTGGGTCATCAGTTGCAGATTGAAGTCGCAGACAGCGGCATCACCCTGCAACTGCAGCTGGGCCTGACCCTGGGCGATGAGTTGTTCGGCTTGAGTCAGATTGATCTGCTGCTGACCGATTCGGCGCAGGATGCGCTGGCCTTGTCGCAGCACAGCCGCAACCTGTTGCTGGTCGAACGCAAGATCAGTGACGATGCACTGATTCGTCAGCGTGCGCGGATCCGGCCGATCGCCAGCCCTGAAGGCGCTTGCTGCGTGGAGCGGTTGATGGAGCCATATCCGTCGATGCTGGAACGGCAACTGGCGCGGATGCATGAGCGTCGGGCGTAAGCCTTAGGCCTTAAGTCAGAAACACAGAAGCCCGCAGACGAGTGATTGTCTGCGGGCTTTTTTGTGGCCGGTGTTATCGAGATTGCAAGCACCCTGAAAAGCCCCTCACCCTAGCCCTCTCCCACAGGGAGAGGGGACCGATCCGGGATTATTGCCGGAATACACCGACCTGCACGTCCTGCTTTGAATCCATAACCGCCAGGATCGTTCAGGTCGATGCATGGCGCCAGACATCTCGGTCGGCCCCCTCTCCCTCAGGGAGAGGGCTGGGGTGAGGGGCTTTTGATCTTTCGCGCAGAACCCCAGACACAACAAAGCCCGCACAAGGCGGGCTCTGTTCTGACTCGATCCAGCTTAGAAGCGGAACACTTCCATATCTGTCCGAATCGGCGATGCCATCGGAATCTTCGGCTGCTTCTCGGCTTCCGCCGCCGGCGCTGCCGGTTTCGGTGCCGCTTTACGCGGTGCCTCGGCCACCGGTGGCTGATTGGCCAACGGCTTGAGCGCTACCGACAATTGCTCGGCCAGACGCTGCAGCAAAATGCCCTGGGCCTGAACCTGCGAAGCGGTACTGCCGGCATGCAGCTCTTGCAGATGAACGATGCGGTTATCGCGCACCTGACCACGACGATCAATCAGACGCCATTGAGCATCGAGAATCGCCGGTTGTTTCTGGCCAGAGTCCAGACGCGTGATGGTCAGCAACACCTGCACATCCGGAGTGAACCCCGTAGTGGCCGGTGCCAGCACTACACGCTGGCTGTCCAGATGGCCAGCAACCTGACGCATCAGCAACTGATCGATATCCGACGAAAGGCTGCCAGCCCAACGACCGTCTGTCGCTGCTTGCAGGCTGCCATCGGGTTGACGTTGCAGCAATGTCTCACGTTGCAGGTAATCGGCTACGACTACCGGACCCAAAAGAACCGCCATGCCCGCGCTTTGCGCAGGCTGAACCGGACTTCCGCTGTCCAGTTGATACAGCGACACCGGCTGGTGAACGCTGCAACCCGCCAGGCCCAAAACGCCGGCGAGCAGGAAAATAAGGGGGCGCAGAGCAGTCATCATCCCGTCCAGGTGGCCGCCACAAGGCTGACCACAGTGAAAATACTCAATAAATATGAAGAACGCTCGGCCACGCCGGCGCTTGGAAAGGCCATATCATCCGTGAATATGCGTTCCGACTCCAGCGCCAAAGCGTCGATCTACGCGTTAAATCGTAGATCCAACGCTCTAGGGCGCCTAATTGAGGTTTTCGACGAGCAGCGCATCCACTCTCTGGAAGCCCCTTGGCAGCTTATTGCCACGACGCCCACGCTCACCTTTGTAGTGTTCGAGGTCATCGGCCTTCAGCGACAGGGTGCGTTTTCCGGCCTGCAGCACCAAGGTGGCGCCTTCCGGAAGGACGGCGATGTCCGTGACATATTCTTCGCGACTGGCCACACGCTCACCGGAAATACCGATGATCTTGTTACCTTTGCCCTTACCTAATTGTGGCAGATCGCTGATTTTGAAGATCAGCAGGCGACCTTCGGTCGTGACCGAAGCCAGCCAGTTGTGCTCACGATCGGCCACCGGACGCGGCGCGATGACTTTGGCGTTGTTCGGCAGACTCAACAGGGCTTTACCGGCCTTGTTCTTGGCTTGCAGGTCTTCGCCCTTGACCACAAAACCGTAACCGGCGTCGGAAGCGATCACGTACAACGCGTCGTCTTCCGGCATCAGCACGCATTCGAAGCTCGCGCCGGGCGGTGGCGTCAGACGACCGGTCAACGGCTCGCCCTGGCCCCGAGCCGATGGCAGGGTGTGCGCGGCCACCGAGTAGCTGCGGCCAGTCGAGTCGATAAACACCGCAAACTGGTTGGAGCGCCCCGCTGCCGAGGTCTTGAAGCCGTCGCCGGCCTTGTACGACAGGCCGGTGGCGTCGATGTCATGACCTTTGGCCGAACGGATCCAGCCTTTTTCAGACAGCACCACGGTGACTTTTTCGTTCGGCAGCAGATCGTGTTCGGTCAGCGCCTTGGCTTCAGCGCGCTCGACGATTGGCGACCGACGGTCATCGCCGTAGGTTTCGGCGTCTTTCAACAGTTCGGTGCGCACCAGCTTCTTCAGCTTGGCTTCACTGCCCAGCAGGGCTTGCAGCTTGGCTTGCTCCTTGAGCAGTTCGTCCTGCTCGTCGCGCAGCTTCATCTCTTCCAGTCGCGCCAACTGACGCAGACGGGTGTCGAGGATGTAGTCGGCCTGAATCTCACTGAGGGCGAAACGCTCGATCAGCTTGGCCTTCGGATGCTCCTCGGTACGGATGATGTGAATCACTTCATCCAGGTTGAGGTAGGCGATCAGCAAACCGTCCAACAGGTGCAGACGACGCTCGACCTTGTCGAGGCGGAATTGCAGGCGGCGACGTACGGTCAGCACGCGGAATTCCAGCCACTCGACCAGCAGCGCTCGCAGGTTTTTCAGCTGCGGCTTGCCGTCCAGACCGATGATGTTGACGTTGACCCGGTAGGTCGACTCCAGCTCGGTGCTGGCGAACAAGTGCTGCATCAGCGCTTCATGATCGACGCGGCTGTTGACCGGAATGATCACGATGCGGCACGGATTTTCGTGGTCGGATTCGTCGCGCAGGTCAGCGATCTGCGGGGCTTTCGACGGCTTGGCCTGCATCAGCGCGGCGATCTGCTCCAGCACCTTGGCGCCGGACACCTGATGCGGCAGCGCGGTGACGATGATGTCGCCGTCCTCGACGTGGTACACGGCGCGCATGCGCACCGAGCCCTTGCCGGTTTCGTACATCTTCAGCAAGTCGGCGCGCGGCGTGATGATTTCCGCTTCGGTCGGATAGTCCGGACCCTGAATGTGTTCGCAGAGCTGCTCGACCGTGGCTTTCGGCTCATCGAGCAGACGCACGCAAGCGGTGGCGACTTCACGCAGGTTGTGCGGCGGCACGTCGGTGGCCATGCCCACGGCAATGCCGGTGGTGCCGTTGAGCAGGATGTTCGGCAGACGCGCCGGCAGCACCAACGGCTCTTGTAAGGTGCCGTCGAAGTTCGGGCCCCAGTCGGCAGTGCCCTGGCCGAGCTCGCTGAGCAGCACTTCGGAATACCGCGACAGACGTGCTTCGGTGTAACGCATGGCGGCGAAGGACTTCGGATCGTCCGGCGCACCCCAGTTACCCTGACCGTCGACCAGCGTGTAGCGATAGCTGAAAGGCTGCGCCATCAGCACCATCGCTTCGTAGCACGCCGAGTCACCGTGCGGGTGGAATTTACCGAGCACGTCACCGACGGTACGCGCCGATTTCTTGTGCTTGGAGTCGGCGTCCAGCCCCAGCTCGCTCATGGCGTAGACGATACGCCGCTGTACCGGTTTCAGGCCGTCGCCGATATGCGGCAGAGCACGGTCCATGATCACGTACATGGAGTAGTTGAGGTAGGCACTTTCGGTGAAGTCGGCCAACGAGCGGCGTTCTACACCGTCCAGGCTGAGATCAAGGGGGTTGCTCATGCAGGCCTCATCGGTTCGTTGTCTGGCGCAGCAGCATGGTGCCACCGCGCTGAGTAAATTCAAGTTTGTTCAGGGCGCTCATGCCGAGCAGCACCTGATCGCCATGCAGCCCCGGCGCCACCAGTGCGCGGACGTCGCGCAGCACGATGTCACCGAGTTGCAGGCGGTCGATTTTGGTTCGATAGCCCTGGCTCAGGCCATTGGCCGTGCTCAGGGTCACACCGAAACCTTCCTCCAGCTTCAAACGCTTGGCAAGATCCGCCGGGATCGCCACATCGGTTGCGCCGGTGTCGAGCATGAACTCGACCGGTTCGCCGTTGATCTGACCGCTGGCGACAAAATGCCCTTGGGCATTGCCGGCCAGCTTCACCTCGATAAACCCTTCGCCCTGCTCCGAACTGACCACGACGTTCGGATTCTGCTGGCGTTGCTCCCACTGGCCAAAAAACCGCGTCGCCAGAAACAGCGCCGCGCACCATGCCAGAATCATCAGCACCCGACCGGCGCGCTTGCCCGGGGGTTGCTGGCTCAAGGCTTGGCGCTCCAGCCACCGTCAGGCGCGGCGAAGCGCCAGACGATCGGTCGAACCTCACCGTCGGCCCGCGGGCCGAAATTATTGTCGACGCCGACCCACGCACCATCAGCGTCGACGATCAGCGCCTCTTCCAGCCCGAAGTTCTGCGAATAACGGCGGTTGGCCTGCAACAATTCAGCGGCGTAAGACCAGCAACGTTCCACCTTGGCGGTCTGCGCATCGCGCCGACAAATCTGAAAGGCGTTGCGCTCAAGGGTAAACAATTTGCCGTTAAACAATGAAAGGTCGGAAAAGTCCCGGTCGACCGCTCTGGCCTTCGGGAACTGCGGCGGCTGCATTTCCTTACCGCCCTCGCTGAGCAGCACGCAACGACCGTCGCAATCCCACACCGTCTGCTGGCGCTTGATCAGCAGCAAGCCACGGCTTTGCCGTTCGGCAGCCAGCCACATCTGATCGCCCGCCGGATTGATCGCCAAGCCCTCGAAGATCGCATTGAAATGCAGGAGCATGCCGCTGGCCCGTGCTTCGCGAACCATCATCGGCGAGATCTTCAGCCAGTTGACCGGGCCGCTGACGGGCACCTGCAAGACTGCCGCATGGCCCTCGCTGACAATGTAGCGATTGCCGGCACTGTCGCAACTGATGCCTTCGAAATCCAGGTCGCCACCGCGCACGAACGATGCGGCCCAGTTGCGCGAGCGCAACCCCCACGGCAGACCGGTCTCCGGCACCAGGGGCACGTCGATGTGCAAGGCTTCGGCCTGCCAGACCTGATCGGCGGTATTGAGCCGATAGATCTGATCGTCATCGCGGTCCGACACCGTCCACAACTCGCTGCCACACATGGCCAGCCCCGACAGGTTACCGCCACGCATGCCGTCGACCGGGTGTTCGGAGAGCACGCGCAATTCCTGCAACGGCTCGGCCGACACGCTCATCGCACTCAGCAGCAACGCACCCGCCAAGGCCCAGCCAAACCGCATCAGGCCAGCACCTCGGCGAGGTTGCCTTTGGATTCGAGCCAGGTCTTGCGGTCACCGGCGCGTTTCTTCGCCAGCAGCATGTCCATCATTTCCGAGGTTTCAGCGAAGTCTTCGCCCAGTGTCAGTTGCACCAGGCGCCGAGTGTTCGGGTCCATGGTGGTCTCACGCAGCTGCGGCGGGTTCATTTCACCCAGACCTTTGAATCGGGTGACCTGGGGTTTGCCGCGTTTCTTCTCGGCGACCAGACGGTCGAGAATGCCGTCGCGCTCGGCTTCGTCGAGGGCGTAGTAGATTTCTTTGCCCAGGTCGATGCGGTACAGCGGCGGCATCGCCACGTAGACGTGACCGGCATCCACCAGCGGGCGGAAATGCTGGACGAACAAGGCGCAGAGCAGCGTTGCGATGTGCAGACCGTCGGAGTCGGCGTCGGCAAGGATGCAGATCTTGCCGTAGCGCAGCTGGCTCATGTCCGCCGCACCCGGATCGACACCGATGGCCACGGCGATGTTGTGCACTTCCTGGCTGGCGAGTACTTCGCTGCCGTCGACTTCCCAGGTGTTGAGGATCTTGCCGCGCAACGGCAGGATCGCCTGGAACTCTTTGTCCCGCGCTTGCTTGGCGGAACCACCAGCGGAATCACCTTCGACGAGGAACAGCTCTGAACGCATCGGGTCCTGCCCGGCGCAGTCCGCCAGTTTGCCCGGCAATGCTGGCCCCTGAGTCACACGTTTACGCTCGACTTTCTTGCTGGCCTTAAGACGACGACCGGCGTTGTTGATCGCCAGTTCCGCCAGGGCCAGACCGGTTTCCGGGTTGGCGTTGAGCCACAGGCTGAACGCATCCTTGACCACACCGGAGACGAACGCCGCCGCTTCACGCGATGACAGACGCTCTTTGGTCTGGCCGGAGAATTGCGGCTCCTGCATCTTCATCGACAGGACGAACGCGATGCGCTCCCAGACGTCTTCCGGCGCCAGCTTGACGCCGCGTGGCAGCAGGCTGCGGAATTCGCAGAACTCGCGCATCGCATCAAGCAGGCCCTGACGCAGACCGTTGACGTGAGTACCGCCCTGCGCCGTCGGGATCAGGTTGACGTAGCTTTCCTGCACCGCGTCGCCACCTTCCGGCAGCCACAGCAGGGCCCAGTCGACGGCTTCTTTATTACCGGCGAAAGCGCCGCAGAACGGCTCGTCCGGCAGGCGTTCGAATTCGCTGACGGCGTCGACCAGATACGAGCGCAGGCCATCTTCGTAATGCCACTCGACTTTCTCGCCGGTGCCTTTGTCTTCGAAGCTGACCAGCAGCCCCGGGCACAGCACAGCCTTGGCCTTGAGCACGTGCTTGAGGCGGCTGATGGAGAATTTCGGTGAATCGAAGTATTTCGGGTCCGGCGCGAAATAGACGCTGGTGCCGGTGTTGCGCTTGCCGACGGTGCCGACGATTTCCAGTTCCGAGGCTTTGAAACCGTCGTTGAAGGTCATCTGGTATTCGTTGCCGTCACGTTTTACGCGCACACGGACTTCGGTCGACAAGGCGTTGACCACGGAAATACCCACGCCGTGCAGACCGCCGGAGAACTGGTAGTTCTTGTTGGAAAACTTGCCGCCCGCGTGGAGCTTGGTGAGGATCAGCTCGACACCCGACACGCCCTCTTCCGGGTGAATGTCGACCGGCATGCCGCGACCGTCGTCGCTGACTTCCAGCGAGTGGTCGGCATGGAGGATGACCTGTACCGATTTGGCGTGACCCGCCAGGGCTTCGTCGACACTGTTGTCGATCACTTCCTGGGCGAGGTGGTTCGGCCGACTGGTGTCGGTGTACATGCCGGGGCGTTTGCGCACCGGGTCGAGGCCCGAGAGGACTTCGATGGCGTCGGCGTTATAAGAGCTAGCGCTGGGAGTGGCCATAGGGTCTCGTCGTCAATGTTCGGTGAAAAAAGAATTCATGGGGCCACAGCTCACAATGCGGAGAAATCGATGGCCTGATACAAATCGGCGCCAATGCCGGCAAAACTCAGCAACGCCGGCAATTGCCCGGCGAAACCCTGAAAACTGTGGTCGCCGCCGGCCTGAATACGCAAGGCGCAGGCGCGGTAATACTGCTGGGCGAGGCGATAGTCCAGTGTTTCATCGCCGGTCTGCAACCACACCTGATAGCGCTGCGCATCCTGAGGCGCCGGCACTTCCAGTTCGGCCAGGGCCGTGACGTGGTCGTGGGTCAATTCCCAGGTTTCATCGGTATACAGGTTTTTCTGTGGGCCCAGATAGCCGTCGAACATCCGGTGCGGGCTGACCGCCGGGTTGACCAGCAGGGCTTTCAGGCCATGGCGCTCGGCCAGGTGAGTCGCATAGTAGCCGCCGAGTGAGCTTCCCACCAGCAGCGGGCTGCCCAGTTCGGCAATCGCTTGTTCCAACTGACCGATGGCTTCGCGCGGGTGATGATGCAGGGCCGGGACACGCAATTTGTCGCTCAAACCCAGCTGCTCCATCACGGAGACCAGCTGACAGGCCTTTTTCGAGGCCGGAGCGCTGTTGAAACCGTGGATATAGAGGATCGAACCGGACATTTGAGCTCCCTGGGTGTCGGTTTGGGTTTGCGGAGTTTACAGGGAGAGAAGCGCGGATTGGGGGTGGTTTCGAGAAATTGGTCATTCAGCAGGGGCGGCCCTCACCCTAGCTCTCTCCCAAAGGGAGAGGGGACTGAATGGGGGGTATTCAAGAGCTACACCGACTTGAGCGAGCTTCAGCGAATCCATAATCGACACATTCTTTCAGGTCGATGGATAACGTCAGACACCTCGGTCGGCTCCCTCTCCCTCCGGGAGAGGGCTGGGCGGGCGGCGTTCCGATGAGGGCTATGATTTGTCGCTCAATAGCCGTTGGAGCCGTAATCAACCGTGAAGGCAAAATCGCTGACGCGTTCAACCCCGGTCTCCAACCGCCCATCCGGCAACAACCGCAACCAGCGATACCCCGGCGCCTGTTCACCCACCTTAAAGTCCACACTCCCCGGCTCAAACTGAATGCACGTCGAAGGCGAAGCCATCAACCGCACGCCATTGCGCTCACGGTCAATCTCCTGATGCACATGCCCCCACAACACCGCCCGGGCCTGCGGAAAACGATCCAGCACTTCGAAAAATGCCTCGGGATTGCGCAAACCGATCGGCTCCATCCACGCACAACCAATCGACACCGGATGATGGTGAAAGCACACCAGATGATGGCGCTCCGGCGCTTCGCTCAGCGAGCGGGCCAGCAGTTGCAATTGATCGTCCTGCAGAAACCCCGGCACCGAACCCGGCACCGCCGAATCCAGCAAAGTCACCCGCCAGTTACCGATATCGACCACCGATTCCAGCAAGGCACTCTGCACAGCGGCCTGGGCCATGATCATCGGTTCGTCGTGGTTGCCGGGAATCCAGCGCGCCGGGGCAGCGATCTGCGCGCTCATCTGGCGAAACTGCTGGTACGACTCCAGCGTGCCGTCCTGCGAAATATCGCCAGTGGCCAGAATCAGATCGATCTGCGGCTGTTGTTCCAGCACCAATTCGATGACCTTTTGCAGGCTTTCACGGGTGTTCATGCCCAGCAGCGTGCCGTCCGTTTCAGCAAACAGATGGCTGTCGGACAACTGCACCAGCAGCGCCGTATCGGCGGAGGTCAACGTGGATACGCTCGGCAAGGCGCTCTCCCAAGGCAAAAGCACGGAATCGATCAAGTGCCGCAATTATGCTGGGGGATCAGTGAAAGAGGAAACCGCCGAACCGGACGCAGTTCACAACTAGCGTACGACTTCGTACTCATGCCCCAACGCCAGACAGTGACTCAGCCATTCCCCCAGGAACAGATTGAGCTGAGCCTTTTCATCCGGCTGATGCATCGCCGCGTTCGGGTAAGGATAGATGCCGCGAAAGCGTCGTGCGTGTTCGGCGCTGATCACTTCGGCCATGCGCGCATCGTGGTAGACCTGGACTTCCAGTTGCGGCACCGGCAGCCATGGCAGGCTGTGTTCCTGGCGCACTTGCAAAGTGGTGGTGTACGGGCAGGTTTGCAGCACTTCGAGGGCCAGCACGCCGAGCATCTGCTCGCCCTGAGTGACGGCGATGCGCCGCGCCTCGGGTTCGTTGCGCATGTCCGGGACCAGTCGCATCAGGCGCGCGTAGTTGGCCTCGCAGGCGGCTTGCAGCCCCACGAGGTCGACTCGATAACGATCGCGCAGCTTGTTTACGACCATAACCCCCTCACTTCGGCGCGGTTCAGCGCCAGCCACTGCAAGGCGATGATGCTCGCCGCGTTGGCAATGCGACCGTCACGAACGGCCTGCAAGGCATCTTCAAAGGCCCAGACCGTGACGCGGATATCTTCTGCCTCTTCTTCCAGGCCATGCAGGCCGCCAACGCCTTCGGTGCTGCAACGCCCCAGATACAAATGCACAAACTCGTTACTGCCGCCCGGCGACGGGAAATATTTGGTCATCGGCCACAGGGCCTTGATGTCCAGCCCAGCTTCCTCCTGCGCCTCGCGGTGAGCAACTTCTTCCGGTTGCTCATCCTTGTCGATCAGACCAGCGACCAGTTCGACCAGCCACGGATTGTCGGTCTTGCCCATGGCGCCGACGCGGAACTGCTCGATCAACACCACTTCGTCGCGCTGTGGATCGTAGGGCAACATGCACACGGCATCGTGACGCACAAACACTTCACGGTTGATCTCGCGGCTCATGCCACCGGCGAACAATTCATGGCGCAGGTGCAAACGATCGAGTTTGTAAAAACCCTCGTAGCAGCGCTCGCGTCGCACGACGTCGACGGTGGTCGGAATGGCGTTGGCAAAATCAGTCATGAGCATCCTCTTTACTGCAGATCCATTACGAGGTTGCTGTTGGTGACTAGCAACCTCGACTTCGCGCCATCCTAACGCGCCCGAACGGTTTGATGCAGCCCCTTTACCGTCAGCGGGATGGACGGTGGAGGCGAAACCCACTCTAATTAGCTTAGTGGCGAACTGACTGCTTCTGCGAGAGTCGAAGCGGATATCTTTTTGCCTTCCCCTGCTTTCGAAAGGACGCCCATGTCGCTTTTCAAAATTGCCTCCGTGGCCGCCATCGCCCTGACCCTCGGCGCGTGCGCAAGCCTGTTCCAGCCCAACTACCGCACACCGCTGGAAACCACCCGCGATGCGTCGGAACAACTTAAGCCTGGATGTTCCAACCCTGATTGCCCGCTGGTGAACATCGACACCCTGCGCTTCCCGGCCGAACCTGCGCTGGACGGCATTATCGAAAAACGCCTGCTGCAAATGACCCGCACCGAGAAAAACGCCCCGGTGGCGCCAACCCTGGCGGCCTATCGCGAGCAGTTTCTGGCCAGTGCAGGGCCGCGCAACAGCAGCTACCTGCAAGCGAAAGTACGCGAGCAGCATGACGGCTTGGTGATCATCGAACTATCGAGCTACCTCGACACCGGCGGTGCGCATGGCACCCCGGGTCGCGGTTTCATCAACTATTCGCGTCAGCAGCACAAGGTGCTGAACCTGTCCGACATGTTGATGCCGGGTCAGGAAGAGGCATTCTGGAAAGCGGCGCAAGTCGCGCACAACAGCTGGTTGATCAGCACCAAGCTCGACCAGGAAGCGGACTTTGTGAAGAGCTGGCCGTTCGTGAAAACCCCGAACGTGGCGCTGACCTATGGCGGTGTGATCCTCAAGTACGACGTGAGCACCATTGCGCCTTACGCACTGGGCCACGTCGAACTGAAGATTCCCTACCCGCGTCTGAACGGCATTCTCAAGCCCGAGCTGTATCCCGGCCGTAACTGAAGGCCCGGCCCAGCACTAGCTGCAACAGCCCTGCCAGCACCAGCGCCGGCAGGGTTGCACCGACATCCGGATACAGATTCGCCAGCAAGTGGTAGGTGCTCACGCCACCCAGCCACGCAAACAACGCCGGCCAGCGCAACGCGGCTGACGCGACCTGAGCACTGCGCTTGCGCAGGATGAAGTGATCGACCAGCACCACGCCGAACAGCGGCGCAAACACCGAACCGATCAACAGCAGGAAATTCTGGTACTGCGCCAACGGCGCCAGCAATGCGATCAGCGTGCAGATCACGCCGATGGCCAAAGCCAGATGCTCGACTTTCAGGCGCAACAGAATCCCGCTCGATACCGCTGCCGAATGAATGTCGGCGAAGGCATTTTCCGACTCATCGAGCAGAATCAGCAGCAGCGGAATGCCCAGACCGGCACCGGCCAGTGCCAGTAACAGCGCATTAACTTCACCGCTCGGCGCAAAGGCCAGGGTGTAGGCGACGCCAAGGCTCATCAGCCAGAAGTTGCCGATAAAGAAACCGACCGCAGTGCCACCGAACACATTCTTCGCGCGCTTGCCGAAACGCGAGTAATCGGCGATCAGCGGCAGCCACGACAGCGGCATCGCGATAGCAATGTCGAAGCCCACGGCGAACGGCATCGAACCGTCACCGGCACGCGACCAGAGATCGGCCAGATCGGCTTTGGCGAACAGGTTCCAGGTCAGCCAGAGGCACGCCGCCAGCAACAGCCAGATGCCCCACTTGCGCAGAATCTGCCGGACGAAAGTCAGCGGGCCGCTGACCGCGAGCAACGTCGCCAACGCACCGAAAAACAGTGTCCACAACAGCGGGTTCGACCACAACGAACCTTCGCTGAACGCGCGGGTACCGAGCAGGCTGGCGGCGTCGCGCATGACGATGATTTCGAACGAGCCCCAACCGATCAGTTGCAGCAGATTCAGCAGCGCCGGCAGGCTCGCGCCCTTGCTGCCGAGGCTGAGTTTCAGCGCGGCCATCGACGACAGGCCGGTGTCGCTGCCGATCACGCCGACGGCGGCCAGCAGCAAAACGCCAACCAGCGTGCCGAGGAAAATTGCCAGCAGCGAACCGGACAGGCCCAGACCTGGCGCGAGCAATGCGCCGGTCTGCAAAACCATCAGGCCGATGCCGAGGGAGAACCACAGGGAAAACAGATCGCGACCGCCGAATACTCGCTTGTCAGCGGGCACGGCGAGATCTGGGGAATAGGTGCTGGGTTGAATGCTCAAGGGTGTTATCTCAGAGGGACATTTGTTGTTGTGTTGATCGCATTCGCGAGCAGGCTCGCTCCCACACTTGAATGCATTCCAAAGTGGGAGCGAGCCTGCTCGCGAAGGGGCCCTTGCAGGCCCCACCTTCTCGGGTCAGATCAAACCTTTTTGTACAGCTGACTGCCTTCCTTCTTGAACCGCTCGGCCTGTTCCGCCAGGCCTTTGGCGACGTCCACGTCGACCGCGTCGATCCGCTGGTTGGCCGCGTATTCGCGGACTTCCTGAGTGATCTTCATCGAGCAGAATTTCGGCCCGCACATCGAACAGAAGTGCGCGACCTTCGCCGAATCCTTCGGCAGGGTTTCATCGTGATACGAACGCGCGGTGTCCGGATCCAGACCGAGGTTGAACTGGTCTTCCCAACGGAACTCAAAGCGCGCCTTGCTCAAGGCGTTGTCGCGAATCTGTGCACCCGGATGCCCTTTGGCCAAGTCCGCTGCGTGCGCGGCGATCTTGTAGGTGATGATCCCGGTCTTCACGTCATCCTTGTTCGGCAGGCCCAGGTGTTCCTTAGGCGTCACGTAGCAGAGCATGGCGCAACCGAACCAGCCGATCATTGCCGCACCGATACCCGAGGTGATGTGGTCGTAGCCCGGCGCGATGTCGGTGGTCAGAGGGCCGAGGGTGTAGAACGGCGCCTCGTCGCAGCACTCCAGCTGCTTGTCCATGTTCTCCTTGATCAACTGCATCGGCACGTGGCCCGGGCCTTCGATCATGGTTTGCACGTCGTGCTTCCAGGCGATCTTGGTCAGTTCGCCGAGGGTTTCCAGTTCGCCGAATTGCGCGGCATCGTTGGCGTCGGCAATCGAACCCGGACGCAAGCCATCACCCAGCGAGAAGCTGACGTCATAGGCTTTCATGATTTCGCAGATTTCTTCGAAATGCGTGTAGGCGAAGTTTTCCTTGTGATGCGCCAGGCACCACTTGGCCATGATCGAACCACCACGGGAAACGATACCGGTCACGCGTTTGGCGGTCAGCGGCACGTAGCGCAGCAACACGCCGGCGTGAATGGTGAAGTAGTCGACGCCCTGCTCGGCCTGCTCGATCAGCGTGTCGCGGAACAGCTCCCAGGTCAGGTCTTCGGCCGCGCCACCGACTTTTTCCAGTGCCTGATAGATCGGCACCGTGCCGATCGGCACCGGCGAATTGCGGATGATCCACTCGCGGGTTTCATGAATGTGCTTACCGGTGGACAAGTCCATGATGTTGTCCGCGCCCCAGCGAATACCCCAGGTCAGTTTCGCCACTTCCTCTTCGATGGACGAACCCAAGGCACTGTTGCCGATGTTGCCGTTGATCTTCACCAGGAAGTTACGGCCGATGATCATCGGTTCCAGTTCGGTGTGGTTGATGTTGGCCGGAATGATTGCACGGCCACGGGCGATCTCTTCACGGACAAATTCCGGGGTGATGATTTTCGGCACGCTGGCGCCGAAGCTGTGACCCGGGTGTTGTTGGTCCAGCAGGCCGGCGGCGCGGGCCACTTCAAGTTTCATGTTTTCGCGGATGGCGACGAATTCCATCTCGGGCGTGATGATGCCCTGACGCGCGTAGTGCATCTGCGTGACATTGCCACCGGCCTTGGCGCGGCGCGGGTTATTGACGTGGGCAAAACGCAGTTTGGTCAATTCCGGATCAGCGAGGCGCTCGCGACCGAAGTTGGAACTCAGGCCCGCCAGGCGCTCGGTGTCGCCACGGTCATCGATCCACGCCGAACGCACATCGGCCAGGCCTTTGCGCACGTCGATCACCACGTTCGGATCGGTGTAGGGGCCCGAGGTATCGTAAACGGTCACCGGCGCGTTGATTTCGCCGCCGAAATCGGTCGGCGTCACGTCGAGGGTGATTTCGCGCATCGGCACGCGGATGTCCGGGCGAGAGCCCTGAACGTAGACTTTTTGCGAACGGGTGAACGGTTTGACCGATTGTTCATCGACCTTGGCCGAGTCACTCAGGTTGATCGCGTTTTTTGATTTTGTCGTCATCACGGGCTCTCCAGACAGCATCCAGGCAGTGGATTGTCGGAGCAGAACCTGAAAGGCACGGACGCACCAGGACCGGTGCTGTGCCTCGTCGTCGAGCGTTCGATTGTCGAACAATTCCCCGGACGAAGCACAAGAGGACTCGCCGGGTGACGAGAAATCTTGTTCCCTACGCAGGCGCTAACCTGATCAGGTTCAACGGGATCCGAAATTATTCGATCTCAGCCTCATAGCAAGGCACCCCGACAAGAACCCGGCCAGTCTAGACACAACCGGCATAGAACGCCAACACCGCAGCAAACACCATGATGAATGGCATAAATACAGGGGCTTGGCCGATTGTTGTGAGGCAAATGCGCAACTACACTCGCTTTGCCCCGCCACGCCTTGACGCTGTGGGGCCTGCGCCTTACCTTTGGCGCCCGGATTACTTCCATAATATTAATGCTAGGGATCGCCTCATGCTGCGCAAACTCTCACTGGCTCTTGCCGTGTCTTGTGCGTCCAACGCAATGGCCTGGGCAGCAGAAGCGCCCTTGTCGACCAAAACCGATCTGGTCAGCGTCTATCAGGAGGCGGTCGACAACAACGCCGACCTCGCCGCAGCCCGCGCGCAGTACGGCGCACAGAAAGAAGTGGTGCCACAGGCCCGCGCCGGTCTGCTGCCGAACCTGTCAGGCGGCGCTGAGGTGGCCAATGTGCGGACGTCGATCGATCAGCCCTCGGCCACTGCCAACCGCAGCGCTCACTCCTACCAGGCGACTCTGGCCCAGCCGTTGTTCCGCGCCGATCGCTGGTTCCAGTACCAGGCGGCCAAGGACGTCAACGAGCAAGCAGCGCTGCAACTGTCGGCGACCGAACAGAACCTGATCCTGCAATCGGCCGAAAGCTATTTCAACGTGCTGCGCAGCCAGGACAACCTCGCCTCGACCAAAGCTGAAGAGGCCGCGTTCAAGCGCCAGCTTGACCAGTCCAACGAACGCTTCGATGTCGGCCTGTCGGACAAGACCGACGTGCTGCAATCGCAAGCCAGCTACGACACCGCACGGGCCAACCGCATCGTTGCCCAGCGTCAGGTCGATGATGCCTTCGAAGCGCTGATTACCCTGACCAACCGCCAGTACAACTCGATTCAGGGCATCGTCCACACGTTGCCGATCCTGCCGCCGGCGCCGAACGACGCCAAGGCGTGGGTCGATACTGCGGCGAAACAGAACCTCAATCTGCTGGCGAGCAACTTCGCCGTCAGCTCCGCCGAGCAGACCCTCAAGCAGCGCAAGGCCGGCCACTTGCCGACCCTCGATGCCGTAGCCAAATACGAAAAGGGTGACAACGACGCCCTCGGCTTTTCCAACCCGAACGCCTTTGGCGTGCCGTACCGTGACAATGTCGAACAGAGCACGGTCGGCCTGCAATTGAACATCCCGATCTACAGCGGCGGACTGACCAGCTCGCAAGTGCGCCAGTCGTATGAGCAACTGAATCAGAGCGAACAACAGCGCGAATCCCTGCGCCGGCAGATCGTCGAGAACACCCGCAACCTGCACCGCGCGGTGAACACCGACGTCGAGCAGGTGCAGGCGCGTCGCCAGTCGATCATCTCCAACCAGAGCGCAGTGGAAGCCACGGAAATCGGTTATCAGGTCGGTACGCGCAACATCGTCGACGTGCTCGATGCGCAGCGCCAGCTGTACACCTCGGTGCGCAACTACAACAACACGCGTTATGACTACATCCTCGACAACCTGCGCTTGAAGCAGGCGGCGGGAACGTTGAACCCGGGGGATCTGGAAGATCTGCGGCGGTATCTGAAGGCTGACTACAACCCGGACAAGGATTTCTTGCCGCCGGATCTGGCCAAAGCGGCCGAGGCGCAGCTCAAGGCCCGGCCTTAAGCCTTAAAAACAAAAGATCGCAGCCTTCGGCAGCTCCTACAGGAAACGTATTCCAATGTAGGAGCAGCCGAAGGCTGCGATCTTTTTTGCTTTACTTGATCAGTCGGCCCAAACCATCCAGCAAACGCTGCAACGCGCCCTGATTGCGGCGCATCACCGCCAGCCCGGCGTCGGCCATACGCTGCGCATCGCGCGGCAGCTCAAACAGGCGCTGCACTTCCACGGCCAGCCCTTCGGCATCATCGACCTCGGCCAACGCTCCGGCTTCGCGCAATTGCGCGGCGATGTCGAGGAAGTTGAACAGGTGCGGGCCGCTGATCACCGGTTTGGCCAAGGCTGCCGGCTCCAGCAGATTGTGCCCGCCGTTGGCTACCAGGCTGCCACCGACAAACGCGCTGTCCGCCAAGGCATAGAGAAACAGCAACTCGCCCATGGTGTCGCCGAGCAGCACGCTCGTCTGCGCATCGAGATTTAAGCCGGTCGAACGCCGCACCGTGGCAAAGCCTTCGCGCTGGCACAGTTCGAACACCGAGTTGAAACGCTCCGGGTGACGCGGCACCAGAATCAGCAACGCATCCGGGTGATTGGCCAGCAAGCGGCGATGGGCGTCGAGGATCACTTCGTCCTCGCCTTCATGGGTGCTGGCGGCAATCCACACCGGACGCTCCAGCGCCTGCCACTGGCCACGCAAGTCAGCTGCACGTTGCAGCAGTTGCGGATCGATGGTCAGGTCGAACTTGATCGAGCCGGTGACCTCGACGGTTTCCGGGCGCGCACCGAGATCGCGGAAGCGCTGGGCTTCGGCTTCGGTCTGCACGGCGAACAAACTCATTTCGGCGAGCATCGGCGCGGTCAGTTTGTCGAAGCGGCCATAGCCTTTGGCGGAACGCTCGGACAAGCGTCCATTGGCCAATGCCACCGCAATTCCGCGCTTGGCGCACTGATGAATGTGATTGGGCCACAGCTCGGTTTCCATGATCACTGCGAGCTTGGGCTGAACGCGATCAAGAAAACGCGCCGCCGCACACGGCAAGTCATACGGCAGATAACAATGCTGGATGCGCGGCTCGTTAGCGAACAGCGCCTGAATCCGCTCCGAACCGGTCGGGGTCATGCAGGTCACGGTGATCGGCAGTTGTGGATAACGTTGCAGCAAAGCGCGAATCATCGGCGCGGCGGCAATGCTTTCGCCCACCGACACTGCGTGCACCCAGATGCCGCCGGGTTGCAGCGTCGGCATGCCGTAGGAGAAACGTTCGCCAATCCGTCTGGCATACGCCGGCGCCTTGCGCGCACGCAGCCATAGCCGAATCGCCACCAATGGCAGCCCCAGGTAAAACAGCGCGGTGTAGAGAGTTCTATTCATGGCGGCGGAGTTTATCGACTTTTGTCGCCGATCGCCCGCAAGTGCACGGCAAAACGTTCGGCCAGCCAGCGCGCGGCCGGGCCGAGCGGTTCGTCGCGGCGCCAGACCAGTTCCACCACCAGTGCCGGCGGGGTCCATTCGCTGTCGAGTTCGACCATCAAGCCCTGATACGCGGAGTATTGCACCACATGCCGGGGCAACCAGGCCCAGCCGAGGTCGCGCACCAGCCATTCGGACATCACGTAAAAACTGTCGGCGCGCCATACCTGCGGGCTGGCCGGCTCGTTGCCGGGATAGACACTGGTTTGCGTCGACATCAACAATTGCCGGTGCTGCGCCAGTTGCTGGCAGGTCACGTAAGACTGCTTCGCCAGCGGATGATTGATGCCGCAGACCGTGACCATTTCGACGCTGCCGAGCACCCGGCGCTCCAGCGCTTCGGGGATTTCATCGTGATAGAACAACAGGCCGAGGTCGGCACGACGCTCGACCAGCTTGCGCGCGACTTCGCCTTGCGCGGCGCTGGTCAATTGCACTTCCAGGCTGGGAAACTGCTCGGCCAGTTCACCGAAACTTTCCACCAGTGCCTGATAGGGCATCGCCTCATCCTGCGCCACGCGCAGTTGTGCTTCCTGGCCGCGCAGCATCGCCATCGCCCGACCGTTTAGGCGCTCGCATTGACGCAGGACTTCACGTGCCTCTTCCAACAGCGCTTCGCCCGCCTCGGTGAGCGTTGGCTGACGGCCGCTGCTACGCTCGAACAGGCTGACGCCCAGGTCATCTTCGAGCATGGCAATCGCGCTGCTGATCGCCGACTGCGCTTTACGCTGCTGGCGCGCCACGGCGGAAAACGAGCGGTGTTCGGCGACGTCGACAAACACCCGCAGTTGATCCAGATTCCACTGCATGCTGATTCACCTACCCATCTCTATAACAGATAGGTAATGACTTTACCCCATCTGGCGAATCACTAGAATGCCGCCTCAGCAAGCAACGTTTCACATTGAGGATTTGAACCATGAACGCCTACGCCTACCTGGCTATTGCCATCTGCGCCGAAGTGATCGCCACCGTGTCGATGAAAGCGGTCAAAGGTTTCAGCACGCCACTGCCATTGGTGCTGGTCATCGTCGGCTACGCGATCGCGTTCTGGATGTTGACCCTGGTGGTACGCACCGTTCCGGTTGGCGTGGCCTACGCGGTCTGGGCCGGCATGGGCATTGTGATGGTCAGCGTGGCGGCGCTGTTTATCTACGGGCAGAAACTGGATATCCCGGCGATGCTCGGGATGGCGTTGATCGTGCTCGGCGTCGTCGTGATCCAGTTGTTCTCCAAGACCGCCGGCCATTAACTGCCAGACACAATCCCCTGTGGGAGCGAGCCTGCTCGCGAAAGCGGCGTATCAGTCAACACATATGTCGACTGGCATTCCCTCTTCGCGAGCAGGCTCGCTCCCACATTGGCCCCTATGTTCAACCTGTTGATCATCGACAAATCCCGCGCTTTCCCGAGTCTGTATACTGCGCCCTCGTCTTGAACACTGAGGTCGCTGCATGCCATCCGTTATTTCCACCGACGTTCTGATTGTCGGCGCTGGTGTCGCCGGCCTCTGGCTGAACGCGCGCCTGCGCCGCCAGGGTTTTTCGACCGTGCTGGTGGAAAGCGCCAGCCTCGGCGGCGGGCAGAGTGTGAAGTCCCAAGGCATTATCCACGGCGGCGCCAAGTACGCGTTGCACGGCGCGCTGACTGGCGCCTCGGAAGCCATCGCCGACATGCCGCGCCGCTGGCGTGAAGCGCTGGCCGGCAGTGGCGAGCTGGATCTGTCCGGCGTGCGCCTGCTGTCCGAGGCCCATTACCTGTGGTCGCCGGGTACTCTGGCGGGCAACCTCACCAGTTTCTTCGCCAGTAAGGCCGTGCGCGGCCGGGTCGACCAGGTCAAGGGCGAGCAATTGCCGCCGGCCCTGCAAGACAAACGCTTCAAGGGCAAGGTCTATCGCCTCGCCGAATTGGTGGTTGACGTGCCGAGCCTGATCCAGCGTCTGGCCGATCTGGCCGGTGACGGCCTGCTCGCCGGGCAAACCATCGAGCCGCTGCTGGAAGCGGGCGTGCTGGTCGGCTTGAGAGTCGACGGTCGCGAGATTCGCGCGCAACGTATTGTCCTCAGTGCCGGTGCCGGCACGGCTCAACTACTCGAAGCCCTCGGCTTGAGCCAGCCGGCCATGCAACGCCGCCCGCTGCACATGATCATCGCCAAAGGCCCAGGTCTGAAGCCGCTGTACGCCCACTGCCTGGGCGGCGGCACCAAACCGCGCATCACTGTGACCACGCATCCGGCCGCTGACGGCCAGTGGGTCTGGTACATGGGTGGCGACATCGCCGAAAGCGAAGGTGTGAACCGCGAGCCGGCCGAGCAGATTGCCACCGCGCAGAAAGAGATCGCGCAATTGTTACCGTGGATCGACCTCAGCACTACACAATGGGCGACCCTGCGGGTTGACCGTGCCGAGCCACTGCAAACCGGGCTGACGCGCCCGGACAACGCCTTCCTTGCCGAGCAAGGCCGCTTGCTGGTCGGCTGGCCGACCAAACTGGCGCTGGCGCCGGACTTCGCTGACCGGGTCATCGCCGCCCTGGAGCGCGACGGCATCCAGCCACAAGCCACAGAACCATTGCCCGCGCTGCCAAAACCACCGCTGGGCGTTCCTGCCTGGGAGCAATTGCTGCCATGACCATTGCCACCCTGCACAATCTGCATCGTCCCTTGGGCAGCACCGGCCTGACGGTTTCGCCGCTGGGCCTGGGCACAGTCAAACTCGGCCGCGACCAAGGGGTGAAATACCCCAACGGATTTCAGATCCCCGGCGATGATGAAGCGCGGATGCTGCTGCGTCAGGCGCGCGATCTGGGCATCAACCTGATCGACACCGCCCCGGCCTACGGTCGCAGCGAAGAACGACTTGGCCCGTTGCTACACGGCCAACGACAAGACTGGGTGATCGTCAGCAAGGTTGGCGAAGAGTTTGCCGATGGCCTCTCGCATCACGATTTCAGCGCAGCACACACACGGATGTCGGTGGAGCGTAGCCTGCAACGTCTTGAAACCGATTTTATCGACCTGGTGCTGGTGCATTCCGACGGCAACGACATGGCGATCCTCGAGCACGAAGAGGTCTACGCGACACTCGCCGCGCTCAAGGCCGAGGGCAAGATTCGCGGCTTCGGTTTTTCCGGCAAAACCGTCGAGGGCGGTTTGAAAGCGCTGGAGCAAGGCGACTGTGCGATGGTCACCTACAATCTGAACGAACAAAACGAGAAGGCTGTCATTGACTATGCTGCTGCCCACGGCAAAGCCATTCTGGTGAAAAAAGCCCTGGCCAGCGGTCACGTCTGTTTGAGTCCGGGCGTGGATCCGGTGCGCGCCAGCTTCGAATTGCTGTTCGCGCAACCTGGCGTGGCCAGTGCTATTGTCGGGACGATCAATCCGCTGCACCTCGCCCACAACGTTGCGACCGTTGCCCAGGTCCTACGTGGTCACTGACGCCGCTTCGCGGCCTTAAGCAGGAGCCGATATGCCGCGCACGCTCATCAGAAAGAACCCGAGCAACTTCAAGACCCTGCCGTTGTACGTCGAAGCCACCCCCGAAGGTCTGACCTACCAGAGCGTCGGCATGCCGCTGAACTTTGCGCAGACCTTGCAGCGGCGTAAACCGGTGAGCGTGGCTGACACCGAGCGCTTCTCGCTGGAACTGGCCAACCTCGGGGTTTCCGTGCGCCTGACCCTGCATTGGCAGAATCGCGACTACTGGGTGCTGGTGCGCCAGCGCCGTCAGGATCGTGGCGATGTCGTGCTCAAATTGATTTCCGGTTACGTGCCGGCGCATGAACTGAATATTCCGCTACACACGGCCATTCAGGAAATTGCCGAAGAGTGTTTGCTGGAAACACCGGAAGGCTGGCTCGGCGGACGTTTCAACGACACCTGGCTGCCGGCGCCCTACTCCGCTGCACTGCATTATCGCGAAGCGCTGCCGTTTCGCCTGACCCCGCTGTCCGGCTCAGCGCGACCGATACGTAGCGCCAATCTGCAATTGCTCGAACGCCCACGGGCCTACGTGCATCTGCCGACCGCATCGCTGCAATTGATCTACGACTTGCGTCTGGATGTGCCCAAGGAAGCCAAGTCCCTGAGCCTGTTCCACGTCGACGAACGCCTGGAGGGTGATCAACTGGTGGCCCGACTCGACCGCAAACGGCCCGACCTGTACTTGATGCCCCTCAAGGACGGCGCGCCATTGGCAGAGTTGTACACGCTCAAGCGCGACAAACTGGTACCGGCGAGCACCCGGGGTCTTTATCTGGCCGAGAGCTTTGCAACACAAACCGGCTGGGTTGTGCGCGAAGAGCGGATTCGCTGGAAGGACTGGGTCGTACAACAAGGCCTGCAACCGGCAAAGCCTCCTCGCGCAGGCCTCAAGCAATTGAGTCTGAAGGCATTGCGCCTGGTGGGTATCGGCAAGAAACGCGCGAGCAAATAGCCGACTGACATCTTTTACTTCGAGCGAAACAGCTTTTGCCACCAACGACGAGATTGCAGGGGCACCACGATAACGTCTGAAGCCTGAAGCCAGTTCCGCTCATAATCCCAGGCATGGCCACCCCACAGTTTTCCTGCTTCGTTGGAAAAACCCAGGGTCATGAGCTGGTAGGTAAAACCAGCATGGCCGCGCAACCAGTCAAACAGCACCAGCGTGCTGAACCCCGTAGAAGGTCCAGCGAAGAGCTTACCTGAGGGGCGATTGACCGGATAGTTCAACAGCGGCGGCAAGGGAATACGATCCATGTACATGGCTACCCCCGGCAGCGCAGACATCGGAGTTATCGACCCCAGCAAGAGGGTGAAACAACGCTCGCTCGCCTGATCTAACAGCCGCTGCACATCAGGTCCGCAGGGCAACCCGAAAAAGTATGCATCCGGCGCATTGCATCCGTGCACGAAAATATTCACGCTTCGCGAATTGAGCAGTGATGCCTTGATGCAGGTATTGAAACTGACGACGACGTCATTGGCGCCAATGTTCAGCGCCTGAAAATCCGCCGCAGTGATCGCTGGATTGTTCGCGATCAGTACGACCCGGCCCGCACGACTCAGACACTCACGCAATGGTTCAGGCAACGCGTCCACAATAGACTGGTCACCGCCGGGTAGTGCATCAAGCGCCATGTGCTCGTTTTTCATTCAGACCAGTACCTTCATCCCGTAACGCAGCTTCACCCAGAATCGAGTAAACGCCGAGGGCGGCTGCCATGGGCGCATCTCACGCTGGATTTCCGTGGCCAGTGCCTGACCGACACGGGCAAAGGAATAACGGCTTTGCGCGAACTCCTGGCCATTGCGGGCGATGCGCTCTGCCAGTTCCGGGTCGCTCTGCAGCAGCTGGATCTTTTCCACCGCTTCATCTGCGCTGCGGTAGAACACGGTGTTGTGCATGTCTTCAAAGCCGAGCAGACGGTCTTCTTCACCCTGACTCCAGGCCAGCAGCACACAACCGCAGGCCATGGCTTCGTAGTTCTTGATCATGAACTCGTTCATGCCGATGTCGGCGCTGACGAAAATCCTGATGCGATTGAGCGTCTGCAGATATTCCGCACCCGACTTGGTACGGGTCACCAGCATCCCGGTTCGCTGCGAGAGCGACTCGAGCATGGCTTTGCGCTCGGCATATTCGGTGCTTTTCAAGCTGCCAAGAAAACCGATGGGAATGTCCCGCTCGACGCCGGTATTGTGCAACATCTGCTCGTCATAACCTTTGGAGACGAACACCGTATCGATGCCTTCAGCAAGCATCTTGCGCGCGACCACGGCACCGGACACCAGCGCCCGGCAACTCGGCAGGCGACGGTAGAGCCGTGAATACACGCCGCGGTATTTACTCGCTGGCATGTAGTTCTGGTAGGCGTCGTGTTCGAGGAAGACCAGCCCGGGGATGCATTTAAGCACCTGCAGTTGCGTGGCCAGACGTTTGACCCGGGAGAAAATCACCACGCGATCGAAGGTCTGGTAATCGACCGAGGCCAGAAACGACCCCAGATTCAACTGCTGTTTTTTGCTCAAACGATAGATGAAACACTCATCACAGTTCTGCTGCACGATGTCGTAGAGCCGGTCGAGAATGACCCGCTGCTCGTCCATCACCAGGAGCATGACTTTCATAGGTTAATTGACCACGCGACGTAGGCAGGCAAGCGCATCGGATTCAAAGCTGCCTACATCAACGGAAACGGTAAAATCCCCAAGGCAAAATCCGTTCACACGCAGTACACAACGGTAAAAATTCATCTGATCAACGACTGCGGATCTTCTCGACAATCGCAGTTGTCGAGCTGTTTTCCACCAGTCCCAGCACCTTTACGGTACCGCCATAAGCAGTGACGATATCAGCGCCGACTACCTGATCGATGCCGTAATCGCCGCCCTTGACCAGCACGTCCGGTTTGACCTCGCGCAGCAGGTTCTCCGGGGTGCCTTCAGGGAAACTGATCACCCAGTCCACAGCGCCGAGGCCGGCGAGAACCGCCATGCGCCGGTCAACACTGTTGATCGGGCGGCCCGGGCCTTTGAGACGGCTGACCGAAGCATCATCGTTGACCGCGACAATCAGCCGGTCGCCCTGTGCCCGCGCCTGCTCCAGGTAGGTCACATGGCCGGCATGGAGGATGTCGAAGCAGCCGTTGGTGAAGACGATCCTCTCGTTGTGCGCACGGGCATCGGCCACGGCGAGCAGCAACTGCTCCAGCCCCAACACTCCGCGCTCGGAACCTTCTTCACGCTGAATGGCGCGACGCAGTTCCGGGGCGCTGATGGCGGCCGTACCGAGTTTGCCAACCACGATGCCGGCGGCCAGGTTGGCCAGCGCAACGGCGTGGGGCAGGTCTTCACCGGCGGCAATCGCTGCCGCCAGGGTGGAGATCACCGTGTCACCGGCACCGGTGACATCAAACACTTCACGGGCACGGGCCGGCAGGTGCAGCGCCGGCTGATCCGGACGCAACAGGGTCATGCCATGTTCGCCGCGCGTTACCAGCAGCGCACCGAGTTCGAGGTCGTGCATCAGGGCGGCGCCCTTGCTCACCAGCTCATGCTCATCGACGCAACCGCCGACGATGGCTTCGAATTCGCTGAGATTGGGGGTGATCAGGCTGGCGCCGCGATAAATCGAGAAGTCCTTGCCCTTTGGATCGGCCAGCACCGGAATGTTCTTCGCGCGAGCGGCCTGGATCAGCGCCTGATGGTTTTTCAGGGCGCCTTTGCCGTAATCGGAGAGCACCAGCACCTTGATGCCTTCGAGCAGGTCGTCGACCTGCGAACCAAGGGCCAGAGCGTCGGTGGCGAACGGTTCTTCAAAGTCGATACGCAGCAGTTGCTGGTGCCGGCTCATGACCCGCAGCTTGACGATGGTTGGCTGGTGCGCGATGCGCTGGAACAGAGCACGTACGCCCGCGCCTTTGAGACTGTTGCTCAGGCTGTCGGCGGCTTCGTCATCGCCGGTCACACCGACCAGCGACGCCGGCGCACCCAGCGCGGCAATGTTCAAGGCAACGTTCGCGGCACCGCCCGGACGGTCTTCGATCTGCTCGACCTTAACGACCGGCACCGGCGCCTCAGGGGAAATCCGTGAGGTTCCGCCATGCCAGTAACGGTCGAGCATGACATCGCCGACTACCAAGACCGGGGCTTGATCGAAACGCGGCATGGACAACTTCATGGAGCAACCCACATACAAAATGAACAGGGGCGCGATATTAACACAGGGTAAAGCGCCGTCCGCCTCAATCTGAAAGGTCGCGCACCCAGAACAACTCGTGACGCCGGACCGCCTTGCGGAAAAACTCGTTACTGCCCGTTTCAGGCCAGCGACGGCCGGCCAGAGCCTGCTGGATCCAGCGGCGCAATTGCCGTTTGAACGCCTGTCCGCCCTGCAGATCGTGCTCCATGGCCAGCGCCATGGCTTTGTCCAGTTGCACGTCAGCCGACAGCAGCGGACTCCACAGGCGATCAGCCGGTAGCGGCTCGATGGCGGGAGGCAGCGGAACACCCGCACCGGCAGGCCCCATCGGCCAGCGATCATTGTCGTGCAGGTGATTGGCGTACAGCAGCAGGGTCGCCGGTTTCCAGCTACTGCGTTCGATAGCCTCAAGCAGCGCTTGGGTCGACGCTACATGATCACTGTGGGGATCGAGTTCAGGATGCGGCGTAACGACCACTTCCGGGCGATAGTGCTCAAGCAGGGCCGTCAGATCACCCAGCAGGTTTTGCCAGGTCGGCTGCCCGTCAACGTCGGCGGGCAGGGTCAACGGGTTATGCTGGCGCACACTGCGAATATCGTTTTCCTGCGATTCCCGGGAGCCGAACGCCTGGGTCGGCGCTTCGGCCATCGACGGCAGTTGCAGGCAGTAATAGCCCAATTGCACACAACGCTCGGCAGGCACGCCCCCCCACAGCGGAATCACCAGGCTGTCCCAACTGCGCAAGCGGCCCTTCAATCGTGCTGCTGCGGCTTGATCAAGGCCCAGCCGCTGAAAGTCTTCAGCCTCGATCTCACCCTGGGTCAGGGTGACGATGCTGACGTCTTTGCATCGACTGTACAGACCGAAGGCGGCGAGTTCTGCATCATCGGCATGGGGCGCGATGACCATGACCCGCTGGCGGCTGTAGTCCGGATTGGCCATGACCCACAACACGCCCGTCGCAGCAGGTACGCAATATCGGCCACGCAGCGTCAGAGTCCCTTGCGCCAGCGCATCGACCTGCCCCGACAGATTGAGGAAACGCCGCCCTCTGACGCCCCGCTCCAGATCCTGACGATCATCGCCCACCTCAACATAGGGATCGAGCCAGCGCCCCAGCCAGGTGGACTTCACTTCGAGTTCGAGTACCAATGTCTCGCCCTGCGCCAGCGGTTCGCTCAGGCCTACCACGCCGCCCTCAAGACTCACGGCCTGCCGCGCGGTTTGCGGCGGAAAGTCGTATTGATAGTCGTCGGTAGGCCGGTAGAACAAATGGTCGGCAAACCAGGCCTCGTGAGCGACCCAGGCCAGCACCAGCAACAACGGCACCAGCCACCACGCGATCAGCACGCCGATCAGCAACAGCGCCAGCACAAAGGCGATCAGGAACAGACGCTTGTTGCGCCGATGAGCCTTGAGAAGCTGTTGCTTGCGAGCGCTCATGAATTCAGACCTTGTAGACCGGCACCGTGTGGCACCAGCGATCCTTGTACTCTCGGTCGGCACGACCGAATGAATAACGCAGAGGTTTGCCCAGCGCTTGCGCGTGCGCCCAGGCCTCTTGGGTATTGACGAAACTCAGCACACTGCCGGGGCTGAACTCGCGGCTCTGCGGGTCGACACCACCGTTGATGTATTCCAGCGAAACCCATTGCGGGGCCTCGACGCGATAGAGCACCTGAATGGCCACGGGTGCCGATTCGAGCATCACCACCGAACCGGTCATGAACTCGCGCAGCAAGGTAAAGACCTCAACCAGCCCGGCCTTGCCCGGCACCTCGAAGCCCCAGCGCCGCTGAAACAGATCGCCGTAAGCGGCAGCCTGTTCCTGCGGCGTAAAGTCGGACATCGGCACCAGCGATCCGCCCGCCTCTTCCAGCAGGCGCTGTTCGCGACGCTGGTTGTAGCGGAACTTCTTCGAATATTCTTCCGGCAACCGGGCCAGCGCCAGGCCCTCAGGCTGTGGCTTCAGCGTGCTGATCTGCCCGGCATTGAGCTGGGACACATAAGCCACGCGCTGACGCAACGGCACGATGACGTCTGGCGCGATCGGCAGAATGATTTCCGCATTGCCCATGTCCAGCAAGCCACGCTTGCCCTCGCGCTTGAGCACTTCCTTGGACAAGGCAACATGCCGCCCCCAGCAAGGGATGGCGGCCAGCACATCACCGCCAACGACCCAGCCCAGGTAGCGCAACTCGATGCCAAGGAACGTCGACAAGCGCTCGACGACTTCGGGGTGTGTAGCAAAGCTGCCACCGAAACGTTGCCAGGCGCGGGCGTAGCTGTCCCGGTCGATCTCGGTCCAGCCACGTTCGCGAAAGCTGCGAAACATCGTCAGCATACGTCGGTCGCGTGTGCCGGCTGAGGCTCGTCACCCTCTTCAAACTCTTTGGCATGCAGACGGGCGTAGTAGCCGTTTTGCTCAAGCAGTTGCGCGTGAGAGCCGCGCTCAACAATACGGCCCTCATCCATGACCAGAATCAGGTCGGCTTTCTCGATGGTGCTCAAACGGTGGGCGATCACCAGGGTCGTGCGGTTTTTCACCACATGATCCAGGGCGGCCTGAATATGCCGCTCCGACTCGGTATCGAGCGCGGAAGTGGCCTCGTCGAGAATCAGCAGCGGTGCATCCTTGAGCAACGCCCGGGCAATGGCGATGCGCTGACGCTGGCCGCCGGACAGCAGCACGCCGTTTTCGCCGACCATGGTTTCGTAGCCTTGCGGCATCTTGATGATGAACTCATCGGCATAGGCTTCGGTGGCCGCGCGCTTGACCTCATCGAACGGCGCACCGGCCAGATCACCGTAGGCGATGTTGTTGGTCACCGTATCGTTGAACAGCGTGACCTGTTGGGTCACCAGAGCAATCTGCCGACGCAGGCTGCGCAAGGTGAAGTCCTGCACCTGCACGCCATCGAGCAGGATCTGGCCCTGCGCATGATCATGCTGATAGAAGCGCGGAATCAGGCTGGCCAGGGTCGATTTGCCACTGCCCGAGCGGCCGACCAAGGCAACCATTTGCCCCGGTTCGACGACGAAACTGATGTCATTGAGCACCGCTTTGTCGGTGTCAGGATAGTGGAAGCTCAGATTGCGCACTTCCAGACGGCCTTCGAGACGATCCTGCTCGACCGTACCCTGATCCACTTCCGCCGGCTCATCCAGTTGCTCGAAAATACTTTCGGCACCGGCGACACCTTTCTGAATCGTCGAGCTGACCTCCGACAACTGACGGATCGGCTTGGGCAACAAGCCAGCCATGGTGATGTAAGCCACCAGATCGCCCGGCGAAGCGTCGCCGCGAAGGTACAGGACGAGGAACATGACCACCGCCATGGCGCTGTACGTCACCAGTTGCAGCATCGGCGTGTAAACCGCGCCGGTCTTGGTCATCGTCAACTGCTTGTCGGTGTTGCTCTGGCTGGCATCGCGAAAGCGATCCTTTTCGTACTGCTCGCCGCCAAAACTGCGCACGACGCGATAGCCGTGAATGGTCTCGGACGCGACGTGCGTGACGTTGCCCATCGAGACCTGGATCTTCTTGCTTTGCTTGCGGAATTTTTTGCTGGTGCTGTTCACCATCAAACCGATCAACGGCAGGATGGCGACCATCACCAGCGTGAGCTTCCAGTTCATCCACAACAGCGTGCAGAACAGGAAAATCACGGTCATGCCTTCACGGATGACGACTTTGATTGCATCCGTTGCCGCGCCGGTGACCATGGTCACGTTGAAGGTGATTCGGGAAATCAGGTGGCCGGAATTGTTCTTGTCGAAGAAGCGATTGGGCAACTCCAGCAATTTATTGAACAACACCACCCGCAGGTCATGCACCAGGCCCAGAGAAACCCGCGCCAGGAAGAAGTTGCCCAGGTAAGAACCCACGCCCTGCCACAACGCGATGAAGACGATCATCAGTGGCACGGTTTCGAGCAACTGCAGCTTGCCCAGATAAGGGTTGCCCGGGAACAGACTGGCTTCAGGATTGGCCAGACCGTCGACAAAGTACTTGAGGATGTAAGCGAGCATCGGCTGAGTCGATGCGAAGATCAGAAACCCGACGATGCTGAGAAGGAAAAGGCCGGCATAAGGCCGCACGTAAGCCAAAAGGCGGAAATAGATCGCCAGCGTGGACTGGGCTTTCGGTTCAGGACTGCTCATGGTGATCCGCGCAATTCAGTGAGGCGCCGATGATATCACACGCGTTTTTGCCCCGATAAACATGACTTCGAACCAGCTTTCGACCAAGTCGGTTAAGATACCCCGCTAATGATGGGGAGCCGGATATGCAATCGATTGATCACAGCACTTACGAGGCACTGCGCGAGGGTGCACACGTATTGGAAGCCGACGGTTCCGGCGACAAGGTGCTCAGATTGGCCGATGGACGCATGCTCAAGCTGTTCCGCCGCAAGCGGCTGCTCAGTTCGGCACTGTTCTACCCCTATGCACAACGCTTTGCCGACAATACCCGGGCCCTCGAACAACGCGGCATCCTCTGCCCCAAAGTCATCGCGGTCTACCGCATCCCGAGCATCGAACGTGACTGCGTGTATTACAGCCCGCTGGAAGGCAATACAGTGCGTCAGCTACAAGGCACTGACGAAGAGGCTGACACACTGAGATTCCAGCTGGGCGGGTACTTCGCCCTGCTGCACGAAAAAGGTGTGTACTTTCGATCACTGCACTTTGGCAACGTCGTGCAGACCCCCGACAAGCGTTTGGGCCTGATCGACATTGCCGACCTGCGCTGCCAGAAGCACGCGCTCAGTGACAGTAAACGCCTGCGCAACTTCGCGCATTTGCTGCGCTACAAGGAAGACCGCCAATGGCTGCTCGGCCAGGACGCCGGCGACACGTTTATCGAGGGCTATCGGCAGGCACTGCCGAGCAATCGGCAAGCGCCGCTGATCTCGCGCCTGCGTCCGCTGCTCGGTTAAACCTTAGCGGCCGATGACCACTACAGTGGCACCTTTGCGATTGGCGAAATGCTCAAGGATGCGCAGCTTGTGCGCCACCAGCCACTCATTCAGCCAAGGCTCGTCACCCTTGGCCTCGATGAGGAAATATTGATAGTCGCCAGCGTGCGCTGCCGACATCGCTTCCTCTGCGGTCAATACCGGTATCACATAGCCACGACCGGCGTAATAGCTGATCCGCCCATCCTCGAAATACGCCTTCGCACCTGGCTCGACATGGGCCGACAACCAGCGCCCGGCCTGGACGTAATGGGTTTTGCCGGCCCCGGTGGAGATGACGTTCGACAGCATCACCAGCAAACACAGAACCACCAGCCACCTGCCCCAACGCGGGAACTCGCGAACGAACGCCGCCAGCCCCATCGCCAGCACGGGCACAAACAACAGATTGAGAAAGCTCAGGTAGCGCGTATTCATGAACTGTTGCTTGATGAAAAACAGCACCAGCACGACCAGATACAGCAATGCCGCCCAAGCGAAGGGCCGATAGTCGCGCCAGTAGACGCCTAGCACCCCCCAGTTACGCCGCAGAATGAAGGGAACGGCGAAAGGTCCCATCAACTTCACGAAACTGATGGTCATGGTCGCCAGGATGCCGAAGAAAATGATCCGCCCGGCTTCATCCTGGGAGTACTTGTTGATGAGCGAATTGGCAAACTGATCGCACAGCATCTGAAAGGACGCAAACACACTGTGCGGGGCAATCATGTCCAGATACAGCATCACTCGCGCCGACATGAGTACACCGGTTGCCGAAATGGCCAGCAGCCCCAAAACCGGCAGCAGCGAAAACTGGGCAAACTGCATCCGCCGGCCAGATGACCACAGGTTGGGCAACTGCCACAGAGCCAACGCCGGCACCAGCAACAAGGCCTCCAGCCGAAACAAGGCTGCTGCGACGATTGCCAGGTGGATGAATGCCGCGCGCAACCAGCCGCCACGGGCTTGCCAGTGCAGCGCGAGCCAAAGCGTCAGCGTGCAGAAGAACCAGAAACCGCACTCACGGATGATGTCGTTTCGAAAGGCATTCACCGCCGGCATGGCCAATACCACCAGGCACGCCCAACCGGTGACCTGCGCAGACCGCTGACGCACGCAGTCCACCATCAACGCGCTGGTGCCGGCAAAAAAGAGTGCACACCAAAGATAGGCACTCAGCTCCAGCGGCAAATGCAGGATGGAATGCGTAGCGGCCAGCAGAAAGGAAAACCAGGGCCAGTCGAAAGAAGCCCAAGCCACATTCGGCCCGTGCTCGGTGACCTGTTGCGCAATATCGATGTACAGCGCGGCATCACGCCCCACTGTTGCAGTGCCCAGGACGGCTATCAGCGATAACAGCGCGCTGCCCACAAACGCCAGCCAGACCGGGTATTTGTCGATGACTCTGGAGACTCGAGTTGCCACACTACCGCCCGTACCTTTCACCCAGCCACCTCACCGACATCCGTTACAAGGTACGCGCACATCACCGCGACCCACTTACCGAAACAGCAACCGCAAAGCCTTGCGAGTGTATGACCAGCGTGAAAACGTCCGCCAGTCTGCACGCAAAGCCTGGAAATAGAACGACCTGGCCAGCTTGTACTCGCCATGGGAATAACAGTCGCGAAACAGCGACAAACAGCGTTGTGCCAGAAACGCCTGGCGCAGATCACACATTTCTTCGGGCATTCTTCGGCTGGAAAACACTTCGCTGACGACCTGCTCCGTGCCGGCAGCAAGACTCTGGCGCAAATCATGGCGCATGCTGTCGGCGTGCTTGTGGATCAGCGCCAAAGGCTTGTCCAGAACGGTGCAGGGGTAGCGCGCCAGCACTTGGGCAAACACTGGCAGGTCCTCGACGTTGCGCAAATGTTCCGGGTAATTGCCCAGAGCGAACACTTCGCGGTGCATCGCGCAGGCACCGTTGGAAATCGACACCGTCTTGTTCAGCAGGTAACCCTGCAGGCGCTGGCGGGGCGTCACAGGCAAAGGCCTGGCCGCCTGCAAACTGCGGCGCCCGTCAGCGAACACTGACCAGTGCGCACCGATCACCATAAGGGTCTGCGGATGACTGGCAATGTGCTGCGCAAGCGCAGCCAATGCACCGGGAGCCATTTCATCGTCAGAGTCGAGAAACACCAGATACTGCCCGGTTGTCTCTTCCAGCCCCCGATTGCGTACCGACGACAATCCGCCGTTGCTTTTACGCAGCGCGCGAAAACGACCGCCATGCTTGAGCAGGAGCCTTTCCACTACCTCAGGCGTATCGTCCGTCGACCCGTCGTCGATGACCAGCAGATCCGCCGTCGTTTCATCCAATTGCGCCAACACCGACTCCACTGCACGAGGCAGCGTTCGCGCATAGTTGTAAACCGGAATGACGACGCTGATCAGTGTTTCAGTCAAGTTCGTATCCTTTCACACCCTCTTTTACGACCAGAATATCTTCCATGATCAGGTATTCCAGATCCGAACCGAAAAACATGTTCAGCGCGTCGGTCGGCGAGCAAATCATCGGTTCGCCACGACGGTTGAGCGAGGTGTTCAGCGATACGCCGTTACCGGTCAGGTTTTCCAGCGCCTTCATCATGTCGTAGTAGCGCGGGTTGTATTCACGCTTGAGGACCTGGGCACGAGAAGTGCCATCTTCGTGAACGACTTCCGGCACACGGGTCTTCCACTCGTCCGCCACTTCGAAAGTGAAAGTCATGAACGGCGCCGGATGATCGATCTTGATCATCTGTGGCGCAACGGTGTCGAGCATCGACGGGCAGAAAGGCCTCCAGCGCTCGCGGAACTTGATCTGATGGTTGATGCGGTCGGCCACGCCGGCCACGCTCGGGCAACCAATGATCGATCGACCGCCCAATGCACGCGGACCGAACTCCATACGTCCCTGGAACCAGGCCACCGGATTACCATCGACCATGATTTTGGCGATCTGTTCCGGCATGTTATCGAGCTTGCGCCACGCTGGCTTGTTCTCGTGACGGGCGCAAGCGGCGATCACGTCCTCGTTGCTGTACGACGGGCCGAGGTAGACGTGTTCCATCTTCTCGACCGGCACGCCACGGGCGTGGGACACATAGGCAGCTGCGCCGACCGCCGTACCGGCATCGCCGGACGCCGGTTGCACGAACAGTTCCTTGATGTCGTCGCGGGCAATGATTTTCTGGTTCAGTTTGACGTTCAACGCACAGCCACCGGCGAAGGCCAGTTTGCCGGTTTCCTTGAGCACGTCACCCAAATAGTGATCGATCATCTGCAGCGCCAGCTTCTCGAACAGCGCTTGCATGCTCGCGGCGTAGTGAATGTAAGGTTCGTCAGCAATATCGCCTTCGCGCTTCGGCCCCAGCCACTCGATCAGCTTAGGCGAGAAGTAGAAGCCTTTGCCCTTCTCTTTATAGCGGCGCAGGCCGATAACGTTGGCGTAGTCGGTGTTGATCACCAGCTCACCGTTTTCGAACGAGGCCAGACGCGAGAAATCGTACTTGCTGGCATCGCCGTACGGCGCCATGCCCATGACCTTGAACTCACCGTCGAGCATCTCGAAGCCGAGGAACTCGGTGATCGCGCCATACAGGCCGCCGAGGGAGTCCGGATCGAAGAATTCCTTGATCTTGTGGATCTTGCCGTTTTCACCGTAGCCAAAGAAGGTCGTGGCGTACTCGCCCTTGCCGTCGATACCGAGGATCGCGGTTTTTTCTTTGAAACCGGAGCAGTGGTAGGCGCTGGAGGCGTGAGCCAAGTGGTGCTCGACTGGTTCGATCTTGATCTTCTTCGGATCAAAACCCAATTGCTCCAGGCACCAGACAATCTTGTTGCGGTAGCGCTTGTAGCGGCGGTTGCCCATCAGGATCGCATCCAGGGCGCGATCCGGTGCATACCAGTAACGCTTGGCGTAGTGCCAGCGCGCCTTGCCGAACAGGCTGATCGGAGCGAACGGGATCGCAACTACGTCAACGTCGGACGGCTTGATGCCGGCCTGCTCAAGACAGAACTTCGCCGATTCGTAGGGCATGCGGTTCTTTGCATGCTTATCGCGTACGAAGCGCTCTTCTTCAGCCGCCGCCACCAGCTTGCCGTCGATGTACAAGGCTGCTGAAGGGTCATGGCTAAGGGCGCCGGACAGGCCAAGAATCGTCAATGCCACAGGGGTCTAGCCTCTTTAGTCTGCGTGCAGGCGCGATGCGCCTTGAAAATTGATGTGCCCTCGCACAGGGCGAGTGA
Source organism: Pseudomonas zeae (assembly GCF_014268485.2). Classification (NCBI taxonomy): domain Bacteria; kingdom Pseudomonadati; phylum Pseudomonadota; class Gammaproteobacteria; order Pseudomonadales; family Pseudomonadaceae; genus Pseudomonas; species Pseudomonas zeae. The sequence continues at coordinate 797,716 of NZ_CP077090.1, read as the reverse complement.
CAGCTAAAGGGCGGGATTATAGCGTAAACGAGTAGGGAATTACCCTGTGCGATTGCCCTCTGGGTGAATGGTCTGGAGAAACCTTACCCTGCTACTCAATAACTGCCCTTGCGCCAGTAAATACCAAGATTGCCGTCGGTGAGCTGACGATAAACCGTATAGGGCAACGCTACTGTATCGAATACTCCCGACAATGGCAGATCCAGCAACACGAATGGCACCAGAAAACCGCTGGGATCCGGCGGCGCGTTCAACACGCAGAAATCGAAGGCCAGACCGCTGTAAATCCGCGGAATGGACTGGCAATAGGTCTTTTGTTTGCGCATGTCCCGCGCCACGTCGGCATCGTCCTGCAAGACAGTCATGGCGCTGCCACAGCCAGCCAGAATCCATGAAAAAACACTCAGCGTTGCAGCCTGTTTAATGGTCAAAATTCGCCCTCCAAGGTCGTTGGGCAAATTAGCATCGGGACTGAACAGGGCACAGTTCATGGCTTCTGGCGAAGCTGTAGGACAAGTCGCTGAATCTTGTCCTCTACTGCTGGTTTGTCTCAGGCCACGCTGGAAATGTCTTTCGGCAAACGCAGATCAATAATCTGATACAGCGCGCTGCTTTCGGGCCAGTTGCGCATGAATCGCGCACGGTCACGGGCATAGGCCGGCGCGAAACTGCCGACAGATCCATGCTGGCACATCGAGTCCAGATCGATCAGCGCCCAGCGATCCTGCTGCCAGAACAGATTGTGTCCCTTGAAGTCGCCATGGCTGATCCGCTCTTCAATCAATCTGGCGAACAACTGATCCAGCGCCTGCAACTCCGCGTCCGGCGCTTCACCGCTTTCAACGTAAGGCGCAAAACGCTCGATGATATCCGGCCCCGGCAAGAACTCGGTCACCAGATACGCACGGCTGCGCAGCCACAAAAAGCGCTGTTCCAGCACCGCCAGCGGTTTGGGTGTGGCGATGCCGAGAAACGCCAGGCGATTGCCTTCGCGCCACGAATGCCAGGCCCGACTTGGCCGCCAGAAACGCTTGAGCCAATGCGCAAAGCCCTTGATGTTGTAGCGCTTGATCACCAGCGTGCGCGCACCGGCCTGAACCTTGCCAACGCTCGCCGCACCACCAGTCTTGTACAGGTGACCCTGATCAAGCAACGCGTCGGCCTGCTCCAGCACCGGCAGCATGGCTGACTCTTCTTCGCGACGGATTGCGCGCAGAGCGAACGCTCCACGCTGCACACTGAACAGCGTGCACTCGCGACCGACCTTGATCAGGAAGTCTTTCAAACGCCAGCGCCGCACTTTGTCGATCTGTTTCTGCAAGGCCTCCAGCGGCAACGCGTGCTCGCTGTTGCTCAACAGGTAATACACCAGCAGTTCTTCAGTGAACGGTTCCAGCGCCTTGGGTAACTGGGCGAAAAACACCCCGAGATTTTCCAGGACTTTTTGCCGCGATAACGGCTGGCCGGCGGTTTCTGCGCAAATCCCGGCACCGTCAATCAAGTACAACTGGTCGCCGTGGCGCAACAGATTGTCCAGGTGCAGATCTTCCTGCCAAAGCCCTTTGCCGTGCAATTGGCCAATAGCGCCCAGCGCCTCGGCCAGCACCGCCGATTGCTCATCGGCCAACACCGGCAGCGACTCGACTTTCGCCCAGGCATCGCCAAGGCTTTCGGCACCCTCAAGGAAATCGAACAGCAACCAGCCACCTTCGTCATTTTGCAAACCATCGGCCAGTAGCAGCGGCGTGGTCAGGCCTTGCGCAGCCAGCAAGCGCACGCCTTCCAGCTCGCGCTGAAAATGCCGGGCAGCTTTGCCGCCGACCAGCAATTTGGCCAGCACCGGACGCCCGCGCCAGACACCAGCACCAACGTAACGCTGTCCCGGCAACACCCGCAGCAGACTCAGCAATTGCAGATCAGCACTGCCGGCGGCATCGGCCAGCGTCACCGTCAGAGGCAGTTGCGGGGCTCGCCCGACAGCGGCCAGCTCGGACAATTGCATCAGCGCGTCTCCTTGTGACTGCGGCGCGCAGTCAGCCGGGCGAGCCAGCTGTCGAGCAGCGTGCTATCGGTCGACTGATCGAGATAAGCCGCCAGCAACTCACGCAGTTGTGCCTCGTTCCATTCCGGCGCGCGGCGTTGCAGCGGCTCCAGATCCTTGATCCGGTCGCGCATGCCAAACAACAACGGTCGGGTCTTTTCCAGGTCGATCAATTGCGCCTGATACCCGTCACCGGTTGCCCGCAGAAAAATATGCTTGGGATAGAAGCAGCCGTGCACCTGACGCACACCGTGCAGATGCCGAGCCAGCAATCCACAAGCCTTGAGGATGGCTGAATGCTGTGCAGCACTGAGCTGCGCCCAACGCTGCAACAGCGATTCCAGATCACTCCAGCCATCGAGTGCCCGAGTCAGCAGAATGGCACGGACTTCGCCGTTGACCTTACGCTCACCGAAAAACGCCGCTTGCAGCGCCGGGATACCGAGCTTGCGATAGCGACTGATATTGCGAAACTCGCGGGCAAAGCTTGGCTCGCCGAAAGGCGCGTGCAAGGTCCGCGTCAGGTAGTTGCTCTGGCGCTTGAGGTAATAACCCTGCCCTTCAAGATCCAAACGGAAGACGCTGCTCCAACCGCCACGGGCGGTATTGGGTTCGTCCACGGCCTCAAGCTGCTTCGCCCAAAGCGCGTCAAAAGTGCCGAGACCATGGCGCTCAAGCAGTGCGCGGTCTTCAGCGGCGAGAAAATCAGTCATTCGCGTCCCTCGAAAAATCTCACCACGTGCCGAATCCGTTTCTTGTCGGCGCTATCAAGCCGATCGCACTGGCGGTACTGCTTATAGAAGCGCAGGCGTTGGGTATTGGACAGGTGGTATTTGGCGAGTTTATCGAGACAGGCCAGATCCTTGGTGATCCGATACTTGAGCCAGAAGCCGCGCCAGAACTCGCCGTTAGGGCAATCGATCAGAAATATCCGCGCCTGATCATCGATCAACAGGTTGCGCCATTTCAGATCGTTATGGGTAAATCGGTGATCATGCATCGTCCGGGTATAGCCGGCCAATTGCCGACTGACGCCGTCAACCCAGGCGCGATCCTTGAGTTTCGGATCCTTGCGCTCGGCGAGCGCCGAAAGGTCTTCGGTGTCGGGCAGTTCACGGGTGATCATCGCGCCACGATCATACGCCGCGCCACGTCGTTCCAGGCCCCAGGCCACCACTTCAGCGGTGGGAATGCCCCACTTGGCGAAGCGCTTGAGGTTCTGCCATTCCATCTTCACCCGCGGCTTGCCGAGGTAACGGCGCAAGCCTTTACCAGCGCCGACATAGCGTTTGACGTAATAATTGACACCGTTGCGCTGCACGCGAATCACTTCCGACAGCGGATCACGGGTCAGGCGTTCGCCCTGCAACGCAAATACCGCTTCGAGACTGCCGAAGTCTTCGGCGAGCTCGCTGTATTGCGGCTCGAGAGTCCAACCCGCCATCAGAGCGCATCCCCGTAACGCTGTTTACGCGCGTAGAGTTTGTTGGCCTTGCCTTCCAGCCAGCTCAGCAACGGCGCTTCTTCAGCCAGGATCTGGCGCAGCGGTTGCTGGAAATAGCCTTTGAGGAAACGCAGTTTGTCGCGGCGGGTCAGGCCGATGTCCAGCGCGGAAAAGTACAACGCGGCCAGATCTTTATTGCGCCAGCGCTGCGTGATTTTCGTGCGGGTCTGGGCACGGTGCAGGTCGATCACTGAGAGTTTGAAGTCGTCTGGCGTCACCGGTTTATCAGTGTGCAGCAGGAAGTGGCAGATATAGCAGTCACGATGGTTGACGCCAGCGCGGTGCATCATGCCGGTCATGCGCGCGACTTCGGCGATCAGCGCGCGCTTGAGTTTCGGCTCGGGCGGCTGCTTGATCCAGTCGATGCTGAAGTCTTCGAGGCTGACGGTCGGCGCCAGTTCTTCGGTGACGATAAACGAGTGCTGATCTGCCGGGTTACTGCCCTTCTCGCCGTAAGCCACGGCAGTCATGGTCGGCACGCCGACTTCCTGCAGACGCTGAATGGCTTGCCACTCCTGGCCCGCGCCGAGAACCGGCAGCTTGGCGGTCAGCAGATTCTTGAAGATCTCGCCCCAGCCGATACCTCGGTGGATCTTGACGAAAAATCCGTTGCCATCGACTTCCGTGCGCAGTGTCCGGCGTGCTTCCAGCTCGCGGTATACCTCGCCCTGCAAGCCTTCGACTTCAGCGAACGGGTCGCGGCCGGCCCACAGGCTCTTGAACGGTTCAGCCAGCATCAACTTCATTAAGCGTGCTCCGCCAGAATCACATCGGCCGCGTGCTGCGGCATGCTGTAGAGGTCGGCCGTCTCGGCGAAGGCCAGACCATTGCGGCTCCAGGCCGCCCGTGCAGCGTCGTCATGCAACATTTCAGTCAAGTATTGCGTCAGTTGCGCCTGATCGAACGGTTCGTCCAGCACTCGCCCGGCATCCGCCTCGGCAATGTAATGGGCGTAACCGCAGACCGCGCTGACCAGCACCGGCAATCCGGCGACCAGCGCTTCCAGCAACACCGTGCCGGTATTTTCGTTGTACGCCGGATGGATCAACAGATCGGCGCCGAGCAGGAAACGCGGGATATCGCTGCGCCCCTTGAGGAACGTCACGTTGTCGCCCAGACCCAAAGTTGCACTCTGCATCTGGAATAATTTGGGGTCATCCTGGCCGATTACAAACAGCCGGGTGCGTTTCTTCAGTTCGGCAGGCAATGCAGCCAGCGCTTTCAGGCTGCGATCGACGCCTTTGGTCTTGAAGCCGGAGCCGATCTGCACCAGCAGCAGTTCGTCGTCTTTGAGATTGAATTCAGAGCGGAAACCGGCGCGAATTTCAGCGGCATCCGCCGGGCGGCGACGATCCTGGGCAATGCCCGGTGGCAGCAGGTGGAAACGCTCCAGCGGCGTGTCGTAATGCTTGATGAACAGCGGCTGCTGCACTTCGGAAATCATCAGCACTTCGGTCTTCGCGTCTTTGGCAAACACCGCGCGCTCGTACTCGGCGAAGTGGCGATAGCGACCCCAACGACGGTACAAAGAGTTGCGCAGGTTCTGCGCCTTGTCTTCGAAGCAGCCGTCGGCGGCGTAGTAGACGTCCAGCCCCGGCATCTTGTTGAACCCGATCAGGCGATCGACCGGGCGCTTGGCCAGATCGGCTGCCATCCACGCGCTGAGTTTTTCATTGCGACGATGGTTGAAGAATGCCTTGACCGGCGCCACCAGCACTTCGAAACCGGGCGGCACGTCGCCTTCCCAGATCAGCGTGTAGACGCGAATCTGGTGCCCGCGCTTCTGGCATTCAAGGGCGATGCGCATGAAGTCGCGCTGCAAGCCACCGAACGGGAAATATTTGTACAGGACGAATGCCAATTGCATCAGCGCAGCTCCTCAGCCATTAACAACGTGCTCAGTCGGCTGGCGACACGCTCGGGGTTCAGACGCGTGAAGCAAAGAGGCTGTTCACGCTTCAGGTCAAACTGACGGGCATCCTGCGCGGTCGGTTGATAGGTACATTTCTTTTGCAGGCATGGCGCGCACGGGAAGTCGCTGGCCAGGTGAATCTGCAGCTTGCCGTAAGCGCCGGTCAGGCCTGGGTTGGTCGGGCCGAACAGCGAGATGGTCGGCACGTCCAGCGCGGCGGCCAAGTGGCCGAGACCGGTGTCCACCGCGACGCAGGCTTGCGCACCGGCGAGGACTTTGCCGACGCCGGCCAGATTGAGCTTCGGCAGCACTTCGGCGTGTTTGAAACCGGCGGCGATGCGTTCGGCGCGGGCCTTTTCCTGCGGGTTGCCCCACGGCAGTTTGACACCGACGCCGAGGTAGCCGACGCGCTCGGTCAGTTCACGCCAGTAACTTTCCGGCCAGTGTTTGGTGTCCCAGGTGGTGCCATGCAGGAACACCACAAAGGCATTTTTGCGCGGCAGTTCGACCAAACGCTCGACGTTGAGGCCGTAATCACCCAAGCCTTTCGGCAAGTCGTAGCCGAGAGCGATGGCGAACAGTTGGCGCACGCGCTCGACGGCGTGCTGACCGCGGGCCACAGCCAGTTTGCGATCATAGAAACGCGAAGCCATCGGCTCGCGCGCCGAACCTTTATCGAGACCGGCCACCGGCGCTTTGACGTAACGGGTCAGCCAAGCGCTTTTCAGCAGGCCTTGAGCGTCGATCACCAAGTCGTATTTATTGGCGCGCACACTTTGTTTGAAGCGTTTCCACTCGCCGCTGGTGATGGTTTTCCAGAGGTTTTTGCGCCAGCGACGGATCGCCACCGGAATCACTTTGCCAACGGCCGGGTGCCAGGTCGGGATCTCGGCAAAGCCTTCTTCCACCACCCAGTCGAACTTGATCCCAGGGATGGCCCGGGCGGCGTCGGTCAGCGCCGGCAACGCATGAATCACGTCACCCAGCGATGAAGTCTTGATCAGCAGTACCCGCAACTTAATGAACCTCGACCACAGAGCCCTGCAACTTCTGCAAGGCATCGTTGACCGCATCCGGCATCAGCTGGCGCAGGCAGTTGTAATGACCGAAACGGCAGGTGCGGTCGAAGCAGGGGCTGCAATCGAGGCCCAGACGAACCACTTCGACATGCTCGGCCAGCGGCGGGGTAAAACCCGGCGAAGTCGAACCGTAGACCGCCACCAGTGGACGGTTCAGCGCAGCGGCAACGTGCATCAGGCCGGAGTCGTTGGAGACCACCGCGTCGGCGCAGGACATCAGGTCGATGGCCTCGGCCAGCGAAGTGCCGCCGCTGAGGTTGACCGATTCTTCACGCAGGCCAGGAATCAGTCGAGCACGGATATCTTCACCGACCGCATGATCGTTCTTCGAACCGAACAGCCACACCTGCCAGCCTTCACGAATGCGCGCTTCGGCGACTTTGGCGTAGTGCTCGGACGGCCAGCGCTTGGACTCGCCAAACTCGGCGCCAGGGCACAGGGCCAACACCGGGCGGTCGAGGGTCAGGCCGAACTTGGCCAACGCTGCTTCGCGAGTGACCGGGTCGATTTGCAGGCTTGGGCGCGGATAAGGCTTCGGCAGCTCGGCGTTCGGCTCATAGGCCAAAGCCATGAACCGCTCGATCATCAACGGATAGCGTTGTTTGTCGAGGGTGCGCACATCGTTGAGCAGGCCGTAGCGGAATTCGCCGCGCCAGCCGGTGCGTTTCGGAATGCCGGCGAAAAACGGCACCAGCGCCGACTTCAGCGAGTTGGGCAGCAGGATCGCCTGATCGTACTGACCACGCAGGGATTTGCCGATGCGCCGACGCGTCGCCAATTCCAGCGCGCCGTGGCCGAGCGGGAAGCTCAAAGCCTTGCGCACTTCGGGCATGCGTTCCAGGATCGGCCGGCTCCACTCAGGGGCCAGGACGTCGATTTCGCATTGCGGATGGCGCTGTTTGAGACACTGAAACAGCGTCTGTGCCATCACCATGTCACCGACCCAACTGGGCCCAACGATCAGAATATTCATGTGGTTTCCAAAAACGAACCGGGGAGGCATTTACGCCTCCCCGCCTCGAGAATCACTGAGGGAGCGGCATTGCTTGCGATGGGTCATTACCTTCAACATGACTGTCGACTGTCACTCCGCTATCGCGAGCAGGCTCGCTCCCACATGGTTTTGCATCTGTTCACCTATCTGCGACTCAGCGCAGATCACTGTGGGAGCGAGCCTGCTCGCGAAGGGGTCGGCACATTCAACATCTATGCTGACCGACCTACCGCTTTCGCGAGCAGGCTCGCTCCCACCTTTTGAATCTCATTGCCTTCATTGGCTTGTTTCAGCTTAGCCCCATCTCTTTCCATATCCGCAAAACCTGCCGCCGTTCTTCGGCAAACTGATCGCCCGATATCACCCCGGCGTCCTTCTGCAACGCCTGCCGGTGAGCGGCGGAGCGGTAGGCTTTATAGGCCTCGCGCAACAGGCTGGCATCTTCGGCAGGCATCAGCCCTTCGTGTTCCAGCTCTTCCAGAATGCGGATGTTATCGGTCCAGCGCAGCAATGGCGGGTGGCTTTGCGACCACGCCAGAGCCGCGTATTGCACCATAAATTCAATATCGACGATACCTCCGGCGTCCTGCTTGAGGTCGAAGGGCGCTGTGGCGTCGAAGGCATTTGCCGCCGTACCGGCCGCGGTGCTCTTGGTGCCGAGGTTATCGCGCATCTTCGCGCGCATCTCACTGACCTCCTGTTGCAACTTGGCCAGATCGCGCGCCTTGCCCAAGACCTGCGCGCGGACGCTCTCGAACGCCCGGCCGACATCCTGACTGCCGACCAGCACCCGCGCCCGTACCAACGCCTGATGTTCCCAGGTCCAGGCTTCATTTTCCTGATAGCGGGCAAACGCCCCCAGCGAACTGACCAACAGCCCCGAAGCACCGGATGGCCGCAGACGCATGTCCACTTCATAGAGCTGACCAGAGTTGGTCTGCGCCGTCAGCAGGTGAATGATCCGCTGCCCCAGGCGCGTGAAGAACTGCGCGCCATCAATCGACTTCGGCCCGTCGGTTTCCGCCTGCGGATCGCCGTCGTGGATAAACACCAGGTCCAGATCCGAACCATGCCCCAGTTCCAGGCCGCCGACTTTGCCATAACCGACAATGATGAAGCCGGGATCGCACAAGGTGCCGTCGGTGCGCAGCGGCGTGCCGTACTTGGCCACGGTCTGGCGCCAGGCCAGGGCCAGCACTTGCTCGAGAATCGCCTCGGCCAGCCAGGTCAGGTAATCGCTGACTTTCATCAGCGGCAGGCTGCCGGCGATTTCCGACGCTGCCACGCGCAAGCGGTGCGCCAATTTGAAATGGCGCAAGGCTTCCATTTGTTGTTCGAGGTCGTCTTCGGGAATCCGCGTCAGGCGCTCGCGCAATTCAGCCGCCAGTTCCGGTGCCAAGGGCGGCTTGAACAGACGCCCTTCGTTCAGCAATTCATCAAGCAGCAGCGGGAAACGCGTAATTTGCTCAGCGATCCACGGGCTCGCGGCGCACAACGTCAGCAAGCGCCGCAACGCGCCGGGGTTTTCCGTCAGCAAGACCAGATACGCCGAACGCCGGGCCACCGCTTCGACCAGCGGCAACACCCGCTCAAGCACCAGATCCGGGTTGGCGTGTTCCACAGCCTGTGCGAGCAGACGCGGAATAAAGGCATCCAGACGCTCACGCCCCAACCTCTGCATCGCGCGCAATTGCGGGCTGCTGCGCAATCCGGCCAGCGCTTTCAGAGCTTTGCTGGCATCAGCAAAGCCGCCCTCCTCCAACTGCCGGCACGCCGCCTCTTCGTCTTGCGCCTCTTCCCACAGCGGCAGCCATTCACCGCCGACCACCACTTCACTTTCGGCGTTTTCATCCTCGTCGGGATCGGCAATCACCTGGGCGAAGTGCCAAGCGACGCGACCGCGCCAGAACATCAGTTTTTCATGGAAAGAATCCCAATCGGCAAAGCCGAGCATGAAGGCGATGCGCGCTTGATCCTGCGCGCCATCCGGCAGCATCTGGGTCTGGCGGTCGGCGATCGCCTGAATGGCGTGTTCGGTGTAACGCAGAAATTCGTAGCCCTCGCGCAATTCGCTGATCACCGCTGGCGGCAGATAACCCTGCCCTTCCAGCGTGCTCAGCACCTTTAATAGAGGACGCTGTTGCAGGCTCAGATCGCGGCCACCATGGATCAACTGAAAAGCCTGCGCGATGAACTCGACCTCGCGGATGCCGCCTGAGCCGAGCTTGATGTTGTCGGCCATGCCCTTGCGCCGTACTTCCTGCTGGATCAACTGCTTCATGGTGCGCAGCGCTTCGATCGCCGAGAAGTCCAGATAACGGCGGTAAACGAACGGCCGCAGCATGTCGAGCAACTGCGCACCCGCCACCTGATCGCCGGCCACCACCCGCGCCTTGATCATCGCGTAGCGTTCCCAGTCCCGGCCCTGATCCTGGTAATACTGCTCCAGCGCATTGAAGCTCAGCACCAGCGCGCCAGATGAACCGTAAGGGCGCAGGCGCATGTCGACGCGGAAAACGAAGCCGTCGACGGTCATCGGATCCAGCGCCTTGATCAAGCGCTGGCCGAGACGAATGAAGAATTCCTGATTATCCAGCGAACGCTTCACGCCAACGGTCTCGCCGCCCTCGGGGTAAGCGAAGATCAGATCGATGTCCGAAGACAGGTTCAACTCAACGGCGCCGAGCTTGCCCATGCCAAGGATGACCATTTGCTGCGGCTCACCGCTGCGGCGGCCGGTCGGCGTGCCGAACTGCTCGCAATGGCGGCTGTACAACCATTGATAGGCCTGGTCGATGGTGGCGTCGGCCATGTCCGAGAGATCCCGGCAGCTCTGTACCAGATCGGCCTGGCGGGTGAGATCGCGCCAGATGATCCGCACTTGATGACGGGCGCGCTGGCGGCGCAGGGCGCGACCGAGTTCATCTTCATTCTGGGCAGCGTTCACCGCAGCGGCAATCTGCGCACACAATTCACCCGGCGCGAAGGCCCGGTCGAGTTCGCCGGACTGCACCAGTGTGAGCAACATCAAAGGGTCACGAACGCTCTGTTCAATGACGAATTCGCTGGCGGCGGTGACGCGGGCGAATTGCGCCCAGCGCTCTGGCGTCCAGTTCGCCAGGCCGTGATCGTCTTCCAGCGCGGCGACGGCCGTACGGAACGACTGCTCCGATCGAGTGACCAACGGCAGGAGAATGGCGGGCAGTTCGGCAAGCACGGGCAGGGTCATGGTCTATCCTTGATCGGCGTGTAAATGGCCGCTTGTAGTGATTGGTGAAAAGCCGCTACCCGAAAGACTGTCGAACAAAAGTTAGAAATAGCTGAAATTTCTTTATCGTTGGCAGCGAACATCAAAGTTTCACCTTTTTCGGATGGTAAAAGACCAACCTTAACGATTATTCTCACAACGCAGCCGGAGGCCACAAGCCATTCTTCTGTAGTTTTACTACTCGTCTATACATTCGAAAGGCTGAAATGCCGGAAGATTTGTAGTAAAACTACACGCCGCCGGAACAACCTATCGGCAATCCAAGAATTTTAAATCGTCTGCCCACAAGGCCAGTCGCAAACTCAGGCAACCGATTCTGGAAGCCTTTCCGCCCTGGAGCAAGCCATGCAAGACCTCGATCCCGTCGAAACCCAGGAATGGCTGGACGCCCTGGAATCGGTTCTCGACAAAGAAGGCGAAGACCGTGCTCACTATCTGATGACCCGTATGGGCGAACTCGCGACCCGCAGCGGCTCGCAGCTCCCTTACGCCATCACCACGCCTTACCGCAACACCATCCCGGTAACCCACGAAGCACGCATGCCTGGCGACCTGTTCATGGAACGCCGCATTCGCTCGCTGGTACGCTGGAACGCGATGGCCATGGTAATGCGTACGAACCTGAAAGATTCTGACCTGGGTGGTCACATCTCCAGCTTCGCTTCCAGTGCGACCCTGTATGACATCGGCTTCAACTACTTCTTCCAGGCCCCGACCGACGAACACGGCGGCGACCTGATCTACTTCCAGGGCCACACTTCGCCAGGCGTTTACGCCCGTGCGTTCATGGAAGGCCGCATCACCGAAGACCAGATGAACAACTTCCGCCAGGAAGTCGACGGTCAGGGCCTGTCGTCCTACCCGCACCCTTGGCTGATGCCTGACTTCTGGCAGTTCCCGACCGTATCGATGGGTCTGGGTCCAATTCAAGCGATCTACCAGGCACGCTTCATGAAGTACCTGGAACACCGCGGTTTCATCCAGCCGGGCAAACAGAAAGTCTGGTGCTTCCTGGGCGACGGCGAGTGCGACGAGCCGGAATCCCTGGGCGCGATCTCCCTGGCCGGCCGCGAGAAGCTGGACAACCTGATCTTCGTCATCAACTGCAACCTGCAGCGCCTCGACGGCCCGGTTCGCGGCAACGGCAAGATCATCCAGGAACTCGAAGGCGTGTTCCGCGGTGCTCAGTGGAACGTGACCAAAGTCATCTGGGGCCGTTTCTGGGACCCACTGCTGGCCAAAGACGTCGACGGCATCCTGCAACGTCGCATGGACGAAGTCATCGACGGCGAGTACCAGAACTACAAAGCCAAAGACGGCGCGTTCGTCCGTGAACACTTCTTCAACACGCCAGAACTCAAGGCGATGGTTGCTGATCTGTCCGACGACGAGATCTGGAAGCTCAACCGTGGCGGCCACGACCCGTACAAGGTCTATGCGGCTTACCACGAAGCGGTCAACCACAAAGAACAACCAACCGTCATCCTCGCCAAGACCATCAAGGGTTATGGCACCGGTGCCGGCGAAGCGAAGAACACTGCGCACAACACCAAGAAAGTCGATGTCGACAGCCTGAAGTTGTTCCGCGATCGTTTCGACATCCCGGTCAAGGACGAAGAGCTGGAGAACCTGCCGTTCTTCAAGCCAGAGCCAAACAGCGCCGAAGCCCGCTACCTCAGCGAGCGTCGCACTGCACTGGGCGGTTTCGTGCCTCAGCGCCGCGCACAAAGCTTCAGCGTACCGACGCCTGACCTGGACACCCTCAAGGCCATCCTTGATGGTTCCGGCGACCGTGAAATTTCCACCACCATGGCTTTCGTGCGAATCCTCGCGCAACTGGTCAAGGACAAGGAAATCGGCCCGCGCATCGTTCCGATCATCCCGGACGAAGCCCGTACCTTCGGTATGGAAGGCATGTTCCGTCAGCTCGGCATCTACTCGTCCGTCGGCCAGCTCTACGAGCCAGTCGATAAAGACCAGGTGATGTTCTACAAGGAAGACCAGAAAGGTCAGATCCTTGAAGAAGGCATCAACGAAGCAGGCGCCATGAGTTCCTTCATCGCTGCCGGTACTTCGTACTCCAGCCACAACCAGCCGATGCTGCCGTTCTACATCTTCTACTCGATGTTCGGCTTTCAGCGTATTGGCGACCTGGCCTGGGCTGCCGGCGACAGCCGTACCCGTGGCTTCCTGATCGGCGGCACCGCCGGCCGGACCACCCTGAACGGTGAAGGCCTGCAACACGAAGATGGTCACAGCCACCTGTTGGCTGCAACCATCCCGAACTGCCGCACCTACGATCCAACCTACGGCTACGAGCTGGCGGTGATCATTCAGGACGGCATGAAGAAGATGACCGAAGAGCAACAGGACATCTTCTACTACATCACCGTGATGAACGAGTCGTACCAGCAGCCAGCCATGCCGGCCGGTGCCGAAGAAGGCATCAAGAAAGGCATGTACCTGCTCGAAGAAGACACCCGCGATGCGGCGCACCACGTCCAGCTGATGGGCTCCGGCACCATCCTGCGTGAAGTCCGTGAAGCGGCGAAGATCCTGCGTGAAGAGTTCAACGTCGGCGCTGACGTGTGGAGCGTTACCAGCTTCAACGAACTGCGTCGCGACGGCCTCGCTGTCGAGCGCAGCAACCGTCTCAAGCCGGGCCAGAAGCCTAAGCTGAGCTACGTCGAAGAGTGCCTGAACGGCCGTAAAGGTCCGGTCATCGCCTCTACCGACTACATGAAACTGTTCGCCGAGCAGATCCGTCAGTGGGTACCGTCCAAGGAATTCAAAGTCCTGGGCACCGATGGTTTCGGCCGCAGCGACAGCCGCAAGAAACTGCGTCATTTCTTCGAAGTTGACCGTCATTTCGTGGTGTTGGCAGCCCTGGAAGCACTGGCTGACCGTGGTGATATCGAACCTAAAGTCGTGGCTGAGGCCATCGTCAAGTTCGGCATCGACCCGGAAAAACGCAACCCACTGGACTGCTGAGGAGACATTTTGTGAGCGAACTCATTCGCGTACCTGACATCGGCAGCGGTGAAGGTGAAGTAATTGAACTGTTTGTGAAGGTCGGCGACCGTATCGAAGCCGACCAGAGCATCCTGACCCTGGAATCGGACAAGGCCAGCATGGAAGTGCCGGCCCCGAAAGCCGGCGTCATCAAGAGCCTGAAAGTGAAGCTGGGCGACCGTCTGAAAGAAGGCGACGAACTGCTTGAGCTGGAAGTCGAGGGCGCCGCTGAAGCGGCCCCTGCTCCTGCCGCTGCGCCGGCTGCAAAAGCGCAGGCCAAACCGGCTGCCGCGCCTGCTGCCGCTGCACCAGCCGCTGCCCCTGCTGCCGCTTCGGTTCAGCAAGTGCACGTGCCGGACATCGGCTCTTCGGGCAAGGCGCAGATCATCGAGATCCAGGTCAAGGTCGGCGACACCGTCGAAGCTGATCAATCTTTGATCACTCTGGAATCCGACAAGGCGAGCATGGAAATCCCGTCGCCTGCCGCTGGCGTGGTTAAAGCCATCAGCGTCAAGCTCAACGACGAAGTCGGCACTGGCGACCTGATTCTGGATCTGGAAGTGGCGGGTGCTGCGGCCCCTGCGGCTGCCGCTCCGGCCCAGGCTGCTGCACCGGCCGCTGCCGCTGCGCTTGCTCCGGCAGCCGCGCCAGCAGCACCGGTGGCTGACAGCGTTCAGGACATCCACGTTCCGGACATCGGCTCGGCTGGCAAAGCCAAGATCATCGAAGTGTTGGTCAAGGCTGGCGACAGCGTTGAAGCCGACCAGTCGCTGATCACCCTGGAATCCGACAAGGCGAGCATGGAAATCCCATCGCCTGCCGCTGGCGTGGTGGAAAGCGTTTCCATCAAGCTGGATGACGAAGTCGGTACCGGCGACCTGATTCTGAAGCTGAAAGTCAAAGGCGCAGCGCCTGCTGCTGCCCCGGCTCCAGCTGCCGCTGCTGCTGCTCCGAGCGCTCCGGCACCTGCCGCTGCTGCTCCGGCTGCTGCACCTGCTGCTGCCGCTCCAGCCGCCGCACCGGCCAAGCCGGGCGCCAAAGTTCACGCCGGCCCAGCCGTGCGTCAACTGGCCCGTGAGTTCGGCGTCGAGCTGAACGCTGTCGGCGCCAGCGGCCCGCACGGTCGTATCTTGAAAGAAGACGTGCAGGTTTACGTCAAAGCGATGATGCAGAAGGCCAAGGAAGCACCGGCCGCTGCTGGCGCAACCGGTGGCGCGGGCATCCCGCCGATTCCGGTCGTCGACTTCAGCCGTTTCGGCGAAATCGAAGAAGTGCCGATGACTCGCCTGATGCAGATCGGCGCGTCGAGCCTGCATCGCAGCTGGCTGAACATCCCGCACGTGACTCAGTTCGATTCGGCTGATATCACCGAGCTGGAAGCCTTCCGCGTTGCACAGAAAGCCGTTGCAGAGAAGGCTGGCGTCAAGCTGACCATCCTGCCGCTGCTGCTCAAGTCGTGCGCGCACATGCTCAAGGAGCTGCCGGACTTCAACAGTTCGCTGGCGCCAAGCGGCAAAGCGATCATCCGCAAGAAATACGTGAACATCGGCTTCGCCGTCGACACTCCGGATGGCCTGCTGGTACCGGTCATCAAGAACGTCGACCAGAAGAGCCTGCTGCAACTGGCAGCCGAAGCCGCTGCGCTGGCCGCCAAGGCCCGCGACAAGAAGCTGACTGCTGACGACATGCAGGGCGCCTGCTTCACCATTTCCAGTCTTGGCCACATTGGCGGCACCGGCTTCACGCCGATCGTCAACGCGCCGGAAGTGGCGATCCTCGGTGTTTCCAAGGCAACCATCCAGCCAGTCTGGGACGGCAAAGCCTTCCAGCCGAAACTGATGCTGCCGCTGTCGCTGTCCTACGATCACCGTGTGATCAACGGTGCCGCTGCCGCACGCTTCACCCAGCGTCTGGGCAGCCTGCTGGCGGACATCCGCACGATCCTGCTGTAACTCGATCGGCCCTCCGGCAACGGAGGGCCGATTGCTGCACCCTTTCGAGCGCCACACGCTCGTACCTCAACCCCGTCAGTTTGGCGGGGCTTTTTTTTGCCTGAAGAATCACCTCCCTCGTCTTTTTCCCACACGTCGCGCTGACATCGGCCACAACTCCGGTCGACTTGGCACCGATCTTTTTTATTCGATACGCAACTAACCTAGGCGCAACCAATTCAACTAATAAAACTTAGTGAACCCTGTTAATTCAAGTTAATTCGAATGGAATCGACATGTTAAAACCAACTATCGGCCCAATTACCGGCCACGTTACAACTGATCATGGGCGCATCTTCATGCGTGGCGATCGTCAGAACAACTCGCCGGTATTTGCCGGGATTCGTTATCGCGCTTTCAGCACACAACATTGGTCCAAAGGTAACTTTGCGCAACTGAGTGAATTACGCGACATGTCACATGTGTTCGCCCTCAACAACTTGAGTGCCGACACCGAATATGAATATCAGACCGGCTGGTTCAGCCCGATGAATCCGGTGCATACGCCAGACAGCGTTGCCGAGTTGCCGTTGCAATGGCCACGGGAAATCTATCGCCTGCGCACCCGCTCCAGCAAAGCCCTGCACCCCAGAGCCTACATCGTCGGCTCCTGCCGCTACTTGCGCATGACTGCTGGCATTGCCTCCCTGCCGCAACTGGGTGACCGGATCTTTGCATCCATCAATCAGCTCATCGAGGGCATACAACCCCCGATCAGCGCGGTATTGATGACAGGCGATCAAATTTATGTGGACGACTTGAACCTGGTCGCACCGGATCGCGAATACAAAGACATTCTCAACAAGTACCGCGCCGCGTTTTCCCAACCCAACATTCAACGGTTGATGTCTGGCACGTCGACTTACATGATTCTCGATGATCACGAAATCGAAGATAACTGGCCTGCCAATGCCAGCAAGTCCGACGGCGACTTGTACCGTAACGCAATGGCTGCCTATGAGTTGTATCAGGCCAGTCATAGCCCGGTACATCCACTGACAACTAACGGTAAAATAGATCACTCGACACTTGAGCATTACTGGTATCAATTCAGCGACGGCGATATCGAATGGTTTGTCACCGATAGTCGCACCCGCCGCAACTTGTCAGCCGATGACCGACGCATCCTCGACGAGGCACAGGAACAGGCCCTGCTCAAATGGCTGAGCCACAGCACAGCGCGGGTCAAGTTCGTGGTCACCAGCGTGATGTTCTATCCCGATCGCAAACGCCACGGCGATGACGCCTGGAAAGCCTTTCCCGAACAACGTCTGCGCCTGCTGGAAACCATCCGCACCCGGCGAATCAAGAATGTCGTGTTCATTTCCGGGGACGTGCATGGCTCGCTGACGGCTCGTTTGACACACAGCGAAGACCCGGACTTCGAAATCCACACGGTGGTGTCCTCGCCGCTGTGCAACAGCAAACTGCTGCCATATGCCAAAGCGTCCACGTTCATCCTGGATCAGCCGCTGGTGCGCACGGCGGCGGGCGATTATCGGCATGAACTGACCAGCACGGTGGTGAGTGAAGACAATTTCGCCCACTTGGTGGTCGAGGCTGATCAGCTTGTGGTCAATTACCATGATCGGGATGGAAAACGGCTGCAGTCGATCGCCATAAAGCTGCGCTAAGCCTTAAAGATCGCAGCCTTCGACAGCGCCTACAGAGGGCGCATTCCCCTGTAGACACTGCCCAAGGCTGCGATCTTTTACTCTTTTCAACGACGTGCTGGAGAAATGCCCGACGCAGCCGACATATTCTTATAGCACTTGGCCTTCATGTCTCTTGTCAGTCAGTGCCGCAATGATGCAACCTTGCCGCAGGCAACAGTAAAGAGGGCGAGAGCCCGGCGCGTTCAGCATATTTCCAAGCGAGTTCCCTTCATGAAGAGCCAACCCGATGCCGCCAGCCGTATGGCGGCCGAGGTAGTGACGCAGTTGCCTGTGCCCTCGCGGCTCGGCATGCTGCGTTTCGAGCGCTTGAATGAAGCCAGTTGGGCGATGCTGTTTCTCGATCCCAACTGTGAACGCCAGTTCGGCCAGCCGGCCGTTGAGCTTTGCGCCCTGGTCGGTTCACCCTACGCCAGCCTGATGGAACCCGAAGCGCGCTATCAACTGCACGACGCGATCCAGCAGCAACTGCGCGACAGCCCGCATTATCTGGTGCGCTATACCCTGCACACCGCCGCAGGCAAGCTGAACATCCTCGAATTGGGCGAAGCGTATAAACAGCACAATCGTCATCTGCTGCGCGGCTATCTATTGGCGGTCGATGATGTGTTCTACGAAGTGCCGCAGGTGCCCTGCGTCGACCTCGAAACCCAGAATTCGCGCCTGCAAATCGCCCTTGAACTCAATCAACGCGCCCAGCAGGAACAACTGCAGCACCTGGAACGCGTGCGCGCCCAGCAGGACTTGATTCTGCTGCTCGCGCGCCAGCGCTACAGCACGCACAACTCGTTGCAGGAAGCCGCCGAGCTGATCACCCGCTGCGCCTGCGATATCTATGAAATCGACTGCGCCAGCTTGTGGAACCTCGAAGGCCAGCATCTGGTGCCGATCTCCGCGTACCACCGCGCGACCCAGGAATACATCCTTCCGGACGTGATCGACATCAGTAGCTTCCCGGATTACATGGACGCCCTGCACGGCAGTCGCGCCATCGATGCGCACAACGCGATGCGCGACCCGCGTACCCGGGAGATGGCCGAAGCCCTGCGCCCGCGCGACGTCAACGCCATGCTCGACGCCAGTATTCGCGTCGACGGGCAAGTGGTCGGCGTGCTGTGTCTGGAACAGACCGGCGTCACCCGCGCCTGGCAGTCCGACGAAATCGCCTTTGCCGGTGAGCTGGCTGACCAGTTTGCGCAAGTCATCAACAACCACAACCGCCGCACAGCCACCAGCGCCCTGCACCTGTTCCAGCGTGCAGTCGAGCAAAGCGCCAACGCGTTTTTGCTGGTCAATTGCGACGGCGTGGTCGAGTACGTCAACCCGAGCTTCACCGCGATCACCCAATACACCACCGAAGAAGTCCACGGCCAGCGTCTGTCCGAGCTGCCGGCGCTGGAAAACCTCAGTGAACTGTTGTTCGACGCGCCCTCGGCGCTGGCCAAGAGCAACAGCTGGCAGGGCGAATTCAAAAGCCGCCGCAAGAACCTCGAACCGTACTGGGGTCAGCTGTCGATCTCCAAGGTCTACGGTGACAACCGTGAGCTGACGCATTACATCGGCATCTACGAAGACATCACCCAGACCAAACTGGCGCAGCAGCGCATCGAACGACTGGCCTACACCGACAACCTGACCAACCTCGGCAACCGGCCGGCGTTTATCCGCAATCTGGACGAACGCTTCGCCCGCGATAGCGATACGCCGATCAGCCTGTTGCTGGTCGACATCGACAATTTCAAGCGGATCAACGACAGCCTCGGTCACCAGACCGGTGACAAGCTGCTGATCAGTCTGGCCCGGCGTCTGCGCAACAGCCTGAGCCCAAGTGGCAGCCTCGCGCGGTTCGCCAGTAACGAGTTTGCCGTGCTGCTCGACGACACCGACCTGGCGACCGGTCAGCAGATCGCCAACCAATTGCTGGCGACCCTCGACAAGCCGATGTTCGTCGACAACCAGTTGATCAGCGTCACCGGTTCGGTCGGCCTGGCCTGCGCGCCGCTACACGGTCGCGATCCGCAAACGCTGATGCGTAACGCCGGCCTGGCGCTGCACAAAGCCAAGGCCAATGGTAAACATCAGGTGCAAGTCTTCACCGAAGCACTGAACGCCGAGGCCAGCTACAAACTGTTCGTCGAAAACAACCTGCGCCGCGCCCTGACCCAGAACGAGCTGGACGTGTTCTACCAGCCCAAGCTGTGCCTGCGCAGCGGTCGCCTGCTGGGGATGGAAGCGCTGCTGCGCTGGAATCACCCGGAGCGCGGCATGATTCGCCCGGACCAGTTCATCAGCGTCGCCGAAGAAACCGGCCTGATCATTCCGATCGGCAAGTGGATCGCGCGTCAGGCCTGCCGCATGAGCAAGGCGTTGACTGCCGCCGGCATGGGCAATCTGCAAGTGGCGATCAACCTGTCGCCGAAACAGTTCTCCGACCCGGATCTGGTGGCCTCCATCGCCAACATCCTCAAGGAAGAAGCGCTGCCGGCCAATCTACTCGAACTGGAACTGACCGAAGGCCTGCTGCTGGAAGCCACCGAAGACACGCACTTGCAGCTCGACCAGCTCAAGCGCCTCGGGCTGACGCTAGCCATGGACGACTTTGGCACCGGTTACTCGTCGCTGAGTTATTTGAAGAAATTCCCGATCGACATCATCAAGATTGATCGCAGCTTCATCCACGAAATTCCCGACAACCAGGACGACATGGAAATCACCTCGGCGGTGATCGCCATGGCGCACAACCTGAAACTCAAGGTTGTGGCCGAAGGCATCGAAACCGCCGAACAACTGGCGTTCCTGCGCCGCCACCGTTGCGATGTCGGACAGGGTTACCTGTTTGACCGGCCGATTCCGGGCGCAGAACTCATCCAAGCGCTGAAACGCTACCCGCGCGGCCCGCTCTGCCTCTGATCACCACAAGCTGTTCCTCTAGAAGACACTCCCCTGTGGGAGCGAGCCTGCTCGCGAAAGCGGAGTGTCAGTCAACATCAACATCGCCTGACCCACCGCTTTCGCGAGCAAGTCGAATCGTCGCACCGTCGCCCCCACATTTGGAGAGTGCGAAGTCGGGCATCATTCGGCACACTGGCGGTCTGACTTTTCACATCCAACCTGACTGAGAGGAACGATCATGGTTCTGCGCTCGGAAATTCTGGTGAACAAGAACGTGCTCCCGACTAAAGAACAAGCTCTGCCCGGCCGCGAAACCGCGATGACCCTGCCTGAAAAGCACTTCGTGTTTGAAGAAACCCCGCTGCTTGGCCCGTTTTTCCAGGACGTCGACTTTGCGATCTTCGGTCTGGGCTGCTTCTGGGGCGCCGAGCGCCGCTTCTGGCAGCGTGAAGGCGTGGTCAGCACGGTCGTCGGTTATGCCGGCGGTTTCACGCCGAATCCGACCTACGAAGAAGTCTGCTCGGGCCTGACCGGCCACGCTGAAGTGGTGCTGGTGGTGTATGACAAGGCCAAGGTCAGCTACGAAGAGCTGCTGGCGATGTTCTGGGAACTGCACAACCCGACGCAGGGCATGCGCCAAGGCAATGACATCGGCACGCAGTACCGCTCGGTGATCTACGCAACCTCGCCTGAGCATCTGGACGCGGCGCTGAAAAGCAAAGCGGTGTATCAGGCGGAACTGTCGAAGGCGGGTCTGGGCGAAATCAGCACCGAGATCGAACAGGCGCCGACCGTGTACTTCGCCGAGGCGTATCACCAGCAGTATCTGGCGAAGAATCCTGAGGGTTATTGCGGGATCGGCGGCACCGGCGTGTGCATGCCAGCGAGTCTGGCGGGTAACTGACCCCGCCGCCGATCGTTCCCCCGCTCTGCGTGGGAATGCCTCAATGGACGCTCTGCGTCCGCTGTTGGGACGCGGAGCGTCCCGGGCTGCATTCCCACGCGGAGCGTGGGAACGATCAGTCAGTGATCAGCTCTCGGCAATCAACCAATCCATCTGCCACCCACCCTGAGTCTGCCCCAGCTTCTTCGACAACCACGGCAGCAGCTCACGCAATTCCTCCTCCAGCCCCCACGGCGGATTGGCAATCGCCATGCCCGAACCGTTCAGGCTGTTCGGCGTATCCAGCGGATGCACCAGCAATTCCACGCGCAACAACTTCGGCGCACCGGTGCCGGCCAGATCCTGATAGAAGCGCCGCAACGCACGCTGATCCTTCACCGGATACCAGATCGCCGCTACGGTTTGGCGCATACGGCCAATCGCCTCTTTCAACGACGCCGCGCAACGTTGCATCTCGTCGAGCTGTTCGAACGGCGGGTCAATCAGCATCACCGCGCGCTTTTCCTGCACCGGCAACATCGCACGAGCGACGTGCCAGCCTTCGCCGAGATGAACCTTGACCCGACGATCGCCGGCCATGTTGTCCTTGAGCAGCACGCCGTCTTCCGGGTGCTTCTCGTTGAGCATCACGCGGTCCTGCGGGCGGGTCAGGCGCCGCGCCAGCTCCGGCGAACCCGGGTAATAGCGCAACTGGCCGTCCGGATTCATATCATGCAGAACCTTCATGTAGTCGGCGGTCAGCGCCGGCAGATCCGGTTGATCCCATAAGCGCGCGATGCCTTCCAGGTACTCACCGGTACGGTTGGCCTGATCGCCCTGCAAGTCATACAGACCGATGCCGGCGTGCGTGTCGAGATAGGCAAACGGCTGCTCCTTGCGCGACATCAAGGCGATGAGGCGGGTCAAGGTCAGGTGTTTGAACACATCGGCGTGATTGCCGGCATGGAAGGCGTGACGATAATTCATGGCTGCTCCTGCGAAGGGCGCAAAGTTTACCTTTTACCGCGTGGCAAGTCAGGGGTTCGCAGCCGAGCGGACAAAAGCCTTTCCCTCACCCTAGCCCTCTCCCGGAGGGAGAGGGGACTGACCGAGTGATCTTGCGAGTTACATCGACCTGAAAGATCAGCGTGATCTCAGGTTTGGCCAAGCGAAGATCAGCGCAGAAGTCGGCGCACATCGCCCAAACAACTCGGTCAGTTCCCCCCAAAAAGAACACCACCCTCCAGGCTTGACCAAGCGAAGTTCACCACTGAAGTCGCAGGTCGGCGTACATCACCCAGACAACTCGGTCAGTCCCCAGAAAGAACACCACCCTCCAGGCTTGGCCAAGCGAAGTTCACCGCTGAAGTCGCAGGTCGGCGTACATCACCCAGACAACTCGGTCAGTCCCCTCTCCCTCTGGGAGAGGGTTAGGGTGAGGGGCTTTGCTTTTATGGCGTTAAACTGGCTAGCCATGAACGACAGGAAGTCAAAAACTCATGCGATATCTGATCATCTGCTTATTCAGCCTGCTTAGCCCATACCTCGCCCTTGCCGACGAAACTCACATTGAACAGGCACGCGAGACACTAAAGAACTACGGCCTGAGCCACTGCATTCTGAAGCCATTCAACGAACACTCCGCGCTGGAAAAAGACATCGCACTGTCCGCCAATGCCTATTCCTTCATGGGCAAAGGCATGCATTCCATCCTGCAAAATGAAGACACGCTGCAAGTGCTACACGATCCCTACAAAGAAACCCGAAACTACGTGTTGGCGGCTTACGAGCAGACACCTTCAAACAGCAAATACTCGAATGAAAAAGTAGTGTTTTTTGGGTGCATGAAGGTCTACAACTCCGATGCGTTCAACAGCTTTATTAACTCTCAGGATGCGTACATCCCTGACTGACTAACTGATTTCCTTTAACGTCAGAAGATCGCAGCCTGCGGCAGCTCCTACAGGGCGAACGCCAGTCCCGTGTAGGAGCTGCCGCAGGCTGCGATCTTTTGACCTTTTTCAGGCGGGCATGCCGCGCAGGCGCCTGCCGATGACATCCAGCACATCACAGCCGTCGCGCAAAGGAATCACGCAGAGCTGGGCGAAGTCGCTGAGGATGACGGAGTCGCATTCGACCGAGCCGCGCATGCACATGTTTTCCAGCACCTGGATCACGGCGCGCAGACGATGGTTGGCGGCGTCCATGAGGATGTCGAGGGGCACGTGGGTGTCGATGAACAGCGTCGGCATGTCGCTGCAATTGCCGGTCAGGGCCATGAAGCGGTTGTCAGGATGGGGGATGATCTTTTCGTAGGGTGGAGCCGTTCGTATTGTCGTCATTTCTATCTTCCATAGAGTGTAAGTGAACTGCCGCATTCCTTCCTACGGGATTGGGTGGCAGCCGTGCACGGGAGTAGGAAACCGACCCATGGAATTCGGCCACGCCGAAGCGTGTCCCGCACACAGCCGCCGCTGACGACATTGCTCACACAAGTTACGTGCCGCAATTCAAACAACAGCGCTGATGCACCATAGGTAGAGGGCTCCTACACCCTGCCACCACTCTCGCAGTGACAACGAAAAGACTATCCCTGCAACCCACCGCCCACCAGTTCATGAAAACCGCCGCAACTCGAAGGAATCGTCTGAGACCTTCGCCCCGAAAACTCACTCCGACTCTGCCAGCAAAAACGCCAGTAACGCCGATTGCGACGAATCTTCCGACATTGAAACCTGAAAAAACCGCCTCACCTTGCAACGCAAAACCGCCTCGGGAAAGGCCTCGAAAAGAACCGGATATTCTTCGCTCAACCACTGCAACGCATTGGCCGTTTGCACGTCATTACCCTGCTGCGCCAGCACTGACTCCGGCACCTGCCACCACGGGAATGCCCTTGCCGAAACCTGCGCCCTGCCACCAATTTCCAGCGCATGTCCATTGATCAAACAACGCCCGATCAGCGGAAACAGCTGCACCGCATCCACTTCATTGGCCTGCAGAACCGGCAAGAGAAACCGCCCGTCCCAGAAACGAAAAAACACCGTTTTGCCGCCCGGCATCCACACTTGGGTGAGGCTGCGAAAGTGCGCCACCAGCTCTTCAAGACTCGCCGAAGAAACCGCCAACCATCCCCAGTCCCGCGACTCGGTAGTGGCGACCCAATGCAGAAACTCACTGTCAGCAGCGACAATTCCCACGTAAGGCATCACCGCATCCCACTCGGCATAGATCGTCCCGGCCCAGATCGGACTGGCCGCTTCTGACCAAGCCTTGAACGGCTTTGCCTCGCTGGCATTGCTGAACACCGCGAACAATTGCTCGGATGCGCTCAACGGTTCACGCGCCAGCCAATCAACAGGCAAAAGGGAATCAGGCTGCACAGAGACCGTCCTTGCAACGCTCACACTCTTCGCAGAATGGCGCATCACCTTTAAAACTCATGATTTGTGCAGCGGTGAGCATGGCAGCCGGCGCGGCGGCGAGTTTCTCCGGCAATCCCGGTACAACCGGCGCGGCACTCATCGCCGCCATCGGCGCACCGCCCACAACAATCGGCACGCTGCTGAAAATCCCGCCCGGGCCGATGTTGATCCACTGCCCGCCCGCCTGAATCGTCGCACTCGCGCCGCCGTCGATGACCACTTGCTGACCGGCGCTGACGTGGAATTGCCCACTGGCGCTGATCGCCTGATTACTCACGCGAACATGACGGTCGCCGGTCACGCTCAGATGATCGTCCTGCTTCACTTCGGTCTGGCGCTGCCCGTGGGTGATGCGCTGCTCATCAGCCTTCAACTCATGCCGAGCGGTGCCGGTGACGACGATGCTGCGCTGGTTATCGACCTGCACTTGTTGATCGTTCAACACATGCTGCGTCCAGTTACGCTGGGCGCGCAGATAGATTTCCTCAGCGCCTTTCTTATCCTCAATGCGCAGTTCGTTGTAGCCGCCACCGCCGGGGCTGCTCTGACTACGAAAAATGCTACGAGTCTTGTCCGCCGGCAGATCCAGCGGAATCGGCGTCGCGGCGTTGGGCAGGCAGCCCACGACCAAAGGCTTGTCGGCGTCGGCATCGATGAAACCGACCAGCACTTCCATGCCGACTCGCGGAATCAGCACGCTGCCGTAACGGTCGTGCGCCCAGTTAGTAGCAACGCGTAGCCAGCAACTGGAGTGCTCGTTCAATTCGCCGTCGCGATCCCAGGCCAGTTGCACCTTGACCCGGCCGTACTCGTCGCAGTGGATTTCCGTGTCTTTCGGCCCGGTCACGACCGCCGGTTGATAGCCGAGCATGCGTGGTTTTTCCGGCCCCAGCGCCGGGCGGAAGAACACGTCCCACGGTGCGGCGAGAAAGCTATTACGGTAACCCTGAAATCCCTCGCCATCGCTGGTCACCGATTCCTCCAGCACCTGCGGCTGGCGGCCATGATGCTCGATGGCGGTCAGCAGCCACAGGTCATTCCAGTCGTGGCGCGGATGCTCGGTCAGTTGCAGGAAATGTCCGCAAACCAATGCGGATTCGTCGCTGACGCCCTCAGCCTGACGGTAATCGGCGACATGTCGCTCAAGTGCCCGCTGGGCCAGGTGCTTGCCGGTTTCCCGATCATTGAATTGGCCGGGGAAGTGATAGTCCTCCAGCACCGGGCGCTGCTCGCCGTCGACACGGCTTTGCAACTGCAGCCGCGGCTTTTCGAAGTTGTAGTCGCGTCGGGTGACCACGCTGGTACGGGTTTCGACGCGAACGTTAAAGCGCTGAATCGCCCGCGCGCCAGCGGACATGCCACTGCCCGGCAGATAAACCGTCGACTCGCCCAGACGCGGGAACACGGTCTGGTCATCGCCAAAAACCAACAGGTGACCGTGGGGACCGTGCTGAAAATGGTAATGAATGCCGACCTCGGCACACAGGCGCTGGATAAAGGCCAGGTCACTCTCGGCGTACTGCACGCAATACTCACGCACCGGGTAATCGCTGCCGAGGCGAAATTCAAAAGCATCACGCAGGATCGAATGATCCTTGAGCACTCGCGCGACAATTTGCGGCACCGTCAGATGCTGGAAGATCCGTTGATTGATCCGCTGGCCGAGGTAGGTCAAACGCGGGACGAGGCTTAAGTGATAACGCGTCAGACGTTTCCCGGAATCGCCCTGCCCGACCTGATAAATCTGACCGTGAATACCGGAACCCTGAGCATCCAGGCTCAGAAACGCCTGACAGTGCAACAGGCTTTCGAGGTCCAGGTCGGGCCGTTCACTGACCAGTTCCAGCTCGAAGCGAAAGGGTTGGCTGATGGCTTCCTTGCCCGTGAACTCAAGGACCTTGAGGTCATGTTGGGCGCCTTCGAGGGTCAACGTGAAACGCGGTTGATTGGCAGGCGCGAACATCCGATGTCTCTCTGCAGAATGAAGGGCGGGCGATTCTGCATGAGGGGCAAGGGGTGATGAATGGGTGACGGGAAAATCAGATTTACCCTACTTTCATTGACGAAAAACCCTGCAAAAAGCGGCGCCTTCAACTACAGACAAGTCTCCAAAACCACCGCCGAACCTTGTAGGAGTGAGCCTGCTCGCGATAGCAGTGTGACAGTCAACATTTTCGTTACTGATGAACCGCTATCGCGAGCAGGCTCACTCCTACAGGGGATCGCGGTGAATCAGAGAAATCACAGGCACAAAAAAAACGGCCCGTCTCCTGTAGGAAACGGGCCGTTTTCGGGTGAGCCGAAGCTCAGGGCATTACTTGTTCAGGTGGAAATCTTTTTCCGCCGCGTCGAAGCGCTCCACCATGCCTCTGGTCGGCTCGCCCATCTTGCTGACGATGTAGATGGCCAGGCTGGCGAAGATGAAGCCCGGGATGATTTCGTACAGACCCAGCAGTTCGAAATGCTTCCAGACCACCACGGTGATCGCGCCGACCAGAATACCGGCCAGTGCGCCGTCGCGAGTCATGCCTTTCCAGATAACCGAGATCAGCACAACCGGACCGAACGCAGCACCGAAACCGGCCCATGCGTAGGACACCAGGCCCAGTACGCGGTTTTCCGGGTTGGCGGCCAGAGCGATCGCGATCAGTGCCACCAACAGCACCATGGCGCGGCCGACCCAGACCAGCTCAACCTGGGAGGCGGATTTGCGCAGGAAGGCTTTGTAGAAATCTTCAGTCAGGGCGCTCGAGCACACCAGTAACTGGCAGCTCAGGGTGCTCATGACGGCAGCCAGAATCGCCGACAGCAGGACACCGGCCACCCACGGATTGAAGAGGATCTTCGCCAGTTCGATGAACACGCGCTCAGGGTTCTCGGTCACAGGACCGGCCACTTCCGGGTGTGCCGAGAAATACGCGATACCGAAGAAGCCCACCGCCACGGTGCCACCCAGGCACAGGATCATCCAGGTCATGGAAATGCGACGCGCCTTGGCGATCGATTTCACCGAATCCGCCGCCATGAAACGCGCGAGGATATGCGGTTGGCCGAAGTAGCCCAGACCCCAGCCCATCAGCGAAATGATGCCAATGAAAGTGGTGCCTTTGAGCATGTCGAAGTTGCTTGGATCTTGCGCTTCGATGGCCAGGAACGTGGTGTCGACACCACCGGTGGCCAGCAGCACGATGATTGGCGTAAGGATCAGCGCGAAAATCATCAGAGTGGCTTGTACGGTGTCGGTCCAGCTCACTGCCAGGAAACCGCCGATAAAGGTGTAGGCAATTGTCGCCGCAGCACCGGCCCACAGCGCGGTCTCGTAGGACATGCCGAAGGTGCTTTCGAACAGACGGGCACCGGCCACAATGCCGGAAGCGCAGTAGATGGTGAAGAACACCAGAATCACGATCGCCGAGATGATCCGCAGCAGGCCGCTTTTGTCTTCGAAACGGCTGGCAAAGTAGTCCGGCAGGGTCAGGGCGTCGCCGTTGTGCTCGGTCTGCACGCGCAGACGGCCGGCAACGAACAGCCAGTTCAGGTAGGCACCGATGACCAGACCGATGGCGATCCAGCTTTCAGACAGACCGGACATATAGATGGCGCCCGGCAGGCCCATCAACAACCAGCCGCTCATGTCGGACGCACCGGCGGACAGCGCGGTGACGACGCTGCCGAGGCTTCGACCGCCGAGGATATAGTCAGAAAGGTTGTTGGTGGAGCGATAGGCCATCAAGCCGATCAGCACCATTGCTGCAATGTAGATCACGAACGTGATCAGGGTTGGATTGCTTACGCTCATTGAGTTACGCCCTGGCTTTGTTTTTATGTAGCGGCGGTGGTGAACCGCACGCAAACGACGACGTTTGGCAGACGATCCGGGATCCCGCGCATTTAGGACTGATGTTTCCCCAGGAAAGCCATCAGCCGGTACACCGGGTTATTCCCGGTTGCACCTAGGGCGCGAATGCTATGCAACAAATCAAATAAGGTGCAACCAGTTTCGTGAGAATTAGTTGCACCTAGTCGGATTTATCGACAATCACCCCGTTTTTGCTCCCTTTTGTGGCAGTCATGGCCCTTCGCTAGAAGCAAAAGCACCAAGCAGGAGCAGCACTTTCGTACCAGAAAATAATTCCTGACGAGCTGCCTATTATTCCGACAAAAAAAGGGTTGCACCCGGTTGCACCTCTTTCAGCGCACGGCTAATCTTGCCGCCAGCTGATGCCACGCAACTGTGGCAACCATGAGGATAAAAATATGGCTACCACCACCCTTGGGGTCAAACTCGATGACCCGACCCGCGAACGCCTGAAGGCCGCCGCAACCTCGATTGATCGCACGC
Source organism: Pseudomonas zeae (assembly GCF_014268485.2). Classification (NCBI taxonomy): domain Bacteria; kingdom Pseudomonadati; phylum Pseudomonadota; class Gammaproteobacteria; order Pseudomonadales; family Pseudomonadaceae; genus Pseudomonas; species Pseudomonas zeae. The sequence goes on along the minus strand of NZ_CP077090.1, from coordinate 768,700 downwards.
CGCACTGGCTGATCAAACAGGCAATTTTCAATTACCTGGAAAAACTCGAGGGTGGTGCAACCCTGACCGAGCTGAACGGTTTGACCGCCAAGGACGCCGATGAGGCGGGCGAAGTGCACACCGATCACGCCCACCAGTGCTTCCTTGAATTCGCCGAAAGCATCCTGCCGCAATCCGTACTGCGTGCTTCGATCACTGCCGCTTACCGTCGCCCTGAGCCGGAAGTGGTGCCGATGCTGATCGAGCAGGCTCGCCTGCCAGCGCCGATGGCAGAAGCCACCAACAAACTCGCCGCTTCCATCGCGGAAAAACTGCGTAACCAGAAAAGTGCCGGGGGTCGTGCAGGCATTGTTCAGGGTCTGCTGCAGGAATTTTCCCTGTCGTCCCAGGAAGGCGTGGCGCTGATGTGCTTGGCCGAAGCGCTGCTGCGTATCCCGGACAAGGGCACTCGCGACGCACTGATCCGCGACAAGATCAGCACCGGCAACTGGCATCCGCATTTGGGCAACAGCCCGTCGCTGTTCGTCAACGCCGCCACTTGGGGCCTGCTGTTGACCGGCAAACTGGTCTCGACGCACAACGAAGCCGGCCTGACGTCGTCGCTGAGCCGCATCATCGGCAAGAGCGGCGAGCCGATGATCCGCAAGGGCGTCGACATGGCCATGCGCCTGATGGGCGAGCAGTTCGTCACCGGCGAAACCATCGCCGAAGCCTTGGCCAACGCGAGCAAGTTCGAAGCCAAGGGCTTCCGTTATTCCTACGACATGCTCGGCGAAGCGGCCCTGACCGAACACGACGCGCAGAAGTACCTGGCGTCGTACGAACAAGCCATTCACTCGATCGGCAAAGCCTCCCACGGTCGTGGGATTTATGAAGGCCCGGGCATCTCGATCAAACTGTCGGCACTGCACCCGCGTTACAGCCGTGCACAGTACGAGCGTGTGATGGACGAGCTGTACCCGCGCCTGCTGTCGCTGACCTTGCTGGCCAAGCAATACGACATCGGCCTGAACATCGACGCCGAAGAAGCCGACCGTCTCGAACTGTCGCTGGATCTGCTGGAGCGCCTGTGCTTCGAGCCGCAACTGACTGGCTGGAACGGCATCGGTTTCGTCATCCAGGCTTACCAGAAACGCTGCCCGTACGTGATCGACTACGTGATCGATCTGGCACGTCGCAGCCGTCATCGCCTGATGATCCGCCTGGTAAAAGGCGCGTACTGGGACAGCGAAATCAAGCGCGCCCAGGTCGAAGGCCTGGAAGGCTATCCGGTCTACACCCGCAAGGTGTACACCGACGTTTCCTACATCGCTTGCGCACGCAAACTGCTGTCGGTGCCGGAAGTCATCTACCCGCAGTTCGCCACACACAACGCCCACACCCTGTCGGCGATTTACCACATTGCCGGTCAGAACTATTACCCGGGCCAGTACGAATTCCAATGCCTGCATGGCATGGGCGAACCGCTCTACGAACAAGTTGTAGGCAAGGTTTCCGAAGGCAAGCTGAACCGTCCGTGCCGCGTGTACGCTCCGGTCGGCACTCACGAAACCCTTCTGGCGTACCTCGTACGTCGCTTGCTGGAAAACGGCGCGAACACCTCGTTCGTCAACCGCATCGCCGACCAGTCGATTTCGATTCAGGAACTGGTGGCCGATCCGGTGGCGCAGATCGAGCAGATGGCCACCGTGGAAGGTGGTTTCGGCCTGCCGCACCCGCGCATTCCGCTGCCGCGTGATCTGTATGGTGCCGAGCGTGCCAACTCCAGCGGCATCGACATGGCCAACGAACATCGTCTGGCCTCGTTGTCCTGCGCCTTGCTCGCCACTGCGCACAATGACTGGAAAGCCGCGCCAATGCTCGGTTGCACTTCCAGCAACGAAACGCCGGCAGCGGTTCTGAACCCGGCTGATCACCGTGATGTGGTCGGTCATGTTCAAGAAGCCACGGTTGAAGACGTCGACAACGCCATCCAATGCGCACTGAACGCCGCACCGATCTGGCAGGCCACCCCGCCGGCCGAACGTGCCGCGATTCTGGAACGTGCCGCTGATTTGATGGAAGGTGAGATCCAGCCGCTGATGGGCCTGTTGGCTCGCGAAGCCGGCAAGACATTCGCCAATGCCATCGCCGAAGTCCGCGAAGCAGTCGACTTCCTGCGTTATTACGCGGTGCAGGCTCGCAACGATTTCAGTAATGACGCCCACCGCCCACTGGGTCCGGTGGTGTGCATCAGCCCGTGGAACTTCCCGCTGGCAATCTTCAGCGGCCAGGTCGCTGCTGCACTGGCTGCCGGTAACCCGGTACTGGCCAAACCGGCCGAACAAACCCCACTGGTGGCGGCTCAGGCTGTTCGCCTGATGCTTGAGGCCGGCATCCCGGAAGGCGTGCTGCAACTGCTGCCGGGGCGTGGTGAAACCGTCGGCGCCGGTCTGGTCGGCGATGAGCGCGTCAAAGGCGTGATGTTCACCGGTTCCACCGAAGTCGCGCGCCTGCTGCAACGCAACATTGCCGGTCGCCTCGACAACCAGGGCCGTCCGATTCCGCTGATCGCCGAAACCGGTGGCCAGAACGCGATGATCGTCGACTCTTCGGCACTGACCGAACAGGTGGTGATCGACGTGGTGTCCTCGGCCTTCGACAGCGCCGGTCAGCGTTGCTCGGCACTGCGGGTACTGTGCCTGCAGGAAGATTCCGCCGATCGCGTCATCGAGATGCTCAAAGGTGCCATGGCGGAAAGCCGTCTCGGCAACCCGGAGCGCCTGTCCGTGGACATCGGCCCGGTGATCGACGCCGAAGCCAAGGCGGGCATCGACAAGCACATCCAGGGCATGCGCGATAAAGGTCGCAACGTGTATCAGGTCGCTATCGCCGACACCGAAGAAGTCAAACGCGGCACCTTCGTCATGCCGACCCTGATCGAACTGGAAAGCTTCGACGAACTGCAACGCGAGATCTTCGGCCCGGTGCTGCACGTGGTGCGCTACAAGCGCAAAGAGATCGATCAACTGATCGGCCAGATCAACGCTTCCGGTTATGGCCTGACGCTGGGCGTACACACGCGCATCGACGAGACCATCGCCAAGGTGATCGACAACGTCAACGCCGGTAACGTCTACGTCAACCGCAACATCGTTGGCGCTGTGGTCGGCGTGCAGCCATTCGGCGGCGAAGGCTTGTCGGGTACCGGTCCGAAAGCCGGTGGCCCGCTGTACTTGTACCGCTTGCTGTCGACGCGCCCTACTGATGCCATCGAACAATCCTTCGCTCGCGGTGATGCTGCCGTGGCACCGGACGTTCGTCTGCGCGACGCCATGAGTAAACCGCTGACCGCGCTGAAAGCCTGGGCTGACAGCAACAAGTTTGCCGACCTGAGCACTCTATGCGTGCAGTACGCTGCGCAATCGCAGAGCGGCATCACCCGCGTGCTGGCCGGCCCGACCGGTGAGAAAAACAGCTACGCGATCCTGCCGCGCGAGCACGTGCTGTGCCTGGCCGAGGTTGAAGGTGATTTGCTGACGCAACTGGCGGCGGTGCTGGCGGTAGGCGGTTCGGCGGTATGGCCGGAGTCCGACATCAGCAAGGCCTTGTTCGCACGCCTGCCGAAGGAGATTCAGGCGCGGATCAAGCTGGTTGCTGACTGGAATAAAGACGACGCGGTGTTTGATGCGGTTCTGCATCACGGCCACTCCGACCAGTTGCGCGGCGTTTGCCAGCAGATTGCCAAGCGTGCCGGTGCGATCGTTGGGGTTCAGGGCTTGTCCCAGGGCGAGACCAACATTGCGCTGGAGCGCCTGGTGATTGAGCGCGCGTTGAGCGTTAACACCGCTGCGGCGGGGGGTAATGCCAGCTTGATGACTATCGGCTAAACCGCTGTAACTCCAGGCGACCGCAACGGTTGCCTGGATTGCAATTCCCCTGTGGGAGCGAGCCTGCTCGCGAAGACGGAGTGTCAGTCGACATCAATGTTGCCTGACCCACCGCTTTCGCGAGCAGGCTCGCTCCCACAGTTGTTCTCGAGCGCCTGTTAAGTCTGCGCGCGGCTTCAACATCACGCTTATCAATCATCCTGTTCAGCCTTTATCAGCACGCCTAGACTCGGCCCAACCCCAATTTCAGGTAGGCCGCCATGTCCGAGACGCTGCTCAGTTCCCGCAATCTGGCTTTCGAGCTGTATGAAGTCCTTGATGCCGAGGGCCTGACCCGGCGTGAGCGCTTTGCCGAGCACAATCGCGAAACCTTCGACGCCGCCATCGGCACCGCGCGCAACATTGCCGAAAAGTACTTTGCGCCACACAACCGCAAGGGCGACGAGAACGAGCCGCGCTACGAAGACGGTCAGGCGATTCTGATTCCTGAAGTGAAACCGGCGGTGGATGCCTTCCTTGAAGCCGGATTCCTCAACGCTGCGCGCAGCTTCGATGCTGGCGGCATGCAACTGCCGACGCTGCTGTCCCAAGCTTGCTTCGCGCATTTCCAGTCGGCCAACGCCGCTTCGACCTCGTATCCGTTCCTGACCATGGGCGCGGCGAACCTGATCGAGAGCTTTGGCACTGAGGAACAGAAACAACGCTTCCTGCAGCCCATGATCGATGGCCGCTTCTTCGGCACCATGGCGCTGACCGAACCGCATGCAGGTTCATCGCTGTCGGATATTCGTACACGCGCCGAGCCGGCGTCCGACGGCACTTATCGCCTGAAGGGCAACAAAATCTTCATCTCCGGCGGCGATCACCCGCTCTCGGAAAACATCGTGCACATGGTCCTGGCCAAACTGCCGGACGCACCTGCGGGCGTTAAAGGCATTTCGCTGTTCATCGTGCCGAAGTTTCTGGTCAACGATGACGGCAGCCTCGGCCCACGCAATGACGTGCTGCTGGCCGGGCTGTTCCACAAGATGGGCTGGCGCGGCACCACCTCCACAGCACTGAACTTCGGCGATAACGGTGAATGTGTCGGTTATCTGGTGGGTAAGCCGCATCAGGGCCTGAGCTACATGTTCCAGATGATGAACGAAGCGCGGATCGGCGTCGGTATGGGGGCGGTGATGCTCGGTTATGCCGGTTACCTGTATTCGCTGGAGTACGCCCGCGAACGACCACAGGGTCGCGTTCCGGACAGCAAAGATCCGACGACGGCGCCGGTGGCGATCATTCAGCACGCCGATGTACGACGCATGCTGTTGACGCAAAAGTCCTACGTCGAAGGTGCATTTGACCTCGGCTTGTATGCAGCGCGCCTGTTCGATGACACCACGACGCTTGAGTCCGAAGCCGAGCGTAAACAGGCCCACGAATTGCTGGATCTGCTGACGCCGATCGTCAAGTCCTGGCCATCGGAGTTCTGCCTCAAGGCCAACGAACTGGCGATCCAGATTCTTGGAGGCCACGGTTACACCCGCGAATACCCGGTCGAGCAGTATTACCGCGACAACCGTTTGAACCCGATTCACGAAGGCACCCATGGCATTCAATCGCTGGACTTGCTCGGGCGTAAATTGGCGCAGAACGGTGGCGCGGGGCTCAAGCAACTGATTCGTCTGATCGCCAACACCGCTGAGCGCGCGACGGCGTATGAATCGCTGACCGCCCTGCGTGAACCACTGGAAAAGCTGGTCGCGCGCCTGCAAACGGTAACCATCGGTTTGTTGACCGACCTGGCACAGGGCAAGGTAAATAGCAGTCTGGCGAATTCGGCGCTGTACCTGAAGGTGTTCGGCCACACGGTGATTGGCTGGCGCTGGCTGGAGCAGGCGATTCGAGCCGAGCAAGGGCTGGCCAAAGCGAATACAGCGGATGCCGACTTCTATAAGGGCAAGTTGCAGGCGGCGCGGTATTTCCTGACGTGGGAAGTACCGGGCTGCCACCATGAGCTGGCGTTGCTGGAAGCGCGGGATGATACGTGCCTGGCGATGCAGGATGCGTGGTTCTGAAGCGCAACCCTCACCCCAACCCTCCCGAAACGTCGGACCGCCCAGAGGGAGAGGGGGCCGACCGAGGTGTCTGGCGCTATACATCGACCTGAAAAACCGCGTCGATTATGGATTCGGTAAAGCACTTTCAGGTCGGCGTACTTCTCAAGCATCCCACATTCAGTCCCCTCTCCCTCCGGGAGAGGGCTAGGGTGAGGGGCTTTTCTGGTTTAACACTCAGCTGAGTTTGAACCCACCCATCTGCCGCGCCAGATCGTCCGCCAACCTCTGCAACATCTGACAATCCTCACGACACGCCCGAACCTCCCCCGCCGTCGCCCGCGCCAGATCAGAAATCCCCTGCACATTACGGTTGATCTCTTCAGTTACCGCCGACTGCTCTTCCGTCGCCGTCGCCACCTGATGATTCATATCGCTGATGCGCTCGACCTGACCGGTAATCGCCGTCAACGATGCCCCGGTGCGCTGGCTCGACTCAACCCCGGTACCGGTCGCCGCCTGACCGGTGCGCATAGACGACACGGCGTTTTCCGCGCCTTGCTTGAGGCTGCCGATCATTTGCTGGATTTCGTCAGTGGATGCCTGAGTGCGGCGCGCCAAGGTGCGCACTTCATCGGCGACAACTGCAAAGCCGCGACCCATATCACCGGCGCGCGCCGCCTCGATGGCGGCATTAAGTGCCAGCAGGTTGGTCTGCTCGGAAACTCCGCGAATCACCGCCAGCACCGAATCAATCGACGCCACTTGATGCGCCAGCTCGCCGACCGCACCCGCCGCTACGCCAATCTCATCCGACATGCTTTCAATATGCTTGATCGAGCCGCCGACCACTTCCCGCGCCTGCATTGCTTCATCCCGCGCGGTTTGCGAAGCGAGTGCCGCGTTACCAGCGTTCTGCGCAATTTCTTGCACGGTCAGGCCCATTTCGTGAACGGCGGTGGCAACCATGTCAGTCATTTCCTGCTGACGGCCGGAACGTTCGGCGGTGTTCTCCACCACTTTCGCCACTTGCCCCACGGCCGTGCGCAGACGTTCACTGGTGGTCAGCACCTCGCCGATCATCCCGCGCTGGCTATCAAGGAAACGGTTGAAGCCCCGGGCTAGATCGCCCAGCTCATCAGCGCGGCTGGAATCTAACCGGTGGGTCAAATCTCCCCCACCGCTACCGATTGCTACCAGCGCGGCTGTTACCTGGCGAATCGGCCGGACCAAACCTTGCGCCAGCCACACCACCAAGGCCAGGCACACCAGCGCCACCGCAAGGCCGATGCCGCCGCTCATCCACATGGCTTTGCGCGCCTCGGCATAGATCTGCGATTGCGGCACTTCGGCCACCAAGGTCCAGCCCAGATCACGCAGAGGCAGGCTGAAGGCGAGGAAGTCTTCACCCTCCCTTTGGAAGCTGCTGCTCACAGCATTTTTTTGACCCATGACGGCTTGAGCAGCGGAGGCGCCAATCTGCTCCGTCAGCGTGCGTTTGCCGCTGAACTGCGCCTCGGGATGCACCTGGATCAAACCGTCGGAACGCACCAGATAGACCTTGCCGCGCTCACCAAAGCTGAAGTTGTGAATCAGCTCCGACAGCTCTTTCATGCTCAGACCAAGCCCGGCCACACCGACCACTTTGCCGGCCTGCTCCACCTTCAAATCAATGAACAGCGCCAACTCTCCGGTCGCCCCGTCGTTGTCGATGTTCAGGGTTCGCGGCTGATTGCTGTCGAGAAAGGAATAGAACCACGCGTCAGCCGGTTTTGAACGGCTGAGGGTGCGATCCAGACCTTTTTCGGTGATGTAGTGATTGGATTCGGTGCCGATGATCAAAGCGGTAAATGCCTTGTGTTCGGCGCGGATGCCTTCCAGATACTGCGCGAAGCCCGCCGTTTTGCTGCTGTCCTCACCCGAGGCGAGCCAGTCGCGGACCATGGTGTTGCTGGCGATATCCTTGGCCGCCGTCAGCGGCTGCACGAGGATGCGTTCGATATCGTTGCGCGTCGCTTCGATGCTCGACGGCAGGGCTTGTTCGACCAGATAGCTCTGGGCGAGGCGGTTGACCACCAGGGTATAAATGCCAACCACGATCAGGATGCTGACCAGCAGGGCGGTGCCCATGCTGAGAATCAGCTGCCATTGAATACTGCGTCGCCACAACTGCATGGAGCACCCCCAAAGAATAAGTGGCCGAAACAATGCAACAGCCGTGCCGATTGTATACAACCAAGTCGACAATCTATTCTTTGGTTGTGCGCACCTCCATCAACCCTGATTGATGGTCTTGGCGATGGTGTCGACCGTGGCGCTGACTTGCTCTTGGTAACGGTCGAGTTCTTCTTTGTGCTGCTTCTTCATTTCAATCTGCTGCGAGCACAGATTCATCGCCGCCAGCACCAGCAAGCGGTCACCGATCAGTGTCGGGTATTTGCGCTTGGTGTCATCCAGCGCTGCCTTGAGCATCATGGCCGCGTCCAGCAGGGTCTGTTCTTCCCCGGCCGGTGCCTTGATCGAATAGTCCTCCCCGAGAATGGAGACGACTTTTACCCCTGCTGTATGGTGGTTCATGCGCTGACAGGACCTGCGTTGACGCGATCAACCAGGGCTTGAATGCGTGCAGCGGTGGCGCCGTGCTTTTCTTCCTGCTCCATCAGGTTCAGTTGCAGGCTTTCGTTTTCATCCTTGGCCTGAGCCAGTTCCGTGGACAGGGTCTGGTTGGTTTGCGCGAGGGTCTGGTTCTGTTGCACCAGGTCGCTGACGAGCTGTTCCAATTGGCTGAGGGATGCTTCCAACATTTTGATCTTCCAAGCGTTTTTCAAAGGGCGCGTACGATAAAGAAAAGTCATCACGGATGCCAGGGTTAAACCGGCGCAAAGCCTTGATTTTCCTGGTGGCCGACCGTTCTCGCGAGTTTTAAAGACTGTGATCTGCCGATCTGGTTCCTGCACTTCGTCGCCCCGGCCCCTATGCGACAAATACGCACAGTGCCTCAAGACTTTAGTCGCATGACCGATAAGTCATCCATATCGCAGTCTCAGCCCGCATGGAAGCGGCCCTCTCTTGGTATCCGCCCCATGTCCCTTCGCAATATGAATATCGCCCCACGGGCGTTTACCGGCTTCGCCCTGATCGGCGGCCTGATGCTGATTCTCGGCGTGTTTGCGTTGAATCAGATGAGCAAAATCCGCGCAGCGGGTGAAGACATCGCTACTGAAAGCGTGCCGTCGATCAAGGCCCTCGATGAATTCACTCAACTGACGCTGCGCCTGCGGGTGCTGTCGTACCGGTTGCTGATCAACCGCGAACCCGACGTGCAGCAAAAAACCATCGAGCTGTTCGAGTTGCGCAATCGGCAGATCGCCGACGCTCAGCGTGCCTACGAACCGTTGATCGACGGCCCGCAAGAACGTGCAGCCTACGATCAGTACGTTCAGCTCCTGGGGCAATACCGTCAACTCGAAGACCGGATGAAAACCCTGTCGCGCAACAATCAGATCGATGAACTGCGGCAGATGCTCAACTCGGATTTGCTGAGCAACTCGGAAGCGGTGAACACAGCCCTGGCGCGCCTGCTGGAGATCAACACCCAGCAAATCGCCGAGACTGATAAAGGCGCGAGCGATCAGTTTTCGATGTCCTTCAACCTTGTGGTCACGTTGTTGGTGATCGCCACTGGCCTGACGTTCCTCTTCGCCTGGCTGCTGACCGTCAGCATCACCAAGCCCATTTCCAAAGCACTGGACGCTGCGGAAACCATCGCCGAAGGCAACCTGACCCAGCCGATCCACGTTGATGGTGAAGACGAGGCAGGACGTCTGCTGGCAGCGATGGCGAAGATGCAATCGAAACTGCGGGACACCCTGCAACGCATTTCCGGCTCGGCCACTCAGCTGGCTTCAGCGGCTGAAGAGTTGAACAGCGTCACCGACGAAAGCGCGCGCGGCCTGACCCAGCAGAACAACGAGATCGAACAAGCGGCCACTGCGGTCAACGAAATGACCAGCGCCGTAGAAGAAGTCGCCCGCAATGCGGTGAGCACCTCCGAAGCCTCGAAGAACGCCACCACTTCGGCTGGCGACGGTCGTGACCTGGTCCAGGAAACGGTCAGCGCGATCGAACGCATGAGCGCCGATGTACAGAGCACTGCCAGCCTGATCGGCGATCTGGCCAATGAGTCCCGTGACATCGGCAAGGTGCTGGATGTGATCCGGGGTCTGGCCGATCAGACCAACCTGCTGGCGCTGAACGCGGCGATTGAAGCGGCGCGTGCCGGTGAAGCCGGGCGTGGTTTTGCCGTGGTGGCGGATGAAGTGCGTGCCCTGGCGCACCGTACTCAGCAGTCGACCAGCGAAATCGAGCGGATGATCGGCAGCATTCAGAGCGGCACCGAACACGCCGTGGATTCGATGCGTAACAGCACCGAGCGTGCCGAGTCGACGCTGAACATTGCTCGAGGTGCCGGCATGTCGCTGGACACCATCAACACCGCCATCGTCGAAATCAACGAGCGCAACCTGGTGATCGCCAGCGCCGCCGAAGAGCAGGCGCAGGTGGCGCGGGAAGTGGATCGTAATCTGGTGAATATTCGTGATCTGTCGGTGCAATCGGCGACTGGGGCGAATCAGACGAGTGCGGCGAGCAATGAACTGTCGCGGTTGGCGCTGGACCTGAACAACATGGTTGGGCGGTTCAGCCTGTAAATTTTGAGATCAAGATCAAAAGCCCCTCACCCCAGCCCTCTCCCAGAGGGAGAGGGGGAAAGGGGGTAGATCGGGGGCCTTTCAGATTTTCAGTTCGACGCGATATTTCAGGTCGATGTACCTTGCACAAACACCGCGATCAGTCCCCTCTCCCTCCGGGAGAGGGCTAGGGTGAGGGCAGCAATCGCCAGCCGAACCCAAACCTCGAATCCCCCAACGTAAAAACCTTTTTGACAGCATCACATTTCAACAGGTTAGAATCGCTGGCACGCAGACTGCATGGTCAGTTTGTGCCCGTCTTTACGCTTCTGGAGTACTGCCTTTGAATGCGACGACCATCAACAGCCTGTTCTTGATCGGCGCGTTGCTGGTAGGTGCAAGCATTCTCGTCAGCTCACTCTCCTCCCGTCTCGGCATCCCGATTCTGGTCATTATTCTCGCGGTCGGCATGGCCGCCGGGGTCGATGGCGGCGGGATCATTTTCGATAACTACCCGACGGCCTATCTGGTCGGCAACCTCGCCCTGGCGGTGATCCTCCTCGACGGCGGTTTGCGCACGCGGGTGTCGAGTTTCCGCGTGGCGTTATGGCCGGCGTTGTCGCTGGCCACGGTCGGGGTGTTGATCACTACCGGGCTGACCGGCATGGCCGCTGCCTGGCTGTTCGATCTCAATCTGATTCAAGGCTTGTTGATCGGTGCCATCGTTGGCTCGACCGACGCCGCAGCGGTGTTCTCGCTGCTCGGCGGCAAAGGCCTGAACGAGCGGGTGACCGCCAGTCTGGAAATCGAATCCGGCAGTAACGACCCGATGGCGGTGTTTCTCACCGTGACTCTGATCGACATGCTCGCCAGCGGCCAGACCGGTTTGCACTGGAACCTGCTGACCCACCTGATCCGCGAGTTCGGCATCGGTGGCGTGATCGGCCTGGGCGGTGGCTGGTTGATGCTGCAACTGGTCAATCGAATCAACCTCGCTGCCGGTCTGTATCCGATTCTGGTGATCGCTGGCGGTCTGGTGGTATTCGCCCTGACCAACGCCCTGCATGGCAGCGGCTTCCTTGCCGTTTACCTGTGCGGTCTGGTGATCGGCAACCGCCCGGTGCGCAGCCGTCACGGCATTCTGCACATGCTCGACGGCATGGCGTGGCTGGCGCAGATCGGCATGTTCCTGGTGCTGGGGTTGCTGGTGACGCCGCATGATTTGCTGCCGATCGCCTTGCCCGCTCTCGGTCTGGCGCTGTGGATGATTCTGTTTGCGCGGCCGCTGTCGGTGATGGTCGGCCTGCTGCCGTTCAAAGCGTTCCATGGCCGCGAGAAAGCCTTTATTTCCTGGGTTGGCCTGCGCGGCGCGGTGCCGATCATTCTCGCGGTTTTCCCGCTGATGGCCGGGCTGCCGAATGCGCAGCTGTACTTCAACCTCGCCTTCTTCATCGTGCTGGTGTCGCTGCTAGTGCAGGGCACGAGCCTGCCGTGGGTCGCCAAGCTATTGAAGGTGACCGTGCCGCCAGAGCCGGCGCCGATTTCTCGCGCAGCGCTGGAAGTACACGTCACCAGCGAGTGGGAGCTGTTCGTGTACAAGCTGGGCGCGGAGAAATGGTGCATCGGTTCGCCCCTGCGTGAGCTGAAAATGCCCGAAGGCACGCGCATCGCGGCACTGTTTCGTGGCCAGCAACTGCTCCATCCGTCGGGTAGTACGGTGCTGGAAGTCGATGATTTACTGTGCGTTATCGGCCATGAACACAACCTCGGCGCCCTCGGAAAGTTGTTCAGCCAGGCGCCGCAACGTGGCCTCGATCTGCGTTTCTTCGGCGATTTCGTACTCGAAGGAGACGCCCAGCTTAAAGCGGTTGCAGCGCTGTATGGCCTGCCGGCCGAGGGCATCGATCCGGACATGACCCTGGGCGCGTTCATTGCCCACAAGGTCGGTGGTGCACCGATCGTTGGCGACCAGGTGGAGTGGAACAACACTCACTGGACGGTTGCGGTCATGGACGGGAACAAGATCGGCAAAGTGGGCGTCAGATTCCCCGAAGGAAGTCGCCCGGGCCCCGGGCTCTTCCTCTAAACTGCGTCCACTCTCACTTGCTTGACCGGTCTCTATGCCTACCCTGCGCTCCTTTTTCGCCGCGGCCCTGCTGGGCCTGAGTCTCACTGTCGGCCCGATTTACGCCGCCGAACCGCCGTCCAGCGACGCCGTGCAGGCCAGCCTCGACAAGCTCGCCGACAGCAAACTGCCGGATGCTGACAAAAAGACCCTGCAGACCGTCCTGCAGAACACGCTCAATCAGCTGAACAATCAGCGTGATTACGAGCAGAAGCTGATTGATCTCAAGCAGCAGCTGGCCACCGCGCCCAAGCAAACGATTGAAAACACCCGCGAACTGACACGCCTCAAGGCTACGGCCGTGGTGCCGGTGGCACAGCGTTTTCCCAAAGAGTCGATCCAACAGCTGGAGCAGATCCTGACGGATCGCTCGACTCAGCAAAGTGACCTGCAAAAAGCCCTCGCCGACGCTAACAGCCTGATCATCACTGCGCAGACTCGCCCCGAGCGCGCGCAAGCGGAGATATCCGCCAGCCAGACGCGCATCCAGCAGATCAACAACATCCTCAAATCCGGCAAGGACGCGGGTAAAACCGTCACCGCCGAGCAGCGCGACCAGTTGAACGCCGAACTGGCGGCGCTGAATGCGCTGATTCCGCTGCGTCGTCAGGAGCTGGCCGGCAACAGCCAGTTGCAGGACTTGGGCAATGCCCAGCATGACTTGCTATCGGAGAAGTCCGACCGCCTCGACCGCGAGATTCAGGAACTGCAAACCCTGATCAACCAGAAACGTCTGGCGCAGTCGCAGGAAACCGTTACCCAACAGTCGATCGAAGCGCAGAAGGCAGGGAGCAGCAGTCTGCTGGCCATCGAAAGCACGGCGAACCTCAAGCTCTCCGACTACCTGCTCAAAAGCACTGACCGCCTCAACGAAGTCACCCAGCAGAACCTGCAGACCAAACAACAGCTCGACAGTCTGACCCAAAGCGACTCAGCGCTGGACGAGCAGATCAGCGTGCTCAAGGGCAGCCTGCTGCTGTCGAAGATTCTCTATAAGCAGAAACAAGCCCTGCCGCGCCTCAAGGTCGACCGCGATCTGGCGGATCAGATCGCCGACATTCGTCTGTGGCAATTCGACGTCAGCCAGCAGCGTGAGCAACTGAGTAATCCCGTCGCCTATGTCGACAACCTGCTATCCACGCAGCCGCCGGAGCAGGTCACCCCGCAATTGCGCAAAAACCTGCTGGATCTGGCCAACACCCGCGCCGATCTGCTGGAACGGTTGAACCGCGAACTGAGCGCCATGCTCAACGAGTCGATCACCCTGCAGCTCAACCAGAAACAACTGCTGAGCACCGCACAGAGCCTGCGCGCGACGCTGGATGAGCAGATGTTCTGGATCCCCAGCAACAAGCCCCTGGATCTGGAATGGATGCGCGCGGTGCCGGAACGCCTGAAACGTCAGGTCGACACCCTGCCGTGGGCCTCCAGCCTGAGTGAGCTGACAGACGGTCTGATCCAGCGTCCGTTGCTGTTCCTGCCACTGGCGCTGTTGATCGGTGCTCTGCTATGGCGGCGCAAGAATCTGTACGCGCGACTTAACAAAGTTCACCAGGACATCGGTCACTTCAAACGCGACAGTCAATGGCACACCCCGCAGGCGATTCTGATCAATATTCTGCTGGCGATGCCGGTGGCGTTGGGCCTGGCGCTCTGCGGTCTGGCGTTGCAAATCGATGCCCGTGGACAGAACGCCAATATGGGCGCAGCACTGCTGCAAATGGGGCAGGCGTGGCTGGTGTTCTATACCGCTTACCGGATTCTCGCGCCGGGTGGTGTGGCAGAACTGCACTTCCGTTGGGAAAAGCCGCAGGTCGAGTTCCTGCAAGGCTGGATCCGTCGACTGGGCCTGGTGGTCATGGCGCTGGTGACCATTGTTGCCGTCGCCGAATTGCAGCCGGCCGCACTGGCAGACGACGTGCTCGGCATGCCGGTGGTGCTGACCTGCTATGCCCTGATGGCCTGGCTGCTCAGTCGCTTGCTGATCAGCAGCCCGGCCCACGAGAACACTTCGCTGTTCCGCAAAGCCGTCGGCGTGATGTTCACCCTGCTGCCGATCGCGTTGTTCGTGGCGGTGTGCTTCGGCTACTACTACACCGCGCTGAAGCTCAGCGACCGCTTGATCAACACCCTGTACCTGCTGATGTTCTGGCTGGTGATCGAAGCCACCTTCGTGCGCGGTCTGAGCGTTGCCGCGCGACGTCTGGCCTACCAGCGCGCCCTGGCCAAACGTCAGGCGGCGAAAGAAGCCGGCGATGGCGAAGCGGTGATCGAAGAGCCGACGCTGGACATCGAAAAGGTCAACGAACAATCCCTGCGCCTGATCCGTCTGGCCCTGCTCGGCGGTTTCATCGCCGCGCTGTACTGGGTCTGGTCGGACCTGATTTCGGTGTTCTCGTACCTCGACAACATCACCCTCTACGAATACACCAGCGGCACCGGCGCCAACATGAGCATGGTGCCGATCAGCATCGGTGACATGCTCGGCGCGCTGATCATCATCGGCATCACTTTCGCCCTCGCGCGCAACTTGCCGGGCCTGCTCGAAGTGTTTGTGCTGTCCAAGCTGAATCTGGCCCAGGGCAGTGCCTACGCGACCACGACGTTGCTGTCGTATGTGATCGCCGGTGTCGGTTTCGTCTCGACCCTGTCGACCCTCGGCGTCAGCTGGGACAAGTTGCAATGGCTGGTGGCGGCGCTGTCGGTCGGCCTCGGTTTCGGTATGCAGGAGATCTTTGCGAACTTCATCTCCGGCATCATGATTCTGTTCGAACGCCCGGTGCGGATCGGTGACACCATCACCATCGGCAACCTGTCGGGCACGGTAAGCAAGATCCGCATCCGCGCCACGACCATCACCGACTTCGACCGCAAGGACATCATTGTCCCGAACAAGACGTTCATTACCGGGCAACTGATCAACTGGTCGCTGACCGACACCATCACCCGCGTGACGCTGAAACTTGGCGTCGACTACGGCTCCGATCTGGATCTGGTCAGAGAGTTGCTGCTCAAGGCTGCCCGCGAAAACCCGCGTGTACTCAAAGAGCCTGAGCCGCACGTGTACTTCCTCAACTTCGGCGAAAGCACCCTCGACCACGAGTTGCGCATGCACGTGCGCGACCTCGGTGACCGCAACCCGGTGCTTGATGAGGTCAACCGCTTCATCAACCGCGAGTTCAAGAAGCAGCACATCAACATCTCGTTCCGCCAGATGGAGGTGTACCTGAAGAACCTTCAGGGCCAGGAATACAAGATGGTGCCGATCGAGCCGGAAACGAAAACCATCGTGCCGGTCGCCGACGATCAGAAACCACTGCAAGAGCCGCCGCCGGCCAAACTCGACTAACCGGTCTATTCCCAGCAGAATGCTCGGACATTCTGCTGGAGCCGGCCCTTGAAAGCCCTCGACGAACTGACCTTCGACAATCGCTTCGCCCGCCTGGGCGACGCGTTCTCCGCCCACGTGCTGCCCGAGCCGATCGATAATCCGCGTCTGGTCGTCGCCAGCCCGGCGGCGCTGGCCTTGCTGGATCTCGACCCGGCGACCGCCGAAACCAACGAATTTGCCGAACTGTTTGGTGGCCACAAGCTGTGGGCCGATGCCGAGCCGCGGGCGATGGTCTATTCCGGGCATCAGTTCGGCGGCTACACGCCGCAACTGGGCGATGGCCGTGGTCTGTTGTTGGGCGAGGTGTACAACGCGGCCGGCGAGCATTGGGACCTGCACCTGAAGGGCGCCGGGCAAACGCCGTTTTCGCGCATGGGCGATGGCCGAGCGGTACTCCGTTCGTCGATCCGTGAATTCCTTGCTTCCGAAGCCTTGTACGCGTTGAACATTCCTTCGTCGCGCGCGGCTTGTGTGATTGGCTCCGACACCCCGGTCTGGCGCGAAAAGCAGGAACGCGCGGCGATGGTCCTGCGTCTGGCGCCGAGCCATATCCGCTTCGGGCATTTCGAATACTTCTATTACACCAAGCGCCCCGAGCAGCAGAAGCAGCTAGGCGAACACGTTCTGGCGATGCATTTCCCTGAGTGCCTGGAACAGCCGGAACCGTATCTGGCGATGTTCCGCGAAATCGTCGAGCGCAACGCCGAGCTGATCGCCAAGTGGCAGGCCTACGGCTTCTGCCACGGCGTAATGAACACCGACAACATGTCGATCCTCGGCATAACCTTCGACTTCGGCCCGTTCGCCTTTCTCGACGATTTCGACGCCAACTTCATCTGCAACCATTCGGATGATCAGGGCCGTTACTCGTTCAGCAATCAGGTGCCGGTGGGCCAGTGGAACCTCAGCGCGCTGGCTCAGGCACTGACGCCGTTCATCAGTGTTGAAGCCCTGCGTGAAACCCTCGGCTTGTATCTGCCGCTGTTTCAGGCGCATTACCTCGACCTGATGCGCCGGCGCCTCGGTTTCACCACGGCCGAAGACGATGACCAGAAGCTGCTGGAAAACCTGCTGCAACTGATGCAGAACAGCGGCGTCGACTACACGCTGTTCTTCCGCCGACTCGGTGAAGAGTCCGCCTTAGAAGCCGTTGCCCGTTTGCGCGACGATTTCGTCGACATCAAGGGCTTTGACGCCTGGGGCGAACGCTACATCGCCCGCGTTACCCGCGATGGCGTCGCCGACCAGGAACAGCGCCGCACCCGCATGCACGCGGTCAATCCGCTGTACATCCTGCGCAATTACCTGGCGCAAAAAGCCATCGATGCGGCTGAGCAAGGGGATTACTCGGAGGTACGCCGGCTGCACGCGGTGCTGAGCAAACCGTTTGAGGAGCAGCCGGGGATGGAGGCTTATGCCGAGCGGCCACCGGAGTGGGGCAAGCATTTGGAGATCAGTTGTTCGTCTTGAACCAGCATCAGGTAAACACATCGATTGGCACATTGAAGCGCTCTGCCAACCAACGAATCTGGCGCAAGTTAAGCTTGCGCTTGCCGTTCAAAATCTCCGAAACAACCGACTGAGTACCAACACCCGGCAAGTCGCCCTGAGTCAGGCCGTGCTCACGCATCATGTAACCGAGAACCTCTTCGCCACTTGCCTGGGCCATGGGGTGATGGGTGTGATCCCATTCTTCGATCCAGTCACCGATGATGTCGACCAAGCTCATCAACGGGTGCGACTCATCATCGCCGGTAATTTCCAGCAGTTCGTCGACTGCCAATACCAAAGCATCGTAGTCGTCTTCGTTTTCTGGCAACTGCTGCGAACGAGTAAAGATATCCGGATTTTGGTCCGCACCGGAATCAAGCCAAACACTTTCAAAGCCAACAGAGTCCCCGATGAGCGAACAATTCGTCCGGGCATTTAAGGTTTTTAGATATTCAGAGCCCTTCAAAAGCTCCAAGAGTGGAAGGCGTTTAACTGTCTTGGCGGTCATAGGAATAGTATTTCGTTCAGGGCTGCACAAGATGACCGATCAGATAAAATACAGATAGTCAGCCTCCGCGCAGACGTGGGTAGGCCCTTTCCTCAACTGAGGAAGGTAATGACCTACAGATCAATTCCTTGATAATCGCGACTTTGCCTCCAGATCAGTCTCATAGACTTCCTGCCTGAGAGCCCACCATGTCCGAACCACTCCTCATCCCCTGCCCCTCCTGCAACGGCCTCAACCGCATCCCCGCCGAGCGCCTAGCGGACCAGCCCAAGTGCGGACGCTGCAAATCCGCCGTGCTGCTGAGCAAACCGTTCGAGCTCAAGCAAGGCGATTACGCCAGTCAGATCAAAGGCGATCTGCCGTTGCTGGTGGATGTCTGGGCGGAATGGTGTGGGCCGTGCAAGTCGTTTGCGCCGGTGTTCGAACAGGCAGCGGCGCAGTTGGCGGGCAAGTGCCGCTTGGCCAAACTTGATAGCGAGGCCAATCAGCAGTTGTCGGCGCAGTTGGGGATTCGCTCGATTCCGAGTCTGATTCTGTTCAAGAACGGCCGGGAAGTGGCGCGGCAAAGTGGTGCGTTGCCATTGCCGCAGTTGATGGCGTGGTTGCGTAGCCAGGGGATCTGACTCAACGCAAATCCAATTGTGGGAGCGAGCCTGCTCGCGAAGGCGTCCGGTCAGTCAACTCAGATGTTGAATCTACCGGCCTCTTCGCGAGCAGGCTCGCTCCCACAATGTGGGGGTGCAATTTGGGAGATCAGTGATCTTCGAGCAGATTGTGGAGCTCGACGAATTGCTGGGTCAGCTTGTGCCGGGGATCGAGGTGGATCAGCGGCATGCTGGCCTGATGCGATTCGCGCATACGCACCGAACTGGTCAGGTACACCGGCAGCACCGGTAGACCTTCGGCAATCAGCTCATCGAGAATCTGCTGCGGCAGGCTCGCCCGGGCCTGGAACTGGTTGACCACGATGCCTTCGACTTCCAGGCCTTCATTGTGGTCGTCCTTCAACTCTTCGATCTCCGCGATCAGCCCGTACAGGGCCTGACGCGAGAAACTATCGCAATCGAAGGGAATCAGCACCCGATCAGCGGCAATCAACGCAGATACCGCGTAGAAATTCAGCGCTGGCGGCGTATCGAGATAGATGCGGTCATAATCTTCAGACAGCTCATCAAGCAACTTCCGTAGCTTGTTGATCTTGTGCTTGGCCTCAAGCTTGGGCTGCAGGTCAGCCAGCTCCGCCGTGGCGGTGATAATGTGGAGGTTGTCGAACGGCGTTTCGTAGATGTCCGCCTGATTCTTCTTCGAGAACGGCCCGGAAGACAGGGTTTGCTTGAAGAAGTCGGCAATACCCATCGGAATGTCGTCGCCGGTGAGCCCGGTCAGATACTGAGTGGAGTTGGCCTGGGCATCGAGATCGACCAACAGCGTGCGATAACCCTCGCTGGCGCTGACCGCCGCCAGATTGCAGGCAATGCTGGACTTGCCTACCCCACCTTTCTGATTGAACACCACGCGCCGCATGACAAAACCTCCGTGTATCAAAGAATGACCGAGTGTAGATGCGCGTGACCTCGCTTCGCTACCTTCATGGACATGGACTACAGAGTCAGGTGCAAATATCCGCGGACAGATAGCGCAATAACCGCCATTGATCGCCGCTATCCCCGACAGACAAACCGCTGGGAATCTGGATAATGGCAAAGTGACAGCTCTCTTGCGAACCGTTCGGTACATTTCGTTGCGCAAAATGTAACCAGCATTTGCTACACACTCGTCGCACCGGGATAATGCGCGCCACCCGGCGCCAAGCGCCACGTCAAGCCTGCTGCGGCTTTGGCGATTCAACGCGTCAACAAAAGCCTGCAGGGGCGGGATGAATGTCCGTGATCAACTTCAACATCGCCCAATGGCGCGCGTGGGCCCCTGGCCTCGACAGCGTGGACGCCTGGCAGGCCTGGAGCCGACAACCGGTCGTACTCCAGCGCAGTGATGCCGCGCCCGATGTGTCGTTTTTGCCGGCCATGCAGCGCCGCCGCCTCAGTCGTCTGGCACGCATGGCGTTCAGCGTTGGCTGGCCCCTGGCCGACGGGCGGGACAGCCTGCCGCTGGTGTTCGTCTCGCGCCACGGTGAAACCCCACGGACTTACGACATCCTCAGTGATCTGGCGACCGAACAGCCGCTGTCGCCGACCCAGTTCAGCCTGTCCGTACACAACGCGATCATCGGTCTGTGGTCGATCATGCGTGGCGAAACCAGCGAAATGACTGCCCTCGCCGCTGCCGGCGACGGCCTTGAGCACGGCATGCTCGAAGCAGCGGCGCTACTCAATGAAGGCGCCCCGGCGGTGCTGTTGGTAATCACCGAAGAACAACCGCCCGAAGCCTATTCAGCGTGGATCGATGACGTGCCGTTTCCCTACGCACTCGGCCTTTTGCTCACCCCCGGTACCGACTGGCGGCTGACCCTGAACAGCACCACAGAAACACGGTCAAAAGCGCACTGGCCCCACGCGCTCAATCTGTTGCAAACCCTGCTCGGCCAGCAAACCCATTGCCAACATGCCTGGAAAAATCGTGTATGGACCTGGCAACGCAACCCGTGACCGAAAAAAACCGCGATGCCTATTACTGGCGCCTGCTGGCCACCGCCGCAAGCTTTACCCTGTTCGGGCTAGGCGGGCTGTGCCTGCGTTTGCTGGTGTTTCCGCTATTGGCTTGCCTGCCCGGTGACGCCGTTGTGCATCGCCAGCGCGCGCGGCAGACCGTCAGCCGGCTGTTCTGGTTTTTCGTCCGGTTCATGGCCCGCACCGGTGTGCTGACCTATGACATTCAGGGCGCCGAACGTCTCGGTCGACCCGGACAGATGATCATCGCCAATCACCCGTCGCTGATCGACGTGGTGTTCCTCATCGGTCTGGTGCGCCAGGCCAATTGCGTGGTGAAGAAAAGCCTGTGGGAAAACCCCTTCACCCGTGGCCCGTTGCGCCGCACCGAATACATCAGTAATGACGGCAGCATGGACATGCTCGATGCCGCCGCCCAATCCCTGCAAAACGGCCAGACCCTGATCATCTTTCCCGAAGGCACGCGCACCCAGCCGGGCCAGGCGCCGGCCTTTCATCGGGGCGCTGCGGCGATTGCCCTGCGCGGTGCGAAAATCCTTACGCCAGTGATTATCAAGGTCAGCCCGACCACATTGACCAAAGCCGAACCGTGGTACCGGATCCCCAGCCGCCGTGTGCACTTCAGTTTTCGCGTCGGGGCCGATATAGACCCACAAGCCTTCGCCGCGCAAGGCCCTGCACCGCAAGCCTCGCGCAAGCTCAACGATTATTTGCACTCATATTTCATTAAGGAGCTCGCCGAAGATGAGCGATCTGAACACCCCTAGCCTGGTGCGTGACATCAAACTGCTGATCATCGACGCCCTCGGCCTCGAAGACATCAGCGTCGACGACATCGAAGACGAGCAAACACTGTTCGGCGAAGGCCTGGGCCTGGATTCCGTCGACGCGCTGGAACTGGGTCTGGCAATCCAGAAAAAATACGGCATCAAGATCGACGCCGACGCCAAAGACACCCGTAACCATTTCACCAACGTGGCGAGCCTTGCGGCGTTCGTCACGGCAAAACAGGCAGCTTGAGACCGGACCATGCAAACTCGTGACGATATTTTCAACACCCTGCGCGATGCCTTGGTCGAGCTGTTCGAACTGGATCCGGCCCGTGTGAGCCTGGACTCCAACCTGTATCAGGATCTGGAAATCGACAGCATCGACGCGGTCGATCTGATCGATCACATCAAACGCCAGACCGGCAAGAAAATCGCCGCCGAAGAATTCAAATCGGTGCGCACCGTCGGCGACGTGGTCGAGGCGGTCTACCGTCTGGTTCAACCGGCCGCATGAGCCGATTGATCGGCCTGGGCCTGCTGCTGGCCGGTCTGCTGTACCCCTTTGCGGTGTATTTCGGCATGGAGCATTTTGCCCCGTGGCAGTTCGGTCTGCTGCTGGGCAGCCTTTGGCTGGCGCGGGCACTGACTGGCGAGCGCAAACCCGGCAGCCTGTGGATGGCCTGTGTGGCGATCGCCTTTTGCCTGCTGCTGGCGCTGTTCGACAGTCCGCTGTTGCTGCGTTGGTACCCGGTGCTGATCAGCGGCTTCATGCTGGTGCTGTTCAGCCTGAGCCTGAAATACGGCCCGCCGATGGTCGAGCGCCTGGCGCGCTTGCGTGAGCCAGAGCTGCCGGACATCGCGATCCGCTATACACGCAAGGTCACCGTGGCCTGGAGCGTGTTTTTCTTCTGCAACGGTTTATGCGCCGCCCTGCTGACCCTGTGGGCGCCGCTGAATTGGTGGATGTTGTACACCGGCCTGATCTCCTATGGATTGATCGGCCTGATGTTTGCCATTGAATGGCTGATACGACAACGGGTAAGAGGCCGTACATGAACTGGATA
The DNA here is from genome assembly GCF_014268485.2 of Pseudomonas zeae. Classification (NCBI taxonomy): domain Bacteria; kingdom Pseudomonadati; phylum Pseudomonadota; class Gammaproteobacteria; order Pseudomonadales; family Pseudomonadaceae; genus Pseudomonas; species Pseudomonas zeae. The sequence continues at coordinate 746,125 of NZ_CP077090.1, read as the reverse complement.
AAACTTGAGCAGTTGTTGCTCAAGCCTGTGCCGGCGCGGGCCATCAGCCACGCACCAGCCCTCGAACATGCGCAACTGTGCGAGCAGGCGCTGAGCGTTGCCGCCGGTCTGCAAGCGCAAGGCGTGAAACGTCTGGCTGTGCACCTGGAAGATGCCGCGGAACTGGCCATCGCCTTGCTGGGTGCATGGCGTGCAGGCGTGAGTGTTCTGCTGCCCTCGGACCTGCAAGCGCAAACCCGCCAGCGCTGGTCGGCTGAGGTCGATCTGTGGCTGACGGATCAAGCCGATGACGCGCAACTGAGCGACGTTCAGCAGCCGCCGCTAGCCGGCGCCGCACTGGACCTCGACCAGTGCCGTCTGAGCCTGTGCACGTCCGGCTCCAGCGGCGAGCCCAAGCGCATCGACAAAACCCTGCGCCAACTGGCCAACGAGGTCGAAGCACTGGAACAGTTGTGGGGCGCGGATCTCGGTGAGGCCTGCATCATCGGCAGCGTCGCCACCCAGCATATTTACGGTTTGCTGTTTCGCGTGCTGTGGCCGCTGTGTGCCGGGCGCCCGTTTGTGCGCAAGCAACTGGCGTTCCCCGAAGACTTGCAGCGTGCCAGCCGCGAATATCCGGCCTTTGCGTGGGTGGCCAGCCCGGCGTTGCTCAAACGCATGGGCGACAACCTCGACTGGCCGGCCCTGAGTGCCGTGCGCCGGGTGTTTTCCTCCGGCGGTGCGTTGCCGGTCGACGCTGCGCAAAGTCTGCAGCAACGCTTGCAGCAATGGCCGACGGAAATCCTCGGCAGTTCGGAAACCGGCGGTATCGCTTGGCGTCAGGGCGAACAACTGTGGCAACCGTTCGCCGGTGTCCAACTGAGCCAGGACAGCGACGGCGCCCTGCTGATCGCCTCACCTTACTTGCCTGCCGGACACGTCGAGCACACCGCTGACGCCGCGCGCATCGGCATCGATGGCCGCTTCGAACTGCTCGGACGGCTGGACCGGATCGTCAAACTGGAAGAAAAACGCATCTCGCTGCCCATGCTTGAGCAAGCCTTGGTTGACCACGACTGGGTCGCCGAAGCGCGCTTGGGCGTGGTCCATGAAAATCGCGCCTCTCTCGGTGCTCTACTGGTGCTCAGCGAGGCCGGCCTGTTTGCCTTGCGTGAGCACGGTCGCCGCAGCCTGACCGAAACCCTGCGCCAGCATTTGCGCCAACACTGTGAAGCCCTGGCTTTACCGCGACGTTGGCGGCTGGTGCGGCAATTACCGTTGAACAGCCAAGGCAAACTGCCGCAGGCCGATATCGAAGCGCTGCTGATGGCCCCGCGAGCGAAAGCCCCCGAAGTGCTGGAACAAGTCGAGACCACTGGCGAGTGGAGCCTGCAACTGAGCGTGCCCCCGGACCTGGCCTATTTCAGCGGCCACTTCCCCAAAGCCCCGGTCCTGCCCGGCGTGGTGCAGGTGGAATGGGCACTGAACCTCGGTCGCCAACTGCTCAACCTGACCGGTCCGTTTGCCGGCATGGAAGTGCTGAAGTTTCAGCAACTGGTGCGGCCTGGTGATGAAATTCAGCTGCACCTGCGCTTTGATCCTGAGCGCGGCAAATTGTATTTCGCTTATCGCAATGACACGGCGACCTGTTCCAGTGGGCGGATTCTTTTGGGTGTAGAGCATGGTTGACCTTGGTGAGTGCTGCGCACTCAATCGCGAGCAGGCTCACTCCTACAGGGATCGCGGTCTTCCAGTGGAGAAAACGTATGCATAACCCTTGCGCCGTGATCCCGGTCTACAACCACGAAACTGCGATCGGCACCGTGGTCGACGCCCTGCTCGCGCGAGGCCTGCCGTGCATTCTGGTGGACGACGCCAGCAGCCCGTCCTGCGCGAAAGTGCTCGACGCACTGGCCGAGCGCGACAACGTGCATCTGGTACGCCTGACCGCGAATCAGGGCAAGGGCGGCGCGGTGATGACCGGTTTGCGCGAAGCCTCGTTATTGGGTTTCAGCCATGCGCTGCAGGTCGATGCCGACGGCCAGCACGACTTGCACGATGTGGAGCGTTTTGTCGCCGAGTCCCGCGCTCATCCCGAGGCGATGATCTGCGGTTATCCGCTGTTCGACGAAAGCGTGCCGAAAGGTCGTTTGTACGCGCGCTACCTGACCCACGTGATGGTCTGGATCAACACGCTGTCGCTGCAGATCCGCGATTCAATGTGTGGTTTCCGCGTCTATCCGCTGGCCCCGACGCTGGCGGTGATTGATTCGGCGAAAGTCGGCAAGCGTATGGATTTCGACTCGGACATTCTCGTGCGCCTGTCGTGGCGCAATCAGCCGATGCGCTGGCTGCAAACCAGCGTGCATTATCCGCTGGACGGTGTGTCGCACTTCCGTCTGTTCCATGACAACGCACTGATTTCCAGCATGCACACGCGGCTGTTTCTCGGCATGTTGCTGCGCTTCCCGGTGATCCTCTGGCGGCGGTGGCGAACATGACCGGCGAAGCCGACAAAAAGCACTGGGCTGACCGCGAAGAGCGCGGCAGCTTCCTGCTGATGAAGTTCACCGCGTTCGCCGCCAAGGTCCTGGGCCGACGCCTGCTCAGTCCGTTGCTGTACGGCATCGTCCTGTACTTTTTCCTGTTTGGCCGCACCGCGCGACACAGCGCCTGGCAATACCAGCAACGCCTGGCCGCATGGAGTCAGCGCGACGTGTTGCGCCCGACGCATTGGCGGGTGTTCGGTCAGTTCATGGCGTTCGCCGATTCGATGCTCGACAAGCTCGATGTGTGGAATGGCAAGTTGCGCATCGAACAGATCGAAATCATCGACCCGGCCCTGCTGCGCAATCAGTTGCGCGGCAGTCGCGGACAACTGCTGGTCGGCGCGCACCTGGGCAATCTGGAAGTCTGTCGCGCACTGGCGGAGATCGGCGAAAAGGTCACCATGAACGTGCTGGTACACACCAAGCACGCCGAGCAATTCAACCGTTTGCTGGGCGAGGCTGGAGCGACCAATCTGCGCCTGATTCAGGTCAGCGAACTCGACCCGGTGATAATGCTGCAACTGCACGAACGGCTGGAACGCGGCGAGTGGCTGGCGATTGCCGGCGACCGCGTCCCCCTGCATGGCGGGCGCAGCGTAACCGTGGACTTTCTCGGCCATCCGGCGCCGTTCCCGCAAGGCCCGTGGCTGCTCGCCGGCCTGCTCAAATGCCCGGTCAATCTGCTGATGTGCCTGAAACAGCCGGACGGTCACTATCGCCTGACTCTCGAACCCTTCGCCGACGCTGTGGTGTGGAAGCGCAGCGAGCGCGAGCAGGTCATTCATCAGTGGGCCACCCGCTATGCGCAGCGCCTGAGTCACTATTGCCTCGAAGCGCCGCAACAATGGTTCAACTTTTACCCTTTCTGGAAGACCGATGACGACGCCAACCCATGAGCCGGTAACCTTCGGCGAACGCCCTTTGCGCATCGAAGACGTGCTGGCCCTGGCCAACCGTCAGGCGCCCGTGCAATTGCAGAGCGACGCCGACTATCGCGAGCGCATCGCCAAGGGCGCGCGGTTCCTCGATTCGCTGCTGGACAAGGAAGGCGTGATCTACGGCGTGACCACCGGTTACGGCGACTCCTGCGTGGTCGCGGTGCCGCTGCATCACGTAGAGGCGCTACCGCGTCACCTCTACACCTTCCACGGTTGCGGGCTGGGTAAACTGCTCGACGCGCAAGCCACCCGCGCGGTGTTGGCGGCGCGTTTGCAGTCGTTGTGTCACGGCGTCTCCGGGGTGCGCGTGGAATTGCTGGAGCGTCTGCACGCGTTCCTCGAATACGACATCCTGCCGCTGATCCCTGAAGAGGGTTCGGTCGGCGCCAGCGGTGATCTGACGCCGCTGTCCTACGTCGCCGCAACGCTGTCCGGTGAACGTGAAGTAATGTTCCGTAGCGAACGTCGCCAGTCTGCCGATGTGCATCGTGAACTCGGCTGGACACCGCTGGTACTGCGCCCGAAAGAAGCGCTGGCGCTGATGAACGGCACCGCCGTAATGACCGGTCTCGCCTGCCTCGCTTTCGCCCGTGCCGACTATCTGTTGCAACTGGCCACGCGCATCACCGCGCTCAATGTGGTCGCGCTGCAAGGCAATCCGGAGCACTTCGACGAACGTCTGTTCGCCGCCAAACCACATCCAGGGCAAATGCAGGTCGCCGCGTGGCTGCGCAAGGATCTGGCGATCGACGCGCCGACCGCGCCGCTGCATCGCCTGCAGGATCGCTACTCGCTGCGCTGCGCCCCGCACGTGCTCGGCGTATTGGCCGATAGCCTGAACTGGCTGCGTTCATTCATCGAAACCGAACTGAACAGCGCCAACGACAACCCGATCATCGACGCCGAAGCCGAGCGCGTGCTGCACGGTGGGCACTTCTACGGCGGGCATATCGCGTTCGCCATGGACAGCCTGAAAAATCTGGTGGCCAACGTCGCCGATCTGCTCGATCGGCAACTCGCCTTGCTGGTGGATGAGCGTTACAACCACGGTCTGCCGAGCAACCTCTCCGGTGCTCCGGCGGATCGCGCCATGATCAATCATGGCTTCAAAGCCGTGCAGATCGGCACCAGCGCCTGGACCGCCGAAGCATTGAAAAACACCATGCCGGCCAGCGTGTTCTCGCGCTCCACCGAGTGCCACAACCAGGACAAAGTCAGCATGGGCACCATCGCCGCCCGCGATGCGATCCGTGTGCTGGAGCTGACCGAGCAAGTCGCCGCCGCCACCCTGCTCGCCGCCAACCAAGGCGTGTGGCTGCGCGCTCAGGCCGAAGACGCGCGACCGTTGCCGCCATCGCTGGCGGCGATGCACGTAGAACTGGCCAAGGATTTCCCGCCGGTGATCGAAGACCGCGCCCTGGAAGGCGAGCTGCGTCTGTGCCTGCAACGCATCGCCGCTCAACACTGGAGGCTGCATGCGTAGCGCCGGAGTGCTTCACGCCGACACGGAAATCCTCGTACCGTTTTTCGACGTCGACACCATGCACGTCGTCTGGCACGGCCATTACGTCAAATACCTCGAAGTGGCGCGTTGCGCGCTGCTCGACAAGATCGGCCACAACTACACGCACATGGTCGAGGCCGGTTATGCCTGGCCGATCATCGACCTGCAACTGCGCTACGTGCGTGGCGCGGTGTTCGGTCAGCGCCTGAATGTGCGCGCCAGTCTGGTCGAATGGGAAAACCGTCTGAAGATCAATTACCTGATCACCGACCTGCACAGCGGCGAACGCCTCACCCGTGCCAGCTCGGTGCAAGTGGCAGTGGAAGTCAGCAGCCGCGAGATGCAACTGGCTTCGCCGAAGGTCTTCACCGATGCCGTGGAAAGGATGCTGCGATGAATGCTTTTGTGAAAGGCTTGAGTGTACTGGCGCTACTGGTGATGTCCTCTCTGGCCAACGCCTTCGACCTGCAACAACTGAGCGAGCAACTGGCGAAACCGGACGTGATCCACGGTCAGTTCATTCAGGAAAAACACCTGCGTGCATTACCGCAGCCGCTGATCAGCAAGGGCAGTTTTGTTCTGGCGAAAAACCACGGCCTGCTCTGGCTGCTGAAGACCCCGCTGCAACAGGACTACCGCATCACCGCCAAGGGCATCGCCCGGCGTGACGGCAACGGCTGGCAACTGCTGCCGAACAAGAGCGCCGGGGCCGAGCAGAACCGCTTGTTCCTCGCCGTGCTGCAAGGCGACAGCAGTGGCCTGCAACGCGATTTCGAACTGGCCCTGAGCGGCGATGCACAGCAGTGGAAACTCACGCTGACCCCGCGCTCGCTGCTGCTCAAGCAAGTGTTCAACCAGATCAATATCGACGGCGGCACGCTGGTGCAAACCATCGAACTGCTGGAAACCCAGGGCGACAGCACCGTGCTGCGCATGCAGGACAGCAGCGCCGGGCAACCGTTGAACGACGCGGAGCAACATGACTTTGCCGAGTGAACGCAGGCTGCCCTGGCTGTTTCTGATTCTGCTGCTGGCGGTCGTCGCTCTGGCCGGTTGGCAGTGGCGTGACGGTGCGCCATTGTCGGCGAACCTGCTGGAACTGGTGCCCGGCACCCACCCCGACGCCCTCGAACAGCGCGCCGAGCAGCGCATGCAGGAACCGCTCAACCGCGAAATGCTGGTGCTGGTCGGCCACGCCGATCGCCAGCACGCGGTGGCCATGGCGCAGACGCTGGGCGAGCAATGGCAGGCCAGCGGTCTGTTCGAGAAAGTGCAGTGGAACCTGCAGGCGGATCTGCCAGCGCTGCGCACGCAACTGCTGCAAGGGCGACTGGCGATGCTCTCGGCGGATGACCGGCAACTGCTGATCGAACACCCCGACGCATTCATTCAACAACGCGTGCAGGCCCTGTTCGATCCGTTCAGCGGTTTCAGTCTGGTGCCGAGTCAGGATGACTGGCTGGGCCTGACCGGGCGCATTCAGAACAGCCAGCCGCAGCACGGTTCGGTGCAACTGGACATCGGCAGCGGCGCGTTGATTGCCGATGCGGACGGCAAGAGCTGGGTGCTGCTGCGTGCACGCACCACCGGCAATGCTTTCGACATGGACCTGCCGCTGCAAGTCGCGGCATTGCTGCAAGCCAGCCGCGAGCAGGCGGCGAAATCCGACGTGCAATTGCTGGCCGCCAGCGGCTTGCTCTACGCGGCCAATGGTCAGCAGCAAGCCACGCGCGAAATGACCTGGGTCGGTGGTGGTGCGACGGTCGGCATTCTCTTGCTGCTGTTGCTCGCTTTCCGCCGCTGGCGCGTGTTGCTGGCGTTCGTGCCGGTGCTGGTCGGCATGTTGTTCGGCGCGGTGGCGTGTGTGGCGCTGTTCGGCCATATGCACGTGATGACGCTGGTGCTCGGCTCCAGCCTGATCGGCGTGGCCGTGGATTACCCACTGCACTATTTGTCGAAGAGCTGGAGCCTGAAGCCTTGGCGCAGTTGGCCGGCGTTGCGTTTGACGCTGTCCGGGCTGACCCTGAGCCTGATCACCAGCGCCATCGGTTATCTGGCACTGGCGTGGACGCCGTTCCCGGCGCTGACGCAAATCGCGGTGTTCTCCGCCGCTGGCTTGCTCGGTGCCTATTTGTCGGCGGTGTGCCTGTTGCCGGCGTTGCTGAAAAACGTCGAACTGCGCCCCGCGCAATGGCCGCTGCAGCTGGCCGAGCGCATGGTTGCGCTGCGTGAAAAACTGCTCGAGCACGTGCGCACGCCGGTGTTGCTGGCGCTGCTGATCGCCTTCTGCGTAGGCGGTCTAGTACAACTGCAAAGCAAGAATGACATTCGCCAATGGGTCGGCGCACCGCAACAGCTGACCGATGAAGCGCAGACCATCGCGCGCATCACCGGCTATCAGCCGACCAGCCAGTTTTTCCTTGTGCGCGCCGACAATCAGCAGCAATTGCTCGAGCGGCAGGCCGCGCTGAGCGAGCGTCTGCAGCAACTGGTCAACCTCGACAAGCTGCAAGGCTATCTGGCCCTCGATCGACTGCTCAGCCCACCGAACCAGCAAGAACAGGCACGTCAGGCGCTGAACAAACTGCCGCAATACTGGCAGCCACTGCTCGACCTCGGCGTGCCGCTCGCCGCACTGCAAACCGAACTACAGCAATTGCAGACCGTGCCCGCCGAAGACATCGACGCGGCACTGGCCGGCCCGCTCGGTGAGCCTTATCGCACGCTCTGGCTCGGCCCCAGCGAAGACGGCGTAGCGGCAATGACCAGCCTGCAAGGCCTGAACAACCCGGCATTGTTGCGCGTGCAGGCGCTGGATTTGCCGGGGGTGACGCTGGTTGATCGCCTAGGTGAGTTGAACGAGGTATTCGCCGCGACGCAGATCAGCGCCGCTGAACTGAAACTCGCTTCCTGTGCGTTGATCGTGCTGGTGCTGATGCTGCCGTTCGGTCTCGGCGGCGCGCTGCGCATTGTCGCCCTGCCTCTGCTCGCTGCGCTGTGCAGCCTGGCCAGCCTTGGCTGGCTCGGTCAGCCGCTGACCCTGTTTAGCCTGTTCGGCTTGCTGCTAGTGACGGCGATCAGCGTTGATTACGCGATTCTCATGCGCGAACAGGTCGGCGGTGCGGCGGTGAGCCTGCTCGGTACCTTGCTCGCGGCTGTGACGACATGGCTGTCGTTCGGTTTGCTGGCGGTTTCCAGCACCCCGGCGGTGAGCAACTTCGGGCTGTCGGTGAGCCTCGGTCTGGCGTTCAGTTTCATGCTCGCACCGTGGGCCGGGCGCCACGAACACACGGCAGCCGTCGCGGAGCCAGCGGCATGATGGTCGCCGCTTTCTGGCTGCTGGCTCTGGCGTTGTTCGCTGTGGCCACGCGCATCGGGCGCCACTTCGGCCTGATCCCGATCGTCAGCCAATTGCTGCTGGCGAGCTTCGGCTTGCCGCTGCTGATGTACTTCTGGATCGAGCCGGGCTGGCAGCTCAGCGGCGCGCAACTGATTGCGCCCGACTGGCTGAAAAACCTCTACAGCCTGAGTTTTGCCCTGCTGCTCGGGCATATCCTCAGTGATGTGATCGATCTGAAACTCGATCGCCAGAGCGTGAAAATCGCCGTGCCGAGTTTCCTCGTGCCGTTTGCCTGTGGCCTGGCCGCTGCCTATTGGCTGCTGCCGGCGCAACCGTGGCTCAACTCGCTGGCCATCGGTCTGGTGTTCGCGATTACCGCGATCCCGGTGCTGTTCCTGTATCTGCGCCACATCGATTATCCGCCCGCCGCCACTCGCCGGTTGGTGCAGACCGCGATCCTCATCGATCTGACCTGCTGGACGCTGTTCGGCCTCGCCCAGGGCAGCCTGCATCTGAGCAGTCTGCTGCTGCCGCTGGCTCTCGCCCTGGTGCCGTTACTGTTGCATCTGTTGCGTGCGCGTCGACCGCTGACCTATAGCCTCGGTTTCTTTGCGCTGTTGGTAATGGCCGAGCACTACAAACTCAACGCACTGATCTTCGGCATCGGCTACCTGCTATGCATGGCCGCGCTGAAAGTGCCGCTGGTACTGCCATTGCCGGCGCGCTGGATGAGCCGTTTGCAGACGTGGCTGGCGATCCCGCTGATTCTGACGTTCGGCATCGTCCAGATCGACGTGCACAGTGCCCTCGCAAGCCTTGGTCCGCTGCAATGGGCGGCGCTGTTGCTGTTGCCGATTGCCAGTAAACTGCTCGGCAACTGGCTCGGCCTCGGCTGGGCCGGCGCCTCGTTCGAAGGCGCCAGCCGCTGGCGCGAAAGTGTGCTGCTGAATATTCGCGGCCTGAGCGAAATCGTCTTTCTCAATTTGTTGTTGCAACAACAGCTGATCACCCCGGCGCTGTACTTCGCGCTGATGCTGATGGGCCTGATCGCGACGCTGCTACCGGCCCTGATCGGCCTGCATCGCGCACCTTTGAATCTGCAACATCCTTTGCCCCGGAGCTCACGTGCCAATCGTTGAAATGGAATCCCGTCAGGTCGTGATCATCGGCGCCGGTCCGTCCGGCGCCATCGCCGCCGCGCTGCTCAAGCGCAAGGGCCACGATGTACTGGTGATCGAGCGCCAGCACTTTCCGCGCTTTTCGATCGGTGAAAGCCTGCTCAGCCATTGTCTGGATTTCGTTGAAGAAGCCGGCATGCTCGATGCCGTCAACGCTGCGGGCTTCCAGCGCAAGACCGGTGCCGCATTCGCCTGGGGCGAGCGTTACAGCGCCTTCGATTTCGGTGAAACCTTTACCGGCGGCAAACCGACCACGTTTCAGGTGCAGCGCGCCGATTTTGACAAACTGCTGGCTGATCAAGCGGCGCTGCAAGGCGCGGAAATCCGCTACGGCGATGCCATCGTCAGCGTCGATTTCGAGCGGACGAAACCGCAGCTGAATGTGCGTCGCGAGGACGGCAGCGACTATCGCCTCGAAGCGGATTTCGTCCTCGATGCCAGCGGCTACGGTCGTGTGCTGTCGCGACTGCTGGATCTGGAAGCGCCGTCGAACTTCCCGGTGCGCCAAGCGGTGTTCACCCACGTCGAAGATCACATCGACAACCCGGCGTTCGACCGCGAGAAAATCCTCGTCACCACCCATCCAGAGCATCGCGATGTCTGGTTCTGGACGATCCCGTTCAGTAATGGACGCTGCTCGGTGGGCGTGGTCGCCGCCGAGGAACATTTCAAGGGTCGCGACAGCGATCTGGATGCCTGTCTGCGCAGCTTCATCGCCGAAACCCCGAGCCTTGCCGGCGTTCTGAACAATGCTGTGTGGGACACCCCTGCACGCACGCTCGGCGGCTACGCCTCCAACGTGAAAACCCTGCACGGGCCGGGCTTTGCCTTGCTCGGCAACGCGGCAGAATTTCTCGACCCGGTGTTCTCCTCCGGCGTGACCATCGCCATGCGCTCGGCGAGCATGGCCGCAGCGGTTTTGCACCGTCAGTTGCAGGGCGAAACCGTCGACTGGCAAAGCGAATTCGCTGAGCCGCTCAAGCGCGGCGTCGACACCTTCCGCTGCTACGTCGAGGGCTGGTACGCCGGCACCTTTCAGGACGTGATTTTTTATGAAGACAGCCAGGCGGAAATCCGTCGGATGATCTGTTCGATCCTCGCCGGCTACGCCTGGGATGAACGCAACCCGTTCGTCAGCGAAGCCCGCCGCCGCTTGAAGATGATTTCCGAACTCTGTGCAAAGGACGCCACATGAACTACTTGAGCGACAGCTACGTCGAGGAAACCCGCTTCGGTTTCTGGTTCCTGCGCAGCCACACCTGGCAGCACCATGTGTTGCGGGTGGCGATCAATGATTTGCGCGGTTTGTTCAGTGAAGCACTGCCGCAGAACCCGGTACTGCTGGACGCCGGTTGTGGCCAGGGCAAGTCGTTCGCTCATCTGCGCCAGACCTTTGCGCCACAGCGTTTGATCGGTGTTGATGCCGATCCGCACAGCCTGGAGTTGAGCGCTGAAGAAGCGACGCGTCTGGGCCTCGATGTAGAGCTGATCGGCAGTGATTGCGCGACGCTCAATGTGCCGGACGCCAGTGTTGATCTGCTGTTCTGCCATCAGACTTTTCATCATCTGGTCGAGCAGGAAAAAGCCCTCGCCGAGTTTTATCGAGTGCTGAAACCGGGTGGCTATCTGCTGTTCGCCGAATCCACCGAGGCTTACATTGATACGTGGGTGATCCGCTGGTTGTTCCGTCATCCGATGCACGTGCAAAAGAGTGCGGCGCAGTATCTGCAGATGATTCGTGGGCAGGGTTTCGAGTTTGCCGGGAAGAATGTCTCGTACCCGTATCTGTGGTGGAGCCGGTCGAAGGATTTCGGTTTGCTGGAGCGGTTTGGCTTGCGCAAACCCAAGCCGTTCGGGCAGCGCGAAGAGACGTTGGTGAATGTCGTTGCGCGCAAGCCTCTGGCAGAGGTTTCCTGATGTACACAAATCCTTGTAGGAGTGAGCCTGCTCGCGATAGCGGTGGGTCAGCCAACCTGTATGTTGAATGTGCGACCGCTATCGCGAGCAGGCTCACTCCTACAGTGACCGCTGTGTTGCGACTGGTGATGGTCGGCGCAATATTTCTGTTAAGTGCCTGCGCCAGCCAGGCGCCGTTGCCTGCGGGCAATCCAACACTCCCGCTGCCTCTGCAACTGCACATCGAACGCCAACAAGCCGAACAACGCCAGGACTGGCTGCTGGTGATCCAGCGCGAAGGCCCGGGCATTCGCTGGTCGATGATGGACCCGCTGGGCATTCCCCAAGCGCGGCAGCAACTGATCGACGGCCACTGGCAGGCCGATGGGCTGCTGCCGCCGAACCCAGAAGCCCGAGAGCTGTTTGCCGCGCTGTTGTTCGCCCTGACCCCGTCGGGCGAGCTGCTGCGCAATTACCCCGCCGCACTGCAACAGGGCCAGCAACGCGCCCTGCCGGCGCGCTGGGATATCCGTTATTCACAACCGTTGAGCTTCGAATTGAACCTGCCTCAAGGCCCGCACTACCGCGTTTCTCCGTTGGGTGAACCGACGCCATGACCGCTTACCTGAATGCCCTCGGCGTGATCTGCGCGCTGGGCCGCGACAAACAAGCCGTCGCGCGCAACCTGTTCGCCGGCGACTGCTCGGGCATGCGCCGCGAGTCCGGCTGGGTGGCGGAGCGTGAGTTGCCCGTCGCGGCCGTCCAGGGCGAACTGGCGCCGATCCCGGCAGAACTCGCCGATCAGCGCAGCCGCAACAATCAGCTGCTGCTGGAAGCGGCGTTGCAGATTCGCGATGACATTGATCAAGCGATCCAGACCTACGGCCGCGACCGCATTGGTGTCGTGCTCGGCACCAGCACCTCGGGCATCGACGAGGCCAGTCGAGGTCTGGCGCACTACATCCGCGAGCAGCAGTTCCCGGCGGAATACGATTATCGTCAACAGGAACTCGGCGCCCCGGCCAACTTCCTCGCCGACTGGCTGCAACTGAGCGGCCCGGCCTATGTGATTTCCACCGCTTGCACTTCCAGCGCCCGTGCCTTGATGAGCGCTCAGCGTTTGCTCGATCTGGGCCTGTGCGACGCGGTGCTGTGTGGCGGCGTCGACAGCCTGTGCAAACTGACCCTCAACGGTTTCTCGTCACTTGAAGCGATGTCCGACGAGCGCTGCAATCCGTTCTCGGCCAACCGCAGCGGCATCAATATCGGCGAAGCGGCGGTGCTGTTTGTCATGAGCAAACAACAGGGCAAAGGCCCGGCCATTGCCTTGCTCGGCGCCGGCGCCAGCTCCGACGCCCATCATATTTCTGCCCCTGAACCGACCGGGCGCGGCGCCCTGCAAGCGATGCAGAAAGCCTTGAGCCGCGCTCATCTGCAAGCAGCGCAGATCAACTACCTGAACCTGCACGGCACCGCTACCCAACACAACGACGCAATGGAAAGCCTGGCGGTTGCCGCGCTGTTTCCCGAAGGCGTCGCGTGCTCGTCGACCAAACCGATGACCGGCCACACCCTCGGTGCGGCCGGCGCACTGGAAGCAGCGTTTTGCTGGTTGAGCCTGAGCACCGACAACCCCGACCACGCCTTGCCGCCACACGTCTGGGACGCTCAGGCCGATCCCGCGCTGCCACCGCTGAAGTGGGTGACCGCGAGCGAGCGCCTGACGTCCATTGCACCCCGCTACCTGATGAGCAACTCGTTTGCCTTCGGCGGCAACAACGTCAGCCTGATTATCGGAGACGCCCCATGATCCCCTGGCCGCTCGCCGAACTGCTGCCCCATGCGGGCGACATGATTCTGATCGACAGCATCACAAGTTTTGACGATGAGCAGATCTACACCCGTCTCACGGTCAAGACTGATGGCCTGTTCAACCTGCCCGACGGCAGCCTGCCGGCCTGGGTCGGCATCGAACTGATGGCGCAGAGCGTCGCCGCATTTGCCGGTTGCCACGCGCGGCAGAAAGGCAATCCGGTGGAGCTGGGCTTTCTGCTCGGTACGCGCAAGTTCGAGTGCAACGTCGAAGCGTTTCCCGCCGGCAGCGAACTGACCATCCATGGTCTGCGTTCGCTGGAAGATGACAACGGCATGGGCGTCTTCGAATGCCATATCAACGGCGCCGGCATTCACGCCAGCGCACGCCTGAACGTGTTCCGTCCGCCTCAGGTCAATCAATATCTGCAACAGACACAGGAGTCGAACCATGACTGAATCCGTACTGGTCACCGGCTCCAGCCGTGGCATCGGCCGCGCCATTGCCTTGCGTCTGGCGCAGGCCGGGCACGATATCGTTCTGCATTGCCGCAGCGGCGTAGCCGAAGCGCAAGGCGTTCAGGCAGAAATCGAAGCACTGGGGCGCAAGGCGCGCATCCTGCAATTCGACGTTGCCGATCGCGAAACCTGCAAAACCATTCTGGAAGCCGACGTCGAAAGCCACGGCGCCTATTACGGCGTGGTGTTGAATGCCGGGCTCACCCGCGATGGCGCATTTCCAGCTCTGAGTGACGACGATTGGGACGTGGTGTTGCGCACTAACCTTGACGGTTTCTACAACGTCCTGCACCCGGTGATGATGCCGATGATCCGCCGCCGTGCCGCTGGTCGCATTGTCTGCATCACCTCGGTGTCGGGGCTGATCGGCAACCGTGGCCAGGTCAACTACAGCGCCTCCAAGGCCGGCGTGATTGGCGCGGCAAAGGCGTTGGCGATCGAGCTGGGCAAGCGCAAAATCACCGTTAACTGCGTCGCACCGGGCCTGATCGACACGGCGATGCTGGATGAAAACGTGCCGGTGGAAGAGTTGATGAAGATGATCCCCGCGCAACGCATGGGCACCCCGGAAGAGGTGGCCAGTGCGGTGAATTTCCTGATGTCGGCGGAAGCCTCGTACATCACCCGCCAGGTGCTGGCGGTCAACGGAGGCTTGTGCTGATGAAGCGCGTCGTCGTCACCGGCATGGCCGGCATCACCTCGCTGGGCAGCGACTGGGAGACCATCGCCGGCAACTTCGCGGCTAACCGCAGCGGCATCCGCCGGATGGACGAGTGGGATCGTTTCAGCGAACTCAACACGCGCCTGGCCGGGCCGATCGATGACTTTGCGGTGCCTGCGCACTGGACGCGCAAGCAATTGCGCAGCATGGGCCGGGTGTCGCGGCTGGCGGTTCGTGCGGCAGAAAACGCCCTGGCTGACGCTGGTCTGCTCGGCGATGAGTCGATCAAGGATGGGCGCATGGGCGTCGCTTGTGGTTCGTCCACCGGCAGCACCGACGAGATCAAAGCGTTCGGCAACATGCTGCTCAACTCGGTGGCCGAAGGCCTCAACGCCAACTCCTACGTGCGGATGATGCCGCACACTACCGCCGCCAACATCAGCATCTTCTTTGGTCTCACCGGGCGGCTGATCCCGACGTCCAGCGCGTGCACCAGCGGCAGCCAGGGCATCGGTTACGCCTACGAGGCGATCAAATTCGGCCGCCTGCCGTTGATGCTCGCCGGCGGCGCCGAAGAGCTGTGCCCGACCGAAGCCATGGTCTTCGACGCACTCTACGCCACCAGCCTGAAAAACGATGCGCCGCAGACCAGTCCACGCCCGTACGACAAGGGCCGCGATGGCCTGGTGATCGGTGAAGGCGGCGGCATGCTGGTCCTTGAAGAGCTGGAACATGCTCTGGCGCGCGGTGCGCATATCCACGCCGAGATCGTCGGTTTCGGTAGCAACGCCGACGGCCAGCACACCACACGCCCGGAACAAGTGACCATGCGCCGTGCCATGGAACTGGCGCTGGAAGACGCCGGCCTGACGCCGGATGCCATTGGCTATGTAAATGGCCACGGCACCGCTACAGAACAGGGCGACATTGCCGAAACACTGGCGACCAGCAGTTTGTTCGGTGAACGCATGCCGATCAGCTCGCAGAAGAGTTTCCTCGGCCACACCCTCGGCGCCTGCGGTGCGCTGGAGTCGTGGTTCAGCATCGAGATGATGAACCGCGACCTGTACGTGCACACGTTCAACCTCGACGAGGTCGATCCGCACTGCGGCAAACTCGATTACCTGCGCGGCGAATTCCGCCAGATGCATCACGACTATGTGATGAACAACAATTTCGCTTTTGGTGGCGTCAACACCTCGTTGATTTTCCGCCGCTGGCACTGACCGCACCACGTTTGGAGTGAAGGGAATGACTCAGTTTCACCGCATCGCCGCTCTGTTGGCACTGGCTTTTGTGCTCGGCGGTTGCACCAGCAAACCGGTTTACAACGCCAAGGAAGAGTTCTCGCCCAACCTCGGTTTCACCCAGCAACAGATGAGCCGCGCCATCGTCACTGCGCTGAACGATCGCCAGTGGGTCGTGCAATCGGTACGTCCGGGCATGATCAAAGCGGCGATCACCGTACGCGGTCGCCATCACGCCGAAGTCGATATTCCGTTCACCCCGACTTCGTTCGAAATCGACTACCGCAGCAGCTACGGCCTCGATGCCAAGGACGGCAAGATCCACGGCAACTACAACCGCTGGGTCAATCGCCTGCGCGACAACGTGCTCAAAGAGCTGTCGATCAACCCGGACATCGAAGCCGTCAACAGCTTGGGCATCATCAAACAGGGCGCCGACGAGCCGACTTACCTGAGCTTCCGCGAAGGCGTCAAACGCGCCACCGACGCCGGCCTGCTCGACGGCAGCGTGAAGTTCTACCTGGCCGGCGAAACCCTGCCCAAGCAAGTGCGCAAACTCGACACCGTGAGCAGCAGCCGCAAAACCAACGGCTCGAACAAATCCGACGAAGACGCCTGCTTCTGGGCTCTGCAATCGGCCCTGGCCACCTTGCAGAACGCCGCGAAGAAAGCCGACGCCAACGCGGTGATCAACATCGCCAGCGTCGACCAGCGCGACCTGTACAAAGACACCGAAAAATTCCAGTGCCGTGCCGGGCTGGTGGTGTCGAGCGTGGCGCTGCGCGGGGATTTGGCGCACGTGGATTGATGGGATTGTAGAAACGACAAAGGGCGCCATTCGGCGCCCTTTCACAAACAGGTTGGCTTGTCATCGCCAATTACCTGTCTGGCTCTGCGATGGCTGGTCACCCAGGATCCTCAGAGTCTCACAAGCCCCTTGCGGGAACATTTTGGGGCGTTGCCCAACATCCTGAGGCGGGCACGGGCAATCGTCCCATGCACTTTGGCGATGAACCGAAGATCTCCCCCTGCTTCATCCAGGCAAATCTCAAGATAGGTCACCAAGTCCTCTTCAGTTTTCAAATAATCGATTGAGTCCCAGTTCGTGAATTTTTCGATCATGTTTTTTCTTGATGATTTCTGGCGTTAAGAAAATTAACGTCCTTAGGTTATTCACACAAGGCACTCACTTCTGAAGTTTTCGTAGGGAATGCACTGACCTTGTGTAGTCCAGATCGCAATCACCTCAAATCCGCGATCAAGCGAAGATAAATTTTCTCGCCACAAGGGCACCATTCGGCGCCCTGCTCATTTCAGCTCTACACTCGTCCGGACAGGCCGTCGCACCGCGCCTGATGGAACGGCGAGCCTATCAGCCCTGCACTCGCGGTTCTCTTTCACCGTCAAGGAGATGACCATGCAAGTGAAAGTCCTGATCGCCGTCGCACTTTTCGCGCTACTGCCCAGCACCAGCCACGCCACCAATCTGATGTATATGCCCTTCGAAACCGTGCTGTCGGACGCGATTCGCGCCGGGCGGCTGGATGGCAGTGTGAAGTTCTATCTGCTCGGCAATGGGCCGCAGGGCACTCAGCAGTTACTGCGCCGGGGGGTGGTCAGTGATTTGAAGACCAATGGCTTCAACAAGAGTGACCACAACTCCTGCGAGTGGGTGTTGCAGTCGAATCTGATCAAGTTGCAGGCCGATGCCAAGCGGGTCGGGGCGAATGCAGTGGTGAATATCGTCAGTTACTACGACCAGCATGTGCGCAAGGATTTGAATACGTACGAGTGCCGGGCGGGGATTTTTGTCACACGGGTGGCGTTGAAGGGGGATTTGGTGCGGTTGCCCTGAACATTGTGTTGATTGAGCGAACGCCTGCTCGCGATTTGATTGCGCAGCAATCACGCCTTTGAAGGTTCGACTTTGCGCGTGAGCAAATCTACGAAAGCCTTGGCCATCGGCGACTTCTGATCCTTGCGCTGCACCAGCCACACCGCCGACACCGCCTCCGGATCGAGCAACGGGCGATAGACCACGCCGTCGATACGCATCCGCTGATAGGACGCCGGCAGCACCGAAACCCCCAGCCCCGCTGCGACCAGGCCGATGATGGTCATGGCTTCCCCCGCCTCTTGGGCGAAATGCGGACTGAACCCGGCATCGCGCGCCAGGCTCAGCAATTGCGCGTACAGCCCGCTGCCGTAACTGCGCGGAAAAAACACGAACGGCTCCAGCGCCAGCGCCGAGAGGAACAAGCCCTCCTCCGATCCCTGGGCCAGTGGATGCTTGGAGCCGAGCACGGCGACCAGCGGCTCACGCATCAACTCCACCACACTCAGCGAATCGGGCAAACCCAGCGGGCGCATGATGCCGACCTCTATCGACTCATCCACCAAACCCTCGGCGACTTGCGTGCTGCTCATCTCCCGCAGATTGAGGTGTACCGCCGGAAAACGCTGGCGAAAGGAAAAGATCGCCTGCGGAATAGTCGAGTTGAACGGCGCCGACGAGGTGAAACCAATCTTCAACTCGCCCAATTCACCGAGTTGCGCACGCCGGGCGACGTCCGCCGCTTTATCAACTTGCGCCAGCACCAGTCGGGCCTCTTCCAGGAACAACCGCCCGGCCTCACTCAGCTCAACCCGACGATTGGTGCGTTCGAACAACCGCGCGCCTACCTCTTGCTCCAGCGCCTGAATCTGCTGGCTCAGTGGTGGCTGAGAAATCCCCAGCACTTGTGCGGCGCGGCCAAAATGCAGCTCTTCGGCGACGGCAATGAAGTAGCGCAGATGACGCAATTCCATGGAAACCCCATTAGGTCGTTAAAGCTATCAAACAGGTCGAACAATATATTGGATAGAAACATTAGCCAGCTATATGATTTTTTCATTGCCTGCCTGGCCGTGCCCTCCGAGGTCTGAAGTGAAAACTGCTGTCGCGCCCCTTGCCCATGAAGTCCCGCCCGCCGCTGCGGACGATGTCGTCGCCGAGCTGCAAGAGATCTACATCGAAAAAGGCACGCCGATGTTCATGCGCACGGTGCTGGCGCTGTTCAGCGGCGGATTCGCGACGTTTGCCCTGCTGTATTGCGTGCAGCCGATGATGCCGCTGTTGTCCCACGAATACGGAATCAACGCGGCGCAGAGCAGCCTGATCCTCTCGGTGGCGACCGGCATGCTCGCCATCGGCCTGCTGATCACCGGACCGATCTCTGATCGGGTCGGGCGCAAACCGGTGATGGTGACTGCGCTGTTCGCAGCGGCGCTGTGCACCATGGCCAGCGCGATGATGCCGAGCTGGGAAGGCGTGCTGATCATGCGCGCGCTGATCGGGCTGTCGTTGAGTGGGCTGGCGGCGGTGGCAATGACCTATCTGAGTGAAGAGATCCATCCGCAACACATCGGTCTGGCGATGGGTTTGTACATCGGCGGCAACGCCATTGGCGGGATGAGCGGGCGCTTGATCACCGGAGTACTGATCGACTTTGTCAGCTGGCATACGGCAATGCTAGTGATCGGCGGTCTGGCGATGATTGCCGCAGCGGTGTTCTGGAAGATCCTTCCGGAGTCGCGCAACTTCCGTTCACGCTCGCTGCACCCGCGCAGTCTGCTCGACGGCTTCACCATGCACTTTCGCGATGCCGGTCTGCCGCTGCTGTTTCTTGAAGCGTTCGTGTTGATGGGCGCGTTTGTCACGCTGTTCAACTACATCGGTTATCGCTTGCTGGCCGCACCGTACAACCTTGATCAGGTGTTCGTGGGCTTGCTGTCGGTGGTGTACCTGTCGGGGATCTACAGCTCGGCGAAGATTGGCTCGCTGGCAGACAAACTGGGGCGACGCAAAGTGTTGTGGGCGACCATTGCGCTGATGTTCGCCGGCCTTGCCTTGACGATGTTTACGCCACTGTTACTGGTGATTGTCGGCATGTTGATTTTCACCTTTGGTTTCTTTGGTGCGCACTCGGTGGCGAGTAGCTGGATCGGCCGTCGCGCGACCAAGGCCAAGGGCCAGGCGTCGTCGTTGTACCTGTTCAGTTATTACGCCGGGTCGAGCATTGCCGGCACGGCAGGCGGGGTGTTCTGGCATCTCGGCGGGTGGAATGGGATTGGTTTGTTTATTGGTGCGCTGTTGCTGATCGCGCTGTTGGTGGCGTTGAAGCTGGCGAAGTTGCCGCCGTTGCAGGGTGTTAAGGCCTGAGACAAAACCCATGTGGGAGCGAGCCTGCTCGCGAAGGCGTTTTGTCAGTTGATGCAAAGTTTGCTGATCCACCGCTATCGCGAGCAGGCTCACTCCTACAATTGATCTGCGTACGACGTTGAATCGTGGAAGCAAAAACGCCCGGCATTTAGCCGGGCGTTTTTTATGGTGTGGCGATCACTCGTGATACTGCGCCGACAGCTCATGCACCGCCCGCAGGAACGCACCGGCATGTTCCGGATCAACCTCAGGCGTGATGCCGTGACCGAGGTTGAACACATGGCCACTGCCCTTGCCGTAGCTGGCCAGAATGCGTCCGACTTCAGTGCGGATCGCTTCCGGTTTTGCGTAGAGCACGGTCGGGTCCATGTTGCCTTGCAAGGCAACCTTGTCACCAACACGGGCGCGGGCGTTGCCGATGTCGCAGGTCCAGTCCAGGCCCAGTGCGTCGGCACCAGCCTCGGCGATGCTTTCCAGCCACAGGCCGCCGTTTTTGGTGAAGAGGATCACCGGCACCTTGCGACCGTCGTGTTCGCGGATCAGGCCGCCGACGATTTTCTTCATGTAGGCCAGCGAGAACTCCTGATACGCCGCCGCCGACAGGTTGCCGCCCCAGGTGTCGAAAATCTGCACCGCTTGCGCGCCAGCCATGATCTGGCCGTTGAGGTACGAGGTCACCGACTGCGCCAGTTTATCCAGCAGCAGGTGCATGGCTTGTGGGTTGTCGTAGAGCATGGCTTTGGTCTTGCGGAAGTCTTTCGACGAACCGCCTTCAACCATGTAGGTCGCCAGGGTCCACGGGCTGCCGGAGAAACCGATCAACGGCACACGGCCGTTCAGCTCGCGACGGATGGTGCTGACTGCGTCCATCACATAGCCGAGGTCTTTGTGCGGATCAGGGATTGGCAAGGCTTCGATGTCAGCGAGGGTGCTGACGACTTTCTTGAAGCGCGGACCTTCACCGGTCTCGAAGTACAGGCCTTGGCCCATCGCGTCGGGGATGGTGAGGATGTCGGAAAACAGGATCGCCGCGTCCAGTTGTGGATAGCGGTCGAGCGGTTGCATGGTGACTTCGCAGGCGAATTCCGGATTCATGCACAGGCTCATGAAATCGCCGGCGTGGGCACGGCTGGCGCGGTATTCCGGCAGGTAGCGGCCGGCCTGGCGCATCATCCACACCGGGGTGACGTCAACGGGTTGCTTGAGCAGGGCGCGGAGGAAACGGTCGTTCTTCAGGGCAGTCATGTCGGCATCCGGAAAAAAAGTGCGGGCATTTTCTCAGAGCGCGGCGCAAAAGGCACGGATGCAGGTCAGCCTTTTGTCTATCGGGTCAATTTATTGCGTTGGAAACGCGTTATCAGCAACACCGAGAAACAACTGTGGGAGCGAGCCTGCTCGCGAAGAGGCCGGCACATCCAACATTGCAGTTGGCTGACAGACCGCTTTCGCGAGCAGGCTCGCTCCCACAGGGGTGTTGCTTTGGCTCAGGAGCCGGGATCAGACGCCCAGGTAATCGAGGATCCCTTCGGCGGCGTTGCGACCTTCGAAGATCGCCGTCACCACCAGGTCGGAACCGCGCACCATGTCGCCACCGGCAAAGATTTTCGGGTTGCTGGTCTGGTGCTTGTACTGACCTTGCTCAGGCGCAACAACGCGGCCCTGGCTGTCGGTCTGGATTTCGAACTGTTCGAACCACGGCGCCGGGCTCGGGCGGAAACCGAACGCGATAACCACGGCATCAGCCGGGATGATCTCTTCGGAACCCGGGATCGGCTCTGGGCTGCGACGGCCACGGGCGTCCGGTTCGCCGAGACGGGTCTCGACCACTTTCACGCCTTCAACCTTGTCTTCGCCGACGATAGCGATCGGCTGGCGGTTGTAGAGGAATTTCACGCCTTCTTCCTTGGCGTTCTTCACCTCTTTGCGCGAGCCGGGCATGTTCGCTTCGTCACGACGATAAGCGCAGGTCACCGACTTGGCACCCTGACGGATCGACGTGCGGTTGCAGTCCATCGCCGTGTCGCCGCCGCCGAGTACCACAACCTTCTTGCCTTTCATGTCGACGAAATCTTCCGGCGACTTTTCAAAGCCCAGGTTGCGATTGACGTTAGCGATCAGGAAGTCCAGCGCGTCATAAACGCCCGGCAGATCCTCACCGGCAAAACCGCCCTTCATGTAGGTGTAGGTGCCCATGCCCATGAACACCGCATCGTATTCGGCGAGCAGTTGTTCCATGGTCACGTCTTTGCCGACTTCGGTATTCAGACGGAACTCGATGCCCATGCCGGTGAAGACTTCGCGACGATTGCTCAGCACGGTCTTTTCCAGCTTGAACTCGGGGATGCCGAAGGTCAGCAGACCGCCGATTTCCGGGTTCTTGTCGAACACCACCGGGGTCACGCCGCCGCGTACCAGCACGTCGGCACAACCCAGACCCGCCGGGCCCGCGCCGATGATGGCGACACGTTTGCCGGTCGGTTTGACCTTGGACATGTCCGGGCGCCAGCCCATGGCGAACGCGGTGTCGGTGATGTACTTCTCGACCGAACCGATGGTCACCGCGCCGAAACCGTCGTTAAGGGTGCAGGCACCCTCGCACAGACGATCCTGCGGACACACCCGGCCGCAGACTTCCGGCAGGGTGTTGGTCTGGTGCGACAGCTCGGCGGCCTGAAGGATGTTGCCTTCGGCCACCAGCTTCAGCCAGTTGGGAATGAAGTTGTGCACCGGGCACTTCCATTCGCAATACGGGTTGCCGCAACCCAGGCAGCGGTGGGCCTGATCGGCCGACTGCTGGGGTTTGAACGGTTCGTAGATTTCGACGAACTCTTTTTTGCGTTGACGCAACAGTTTCTTCTTCGGATCTTTGCGCCCGACATCGATGAACTGGAAGTCGTTATTCAGACGTTCAGCCATTGTTAAAACCTCATCAAACTCTTCAGGCGCATATCACTGCGGGTTGGCACGAGTGCTGGAAAGCAACGATTTCAGGTTGGCAGCCTTCGGCTTGACCAGCCAGAAACGGCGCAGGTAGTCATCGAGGTTTTCGGCGAGTTCACGACCCCACTCGCTGTCGGTTTCCGCGACGTACTCGTTCAGCACGTTTTGCAGGTGGCTGCGATAGGCTTCCATCGCCTCGCCGCTGATCCGCTGGATTTCCACCAGTTCGTGGTTGACCCGGTCAACGAAGGTGTTGTCCTGATCGAGCACGTAGGCGAAACCACCGGTCATGCCAGAGCCAAAGTTGTAACCGGTCTTGCCCAGAACGCAGACAAAACCACCGGTCATGTACTCACAGCAGTGATCGCCAGTGCCTTCCACAACCGTGTGGGCACCGGAGTTACGCACGGCAAAACGCTCGCCTGCGGTGCCGGCGGCGAACAGCTTGCCGCCCGTGGCGCCATACAGGCAGGTGTTGCCGATGATGGCGCTTTCCTGAGTTTTGTAAACGCTGCCCTTCGGCGGCACGATGGTCAGCTTGCCACCGGTCATGCCTTTGCCGACGTAGTCGTTGGCGTCGCCTTCGAGGTACATGTTCAGACCGCCGGCGTTCCACACGCCGAAGCTCTGACCCGCCGTGCCCTTGAAGCGGAAGGTGATCGGCGCTTTCGCCATCCCCTGATTGCCATGCTTGCGGGCGATTTCGCCGGAGATCCGCGCGCCGATCGAACGGTCGCAGTTGCAGATGTCCAGATCGAACTCGGCGCCGCTCATGTCGTTGATCGCCGACGAGGCCATCTCGACCATTTTCTCGGCCAGCAAACCTTGGTCGAACGGCGGGTTGCGCTCAACACCGCAGAACTGCGGTTTGTCTGCCGGGATGTGATCGCTGCCCAACAGTGGCGTCAGATCCAGGTGGTTCTGCTTGGCGGTCTGGCCCTCGAGAATTTCCAGCAGATCGGTACGACCGATCAGCTCTTCGAGGGAGCGTACGCCGAGCTTGGCCAGCCACTCACGGGTTTCCTCGGCGACGTAGGTGAAGAAGTTCACCACCATGTCGACGGTACCGATGTAGTGATCCTTGCGCAGCTTCTCGTTCTGCGTCGCGACGCCGGTGGCGCAGTTGTTCAGGTGGCAGATACGCAGGTATTTGCAGCCCAGGGCGATCATTGGCGCAGTACCGAAGCCGAAGCTTTCGGCGCCGAGAATCGCTGCCTTGATCACGTCGAGGCCGGTTTTCAGGCCGCCGTCGGTCTGCACCCGGACTTTGCCGCGCAGGTCGTTGCCGCGCAGGGTCTGGTGGGTTTCAGCGAGGCCGAGTTCCCACGGCGCGCCGGCGTATTTGATCGAGGTCAGCGGCGAAGCACCGGTGCCACCGTCGTAGCCGGAAATAGTGATCAAGTCCGCATAGGCCTTGGCCACACCAGCGGCGATGGTGCCGACGCCTGCTTCAGCTACCAATTTGACCGAAACCAGTGCCTTCGGGTTGACCTGCTTCAGGTCAAAAATCAGCTGCGACAAGTCTTCGATCGAGTAGATGTCGTGGTGCGGCGGTGGCGAAATCAAGGTCACGCCCGGCACTGCATAACGCAGTTTGGCGATCAGCCCGTTCACTTTACCGCCCGGCAGTTGCCCGCCCTCGCCCGGCTTGGCGCCTTGCGCGACCTTGATCTGCAGCACTTCAGCGTTGACCAGGTATTCCGGGGTTACCCCGAAACGGCCAGTCGCGACTTGCTTGATTTTCGAGCTCTTGATGGTGCCGTAACGCGCAGGGTCTTCACCGCCTTCGCCGGAGTTGGAACGCGCACCGAGGCGGTTCATGGCTTCGGCCAGGGCTTCGTGCGCTTCCGGCGACAGTGCGCCCAGCGAGATACCGGCGGAGTCGAAGCGCTTGAGCACCGATTCCAGTGGTTCGATTTCACTGATGTCCAGCGGCTTGTCGAGGGTCTTGACCTTGAACAGATCGCGAATCATCGACACCGGACGATTGTCCACCAGCGAGGTGTATTCCTTGAACTTGGCGTAGTCGCCCTGCTGCACGGCAGCTTGCAGGGTGTTGACCACGTCCGGGTTGTAGGCGTGGTATTCGCCACCGTGGACGAACTTCAGCAGACCGCCCTGCTGGATCGGCTTGCGCGGACTCCAGGCTTCGGTGGCGAGCGCTTTCTGCTCGGCTTCGATGTCGACGAAACGCGCACCCTTGATGCGACTCGGCACGCCACGGAAGCTCAGGTCGCACACTTCTTCGGACAGGCCGATGGCTTCGAACAACTGTGCACCACGGTACGACGCGATGGTCGAGATGCCCATCTTCGACAGAATTTTCAGCAGACCTTTGGTGATGCCTTTGCGGTAGTTCTTGAACACCTCATAGAGGTCGCCCAGCACTTCACCGGTACGGATCAGGTCGCCCAGCACTTCGTACGCGAGGAACGGATAGACCGCCGAGGCGCCGAAGCCGATCAGCACCGCAAAGTGATGCGGATCGCGCGCGGTTGCGGTTTCAACGAGGATGTTGGAATCGCAGCGCAGGCCTTTTTCGGTCAGGCGGTGGTGTACGGCACCGGTCGCCAAGGATGCGTGGATTGGCAGTTTGCCCGGGGCAATATGGCGGTCGCTCAGAACGATCTGAGTCCGCCCGGCGCGCACGGCTTCCTCAGCCTGATCCGCAACGTTGCGGATCGCCGCTTCGAGGCCAACGCTTTCGTCGTAGTTGAGGTCGATGATCTGCCGCTCGAAACCCGGGCGGCCGAGGTTCATCAGCGAGCGCCACTTGGCCGGCGAGATCACCGGCGAGCTGAGGATCACGCGCGAAGCGTGTTCCGGCGACTCCTGGAAAATGTTGCGCTCGGCACCGAGGCAGATTTCCAGCGACATCACGATCGCTTCACGCAGCGGATCGATCGGCGGGTTGGTGACCTGCGCGAACTGCTGGCGGAAATAGTCGTACGGCGTGCGCACACGCTGCGAGAGCACGGCCATCGGCGTGTCATCGCCCATCGAGCCAACGGCTTCGTAGCCTTGCTCGCCGAGCGGACGCAGGACCTGATCGCGCTCTTCGAACGTGACCTGATACATCTTCATGTATTGCTTGAGCTGATCAACGTCGTAAAACGCCGAACCGTGGTCGTTGTCTTCCATGGTCGCCTGGATGCGCAGGGCATTCTTGCGCAGCCATTGCTTGTACGGATGACGGGATTTCAGACGGTTGTCGATCGCATCGGTGTCGAGGATCTGCCCGGTTTCGGTGTCCACGGCGAAGATCTGGCCTGGGCCGACACGGCCTTTGGCAATCACGTCTTCCGGTTTGTAGTCCCACACGCCGATTTCCGAGGCGAGGGTGATGAAACCGTTGGTGGTGGTGACCCAGCGTGCCGGGCGCAGACCGTTACGGTCGAGCAGGCACACCGCGTAGCGACCGTCGGTCATTACTACGCCGGCCGGGCCGTCCCACGGTTCCATGTGCATCGAGTTGTACTCGTAGAACGCACGCAGATCCGGGTCCATGGTTTCAACGTTCTGCCACGCTGGCGGAATGATCATCCGCACACCACGGAACAGGTCGATGCCACCGGTGACCATCAGCTCGAGCATGTTGTCCATGCTCGAGGAGTCGGAACCGACACGGTTGACCAGCGGGCCGAGTTCTTCCAGATCCATCAGATCGTTGGTGAACTTGGTCCGACGGGCCTGTGCCCAGTTACGGTTACCGGTGATGGTGTTGATCTCGCCGTTGTGGGCGAGGAAGCGGAATGGCTGGGCCAGCGGCCATTTCGGCAGGGTGTTGGTGGAGAAGCGCTGGTGGAACACGCAGATCGCGGTTTGCAGGCGCTCGTCGCTCAGGTCTGGATAGAACGCGGCCAGATCGGCCGGCATCATCAGGCCTTTATAGATGATGGTCTTGTGCGAAAAGCTGCAGATGTAGTGGTCGGAGTCGACGGCGTTGGCCACCGACGAACGACGACGCGCACTGAACAGCTTCACGGCCATGTCCTGATCGCTCAGGCCTTCGCCGCCGATGTACACCTGCTCGATTTGCGGCAGACGCTCAAGGGCCAGGCGGCCGAGGACGCTGGTGTCGATCGGCACTTTGCGCCAGCCGATCAGTTGCAGGCCTTCAGCGAGGATCTCGCGGTTCATGTTCTCGCGAGCGGCTTCGGCCTTGGCCGGATCCTGGTTGAAGAAGACCATGCCCACCGCGTATTGCTTGGGCAGCTCGACGCTGAAGGTTTCCTGGGCAATGGCGCGCAGGAACGCATCAGGTTTTTGAATCAGCAGACCGCAACCGTCACCGGTCTTGCCGTCGGCATTAATCCCACCGCGGTGGGTCATGCAGGTCAGGGCCTCGATGGCCGTTTGCAAAAGGGTATGACTGGGCTCGCCCTG
Source organism: Pseudomonas zeae (assembly GCF_014268485.2). Classification (NCBI taxonomy): domain Bacteria; kingdom Pseudomonadati; phylum Pseudomonadota; class Gammaproteobacteria; order Pseudomonadales; family Pseudomonadaceae; genus Pseudomonas; species Pseudomonas zeae. Next base: position 718,975 of record NZ_CP077090.1, on the reverse strand, counting down.
CATGTGGGCTATCAGGCCGAAACCACAGTTATCCTTGAATTCATCTGGTTGGTACAGACCTGCTTTCATAGACACTTTCTCACCAGGCTGCCTCTTTTCGAGGCAAATTTCTTTTCAATTCAACCACTTGCATCCTGCGCCGAACGTACGCCGGCTTCGCGGGGGGCAAAAGGGTGGTCATTGTACACAGCGACACAGAGGCTCACAAATTTGACGACGAAATGTCGCAAATTCATGTCGCATTTGTGAAAGGTTTAAAGCGATCTGCTGTGCTAGTCAAAACTTTTTTAATTTTGACCGCAACGACTCAAAGACTACTGTGACGCAGACACCACAAGGCACGCGGCCTGTGAAGGCGGCGCGCACTCGTAGAAATTTTGAGGTGCTTGGAGAGGCGGCCTGGGTAAGGCCGCCGAATCTTCAGCGAGTTGTTGCCAGTTCCTGTTGGACGCTGGCGACAGTGCGAGGCCAAGGTTTACCAGCCTGAACCTTCGCTGGCAAGGCCTTGATGGCAGAAACGGCTGCATCACGATTGGCGAAGTTGCCGTAGGTGATCACGTAAAGCGGTTTGCCGTTGAGGACTTTCTTGAAATAACGGTACTCACCGCCCTGCTCTTTGACGAAGTTTTGCGCTGCCGCTTCAGAGCTGGTGCCGAGGATCTGCACCACGTAGTTGCCGGTCGGCTGACCGGCATACCAGCTGCCACCGGCGGCTTTGGCAACGGTCACCGGCTTCTCGGCCGGTTTTGCAGCGGCGACTGGCTTGGCCGGCGCTGGGGCCGGTTTGGCGACTGGCGCGGCCGGAGCAGGCTTGGCGGTGGCAACCTGAGTAGGAGCAGGAGTCGGTTTGGCGGCCGGCAACGGAACCGGTGTCGGCGCGGGACCGGCAGGAACGCCCGCCGGTGGCGCGGAAGTGGTCACGGTCGGCGGAGTCGCACTGGAACCTTCCAGCGGCACGCCATCGTCGCCTTCGGTAATACCGCCAGCCGCCTCGGCCAACGGGCCGCGCATGACCGGTTGCGAGTTACCGACCAGCGGCAACGGCATCGGTTGCGTATTGCCGGCGAACTCGACGTTCGGTGCGCCGCCATTGGCACCCTGCCCCAAAGGCAACTGTGCCTGTTCATTGGCAGGAGCGCCGGTGGTTGGCGCCTTGTTGCGACCCGGCATCAACCAGGCGGCGGCGACCGCGACCACAACGACGGCGGAAATCGCCAATACGTGTTTCTTCGGCATGTTGAACCCCATACTTGGACGCTTGACCGCAGAGCGGCTGGCAATCATGACTTCGATCAGAGCATCGCGAGCGACCTGGTTGATATTGCCCGGCCAACCCTCGGCACTTTCGTGAATATCAGAGATCTGATCCGCGCTGAAAAGTTCGACACCCCGGCCGGCACCTTCGAGCCGTTGGTCGAGATATTCGCGGGTCTCTTCTTCGGTGTACGGCTGCAGCTCGATGACGTGGAAACGCTCTTCCTCAAGGTGCAACGCCTCGAGCTGAGCGATCAGCGACGATTCACCGAACAGGAACACATGCGGGCGACCTTCCGGTGCGCCGGCACCCAGCGCCATCAGCGCTTCGAGAGCGGACTCGTCGAGCTGCTCAGCGTCGTCCACCAACAGATAGACTTCCTGGCCGGTCAGTGCGAGTTGCACCACTTGATCGAGAATCGCGCCAACTTCGGCCTGAGCGACGTTCAGCGCCTGCGCCACCTGGCGCAACACACCGGCAGCATCACCGGCACCGCGGGCGGAAACCACCACGCTCTGCACCGACTGTTTGTTGGTGCTGGCGACCAGCGCCTGACGCAGCAAGGTCTTGCCACTGCCTTGCGGGCCGGTGACCACCAGCAGCAACTGGCTGTAACGCGCCAGATGATGCAGTTGACCCAGCACCGGTTTGCGCTGAGCCGGGAAGAACTTGAAGCCCGGCACGCGTGGCGCGAACGGGTCGTGACTTAACTGGAAATGGCCGAGGAACGCCTCGTCGGCATGCAAACTAGTCATTGGAATCTTTTCAACCTTTAAGCTGAGCCAGGGCGCGGTAATCCGCTCCCAGCGTGGCCTGTAGAACCTCTTTCGGATAATCGTCGGTCACTACCGCTTCGCCCATCCGGCGCAGCAGCACCAGGCGCAGACGACCGTCGATCACTTTTTTGTCGATTGCCATGTGTTGAAGAAAATCGGCTTCGGTCATTTCAGTCGGCGGCACCACAGGCAAGCCGGCGCGCTGGAACAGACGAATACCGCGATCACGCTCCTCGTCACTGATCCAGCCCAGACGCGCGGACATCTCCAGCGCCATCACGGTGCCAGCCGCGACCGCTTCCCCGTGCAACCAGACACCATAGCCCATGTGGGTCTCGATGGCGTGGCCGAAAGTGTGGCCGAGGTTGAGCGCGGCACGTACGCCGGTTTCTTTCTCATCGGCGCCAACCACCGCAGCCTTGGCCGCGCAAGAGCGCTCGATCGCGTAAGTCAGGGCTTTCTGGTCGAGCGCGCGCAGGGCATCGACGTTTTCTTCGAGCCAGGTCAGGAATGGCTCGTCGCAGATCAACCCGTACTTGATGACTTCGGCCAGACCGGCAGACAGCTCGCGCTCTGGCAGGGTTTTCAGGGACGCCGTATCGATCAGCACCACGTTCGGTTGGTAGAACGCGCCGACCATGTTCTTGCCTAGTGGATGGTTGATACCGGTCTTGCCGCCCACCGAAGAATCGACCTGGGACAGCAGGGTGGTAGGAATCTGGATGAAGTCGACGCCGCGCTGGTAACAGGCTGCGGCAAAACCGGCCATGTCGCCAATCACACCGCCGCCGAGGGCGATCACGGTGGTACGGCGATCATGACGGGCGGTCAGCAGACCGTCGAAGATCAGTTGCAGGGTTTCCCAGTTCTTGAAGGCTTCGCCGTCCGGCAACACCACGGAGATCACCGAGAACTGCGCCAGGCTGCGGATCAGACGTTCAAGATAGAGCGGCGCAACGGTCTCGTTGGAGATGATTGCCACCTGTCGCCCATGAATATGCGGAGCCAGCAGCTCGGGCTGATCCAACAAACCTTCGCCAATATGAATCGGGTAGCTGCGCTCGCCTAGATCGACCTTGAGTGTCTGCATGTGTCCCCACAGTGAAGATGGAAGCAGGCGTCCTGCCCTGAATTATTGGTTGTCTGCGGCCTATAGCGCGTATGACGCCGCTCGCACGCCATCCGCCACAACCTCGACGGACTTTGACAGGACGCCGAGGATAGCGCATTTCGAGCGATGCTTTAACGGGGAGGAAGCTGCGCCAGACGATCGAGAATGTCGAGCACCACCATACGTGGCGGCCGCTCGTCGGTTTCCACCACCAGATCGGCAATTTCCCGATAAAGCGGATCGCGGATCGCCAGCAGATCACGCAGGGTTTTTTCCGGATTGGCGGTACGCAGCAACGGCCGGTTGCGATCGCGCGACGTGCGGCCGACCTGCTGCTCCACAGAGGCGTGCAGATACACCACTCGCCCACCCTCATGCAGGGCCTTGCGATTGGCATCGCGCATGACTGCGCCACCGCCGGTCGCCAACACCACGCCATCGAACGCGCACAGCTCGGCGATCATCGCCTGCTCACGGTCACGAAAGCCGGGTTCGCCTTCCTTGTCGAAGATCCACGGGATATTGGCGCCCGTGCGCAATTCAATTTCCTTGTCGGAATCTTTGAACGGCAGGCGCAGCTCTTTGGCCAGTAACCGGCCGATGGTGCTTTTGCCAGCACCCATCGGTCCTACAAGAATCAAATTTCGCACAGAATCAACGACTCACAGCAATCGCCTGGTTATTCATGATACGTGGTGTGAGAAATACCAGCAGCTCGGATTTTTTCTCCGATACCACATCACGCCGGAAAAGGCGGCCAAGATACGGCACATCGCCAAGAAATGGCACCTTATCTACGACCTTGCTTTGAGTATTTGAGAAAACACCGCCAATCACGATGGTTTCGCCGTCATTGACCAGCACCTTGGCGTTGACCTCGTTTTTCTTGATCGGCGGCACATCCTGCACTTTGTTCAGGTAATCCGGTTCGTCCTTGGTGACCTTGACCTCCATGATGATGCGGTTGTCCGGGGTGATCTGCGGGGTGACTTCCAGTGACAGCGAGGCTTCCTTGAACGACACCGACGTCGCGCCGCTGGAACTGGCTTCCTGATACGGAATCTCGGTGCCTTTGAGGATTTTTGCGGTTTCCTTGTCGGAGGTGACCACCTTCGGCTGCGAGACGATTTCGCCGTTACCGGTCTTCTCCATCGCGGTCAGCTCGAGATCGAGGAGCACGTTGTCGGTGATGAAGGCGATGCCGATCCCTGAGGTATTGCCCACCGTGCCCATGTCGACGAACGGCGAGTTGGTGCTGGTGCTGCCCGGCGTACCGATGGTCGACGATGTGCCGTTGCTCACGCCCGAGGTGTTCCAGTTGCCCTTGTTCTGGATCGAGCCGCCCCAGCGCACGCCCAGACTTTTGTCGTAATCGACGTTGGCCTCGACAATCCGCGCTTCGATCATCACCTGACGCACCGGAATATCCAGTTGCGCCACGATCCGCCGCAGTTCGTCGAGGCGATCCTGAGTCTGGTAGGCAATGATGTTGTTGGTCCGCTCGTCGACAGTAATCGAACCGCGCTCGTCGATTTTCGCCTCAGCGCTGGTCACCGACTGGAACAGCTTGGCGATGTCCGCGGCTTTGGCGTAATTCACTTGCAGCAACTCACGACGCAACGGCGCCAGTTCGGCGATCTGCTTCTGCGACTCCAGTTCCTGACGCTCGCGGGCAGCGATTTCATCGGCCGGAGCCACTAGCAACACATTGCCGATCTTGCGCTTATCCAGGCCCTTGGTTTTCAACACCAGATCCAGGGCCTGATCCCACGGCACATTTTGCAGGCGCAAGGTGATGCCACCCTGCACCGTGTCGCTGGCAACCAGATTGAGGTTGGTGAAGTCGGCGATCAGTTGCAGCACCGAGCGCACATCAATGTCCTGGAAGTTCAGCGAGAGCTTTTCGCCGACGTACGCCTGGCGGTCAGCGTTACGCTTTTGCAGGTCATCGACAGTCATCGGGCGGATGCTGACGGTCAGTTTGTTGTCGGTCTGGAAGGTGGAGTACTCGTAGGTGCCACTGGGTTCAACGGTAATGACTGTGCGATCAGCGGTTACTCCGGCATTGACGAACTGCACCGGAGTGGCGAAATCCTTGACGTCGAGGCGTACCCGCAACTTGTCTGGTAACTGCGTACGGGCGAAGCTGAGGATGATCTTGCCGTCATGCTCCTGGATATCCGGAGCAATAGTCGGGTCGGACAGGTCGATGACCACATTGCCTTCCCCCGCCGTACCACGCTGGAAGTCCACACCGCGAATCGCCCGGCTTTTCGGCACAAAAGCCTTGGCGGGCGCAGCAGCTTTAGCGGTAGCACGAGGTGCAGCGGCAGCGGGACGCGGCGCGGTGGCCGGTGCGCCCTGACCGACCACCACGAACAGGTTATTGCCCTCAACCCGCGTGGTGTACGGCGCCAATTGCGTCAGGCTGACAATCAGCCGCGTGCGTTCCTTGGCCTCAACCACAGTAGCGGTTCGCGCATTGCCGCTGCCCAGATCGAGGTTCTTGCTGGCTAACTGACTGGCGACACCGGGCAGGTCCAGCGCAATCCGCGCCGGCGATTCGGTGGTGTAGCCCTTGGGTTGTGGTGGCGGGCCGTCGAACGACAACTTCAACTCGACGCGATCACCCGGCAACGCCGCCACGTCCAGCGTCCTCAGATTGGCCGCGAGTACCATCGGCGACATCAGCGCTATCCATAGCGAAAAACCGAGGGTGGAGAAAATCCTGTTCATTGTTCGACTTCCACTATGAGTGCTCTTTCAAAGGAATGGTGCGCGGACGCTCCAGCCAGGCGCCTTCGCCGTCGGGGACGATTTCGACGACATCGACCTGGGTGGCGCTGATGGCGACGATGCGGCCGTCATTGCGCCCCAGGTAATCGCCGACTTTCAGCCGATGCACCCCGCCCGCCCCGCGCAACAGCGCAAAGGAGCCGGAAACATTGGAGATCGTGCCGACCATCTCGAACTGCTCGATGTTGAAACCTTCGAGGTATTGCTTGACCCGATTGGGATCGGGCTTGACGTTGCGTGAGCCATGTCTCTGCCCGGCCAGATCAACCCGCACCTGGCGCGAGAACGGACTGCGCAGGTTGGCCGCGCTGTAAGTGAATGTCGGGTAAGACCGGAATGTCGGGGTTGGTTCAATCTTGCCCGCCGGGCGCAGGCGTACTTCATTCAGGTAGGCATCAAGATCGCTGAAGTCATTGCTGCCACCACAACCGTTCAACGCGAGCAGCGTCATCGACAACGCGATGTAACGAATCGGGGTCATTTCTGCAGCCCCTTGTCGTTATAGCGATAGGTCTTGGCAAGGATGCTCATGCGCAGCTTCGGCCCACCCTCTTTATCGGCAGGCGCGAGCTCGAAATCGTGCAAGGTGACAATGCGTGGCAGCCCGGCCACGCCACTGACGAAGGTCGCAAGGTCGTGATAGGCACCGGTGACGGTGATCTGGATCGGCAGCTCGATGTAAAACTGCTGGGTGACCTCCGGCAGCAGTTTGATCTCTTCGAACTCCAGGCCGCTGCCCAGACCGGTGCGGGTGATGTCTTCGAGCAGGCCCGGCACTTCGGTATCACTGGGCAATTGTCGCAGCAACACGCCGAAGGTGTTTTCCATCTCCTTCATTTGTTGGGTGTACAGCTCAAGGTTGGCCGAAAGACGTGCCTTGCTGGCGAACTGCTCCTTGAGCGTGGCTTCTTCCTCGCGCTTGGCTTCGAGTTGGTTTTCCAGGTCACTGATGAAAAAGTTATAACCGAGCGCCAGGACCAACACCATCAACAGCGCCCCGGCGATGGCTTTCACTGCTGCCGGCCATGAGCCGATGTTGCTGGTATCGAGGTCGTTGAAATCGATGTCGCGCAGACTTTCCAGCCATTCGGACGGCTTCATTGCTCGTCCTCCACGGTGCGGGGCTGGGTCTGCCGTACGGTCAACTCAAACGTGTTGGCCTGATCCACTTGGCCCGCCGTCGTCGCCTTCACCTCGTTGAGACTGGGCGCGTCGAACCAGTCGGAGGCGTCCAGATTGCGCATCAACTCGGAGACCCGGTTGTTCGATTCGGCTGCACCGCTGATCGACAGGGTTTTGCCAACCATTTTCACGTCAGTGAAATACACACCGTCCGGCAGCGTGCGCGCCAGTTGATCGAAGATTCGCCCACTGATCTGCCGGTTGCCCTGCAAGTCCTGAATGATGCGCATGCGCTCGACCAGTTGCTGACGACGCGCCTTGAGATCGCTGATCTGTTTGATCCGTTCGTCGACCACGGCGATCTGCTTGGCGATGTAGTCGTTGCGCGCCACTTGCTGCTCAATCGCCGCACTGATGATCTGATCGGCGATGAGCACCGCACCGATCGAGCCGGCCAACACGCCGATCAAGGCCAGCAGAAAGCGCTTGCGCCGCTCTTCGCGACGTTCCTCGCGCCAGGGTAGGAGGTTGATCCGCGCCATCAGTCGAAACTCCTGAGCGCGAGCCCGCAGGCGATCATCAGCGCCGGCGCGTCGCTGGCCAAAGCCCCGGCGTTGACCTTGCTGCTCAGGGCCATGTTGGCAAACGGGTTGGCTACTTGTGTCGGTGTGCTCAGGCGCTGCTCGATCAGCCGATCCAGCCCGGGCACTGAAGCCGTGCCGCCGGCCAGCAGAATGTGATCGACCGCGTTGTATTGCCCGGAGGCGAAGAAGAACTGCAGCGAGCGCGACACTTGCTGCACCAGCGCCTCGCGAAACGGTTGCAAGACCTCGCTGATGTAATCATCGGGCAGACCGCCCTGCTTTTTCGCCAGCCCCGCTTGTTCGAGGGTCAGGCCATAGCGGCGCTGGATTTCCTCGGTCAGTTGCCGGCCGCCGAACAATTGCTCGCGGGTATAGATGATCTTGCCATTGTGCAGGACGCTGAGCGTGGTCATGGTCGCGCCGATGTCGACCACAGCGACAGTCAGACGCTCCTGAGACGCCGCCAGTTGCGTGGCCAGCAAGCCGAACGAGCGCTCCAGCGCATAGGCTTCGACGTCGACTACCCGTGCGGTCAGCCCGGCCAGAGCCAGTGCCGCTTCGCGGACTTCGACGTTTTCCTTGCGACAGGCAGCGAGCAACACGTTGACCCGCTCAGGGTTGCGCGGTGACACGCCCTGGACTTCGAAATCGATGGCGACTTCGTCCAGCGGGTAGGGAATGTACTGATCGGCCTCGATCTTGAGCTGGTTTTCCAGCTCGTCGTCGGACAGCCCGGCGTCCATCTCGATGATCTTGGTGATCACGGCAGAACCGGCCACTGCGACTGCCACGCTCTTGAGCCCGGTGCGCGCCTTGACCAGTAAACGGCTCAGGGCCTGACCGACGCCTTCAAGCTCGGCGATGTTCTTTTCGACCACGGCGTTGACTGGCAATGGCTCTACCGCATACGCCTCGACCCGGTAGCGATCACCCTGACGGCTCAGTTCCAGCAGCTTCACTGACGTGGAACTGATGTCGATCCCCAGTAACGTATTGGCCTTTTTATTGAAGAGTCCCAGCACTACCAATTCCCTATGACTTTCCGTGAGTTACGGACTCTGTAATACGCATTGCGTTCCTTCACCCCGTCTTGACAGAAGCGCAAATGACGCCCCCAGCAGAAAAGTGCTTATAATGCCCAGCGTTTTTTTCCGCTTTTTACTGCAAGCGCGGATGGTTCTGTGTGTAGCCGGAGCCCCGTCGCCAAATTCATTCTTTGCACTGGATGTCCAAAAGCCTTGATTCGTCTGCTGAAATTTTTCGGTTGGTCCATCGTCGCCGTTTTCTGCGGACTGCTTTTAGGTCTCAGCGGCGCGTTTCTTTACCTTAGTCCGGGTTTGCCTTCTGTGGAGGCTCTGCGAAGCATTCAGTTGCAGATTCCGCTGCGGGTCTACTCCAGCGACAACAAGTTGATCGCCGAATTTGGCGAAATGCGCCGTACACCGATCCGTTTCGCCGACATTCCCCCCAATTTCATTAATGCGTTACTAAGTGCTGAAGACGACAATTTCGCCAACCACTATGGCGTCGATCCGAGCAGCCTGATGCGCGCCGCGACCCAACTGGTCAAAAGCGGACACATTCAGTCCGGCGGCAGCACCATCACCATGCAGGTAGCGAAGAACTTCTTCCTGACCAGCGAACGCAGCTTCTCGCGCAAAACCACCGAAATTCTTCTGGCCCTGCAGATCGAGCGGCAGCTGACCAAGGATGAAATCCTTGAGCTGTACGTGAACAAGATCTATCTGGGCAACCGCGCCTATGGCATCGAAGCGGCGGCGCAGGTGTATTACGGCAAGTCGATCCGTGATGTCAGCCTGGCGCAGATGGCGATGATCGCCGGCCTGCCGAAAGCCCCGTCGCGTTTCAACCCGCTGGCCAACCCGGCGCGCAGCAAAGAACGCCGCGACTGGATCCTCGGGCGCATGTACAAGCTTGGCAAGATCAGCGAAGCGGACTACACCGCTGCGATCAACGAACCGCTGAACGCCAGCTATCACGTGCCGACCCCGGAAGTGAATGCACCGTATATCGCTGAAATGGCCCGTGCCGAGATGGTCGGCCGTTATGGCAGCGACGCTTACACCGAAGGTTTCCGCGTCACCACCACGGTGCCGAGCAACCTGCAGGAAATGGCCAACACCGCACTGCACGAAGGTTTGATGACCTACGACCAGCGTCACGGCTACCGTGGCCCCGAATCGCGTCTGCCGGGCAAGACCCGTGAGGCCTGGGCCAACGAACTGACCAAGCAGCGCACCATCAGCAGCCTTGAGCCGGCCATCGTCACCCAGGTCGATAAGAACGGCCTGCAAGTGCTGACCCGCACCGGCGAAGAACACGTCGCCTGGGACACCATGAAATGGGCACGACCGTTCCTCAACACCAACAGCATGGGTGCCAATCCGCGCCAGCCGTCGGATGTCGCGGCGGTCGGTGATCTGGTTCGCGTGCAGCGTCAGAAAGACAATTCACTGAAGTTCAGCCAGATCCCGCAGGCGCAAGGTGCGCTGGTGTCGCTGGATCCGCAGAACGGCGCGATTCGCTCGCTGGTCGGCGGTTTCGCCTTCGAACAGAGCAACTACAACCGTGCGATGCAGGCCAAGCGTCAGCCGGGCTCGAGCTTCAAGCCGTTCGTCTACAGCGCCGCGCTGGATAGCGGCTACACCGCTGCCACGCTGGTCAACGATGCGCCGATCGTGTTTGTCGACGAATATCTGGACAAGGTCTGGCGCCCGAAGAACGACACCAACACCTTCCTCGGCCCGATCCGCCTGCGTGAGGCGCTGTACAAGTCGCGTAACCTGGTGTCGATCCGCTTGCTGCAGGCGATGGGCGTAGGCAAGACCATCGACTACATCACCCGTTTCGGCTTCAACAAGCAGGATCTGCCGCCCAACCTGTCGCTGGCGCTGGGTACTGCAACGCTGACGCCGATGGAAATTGCGACCGGTTGGAGTACGTTCGCCAACGGCGGTTACAAGATCACCCCGTACATCATCGACAAGATCGAAAGCCGTAATGGCGACACGCTGTTCGTCGCCAACCCGCCAACCGTGCCTCAGGGCGGTTCGGCGACGGACGGTATCGCGGCGCCGCACACCGATTCGTTTACGGTCAACGCCACACCGGTTGCGGGCGAAGTGCCGGGCAGCGCGGCCGTGCCGCAAACACCGGCAGTGGCCGAGCGAATTGTCGATGGCCGCACCACCTACATCCTCAACAGCATGTTGCAGGACGTGATCAAGCTCGGCACCGGCCGTCGCGCGTTGGCCATGGGCCGCAGCGATATCGCCGGTAAAACCGGTACCACCAACGAATCGAAAGACGCGTGGTTCTCTGGTTACAACGCCGATTACGTGACCACCGTGTGGACTGGCTTTGACCAGCCGGAAAGCCTCGGTCGTCGCGAGTTCGGCGGTACTGTGGCGCTGCCGATCTGGATGAACTACATGTCGGCTGCGCTGAAGGACAAGCCGCCGCACGTGCAGCCTGAGCCGGAAGGCTTGCTGAGTCTGCGCGTGGATCCGGTCAGTGGCCGAGCGGCGACGCCGAGCACGCCAGGCGCCTACTTCGAGCTGTTCAAGTCTGAAGACACGCCGCCGTCGGTGAATGAACTGGGTAATGGCGCCGTACCGGGCAGCCCGCTGCCTGCGGATGAGCAGGCGCCGATCGATCTGTTCTGATCCTGAAGCAGCAAAAAGCCCCGCCTTCGTGAGATGTGCGGGGCTTTTTTATTGCCTGAGTATCAAGAGCCCCTCACCCTAGCCCTCTCCCGGAGGGAGAGGGGACTGACCGAGTTGTCTAGCGCTCTACATCGACCTGAGAGAGCTGTGTCGATTATGGATTCAAAACAATACGTTCAGGTCGGCGTAACTCCCGAACATCCCCCAATCAGTCCCCTCTCCCCCTGGGAGAGGGTTAGGGTGAGGGCCCTTGTCGATATGAAATGCGATCCTGAAAATTCCCGAAAACAAAAAAGCCCCGACTCTCACGAGCCGGGGCTTTCGTTTGAAGCGCTACAACGGCTTAGCCGTTGAACACGTCATCCACGCTTTTCAGCGGGTAGTTCTTCGGATACGGCAGGGTCGCCACACCGGTCTCGATTGCGGCTTTGGCCACAGCGTCGGAGATCAGGGTGATCAGGCGCTTGTCCATTGGCTTCGGAATGATGTACTCACGGCCGAATTCCAGCGGAGCACCGCCGTAGGCATCGCACACGTCCTGAGGAACAGGCAGCTTGGCCAGTTCACGCAGGGCGTTGGCGGCAGCCACTTTCATTTCTTCGTTGATGCGCTTGGCGCGAACGTCCAGAGCACCACGGAAGATGAACGGGAAGCCCAGCACGTTGTTGACCTGGTTCGGGTAGTCCGAACGGCCGGTGGCCATGATCACGTCGCTACGGGTAGCGTGCGCCAGCTCCGGGGAGATTTCCGGATCCGGGTTCGAGCAGGCGAACACGATCGGGTTGGCCGCCATCGACAGCAGGCCTTCTGCGCTCAGCAGGTTCGGGCCGGACAGACCGACGAACACGTCAGCGCCTGCCAGTGCGTCAGCCAGGCTGCGCTTCTCGGTGGCGTGAGCGAATACCGCTTTGTACTGGTTCAGGTCGTCACGGCCGGAGTGGATCACACCGGTACGGTCAACCATGAAGATGTTTTCGATGCGTGCGCCCATGCTCACCAGCAGTTTCATGCAGGAGATGGCGGCAGCACCGGCGCCCAGGCAGACGATTTTCGCTTCTGGCAGGGTTTTGCCAGCGATTTCCAGGGCGTTGATCATGCCCGCAGCGGTCACGATCGCGGTGCCGTGCTGGTCATCGTGGAACACCGGAATGTCGCACTGCTCAATCAGAGCACGTTCGATCTCAAAGCACTCTGGCGCCTTGATGTCTTCCAGGTTGATACCACCGAATGTGATGGAGATGCGTTTTACGGTATCGATAAAGGCTTGCGGGCTTTCGGAGTCGACTTCGATGTCGAAAACGTCGATGCCGGCGAAGCGCTTGAACAGTACGCCTTTACCTTCCATCACTGGCTTGGAAGCCAATGGGCCGAGGTTGCCCAGACCGAGAATCGCGGTGCCATCGGAAATGACTGCAACCAGGTTGCCCTTGCCGGTGTATTTGTAGGCCAGTTCAGGATCGCGAGCGATCTCACGCACTGGTTCAGCTACGCCGGGGCTGTAGGCCAGCGACAAGTCGCGAGCGGTAGCAGTGGCCTTGGTGAGCTCGACACTCAGCTTCCCTGGACGAGGATTGGCATGATATTCGAGAGCGGCAGTTTTCAGATCAGACATTTTGGCATTCCGCTTTTTACTGTTGGACAGACTGGTCAGCGAGGATACGCGCCTCGCAAAGTCCCCACAAGACTGAGCGGTCACCCCTGTCAAGCGCCCTGCCCTACGACTTTGGGCCAAGAGCCACGGCGCACAAGGGCCGGACTGTTCACAATCGACAGAAAAAATGTCTACAATTTTTCTTCAACGCGGCGTTTGCAACATCGAAGGATCCGTCAACGGAAGCAGCCAGCGCGACTGGCCGGATTGCAATCCACCGCGCCTGGAACGATCAACGATCCAGCCGCGAGCCTCGATCTGCTTGCCTTTCAACGCCTGCAACCGGGCATTGTCAAATTGTCTGACCAGATTGGGAGCAACGCGCAATACAAGCGAGTCCTGCAACTCGATCCAGATTCCGCCTCGATTGCGCTGAACCTTGCTCACACGTCCACTGATCACGGCGAAACCCGAGCGCTGGATCTGCTCCGCTTTCAGTACAGGTGATTGCCGCCAGAGGCCCAGCCCGGCCTTTCGCGCACTACGTTCGGCGGCTTGCTGACAGGCAACAAGATCAACATTCGGCGCAACCGCGACCTGGAAACCGAGGCCATCGGCGAGCATTTGCGCTTCGAGATTGGCGCCGCTGGTGCTGTAAATATGCGCGAGTGTACGCCCGTAATGGTCTTTGGCTTGCTTGCCGGGGCGCAAACCGACACGTCCGCCGCTGGCATCGACCAGCGCTTGCAGGCGTTTGCGTGCCGCCACGGCGAAGGGGTCGTCGCTGCGGCCCTGCCTGCCCAGCTCAGGCGTGTTGAGGCCGATCATGCGTACGCTGCGACCGTCGCTCAGGCGCAGCGTGTCGCCATCGACCACGCGCTGCACGGTGACGCTGGCCAGTCCCGCAGGCGCCGGACAGAAGGCCTGCGCGCCGGATAGCCAAATCGCAGACACAAAAAAGGCGCCCGCGAGGGACGCCTTTTTCAGCAACGAGGAAAAGCCCACCGGGCCCTTCAACCTTACTCTGCAGCAGCAGGTTTCTTGCCGAAAGCACCGAAACGGTCTGCGAAGCGCTGAACGCGGCCGCCAGTGTCCAGAGTCTTCTGCTTACCGGTGTAGAACGGGTGGCATTCGTTGCAAACGTCGATTGGCAGAGCTTTGCCGAAAGTCGAACGGGTTTCGAACTTGTTGCCACAGCTGCAGGTAACAGCGATGACTGGGTAATTCGGGTGGATATCAGCTTTCATGGTGTCTTCCTCAGCTAGCGTGCCGCCACCCAACACTATTGTTGAATACCGCACGTAATTAGGCCGCGGATTCTACCAGACCTTTTCAAACACGCAAGCTGTCACCGAGACCGACCGTCTGCTAGGCTCCCGGCCCATTGCGCGATTCCCTTGTAGGAGTGAGCCTGCTCGCGATAGCGGTGTGTCAGAAGAAATAAATGCTGAATGACACACCGCTCTCGCGAGCAGGCTCACTCCTACATTGGATATGTGTCATGTCCTTGTTCTGTTTATAGAGATCCCCCCGCGTGCCCGACGCCATTCTGCGCCTAGCCCTGCCTTCACCCTTGCGCCGCCTGTTCGACTACCGAGCGCCGGCCGGCGTGCTGCGTGAGCAATTGCAGCCGGGTATGCGTTTGCGCGTACCGTTTGGCCGACGCGAGATGATCGGCATTCTGGTCGAGGTTACCGACACCAGCGAAGTGCCGGTGGAAAAACTCAAACCGGCGCTGGCCCTGCTTGATGCCACGCCGCCGCTGCCACCAGCGCTGTTCAAGTTGTGCCTGTGGACGTCGCAGTATTATCAGCACAGCCTCGGCGACACCCTGAGCTGGGCGCTGCCAGTACTGCTGCGCCAAGGCGAACTGGCCGAGGCCCGGCAGGAGCGTTTCTGGTCAGCCACGCCCGGCGCCAGCCTTGAAGACCCGCGCATCGCCCGCGCCCCGCGCCAGCGGGAAGCACTCGCCACCCTCGCTCAACACCCGCACGGCGTCGCCCATCAGTTGCTGAGCAAACTGATGCTGAGCAAGGACAGCCTTGATCTGCTGCTGGCGAAAAATCTGGTGCAAGTGGAAATCCGCCGGCATGCACCCGGCGTGCGCCATGAGCATTGGCTGGCGCAGCCGGAATTGCCGCTGAACGCCGAACAGCGCGCCGCCTACGAGGCGATCCGCGCCGGCTTCGACAGTTATCACGCGTTCCTGCTGGCCGGGGTCACCGGCAGTGGCAAGACCGAAGTCTATTTGCAACTGATCCGCGAAACCCTCGAAGCCGGCAAACAGGCGCTGGTGCTGATCCCGGAGATCAACCTCGGCCCGCAGACCCTGGCGCGTTTCGAGCAGCGCTTCAATGCGCGCATCGCCCTGCTGCACTCGGCGGTCAATGATCGCGAGCGCCTCGAAGCCTGGCTCGCCGCACGTGATGGCGAGGCCGACATTATTATCGGCACCCGCTCGGCGCTGTTTACGCCGATGAAGAATCCCGGACTGATCATCATCGATGAAGAGCACGACGGCTCTTATAAACAGCAGGAAGGTTTGCGCTACCACGCCCGTGATCTGGCGCTGGTGCGTGCACGGCAGGAAAACATCCCGATCGTTCTCGGTTCCGCGACGCCATCACTGGAAAGCCTGCACAACGCCTACACCGGCCGTTACGGCCTCCTACGCCTGAATGAACGTGCTGGCGGTGCCAAGCAGCCACGCTTCCTGCGGCTGGATGTGAAAAGCCGTCCACTGGACAGCGGTATTTCCGGGCCGATGCAACAAGCCATCGGCCAGACCCTCGCCAATGGCCAACAGGTGCTGGTGTTCCTCAACCGGCGCGGCTTCGCACCGACATTGCTCTGCCACGACTGCGGCTGGATGTCCGAGTGTTCGCGCTGCGATGCGCGGATGACCGTGCACCAGCGTTACGGCGAACTGCGCTGCCACCACTGTGGCTACGTCGAGCGCACGCCGCGCCAATGTCCGAAGTGCAACAAGGTCGATCTGCGACCCGTCGGCGCGGGTACTGAGCGCGCCGAGGAACGTCTGGCGATTCTGTTTCCCGACTACCCGGTACTGCGCGTCGACCGCGACAGCACGTCGCGCAAGGACGCGATGAATCAGTTGTTCGCAACGATTCAGAAGGGCCAGCCGTGCATTCTGGTCGGCACGCAGATGTTGGCCAAGGGTCACCATTTTCCAAGGGTGACGCTGGTGTCGATTCTGGATGCTGACGGCGGTCTGTTCTCCGGCGACTTCCGCGCCAGCGAGCGCATGGCGCAGTTGATCGTGCAGGTCGCAGGTCGTGCCGGGCGAGCGGAGGAACCGGGCAAGGTGATTATCCAGACACACCTCGCTGACCATCCTTTATTGGTGCAACTCACCGAACAGGGCTATTTCGCCTTTGCCGAACAGGCCTTGAGCGAGCGCCGCGCCGCCGGGTTGCCGCCTTTTGCGCATCTGGCGCTGTTGCGTGCCGAAGCGCACAAGCCCGGGCAAGCGGAAGGTTTTCTCGATGAGGCGTGTAGCGAAGCCGAGCGTTTGCTGGCTGAGCAGAACCTGAGCGGGATCGAATTGCTCGGGCCAGTGCCAGCACCGATGGAACGCCGCGCCGGGCGTTATCGCGCGCAGCTGCTGTTGCAGGCGACAGCACGGGCGCCGCTGCATCGGTTGCTGGCCAGTTGGTTGCTGGTGCTGGAGCAGATGCCAAGCGGGCGCGCGGTGCGCTGGTCGCTGGATGTCGATCCCGTCGATTTGTATTGAAGATCAAAAGATCGCCGCCTGCGGCAACTCTTGCAGGAAAACGCCTATCCCCTTGTAGGAGCCGCCGCAGGCGGCGATCTTTTGATCTGAATGTCACCACATATCCATAAGCTGCCTGCTAAGGTTGGCAAGCCCGTCTTCGCAACGGATAATGCCCAGTTTTTCCACCCGCGCATCGATGCGCCCGCCGCGCTTGCGGTCGAAAGAGAAGACCATGAAAGACACCATTCGCCAGCTGATCCAACAAGCCCTCACCCAACTCGTCAACGAAGGTGTGTTGCCTGAAGGCCTGTCGCCGGCGATCCAGGTGGAGAACGCCCGTGACAAGACCCACGGCGACTTCGCCAGCAACATCGCCATGATGCTGGCCAAGCCTGCGGGCATGAAGCCGCGCGATCTGGCGGAAAAAATCATTGCCGCACTGCCTGCCGACGAGAACGTCACCAAGGCCGAAATCGCCGGCCCGGGCTTCATCAATTTCTTCCAGAACACCCAGGCCTTGGCCAACCGCCTCGATGCCGCACTGGCTGATGCTCACATTGGCGTGCGCAAGGCTGGCCCGGCGCAGCGCACCGTGGTCGACCTGTCGGCACCGAATCTGGCCAAAGAGATGCACGTCGGCCACTTGCGCTCGACCATCATCGGTGACGGCGTAGCCCGTGTTCTTGAATTCCTCGGCGACGAAGTGATCCGTCAGAACCACGTCGGCGACTGGGGCACCCAGTTCGGCATGCTGATGGCGTATCTGCAGGAAAACCCGATCACCAGCGATGAGCTGTCGGACCTGGAAAACTTCTACCGCGCCGCCAAGCAGCGTTTCGACGAATCCGCAGAATTCGCCGACCGCGCCCGTGGCCTGGTGGTCAAGTTGCAGGCCGGCGATGCCGAGTGCCTGGCGCTGTGGACCCGGTTCAAGGACATCTCGCTGTCGCACTGCCAGAAGATCTACGAACTGCTCAACGTCAAGCTGACCATGGCCGACGTGATGGGTGAAAGCGCCTACAACGACGACCTGATCAACGTGGTCAACGATCTGAAAGCCGCTGGCATGCTGGTCGAGAGCAACGGCGCCCAGTGCGTGTTCCTCGACGAATTCAAGAATGCTGACGGCGATCCGCTGCCGGTAATCATCGTCAAGGCTGACGGCGGTTACCTGTACGCCACCACTGACCTCGCCGCCGTGCGCTACCGCAGTGGCAAGCTGAAAGCCGACCGCGCGCTGTACTTCGTCGACCAGCGTCAGGCCCTGCACTTCCAGCAAGTGTTCGCCGTGGCACGCAAGGCCGGTTTCGTCACCCATCCGATGGAAATGGAGCACATGGGCTTCGGCACCATGAACGGCGCCGATGGCCGTCCGTTCAAGACCCGTGACGGCGGCACCGTGAAGCTGATCGATCTGCTCACCGAAGCGCAGGAACGCGCCTACAACCTGGTGAAAGAGAAGAACCCGCAACTGGCCGAAGACGAGCTGCGCAACATCGCCAAAGTCGTCGGCATCGGCGCGGTGAAATACGCCGACCTGTCGAAGCACCGCACCAGCGACTACAGCTTCAACTTCGACCTGATGCTGAATTTCGAAGGCAACACCGCGCCGTACCTGCTTTACGCTTACACCCGCGTGGCCGGTGTGTTCCGCAAGCTGGGCAAGGATTTCAGCGAAGTCGACGGTCAGATCGTTCTCGAAGCCGAGCACGAACTTGAGCTGGCGGCGAAACTGGCGCAGTTCGGCGAAGTGCTGAACAACGTGTCCGACAAAGGCACGCCGCACATTCTCTGCACTTATCTGTACGACGTTGCCGGTCTGTTCTCCAGCTTCTACGAGAACTGCCCGATCCTCGCCGCCGAAACCCCGGCCCAGATGCAGAGCCGTCTGCGTCTGGCCGCGCTGACCGGTCGCACCCTCAAGCAAGGCCTGGAGCTGTTGGGTCTGGAAACTCTGGAGCGTATGTAAGTTGGCTGCCAAGAAAAAACCTGCACCCAAGCGTGGCGCCAGCCGTTACCAAGCTCCTGCGAAGCAACCGATTCCGGGTTGGCTGTGGATGGCCATCGGCCTCACGGTCGGCGCGTTCATCGTGTTTCTGATGAAGCTGGAGCCGGGCAAGGGCAGCGACACGGTCAAGCGCGAGAAAGTCGAACAGGCGCAACAGCAGAAAGCGTCGAAGATCGCCGAGGCCAACAAGACCCCGCCGAGCCCGACGCAACCGGTGAAGCCGAAGTACGACTTCTACACCCTGCTGCCGGAATCGGAAGTGATCGTGCCGCCAGACGCCGTGCCGGAGAAGACTTTGCCGACGCCACAAGTGCCGGCCATCCCGACCACGCCAGTTACTCCGGCGGAAGCAGCGAAGATCGACACCGCACGCGCGCAGGCAGCACTGGCCGGGATCACCCCGCCGCCAGCACCGCCAGTGAGCAAAGCGGCGCCGGTAACCAAGTTCTTCTTGCAGGCCGGATCGTTCCGCAAGGAAACCGATGCCGACAAGGTCCGCGCGCAGATCATTCTGCTCGGTCAGGCGGTCGCGGTTGAGTCCGGCACAGTGAAGGATGAAACCTGGTATCGCGTACTGGTCGGCCCGTTCAGCAACCGTGAACAACTGACCACCGCGCAGAAACAACTGGCCGGCGCCGGCTTCAGCAACCTGTTGTTACAACAACGCCAGAGCCGCTGATTCCACCAGTAGTACCGCGTCATCGTTCATTCGCGAGCAGGCTCGCTCCCACAGGAATAACGCAGTCCCTGTGGGAGCGAGCCTGCTCGCGAAGGCGTCTTATCAAGCACTAGATCCCCCCGATCAACCACCCGCCGTTCGTCCCTCCGCATCCTCCCCGGTTGAAATCCTCTCCAGCACCCCCATATGAATGGGCATAAGGCACTTTCGCCCCGCTGTGTGGAGACTCTTCCCTTGACCACCATCGTTTCAGTCCGCCGTCACGGCAAAGTCGTCATGGGCGGCGACGGCCAGGTTTCTCTCGGCAATACCGTGATGAAAGGCAACGCGAAAAAAGTTCGTCGCCTGTACCACGGCCAGGTCATCGCCGGTTTTGCCGGTGCCACCGCCGACGCCTTTACCCTCTTCGAACGTTTCGAAGGCCAACTTGAAAAACATCAGGGCCACCTGGTGCGCGCCGCTGTCGAACTCGCCAAAGAATGGCGCACCGACCGCTCCCTGAGCCGCCTCGAAGCCATGCTCGCGGTCGCCAACAAGGACGCCTCGCTGATCATTACCGGCAACGGTGATGTGGTCGAGCCCGAAGATGGCCTGATCGCCATGGGTTCCGGCGGCGGCTACGCGCAAGCCGCGGCCAGCGCCCTGCTGAAAAAGACCGATCTGTCGGCCCGTGAAATCGTCGAAACCGCTCTCGGTATCGCCGGCGACATCTGTGTATTCACCAACCACACTCAGACCATTGAGGAGCAGGATCTCGCTGAATAAGCCTGACGCGGCCCTGTGCCACGGCTTTTTTCTGCTTGAGGACCGTCAATTATTATGTCCATGACTCCCCGCGAAATCGTCCACGAACTCAACCGCCATATCATCGGCCAGGACGATGCCAAGCGCGCCGTCGCGATTGCCCTGCGCAACCGCTGGCGCCGCATGCAGCTGCCTGAAGAGCTGCGCGTTGAAGTGACCCCGAAGAACATCCTGATGATCGGTCCGACCGGTGTCGGTAAAACCGAGATCGCCCGTCGCCTGGCGAAACTGGCCAACGCACCGTTCATCAAGGTCGAAGCGACCAAGTTCACCGAAGTCGGCTACGTCGGTCGTGACGTCGAATCGATCATCCGTGATCTGGCCGACGCCGCGATCAAGATGCTCCGTGAGCAGGAAATGACCCGCGTGCGCCACCGCGCCGAAGACGCTGCCGAGGATCGTATCCTCGACGCACTGCTGCCGCCGGCCCGCATGGGCTTCAGCAATGAAGAAGCGCCGAGCTCCGATTCCAACACCCGTCAGCTGTTCCGCAAGCGCCTGCGCGAAGGTCAGCTGGATGACAAGGAAATCGAAATCGAAGTCGCCGAAGTTGCCGGCATCGAGATCGCCACGCCGCCTGGCATGGAAGAGATGACCAACCAGTTGCAGTCGCTGTTCGCCAACATGGGCAAGGGCAAAAAGAAAGCGCGCAAGCTCAAGGTCAAAGAAGCGCTGAAGCTGGTGCGCGACGAAGAAGCCGGGCGTCTGGTTAACGAAGAAGAGCTGAAGGCTAAGGCGCTGGAAGCCGTTGAACAGCACGGCATCGTGTTCATCGACGAAATCGACAAAGTCGCCAAGCGCGGTAACGTCGGTGGCGCTGATGTGTCCCGTGAAGGCGTACAGCGCGACCTGCTACCGCTGATCGAAGGCTGCACCGTCAACACCAAACTGGGCATGGTCAAGACTGACCACATCCTGTTTATCGCCTCCGGTGCGTTCCACCTGAGCAAGCCGAGCGATCTGGTGCCTGAGTTGCAAGGTCGCCTGCCGATCCGCGTTGAACTCAAGGCCCTGAGCCCGTCGGACTTCGAACGCATCCTCAGCGAACCGCATGCCTCGCTGACCGAGCAATATTGCGCGCTGTTGAAAACCGAAGGCCTGAATATCCAGTTCCAGCCGGAAGGCATCAAGCGTCTGGCGGAGATCGCCTGGCAGGTCAACGAGAAAACCGAAAACATCGGTGCCCGTCGTCTGCACACGCTGCTTGAGCGTCTGCTCGAAGAGGTGTCGTTCAGTGCCGGCGATCTGGCCAGCACCCACGATGAGAAGCCGATTCTGATCGACGCCGAATACGTCAACAGCCACCTCGGTGAATTGGCGCAGAACGAAGACCTGTCCCGTTATATCCTGTAAGCCATACTTACAGCGGTAGCGGACCCTGTGGGAGCGAGCTTGCTCGCGAAGAGGCCGTGTCAGTCGACATCAATGTTGTCTGACACACCGCTTTCGCGAGCAAGCTCGCTCCCACATTTGCTCAAGGGTCGCCCACACTTCGGACGCCAGCCCATGACTCAAATCCCCACCGACATCAAACTGCACAAAGCCTCGAAGACCCTGACGCTCACCTACGCGTCCGGCGAGGAATACACCCTGCCCGCCGAATTCCTGCGCGTGCATTCCCCCTCCGCCGAGGTCCAGGGCCACGGCAAACCGATCCTGCAATTCGGCAAGCTCAACGTTGGTCTGAGCAAGCTGGAACCGGCCGGTCACTACGCACTGAAACTGACCTTCGACGACGGTCACGACAGTGGCTTGTTCACCTGGGATTATCTCTACGAGCTGGGGCGACGTTATGACGCACTCTGGGCCGATTATCTGGCCGAGCTCAAAGCGGCGGGCAAGACCCGCGATCCGAACGAGTCAGTCGTCAAGCTGATGCTCTAGCCCGTGCGTTGCGCTCATTAGAGGGCATTTTCTAAATTCATCTGTTTGAATGCTCTGCTGTGTGGCCGAGGATCGGCCTGCTTGCGAAAAAAATTAAACTCGGGTAACCAATGGAGCTGGCAAGTTCCCTGCAGTGCTCTACGACTGTAAAGCAGCTATGCAGAATTAACGGTCACCCGAGCAGTAGTACCTGGCATTGGCTGTGGAACTGCACAGCAGAAAACCGGGTACTCGTCTCAGGACAATGGAGCGTCGTAGATGAGTAACAAGAATAACGATGACCTGAAGTACCAAGCCTCGGAAAACACCCTGGGGCTTAATCCCGTCGTTGGGCTACGCGGAAAGGATCTGCTGGCCTCTGCTCGAATGGTGCTGAAACAGGCCATCAAACAACCGATCCATAGCGTCAGGCACGTCACCCATTTCGGCCTCGAACTGAAGAACGTGCTGTTCGGCAAATCCGAACTGCAACCGGCAGGCGATGACCGTCGCTTCGCTGATCCTGCGTGGAGCCAGAACCCGCTCTACAAACGTTATCTGCAAACTTACCTGGCGTGGCGCAAGGAACTTCATGCCTGGATCGATGACAGCAGCCTCTCACCCAAAGACGTCGCCCGCGGCCACTTCGTCATCAACCTGATGACTGAGGCCATGGCCCCGACCAACACGGCGGCCAACCCCGCAGCAGTCAAACGTTTCTTCGAAACCGGCGGCAAAAGCCTGCTCGATGGCCTCTCGCATCTGGCCAAGGATCTGGTGCACAACGGCGGCATGCCGAGTCAGGTCAACATGGGCGCGTTCGAAGTCGGCAAAAGCCTCGGCGTGACCGAAGGTGCGGTGGTGTTTCGCAACGACGTGCTGGAACTGATCCAGTACAAGCCGATCACCGAGCAAGTCCACGAGCGCCCATTGCTGGTGGTGCCACCGCAGATCAACAAGTTCTATGTCTTCGATCTGAGCCCGGACAAGAGTCTGGCGCGCTTCTGCCTGCGCAATAACGTGCAGACGTTCATCGTCAGCTGGCGCAACCCGACCAAGGCCCAGCGCGAGTGGGGCCTGTCGACGTACATCGATGCCCTGAAAGAAGCCGTCGACGTGGTCACCGCGATCACCGGCAGCAAAGACGTGAACATGCTCGGTGCCTGCTCCGGTGGCATCACCTGCACCGCCCTGCTCGGCCACTACGCGGCGATCGGCGAGAAGAAGGTCAATGCCCTGACGCTGCTGGTCAGCGTGCTCGACACGACGCTGGACAGCGACGTCGCGCTGTTCGTCGACGAGCAGACCCTGGAGACCGCCAAGCGCCACTCGTATCAGGCCGGCGTGCTTGAAGGCAAAGACATGGCCAAGGTCTTCGCCTGGATGCGCCCCAATGATCTGATCTGGAACTACTGGGTCAACAACTACCTGCTCGGCAACGAGCCGCCGGTGTTCGACATCCTGTTCTGGAACAACGACACCACCCGGTTGCCCGCCGCGTTCCACGGTGACCTGATCGAGATGTTCAAAAACAACCCACTGATTCGCCCGAATGCACTGGAAGTGTGCGGCACGCCGATCGACCTCAAGCAGGTCACCGCCGATATCTTCTCGCTGGCCGGCACCAACGACCACATCACCCCGTGGAAGTCCTGCTACAAGTCGGCGCAGCTGTTTGGCGGCAAGGTCGAGTTCGTGTTGTCGAGCAGCGGGCATATCCAGAGCATTCTGAACCCGCCGGGCAACCCGAAATCGCGCTACATGACCGGCGAGGAGATGGCCGCCAATGCCGATGAGTGGCAAGAGAACTCGACCAAGCACACCGATTCCTGGTGGCTGTACTGGCAGGCGTGGCAGGCCGAGCGCTCGGGCAACCTGAAAAAGGCCCCGCTGAAACTGGGCAACAAAGCGTACCCGGCGGGTGAAGCTTCGCCGGGCACTTATGTACATGAGCGGTAACTGACACCACCCCGTCATTGTGGGAGCGAGCCTGCTCGCGAAAGCGCTCATTCAATCAACATCGATGTTGGCTGACACGACGCCTTCGCGAGCAGGCTCGCTCCCACAGGGGGCGGGGTGTACTTGAAATCCACAGGGCCTGACGCATGCCGCAACCGTTCATATTCCGTACCGTCGATCTGGATGGTCAAACCCTCCGCACGGCGGTGCGCCCCGGCAAGCCTCACTTGACGCCCTTGCTGATTTTCAACGGCATCGGCGCCAACCTGGAGCTGGTGTTTCCGTTTGTCGCGGCGCTGGACCCGGATCTGGAAGTGATCGCCTTTGACGTGCCCGGTGTCGGCGGCTCCTCGACGCCGAACCGGCCATATCGTTTTCCCGGTCTGGCCAAGCTGACGTCGCGCATGCTCGATTATCTCGACTACGGGCAGGTCAACGTCATCGGCGTGTCGTGGGGCGGCGCACTGGCGCAGCAGTTCGCCTACGACTACCCCGAGCGCTGCAAGAAACTGGTGCTGGCGGCCACCGCTGCCGGTGCCGTGATGGTGCCGGGCAAACCGAAAGTGCTGTGGATGATGGCCAGTCCGCGGCGCTACATTCAGCCGTCCCACGTGATCCGTATCGCCCCGCTAATCTATGGCGGCTCGTTCCGCCGCGACCCGACCCTGGCGGCCAGCCACGCGGCGAAAGTGCGTTCGGCGGGCAAGCTCGGTTATTACTGGCAACTGTTCGCCGGCCTCGGCTGGACCAGCATTCACTGGCTGCACAAGATCCATCAGCCGACGCTGGTGCTGGCCGGTGATGACGATCCGCTGATCCCGCTGATCAACATGCGCATGCTCGCCTGGCGCATTCCCAACGCGCAACTGCACATCATCGACGACGGCCACCTGTTCCTGATTACCCGCGCCGAAGCGGTGGCGCCGATCATCATGAAGTTCCTCCAGGAGGAACGTCAGCGGGCGGTGATGCACCCGCATCCGACACCGCTCGGCGGCTAACCCCGGCGGCAGGCTTTATGCAGGCCTTTAGTAAAGAGTGCGCGGCAGGACGCCGCGCAGGCAGCAACCCGTAACAGCGTCTATGGTGTTCTGGTTCGGTGAGTTTGTTTTTGGCCTGAAGACGAAGGAGTGTTGAGTCATGCGCGACAAACCAGCGACGGGCGTAGTGCCCAGCCCCGCCGTGTTCATCAATGCACAAAGTGCGATCACCGGCCTGCGTGGCCGGGACCTGATCTCGACCTTGCGCAGCGTGGCAGCCCATGGCCTGCGCAATCCGATTCACAGTGCGAAGCATGCCTTGAAACTCGGCGGTCAATTGGGCCGCGTGCTGCTCGGCGAAACCCTGCACCCGACCAATCCGAACGACAGCCGTTTCGCTGATCCGGCGTGGAGCCTCAATCCGTTCTACCGGCGCAGCCTGCAGGCCTATCTGGCCTGGCAGAAACAGGTCAAAAGCTGGATCGATGAAAGCAACATGAACGATGACGATCGCGCCCGCGCGCACTTCGCCTTCACCTTGCTCAACGACGCCGTGGCGCCATCGAACACCTTGCTCAACCCGCTGGCGGTCAAGGAGCTGTTCAACTCCGGCGGGCACAGTCTGGTACGCGGCCTCAGCCATTTGTTCGATGACTTGCTGCACAACGACGGCCTGCCACGTCAGGTGACCAAACAGGCTTTCGAGGTCGGCAAGACCGTGGCCACCACCACCGGCTCGGTGGTGTTTCGCAACGATTTGCTTGAGCTGATCCAGTACCGACCGATGAGCGAAAAGCAGTACGCCAAGCCGCTGCTGGTGGTGCCGCCGCAAATCAACAAGTACTACATTTTCGACCTCAGCCCACACAACAGCTTCGTCCAGTACGCACTGAAAAACGGCCTGCAAACGTTCATGATCAGTTGGCGCAACCCGGATGTACGCCATCGCGAATGGGGCCTGTCGACGTATGTCGAGGCGGTGGAAGAGGCGATGAACATCTGCCGGGCGATCACCGGCGCCCGCGAAGTCAACCTGATGGGCGCCTGCGCTGGCGGCCTGACCATCGCCGCCCTGCAAGGGCATTTGCAGGCCAAGCGGCAACTGCGCCGCGTCTCCAGTGCGACCTACCTGGTCAGCCTGCTCGACAGCCAGATCGAAACTCCGGCCACCCTCTTCGCTGATGAACAAACTCTCGAAGCCGCCAAACGCCGCTCGTACCAGAAAGGCGTGCTCGACGGGCGCGACATGGCCAAGGTCTTCGCCTGGATGCGCCCCAACGATTTGATCTGGAGCTACTTCGTCAACAATTACCTGCTGGGCAAAGAGCCGCCGGCCTTCGACATCCTCTACTGGAACAACGACAACACCCGTCTGCCAGCGGCATTTCACGGCGACCTGCTGGACTTCTTCAAGCACAACCCGCTGACCCATCCGGGTGGGCTGGAAGTGTGCGGCACGCCGATCGACCTGCAGAAAGTCACCGTCGACAGCTTCAGCGTCGCCGGCATGAACGACCACATCACGCCGTGGGATGCGGTGTATCGCTCGACCCTGCTGCTCGGTGGCGAACGGCGTTTCGTGCTGTCCAACAGCGGCCACGTGCAGAGCATTCTCAACCCGCCGAGCAACCCGAAAGCTGCCTATATCGAGAACGGCAAGATGAGCAGCGACCCGCGTGCCTGGTACTACGATGGTAAACACGTCGATGGCAGTTGGTGGCCGCAATGGCTGGAATGGATTCAGCAACGCTCCGGGGCGCAGCACGAAACCTCGTTCACCCTGGGCAACCCGAACTATCCACCGATGGAGGCAGCGCCCGGTACTTACGTGCGTGTGCGCTGACGCTTAACCGAACTTTTCTAAGAAGACTGGATGAAAACCCGCGACCGGATTCTCGAATGTGCTTTGCAACTGTTCAACGAAAAGGGCGAGCCGAACGTCTCCACCATGGAGGTGGCGAACGAAATGGGGATCAGCCCGGGCAATCTCTACTACCACTTCCATGGCAAGGAACCGCTGATTCTCGGCTTGTTCGAACGCTTCCAGAATGAACTGGCGCCACTGCTCGATCCACCCTCGGATGTGGAACTGGCGCCGGAAGATTACTGGCTGTTTTTGCATTTGATCGTCGAGCGGTTGGCGCAGTACCGCTTCCTGTTCCAGGACCTGTCGAACCTCGCCGGACGCTTGCCGAAGCTGGCCAAGGGCATTCGACAACTGCTCAATGCGCTGAAGCGCACGCTGGCGTCGTTGCTGGCGCGGTTGAAGGCTTCGGGGCAGTTGGTCAGTGATACGCAGGCGCTGGGGCAGTTGGTGGAGCAGATCACCATGACGTTGCTGTTTTCGCTGGATTATCAGCGGATTCTGGATCGTGAGGGTGAGGTGAGATTGGTGGTTTATCAGATCATGATGCTGGTAGCGCCGCACTTGCTGCCGCCGGTCAAGGTCGCCACGGAGCGGATGGCTCTTCAGTATCTTGAAGACCATGAGTGAATCAAGAGCCCCTCACCCTAGCCCTCTCCCGGAGGGAGAGGGGACTGATCCGGGGATGCTGATGAGCTACGCCGACCTGAAATTTCTCTGTTGAATCCATAATCGACTCGGTTTTTCAGGTCGATGCATGACGCAAGACATTGCGGTCGGCTCCCTCTCCCTCCGGGAGAGGGCTGGGGTGAGGGTAAGCTTTTAAAAAACACAAACAAAAACGCCCGACCTTCACAGGCCGGGCGTTTTATTTTGCCCTGAAGAATCAGGACTGACTGGTTGGCGTCGACGGGGTCGATGCAGCAGTCGGGGTGGCCGCCGGAGTCGGTGCTGCGGCGGAATTCGACGCACTCACCGGAGCTACCGGAGCGGCAGGTTTGGCTGCAGCAGGTGCGGCCGGTTTCGGCGCAGCGGCTTTCGGCGCGGCCGGTTTTTTCACTGCCGGTTTTTTCGCCGCAGCTGGTTTCGCTGCAGGCTTGGCAGCCGGTTTGGCGGCAGCAGTTTTCGCTGCTGGCTTGGCGGCGGGTTTCGCTGCAGTTTTGGCCGCAGATTTAGCTGCCGGCTTGGCAGCGGCTTTGGCGGCAACCGGTTTGGCTGCGGCTTTGGCTGCAGGCTTGGCGGCTGCGGTTTTCGCTGCTGGCTTGGCCGCGGCTTTAGCAGCAGGTTTAGCTGCCGCTTTGGCCAGTGGCTTGGCAGCCGACTTGGCTGCTGGTTTGGCCGCAGCCGTTTTCGCGGCCGGTTTTGCCGCAGCGGTTTTGGCCGCCACCGGTTGGGTTTTCAGACCGGTGAGTTTTTCGATCTGCTTGGTCAAGGTTTCCACCTTGCTATGCAGTGCTTTGACCTCATTGCGGCTCGGTACACCCAGGCGCGAGATTGCGCTGTTCAGGCGCTTGTCGAAAGCCCCTTCCAGCTCGTCCCATTTGCCCAGTGCGCGATCTTTCACGCCGCTGATGCGCGACTTGGCCGAAGAAGCGGAATCCTTGGCAGCGTCGACTTTTTTGCCGACTGCGGATTTGGTGAGCTTCTCGGCTTTCTCGCCGTCTTTGACCAATGTATCGAAGAGCTTGCTGCCGTCAGTGTCGATCTTCGAGTACACGCCTAAACCAGCCAGCCAGATTTTGCGGGAGTAGTCTTCGACTTTCCCGATCCACGAGCTGCCTTCTTTATCGGTGTTCTTTTTACCAGCCATCCCGTTCTCCTTAAGATTTACGCGCGACGCGTTCGAGCAATGCCGTCAGCTCATCGAGCTTAGCAGAGAGTGTCTCAACGTCATGTTTAGACGGAATGCCGATACGATTCAAGGCGCTTGCTACACGGGAGTCGAACGCCTTCTCGACCTTGTCGAGCTGAACTTCGACACGACCTTTGAACGAGCTGACTTCGCTCTTGGCTTCATCGATCTCGGTGTTGGCTGCTTCGAGTTTTTCGGTGACGGCTTTTTTGCCTTTCTTTTCAACAGTTTGACCAGCCTTGATCAGCTCTTGAAAGTAGTCGCTGCCCTCTTGGCCGACCTTGGCGTAGGCACCCAGGCCTGCCAGCCAGATCTTGCGGGCATAGGATTTGACGTCGCTCAGAGCAGAAGTCGAAGCGTCGATTTTTTTCTTCAAAATGACTTTGGCCATGGTGCACCTCACGCGCAGAAGGTTTGAGGAACTGCCCGCGAAAGTGTCGGGCTCAGGCACAAAGTAAGGAGATAAATTAGAAACGGCACCCTAACAACTGACATAAAAGCTTGGGTGCAGCGCAAAAAAATGTAGGAGTGAGCCTGCTCGCGATAGCGGTCTTTCAATCAAATTCCTGGTGACTGACAGACCGCTATCGCGAGCAGGCTCACTCCTACAGGGGACCGTGTTTCAGACCAACGCTTTATCGAGGGCCTTCTCGATCTCGGCTTTGATCATGCCGCTCATGGCCGACATCATGATGCCCAACTCCACATCGACCTTGATCGAATCGTCCGCCACATGCACCGCGCCTTTCACGCCCGAGCGCTTGAGGTTCAGGGTATCGCCGGACCATTGCGGCTCCAGGCCATATTGATCGGAGAGTTTTTGCGCCAGCTTGTCGGCCTTCTCGCGGGCGGCTTCCTTACCCAGGTTGTGGGCACGCTCAACAGTGATTTTGGCCATTGCATGACTCCTGATTTAAAAAGATGTGTCGGTAAATCTTGACCGCCGCTGCGGCAAATCGTCCCGAGGGTTGCCCATCTTACCTTTAGCCATTCCAAGACAAAGCATGGCTTGGGGATTAGAATGTCGCGCATTCTCTTTTGGTGACAGCGATATGACTGATCAGCGCAAAGGCAGCGATGCCGAACCCACCACTCACTTCGGCTTCAAAAACGTTCCGGAAAGCCAGAAAGCGGAAAAAGTCGCTGAAGTTTTCCACTCGGTAGCCGCGAAATACGACTTGATGAACGACCTTCTGTCGGGCGGCATGCACCGCCTGTGGAAGCGTTTCGCGATCGAACTGTCGGGCGTACGCAGCGGTAACCGCGTGCTGGACATCGCCGGCGGTACCGGTGACCTGACCAAAAAATTCTCGCACCTGGTCGGCCCGACCGGTCAGGTGGTATTGGCCGACATCAACGAATCGATGCTCAAGGTCGGCCGTGACCGCCTGCTCGATCTGGGTGTCGCCGGCAACGTCGAATTCGTTCAGGCGGACGCGGAAAAACTGCCGTTCCCGGACAACCACTTCGACTGCGTGACCATCGCTTTCGGCCTGCGCAACGTGACGCACAAAGAAGACGCGCTGCGCTCGATGCTGCGTGTACTCAAGCCCGGCGGTCGTCTGCTGGTGCTGGAATTCTCCAAACCGACCAACGCGCTGATGTCGAAAGCCTACGACGCTTATTCGTTCGCCTTCATGCCGCTGATGGGCAAGCTGATCACCAACGACTCGGAAAGCTATCGCTACCTGGCCGAATCGATCCGCATGCATCCGAATCAGGAAACCCTGAAGTCGATGATGGTCGACGCCGGTTTCGACCGCGTGACCTATCACAACATGACCGCAGGCATCGTCGCCCTGCACCGTGGCATCAAGCCCTGATGTTGCTCACCGGGCTGCTCGCCAGCGTTGAACTCGGCCTCAACCGGGTGCTGCGTCTCGACAGCACGGCGCTGCCGCGGCTGGCGCATTTGACCGGCAAGGTGATTGCCGTCGACTGCCGCAGCCCGGCGCTGCAACTGTTCATCCTGCCGAGTGACGAAGGTCTGATGCTGGCCTCGCATTGGGGAACCGGTGTCGACTGCA
Source organism: Pseudomonas zeae (assembly GCF_014268485.2). Taxonomy (NCBI): domain Bacteria; kingdom Pseudomonadati; phylum Pseudomonadota; class Gammaproteobacteria; order Pseudomonadales; family Pseudomonadaceae; genus Pseudomonas; species Pseudomonas zeae. The sequence goes on along the minus strand of NZ_CP077090.1, from coordinate 688,282 downwards.
CCTTGCGTGCGCCGGCCTCGAGCCTGATCAAACTGGCCGTGAGCAAAGACAAGACCGCAGTGCTGCATGCCCCGGAAGTCGAGCTCGATGGCGACAGCGGCGTGCTGCTGGAGCTGGCCGGTGTGCTGCAAGACCTTGAGCTGGACTGGGAGTACGAACTCTCGCGCTGGCTCGGCCCGGTCGCCACGCAACTGGTCGGTGGCCATCTGCGAAGCCGCGCACGCTGGTATCAACAAGGATTTGCCAGCCTCAACCAGAACCTCGCCGAATACCTCGCCGAAGAATCGCGCACCCTCGTCGGACAGCGCGAAGCCGAAGCGCGATTCAGCGAACTGGACCGGATCAAACTTGATCTGGAACGTCTCGAGGCGCGTTTCGAGCGCCTTTCCCGATCCCTCGACCCAAGCGATAACGCATGAAGCTGCTTGCCGTCCGCCGTCTGTTGCGCATCCAGCGCGTCGTGATCCGCTACCGCCTCGATGACCTGCTGTTCGATCTGCCGTTGCCGTGGTTCCTTCTGGCGCTGCGCTATGTGCTGCCGTGGCGCTGGTTCCCGCGCAAGCCGCTGGACCTGAGCCGGGGCGCGCGTCTGCGCTTGGCGTTGCAGGATCTCGGGCCGATTTTCATCAAGTTCGGGCAGATTCTTTCGACCCGCCGCGACCTGTTGCCGGAAGACATCGCCGATGAGCTGATGCTGTTGCAGGACCGCGTGCCGCCGTTCGACTCGCAGCTGTCGATAAAGCTGATCGAAGAACAGCTCGGCAAGAAGATCAGCGACGTGTTCAGCCGTTTCGACGTCGAACCGCTGGCCTCGGCCTCGGTGGCGCAGGTGCATGCCGCGCAGTTGAAAACCGGCGAAGAAGTCGTGGTCAAAGTGATCCGCCCGGGCCTGAAGCCGATCATTGCGCAGGATCTGGCGTGGCTGTTCATCCTCGCCCGCGCCGCCGAAAAGCTCTCGGCCGACGCGCGTCTGCTGCACCCGGTCGATGTGGTCCAGGACTACGAAAAAACCATCTACGACGAATTGGATCTGCTGCGCGAAGCGGCCAACGCCAGCCAGTTGAAGCGCAACTTCGAAGGCTCACCGCTGCTGTATGTGCCGCAAGTCTATTGGGACTGGTGCCGGCCGAAAGTGCTGGTGATGGAGCGCATCTACGGCATTCAGGTCACCGATCTGGCGACCCTTGCCGACCAGCGCACCGACATGAAAATGCTCGCCGAGCGCGGTGTGGAGATTTTCTTCACCCAAGTTTTCCGCGACAGTTTCTTTCACGCCGACATGCACCCGGGCAACATCTTCGTCAGCACCGTCAATCCTTGGAGTCCGCAGTACATCGCGATCGACTGCGGCATCGTCGGCAGCCTGACCCCGGAAGACCAGGATTATCTGGCGCGCAATCTGTTCGCCTTCTTCAAGCGTGACTACCGCCGTGTGGCGCAACTGCACATCGATTCGGGCTGGGTGCCGGCGGAAACCAAACTCAACGAATTCGAAGCGGCGATCCGTACGGTGTGCGAACCGATCTTCGAAAAACCGTTAAAAGATATTTCATTTGGCCAGGTGCTGATGCGCCTGTTCCAGACCGCACGGCGCTTCAACATGGAAGTGCAGCCGCAACTGGTGCTGCTGCAAAAGACCCTGTTGAACATCGAAGGCCTCGGCCGTCAGCTGTACCCGGATCTGGATCTGTGGAACACCGCGCAGCCATTCCTCGAGCGCTGGATGCGCGAGCGCGTCAGCCCGAAAGCCTTGCTCGGCAACGTGCAGAGCCAGTTCGAACAACTGCCGCACCTGGCCAACATGGCCCGTGATCTGCTCGAACGCATGTCGCAGCCGCACGCCTACGATCCACCGCCGCCATGGCACAAACGCAGGGACGACTGGTTCCTGCGCCTGCTCGGTTGCGCGCATCTGGCCGGCGGGGTGATCCTCGCCATCGGTGGCCCGCTTAACGAGTTGGGGCATTGGCCGGCGGGAATCATGGTGGCAGTCGGCTTGTATCTGGTCGTTCGCCGATAGCCAGTTTCGTGATCGGCTGGCACACTGTTTCAATGCCTGAACCCGACTATTGAAGTGTGGGGTTCGCTGTCGGAGTCGAAGATGAAAAACTGGCTGGACGAGATCAAATGGGACGCCGATGGCCTGGTGCCGGCGATTGCCCAGGATCACAAGACCGGACGCGTGCTGATGATGGCCTGGATGAACCGCGAAGCGCTCGAACTGACCGCCGCGGAAAACCGTGCAATCTACTGGTCACGTTCCCGTGGCAAGCTGTGGCGCAAGGGCGAAGAGTCCGGCCATGTACAGACCTTGCATGAGATGCGTCTGGACTGTGACGCCGACGTGATCATCCTGATGGTTGAACAGATCGGCGACATCGCTTGCCATACCGGCCGTCAAAGCTGCTTTTACCGTGTCTTCGAAAACGGCGACTGGAAGACAGTCGACCCAGTCCTGAAAGACCCGCACGCCATCTATTCCGCAGGACACAAACATGAGTGACACCCTGACCCGCCTCGCTCAGGTGCTTGAAGAGCGCAAGGGCGCCGCTGCCGACAGCTCCTATGTAGCTAGTCTGTATCACAAGGGCCTGAACAAGATTCTGGAGAAAGTCGGCGAAGAGTCGGTCGAAACCATTATTGCCGCGAAGGACGCCGCGATCAGCGGCGACTGCAGCGACGTGATCTACGAGACCGCCGACCTGTGGTTCCACAGTATGGTCATGCTCGCCCAACTGGGGCAGCATCCGCAGGCCGTGCTGGATGAACTGGATCGTCGCTTCGGCCTGTCCGGACACGTCGAGAAAGCCTCGCGTCCGTCCGCCTGAACAATTTTTAGAGAGGAACAGCAACATGGGCATTTTTGACTGGAAACACTGGATCGTCATTCTGGTTGTCGTGGTGCTGGTGTTCGGCACCAAGAAACTGAAAAACCTCGGCACCGACGTTGGCGAGTCGATCAAGGGCTTCCGCAAAGCCATGAACGACGACGAAAAACCGGCCGCTGATCCAACCGTGACGCCTGCGCAACCGGTGCCACCGGTGCAGCCGCAAGCCACCGCTCAGGCCAATCCGCCGCACACCATCGACGTGCAGGCGCAAAAAGTCGAAGAGCCGATCCGCAAAGACGTGTGAGCACTGACTAATGTTTGGTATCAGCTTCTCTGAACTGCTGCTCGTCGGCCTCGTCGCCCTGCTGGTGCTGGGCCCCGAGCGTCTGCCGGGCGCTGCGCGCACCGCTGGCCTGTGGGTCGGACGGCTGAAGCGCAGCTTCAACGCGATCAAACAGGAAGTTGAACGTGAAATCGGTGCCGACGAAATCCGTCGGCAACTGCACAACGAGCACATTCTGTCGCTGGAGCAGGAGGCGCGGAAGATTTTCAATCCGGTCCAGCAAGAGCCGGCGCCGGTTGAAGTTGAACATGTCGGGCAGCAGACGATTCATGCGCCAGCTGCACCCGTTGCGCCAGCACCGACACCTGCACCTGCACCTACTGCCGTTGTAGCGCCGACAGAACCGGTGGCCGCAGAAACTTCGGTTGAACACGTGTCCCCAACCGCCGCGCCGATCACACCAGCGCCTCACGACCCAACATTGCCGCCGCGAGCCCCATGAGCGATCTCCCCGAAAACGACCAGCACATGCCGCTGGTTTCGCACCTCACCGAGTTGCGCACCCGCCTGCTGCGTTGTGTGGCGGCGATCTTCATCATCTTCGCCGGGCTGTTTGCGTTCACCCAGCAGATCTATACCTTTGTCTCGACCCCGCTGCGCCAGTACCTGCCGGTCGGCGCGACGATGATCGCCACCGACGTGTCGTCGCCGTTCCTGACGCCGCTGAAGCTGACGATGATGGTTTCGCTGTTCCTCGCGATCCCGGTGATCCTGCATCAGATCTGGGGCTTTATCGCGCCGGGCCTGTACAAACACGAGAAGCGCATTGCGGTGCCGCTGCTGGTCTCCAGCATTCTGCTGTTCTACACCGGCATGGCGTTCGCCTATTACTTCGTGTTCCCGCTGATCTTCAAGTTCTTCGCTGCCGCCACCCCGGCCGGAGTGGAAATGATGACCGACATCGCCAGTTACCTCGATTTCGTCATGACGCTGTTCTTCGCCTTCGGCGTGGCGTTCGAGATCCCGGTGGCTGTGGTGCTGCTGGTGTGGATCGGCGTGGTCGACGTCAAATACCTGAAGAAAATCCGCCCTTACGTGATCATCGGCTGCTTCGTGGTCGGCATGATCCTGACGCCGCCGGATATCTTCTCGCAGACTCTGCTGGCCGTGCCGATGTGGATGTTGTTTGAAATCGGCATTCTGTTCGGTGGTTTGATCAGCAAGCGCGAACGTCCGGAAGAGAACCCGGCCGACGACCACAACGACCAGCCGCCAGCGACCCAGGCATGAACCTGCTGTTGCTCGAAGAGGCCGATTTCATTGCGGCCGACCGCGTGGTGCTGCGTGATCGCCGCTTGACCCACATGCAGGAAGTCCACCGCTCGGAAGTCGGTGACAGCCTGCGCGTTGGCCGTATCAACGGGCTGATGGGTTCGGCTGAGCTGCTGCGCCTCGAAGCAGGTGAAGCCGAGCTGCGCGTCAGCCTCGATCAGCCACCACCAGCCAAGCTGCCGCTGACCTTGGTACTCGCTCTGCCACGCCCGAAGATGCTCCGTCGGGTGTTTCAGACCGTGGCGACCATGGGCGTGTCAAAGGTGATCCTGGTCAACAGCTATCGGGTCGAGAAGAGTTTTTGGCAGACGCCGTTTCTGGAACCTGAAGCGATTCGTGAGCAACTGATCCTCGGCCTCGAACAGGCCCGCGACACCGTGCTGCCGGAAATCATCATCGAAAAACGCTTCAAGCCTTTCGTGGAAGACCGGTTGCCGGCGATCACCGACGGTACCCTCGGTCTGGTCGGCCACCCCGGCAACTATCCGCCGTGCCCACGCGCCTTGAGCGAACCGGTGACGTTGGCCATCGGCCCCGAAGGTGGCTGGATTCCTTACGAAATCGACCTGCTGGCCAAGTCCGGTCTGCAACCGGTGCAACTGGGCGAGCGCATCCTGCGCGTCGAAACCGCCGTCACCGCCCTGCTCGCCCGGCTCTTCTGATTCTGCGCATCGGATAAATGGTGTTACAGATTGCCATCACCCGGCCGATAACCTCTCCATAAGTCCAATTAGTGGTCGGGGAGTCGTCGCATGTACCGTTGGTTAGCCGAGAGTCTTGGAAACGTCAGCGTCAAACGCAAGCTGGGAATCGGTTTCGGCCTGGTGCTGTTGCTGACGCTGTTGATCACCTTCACCGGCTGGACCGGCATGAGCGGTATTATCAGCCGCGGTGACAAGCTCGGTTTTATCTCCAGCCTCAACGAACTGACCAAAGACCTGCGCCTCGCGCGTCTGGACTACGAAGCGCGCCGTGGCGAACAAGGTCCGGGCGTGGTCAACGACCTGCTCGGCAAACTCGACAGCGGCCTGCAAACCGCGCGCAGCCTGATTGAACAGCCGTCCGACGCGGCGATGGTCGATCAACAACTGGCCGCCGTTGCCGAATACAAACGCGCTTTTGCCGACATGACCCAAGCCACCGTGCAGCGCGAAGACGCCCGCAGCAAGCTCGGCGCCAGTGCCGACAATGCCGTGGCGAAAGTCGCGGAAGTGGAAAAATCCATGCTGGCGGGTGACAGCGTCGCGCAATTCAACAGCGTGATCGAGCTGAGCAAACTGCTGCAGCAAGCACGCTATCAAGTACGCGGCTACACCTACAGCGGCAAGGCCGAAGCCGAGCAACCGGCGCTCGACGCCATCGACAACGCCCTGAAAAACCTCGACAGCCTGCCGGCCAAATTGCCGGAGCAGCACATCGCCAACCTGCAACAGGCTACCGCCTCGATCAAAGCCTATCGCGCGGCCGTTGCGCAGTTCCGCGACTCGCAGGTCAACAACGCCAAGGCCGCCGCGCGCATGTCGACGCAGGGCGACATCCTTATCGACGTCAGCAAGAAACTCACTGAATCGCAGACCATCGTTCGTGATACCGATGCCGCCCACGCCAAGAACATGCTGATCATCGCCACCTTGCTCGCCGTGGCTTTCGGCTTGCTTGCCGCCTGGGCAATCACCCGCCAGATCATCATCCCGCTGAACCAGACCCTGAAAGTCGCCGAGCGCGTGGCTGCGGGCGACCTGACCCACAACCTGGTTTCCCTGCGTCGCGACGAATTGGGCCAACTACAACGTTCGATGCAGAGCATGACCCAAGGCCTGCGTGAACTGGTCGGCGGGATCAGCGATGGCGTTACCCAGATCGCCAGCGCCGCTGAAGAACTCTCGGCGGTGACCGAGCAGACCAGCGCCGGGGTCAACAACCAGAAAATCGAGACCGATCAGGTTGCCACGGCCATGAACGAAATGGCCGCCACCGTGCAGGAAGTCGCGCGTAATGCCGAAGAAGCTTCCGAGGCCGCCGTCGCAGCCGACCAACAGGCTCGCGAAGGCGACAAAGTGGTGGGCGAAGCGATCGCGCAGATCGAGCGGCTGGCCGCTGAAGTCGGTCACTCGACCGAAGCCATGGGTGAACTGAAGCGCGAAAGCGACAAGATCGGCAGCGTCCTCGACGTGATCAAGTCGGTAGCGCAACAAACCAACCTGCTGGCCCTCAACGCCGCCATCGAAGCCGCGCGTGCCGGTGAAGCCGGACGTGGTTTCGCGGTAGTTGCCGACGAGGTGCGCAGCCTCGCCCAGCGCACGCAAAAATCCACCGAAGAGATCGAAGAGCTGATCGTCGGCCTGCAAAACGGCACCCAGCAAGTGGCGACGATCATGGACAACAGCCGCAACCTCACCGACAGCAGCGTTGAGCTGACCCGTCGCGCGGGCGGTTCGCTGGAAAGCATCACCCGTACCGTGTCGGCGATTCAGGCGATGAACCAGCAGATTGCGGCAGCGGCCGAGCAACAGAGCGCGGTGGCGGAAGAGATCAACCGTAGCGTGCTGAATGTGCGGGACGTGTCGGATCAGACATCGGCGGCGAGTGAAGAGACGGCGGCGTCCAGCGTTGAGCTGGCGCGGCTGGGGACGCATCTGCAGATGCTGGTGGGGCGGTTCAAGGTTTGAGGTGATCCGAAAACCTCGATTCATTCAGAATCGAGGTGATGCCTTCGCGAGCAAGCTCGCTCCCACAGGATTTGTGTCGATCACAAAGGTTGTATTCGACCCATTCACTGTGGGAGCGAGCCTGGCGCTGAAATTACAGAACCTGACGCAAGAAGGCCTGCGCGCGCGGATCCTTCGGTGCATCGAAGAACTCCGCCGGCGCGGCATCTTCCAGCAACTTGCCGTGATCGAAAAACAACACCCGATCCGCCACTTCCCGGGCAAAGCCCATTTCGTGGGTCACGCAGACCATGGTCATGCCTTCCACGGCCAGGTTCTTCATCACGTCCAGCACCTCGCCGACCATTTCCGGGTCGAGCGCCGAGGTCGGCTCATCGAACAGCATGACCTTCGGCTCCATCGCCAGCGCCCGGGCAATCGCCACGCGCTGTTGCTGACCACCGGACAGGCGTGACGGAAATTCGTTGGCCTTCTGCGCAATCCCGACCTTTTGCAGCAACTCCATCGCCTTGGCTTCGCGCTCTTGCTTGCCGCGCTTGCGCACGACTTTCTGCGCCAGACAGAGGTTTTCCAGCACCGTCATGTGCGGGAACAGGTTGAAATGCTGGAACACCATGCCGACTTCACGGCGGTAGGCGTTGACGTCGGTTTTCGGATCGGCCAGTTGCAGGCCGTCGATGCTCACCGAGCCGGAATCGAATTCTTCCAGGCCATTGAGGCAGCGCAGGAAGGTCGACTTGCCGGAACCCGACGGGCCGATCACCACCAGCACTTCGCCTTTGGCGACCGTGGTGCTGACGTTATCCACCGCGCGCACCACTTGCCCACGGGTGTCGAAGACTTTTACCAGATCGCGGACTTCAATCACTTTGCGCGAGCCTCCGCTCAAGCCGACTGGCGATTTTCGACAGCGGCAGGTTGATCAACAGGTACAGACCGGCGACGCAGAATAGAATCTCGAACGGCGAGAACGAGGTGGTGATGACCTCACGGCCGCTTTTTAGCAGTTCGGTGATGGCGATCACCGACACCAGCGAGGTGTCCTTGACCAGACTGATGAATTGCCCGGCCAGCGGTGGCAGCACGCGTTTGAACGCTTGCGGCAACACCACGTGACGCATCGATTGACCGGCACTCAGACCGAGCGAACGCGCTGCTTCGTTCTGGCCACGGGCAATCGACTGCACGCCGGAACGGATGATCTCGGCTACGTAAGCGCCAGTGAACAGCGACAGCGCGGCGATCCCGGCGAACTCGCGGGACAGGTTCATCACCGTGCCGATGAAGAAGTAGAAAATGAAGATCTGCACCAGCAGCGGCGTGCCGCGCACCAACTCGACGTAGATCGTCGAGAGGTCGCGCAGGGTCGGGTTGTTCGACAGTCGGCACAGGCCGGTGACCAGACCGATCAGCAAACCCAGGACACCGGAAACCACTGACAGCCAAAGCGTGGTCCACAGCCCCCAGAACAGCGGGCCTGCCGCCCAATGCCGAGTCACGCCCACGACGTCACCTTCGGCGACATCGTCGCCCTGAGCGAATTGCAGGCTGTTCTCGTCGACGGTCAGGTGCTGCTCATCACCGGCGTCGTTGCGCAGGGTGACTTGCGCGCTGCTGCCCTTGCGCACCAGTTCGGTGACGGTGGAAATGTCGGTGGCACGCTGGGTTTCCTCGGCCTGATAGGCGAAGTACTGCGGCACGCGATTCCAGCGCCATTCGTAGGACATCAGCGACGTCGCGTAATACAACGCGCCCGCGAGGCCGACCAGCACCAGCACGGTGAGGACGTGCCAGGGCCATTGGGCTTTTTTCTGTTTCATTGCAGGTTCCGGATTTTGTGTTGCTCTGGAGGGCCCCTTCGCGAGCAAGCTCGCTCCCACATTGGAATGCATTCCTCTGTGGGAGCGAGCTTGCTCGCGAATGGGGCGACTCGGTCTATCTGACCGGGCTTATTCCATGTCCTTGAGCCACTCGGTGCTCTTGAACCACTTGTCATGGATACGATCGTAGGTGCCGTCTTCGTGGATCTGGTGCAGGAAGTTGTTGATGAAGTTGAGGCTGTCGTAATCGCCCTTCTTCAGACCGAAGGCCAAAGGCTCGTAGGTGAATGGCTTGTCGAGGAACACCAGTTTGCCGGCGCCGACCTTGGTCACCGCAACGACGTTGTACGGCGCGTCGTAGATGAAGGCGTCAGCCTTGCCGTTGACCACGTCGAGCACGGCTTCCTGCTCGTTGTCGTAGCCGTGGTACTTGGCTTTGGAGATGAGCTTCTTGGCGACCATTTCACCGGTGGTGCCAAGCTTGGAGGTGATGCGGTAGTCGGCGCTGTTCAGGTCTTTGTACGACTTGATGGTGCCTTCCAGCTCCTTGCGGATCAGCAGGGTCTGGCCTACAACGATGAACGGTTCGCTGAAGTTCAGGCGCAGGTTGCGTTCCTGAGTCAGGGTCATGCCGCTGCCGATCATGTCGAACTTGTCGGTCATCAGCGCCGGGATGATGCCGTCGTAACCGGTAGAAACCAGTTCCAGCTTGACGCCCATGGCCTTGGACATGGCTTTGAGGATATCGACTTCGAAACCGATGATTTCGCCGCGCTTGTTGGTCATTTCGAACGGCATGTAGGTCGGATCCATACCGACTTTCAACGTGCCGCGCTTGACCGCGTCATCGATTGCGCCAGCCTGCGCCGCATTGACTGCAACCAGTGCCGTGACGCCGACCAGCAGCATCGACAGATACTTCTTCATCTTCAAGTCCCCAAAACCATTGCGTGTGCGGCGCGAAAACCAACAGTGACGGGCAAAAAAGCCCGGGTGCGCCAATTCGGGGACGGATGCTAACGCACTCGTTTTTTTGCACAAGGTTTAATGGACGATTTGTTTAACAATCAAGAGCTACCCCCTCACCCCAGCCCTCTCCCCCAAGGGGCGAGGGGGAAAGGGAGCCGATCTTCATGCTGTTCAAATCCGAGTTCGACTGGATATTTCAGGTCGGCGTAACTCGAACATCCAACTCGGTCAGTCCCCTCTCCCTTTGGGAGAGGGGTAGGCGGGCGGCGTTCCGATGAGGGGCTTTTCAGCAGGTCAAAAAAAACCCCGCAACATCGCGGGGTTTCTTCATCAGGCCGGTTGCGCCTGCAGGCTAACCGGTCGCAGCGGCAGCAACGGCGCATGCGGATCAGCTTTCACCGAAGCCCGCCAAGCATCCAGCCACTCAGCGTGACCTTCGGCCCAGACCTGCTCATGCAAACGCGCCAAAGCCACCGGATCGCTCAGCAGTTGCAGACGATCATGGTTGTTCAGCCCGGCCGGGCCAACCTTGATCGCGTGCCGCACACGTTCCTGACGCAACCACTCGATCGGCTCGGCCTGACCGTGACGGGAGGTCGCCAGCGAGCACGCCAAAGCGTTCTGCTGTGGATCGACCACCGCGCGGACAAAGCCGTCGTTGAGGGCGTGGTAACGGTTTTCGTGGGTGTACTGGTCGGTTGCCAGCAGCGCCTGTGGCGGGTTGTATTCCTCAGGGATGAGGAACAGGCTCTCGTCACGGGACTTCAGGCCCAGACCGACACGGCTGGAAATCACCGACACCGGGATCGACAGCATCAGCGAACCGACGATCGGCACCAGCCACCAGAGGAAGCTCGGGTTCAGCCAGATCACCAGCAGCGCCCAGCAGAAACCCAGCAGGGTCTGCGGACCGTGGCGTTTGACCGCTTCGCTCCAAGGCGTCGAGTCGTCGTCACGTTGCGGCGAATTCCAGGTCGCGGCCCAGCCGAGGAACGCGGCGAGGACGAAACGGGTGTGGAAAATCATCCGCACCGGCGCCAGCAGCATGGAGAACAGCATCTCCAGCAGCATCGACAAGGTCACCTTGAACTTGCCGCCGAACTCTTTCGCGCCCTTGGCCCAGATCAGGATGATGCTCAACAGTTTCGGCAGGAACAGCAGCACGATGGTCGTCGAGAACAGCGCGATCGCCTTGTCCGGGTGCCATTGTGGCCACAGCGGATAGAGCTGACGCGGTTCGAGGAAGTACTGCGGCTCCATCAGCGTGTTCACCGCCAGCAGCGCGGTCGACAACACCAGAAAGAAGAACCACAACGGCGCCGACAGATACGACATCACGCCGGTCAGGAACACCGCACGGTGCACCGGGTGCATGCCTTTAACCAGGAACAGACGGAAGTTCATCAGGTTACCGTGGCACCAGCGACGGTCACGCTTGAGTTCGTCGAGCAGGTTTGGCGGCAGTTCTTCGTAGCTGCCCGGCAGGTCGTAGGCAATCCACACGCCCCAGCCGGCACGGCGCATCAGCGCGGCCTCAACAAAGTCGTGAGACAGGATCGCACCGGAGAACGCACCTTTACCCGGCAACGGCGCCAGGGCGCAGTGGTCGATAAACGGCTTCATGCGGATGATCGCGTTGTGACCCCAGTAGTGGGATTCACCCAACTGCCAGAAGTGCAGACCGGCGGTAAACAGCGGGCCGTAAACGCGGGTGGCGAACTGCTGCATGCGCGCATACAGAGTGTCCATGCCCGACGCACGCGGCGCGGTCTGGATGATCCCGGCGTCCGGCGTGGCTTCCATCAAGCGTACCAGACTGGTCAGGCACTCGCCGCTCATCACCGAGTCAGCGTCGAGCACGACCATGTACTTATAGTCACCGCCCCAGCGACGGCAGAAGTCGTCAAGGTTGCCGCTCTTGCGTTTCACACGACGGCGACGACGGCGATAGAAGATCTTGCCGAAGCCTTTGGCTTCGCGGCAGACATCCAGCCAGGCCTGTTGCTCGGCGACACAGATGTCGGTGTCGTTACTGTCGCTGAGAACGAAGAAGTCGAAGCGGTCCAGATCACCGGTGGCAGCGACCGACTCGAACGTCGCCCGCAAACCGGCGAACACACGCGGCACGTCTTCGTTGCAGATCGGCATGACCAGCGCGGTACGCGCGTCTTTGGCAATCGGCTCGTTACCGGCGCTTTTGCCGGAGATACGGTATTTATCGTGACCGGTGAGCAACTCAAGGAAGCCCATCAACGCGGTCCAGAAACCCGCCGATACCCAGCAGAACAGAATCCCGAACAGAATCAGGATGCTGGTTTGCAGCGCATACGGCAGCACTTGCGTAGCGGTTTGCAGCAGCGGCTGGTGCAGGACTTCTTCGAGGTCGACGAACGACCAGCCCTGGTACGGCATGATGCCTTTCATGTACCAGCCGGCGACGATGGTCTGGCCAAGCATCAGCAGCAACAGAATGTAGCGACGGATCGAACCGACGGTGCGCCAGCGCGCGGCCGGCAGGACGTTTTCGTCCTTTGGCGGCTGCGGCGGATTGGTGCGACCGGTCATACGGCGCCAGCCACGCACCAGAATATTGGTGCGCCACGGCTCCGGCACGACCTTGGTCCGACGGATCGGCGGCGTTGCCTTCATGCTGACGCGACCGCTGGCGTCGAGCACCAGCATCTCCGCGTCTTCAAGCTCTTCGGCGGTGCTGAGGATCAGGCGCTTGCCCACCGAAGCCTGGGCGGCCTCGGCAGGTGCGTCGAACGTTGAAGACGACAGGCGTTCATGCAGCTCGCTGAACGACTGGCAGCCCGCGAGTTCCGCGCGCTGCTCGTCGGTCATCGGCAGATGCGCCAGATACTCGGACAGAGTCTCTGGCTGTACTTGAGAGTTACTCATCGGCAGGCAACTGATAGCTCCAGGTCTCGGTCAGGACTTCTTCAGTCGGTGCCGATTCCGGTGTGGCTGGGGCCGCGTCCGCAGCGGCTGGCTGCTTGGCGTCTTTATTAGCCTTGTCCTTGGCATCTGCGGCTGGCTTGGCGTCGGCCTGTTTGGCCTCGGCGGCCTTGGCTTCCTTGTCGAGTTTCTCTTGTTGCTTGGCGGCAACCTTGTCGGCCTTGGCAACGGACGAGTTGGACGCCGGCACCGATTTCGCCAGATCAGCAGTCACGACTGGCTGAACCAGGGCGGCACGCATCTCGGTCGACTTGCTCGCGTCCTTGATCTTCATGCGCAGGGTCAAGCGCCAGCCTTTGGTTTCCGGGTTGTAGCGCACGCTGTTTTCAACCAGCTCGGCGTTGTCACCAACACTGACCTGACTGCGCACATCGGCATCCGGGGTCAGCGCGGCCAGCGACGGACCTTCGAAGTCGACCAGGTAGGCAACGCTGCCGTCCGGCTGGCGGATCAGGTTCGATTGCTTGACGTCACCGGTCGAACGCAGGGTCTGCGAAACCCAGGCGCTGTCCGGCGCATGAATCGCCGCTTCGTCCATGGTCCAGTGCATGCGGTAGGCGAAGTCCAGCGGCTGACCCGGCTCCGGCATTTTTTCCGGGCTCCAGAACGCAACGATGTTGTCGTTGGTTTCGTCGGCGGTCGGAATTTCTACCAGATCAACGGTGCCTTTGCCCCACTCGCCCTTCGGCTCGATCCAGGCGCTTGGGCGCTTGTCGTAGCGATCGTCGAGGTCTTCGTAGTGACTGAAGTCGCGACCACGCTGCAGCAGACCGAAACCACGCGGGTTCTCGACGCTGAAGTTGCTCACGGCCAGATGTTTCGGGTTGTTCAACGGACGCCAGATCCACTCGCCGTTGCCGGCATGGATCGACAGACCGCTGGAGTCGTGCAGTTCACGACGGTAGTTGAGAACTTTCGACGGCTGGTTGGCGCCGAACAGGAACATGCTGGTCAGCGGTGCGATACCCAGTTTGCCGACCTTGTCACGCAGGAACATCTGCGCTTTGACGTCGACAATGGTGTCGCTGCCCGGACGCAGGATCAGACGGTAGGCACCGGTAGCGCGCGGCGAATCCAGCAGGGCGAAGATCACCAGGTGCTTGTCGCCCGGCTTCGGCTGTTGAATCCAGAACTCGCGAAAACGCGGGAACTCTTCACCCGACGGCAGCGCGGTATCAATCGCCAGGCCACGGGCCGAGAGGCCGTAGGTGTGGCCCTTGCCAACAACGCGGAAGTAACTCGCGCCGAGCATGGTCATGATTTCGTCTTGCTTGTCGGCCTTGTTGATCGGGTACAGCACACGGAAACCGGCATAACCCAGTTGTTCAGTGGCTTTCGGATCGAATTTCAGGTCGCCGAAATCGAAGCGTGTCGGATCGTATTTGATCTCTTCGACGGTGTTCGCTGTGATTTCGTTGATTTTCACCGGTGTATCGAAGTGCATACCCTGGTGATAGAAGGACAGTTTGAACGGGGTCTTCTGATCAGCCCACTCAGCCTTTTCGGTGAGGAAGCGGATTTTCTGATAGTCCGCGAACTTCATGTCGCGGAATTCGTTCGGCAGGTTGCTGCGCGGGGCCTCGAACTTCTGCCCGGCCAGCTCTTTGGCCTTGGCCGATACATCGTCAAGATTGAACGCCCAAAGCTGACCGGCGCTGAGCAGGCACAGGAGCGCCGAACCCGCTACCAGGGCACTTCGCATGCGTTTGGCAGACATTTTTGCTGCATTACAGGGACTAACAATCACGAGCAACCCTCGCCGAAAACAGATCAAAAAACCAACGGCCAGATGAAGTGCCTGTGAGGCTTTCGGCAGTGAAAAGCCGACCTTCCAGAGCACCCTTGCCAAGTTGGCGAGCATTGTTCCGACTCCGCTGGGGCAAAATGATTCCCCAATCGGATCCAGACAAGTCTCTACCTAAGTCAAAAATGAATCAGCGAACGCTGATCCCAGTGCGCGCGATTATCTAGTAGCCCGCATGACAACGCATCAGGGGTAACAAAGTATTTATCGCGAAAACACCCTAAAAACAGTCGAAATTTCCTAAAAAGGTGTTTCAAGCGCTTTCAGGTCTGTAACAAAAAGGTAACCGGGCCATCGTTGACCAAATGCACCTGCATATCGGCGCCGAATCTACCTGATGCCACAGTGCCATGCACCTGTTTCGCACTGCTCAATAGATAGTCGAACAATTCCTCGCCCAAAGCCGGAGGCGCGGCCGTCGAAAAGCTCGGGCGCAACCCGCTTTTGGTGTCGGCCGCGAGGGTGAACTGCGAGACCAGCAGCAACCCGCCACCGACATCGGCGAGGGACAAGTTCATCTTGCCCTCCGCGTCACTGAATACCCGATAGTTAAGCAGTTTATGCAGAAGTTTGTCGGCACTGGTACGCGTGTCGTCGGGTTCGACCGCCACCAGCACCAGCAAACCGTGATCTACCGCGCCAACCACCTCGCCGGCGACTTCAACCCGCGCACCGCGTACGCGCTGTAACAGCCCCTTCATGCTTCTTCAGGCGGCAGGTCGAGCAGGCGTCGGGCCATATTGCCCGCCGCACGCACCAGTGCATCGGTGATGCCCGGTTCAGAGGCCGCGTGGCCAGCATCACGGATCACCTGCAGTTCGCTGTTCGGCCAGGCCTGGTGCAATTCCCAGGCGTTGTCGAGCGGGCAAATCACGTCGTAACGGCCGTGAATGATCACACCCGGCAAATGGGCGATCTTGCCCATGTCGCGGATCAGCTGGTTCGGCTCAAGGAAGGCATTGTTGGTGAAGTAATGGCACTCGATCCGCGCAATCGACAGCGCGCGCTGCGGTTCGGAGAAGCGATCGACCACCAACGGGTTCGGCCGCAGGGTTGCAGTACGACCTTCCCAGGTCGACCAGGCTTTGGCCGCGTGCATCTGGGCGATCTGGTCGTTGCCGGTCAGGCGCTTGTGGAATGCACTGAGCAGGTCATCGCGCTCGTCCAGCGGAATTGGCGCGATGTAGTCCTGCCAGTAATCAGGGAACAGACGGCTGGCCCCCGCCTGATAGAACCATTCGATTTCCTGCGGGCGGCAGAGAAAGATCCCACGCAGGATCAGACCGTGCACACGCTCCGGGTGGGTTTGTGCGTAAGCCAGCGCCAGGGTCGAACCCCACGAACCGCCAAACAGCACCCATTTATCGATGCCCAGGTGTTTGCGGATGCGCTCAAGGTCGGCGACCAGATCCCAGGTGGTGTTGTTTTCCAGGCTGGCGTGCGGCGTCGAGCGTCCGCAACCGCGCTGGTCGAAGGTGACAATGCGATAGAGGTTCGGATCGAAATAGCGACGGCTCTGCGCGTCGCAACCGGCGCCGGGGCCGCCGTGGATGAACACAACCGGCAAACCCTCCGGTGAACCGCTTTCGTCGACGTACAGCGTATGGGTGTCATCGACAGCCAGATCGTGCCGGGCGTGAGGTTTGATCTGCGGAAACAAAGTCTGCATTGCGCGCTCCGTAAGGGGTCGAGGTCATCCCTGGGGGGACTTCTATTATTCTGCCGTTGGGCATCATAAACCCGATTTACGTCAATGAGCATGCTCCAGAGCAGTCACCGTTTGTCAGCCGTAAACTTCGCAGGCTGTCGGCCATCCTGTGGGAGCGAGCCTGCTCGCGAATGCGGTGTGTCATTCAACGTAGATGTTGGCTGAACGGACGCCTTCGCGAGCAGGCTCGCTCCCACAGGGGTTACGCGGCGTAGTGAGATTTTGCCCACGCCAGATAGCCCTGCAGCAACTCCTTGAGCACCACCTGCGTCGGCTCGGCCAGATCGGCGCGATAGCGGAACGGTTCGAACTCTTCCATGTAGGTGCTCTGGCACAACTCCAGTTGCACGGCGTGGATGTTCTCGGCCGGGTTGCCGTAATGACGGGTGATGTGGCCACCCTTGAAGCGTCCGTTGAGCACGTGGCTGTATTGGTCGTGACGCGCGCAGATCGCTTCAAGTTGCGTGGCCAATTGCGGATCACAACTGGCGCCGTTGAAGGTGCCGAGGTTGAAGTCCGGTAGTTTGCCGTCGAACAGGTGCGGGATGATCGAGCGGATCGAGTGCGCGTCGAACAGCAGCGCGTAGCCGAATTCGGCTTTCAATCGCGCCAGTTCTTCCTGAAGCGTGCGGTGGTACGGCGTCCAGATCTGTTCCAGGTAAGTTGCGCGCTCTTCTTTCGACGGCTCGTGCCCTTCGCGGAACAACGGGATGCCATCGAACAGCGTCGCAGGGTACAGACCGGTGGTGGCACCGGCGTACAGCGGTTTGTCGTCGGACGGGCGATTCAGGTCAATCACAAAACGCGAATACTCGGCGGCCAAGGTGCTGGCGCCCAGTTCTTCAGCAAAATCGTAAAGCTGCGGGATGTGCCAATCGGTATCCGGCAGGCTTTTCGCGTCCGGGATCAGCCCGGCCGCCACCGCCGGGGTCAGGCGCACGCCGGCATGCGGCATGCTGATCAGCAGCGGCACGCGACCTTGTTTGAAATTCAGAACCTTATCCACAACCGCTCTCCTACAGACTTGATTCGACGCCGTGACGGACGACGCGTTTGTCCAGATCGCCACCCAGCCAATAAGCCAGATCCGCCGGACGATCAATGTGCCAGGCAACGAAATCCGCGACCTTGCCGACTTCCAGCGAACCGTGGGTGTCGGCCATGCCCAGCGCTTGTGCGGCGTGAATGGTCGCGCCGGCCAGGGCTTCTTCCGGGGTCATGCGCAAACAAGTGCAGGCCATGTTCAGCATCAGGCGCAGCGACAGCGCCGGCGAGGTGCCGGGGTTGAGATCGCTGGCAATGGCGATCTTCACCTTGTGCTTGCGCAGGGCGTCCATCGGCGGCAATTGGGTTTCACGCAGGAAGTAGAATGCGCCCGGCAGCAGCACCGCGACGGTGTCGGCTTCGGCCATGGCGATGGCGTCGGCTTCGTCCATGAATTCCAGGTGATCGGCGGACAGCGCCTTATAGCGCGCGGCGAGGCTGGAGCCGTGCAGCGACGACAGTTGCTCGGCGTGCAGTTTCACCGGCAGGCCGAGTTTTTGTGCGGCGATGAACACACGCTCGACCTGCTCTGGCGAGAACGCCAGGTATTCGCAGAAAGCGTCCACGGCGTCGACCAGCCCTTCGGCAGCCAGCGCCGGAAGCATCTCCGTGCAGATCAGATCGATGTAATCGTCAGCGCGATCCTTGTATTCCGGCGGCAACGCGTGGGCCGCCAGGCAGGTGCTGCGCACGCTGATCGGCAACTCCTTGGCCAGACGCCGGATGACCCGAAGAATCTTGCGTTCGCTGGCCAGATCGAGACCGTAACCAGACTTCATTTCAACCGTGGTCACGCCGTCACGCATCAGGCTTTTCAGGCGTTTGGCGGCGCTGGCAAACAGTTCGTCTTCAGTGGCTTCGCGAGTCGCACGCACGGTGCTGGCAATGCCGCCGCCGGATGCCGCGATTTCCGCGTAGCTGACACCTTGCAGACGTTTTTCGAATTCACCGCTGCGGTTGCCACCGAACACCGTGTGGGTGTGGCAGTCGATCAGACCGGGGGTGACCCAGGCGCCTTGCAAGTCGTTGACCGCCGGGTATTCGCCGGACGGCAATTGATTGCGCGGGCCGATCCACTCGATGTGCGCACCGGACGTCACGATGGCTGCATCTTCGATGATCGAGTAGACGCCCTGCGCCATGGTTGCGACGTGGCAGTGTTGCCAGAGGGTTTTCACTGTTGGCCTCCGTTGGGGTTGGTGATCGTTCCCACGCTCTGCGTGGGAATGCAGCCCGTGACGCTCCGCGTCACTGGACGCGGAGCGTCCCTTGAGGCATTCCCACGCAGAGCGTGGGAACGATCAGTGTGTAGGGTTAAAGGCTAGGCAAAAGCTTCGCCGAAACCAGCTCAGTCAAACACCGCGAAGCCAGCAGTTCAGTCGCCGCATTGATGTCCGGCGCAAAGAACCGATCCTTCTCATAAAACGGCACTTCCTTGCGCAAAATCGCCCGCGCCTGTTCCAGCTTCGCCGAAGTCTTCAGACCGTTACGCAGATCCAGACCCTGCACCGCCGCCAGCCATTCCACCGCGAGAATCCCACGGGTGTTTTCAGCCATTTCCCACAGACGCTTGCCGGCCGCCGGGGCCATCGATACATGGTCTTCCTGGTTGGCCGAAGTCGGCAAACTGTCCACCGAGTGTGGATGCGACAACGCCTTGTTCTCGCTGGCCAGCGCCGCAGCGGTCACCTGAGCAATCATGAAGCCGGAGTTCACCCCACCATTGGCGACGAGGAACGGCGGCAGTTGCGACATGTGTTTATCCATCATCAGCGAAATACGACGCTCGCTCAGCGAGCCGATTTCGGCGATAGCCAGCGCCATGTTGTCAGCGGCCATGGCCACCGGTTCGGCGTGGAAGTTGCCCCCGGAAATCACGTCGCCTTCAGCGGCAAACACCAACGGGTTGTCGGAAACGGCGTTGGCTTCAACAGCCAAAACCTCTGCGGCCTGACGGAACTGGGTCAGGCAAGCGCCCATGACTTGCGGCTGGCAGCGCAACGAATACGGATCCTGAACCTTTTCGCAGTTCTGGTGCGAGTCGGAGACTTCACTGCGTTCACCGAGCAGATCGCGGTAAGCGGCAGCAGCGTCGATCTGACCTTTCTGGCCACGAGCCGCGTGAATGCGTGCATCGAACGGCGAACGCGAACCCAATACCGCTTCAACCGTCAGACCGCCCAGCGCCAGTGCACCAGCGAACAAATCTTCACCTTCAAACAGACCACGCAACGCAAACGCGGTGGAGACCTGAGTGCCGTTGAGCAGCGCCAGGCCTTCTTTCGCGGCCAGCGTCAGCGGGGTCAGGCCAGCAACTTTCAGCGCTTCGGTGGCTTCCATCCACTCGCCCTTATAGCGCGCCTTGCCCTCACCGAGCAGCACCAGCGACATGTGCGCCAACGGCGCCAGATCGCCCGAAGCACCTACCGAACCTTTCAACGGAATGTGCGGATAAACCTCGGCGTTGATCAGCGCGATCAGCGCATCGATCACCACTCGGCGAATGCCGGAGAAACCACGGCTGAGACTGTTGACCTTGAGCACCATGATCAGCCGCACCAGCTCATCGCAGATCGGCTGACCGACACCCGCAGCGTGGGACAACACCAGCGAGCGCTGCAGATTCTCGAGGTCTTCGCTGGCAATGCGGGTCGAGGCCAGCAGGCCGAAACCGGTGTTGATGCCGTAGGCGGTGCGATTCTCGGCGAGGATCTGCTCGACGCAGGCAACGCTGGCTTCGATCTGCTGCGATGCGCTGTTATCGAGAGTCAGCTTGACCGGGTTCTGGTAGACGTCACGCAATTGGGCCAGGCTCAGTTGGCCGGGAATCAGGTTCAGTGCAGTCATTTTGTGCTCCTTTTGAGAGTTTGTTATTAACTCGCCAGACGCTCCGGAGATGTCCGTTGTCCGTCGCGTCTCGCCTTTTGGGGAGTCGCGCCTTGGCACGCTGGCGTGGGTATTGTCAGTGCAGATTCGGTAATACGTTGTGCAGCGAATTCGGGTTTTTCAGAACGCTCGCAGCGGCAGCGATATCCGGCGCCAGCCAGCGATCCTGGTCGTAGGCCGGGACCGTTTCGCGCAGCAGTCGCCATGCGCGGTCAGTGCCCACGCCAAAGCGCTGTTCCTTGAGGAATTCAAACGCCTGCGCCGCCAGCAGGTACTCGATGGCGAGAATCTGCGTGCAGTTTTCCAGCGCGCGATGCAGCTTGAGCGCGGCGTTGGTGCCCATGCTCAAGTGGTCTTCCTGCAGGCCCGAGGTGATGTAGTTGTCGAGCACCGCCGGTTGCGCCAATTGGCGGTTTTCCGCACACAGCGATGCGGCCACGTATTGGACGATCATCATCCCGGAGTTCACCCCCGGATTGGCCACCAGAAACGCCGGCAGACCGCTGACGTGCGGGTTCACCAAACGGTCGAGGCGACGCTCGGCAATCGAGCCGATTTCGGCCATGGCAATCGCCAGCAGATCGGCTGCCATTGCCACCGACTGACCGTGCGGGTTGGCTTGCGACATCACCCGGAAATTGTCCGGCGTGCCCAGCAGGAGCGGGTTATCAGTGCAGCCGTTGAGTTCGGCCTCGACCTGTTTGATCGCATGGTCGAGTTGATCACGCGCAGCACCGTGTACCTGCGGGATCGAACGGATGCTCAGCGCATCCTGAGTACGGATGCCCTTGCTCGACGCGATCACCTCACTGCCATCGAGCAAGGCGCGCAGATTGATACCCACTTGCTGCATGCCCGGGTGCGGTTTCAGCGCGATGATCTCAGCGTCGAACGCATCGATCTGGCCGCGCTGGGCTTCAAAACTCATTGCGCCGATGACGTCGGCCCATTGCACCAACCGCGTTGCGTCGGCAATCGCCAGACAGCTGAGGCCGGTCATGCACGGCGTGCCGTTGACCAGGCACAAACCGTCCTTTGCACCCAGCTGCACCGGTTTCAAGCCTTCTTCTGCCAATGCCTGTTGCGCCGAGGTGATCTGGCCGCGATAGCTGACATTACCGACGCCGAGCAACGCGATGCCGATGTGCGCCATGTGCGTCAGATAACCCACCGAACCTTGCGACGGCACTTGCGGGGTGATACCGCGATTGAGCAGCGCCAGCAGGCCTTCGACGACCCGGCGATGGATGCCGGATTTGCCGTGGCTGTAGTTGTGAATCGCCGCGCAGATGATCGCGCGTGTCTGCTCGTCGGGCAGCACCGGGCCGACGCCGCAGGCATGGCTAAGCAAGGTGTTGCGCGAGAGCTGGCTGAGTTGCTCGTCTTTGAGCGAGACGTTGGACAAGCCGCCCAGGCCGGTATTGACGCCATAGGCACGTTCGCCGCTTTCGACGATGCGCTGGACGATGCCTTGGGCGTTTTCGATGCGCGCCCAGGTGTCGCTCGACAGTTCCAGAGGCGCGCCGTGACGGGCGACAGCGACCACATCCTGCCAGCGCAGAGGGGTGCCGGTGATAACGATTTTTTCAGCCTGGGACATCATTAACCTCATCCGAACATTGATGCAGCTGTGCCGCCGCCTTCGCGAGCAGGCTCGCTCCCACATTGGAATGCAGTCTCCTGTGGGAGCGAGCCTGCTCGCGAAGAGGCCAGCCCAACCAGCACAAATCTACCTAAACCACCGCCGCCCGCCGCTGCACAAACCGGTCAACGTACTCATCCGCCGGCGAATGCAGAATCTCGCGCGGCGTGCCGACCTGAATCAGCCGGCCATCCTTGAGAATCGCAATGCGATTACCGATGCGCACCGCTTCATCAAGGTCGTGAGTGATAAACACGATGGTCTTGTGCAGAGTCTTTTGCAGCTCCAGCAACTGGTCCTGCATCTCCGCGCGGATCAGTGGATCCAGCGCACTGAACGCTTCGTCCATGAGGATGATGTCGGTGTCCGCCGCCAAGGCGCGGGCCAGGCCGACACGCTGACGCATGCCGCCGGAGAGCTGGTGCGGGTATTTGTTTTCGTAGCCTTTGAGGCACACGGTGTTGATCCAGTGCAGCGCGCGTTCCGAGCACATTTGCTTGCTCTCGCCACGGACTTTCAGGCCGTAGGCGACGTTGTCGAGCACGCTTTTGTGCGGCAGCAGGCCGAAGCTCTGGAACACCATGCTGATCTTGTGCCGGCGAAATTCGCGCAGGGCGTCCATGTCGTATTGCAGGATGTCCACGCCGTCGACGAGGATCGCGCCGCTGGTCGGGTCGATCAGCCGGTTGAAGTGGCGCACCAGCGTCGACTTGCCCGAGCCGGACAGGCCCATGATCACGAAGATCTCGCCGGTGCCGATGCTCAGCGACAGATCGTTCACGCCGACCACGCAACCGGTCTCGCTCAGCACCTGATCCTTGGTCTTGCCCTGGCCGACCATCGCCAGTGCGTCCTTGGCGCGGTTGCCGAAAATCTTGAAGACGTTTTTGACTTCGATCTTGCTCACGGTTGCGTTGCTCATTTGCTCACCTCATGCCGTGGCCGACCGTACGCCTGAGTAATGCGGTCGATGACCACTGCGAGAATCACGATCGCCAGACCGGCTTCGAGGCCGCGTCCAACGTTGAGGGTCTGAATCCCCACCAGCACATCTTCACCAAGCCCCCGGGCACCGATCATCGAGGCGATCACCACCATCGACAGGGCCATCATCGTGGTCTGGTTGATCCCGGCCATGATGCTTGGCAGGGCCAGCGGCAATTGCACGCCGAACAGTTGCTGCCAGCGGTTGGCGCCGAAGGCGTTGATCGCTTCCATCACTTCGCCGTCGACCTGGCGAATGCCCAGATCGGTCAGGCGAATCAGCGGCGGTGCGGCGTAGATCACCGTGGCGAAAATCGCCGGGACCTTGCCCAGACCGAACAGCATCAGCACCGGGATCAGGTACACGAAGCTGGGCATGGTCTGCATGATGTCGAGCAGCGGCATCAGCACCGAACGCAGGCGATTGCTGCGCGCCGAGAGAATCCCCAGCGGGATGCCGATCAGCACCGAAATGATCGTCGCGACCATCATCAGCGCCAGTGTCTGCATCAGCTTGTCCCACAGGCCAACGGCGCCGACGAGGAACAGCAGACCGACGATGACCGCCGTGGTCACCACTTTGCGCGTGGCGTGCCAGGCGACGACACCGACGATCGCCAGCATCAACCACCACGGCGCCGCACGCAGCAGGCCTTCGAGGTTGACGATGGCCCAGAGCAGGGTGTCGGAGATGTGGCGGAACACATCACCGTAGTTGGTGACCAGCGAATCGACCCAACCGTTGACCCAGTCGGCGATGGAAAAGGTAAAGCTTTCGGGAAACATAAGCGGCTCTCAATCAGAAATCTCAATCAAGCGATTACGGCATATCTCCCGGCCAGCCTCACGGTTGACCGGGAGGTATCGACCTACAGCGCCGCGTCGATTTTCTTGGCTGCGTCTGCACTGACCCACGCATGCCAGACCTCAGGATGTTCCTTGAGGAAGATTTTCGCCAGTTTTGGCGACTCGATACGTTCCTTGGCCATGCGGCCCAGGTTCTGGTTCAGCAGGTCGATCGGCAGGTTGACCTTTTCCAGCACGGCGACCAGTTCCGGGGCCTCGTCGTGGAAGGTTTTCGACAGACCGACCTTGATGCTTACGGTCTTGTCGACGCCGGGTTTTTCTTCCAGTTTCACCGCATCGATCTGGCCCATCAGCGGGGTTGGCGACCAGTAGTAGAACAGGATCGGCTCGCCGCGCTTGTAGCTCGACAGCACCGCCGCATCGAGCGCTGGGCCGGTGCCCGGGCGGAAGTTGGTGTAGCTGCTTTCCAGACCGTAGCTTTTGAGCATTTCGCTGTTGTCCAGCTCGCAGGTCCAGCCGGCCGGGCAATTGTAGAAGCGACCCTTGGACGGCTCTTCGGCGTCCTTGAACACGGCGGCGTATTTGCCCAGATCGGCGATGTTTTTCAGGTCTGGGGCTTTGGCTTCCAGCTTGCGTTTGGCGTCGCCTTCGATCACGTATCGCGGCACATACCAACCTTCCACGGCGCCGACGATCGGCGCACCGACACCGACGACCTTGCCGGCCTTCTCGGCCTTGTTCCAGACCTCGCTGCGGCCGACCCACTCTTCGGCGAACACTTGAATATCGTTGCTGCTCAAGGCGTTCTCCATGGTGATGGAGTTGCCCGGCAGGCTGTCGGTCTTGCAGTCGTAACCTTTCTCCAGCACCACTTGCAGCACGTCGGTCAGCAGCATGCCGCTTTCCCAGTTCAGGCCGGCGAATTTCACCGGTTTACCCGATTCGCACCAGCCAGCGGCTTGGGTCGCACCGGCACTGGCCAGCAGGCCCATGGACAGCAGTGTGGTGAGCAGGGTCTTGTTCGATTTCATTGTTTCGACGCTCCTAATCATGAATTGGCTTACGGCAGTCAAGAGGCATCCAGCCCTGTCCACGTCCAATCAGGCCTGCGCCGCAGCGCGCCCGGCCCCACTTTTTTCAGGTGGTACAACGCTGTTCTGCTCGACCGGCAGAATCAGTTGATCAGGTACCGCGCTGTGCCATTTTTTTGCACACACGTAGTAGACGGCAGCCGGCAGCACCAGACCGATGATCCAGGAAATGTCCACATCACCGAGGGTCGCCACCAGCGGGCCGGTGTAGAACTTGGTAGAGATGAACGGTAACTGCACCAGCACGCCGAACACATAGACGCTGATGCCGAGCAGGTTCCAGCGCCCGTAGCGACCGTTCGGATTGGCCAGCGCCGGCACGTCATAGCGCTCGCGGGTGATGCAGTAGTAATCCACCAGGTTGATCGCGCTCCACGGGGTGAAAAACGCGAGCAGGAACAGGATGAAAGACTTGAACGCACCGAGGAACGAGTGCTGACCAAGCAGTGCAATCAGGGTCGCTGCGCCGACAATCACCAGCACAAACACCAGACGCTGCATGCGCGTAACGGTCAGGTGGCCTTTGAAACCACTGATGATGGTCGCGATGCACATGAAGCTGCCGTAGGAGTTCAGCGTCGAGATGGTCACCTTGCCGAACGCGATGCTGAAGTACAGCAGCGCGGCGGTGGCACCGGTGCCGCCCAGACCGACGATGTAAGCAACTTCATGACCGGCGAACTGGCCGTTGGCCGAAGCCGCAGCGAACACACCGAGGATCATCGCCACTTGCGCGCCAACCACTGAACCGGCACCGGCGGCGAAGAAGGTTTTCACCGCCGAGGTGTTGCTCGGCAAGTAACGGGAATAGTCAGCCACGTAGGGGCCGAAAGCGATCTGCCAGGAGGCCGCGAGCGACACCGCGAGCAGGAAGCTGCTCCAGCTGAAATGACGAATTTGCAGAAGTGCGCCGACGTCGGTCTGGCTCATCAGGCGCCAGAACAGGAAGACGAAAGCGATCACGCCAATCACGCTGGCAACACGGCCGATCCAGTGGATCACCCGATAACCGAGCACCGTCACCAGCACGATGACGCTGGCAAAAATCAGGATGCCGACGCTGTCACTGACGTTAAACAACTGGCCCAACGCCTGACCGGAAAGCACGGTGCCCGTCGCGGTGAAACCCAGGTACATCAGGCACACCAGCACAATCGGGATTGCCGCGCCGTAAACGCCAAACTGCACGCGACTGGAAATCATCTGCGGCAGACCCAGTTTCGGCCCTTGCGCAGCGTGCAACGCCATCACCCCGCCGCCGAGCAATTGACCGATCAACAGACCAATCAACGACCAGAACACATCACCGCCCAGCACCACGGCCAGGGCCCCAGTGACAATCGCGGTGATTTGCAGATTCGCACCCATCCACAGGGTGAACTGGCTAAACAGACGACCGTGTCTTTCCGCTTCCGGGATGTAGTCGATCGAACGCCTCTCGATCAACGGTTTGTTGCTTGCACGATCGGTGTTAACAGCCATGATTCAACCTCTGTGGATTGTTTTAATAGTTCACTGAGCTTCGGTAGTGCTGCTTTTCTGTGGGAGCGAGCTTGCTCGCGAATAGGCCAGCACAGTCAACATCTGTGCTGGCTGACAGATTGCTTTCGCGAGCAAGCTCGCTCCCACATAAAGCCAAAGCGTGTTACTTACCGCCGGTAATCATCGGCAGGTTCAGCCCCTGTTCCTTGGCGCAGTCGATGGCGATCTGGTAACCGGCATCGGCGTGACGCATGACACCGGTGGCCGGGTCGTTGTGCAGTACGCGCGCAATACGCTCGGCCGCTTCGTCCGTACCGTCGCAAACAATCACCATGCCCGAGTGCTGCGAGAAGCCCATGCCGACGCCGCCGCCGTGGTGCAGGGAAACCCAGGTCGCGCCGCTCGCGGTGTTCAACAGAGCGTTGAGCAGTGGCCAGTCGGACACAGCGTCGGAACCGTCCTGCATCGATTCGGTTTCACGGTTCGGGCTAGCGACCGAGCCGGAGTCGAGGTGGTCGCGACCGATCACGATCGGCGCCGACAGCTCGCCGCTGCGGACCATTTCGTTAAAGGCCAGACCAAGCTTGGCGCGCAGACCCAGACCGACCCAGCAGATACGGGCCGGCAGACCCTGGAAGCTGATGCGCTCGCGGGCCATGTCCAGCCAGTTGTGCAGATGGGCGTCGTCGGGGATCAGCTCTTTGACCTTGGCGTCGGTTTTGTAGATGTCTTGTGGATCGCCCGACAGCGCCGCCCAACGGAACGGGCCGATGCCACGGCAGAACAGCGGACGGATGTAGGCCGGTACGAAACCCGGAAAGTCGAAGGCGTTTTCGACGCCTTCTTCCTGCGCCATCTGACGGATGTTGTTGCCGTAGTCGAAGGTCGGAATGCCTTGCTTCTGGAATTCCAGCATCGCTTTGACGTGCACCGCCATCGACTGCTTGGCGGCTTTGATCACAGCGGCCGGTTCGGTCTTGGCGCGGGCGCGGTATTCGTCCCAGGTCCAGCCCGCCGGCAGGTAACCGTTGAGCGGATCGTGGGCGCTGGTCTGGTCGGTGACCATGTCCGGGCGTACGCCGCGCTTGACCAGTTCCGGAAGGATTTCTGCGGCGTTACCCAGCAGGGCAATGGAAATCGCTTTACCTTCTTTGGTGTATTTGTCGATGCGCGCCAGAGCGTCGTCGAGGTCTTTGGCCTGCTCGTCGACGTAACGGCTTTTCAGGCGGAAATCGATGCTGACTTGTTGGCATTCGATGTTCAGCGAGCAAGCGCCGGCGAGGGTTGCCGCCAGCGGTTGCGCACCACCCATGCCGCCCAGACCGGCGGTGAGGACCCACTTGCCGGTGAGGTTGTCGTTGTAGTGCTGGCGACCGGCTTCAACGAAGGTTTCGTAGGTGCCTTGAACGATGCCCTGGCTGCCGATGTAGATCCAGCTGCCGGCGGTCATCTGGCCGTACATGGCCAGGCCTTTGGCGTCGAGTTCGTTGAAGTGCTCCCAGCTCGCCCAGTGTGGCACCAGGTTGGAGTTGGCGATCAGTACGCGCGGGGCGTTAGCGTGGGTCTTGAACACACCGACCGGCTTGCCGGATTGCACCAGCAGGGTTTCGTCGTCGTTCAGATTGGTCAGGCTTTCGACGATCTTGTCGTAGCACTCCCAGTTACGCGCAGCGCGACCAATACCACCGTAAACCACCAGCTCTTTGGGGTTCTCGGCGACTTCCGGGTCGAGGTTGTTCATCAGCATGCGCAGCGGCGCTTCGGTCAGCCAGCTCTTGGCGGTCAGCTTGTTGCCGCGGGCAGCGCGGATCTCAACGTTGCGAAACTTTGTAGGCTTATTGTCAGTCACGAAAAAGACTCCTCAGCGATCAATTCAAACCAACCCTGGCAGTGGGCAAGCAGCCTGCGTGCATCAATGCGCGACAAGCGAATCAGTGGACGCTGCGGAGAGTCTCGAACAACTCATACGCATACGTCTTTACTTGTACATACAAGCATATGCAATCAAGCGGCCAACTTGTTGGAGGGGTGTTCAAGAAAAATCCTGGGCACGGCTGGAGGGCGCCTGAATCAAGGGTTCGGGCGTGGATGAAATTTTTCGTGGGGATGATTCAGGGCGACGGGACTTTGTTACGTGAGCGTGGTTTTGCGCCACGCTGGGGCGTTCGGTAACAAGTTGGTGCGTGGGTTGGGAACACCCCAAAAGCAAAAGATCGCAGCCTTCGGCAGCTCTTACAGGGCGTACATCAATCCCATTGTAGGAGCTGCCGAAGGCTGCGATCTTTTAAGATTTTTCAATCAGCGGGCAGTCAGCTCAATGACACAGCAACCCGCATCAACGGCAACTTCGACCAGCCCGCTGTTGCCGTCCAGTTGCAGACAGTCATGTCGCCCCAACTGCGAAACACTGTCACCAACCTGCACTTGCAGCAGCTCACTGACACTGAACACCAGCACCGTTCCCGCCGAACTGAAGAGCCGCTGCTCACCGTCCAGCCACTGCAACCGCGCGCTGTAACGCTGCGGCGCATAGATCAGGTTGAAATCGCGAATCGCACCGCCTAACAGCGTGCACGACACCTGGCTCTCACCACTGAAAGCAAACGGGTCGAGCGGTAACAGCGGCCGCGTATCGTCGCCGTCAACGCACAAGGTCATGCCGTCACCCTGCAACACGGTGATCACCCGCTGGTAACCGGCGAACGTCGAAAAACCACCCGACTCAGCGATGTCGGCAATCGACAGGCGCCAGCCAAAACCGTCCAGACCGGCACCCGCGTCACGGGTGATTTCTTCAGTGCTACCGCCACCGTTTTTCCACGGCATGCGCGGGTAGCCTTCGGCACGTAAAACCTTCACTTGAGTCATTTATGAAAGCGCCCTTCCAGACGATGACGGGAACCTGGGTGAATCAGTCGAGCGGCGGTAACCGGCTGGCGCCCTGACCAGGTGCGGCGACGAATCAGCAAACACGGCTCGCCTTTTTCAATCTGCAGCAACTTGCACTCGGAGGGCTCGGCCAGAATCGCTTCAACCACGTGCTCGCCCTCAGTCAGCGGCGCCACCTGATTGAGATACGCGTAAGGCGTCTGCAGAGTGAAATCCTGCTTGAGGTATTCCGGCGCGACCAGTGCGTTGACGAAACGGTCTTCGATTTGCACCGGAATATCATTTTCGTAATGCACGATCAGCGAGTGGAACACCTTCTGCCCTTCACGCATGTCCAGCGCCAGCGCGCGCTCGGAACCGGCAGCCTCTTCTTCAAGAGTGATGACCTGGCAGGTGTGGCGATGGCCACGGGAGGCGATTTCGTCGGCGATGTTGTGCACTTCGAACAGCGCAGACTGGCTCTTCGGTTCGGCGACAAAGGTGCCGACGCCTTGCATGCGCACCAACAGGCCATCGGCAGTCATCTCGCGCAGCGCGCGGTTGATGGTCATGCGGCTGAAACCGAGTTGATTGACCAGCTCGCTTTCGGACGGCACGCGGTAGTGCGGCGGCCAGTTTCCGCTGTCGATCTGCTGGGTAATCATCTGTTTGACGCGGGCGTACAAGGGCGCCGGACTGTCGCCCATGTTCGCGGCCAACGGGGAGACTGGAGGCGGAGTCGGCACGGTTGATCCCTGTTCATTGGTGAAAGTGGCTAGCTTGCCGGAGTTTACCGGGCAGGCAAACGTCTGTATATGTATATACAAATAACACACGATGGGGTGCCGAACCATGTCCGCCTTCTTTGCCGAACGCGCGCTGCTGCCTAACGGATGGGCCAACAATGTACGTCTTGAGGTCAGCGCCGATGGCCTGCTGACCCAGATTCAGGCCGATTCCACCGCAGACGGCGCCGAACGGCTGAGCGGCCCGCTGCTGCCGGGCATGCCGAATCTGCACTCCCACGCCTTCCAGCGGGCGATGGCGGGTCTGGCTGAAGTGGCCGGCAATCCGAACGACAGTTTCTGGACGTGGCGCGATCTGATGTATCGGCTCGTCGGAAAAATCAGCCCGGATCAACTCGGCGTGATTGCCCGTCAGCTGTACATCGAAATGCTCAAGGCCGGTTATACCTCCGTCGCTGAATTTCACTACGTGCACCACGACAGCAATGGTCAGCCTTACGCCGACCCGGCTGAACTGGCCTTGCGCATCAGCCAGGCTGCGAGTGAAAGCGGCATCGGTCTGACCCTGTTGCCGGTGCTCTACAGCCACTCTGGTTTTGGCGGTCAGACGCCGAATGACGGCCAACGCCGCTTCATCAACAGCACTGAAAATTACCTGAACCTGCAATCGCGCTTACAGCCCTTACTCGCGCAGCAAAAAGCGCAGTCACTGGGGCTGTGCTTCCATTCGTTGCGTGCGGTCACGCCGCAACAAATCAGTGAAGTATTGGCGGCAAGCGACAAGCAATGCCCGGTGCACATCCACATCGCCGAGCAGCAAAAAGAAGTCGACGATTGCCTGAGCTGGAGCGGTCGTCGCCCTTTGCAATGGCTGTACGAAAATACCCAAGTCGATCAACGCTGGTGCCTGGTCCACGCGACTCACGCCAATCCGGAAGAAGTCACCCTGATGGCCAAGAGTCGCGCCATCGCCGGGCTGTGCCTGACCACGGAGGCTAATCTGGGCGATGGGATTTTCCCGGCGGTGGACTTCCTCGCGCAGGGCGGACGCATGGGCATCGGTTCCGACAGCCATGTGTCACTGAGCGTGGTCGAAGAATTGCGTTGGCT
This sequence comes from Pseudomonas zeae, assembly GCF_014268485.2. NCBI lineage: Bacteria > Pseudomonadati > Pseudomonadota > Gammaproteobacteria > Pseudomonadales > Pseudomonadaceae > Pseudomonas > Pseudomonas zeae. Next base: position 657,248 of record NZ_CP077090.1, on the reverse strand, counting down.
GGAATACGGCCAGCGCCTGCGCGATCAGCGGCGCAATCGCTTGTATGGCGCGGATCAACCGATGGTCGGGCGCACGCTGTATGACGCGGCGCTGGATGGCGGCGCGCAAGCGTTGGGGCAGCCGATTGGCGCGCTGGAAGTTGGCAAACGTGCGGACTGGATTGTGCTGGATGGCAGTGACCCCTATCTGGCGACGGCCACGGGTGACGGGATTTTGAATCGCTGGTTGTTTGCCGGCGGCGATCGTCAGGTGCGCGACGTGCTGGTCAATGGTCAGTGGGTTGTGCGCGATGGCCGGCATGCTGGCGAAGAAGACAGTGCACGCGCCTTCACCCAGGTTTTGCGCGACCTTTTAGGCTGACACAAAACAAAAATGTGGGAGCGAGCCTGCTCGCGAAAGCGGTGTATCAGTCAACATTTTCGTTAACTGACACGCCCTCTTCGCGAGCAGGCTCGCTCCCACATTTGATCTGTGGCGATGCTTAATTCGAGGTCTTGGCCATCTGCCGATCCGACGCTCGCCAGATCAATCGCGTGGTGTCATAACCCTGCTGACGTGCCTTGCTCAGCAGCTCTTCACGGACCACCCCGTTGACGGTCGGTGTGCGCGACAGCAACCACATGTACTTGCGACTCGGGTCGCCGACGATGGCGGTCTTGTAGTCATCGCTGACGTACAACACCCAGTATTCACCTTTCGCCACACCCGGAATCAGACGTGAGAACCAGGTATCGAATTCGACCCACAGCTTGTCGGTCTTGCCCGGCACCTGTGGATAAGCCGTGCCCTTGGCCTCTTCCCACTGCCAGTCCGGAGTCAGGCAGCGATTGAGCACCGCGACATTGCCGTCCGGCTTGAGGGTGTAATGGGCTTCGGACTGCGCGCAATTGCGCTGGAAATACATCGGCAAGCGCGCCAGTTCATACCAGGTGCCCTGATAACGCTTGAGATTGACGCTGTTGACGGTTTTCGGCGCCAACGGGTCGACGCCGGAAGTGGCGCAGCCGGCCAGTACCAGGCCGGCAAAAAGGATCAGCAATAACCGCTTCATTTTTCTTCTCCGTGGGCGCGAAGCCCCGGTTTACTTCAGGCCTTGGCCGGAAAACATCAGCACTTTGTCACCGGCGTACTGCACGCTGATAAAGCTGTTCTTGTCGCCCCAAGTGCAACTGGACATGCCGAGCGCGCCCGAGCAATCGGTGGGCTTGCCGAGCAGAGTCTCGACTTCGGCCTTGGCCATACCGGCCGAGAGCTTCGAATAGTTTTCCTGATTGACCTTGCTGCATGCGGCCAACAGCACGCAAAACGACAGAAGGGCGAGAGATCGCAGCGACATGGTGTAACTCCTGGAACGAGGGGGGATGGCATGGTGCCAACCAGAAGCTTAGAAGAGAAAACCCTCATCTGGTTCCGTGGCTGGACGGCTATTTATTAGCCCGCTCGTCCGGCATTTGCCGATAAATCAGCCACTTTGTAACGCTCTTGAGCATTTCGTCGCATTTCGCCAAAGACGCCTAATCTTTGGCGCAACGCGGTCGACATAAAAGCAGCGCAAAGCCCCAGAGTGTGGCAAATTGCCGCCCTTTCTTGACCAGCCCCTTCGCGGTAGTTCATTCGATGACCAGAAACATGAAATTCAGCCACAAGATCTTGTTGGCTGCCGCCCTCGTGGTGGCCATTGCGTTCGCCTGTTTCATTTTCTTCAACGACTATCGACAGCGCGAAGCCTTGAACAGCAGCACCGAAGCCTCGATGCAGGAGCTGGGCAGCCTGACCACCAGCAACATCCAGACCTGGCTGGAAAGCCGCATTCAATTGCTGCAATCGCTGTCGCAGCAAGTCGCCGTCGACGGTAACGCTCCCGCCAGCCTGAAACGCATCATCGACCTGCCCGCCTACACCGGCAATTTCCAGCTCAGCTATTTCGGCGGCGCTGACGGCGTGATGTTCTCGGTGCCGGCCGGCAATCGCGCGCCGGATTACGATCCGCGTGCACGTGGCTGGTACAAAGCGGCAAACAGCGCACAACAGACCATCGTCACCGAACCGTACATCGCCGCGTCCTCGGGCAAACTGGTGATCACTGTCGCAACACCTGTTCAGCGCCAGGGCCAGATGCTCGGCGTCGCCGGTGCCGACATCGACCTGACCAGCGTTAGCGCGATCATCAACTCGCTGAACTTCGGTGGCCACGGTCACGCATTCATCGTCAGTGCCGACGGCAAGATCCTGATCCACCCGGACAGCAAACTGGTACTCAAGACCCTTGCCGAGGCCTATCCCAATGGTGCGCCGAAAGTCAGCCCGGGTCTGAAAGAAGTCGAGCTCGACGGCAAAACCCAACTGATCTCCTTCACCCACATCAACGGCGTGCCGTCGGCCGACTGGTACGTGGCGCTGGTACTCGATAAAGACACCGCGTTCGCAATGCTCAGCGAATTCCGCACCTCGGCGCTGATCGCCATGGTTATTGCCGTGGTGATCATCATCGCCCTGCTCGGCATGCTCATTCGCGTGCTGATGCAACCGTTGCTGACCATGGGCCGAGCGATGCACGACATCGCCGAAGGTGAAGGCGACCTGACTAAACGTCTGGTGATACACGGCAACGACGAGTTCGGCGCGCTAGGCACCTCGTTCAACCGTTTCGTCGAGCGCATTCACACCTCGATCCGTGAAGTGTCTTCGGCCACCGGCCAGGTCAACGAAGTCGCCCTGCGCGTAGTCGCGGCGTCGAACTCGTCGATGTACAACTCCGATCAGCAGTCCAGCCGTACCAACAGCGTCGCCGCCGCGATCAACCAACTCGGCGCCGCCGCCCAGGAAATCGCCCAGAACGCCGCCCTCGCCTCGCAGCACTCCAGCGATGCGCGCAGCCTCGCGGTCGACGGTCAGCAGGTGGTGGATAAAACCATTTCGGCCATGCAACAGCTGTCGGCGAAGATCAGCGATTCCTGCGGCAACATCGAAACCCTGAACAGCAACACGGTGAACATCGGCCAGATTCTCGAAGTGATCACCAGCATTTCCCAGCAGACCAATCTGCTCGCGCTCAACGCCGCGATCGAAGCAGCGCGTGCCGGTGAAGCTGGGCGTGGTTTCGCCGTGGTCGCAGATGAAGTGCGCAACCTCGCCCACCGCACCCAGGATTCGGCGCAGCAAGTGCAAAAGATGATCGAAGAGCTGCAGGTCGGCGCGCGTCAGGCGGTAAGCATCATGACCGAGAGCCAGCGTGAGAGTGAAAGCAGTGTCGGTATCGCCAACCAGGCCGGTGAGCGATTGGGTAGCGTGACTCAGCGTATCGGTGAGATCGACGGGATGAACCAGTCGGTAGCGACGGCGACTGAAGAGCAGACGGCGGTGGTCGAGTCGATCAATGTCGATATCAACGAGATCAACACGCTGAATCAGGAAGGGGTGGAGAACTTGCAGGCGACGTTGCGCGCGTGCTCGGATCTGGAGCAGCAGGCGGCGCGGTTGAAGCAATTGGTGGGTAGTTTCAGGATCTGAAGATCAAGGGCTTTACCCCCTCACCCCAGCCCTCTCCCCCAGGGGGGCGAGGGGGAAAGGGAGCCGATCGGGGGATTTTCCAGACCTGAGTTCGACTCAGAAATTGCAGGTCGATGTATCAAGACCAGACAACTCGGTCAGTCCCCTCTCCCTCCGGGAGAGGGCTAGGGTGGGTAAAGACCGGGTACATCCTTTACGTTTGAGACCGGGGACATGGTTTACAGGTATCAATCATGGTCAGGAGGTGCTGACCATGCCCTGGAAACAAGAGTCCCCAATGGATCAACGAGTGAAGTTAATTAGCGATTGGCTCAGCGGCAGCTACACCAAAAGCCAATTAAGCCGGCGGTATGGCGTCAGTCGTCCAACCATCGACAAGTGGCTGGAACGGTATGCAGCGTTGGGCGTGGATGGCTTGAAAGAGCAGTCGCGTAAGCCGCTGAATTGCCCTCACCAAACTTCCGATGAAATCATCGCCAAGTTGCTGGCCAAGAAAAACGAACATCCCGATCGGGGACCCAAGCAGATCATTGGTCGCCTGCGCGATTCCGATCCGCATATCCAATGGCCGGCGGCGAGTACCGCCGGGGAGTGGTTGAAGAAAGCTGGTTTGGTGGTGGCACGACGGCCCTATCCCCCGCGTCCCCGTGCTCCAACACATTTACGTCCGGTCGACGCGCCCAACCAGACTTGGTGTGCTGATTACAAAGGGCAGTTCAAAATGCAGGACGGTAATTGGTGCTATCCGCTGACCATTACCGATCAGATGAGCCGCTTTTTATTCGTCTGTCGCGCTTTGCCCAGTACGCACGGAGCGCCGACGCGGGAAGGCTTCGAGTGGGCTTTTCGAGAATATGGGCTGCCGGATGTGATCCGCACTGATAATGGCGCTCCTTTTGCGTCGACAGGTCTGGCGCGACTTTCGAAGTTATCGGTTTGGTTCATCAGGCTCGGAATCCATGTCGAAACGATTACACCTGGCCGTCCCGACCAAAATGGTCGACATGAACGGATGCATCGAACGCTAAAGGCAGCAGTGCCACCGGCGGAAAACCTGGTGCGCCAGCAGCTGGCTTTTCAGGATTTCATCCAAGACTTCAACCACCACCGACCGCACACCGCGCTGGGCATGAAACCGCCGGCATCTGTCTATCGCCCGTCGATACGCGCTTATCCCGGTTACTTGCCTGCGCTTGAATACGGTTCCGATGTTGAAGTACGTAAGGTTCGGTCAAATGGGGAAATTAAATGGAAAGGACAGCTGATTTTTCTAGGAGAGGCTCTAATTGGAGAGGACATCGCGTTGAAGGAAGTGGCTGATGACGCTTGGGAACTGTACCTTTGCAGCCACTGTTTAGGCAGGCTTGAAAGAGGCGCCAAACGCGTTTCAAGCCTGTAAAGGTGTAAACGATGTCCCCGGTCTAATTTGTAAAGGATGTACCGGTCTCTACAGTGAGGGAAAGCTCTTAAAACCGTGAACCCGGCTCGGAAAGAAACACCAACTCCTCCGCCGTAGACTCCCGCCCCAACACCGCATTGCGATGCGGAAACCGGCCAAACCGCGCAATCACTTTCCGATGCCGCTCGGCATAATCCAGATTATCCGCAAACACCGCCCGCTCCGCTTCCGGCTGTTCAGCCACCAGTTCGATAAACCTGGAAACCGCCTCGTTCTGCACCGCAAGATTCTCGCAGTGCTCAAACACCAGATAAATAAACACACGCTGGATCGGTTTCAACTGCCGATCGAAATCCGCCGCAATACCTTGGGCGACGAGTTTCTGCGCGCGCAGATCGCCGGAAAACGCTTTTGGGGTGTCGCGAAAGATCATTCGCGGCAGTTGATCGAGCAATAACACCACCGCCAGCCAACCTTCGGGACGTTGCGTCCACGCGGTCAATTCGCCGGCCAGGGCCTGATCGACAAAGACCCCGAAACGCTCACGCGCGTCGAGGTCTTGGCTGTCTCGCTTACCGAACCACAACTTGCCCTTGTCAGCCGCTATCTCGTCGGGGGATTCCGCATGTCCGAACCACCAATCGAGCAACGGCTGCCAGGGCGCAGTCATGGTTTATTCCTTGTGGTAGGCCGTAGCGCGTGCGACTTCTTCTTTCGAGCCGAGGAACACCGCTACGCGCTGGTGCAGGCCTTCCGGCTGAATGTCGAGGATGCGCTGGTGACCGTCAGTGGACGCGCCGCCCGCTTGTTCCACCAGGAACGACATCGGGTTGGCTTCGTACATCAGACGCAGTTTGCCTGGTTTGGATGGCTCGCGGCTGTCGCGCGGGTACATGAACAGACCGCCACGGGTCAGGATGCGGTGTACGTCGGCCACCATCGCCGCGACCCAACGCATGTTGTAGTTCTTTTTCAGCGGACCTTCTTCGCCGGCCAGCAACTCGCCAACGTAACGTTGTACCGGGGCTTCCCAGTGACGCTGGTTGGACATGTTGATCGCGAATTCCTGGGTCGATTCAGGAATGGTGATGTCTTCGTGGGTCAGCACGAAGCTGCCCATTTCACGATCGAGGGTGAAGCCCTTCACGCCGTCGCCCAAGGTCAGTACCAGCATGGTTTGCGGGCCGTAGATCGCGTAACCGGCAGCAACCTGCTGGGTGCCTGGCTGCAGGAAGGCTTTTTCGTTCAGCGGCTCGTTCTGGCTCAGGTATTCGTTCGGGCAACGCAGTACCGAGAAGATGGTGCCGACCGGGGCGTTGATGTCGATGTTCGACGAGCCGTCCAGTGGGTCGAATACCAGCAGGTATGCGCCTTTCGGGTATTTGCCCGGGATCTGGTAGGCGTTGTCCATTTCTTCGGACGCCATGCCGGCCAGGTGACCGCCCCATTCGTTGGCTTCGAGCAGGATCTCGTTGGAGATCACGTCGAGCTTCTTCTGCACTTCGCCTTGGACGTTTTCAGTGCCCATGCTGCCCAGAACACCACCCAGGGCGCCTTTGGACACGGCGTGGCTGATTTCTTTGCAAGCACGCGCGACCACTTCGATCAGGAAACGCAGATCGGCAGGAGTGTTATTGCTGCGGGTCTGCTCAATCAAATAGCGACTCAGGGTAACGCGGGACATGGACGGCTCCGGTGGAATGGGGGGCTAAAAACCCGCGCAGTTTACAGGGAGTCTGAAAACGTAGCGAGCGAAGACGCCCGGTAACGTGCGTTGGGGTGTATTTGCCTGTATGAGACGTGATTGTCGGTGGAGAGTTCAGGTAGCGGATTTAGCGTAGTCCGAAATCCGACGAAGGCCGATCGGTTTGGGATATGTATTGATTGAGATACCGCGTTCGCGAGCAGGCTCGCTCCCACAGGGGGATTTGAGTGAACACACAATTGGCGTCCACTGCAGATCCACTGTGGGAGCTAGCCTGCTAGCGAATGGCGCGCAGCGCCAGCCATTCTCAGGAATTGGTTGGAGGCTTGCGCAACAAACTAAACGCCATTGCCCCCAAAAACACCACACTCAACAACAACACAGCCCACAAGCCGATCTTCTTCCAATTGGTCTCAGCCACCGCCGCCGTAGTCGCCGTAGAAGTCTGCGTAGCCACCACCTCACCCTGAACCACAGCCTTACCCAACCCCGCCAGCTTCTCCGGTTTGAAATCCGGAATCAGCGTCGCCAACGGCAAGTTCGCCGTCTTCACCGTCGCATTGCCCACCGCCAAACTGTACGGCCCCTCGCCCCGCGCGAGGAAAACCACCTGCGTCGCCCGCACCGCATATTTCAGACTCGGCGCCTGCTCACCCAAACCACCGCCACGCTCATCCACGCTCAGTTTCAACTGCTGCACGGTCTGCCCGTAGAGCGGCAATTCGTTCTGCACCACATCCTGACCATTCTGGGTCAGGCGATAGAGCAAGCCATTGCCCAACGTCTGCCACGGCAAGCTGCTTTCGCGACGCCCCGCCAGCGTCACCGGCGCGAGGCTGTTCGGCTGTTTCAGCTCGACCTGCACGCGCTCGACATTCAGCCCCATCGGCAACTGCCAGGTGTACTCCCCGGCCTTGGTGCTGCTGCCGGCCAACGCCTGCGACCAGACCAAAGGCAGCGGAACGTTGCGCGGATCACTGCTTTTCAGCTGCGCCGACGTCAGGATCGGCGCCGAGTTCGGCGACTCCCATAACAACCGCACATAACGCGCCGACTGCCCCGGCAGCGTCACTTCGTGCTGCTCGATGCGCTCATCGGAAAAGGTCAGCCGCGCGACCTGCCCCTCGCCCCACGCTTGCCAGTGTTGCAGATCGTCGCTGGCTTCAATGCTGAAGCGCTGGAAGCCGTCGCGCTCGCTGGTCCAGTCGAGGATCAACTGCTGCAACGGCGCCTTGATCGCGCTGACATCCAGCAGCCAGCCACGCAGCACCTCTTCACCCGCCTCCAACTGACTGGACGGCTGCACCTCGACCAGCGTGCCGTTGGTGGTCGATTGCACACGCACATTCGGCGCGCGTTCGCTGGCGTCGGCAGCGTTGTACAGCGGGAACCATTTCACCTCATGCAAGCGGCCGTCGTCGCGGGTCTGCGCGGACTCGCGCGCCAAGGCGTAGGCCTGCGCTTCGCCGGCAGCGTTGAACACCCGCAAGTCACTGAGATCAGTCTGGCGCGCCTGCAATTGCACGCTCAACGGCAATTCGAGGCGATACCACGGGCCGTTGCCGCTCACCGCCAGCGGCACCTGCGTGGCGAAGTCCGCCGGTTTTTCCTGAGCGCCGGCCGCCATCACCACGCCCAACGCCAACCAACCCAGATTTCGCATGCGACTCAAGATGAAACTCCTTCGGTGTCCGGGGCCGGTTTGTCCGCCGCCGGTTCAGCGTCGACGCGTTTGGGCGGCAGTGGCGCGAAATAGCCGACCACCAGCAGCAACACGCCGACACCGATAAACGAGACGATCCGGGCGAGACCGCCACGGTTGCTCAATTCGACAAAAATCAGTTTGGCCACCACCAACGCAATCAGCGCCGCGCCGATCAGCCACACTTCGCGGCGATGGCGCAGATGGCCGCCGATCATCAACCCCAGCGCCATCAGCGTCCAGACGATCGACAACCCGGCCTGCACCAGCATTGAGGCGAGCAACCTATCCAGCTCGAACGGGATGCCGGCCCAATGGTGCGCCGCGCGGGTGACCAGCGCTGTGCAGAAGGCGAACAGCGAAACCCCCGCGATCAGTTGCGTAGCGTATTCGGCATAGTCCTGGCGAATCGACAGCTGCGCAACGGCACTGCGCGACCAAACATAAACACCAAACAGCGCGAACAGCAGCCCCAACTCCAACGGGTTGAGCAGTGGCGCATAAGGCAGCGGTTCGGCGTTGCCGTCACTGATGCCATTGGCCAGCCAGAACCACGCCAACATCAACACCGCCAACGGCGCAGCGGCGTACAAACGGTACTCGCGAGGGAATGCCGCCACCGGCCACGGCCAACTGCGCGGTGCCGCCGCCAGCAGCAGATACAGGCTCGGCAGAATCGCCCAGCCCAGCCAACGCCAGGCGTTGTATTGCTCGGACAACAGCAGCAGACCGTAGCGCAACTCCAGCGCCAGAACACCAATCAGCAGCCAGCAGCCGAGCACATGCGCCGCGCTCAAGGCGTGCGCCGGCAACATCGGCGCCAAACGTCGCAAGCTGAAGAAATGCACGGCGAACACTGCTGCCCACGCCAGCCAACCGAAATCGGCCGCCGGGTGATAACGCGAATGCCAGGCAGCGAGCAACACCAGACCCGCCGCCGGAATCAGCAAGGTGCAGAGCAGGCCCAGCGCCGGCCATTTCAAGCGCAGCGACAACAGCGTCCACAGCGCCACGCTCAAAGCGGCGACCAGCAGCAACAACGGGCCTTGCAGATTCGGCGGAGCAAACCGCAGCACTTCACTGACCCACGCCAGCGCCCACCAACCGGCCCCCCACAGCAGCAACAATTCTGACAAGCGCTGCAAACTCAACGCATCGAATGCCGAGGCGTGATTGCCCAGTTGCAGGCGCCAGGCACCGATCATCGCAGCCAAGCCCAGTACCAGCGGTGTCCAGAATCCGCCATGGGCCAACGGTTTCAGGCCTTCGCTGGACAGTGGCCCAAGCAACTCGGGGCCGGCCAGCAAAAACGCCGCACCACCAATCAACTGCAACAGCAGACCAAAGACAAAACTTACGCGCTGCTTGAGGTACAGGCTCAGCCAGATGATCAGCAAACCACTCGCGGCCCACACCGCACTCGCCGTCTGCCATGGCAGCACGAACAGCACTGCCAGATTGATCAGCACCAGACCGGCCAGCAGCACCACCGACAAACCGCGCAACAGACGCACATCGCCACGCACCATTTCATCGCGAGCCGCCAACAGCATGCCGGCGATCAACGCCAGCCCGATCAACGACGCGCTGAGCAATCCGCTCCAGCCGGCGCTGAACACCGCCGCCGAATCCTCGCCCGCGCCTTGCAGACGCAACAGGAATAACGCACCGCCGAGCAACTGCACGGCAAACGCGCTGAACAGGAACGTGCGCGATTGAATGCGCAGACCGACAAACAGGGTTGCCAACCCGGCCAGCGCCCAACTGATCGCCGTGGCTTGAACGAAAAAGAACAGCGGCGCCAGCAGATAGAGGAAGGTCAGGCCCAGACACGCCAACACCGGCAAGCCTTGACGCTCCCAAGGCGAGGCTTGTTCCGGCGTGGCCTTGCGCAATTGATAGAAACTGAACAGCAACGCAATGCCGAGCATCAGCGCACCCAGCGGAGCACCGTCAAGCAGACTGCTCTCGCCGACGCGCAACTGACTGAGAAACGCCAACGCGGAACCCAGTTGCAGCAGCAAGGCAAAGGCCCGGGCGAACGGTCGATGCTGACGCAGACCGAGCCAGAAAATCCCCGCGCCTTCCACCGCCCACGCCGCCGAGGTCCAACGCGCATCGAGTCCCAGCGGGATCGCCAGACTGGCAAAAATCACTCCGAGCGCCAGACAGGTTTCGCCCAGCAGAACCGCCCGGCCACCCATCAACACCTTGGCCAGTGCCATGTAGATCATGCCTAGCGCCAGCGCACTGAACGCTGCGGCAAATTCCAGATGCTGCACCAACGCAAACTGTAATCCGAAGCCAATGATCGGCGGTCCGAACAGCATCGTGCCGTCGACGTAATCGCCCTTGCGCGCCGACCAGTGCAGCAACGCCTCGCGGTCGCTATCCGCCGGCGCATCGGGCATGTCGAGCAATTTGCGACGGGCGAACAGCAGGCCGATGGCGAGATACATCAGGAAGAACAGGATCAGGAACGGCTCGGTACTCCACAACAGTTCTGGCGCATACGAACGAAGGCCCCAGGCGAAGCCGATGCCAAAGGTGCCGACGAAGCCGATCAGGTTGAGTAGACGCCAGGCCTTGAACCAGGCGATGGCAAGAATGCCAGCATTGAGTAGCGCGAAATAGCTGAACAGCGCGACGTGGTTGCCGGCGCCGGTCGAGGTCAGGATCGGCGCGGCGAAACCGCCCAATGCCGCCGCAGCCGCCAGCCCTAAAGCATCCTGAGTGATGGCGAGAATCGCCGAGAAAACGGTGACCGCCACCAGCAGGCCGAGCGCGGCCGATGGATCAAGCAACGGATGCAGACGCATCGCCGCAAACACCGTCAAATACAGCACCGCGATCCCGGTGCCTTGCAGCATCAACGCGTAATTGCTGTTGCGCCGGCGCAGCCACCAACCCAGCGCGAGCAGGCCCAACGCCGCCGCAGCGACACCGGCGTAACGCAACTCGATCGGCACGACCATGCCTTCAGTGGCGTAGCGCAGCAGGAATGCGAGACCGAAGAACAGCAACACCACGCCGACCCGCAGCACGGTGTTGCCGCCGAACAGCCAGTTGCGCGCGGCGCTGATGCCGCGTTCGATGAGGTTCGGGCCACGGGGTTCAGCAGGCTCTTGCGGTTCGGACGTAACGGCGTCGAGGCGCCAGACATCGGCGGGCAGCGGTTGACTGATTTCGCTGGCGACGGCGGAAATCGGCTCGAGTTCGGGCGGCAGTTCCCAGACCAGTTCAGGTGCTGGAGCTGCTTCTACGACTGTGACTGGTTCAGCAACAGGTTCGGGACCCGGTGGCGGCGTGGCACGAACCGGGGCACCTTCGAGCAGAAACAGGCGCTGTTCGACGCCCTGCAAAGCGACCTTCGCCAGCTCAAGTTGACGCTGCTGTTCCATCGCCTGCGAGCCTAGCCGCGCGATGCGGATCGTCTGCCCGATCACCAGCCCCAGCAACGCGCCCAATAGCGCATCACTGAACGACTCGTCGAGCAGCCAGCCGAGCACCAGCCCGATCAACATGAACATCCATTGCATGGTCGATATCCCTAAGCAGCCCCAAGACGGGGCGAGTCCGGCAATTGCTTCAGTCTAGGCACAAACCCTGTGGGAGCGAGCCTGCTCGCGAAAGCGGTTTGTCAGCCAACATTTCTGTTTAACAAGACAACCGCTTCGCGAGCAGGCTCGCTCCCACATTGGATTGGTGGTGACTGGAGCTACCGGTAACCGGCGCTCAGTATATCGATCCGGCCCAACAAACGTTGGGCCTTGCGCAGATTTGTTGCGGAAAGTTACTCCAACGCTTTCCAGATATCCGTGGCGTACTCACGAATCGTCCGGTCAGACGAGAACCAGCCCATCCGCGCCGTGTTGAGCACTGCCGAACGCCACCAGTTATTGGAATCGTGCCAATGCGCTTCAACGCGTTTCTGCGCTTCCCAGTAGGAGTCGAAGTCGGCGCAGACCAGGAAGCGGTCGTAATCCACCAGCGAGTCGATCAGCCCGGTATAGCGCGAGGTGTCATCCGGCGAAAACACCCCGCCGCGAATCGCTTGCAGCACATCGTTCAAGCGATGGGATGCAGCAATGTCTGGCAACGCACTGAACTCGTGATTCTGTTTACGCGCTTCCACCTGCTGCGCGCTGAGACCGAAGATAAACATGTGCTCGGCCCCGATGCGTTCGCACATTTCCACGTTGGCGCCGTCCAGTGTGCCAATGGTCAGCGCGCCGTTGAGGCCGAACTTCATGTTACTGGTGCCTGATGCTTCGAAGCCGGCAGTGGAAATCTGCTCGGACAAGTCCGCCGCCGGAATGATGCTCTCCGCCAGGCTGACGTTGTAGTTGGGCAGGAACACCACTTTCAGCAGGCCGCGCACGGTCGGGTCGTTGTTCACCACCCGAGCGATATCGTTGGTCAGTTTGATGATCAGTTTGGCCTGGTGATAACTCGCCGCCGCTTTACCGGCGAAGATTTTCACCCTAGGCACCCAGTCGACTTCCGGCTCGGCGCGGATCGCCTGATACAGCGCCACGGTGTGCAACAGGTTGAGCAACTGACGTTTGTATTCGTGGATGCGTTTGACCTGCACATCGAACATGGCAGCGGGGTTGACTGCGATGCCCAAGCGTTCATGAATCAGATACGCCAGGGCTTTCTTGCTGTGCAGCCGTTGTTCGGCAAAGGCTTTGCGGAATGCGGTTTTCTCGGCGAACGGTTCGAGATCGAGCAGGCGCTCTTCGGGGTTATCCAGCACCTCGGGACCCAGCGAGTCGACCAGCATCGAGGTCAGTTCAGAGTTGGCCTGGAACAGCCAACGGCGGAAGGTAATGCCGTTGGTTTTGTTGTTGATCCGCTCCGGATAGAGCTTGTGCAGTTCGGCAAACACGGTTTTGCGCATCAGTTGCGTATGCAGTCCGGACACGCCGTTGACGCTGTGCGAACCGAGGAACGCGAGGTTACCCATGCGCACACGGCGACCGTTGTCTTCTTCGATCAGCGACACCGCGCGCAGCACGTCGAAATCGTGAATGCCTTTGGCGCGCAGCGAGTCGATGTGCTGAGCATTGATCAGATAAATGATCTGCATATGTCGCGGCAGCATGCGTTCCATCAAGCCCACCGGCCAGGTTTCCAGCGCTTCCGGCAGCAACGTGTGGTTGGTATACGACAGCGTGTCGACGGTGACTTGCCACGCCGCATCCCAAGCCACGTCGTAGACGTCGACCAGTTGGCGCATCAATTCGGCGACAGCAATCGAGGGGTGCGTGTCGTTGAGCTGGATCGCCGCGTGATCGCCCAGGGTCAGCACCGAGGTGTGCATGTTGCGATGACGGCGCAGCAGATCCTGAAGCGAAGCGGCGACAAAAAAGTATTCCTGACGCAGGCGCAGCTCCTGCCCCGCTTCGGTGCTGTCCGCCGGGTAGAGCACGCGGGAGATACTTTCGGCCCGGGCCACTTCGGCGACAGCGCCCAAGTGGTCGCCGGCGTTGAAACGCTCCAGGTGCAAATCTTCCATGGCGCGCGCACGCCAGAGGCGCAGTGTATTGACGCTCGCCCCGCGCCAGCCAACAACCGGCGTGTCATAAGCGATCGCGCGGACAGTTTCTGCCGGCGACCAGACTTGTTTGGACTTGCCGGAGATGTCGGTGACGGTTTCGACGCTGCCGCCGAAGCCGATGGAGTAGACGACCTCTGGCCGCTCGAACTCCCACGGGTTGCCGAAATCCAGCCAGTGCTCGGTCTGTTCCTGCTGCCAGCCGTCGACGATGGCCTGGCGGAACAAGCCGTGCTCATACCGAATGCCATAACCGTGGCCGGCGATGCCGAGGGTCGACATGCTTTCCATGAAGCACGCGGCCAGACGACCGAGGCCACCGTTACCGAGCGCTGCATCAGGTTCCAGCAAACGGATACGCTCCAGGTCGACACCGAGTTCAGTCAGCGCTTCACGGGCGACGTCGAGCAAGCCAAGATTGCTCAGACTGTCGTAGAGCAAGCGGCCGATGAGGAATTCCAGCGAGAGGTAATACACCCGTTTCTGACCTTTGCGGTAGATCTGCCGGGTGTGGTCCATCCAGTGCTCGACCATATGATCACGCGCCGCCAAAGCGATGGCTTCGAACCAGTCATGGTCGAAGGCGTGGTCGGGGTCTTTGCCCACCGCGTAGGTGAGCTTGGTCAGGACGGCGTCGCGGAATGCGGCCACCTCTGCTTCGCGAACTAGTGGTTCTTGAGTCATCAATAGGACCTCGAGCGAGCGGGAATTGTCTGAGCCTAGACGGTCTGACCGACGGTCGCGGCGCTGGTTCGGCAGTTTTTCCTGAGACGGTGCGATGGCCCGGCATTACCCTGGCGGATGGGCTAATGAATGCAGGGGCCGTGCCGAATTGTCCGGCAATGTGCCTGCATGGAGAAAAAATCTGGCGAAAGGTTGTTCAAAAATCCACCAGTCCCGGTATGATCGCGCGCCCTGATGCACACACGCCTGGTAACTCCCGATGATGAAGCCCAACCTGATTGCCGCCGCCGAGATCGATCGTCTCGATACGTGGGCGAAATATTCGGCCCCGATGTGCGGTTCCTGCATGTCCAGCTGCTGCACGCTGCCGGTCGAAGTAAAGATCAAGGATCTGGTGCGCATCGGCGTGGTCGACGAATTCGAACTGGGCGATCCGCCGAAGAACATCGCCAAGCGTCTGCAAAAGGAAGGCCTGGTCGAGCGCTTCAACCAGAAGTCCGGCATCTTTACCCTGCAGCGCATGAGCAACAACGATTGCTACTACCTGGATCGTAAGAGCCGCTTGTGCACCATTTATGACAAGCGCCCGGATACCTGCCGCAATCACCCGAAGATCGGACCGCGTCCGGGGTATTGCGCGTATAAGCCGAAGGAAGTTGAGCGCGTGCAGAATTTCCGCGCGATAGAGCGCTTCTGAACGACGCTGAGTTCTTCGGTAGCCGTTAAACCCCAGCCCCTCACCCCAGCCCTCTCCCGAGGGAGAGGGAGCCGATCTCTGTCGCTTCCAAACCTGAGGTCGACTCGATTACTCAGGTCGATGCAAAGCCAAAGAACAACTCGGTCAGTCCCCTCTCCCTACGGGCGGTCCGACGTTTCGGGAGGGCTAGGGTGAGGGGCTTTTCAGCTTCAACACACTTATCCCAGACAAACAAAAACGCCCCCGGTCTCGCGACCGGGGGCGTTTTTTAAGCTCAGGCTAAATTACGCCTTGGCTTTCTTGGCAGCGCGGGTACGCTCGCTTTCGTCCAGGATCTTCTTGCGAAGACGGATGGACTTAGGAGTAACTTCGCACAGCTCGTCTTCCTGGATGTATTCCAGAGCCTGTTCCAGAGTGAAGCGAACAGGTGGTACAAGAGCGATGGTTTCGTCTTTACCCGAAGCACGCATGTTGTCGAGCTTCTTGCCTTTGGTCGGGTTTACACCCAGGTCGTTGTCGCGGCTGTTCTGACCAACGATTTGACCGTTGTAGATCTCCTGGCCGTGTTCTACGAACAGCTTGCCACGAGCCTGCAGGGTTTCCAGCGAGTAGGTCAGTGCCTTGCCGGTTTCAACCGAAACCAGAACGCCGTTCTGACGGCCGGACATATGGCCCGACTTGACGGTGTCGTAGCGATCGAAGATCGAGGTCAGGATGCCAGCACCGTTGGTCAGGGTCAGGAACTGGTTACGGAAACCGATCAGACCGCGAGCAGGGATGTTGTACTCCAGACGAACACGGCCCTTGCCATCCGGCACCATGTTGCTCAGGTCGCCTTTACGCAGACCCATCTCTTCCATGACCTTGCCCTGAGCTTCTTCAGGGATGTCGATGGTCACGTTTTCGAACGGTTCTTGTTTAACGCCGTTCACTTCACGAATGATCACTTCAGGACGGCCCAGGGCCAGCTCGAAGCCTTCGCGACGCATGGTTTCGATCAGTACCGAGAGGTGCAGCTCACCACGGCCGGAAACCTTGAACTTGTCAGCGGTGTCGCCTTCTTCAACGCGCAGTGCAACGTTGTACAGCAGCTCTTTGTCCAGACGGTCCTTGATGTTGCGGGACGTCACGAACTTGCCTTCTTTACCGCAGAATGGCGAGTCGTTTACCTGGAAGGTCATCGAAACGGTTGGCTCGTCAACGGTCAGAGGCTTCATCGCCTCGACAGTGTCCGGGTGGCACAGGGTGTCGGAGATGAACAGCGAGTCCATACCGCTGATGCAAACGATATCGCCTGCTGCAGCTTCTTCAACGTCGATGCGGTGCAGACCGTGGTGACCCATCAGTTTCAGGATACGGCCGTTACGGCGCTTGCCGTCGGCACCGATCGCCACAACCGGGGTGTTCGGCTTGACGCGGCCACGAGCGATACGGCCAACGCCGATAACACCCAGGAAGCTGTTGTAGTCCAGAGCGGAGATCTGCATCTGGAACGCGCCGTCACGGTCAACGGCCGGAGGCGGAACGTGGTCGACGACCGCTTGGTACAGCGGGGTCATGTCTTCCGCCATGGCGGTGTGATCCAGACCGGCAATGCCGTTCAGGGCCGAAGCGTAAACAACCTGGAAGTCCAGTTGTTCTTCGGTCGCACCGAGGTTGTCGAACAGGTCGAAGATCTGGTCCAGAACCCAGTCCGGACGCGCGCCTGGACGGTCAACCTTGTTGATTACCACGATTGGACGCAGGCCGGCTTCGAAAGCCTTCTTGGTCACGAAACGGGTTTGCGGCATAGGGCCGTCTTGAGCGTCAACCAGCAGCAGAACGGAGTCAACCATCGACATTACACGTTCAACTTCGCCGCCGAAGTCGGCGTGGCCCGGGGTGTCCACGATGTTGATGTGGTAGCCGTTCCAGTTGATGGCGGTGTTTTTCGCCAGAATGGTAATACCGCGCTCTTTTTCCTGGTCGTTGGAGTCCATCACGCGCTCGTCGTTGAGCTCGTTGCGCTCCAGGGTGCCGGATTGACGCAGGAGTTTGTCTACCAGGGTGGTCTTACCATGGTCAACGTGGGCAATGATGGCGATGTTGCGTAGATTTTCGATCACTTGTGTATCTCGATCAGAGGATTCGGTTTGCTGACAAGTCTTGGCAGCGATTAGCAGTAGTGTCCGGCATGGCCGTTACAGCTTGACGGCGGTGTCGGGGGGCCGGTGACGCAGGCCACAGGCAAACAGCCCCGGGCACTTAGCTCGGTCGATAAACGCGCACATTGGCATGCCCCTCACTGAGCAAATGGTGAGCATGCAGGCGACTCATCACGCCTTTGTCGCAATACAGCAGGTACTGGCGAGTCGGATCCAGCTCCTTGAAACGAGCGTTCACTGCGTAGAACGGCATCGTCTGTACTTCTACGCCAGCGAGTTCCAGCGGCTCATCCTCGGCGGCATCCGGGTGACGGATGTCGATCACGATCTGACCGGCCAGTGCTTCGCTGACTTCTTCAATCTGTACGTCCTGGCCCAATTCGTCGATCACCCGATCGATCGGCACCAGTTTGGCGTTTTCGAGCGCACGCTCGAGCACCGCCATGTCGAATTCTTTCTCTTCGTGCTCAACGCGACCGCGTTTGGCGGCCGTCTTCGGATTGACCGAAATGACCCCGCAGTACTCCGGCATGTGCCGGGCGAAATCGGCGGTGCCGATCTCGTTGGCCGTGTCGATGATGTCCTGCTTGTGCGCCACGATCAGCGGACGCAGGACCAGTTTGTCGGTCACGCAGTCGATCACCGACAGATTCGGCAGGGTCTGGCTCGACACCTGGGAGATCGCCTCGCCGGTGACCAGCGCTTCGATGTGCAGGCGATCGGCGATGTTGGAAGCCGCGCGCAACATCATACGCTTCAATACGACGCCCATATGACTGTTATCGACTTTGCCGAGAATTTCGCCCAACACTTCTTCGAACGGAACACTGACAAATAGCACGCGTTGCGAGCTGCCGTACTTCTTCCAGATGAAATGCGCGACTTCCATCACGCCCAATTCATGGGCACGACCGCCCAGATTGAAGAAGCAGAAGTGCGTCATCAGGCCGCGACGAATGATCTGGTACGCCGCAACGGTTGAGTCAAAGCCGCCGGACATCAATACCAGCGTCTGCTCCAACGCACCGAGCGGGTAACCGCCGATGCCGTTGTGCTGGCTGTGAATGACAAACAACCGTTTGTCGCGAACTTCGATGCGGACTTCGATTTCCGGTGCTTTCAGGTCGATACCAGCGGCACCGCACTCACGGCGCAGCTTGCTGCCGACGTATTTTTCGACGTCCATTGAGCTGAAGGTGTGCTTGCCCGCGCGCTTGCAGCGCACCGAGAAAATCTTCCCGGCCAGTGCATCGCCGTAGTGCTGTTTGCACTTCTCGGTGATGTCGTCGAAGTCGCCCAGCGGGTACTCGTCGATCTGCAGAAAGTGCGCGATGCCCGGCATGCAGGTCAGGCGCTCACCCATCTCTTTCAAGGCTTTGGGGTCGGTAACGCGGGTTTCCAGCTCGAGATTGTCCCACACACCGTTCACCACCACGGCCGGGTCCAGGTCACGGAGCACGGTGCGGATGTTCTTGGCCAACTGGCGGATGAACTTCGTCCGGACAGGTCGGCTTTTGATGGTGATCTCGGGGAAGACTTTTACGATTAGTTTCATGAAAACAGCGCGCGAACGGCCAGCCGAAAAAGGGGGGCGCGGATTATAGCGGAAATTGCTCAAGGTTTAACCAGTTAATGTGCAGAAGGTTTTGCACGCACCAAAACAGGTCATTTCTGACTCAGGACGCTACATTAGAGGGCGAGAATTTTCACAATCAGGTGCTTTGCACCTTTATAAGCGTGAATTTGGGGCAAAAAACCCATGCTGGGGCACTGGCATGCAATTTGCTCCCTTGTGAGGCAGGTTGCCTTGGCAGAGTATTCGCGCCGGCATCACCCAAATTCAAGGGCATCCACTACCAAGCCCGAAGCCACCCGGAGGACATATGTCGAAGACGGTTCAACTCATCAAAGATCATGACGTCAAGTGGATTGATCTGCGCTTCACGGACACCAAAGGCACTCAGCACCACGTGACCATGCCGGCTCGCGATGCGCTGGATGAAGACTTCTTCGAAGTCGGCAAGATGTTCGACGGTTCCTCCATTGCTGGCTGGAAAGGCATCGAAGCCTCCGACATGATCCTGATGCCGGTTGACGAAACTGCGGTTCTCGACCCGTTCACCGAAGACGCCACCCTGATCCTGGTGTGCGACATCATCGAACCTTCGAGCATGCAAGGCTACGACCGCGACCCACGTGCGATCGCCAAGCGCGCCGAAGAACACCTGAAAGCCACCGGTATCGGTGACACTGTGTTCGCCGGTCCTGAGCCTGAGTTCTTCATCTTTGACTCGGTGAAATTCAAGTCGGACATCTCCGGCTCGATGTTCAAGATCTACTCCGAGCAAGGTTCGTGGATGTCCGACCAGGACATCGAAGGCGGCAACAAAGGTCACCGTCCAGGCGTCAAAGGCGGCTACTTCCCGGTTCCGCCGTTCGACCACGACCACGAAATCCGTACCTCCATGTGCAACGCACTGGAAGAAATGGGCCTGACCGTCGAAGTTCACCACCACGAAGTGGCGACTGCCGGCCAGAACGAAATCGGCGTCAAGTTCAACACCCTGGTGAAGAAAGCCGACGAAACCCAAACCCTGAAGTACGTTGTGCACAACGTTGCTGACGCTTACGGCCGCACCGCGACCTTCATGCCGAAGCCACTGTACGGCGACAACGGTTCGGGCATGCACGTACACATGTCGATCTGGAAAGACGGCAAGAACACCTTCGCCGGTGAAGGCTATGCCGGTCTGTCCGATACCGCTCTGTACTTCATCGGCGGCATCATCAAACACGGTAAGGCCCTGAACGGCTTCACCAACCCGGCGACCAACTCCTACAAGCGTCTGGTACCAGGCTTCGAAGCTCCGGTAATGCTGGCCTACTCGGCCCGCAACCGTTCCGCTTCGATCCGTATTCCTTACGTGTCGAGCCCGAAAGCCCGCCGTATCGAAGCACGCTTCCCGGATCCGGCTGCCAACCCGTACCTGGCCTTCGCAGCTCTGCTGATGGCCGGTCTGGACGGTATCCAGAACAAGATCCACCCAGGCGACGCAGCTGACAAAAACCTGTACGACCTGCCGCCTGAAGAGGCGAAAGAGATCCCGCAAGTTTGCGGCAGCCTGAAAGAAGCCCTGGAAGAGCTGGACAAGGGCCGCGCGTTCCTGACCAAGGGCGGCGTGTTCTCCGACGACTTCATCGACGCTTACATCGCGCTGAAATCGGAAGAAGAAATCAAGGTTCGCACCTTCGTACACCCACTGGAATATGAGCTGTACTACAGCTGCTGATCCGGTAGCGCTGCGTTACGTGGCGTGAGTGAAAGAGGCCTCCTTCGGGAGGCCTTTTTTATTGCCCGGATTTTAAGGTCGACCAGGATCCCTGTAGGAGTGAGCCTGCTCGCGATAGCGGTGGATCATTGGAGGTAATGCTGACTGACACGACGCCATCGCGAGCAGGCTCACTCCTACAGGGGAATTGTGGTGCCTGAATGATCTCCGGATGTGTGCCGGGTTGGGCCAACCGCCGCGTCTGGCCTATGCTGCACCCCATCGCTTTCAATCCCGGTCGATTTCATGGGTCGCACCTTTCTCTACATACTGCTGCTGATCGCCCTGCCCGCCGTCGCGCAGATCTACAAGTACACCGACGCCAACGGCAACACGGTGTACAGCGATCACTCGCCAGACGGCGTGCAAGCACAGCTAGTGGAGTTGCCGCCGCTTAACAGGGTCGAGCCGCAAACACCGAGCACACCGCCTGCATCCAGCACCGAAACCCGTGAGCCTGCGCGCAACGCCTACGACATTCTTGAACTCGCTGGTCTACCCACCGAAGAGGCCCTGCGCGCCAATAACGGCACGTTCACCGTCCAAGTGCTGATCAAGCCGCGTCTGCAACCGCCGCATCAGTTAAGGCTGGTATTGGACGATGAGCCTTACGGCCAGCCGAGCAACGTGCCGATCCTGCAATTGGTGAACGTTGATCGCGGCGAACATCGTCTAGCGGTGCAGGTGATTGACGGGCAGACGGTCATCCAGCAGAGCGCGCCAGTCCCTCTCAGCGTACAGCGGGTGCACAAGCCATGATTCGTGCGTGGCTGATCGCGGTGCTGGCGCTGCTCGCGCTGCAAGCATCGGCTGAGGTGTTCACTTATATCGATGCCCAAGGCAATCGCGTCTACACCGACCAGCCGCGTGGCAATGCCAAGCGCGTACCGATCGCGAACAGCAATCGCATGTCCGCAAACCCCACCGTCGCCGTGCCAGTCACAACTGCAAAAAAAACCCCAGAGCAACCGCCCTTCCACTACGACATGCTGCGCATTCTGGTACCTGAACCCGATGCAACGATTCGCAGCAGCGCCGGCGAAATCATCGTCAGCGTCACCAGCGAACCGGGCCTGCAAAAAGGTCATCGTTATCGACTGCTGCTGGATGGCCAAGCCACCGGCGAGCCCGGCCTGAGCCCGGTCTTCCCGCTCAGCAACATCGATCGTGGCAGCCACAATCTCTCGGTTGAAATCCTCGACATGGAAGGACGCACCGTCGAACGCACCGCCAACCAGCCCTTCCACATGCTACGCATTTCCCTAGCGCAGAAACGCCAAGTCAAACCCTGCGTCGCCGACGACTACGGCGTGCGCCCGGAATGCCCGCTGAAAGACAAACCGCCCGAGCCGAAAAACCCCTTCCTGCGTTTCTTCTAACTCCGCCCAGCTTTGCGCACTATATTGGTGCAACGGACTGCACCGTACTCACATTCCAACCCATTTTGGTTCGAAACTTCCCGTTCGAGCTGGCACCCTGCCACTCAAACGAGCGTCAAACGCCTGTTTCAGGCGACGAACGCTTCTTTTCGGAGCCTTGGTTTGGTTTTTGCATTTTCCGTTCACCGACGCTTGCTTGTTGCGCACGCTCCGCCCCCAAAAGAGGCTCCGATGACTATTAGCGACGCAATCCACCGTTTGCTGCTCGACAACCTGACCACCGCCACCATCCTGCTCGACGCCGAATTGCGCCTCGAGTACATGAACCCGGCGGCGGAGATGCTGCTCGCCATCAGCGGGCAGCGCAGCCATGGGCAGTTCATCAGCGAGCTGTTCACCGAATCCACCGAGGCGCTGAATTCACTGCGTCAGGCCGTAGAGCAGGCGCATCCCTTCACCAAGCGCGAGGCGATGCTTACCGCCCTCACTGGCCAGACATTGACCGTGGATTACGCGGTGACGCCAATCCTCAGCAATGGCGCGACCATGCTCCTGCTGGAGGTCCATCCGCGTGACCGGCTGCTGCGGATCACCAAGGAGGAGGCGCAGCTGTCCAAGCAGGAAACCAGCAAGATGCTGGTACGCGGCCTCGCTCACGAGATCAAGAATCCGCTCGGCGGCATCCGTGGCGCCGCGCAACTGCTGGCCCGCGAGCTGCCGGAAGACAGCCTGCGCGACTACACCAACGTGATCATTGAAGAGGCCGACCGCCTGCGCAATCTGGTCGACCGCATGCTCGGCTCAAACAAACTGCCGTCGCTGGCGATGTGCAACGTTCATGAAGTGCTGGAGCGCGTCTGCCAACTGGTCGAAGCGGAAAGCCAGGGCTGCATCACCTTGGTGCGTGATTACGACCCAAGCATCCCCGACGTACTGATCGACCGCGAACAAATGATTCAGGCCGTGTTGAACATCGTACGCAACGCGATGCAAGCGATCAGCAGCCAGAACGAACTGCGCCTGGGCCGCATCAGCCTGCGCACCCGGACCATGCGCCAGTTCACCATCGGCCACGTCCGCCATCGTCTGGTGACCAAGATCGAAATCATCGACAACGGCCCGGGGATCCCGGCGGAACTTCAGGAAACCATTTTCTTTCCCATGGTCAGCGGTCGTCCGGACGGTACCGGACTCGGCCTGGCCATTACCCAGAACATCATCAGCCAGCACCAGGGCCTGATCGAGTGTGACAGCCATCCAGGCCACACCACCTTCTCGATCTTTCTGCCACTGGAACAAGGAGCCACATCGACATGAGCCGTAGTGAAACCGTGTGGATCGTCGATGACGACCGTTCTATCCGTTGGGTTCTGGAAAAGGCCTTGCAGCAGGAAGGCATGACCACCCAGAGTTTCGACAGCGCCGATGGCGTGATGAGTCGCCTGGCCCGTCAGCAGCCAGACGTGATCATTTCCGACATTCGCATGCCCGGTGCCAGCGGTCTGGATTTGTTGGCGCGGATTCGCGAGCAGCACCCACGGTTGCCGGTCATCATCATGACCGCTCACTCCGATCTGGACAGCGCTGTCGCCTCGTATCAGGGCGGCGCGTTCGAGTACCTGCCGAAGCCGTTCGACGTCGATGAGGCGGTCTCGCTGGTCAAACGCGCGAATCAGCATGCGCAAGAGCAGCAAGGCCTGGAAGTGGTGCCGGCACTGACGCGCACCCCGGAAATCATCGGCGAAGCGCCGGCGATGCAGGAAGTGTTTCGCGCCATCGGCCGCTTGAGCCACTCCAACATTACCGTGTTGATCAACGGCGAATCCGGTACCGGTAAAGAACTGGTGGCCCACGCCCTGCACCGCCACAGTCCGCGCGCGGCCTCGCCATTCATCGCGCTGAACATGGCGGCGATCCCCAAGGATCTGATGGAATCCGAGCTGTTCGGCCATGAGAAAGGTGCGTTCACCGGCGCGGCAAACCTGCGTCGCGGCCGCTTTGAACAGGCTGACGGCGGCACGCTGTTCCTCGATGAAATCGGTGATATGCCGGCCGACACCCAAACCCGTTTGCTCCGGGTTCTCGCCGATGGCGAGTTCTATCGTGTGGGCGGCCACGTGCCGGTCAAAGTCGATGTGCGCATCATCGCCGCGACGCACCAGAATCTGGAAACCCTGGTGCACGCCGGCAAGTTCCGCGAGGACTTGTTCCACCGCCTCAACGTAATCCGTATCCACATCCCGCGCCTGTCGGATCGTCGTGAAGACATCCCGACCCTGGCCAAGCACTTCCTCAGCCGCGCTGCGCAAGAACTGGCGGTGGAACCGAAGCTGCTGAAGAGCGAGACCGAGGAATACCTGAAGAACCTGCCGTGGGGCGGCAACGTGCGTCAGTTGGAGAATACGTGCCGCTGGATCACCGTGATGGCGTCCGGGCGCGAAGTGCACATCAGCGACCTGCCGCCAGAACTGCTGAACCTGCCGCAGGACTCGGCGCCAGTGACCAATTGGGAGCAAGCATTGCGTCAGTGGGCCGACCAGGCCTTGGCGCGTGGCCAGTCGAGCCTGCTCGACAGCGCGGTGCCGGCGTTCGAGCGGATCATGATCGAGACGGCTTTGAAGCACACCGCCGGGCGTCGTCGCGATGCCGCCGTACTGCTGGGCTGGGGGCGCAATACCCTGACGCGCAAGATCAAGGAATTGGGGATGAAGGTCGATGGCGGGGATGATGATGAGGGGGATGAGGGTTAACGAATTGTTCGCTTGAGGATTGCTGCGTGCTCAGGATCCTTCCCAGCCCTCTCCCAGAGGGAGAGGGCGCAGATCCCGGATGTTTTCGAAACCTGAATTCGACTCGGTATTTCACGTCGGCGTAGCTCTCCCAGACAACTTGGTCAGTCCCCTCTCCCTCTGGGAGAGGGTTAGGGTGAGGGCCACCGTGCACCGCATCAATGCACAATGACCCGCGATCGCGCACAGCCGCATCGCCACAACTCAACCCTGAAAACGCTGATAAACCCGTTTTCATAAACATCAAAGCCCCGAATTTCGGGGCTTTGATGTCTCTGATCAGCTTTTTTGTTTCAGCAAATGAAAACCTGGCACGCCCCCTGCAATATCCCTTACAGGTGATTCGATTCACCACCCGTTTCGGGGACCTTGGTACAGGCAGGCCGGGGATTCCCCTCTTTACACCGGGCTCATACCGCAACGCGACGAGCCCACCCTTTTGGGATCCTTGGTACAGGCAGGCCGGGGGTTCCCTCTTTATACCGGGCTGACGCCAACAGCGCAGTCCACCCGTTTTGGGAACCCTGATACAGGCAGGTCAGGGATTCCCGCTTTTACAGCGCCCCGCACCACAGCATCATCCTAGCCTCGGGTGTTTAGGCAAATGATGCAAAGGCTCGTTCTGCCAATCCGGGGCAAACTTCTTGATTTCCTCTTCCAGTCTGTCCAGCATTTTTCCCGGACTGGATTCAGTCTCCGCAATATCCCGCAAAACCTCACGCTCACCAAGGCTGGTTTTTTGGAAATGCTCAAGAAACGACCAGACCCGACGCTGCAAAAGTGGGCGCTCGACCAGAAATTCAGGCGTGCGAATCAGATCTCTGATTTTGCCCATCATCGTAATGTTCGTCGGATAGGTTAATGAGGCCCAAAGGTCAACTTTTTCAGGGTGTTGCACCGGCGGAACATTATGCAGCCAATG
This sequence comes from Pseudomonas zeae, assembly GCF_014268485.2. Lineage (NCBI taxonomy): Bacteria > Pseudomonadati > Pseudomonadota > Gammaproteobacteria > Pseudomonadales > Pseudomonadaceae > Pseudomonas > Pseudomonas zeae. The sequence goes on along the minus strand of NZ_CP077090.1, from coordinate 631,427 downwards.
GTTTATCCCCAAATAAGCCTGGGTGCCTCCCAACCAGAGATCGATGCCTGTCTGTCGCCGTGCAGCAATCAGTCGTCGAAGGGAGACCGGGTCGGAAATCCGTGTGCCCTGCAACTCAAAACCTTTTCTGAGCTCAATGGTTTCGGGGATGGATGTGATCCCGGTATAGATCAGACTCAAACGCGTCTTGGGAATCTCGGATGTGACACCTTCTGGAAACCTGGTGATATGAGTCCGACCAAGATCTACCTCCAGCAATGCTGTCATTCCTCTGAGCGACGGCGCTACAGCAAGCGGACTCTCGACGAAATTCAATACCTCAAGCCGTGTCGGACCGTTCGGCGAACCAAGCCCGGCAGGCGGCTGTTTCATGCCGGTGTACGACAGATCCAATACTCGCAGCTCGGGCATGTTGGTGACATCAGGGGCACTTTGCAATGCCGGATTATGGTGCAGATCGAGCACTTGCAAACGTGACATCGAAACTGGATCAGACAGCCCTTCCGGCAGACCGTATAAATCACAGGAGCGACAGTGCAGTACCCGCAACTCGCTCATACCGCGCACCGAAAGACGAGGCCAGATACTGCAGTTTGTCAGGCTCAACTCCTGCAAACGGTTCAATCGGGTGAAATGTTCAAGACCGATTGACGGTAGCCAAAGACTGGTTTCGCGTATCTCCAGAACCTTCAGCGCGGCAAGTTTATCGATTTCGCCAAGCAGGCTATTATTCTTGCCCCTGAGTCGGTGTACTTCGAGGGTTTCAATGTGGGAAAACACCGAGAATAAACTGCCCAGATTTTTCGAGGTGCTTCCTGTCAGGCCAAGGGAAACGACGGAGCTTAGTCGGGTCGAAAACACCGGCAACGCCAGGTTCCCTCGCTCCCCCAGATCCAGTTCCAGCTTGAAGCCGACCACTCGACCATCACGGTAGACTTTCTCCGCCTCCTCACCTTGCCACTTGTACAGTCGGCGCATCCTGTCACCTACAGCGAGTCGCCGACGGCGCTCCGCGCTGTCATTGCCCTTATAGGCGGTCTCCCAGGCACCGATCTCACGGCTCAGTTGGGGGAACTCAAGTTGAAGCCGCTTGAGTTCCACCTCTGCCGCACCCGTTTCGCCAAATCGCGCGATGAAGGCATCGGCATGATGATCTTTCGCGTCGGTAAAGTAGTGTTTGACCTGTGCTCGCGTGGTCGCGACAACGACCGGCGGTTGAACGCCTGAGGGTCCCGGGTTGGCGAGCCAGGGGCGATGAAAGTTAAACGGGTTGGCGTGTGCCGGGTCATTGCGGTCCATGCCACCCCGCAAACCCGTGAGGATAGAGACCCAGGTGTTCTGCGCGTTGCGGGTAATGGCTCGGGTTTCACCGCTGCGGCTGGCGCGATAGATGTTCGCACTGTCGGTGGCGACGGGATCCTTGGGATTGACCAGACGCCACACTTTGTATTCCGGACGGGACGCATCAAGATCCTGCATCACCTGATACGCCTTTTCGTTGAGGACCACATAGATCTTGCCATCGTGACGCAACACGCCGTCGCTACCGGGTTCGACACCGCTGACATCCAGCTCTGTGCGAAAGGCATGCAAGCTTGCGTCGGTCAGAGGAATGGTGTGTGCATTGAAGTCGTTGTGCGGATGCCAGAGGCCACTCTCGGTGTCACGCAGCAGCAACGGCCCGGAGGGTACTAATTCGTTTGAATGTCGAGCCCGATACTGCCCCGTGTCCGGATCCACCCCGACAAGAACGATGACGCCCTCGTGCACACTCACATATTGGCGTTTTTTGTACAGCATGAAGCCTTCGCCGTCGGCACTCGGTAGCTCCGCCGATGACTTTATCCCGTAACTCTCCAGCGATGTGTATGCGACGGGAAAGTTTTCAGCCCGGAGCGACGCCTGATGAACCGTGATCGTCGGCGCCGGCAAAATTGCATCAAGATCTGCATCACTGACAAGTGATTTGTTTTGCAACTTCGGATCATCGACACGCGTCCACGGATCCACGCCATTTCGGCCCGGCTTGACAGCATGTGCTGAATCCCCATCCGGCCTTTTAGTCGGATTGACGTGAACATCCACTCGAGTAATGCCAACAACAGGTGGTTTTCCTGGCATGTTTTTCATCCTTGAAAAAGTCGCCCCTGGCATTCACGCAAGGGACAACAGCATCGGCATCCTGCCGGTATTAATGGAGAACCAGATTTAAACTAAGTAGCGAAGCGCTGATCCCGGAGTCAATCAAGCCTCGGACGCTTGGGCAAATGATGCTGGGGCGGGTTTTGCCGCTTTGGATCATTTTCGCGTATGTCGGCTTCCAGCCTGTCCAGCATTTTTCCGGGGCTGCGTTCATTGAGCAAAATATCGTTGAGCCGTAACCGCCCGCTAATGTCGGCATCGCTGTAATCCCTGAGAAACCACCAGACGCGACGCTCCAGAAGCGGACGCTCGGCGTGGAATTCCGGTGTCGCACTCAGGTTCCGAATCCTGATTCTAACGTCAGGGTCGAGTTCACCGACCGTGTTCCACAGTTTCCTTTTTTTACCTACATCTTCATGCACGCTTTGCAACCAAAGGTTTTCCGACCGATCATTGCTGACTGGTCCCAGCCAAAAGTCGGTGCCTGTTTTTTTGCGTGCCTCTATCAGCCGCCGAAAGGACGCCCGATCCGTTATGGGATTGCCCATGAGATTGAGGCCCGCTCTGATCTCACAAGATTCGGGGATCGATGCAATACGGTTGTTCGCCAGATTCAACACTTTTGCGGGAATCTCGGACGTGATGCCCTCCGGAAATCTGTCTAACCCTGTGTTGGAAAGATCCAGTTCCTGCAGAGCAGCCATTCCCTTGACTGAAGGCACAACAGAGAGCGGATTATCGCCGAGTTTCAATACTTCCAGTCGCAACGGCCCGTTGTCAGCATTAAGCCCAGAGAGATGATGTATTCCCGTTTGCTCCAGCTCCAATACACGCAACCCGGTCATGCCGGCCACCGAAAAATCAGGCGACAGGTTGGTCCTTTGCAGCGTCAACTCTCGTAATCGCGCACGCCTTGCCAATTCATCAACACTGGCTGGACCCTCGGTGAGCCGCAGCCCGCGATTATCAGAAAACAATGCACGTCCATTAACCACCCTCAGACTTTCAAGATTGGGGAAAGCTGAAAAAAAACCTTCCGGAAGAGGCACGCTTGTCCCCCTTAGCTCAAGGGAAACGATGGCGTTGAATGGTGTTGAGAGTGGCCGATGGCTTGGCCATATCGAAAGATTCGAAGACAGCTTGAAACCCACCGGCCGCTTATCGTGAAAGACCAGCTCGTCAGGCTCCCCTTGCCACGTGTACAGACGGCGCAACGTGGAACCCAACTCACTTCCGTAGACCCCAGAGCTGAGGTCCTGGTCCAGTTGAGCAAGTCCAAGCTGGAGTCGTTTAAGCTCCACCTCTGCCGCATCCTTGTCACCGAAGTGCAGGCGAAAGTGATCTGCTTGTTGATCAGACACTTGCGGCAAGTATTTTCGGACCTGCGCTCGGGTGGTAAGCGCAGCGGCATCGAGCAAGGGCCCAACGTCGCTGCCGGTATCACTGCGCAGCACCAGGCCCGCCGGCAGTGATTCGCTTGACAGCCCTGCTTCTGCCTCCAGCCTTTCCAGCTTGTTCAAGGGACTGATTACATCATCCTGAATGCCCCTCAGCCTGACCTGAACGCCAGGCTCAGCCTTACGGTAGTGCTCGAAAAACCGCCAGACTCGTTGCTGCAAAAGCGGCCGCTCAATGTGAAACTCGGGTGCACGCGCCAGATCCCAGACGATTCTCCTCGCCACGAACCAATATGCGTCAACGTCAACACTGTCCCAGAGCTTCAAATTTTCAGCGAGTTCCTCTAGCGGCGAATGTCGTAACCAGGCATTTGGCGAGCGATCAGTACTTGGCTCTCCCAGCCAAACGTCAGTGCCTGTTTTTATCCGCGCGTCCCTCAGCCGCCGGAGAGTCGCCAGATCTGTTATGGGATTGCCAAAGAGATTAAAGCCCGCTCTGATTTCAACGGACTCAGGGATCGATGCAATACGGTTGTTCGAAAGATTCAGCATTTTTCCGGGAATTTCGGACGTGACGCCCTCCGGAAACCGGTCTAAACCGGTGTTGGGAAGGTGCAGCTCCTGCAGCGCAGTCCTGACTTTTAGTGAAGGCATGACAGAAAGCGGATTGTTGCCGAGCTTCAATACTTCCAATCCTAACGGCCCGTTATCAGCATCAAGCCCGAGCGGGAGCTGTTCTATACCGGTCTGCGTCAGATCCAATACGCGCAACTGAGTCATCCCCGTCACGTCAGGTGCCACTTTCAAGGACGGATTCTGGTGCAGGTCGAGAACCTGCAAGCTCAACCGCCCTGGCAGGCCATTCACTACGGCATTCAGATCCGCCACCCCCTGAATGTTGCCAAGTGTCAGAGCTCGCAGGTCAGTCATGCCTGTCAGCGAGAACTCGGCTGGCAAATTGCAGTTTTGCAGATGCAGCTCGCGTAAAGGGGGAAGCATTGCCAATTCTTCAACGAAACCTCGCTCAATGTTGTGCCTCAAGGCAGTCCGAAAAGGATTACCGTTAGGGAGAATGGGTGGCCAGCCAACCACCGTCAGACTTTCAATGTTGGGAAACTGCGCAGATAAACGATACGAGTTTAGATCTCCACCCACTCTCAGAGTAAGGGCGACAACAGCGTTGAATTTTGTTGAGACAGGAAAACCGTATTGCCGAGCCCCAAGCTCGATATCCATCTTGAAACCCACTAGTCGGCCTTCGTGATAGACGCGCTCACTGGGTTCGCCCTGCCACATGTAAAGTCTGCGTAGCTTGCTCGCCATTTCCTCACTGACACTAAAGCTCGTCCTCTCCAGCTCAGAGAGCCCACGCTCGATACGCTTCAGCTCCACCTCTGCCACATCCTTGTCGCCAAACCGGGCGATGAAGGCATCAGCGTCCAGGTCCGTCGTTTCCGGAAGGTATCTTTGGACCTGCGCTCGGGTGGTTGGCTTTACGAGCGTACGCTGGTACCAAAGACCGTTATCGACATTACGCAGCATCACCGGACCTGGGAGCAGCTCACTTGGCCGTCGGGCACGATGCAATCCAGTCACCGGATCTACGGCGACAAGAACGAAAGCGCCATCGGCCACCTCAGCGTAGGTACGATTGTTAAAAACCCTTAAGCCTTCGCCGTTGGTTTCAGGAAGTAACGACCGGGCATTGATTACGTAATCGTCCAGCGTCGGTTGAGGCGCAAGCAAACGAGCTTCAACAGGGGCCGCGTGAACAATGATCGACGGCGTTGCACGAGTGGCATCTGCCTCAACGGCCCTGGACGCCCCGGCTCGCGGCTGCGAATCATCGCGAGAGGTGCCTGAATCAAAACCGCTGCGACTCAATAAGCCAGGGAGCGGAATGTCCACGTCGGCCGGTCGAGTCGGGCTGGTAGAAGCATCTACTTTGACGTGGGTGCTGCCACCGGTAGGTGGTTTTACTGGCATGTTTTTCATCCTTGAAAAAGTCGCCCTGACTGTCGTGCCAGGGACGAAGGCTTTCGGCATCCTGCCGGTCTAAAAGAGGAGCGCACGATAGCGTGCGCCAGTATTCAAGGAGAGTGGAAAGGCAGACAGTCGTAGTGGGAAACGACGTCAAGAAGCGTAGGAGTACTTGAGAAGGACGGCGGGATTACGATCAGTTCGTTTGCAAACGGATCTCCAGCCGCCAGCGGTCATCGACCTCACTGCCGACCCAATTACCCTGCAACGGCCGCGCTGCCAGTATGGTCAACAACAACCCGCCATCGCTCATGCGTGTACGCCAGTTCACATCCCTGCCGTTGAGTTTGAACTGGCCCTTCTGCGCCCGGCCTTCGGCCTGAAACAGCAACGCCACGGTGCCATCGATGATTTCGCCGTGCAGTTTGGGTTCGTTGTTGAACCACACCACCAAACCGCCATCGGTCATTTCAACCTGCTGCAATATGCTCGGGTCCGGCGTGGTCAGGCGGCCGATCATCAAGCCGATCATCAAGCCGACAATCGCCAGCGAACCGATGACGCGCGGGAATAGTTTCGAACGGTTGTCCACAGGCGGCGTAGAATGCCGCTCATCTTTACCTTCGGAGCCGTGCATGTTTCACGTCATCCTTTTTCAACCAGAAATTCCGCCGAATACCGGCAACGTTATCAGGCTGTGCGCCAACAGCGGCTGCCACCTGCATTTGATCGAACCGCTGGGCTTCGAGATGGACGACAAGCGCCTGCGCCGTGCCGGTCTCGATTACCACGAATATGCCACGCTGCAACGTCACGCGGACCTCGCCAGTTGCCTGGAAAGCCTGGGCAACCCAAGACTGTTTGCGTTCACCACCAAGGGTTCGCGACCGTTTCATGATGCCGCGTTCGTTCCTGGCGATGCGTTCATCTTCGGCCCGGAAAGCCGTGGCCTGCCGCCGGAAGTGCTCGACGCGCTGCCGCCGGAACAGCGCCTGCGCCTGCCGATGCGCGAAGGCTGCCGCAGCCTGAACCTGTCCAACACCGTAGCGGTGGCCGTGTACGAAGCCTGGCGCCAGAACGACTTCAAGTAACACCACAAAACAAATGTGGGAGCGGGCCTGCTCACGATTACGGAGTGTCAGGCAACATTGATGTGTCTGACAGACCGCTATCGCGAGCAGGCTCGCTCCCACATGGGGTGTTGCTGAACCGTCTTACTGAACGGTTGGCGTCTCGCCGCTTTCCTGCATGCGCTGCAGCTCTTGCGCGTACAGGGCGTCGAAGTTCACCGGGGCCAGCATCAGGGCCGGGAACGAACCACGGGTCACCAGGCTGTCCAGGGTTTCGCGCGCGTACGGGAACAGGATGTTCGGGCAGAACGCACCCAGGGTGTGGCTCATCGAAGCCGCGTCCAGGTTCTTGATCAGGAAGATACCGGCCTGTTGCACTTCAGCGATGAAGGCGACTTCTTCACCGTTTTTCACGGTGACGGACAGGGTCAGCACGACTTCGTAGAAATCACCTTCCAGTGCTTTCTGACGAGTGTTCAGATCCAGAGCGACCGCCGGATCCCACTGCTGGCGGAAGATCGCCGGGCTTTTCGGGGCTTCGAAGGACAGGTCGCGTACGTAGATGCGCTGCAAGGAGAATTGCGGTGCGGTTTCTTCTTCGCTGGCTGCAGTGTTCTGTTGGTCAGTCATCTCAGATCCTTATCGATCTTGGGTCTTTTAGGGAGTGCTGTACGTGGGTGCAGCCGTTCAGGCCTTGAGCAGCGCGTCGAGCTTGCCGGCGCGCTCCAGGGCATACAAATCGTCACAACCGCCGATGTGCTTGCTGCCGATCCAGATCTGCGGCACGGACGTACGTCCGGCTTTCTGGGTCATTTCAGCGCGCACTTGCGGCTTGCCATCGACCTTGATCTCTTTGAAGGCCACGCCTTTGTTCTCGAGCAGGTATTTGGCTCGCGAGCAATAAGGGCAGTAATCGCTGGAGTAGACGATGACTTCGCTCATATCACTTCACCAACGGCAGGTTGTCGCCTTTCCAGCTGGAGATCCCGCCGGACAGCTTGGCGGCGGTGAAGCCGGATTTCATCAGCTCGCGGGCGTGGGTGCCAGCGGTCTGGCCCAACGCGTCGACCAGAATGATGGTCTTGGCCTTGTGTTTTTCCAGCTCGCCGATACGCGCAGCCAGTTTGTCCTGGGGAATGTTCACCGCGCCAACGATGTGGCCGGCAGCAAAATCCTTGGCCGGACGGATGTCCACCACCACGCCTGCGTCTTTGTTGACCAACGCGGTCAGCTCGCCGGTGCTCAGGCTTTTACCGCCGCCCTGCATCGTGTGCGCCAGCAGCAGAGCCAGCAGTACGACGAAGATACCGACAAGAATGTAGTGGTTAGTGGCAAATTCAATCAGGTGAGCAACCATCGAAGGAGGTTCCAGGGCGTTAAAATGTCGGCCAGTATACACAGCCACTATGGTCGGCCAAACCCCGTCCGGCGGTGACGCGGTCGGAACTTAGCTTTAAACTCCAACTCCCTTTTCCATCGCCCTCTTCTTTATTAGCCACGAGTGGATTCCATGACTACCACGCCTAAACCTTTGGTCCTGATGATTCTCGACGGCTTCGGTCACAGCGACAGCCCCGAATCCAACGCCGTTTTTGCGGCGAAGAAGCCTGTTCTGGATCGCCTGTGGGCTACCGTGCCCAACGGCTTGATCTCGGGCAGCGGCATGGACGTCGGCCTGCCGGACGGCCAGATGGGCAACTCCGAAGTCGGCCACATGAACCTTGGCGCCGGCCGCGTGGTGTATCAGGACTTTACCCGCGTGACCAAAGCGATCCGCGACGGCGAGTTCTTCGAGAACCCGACCATCTGCGCCGCTGTGGACAAAGCCGTGGCCGCCGGCAAAGCCGTGCACTTCATGGGCCTGCTCTCCGATGGCGGCGTGCACAGCCACCAGGATCACCTGATCGCCATGGCCGAACTGGCCTTCAAGCGCGGCGCCGAAAAAATCTACCTGCACGCTTTCCTTGACGGTCGCGACACCCCACCGAAAAGCGCTGCGTCGTCCATCGAACTACTCGATGCGACCTTCCAGGCACTGGGCAAGGGCCGCATCGCCAGCATCATCGGCCGCTACTTCGCCATGGACCGTGACAACCGCTGGGACCGTGTGGCTCAGGCCTACAACCTGATCGTCGACGGCAACAGCGAATTCCACGCCGCCACTGCGCAGGAAGGTCTGGACGCCGCTTATGCGCGCGGCGAGAGCGACGAATTCGTCAAAGCCACGACCATCGGTGAGCCGGTGAAAGTCGAAGACGGCGACGCCGTGGTGTTCATGAACTTCCGCGCCGACCGCGCCCGCGAGCTGACTCGCGTGTTCGTCGAAGACGACTTCAAGGATTTCGAACGCGCGCGCCAGCCGAAACTGGCCGGTTTTGTGATGTTGACCCAATACGCAGCGAGCATCCCTGCACCCTCGGCGTTCGCCCCGGGCAGCCTGGAAAACGTCCTCGGCGACTATCTGGCGAAAAACGGCAAAACCCAGCTGCGCATCGCTGAAACCGAAAAATACGCCCACGTGACCTTCTTCTTCTCCGGCGGTCGTGAAGAACCGTTCCCGGGCGAAGAGCGCATCCTGATCCCGTCGCCGAAAGTCGCCACCTACGACCTACAGCCGGAAATGAGCGCGCCTGAGGTGACCGACCGCATCGTCGAAGCCATCGAAAACCAGCGTTACGACGTGATCGTGGTCAACTACGCCAACGGCGACATGGTTGGCCATAGCGGCGTGTTCGACGCGGCAGTGAAGGCTGTGGAATGCCTTGATACCTGCGTCGGGCGCATTGTCGAAGCGCTGGAGAAGGTTGGCGGCGAAGCGCTGATCACCGCTGACCACGGCAACGTCGAGCAAATGGCCGATGAATCCACCGGCCAGGCGCACACCGCACACACCACCGAGCCGGTACCGTTCATTTACGTCGGCAAGCGCGACCTCAAGGTCCGTGAAGGCGGCGTGCTGGCGGACGTGGCACCAACCATGCTGAAGCTGCTGGGCCTGGAAAAACCGGCGGAAATGACTGGCACTTCGATTCTGGTGTAAACCACACCTAACCTTGTGGGAGCGAGCTTGCTCGCGAATACGGTGGATCAGTCGACAGTGATGTCGCCTGACACACTGCTTTCGCGAGCAGGCTCACTCCTACATTGGTTTGTGGTGTTTTTCAGGCCAGTTATCACACAGCCCCAATTGGGCGTTTTTTTTGCAGCCTCGGGCGGGCATACTAGGCCGTCCATTACCCTGGTGCCGCCCGCCTCTATGCTCCGCGTCCTGATCGCCCTCGCTCTGACCTGCCTGCTCCAACCGGCCTTCGCTGACGAGCGCGCGCAAACCCAACAACAGTTGGACGCCACGCGTCAGGACATTGCCGAGCTGAAAAAGCTGCTGAGCAAAGTCCAGGAAGAAAAGTCCGGCGTGCAGAAAGAGCTCAAGGGCACTGAAACCGAGCTGGGCAAGCTGCAGAAGCAGGTCGACGCGCTGCAGAAAGAACTGCAGAAAAGCGAATCCGAGCTGCAGCGGCTCGATGCAGAGAAAAAAAAACTCCAGAGCGCGCGCACTGAACAGCAGCGACTGATCGCCATTCAGGCCCGCGCGGCCTATCAGAACGGTCGGCAGGAATACCTCAAGCTGCTGCTCAACCAGCAGAATCCCGAGAAATTCGCCCGCACCCTCACCTATTACGATTACCTGAGCCAGGCCCGCCTGGAACAGCTGAAGAACTTCAACGAAACCCTGCGCCAACTGGCCAATGTCGAAAAAGACATTGCCGCCCAACAGGCGCAATTGCTGGTACAGAAAAGCAGCCTCGATACCCAGCGCGACGAACTGGAAAATGTCCGCAAGGAACGCCAGCAAGTGCTCGCCAAGCTTAACGATGACGTGAAGGCCCGCGACCAGAAACTCGCCGCCCGCGAGCAGGATCAGGCAGACCTGTCTAAAGTCCTTAAAACCATTGAAGAAACCCTGGCCCGCCAGGCCCGTGAGGCAGAAGAAGCGCGGCAGAAAGCGCTGATCGCCCAGCAGGAAGCGGAAAAAAAGCGTTTGCGTGAGGCGCAGGCTGAAAACAGCGACGCCCCACGAAAACCCGCCAGATCCACTCCCGGCGCGCTGGTCTCCAGCAGCGGCGAGACCTTCGGTGGCCCTTTTGCTGCAACCCGGGGAAAACTTCCTTGGCCGGTTGATGGTCGATTGTTGGCACGCTTCGGCGAATCCCGTGGCGACGACGCCCGCACCAAGTGGGACGGCGTAATGATCAGCGCCTCCGCCGGCAGCCAGGTGCATGCCGTACACGGTGGTCGCGTGGTGTTCGCCGACTGGCTGCGCGGCGCCGGGCTGCTGGTGATCCTCGACCACGGCAACGGTTTTCTGAGTCTTTACGGTCACAACCAGACACTGCTCAAGTCGGCCGGTGACGTGGTTAAAGCCGGTGAGTCCATCTCCACTGTCGGTAACAGTGGCGGCCAGGACACATCAGCGCTGTATTTCGCAATTCGTCAGCAGGGTCACCCGAGTGATCCAGCACAATGGTGCCGCGCGCAAGGATAAGCGTGCCGCCTAATTCAGGAGTTCGTTCGACATGCTGCATTTGTCCCGCCTTACCTCGCTGGCCCTGACGATCGCCCTGGTGATCGGCGCGCCTCTGGCGTTCGCCGCTCAACCGGCCCCGGCCGTCGCTCCGGCAGGCACTGCCGCGACTTCCAAGGCACCGTTGCCGCTGGAAGAATTGCGCACCTTTGCCGAGGTCATGGACCGGATCAAAGCCGCTTACGTCGAGCCGGTGGACGACAAGACCCTGCTGGAAAACGCGATCAAGGGCATGCTCAGCAACCTTGATCCGCACTCGGCTTATCTTGGCCCGGAAGACTTCACCGAGCTGCAGGAAAGCACCAGCGGTGAGTTCGGCGGCCTGGGCATCGAAGTCGGCGCCGAAGACGGTTTCATCAAAGTCGTCTCGCCAATCGATGACACCCCGGCGTCGAAGGCCGGCATTCAGGCCGGCGACTTCATCGTCAAGATCAACGGCCAGCCGACGCGCGGCCAGACCATGACCGAAGCCGTCGACAAAATGCGCGGCAAGATCGGCCAGAAAATCACCCTGACCCTGGTACGCGACGGCGGTACGCCGTTCGACGTGACCCTGGCGCGCGCGGTGATTCAGGTGAAGAGCGTCAAGGCGCAGCTGCTGGAAACCGGCTACGCGTACATCCGCATCACCCAGTTCCAGGTCAAGACCGGCGAAGAGGTCTCCAAGGCCCTGGCCAAGTTGCGCAAGGACAACGGCAAGAAGCTCAACGGCATCATCCTCGACCTGCGCAACAACCCGGGTGGCGTGTTGCAGGCGGCGGTGGAAGTGGTCGACCATTTCATCACCAAAGGTCTGATCGTTTACACCAAAGGCCGCATCGCCAATTCCGAACTGCGTTTCTCGGCCACCGGCAAAGACGAAAGTGAAGCCGTGCCGATGGTCGTGCTGATCAACGGTGGCAGTGCCTCGGCTTCGGAAATCGTCGCCGGCGCCCTGCAGGACCAGAAACGCGCGGTGGTCATGGGCACCACCAGTTTCGGCAAAGGCTCGGTACAAACCGTACTGCCGCTGAACAATGACCGTGCATTGAAGATCACTACCGCGCTGTACTTCACGCCGAATGGTCGTTCGATTCAGGCGCAGGGCATCGTTCCGGACATCGAAGTGCGCAAGGCCAAGATCACCAACGAGGCCGATGGCGATTACTTCAAGGAAGCCGACCTGCAAGGTCACCTGGGCAATGGCAACGGCGGCGCGGACAAACCAACCGGCTCCGGCGCCAAGCCCAAAGCCATGCCGCAGGATGATGACTATCAATTGGCCCAGGCCCTGAGCCTGCTCAAAGGGCTGAGCATCACGTCCGGCCGTTGAGGATGTCGCTGCGTTTCGTCCTCGTTCTGTTGTGCTGTCTGGCGGGTGCTGCTCACGCAGAGCCCGCCAGCCCAAAGCCACACAAAGCCTATCTGACATTGATCATCGACGACCTGGGGCAGAACCTGCCCCGGGATCGCCGCGTGCTGGCCCTGCCCGGCCCGGTGACCACGGCGATCATGCCGGACACCCCGCACGCCACCGAGTTTGCCCGCGAAGCCCATCGCGCCGGCAAGATCGTTATCCTGCACATGCCCATGGACCCGGCCACCGGTCCCTATGCCTGGCACCCCGAACTGCCCATCGAAGAACTGGAAAAACGCCTCAACGCCGCGTTCAAAATGGTCCCCTACACTGCCGGCATCAATAACCACATGGGCAGCCGCATGACTGCGCAACCGGTGGCGATGGCCTGGTTGATGGGCGAACTGCAGCGCCGGCACAAGTTCTTCGTCGACAGCCGCACCAGCGCCCAGACCGTGGCGGCGCAGCAGGCGCAGAAGATCGATCTGGCCAGTGTCTCGCGGGACGTGTTTCTTGATGACGAGCGCACTGAGGCAGCGATCTCCACGCAGTTGCAGACCGCGATCAGCCTGGCGCGCAAGCAGGGTTCGGCGGTGATGATCGGCCATCCCTATCCGCAGACACTGGCAGTGCTGGAGCGCGAACTGCCGAAGTTGAAGGGCCAGGGAATCGACTGGATCGATATCAAACAGATGATCAGCCTGCGCAGCAATCGCGCCATGGCCAGTCATGGTAAAGACGGGGTTTATCGGTAATACCCTGTGACGCTAGCACATACATAGTTACCACCCGGAAACCGTCCCTGTTCCCGATAGTGCGACCTGCAACAGGTCGCGACGCCCTCGCGTCGCTTTCAACTATCAGGAATCATCATGACTATTGAAGACAACACCGCAGCGCATCCCATGCCCATGCCCATGCCCATGGAACCGATCATGCAGGACAATCTGCTGATCAACTTCACCACGGAGTTTCACCGGGTCTGGAGCACTAACGGCTCAAAAGCCAAACCCGCCACATTCTGGCGCCCCACTCCTGCTCCAGATGCATTGCCGGGCTACTTTCCGCTGGGCGACGTGCTCTTTCCCGGCGACGCCAATATCAATGGCGAAATGGTCGCAGCCGTAGTCTGCGAGAAAGATATGGCAGGGTCCTTAAGCACTAAAGGAAAGGCACTGGCCCGCCCTGCCGATTTTGAACTGGTCTGGAAAGAAACCGGAGCGCCCGGTGTTACTCGCATGTCGATCTGGCGACCTCTGGCACCCGCCGGTTACGTCGCTCTGGGACTCGTGTGCTCCAACGATCACTGCAAACCTTCGTTGAACTCGGTGCGCTGCGTCAGGCTCGACCTGGTCATAGCAGCGAACGTCGGTGATCTGATCTGGAATGACAAGGGCAGCGGTGCCAAGCTCAGTTTCAGCGCCTTTGGCATCGAACCGTCGACTGCCGCCGCAGGCGACATCCATTTTGCACCCGGCACCTTCGTGGGCATCCAAGGCTACAGCAAGCCTGCAGCACCTTCGACGGCGTATGGCTTGCGCATGCAAATTCCGCTGCAAGTCAGCGCATCGCCGCAAATTCCGACCCTCACCGGATACACGAAGCCCGTAGTGAACGAACCCGCCACCGTCACCCAGATTGCCCGCCTGCCTTGGTTCGCAGTGCGAGATCATGCTCATCCCGGCGAACAATTTCGCAATTCGCCTTACTACGAACTGAAGAGAACTGACGAATATGTGCTCATTGGTCACGAGCGCAATGAATCGGACAAGCATCGGGCCGTTAAATGGACAGCACCACGTCTGCAGAACGCGGTGACAATGCGCATGTTCCATAGTTTTACCGCCATGGAAATCGTCAAAGCCTGGCCGACCGTGCCTCTCAGCGATATCCGCATGACAAAATTCTCGGCCTGCCTGCCAAAAAGTTTGACCCGCACCGAAACGTCTTCCAACGGTTGGAACGAGCTACGATCTCAAGTGGTTGTTGCCATGGCGCCGAAGCAAACAGCCGTCGCGGTTTATCAGATGCAAAGCCATTACGAGTTGGTACGGGAAGACGGTACTCAAGTGGCGGTCGACTTTGGTTATACCGATGATTCAAGCGTTCTGCTGACGCAATATCCGCCGGAGTCCGTTGAGCTCGCCAGCGCGTGTCCGCCGCTGACGACAGACACCCCGGCAATATCTGGCACCGATGGCGCTAACGCTAAAGAGCAGCCATCATCGGGCCTGGATGTCGTTATAGATACCGCCCCATGATTTCGTCCACCACGCCTTCTTTGCGCAACTGATCCAGCGCAGCCTGAAGCTTGGCGACCACTTCGTCGGAGACGTCCTTGTTCAGCGCCAGATACAGTTCTGCACTGTTGAAGCGCAGCACGGTCTTGAGACCGGTGACACCGTCCTGCCTCGCCAGATAGCGCCCGGCAGGATCACCGGTGGCCCACAGGTCGATCTGACCATTGACCAGTTTCTTCGCGTTGTCCTGATCGCGCAGCACTACTATCGGCTTCAGACCTTGTTTGGTCAGTGTCTCGGCAATCGCATCGCCCTTGTAGGCACCGATCTTGTACTTGCGCGCATCATTGAGGGTTTCGAGGGTGATCTTGCTGTCAGCCTTGGCCAGCATGATCCAGTCATCCGGACCGATCGGGCCGACCCATTTGAAGAGCTTTTCGCGGTCCGGCAGACGCGCCATCACGAAGGCGCCATAACCGGGATTTTCCAGAGCCAGTTTGTAGACGCGCTCCCAAGGAAAGCGCAGGGTCAGGCTGTAAGTGATGCCAGCACGCTGGAACACTTCGCGCACGATGTCGGTGGCGATGCCATTGATGTTCTCGCCTTGGGCGAAGTTCTTGCCGTTTTTCGCCATGTTATACGGCGGGAAATTTTCGGTGAGGAGCACCAGATCGGTGTCGGGACTGTTTTCGGCGCGGGCGGTGTTGATGAGCAACATCGATGCACTGGCGAGAACAAGAAGCAGGCGTTTGATCATGTCGGGCTACCGGAATCCATGGCGTGCCCAAGAGTGCCTTGGGTGCGCCATGCTGTCCACTGGCCTGTATCGATCTTGACGCTTAACGCATCACGATCCCGCGATGGGCCATATAGGCCTTGGCTTCCTGCACGGTGTATTCGCCGAAGTGGAAAATACTCGCCGCCAGCACCGCACTGGCATGGCCCTCGAGAATGCCGTCAGCCAAGTGCTGCAGATTGCCGACGCCGCCGGAAGCGATCACCGGAATGCCCAGCGCATCACTGATTGCGCGGGTCACGCCGAGGTCGAAACCGTTTTTCATGCCGTCCTGATCCATGCTGGTCAGCAGGATCTCACCGGCACCGAGGCCTTCCATTTTCTTCGCCCACTCGACCGCGTCGAGGCCGGTTGGCTTGCGCCCGCCGTGGGTGAAGATCTCCCAGCGCGGGGTTTCACCCGGGCCAGAAACCTTCTTCGCGTCGATGGCGACAACGATGCACTGCGAGCCGAAATGCTGCGCCGCTTCACCGACGAACTCCGGGTTGAATACGGCAGCGGTGTTGATCGATACCTTGTCCGCGCCGGCATTGAGCAGATTGCGAATGTCCTGCACGGTGCGCACGCCGCCGCCAACGGTCAGCGGAATGAACACCTGGCTGGCCATGCGCTCGACGGTATGCAGCGTGGTGTCACGGCCATCGACGCTGGCGGTGATATCGAGAAAAGTAATCTCGTCGGCGCCCTGCTCGTCGTAACGACGGGCGATTTCCACCGGGTCACCGGCGTCGCGGATGTTTTCGAACTTCACACCTTTGACGACCCGGCCGTTGTCCACGTCCAGGCAAGGGATGATGCGTTTGGCCAGCGCCATGGTCAGTCCTCAGCCTTGGTACGAATCGCAGAAAGCTTGCGCTTCGGCGACGTCGAGGGTGCCTTCGTAAATCGCCCGGCCCGTGATGGCGCCGATGATGCCTGGCGCTTTGGCGTCGAGCAGCGACTTGATGTCACCCAGATTGTGGATGCCGCCGGAAGCGATCACCGGGATCTTGGTGGCAGCGGCCAGCGCAGCGGTGAACGGCACGTTGCAACCCTGCATCATGCCGTCTTTGGCGATGTCGGTATAAACGATCGAGGAGACGCCGTCGGCTTCAAACTGCTTGGCCAGATCGATGACCTGCACGGTGCTGATTTCAGCCCAGCCATCGGTGGCGACGAAACCGTCTTTGGCATCCAGACCGACGATGATCTTGCCCGGGAACGCGCGGCAGGCTTCAGCGACGAACGCCGGATCTTTCACGGCTTTGGTGCCGATGATCACGTAGCTCACGCCAGCCTTGACGTAGTGCTCGATGGTTTCCAGCGAACGGATGCCGCCACCGATCTGGATCGGCAGGGTCGGGTAGCGCTTGGCGATCGCGGTAACCACTTCGCCGTTGACTGGCTGGCCTTCAAAAGCGCCGTTCAGATCGACCAGATGCAGACGGCGGCAACCGCCCTCCACCCACTTGGCAGCCATGCTCACCGGATCATCGGAGAACACCGTGGAATCTTCCATGCGGCCCTGACGCAAACGTACGCAGGCACCGTCTTTAAGATCGATAGCGGGAATAATCAGCATCTGGCAAACCTTCAAATTTGAATGTTCAGCTTGGCTCGGAAATCAGTTTTTCTCGAGCGCCCACAGGTCGCTTTCGATGCTTTCAAACCGCTCTTTGAGGTGGGTCTGCACATCGAAAATCGCCCTGTTGTAATAGTGCGGAGCAATTTCGCGGGTAAATAACTCAAGAATTTCCGCCGCTTCGAACGAACCGAGATCCAGTTCGAAACGGTCTTCCATGAACCGCTGAATCTTGCGATTGGCCTCGTTCTCCTGTTCGGGAGTAAGGGTCAGGATCGGCGGTTTGGATTTCTTGGCAGCCATTTACCAGCGACCGTCCCACGCGGCGAAGTTCTGCAGTAATTGCAGGCCATGGGTATGGCTCTTCTCCGGGTGGAACTGCACGGCGAAGCGCGAGCCATCGGCCAGCGCCGCAGCGAAATCGACACCGTAATGACCGCCACCGACCACCTGCCGCGCGTTGGCGGCGGCGATGTAGTAGCTGTGCACGAAGTAAAAACGCGCCATGTCCGGAATGTCGTGCCACAACGGGTGGCTGACCTTCTGCTTCACCTCGTTCCAGCCCATGTGCGGGACTTTCAGGTGCTCGCCGTCTTCATGCAGGTCTTTGCCGAAGAACTTCACCGCGCCCGGGAACAGGCCGATGCAGTCGACGCCGTCGTTCTCTTCACTGGTGTCGAGCAAGGCCTGCATGCCGACACAGATGCCAAGAAATGGACGATCCTGACTGACTTCACGCACCAGTGAATCGAAGCCGAGGCGACGGATCTCCGCCATGCAGTCGCGAATTGCGCCAACACCGGGGAACACCACGCGGTCAGCTTCGCGAATCACGGCGGCATCGCTGGTGATCAGCACTTTACCGGCGCCGACGTGCTCGAGGGCCTTGGCCACCGAGTGCAGGTTGCCCATGCCGTAATCGATAACTGCAACCGTCTGCATTACAGAACGCCTTTGGTCGATGGCATTTGCCCGGCCATGCGCTCATCCAGCTCGACAGCCATGCGCAGCGCGCGGCCGAAAGCCTTGAACACGGTTTCGATCTGGTGGTGGGTGTTGGTGCCACGCAGGTTGTCGATGTGCAGACTGACCAGCGCATGGTTGACGAAGCCCTGGAAGAACTCCTGGAACAGGTCAACGTCGAAGCCGCCGACGGTGGCGCGGGTGTACGGCACGTGCATCTGCAGGCCTGGACGACCGGAGAAGTCGATGACGACGCGCGACAGCGCTTCATCGAGCGGCACGTAGGCATGACCGTAGCGACGGATGCCTTTTTTATCGCCGATGGCTTTGGCAAACGCCTGGCCGAGGGTGATACCGACATCTTCCACCGTATGGTGGTCGTCGATATGCAGATCGCCCTTGCATTCAATATCCAGGTCGATCAACCCGTGACGGGCGATCTGATCCAGCATGTGCTCAAGAAAAGGAACACCGATATCGAATCGGGCCTTTCCGGTGCCATCAAGGTTGATCGAGGCTTTGATCTGGGTTTCCAGAGTGTCGCGCTCGACAGACGCCTTACGTTCGGCCATCACCAGCTCCGCAAAATCATTGGGCGAAAAAGGCAGCCATTATAGGCACGCGAGGCGCAAACAGAAACACGAGAGGTGAGATGGCTGACGGATAGAATGCCCGGCTGTCGCGGGTAGACATGTCCATACAAGCCATTACAGGCAGCGCAAAAACAAATGTGGGAGCGAGCTTGCTCGCGAATGCGGTGGGTCAGCCAACACTTATGTCGACTGACAGTCCGTCTTCGCGAGCAGGCTCGCTCCCACAGGTTCGGTGTTTATCCAGCTAACACCTTAGTGAAACAGTACCGCCGTCTTCTGCAGGGTCACCCACACACCCCACGCCAATGGAATACCCACCACCAGCCACGCAGCGATCGCCAGCGGCTTGCTGCCCGGGGCGGCTTTCCACTCCAGGACCGTGCTGGCATCAGCACCTTTGTCGTGACCCAGCGCCTGTTCGGCAGCCAGCTCAGCGTCGGTCATGAAGTATTTGTCAGCCACCGGACGCACCAGCAGGTTGCACAGGAAGCCCAGCACCAGCAGGCCTGCGAGGATGTACAGGGTGATGTCGTAAGCGGCAGCGCGTTCAACGCCGATGCTCAACTGATACTCACGCAGGTAGTTCACCAGCACCGGACCGAGCACGCCGGCCGCAGCCCAAGCGGTCAGCAGACGACCGTGGATCGCACCGACCATCTGCGTACCGAACAGGTCGGCCAGATACGCCGGCACCGTGGCAAAACCGCCGCCGTACATCGACAGAATGATGCAGAACGCCGCCACGAACAGCGCAACATTGCCCAAATGGCCCATGTTCGGAATCAGCGCGTACAGGGCAAAACCCAGGGCGAAGAACACGAAGTAGGTGTTTTTGCGGCCCAGGTAGTCCGAGAACGAAGCCCAGAAGAAGCGGCCACCGATATTGAACAGGCTGAGCAGACCGGTGAAACCGGCAGCAATCGCAGCGATCGAAGCCAGTTGCCCGGCGTCGAGCTGACCAAACGGCACATCGACCCCCAGCAGTTTGCCGCCGAACACTTCCTGCAGCAGTGGCGAAGCCATGCCGAGGATGCCGATGCCGGCAGACACGTTCAGGCACAGCACCAGCCAGACCAGACGGAATTGCGGGGTTTTCCACGCCACATTCACGTGCACGTGACGGTGGGTGATCATCGAGTTCGAGGCTTTCTTCGCCGGAGCGGTCCAGCCTTCAGGTTTCCAGCCGGTTGGCGGAACGCGGTAAGCCAGAGCACCACCGATCATGAACACGAAGTAGATCGCGGCCATGGCGACGAAGCTCTGCCAGACGCCGACACCGGTTGGCGAAGCGAAGTGGCTCATCAGCGCGGTTGCCAGCGGTGCACCAACCATCGCGCCGCCACCGAAGCCCATGATTGCCATGCCGGTAGCCATGCCGCGCTTGTCCGGGAACCACTTGATCAGGGTCGAGACCGGCGAGATATAGCCCAGACCCAGACCGATACCGCCGATCACGCCCGAACCGAGCCACATCAGCCAGATCTGGTGGGTATAAATACCCAACGCGGAGATCAGCAGACCGCCGCACCAGCACAGTGCAGATACGACACCGGCCTTGCGTGGCCCCGCGTGTTCCAGCCAGCCACCCCAGATCGCTGCCGAGCAGCCGAGGAAGATGAAGAACAGCGTGTAGATCCAGCCGAGCATCGAGATCGGCCAGTCGCAGTTCGACGAAAATACCTGTGCGATGAAGCTCATGTCCGGTGCGCAAGCCACCGGAGCGGTGACGCCCAGCGCCTTGGACAGCGGCAACCAGAACACCGAGAAGCCATAGGCCATGCCGATGCACAGGTGGATGGCCAGAGCGGCCGGTGGGACTAGCCAACGGTTGAAACCGGGCTTGGCGATGATGCGTTCCTTGGACAGGAACGCGGGCTGATCGGCTTTGAGGCCGTCCGCCGTGATGCTCGTGCTCATTGTGTATCCCCCAATTATTAGTATGGTTCGCCAGCCACTGTTCACCCCCGGCCTTTATGCACGCAGGCATGACCGTTTTTTTGGGTGAAGCTCCTTGAAGGCGCGACGTTAAGTCGCAGAAGGACGGACGAACGGGCGAAGGTTACCATTTGCACGTGACAGAAAAACCAAACTGATATCACCTTTTTTCTGTCGTCTGATCTCGTATCACTCAGGAAAACGTCATGCCAATCGTCGTACAAGCGCTGAACGCCGCCAATTATCAGGACCAGGAGGATTTGCGGAAGATTTATCGCGACGCGCCGGACTGGCTGTTCGCGCCGTTTTCCGGTGAAAACAATCTGATCGACCGCACGCTCGCCGAGGGAAGTTTTATTGCCGGGCGTTTCAACGACCGCCTGCTCGGTGCCGCTCGTCTACAGAGGCACCACGACGTTTGGTACTTGTCCCATTTATGCGTACGAAAAGTTACCCGTCGCCGTGGGGTTGCTGAACGGCTGGTGAACCAAGCGCAGAAAATGGCGTCGCAAGCGGGGGCTGAACTGCGTCTGCTGGCGCCTGCCGGGCATCCTGAAGCCTTGGCAATTGCAGCGAAGTTACACCTCCCGCTGGAGGTACTGGCAACATGACGCCACACCGAACCGGGCAATTGCAGCGCTATACTCCCCGGCTAAATTACGAATTCGACTAATTACAAGGACTCGCCCATGAAAGCGTTCGGCAAAATCCTGGGTCTGGTACTTCTCGGATTGTTGCTGATCATTGTGGCGGCAGGTTTTGCCCTGACCCACCTCTTCGATCCCAACGATTACAAAGACGAGATTCGCCAGATAGCCCGCGACAAGGCCCACATCGAGCTGACGCTCAATGGCGACATCGGCTGGAGCCTGTTCCCGTGGCTCGGCCTGGAACTGCACGAGGCCAGCGTTGCCACCCTGATCAATCCGACTGAACCGTATGCCGATTTGCAGATGCTCGGCCTGTCCGTGCGCGTGCTGCCGCTGTTGCGCCGCGAAGTGCAAATGAGCGATGTCCGCGTTGAAGGGCTGAACCTGCGCCTGAAACGCGACAAAAACGGCCACGGCAACTGGGAAGACATCGGCAAGGTGCCGACAGCCGCCGCACCTGCCGGCAGCCCGGCACCGGCCAGCGCAGCCACTGCACAAGCCCCTGCCCAACCGGAAAAACCGCCACAGCCGATCCGCCTCGACATCGACAGCCTGACCGTCAACAACGCCCGCGTTGAATACAACGACGAGCTGACCGGCAAGCAATTCAGCGCCGAGAGCATCCAGTTGAGCACCGGCCCGGTACACGATTCGACGAATATTCCGGTGAAAGCCACGGCATTCCTCGGCACCAACCAGCCGGTCCTGCGCGTGCGTACCGAGCTCACTGGCGAGCTGCGCATCGAGCGCGCACTGCAGCGCTACAAATTCGAAGACATGAAGCTGTCCGGCGAACTGGCCGGCGATCCGTTGCAAGGCAAGACCATGACCTTCGCAGCTCAGGGCCAGTTATCGCTGGATAAAGCGGCGAACGTCGCCGAATGGACCGGCATCAAGATCTCTGCCAACCAGTTGCGCGCCTTGGGTGAGCTGAAAGCCAATGACCTCGACAAGACCCCGCAAATCACTGGCGGGCTCTCCATCGCCCAGTTCGATCTGGCGAAATTCGTCGACAGCATCGGTCAGAAACTGCCGGCCATGGCCGAGGGCAGTCTGAGCAAAGTCGAATTGGTCAGCCGCGTTGCCGCCACGCCAACCAGCATCGCCTTCGACAACATCAACCTGAAACTCGACGACAGCAGCTTCAGCGGCCGCATCGCCGTCGAAGACTTCGCCAAACAATCGCTGCGGGCAATTCTCAAGGCCGATACGTTCAACGCTGACCGCTACCTGCCGCCGAAATCGGCACAAGCCAACAGCGCCACGCAAGTGCGTCAGGCCGAAGTCGCCAGCACCGAAGCCGATGCCATGGCCGGTGCCGGTTCCACGCCACTGCCGGACAAACCAAGCAAAACCGCCTGGAGTACCGAGCGCCTGTTGCCGGTTGAACGCCTGGCCAAACTCGACGTCGATGCCGATCTGACCTTCGGCCAACTGACCCTCGACAAACTGCCGATCCAGAACGCCGCACTGAAAGCCACCGGCCAAGGCGGCTTGCTGACCCTGACCAACCTGAGCGGCGAACTGTACAACGGCGGTTTCGCCGCCAATGGCACCCTCGATGTACGCCCGAGCGCGCCTGTGCTGAACCTGCAGACCAAGCTCAATCGCGTGCCTGTAGAAAAAATCCTCGAAAGCCAAGGCAAGAACCCGCCCGTCAAAGGCCTGGTAACCCTCACCAGCAATGTCACTGGCAGCGGCAACAGCCAGCAGGCACTGATCGATACGCTTAACGGCAACGCCAGCTTCGTGATCAACAACGGCGTGCTGCTCAACGCCAATCTTGAACAGCAACTGTGCAAAGGCATCGCCACGCTTAACCGCAAAACCCTCAGCGGCGAACCTCGCGGTAAAGACACGCCATTCCAGGAACTCAAGGGCAACCTGACTTTCCGCAATGGCATTGCCAGCAACCCGGACCTGAAAGTGCGCATCCCCGGCATGACCGTCAACGGTGACGGCGACATCGACTTGCGCGTGCTCGGCATGGACTATCGCGTCGGCATCATCGTCGAGGGCGACACCAGCGCCATGCCGGATCCGGCGTGTCAGGTCGGCGAAAAATTCGTCGGCATCGAATGGCCACTGCGCTGCCGTGGCCCGCTGGAATTGGGCGCCAAGGCCTGCCGTGTCGACAACGATCGCCTCGGTCAGGTCGCGACCAAACTGGCCGGCGACAAGCTCAGTGAAAAAATCGACGAAAAACTCGGTGACAAGGTCAGCCCGGAATTGAAAAACGCATTGAAGGGGCTGTTCAAGCGATGAGAGCGGAGCAATTTTCCACGGCGGTGCTGGATTGGTTCGACCGCCACGGCCGCCACGATCTGCCTTGGCAGCAGAACATCAACCCGTATCGGGTGTGGGTGTCGGAGATCATGTTGCAGCAGACCCAAGTCAGCACCGTGCTCAATTACTTCGACCGTTTCATGGCCGCGCTGCCGACGGTCGAAGCGCTGGCAGAAGCCCCCGAAGACGAAGTGCTGCACCTGTGGACCGGGCTGGGTTACTACACCCGCGCGCGCAATTTGCAGAAGACTGCGAAGATCGTCGTCAGCCAATACGCTGGCGAGTTTCCGCGTGACGTTGAAAAGCTTACCGATCTACCAGGCATTGGTCTGTCCACTGCCGGCGCGATTGCCAGCATCAGCATGGGCCTGCGCGCGCCGATCCTCGACGGCAACGTCAAACGCGTGCTGGCACGCTTTACCGCGCAAGAGGGCTACCCCGGCGAACCGAAGGTCGCCAAACAACTGTGGGCCACCGCTGAACGCTTTACGCCGCACGATCGGGTCAACGCCTACACCCAGGCGATGATGGATCTCGGCGCCACACTGTGCACGCGTAGCAAACCGAGCTGCCTGCTGTGTCCGCTGGAGCGTGGCTGCGAAGCGCACATGCTCGGCCTCGAAACCCGCTACCCGATTCCCAAGCCGCGCAAAGCCATTCCGCAGAAGCGCACGCTGATGCCGATGCTCGCCAACGGCGACGGCGCGATTCTGCTTTACCGTCGCCCCTCGAGCGGTTTGTGGGGCGGTCTGTGGAGCCTGCCGGAACTCGACGACCTCGATGACCTGCAACATCTCGCCGATCAGCACTCGCTGACCATGGGGGAGCAGCAGGCGCTGCCGAACCTCGTCCACACGTTCAGCCATTTCCAGCTGTCCATCGAACCTTGGCTGGTTCAGGTGCAGGAGGCCGCCCATCACGTGGCCGAGGCCGACTGGCTCTGGTATAACCTCGCCACCCCGCCGCGCCTGGGCCTCGCCGCCCCGGTCAAAACCTTGCTCGAACGCGCGGCCGCCGTCTTGAATGCAGGAGAGTCGCCATGACCCGCACCGTAATGTGCCGCAAGTACAAAGAAGAATTGCCCGCGCTGGACCGCGCCCCTTTCCCGGGCGCCAAAGGTCAGGATATTTTTGACCACGTCTCCGCCAAGGCCTGGGCTGACTGGCAGAAACACCAAACCCTGCTGATCAACGAAAAGCGTCTGAACATGATGAACGCCGAAGACCGCAAATATCTTCAGGGCGAAATGGACAAGTACTTCTCCGGCGAGGAATACGCCAAGGCCGAAGGCTACGTTCCGCCTGCTGAGTAAACCCTGCAAAATCGGGGGCCGGATCGTAAGCGACGGAATTAATTTAAGAAATTTTAAAAAAGTCGTTGACGTAAATCCGAAAAACCCTTTTAATGCGCCCCGTTGCCCAGATAGCTCAGTCGGTAGAGCAGGGGATTGAAAATCCCCGTGTCGGCGGTTCGATTCCGTCTCTGGGCACCAAATACCGAAAACCCTGAATCGCAAGATTCAGGGTTTTTTTATGCCTGCGATTTGATCCCGCCTATCTGTCCGCCCCGCAACGCCCTCCTCTCGATACACCTCAAACCCGCCTGTACTGAAAAATACCCAAAATCTGTATCTCTCCCCGTGTAGGAAAATTCGCCAGTATTCCTCCAAGCCTTGGCGAGCCAATGACTGGCTCTACTTTGCGCCCCGCAACACTCTGGGCCTCTGAAGCCCTCAGAGCGCAAAACCTGATTTTTTGAATAGATCGGCGTCCACCGCAAGGTCACTTCCTGTCCAGCTAAAAAATCTAAAAACAAACCCAACAGGCGAACTGCATTTACTGCTTTTCAAACATTCCAGGATGAATGCTGGCGCCCCTGTGCGCCCGGCAAAAGAGCGAAACGGACGACGTATGATCAAGCAACTTATCAATGAAGACAGTTATGTGCAGATTGGCGATCTGTGCAGCGCAACGATCCAGCTGAAAATCGAAGGACTGAATCCTGCCGGATCGATCAAGCTCAAAACCGCACACGCCCTGATCACGGATCTGGAAAACCAGGGCCGGATTCACCATAAGACTCGCCTGGTCGAGTCTTCCTCGGGGAATCTGGGGGTCGCGCTGGCCATGGTTTGCGCCGCCAAGGGTTACAAGTTTGTCTGTGTGATCGACCCGAACATTTCTGCGCCGAACAGAAAACTCATGCAGGCACTGGGTGCCGAAATGATCATGGTCGATCAGCGTGACGAAAACGGCGGCTACCTGAATTCGCGTATCCGTTTGATCGAGCAACTGGTCGCAGAGAACTCCGACTACATCTGGCTCAATCAGTACAAAAACCCGACTAACCCCCTCGCTCACTATCAAGCTACCGCGAAGTCCATCGCCCATAAGTTTCCACACGTGGACTACTTGTTCGTCGGCGCCGGTACCACCGGTACTTTGATGGGCTGCAAGAACTACTTCGCCGAACACCATCCGCACACCAAAGTGATTGCCGTCGATACGGTCGGCTCGGTGACCTTCGGTCTGCCGGGCGGTACGCGGCATATCCCGGGGCTGGGTACCAGCCGTCTGCCGGAGATCTTCGAGCCGTCGGGGATTCACGACTTCGTATCGATCGCCGAGGAACAGACGATCAAGGTCTGCCGCTGGCTGGCGCAACGCTACGGCCTGCTTTTCGGTGGTTCCACCGGCACTGTCCTGGCGGGCATCCAGCAATGGGCGCCGCACATCCGTCCTGACGATGTCGTTGTGGCGATCTCCCCCGACATGGGTGAGCGCTACCTCGAAACCATCTACTCCGATGACTGGGTCACCCAGCGAATCGGCGCAAGCGCTTTGCAATCACTCTTCCCAGAAATCGCTCTGGCACTCTCGGCGTAATCCCCATGACCACACACAACCCGATTCAACCGTTCCATGTCATCCCAGGCGCCGTCGTCAAGGACATCCTCAACGGGCTGCGTCACGCAACCATCGACATGGTCGCCCAGACCTACCTGACCCACGAGCGCGGCGAAACCGTTAACCCGGATAGCTACTTCCTGCGTTTTGCGGCGCAACCGGCGAACCGGATCATTGCCTTGCCGGCGGCGATCGTCGACAGCGAGGGCGATCAGTCCGTCTCCGGGATCAAGTGGATTGCCAGCTATCCCGACAACATCAAGTCGGGCATCCCGCGCGCTTCGGCGGTGCTGATCCTCAACGATCCGGACACCGGCTATCCCTACGCGCTGCTTGAAGGCGCGCTGATCAGTGCCGTGCGCACCGCAGCGTCGGCGGTGCTCGGTGCCTGGTGGCTGAATGGCCAGAGCAAGAGCGCACAGAAACTCTCGATCATTGGCGGCGGGGTGATTTCGCGGAACATCCTTGAGACGTTCATTGCCGATGACTGGTCGTTCGACAGCGTGGGTATTCACGACCTCAACGCAGAGTCAGCGCAAGCGCTATCGTCCTTCGGCAAACAGCTCGGGGTGCCGGATGTACAGCTGTTGTCGCTGGACGAGGCACTGAGCGCCGACATCGTGGTGTTCGCCACCAGTGCCGGCGAACCCTACGTCAACGGCAGCGGCACCTTCCGCCCGGGGCAGATCGTGCTGAACATCTCGCTGCGGGATATCGGCGCAGAGATCATCGAAGAAAGTTACAACTACTTCGACGACGTGACCCATTGCCTGAAAGCCAATACCTCGCCGCATCTGGCCGAGCAAAAGTACGGGCATCGTGATTTCGTTACCGGCACCGTCGGGCAATTGATTCGCGGCGACCTGCAGGTTGCCACGGACAAGCCGCTGATTTATTCGCCGTTCGGCATGGGCATCCTCGATCTGGCAATTGGCCGGATGATCCACGACATCGCGGTCAAGGACGGTTCGGCGGTCGCCATCCCCTCCTTCTTCGGGGAGGAGCGCAGATGGTGAAGGCGCCTCTGCACATCGGCCTGGTGGGCTGCGGCTCACGCGGGCTGTCGATTTTCGAACGCCTGCTGAGCCTTGCTGAAACGCGCCCGGAGCAGCCAGTCGTCATCGATATTCTCGATCCGAATGTGCTCGGAAGCGGCGCGCATTGGCCGGATCAACCGGACTATCTGCTGCTCAACACCGTTGCCGGTCAACTCGGGGTTTTCCCCGACGCAGCAGCCTTCGGAAACCTGGCGGATGCGCGGGAGCGGCCGGGCGCGGATTTCCTGACGTGGTGCCACGAGCAGCGCATCAAGGTCGACGCGGACAGCGGACTGCTCGCCGCCGACGGCCGTGACGTCGAGCCGCAGGACTTTCTGCCGCGCCATTTGCTCGGCGCCTATCTGGCGGACGCCTTCGCGCAAATCCTCGCGACGGCACCGCACTGGGTGAGCGTGAACCTGCATCAGCAGGCCGTCACCGCGGTCGAGCGCAACGCGGGTCAGCAATACCTGCTGCAGACCGCTTCGGGGGCTGCGGTCACCGTGGATCGGCTGATTCTGACGGTCGGCCATACCGGTCGCCTGCGCTCGGCGGATCGCAACCGCGTTGATGATGTCTATCCGCTGCCCGGCAGCCTCGCCACCATCGAGCCCGGCGAAACCGTGCTGGTCGAAGGGCTTGGGCTGGGTGCGATGGACACCCTGGCGGCGCTGACCTCCGGCAGGGGCGGTCGCTACAAGCGCATGGCCGACGGCAGCCACGCCTATCAGCCTTCGGGCCAGGAACCGGTGATCTTTATCCAGTCGCGGGACGGGTTGCCGTTTCGCACCCGACCCAACGGCCTGATTGAATGCCCGCGCCATCGCGCCGTACTGCTGACGAGTGCGCGCATCGAATCCCTGCGGGCAAGCAGCAATAACCGACAGTTGGACTTCGAACAGGACATCCTGCCGCTGATGCTGCTGGAGATGCGTGCGGCGGCCGTCGCCGTCGTGCACAGCCCATCAGCGCCAGAGCAGGTGCTGGAGCGACTCAGGGCCGTCAGCGTTGCTGGCGAACCCGGTGTTGTCGCCTGTGAAGCGTTACTACGCGATTACGAGGCGACTGGTGGTGCGATCGATCCGCAGGCGCTGATCTGGCATGCACTGCCCGACGACGTGCAGCCCTACAACTATCACGCCTGGATCTACGACACCCTCGAAGCCGATTTGCACGAGTCGCGCCTGGGGCGCGGAGGATCGGCGATCAAAGCCGCCATCGAAGTCTGGCGCGATCTGCGTGACCGCCTGCGTGAGGCCGTCGATTTCGACGGGCTGACCGACGCGTCGCATCGGCAGTTCTATGGCCGTTGGCACAAGGCAATCAACCGCCTCGTTGCGGGCCCGCAAAAAGAGCGCCACGCCGACCTGCTCGCCCTGTGTGACGCCGGTCTGCTGACATTTCTCAAGCCCGGCTCGCGCCCTGCGATCAACGACTTCAAACGCGTCGCCGGTTATGTCCAGAGCAGCGGCGTAAGCAACAGCGACTGCGCGCCGGTGCGTGATCTGGCGCGGCTGGGCCTGATCCGCCCGAGAACCGACGAACCAGGCATCGACGGCATCGATGTCGACGCCGCGTGCCACCCGAAATCGAGCGCTGGCGAACCGGTGCGCAACATTTGGGTACTCGGCCCGCTCGCCGAAGGTTCTTGCTACTACAACCACTACGTCACCTCGGCGGGCGCGCCTTCGCGTCTGTTCATGGACGCCCATCGAGCAGCCACTGCCATCCTTGAGACAGGGACTTCAGCATGAAGCTTTTCTACCAGACGCATTCACCCTACGCCCGCAAGGTGCTGGTGCTGGCTCACGAACTCGGCATCGCGTCGAGCCTGGAAGTGATCCACCACGAGACCAGCCCGACGTCGCCAAACGAGATCATCTATAAGGCCAATCCGCTGGGCAAAGTGCCGGTGCTGATCCTGCCTGACGACACGGCGCTGTTCGATTCCATCGTGATCTGTGAATACCTCGACGACCTGAGTGACGGGCCAAAACTCATCCCGGTAAACGGCCCTGAGCGCTACAAGGCGCTGCGCCTGCAAGCATTGGCGCAGGGCATGTGCGATGTCGGCATCAAGCTGCGCTGGGAAGTCGAGCGCCGCCCCGAGGCCTTGCGCTATCCGGCCTACGCCGACGGTCAGGCGTTCAAACTCAAGGAGGCTTACCGCTTCATCGAGGAACACGTCGACCTCAATGGCCCGATCACCCTCGGCCACATCGCCCTGGCGACCGCGCTCGACTGGATCGCCTTTCGCCAACTCTCGGACTTTTCCGCTCAACCACGCCTGACCGAGTGGTATCAGACTTTTTGTGAGCGGGCGTCCATGCGGGCGACTGAGTACAGCGGGCAGACTCACGATTAAGTTAAGGAAAACCGGGTATGAGTTCTCTCTTGTTGCAAATGTCACCGATCGCGCTGGTGATCGCGTTGATCCTGATCGTCCGCCGACCGCCAGTGCAAGCGGCACTGGCCGGCGTAGTGCTGGTGCTCGTGCTGTGGGCCTTGGGCGCAGCCGGGCCTGTGTCGGCGGCAATCAGCACGGCGATCTTTCAGGACACCACCATCCTGTTTCTCAGCACGGCGTGCGTGATCATCCCGGGGCTGGCCTTCGTCATCCTGGTCGAGCGCGGTGGTGCGCCGCAGGCCATCGGCGCCTGGGTCAAAGAACTCGGCTGGACACCGCCGGCGCAGGTCATCTTCATCGTGCTGGGCCTCGCACCGCTGCTTGAAGCGATGACCGGTTTCGGCGTTTCGCTGATCGCAACCGTGCCATTGCTGATGGGGCTGTTCACCCGCCAGTCGGGGATGAAAATCGCCCTCGCCGGGATGGTCATCATGCCTTGGGGCACACTGGGTCTGGCCACCGTGATCGGCGCGCTGTTGGCGCACTTGCCGGCACAAACCCTTGGCAGTCATTCGGCGCTGATCAGTGCGCCAGTGTTCCTCTGCCTGGCGGCGATTGCTCTGTGGCAGGGTGGCATCCGCACGGTTTCGCCGTGGCTTGGACTGATCGTGGTGACGGCGCTGTTCGTCGCGGTGCTGTTTTCCATCAACCTGTGGATCGGCCCGGAAGTCTCCGGTGTGCTGGCCGGTCTGGCGGTGGCTTGCGTCGGCCTGGGGATCTCTTATGCACAACGGAAGAAACTGGTGCGCTGGCCGAACGTAGCCTGGCCCTATCTGGCCTTGCTGGGGGTAATCGTTGCGTCGCGCGGGTTGTTCGTCCTGTCGGGCTGGGATGGGCTGTGGATCATCAAAGGCGAGCATGTTTCGTGGAAGCCATTGGCCTCCCCGGGACTGGCGTTGCTGATCGTCACGCTGTTGATGGCAATCAAGCAAAGCGCCGCCGCAGGTTTCCCGTGGCGAGCGCTGTTCAACCGGGCGAAATTTCCGGTCACGACGATTTTCCTGTTCCTGCTGCTGTCGCAGGTGATGGTCAACGCCGGTTTCCTGGTCGAAGCACAGCGCACACTGCAATCGTTGTCAGGGATTTCCCTGGCGCCAACCATCGCAGTGCTGGCGGGGCTTGCCGGTTACGTCACCGGTTCCAACGTCGGCGGCAACACCCTCGTCATGCCGTCCATCGCCGCGCTGAGCAGCGAACACGGTGCCTGGCTGGCCGCGATGGTCAACAGTGCCGCCGGGCATGGCGCGCTGGGGTCGCTGTCGATCCTGTCGCTGATCACCGGGCTGGCGGGCGCCAATCGGCATGAAGAAAACAACCTGATCCGATTCGCCTTCG
Organism: Pseudomonas zeae; assembly: GCF_014268485.2. Taxonomy (NCBI): domain Bacteria; kingdom Pseudomonadati; phylum Pseudomonadota; class Gammaproteobacteria; order Pseudomonadales; family Pseudomonadaceae; genus Pseudomonas; species Pseudomonas zeae. The sequence continues at coordinate 600,211 of NZ_CP077090.1, read as the reverse complement.
GCCTGGTTGCGCTCAACATCGTCATAGTTGCTGCAACGGGGATCGTTTTGCTCTACTTTCTCTGAATTGTTTCGAAACATCACAGAGAACTTATGGACAGGTTTGATCTACCGGACAAGCGCTGGCGGATAGTCAAGGACTGGATTATTCGTCAGATCGACAGCGGTGAATGGGCAGCCGAAGCGAAACTGCCCTCGATCCGTACGCTGGCGCGAATGTTTGAAACCAGCATCACCACCGTTCAGCGCGCGTTGGCGGATCTGGAAGCCGATGCTTACGTTTCGACCAAACCGCGCATCGGCTACTTCGTCTCAGCCTCCGGACAAGCAAAACCCGCCAGGGGTTTTGACTTCTCCAGTGTCACCGTCAACGTCAATCATGCGGTGGTCGCGATGCTCTCCCAAGCGGCCTCGCGCACCACCGCGTCGTTGAATTCAGCGGTGTTGCACAGCGACCTCACACCCAACGTGCTGCTCAACAAGTGCCTGTCGGTATTGGCTGGCAAAGCTGACAACTCGCTGACCGGACTGGTCGCACCGCCCGGTCTGCCGGCACTGCGACGACGCATCGCCGGGCTGATGCTGACCCGCGGCGTGGTCTGCGGGCCGGACGATATTCTGGTGACGTCGGGCGACACCATTGCTCTGGAGCTGGCACTTGAAGCCGTCGCATCGAAAGGCGCTACGGTCGCCATCGAAACGCCGACTTATTACGGCATCCTGCAGACCATCGAACGCTTGGGCATGCGCGCCTTGCCCATCCGCACGCACGGCAAACTCGGTCTCGATGTCGATCACCTCGAAGAAGCGTTGAAGCTGAAAAAGGTCGCGGTGATCTTTCTCAACCCAACCCTGCAGAACCCGCGAGGTTTCATCATGCCCGACGAGACTCGCGCACGGCTGTCACAGATCGCGCGCGAAGCGGACGTGCCGATTATCGAGGACGACATCTTCTTCGACCTGGTGCCGGAAGGCGATCGCCCCCGCGCCATCAAGAGCTACGACACCAGCGGGCAGACGATTTACTGCTCGTCGTTCTCCAAGACCATCGCGCCGGGTTATCGCGTCGGCTGGTGTCTGGCTGGCAAGTACCGCAATGCCATTCTGGCGCAAATGTTTTCGCGCAATCTGGCGGTTTCCAGCCTTGCGCAAAATGTCCTCAACGAATTTATCGGGCGCGGCTACATGGAAGAGCACTGCGCCAGACTCCGCTCGCAACTGTCTTCGCTGGCCAGTTTTGTCGAAGCGTTGGTGCGTACGGATTTCCCTGCGGGCACCGTGTACGTGCCGCCGCGTGGAGGGTTCATCCACTGGATTGAACTGCCGCTACACACCGACATGTCGGCATTGCAGGATTTAGCCAGCGAACGCGGCTGCCACGTGGCCGGCAACGGCATCTTCTTCGCCGACGGGCATGCAACCACGGGTGTGCGCATCTGCCTTGGCACTGCGTTGACTCCGGGAGTGATCGAGATCCTCAAGGTGATTGCCGAATGCGCACACCTCGCCGGGCGACCCTCTGACGGACGGCAAAACCTGACTGAGCAACATCAAGAGACCGCCGTTTCCTGAGCGCAAAAGGACGTTTGCAGTAACACTTCATGAATCAGAAAAGAACCCGCATTCCCCTGCCCCATCCGCCGCCGTATCGCCAGAGCCGGACAACCTTCTGGCTGACCGTGCTCGTCGGCGTACTGATTGCCTTCGCCCTCTGTGCATCGATCTACATATTGATCGACAGCTGGATCAGCGGCGCCATCACCACCACCAACCGCGGCCCCAAGCACACTTATCACCTGGCTGTGCAACCACGACGGTTCTGGATCGAGTTTGTCTCACAAAGCCTAGGAACCGTGTTTCTGCTGGCTGCCGGGGTGTTCGGCCTATGGATTTATCGCAAAGTGCACGAGCCGGTGGAGAAGCCCAAAGGCAAGCGCATACGACGATAATCGGGTGAGCGGTTTCAGAGCGTGTTGACGTAGTCGATGGGCAACAGAACGGTATCCACGGCGGCATCTACCGGTAGCGATACAACAGTAATCAAAGGGCAAACGATCGTGACATAACAGATCACCGCTGTTGGCTTGCCGTCGTCACCCCTCACGCCGAGCAGGCGTAAATTACCGTCGACACCCTTGTAGTAAGGCTCTGGCGAGGCGCCACTCAAGCGCCCCGTCATCGTTCCACAACCGGCCAACAGCGCAACAAGGCTCGCCACGGAGCCAAAAAGCAAAATCCCTTTCAATTCCAACATCCTTCTGACCGTAAAGCGTGAGGGCCGCGATTGTACGCACAATCAACCGCGCCCTCCGCGCCTGGCACCCGTGATTAATCGCTGTCGCTCCAGTGAAACACCAGATTGCGCGCAGTACCGTTTGCAACATCGGCCACATCGCGCCGCACCTCTCCCTTGCGTGTGGCAACCACGGTGTATTTGCCGGTCGGCAATTTTACGTACAGCAACGGGCCGGTCTGATTGAAAACCAGCAGATTTTGTCCTGCAGCATTTACAATCGTCACATCGACGTCGGAGGTGTACTCGTTCTGCATGCCCACCGAAAAGGTCATGTGCAGGTTGTAGCCGACGGTTTGCTGGATGGCTTTTGCTTCATCCTCGCCGACCCCGCCGGCCAGATAGCTGATACCGTTTTGTTGCTGCTGTTGAACTTGCACGCCTGCGCTGTCGACGGGCTCAAGACTGGCGGCTTGCGCCGTCGCGGCAAATAACAATGCAGCAACCGCGACGACAGGCAGCAGGCAGGAAAGGACACGTTTCATGATGGCGACTCCCGGGCTCTGACAGAACCCAATCGTTACCCTGTATTGGATTCAGTGCGGGAGGTTGACGTTTCAGAATGATTCGAACTTGGGGTGTGTACGAAATGGACTACAGACCAAAACCAGCAAAAGCGTCCCTGCCAGCAACTTCCTGCGACACCCATCCCGTCTTCCTGCTGGCTTCGCAGGCTCGGCCGACATCCTTCGCAAGCGGTTCTCGGCATGCTGACGCTTCTGTTTTCAATGATGCGGAAAATTCGATGAGCCAGCTGAAACCTGCTGACCTGCAAGACCCGAAAATCGATTCATTGCTGGGCGATCTTGGCGAACTGATCCGTCAGGCACGGCAAAAAGTGCTGCGAGTGGTCGATACGATTCAGGTTCAGACCTGCTGGCAGATTGGCCGGCATATTGTTGAGTTTGAACAGGAAGGAACTAAACGAGCGGGATACGGCAAGCGACTGTTGACCCTGTTGGCGCACGAACTGAAGGCTCAGTTCGGAAAAGGCTTTGATGAGCGAAATCTGCGCTACATGCGCAGCTTTTATCAGCTTTTCCCAATTTGGAGCGCAGTGCGTTCCGAATTGAGTTGGACCCACTATCGCAGGTTGCTCAGAGTCAATAGTGACAAATCACGCAAGTGGTATATGGATGAATGCGCCGCCCTCAACTGGTCAAGCCGAGCCCTCGACCGCCAGATCAATACGCTCTACTACGAGCGCCTGCTGATGAGTCGGGACAAGGCAGGCGTGATCGAGGAAGCTACCACCAACATCGCTGCACTGAACTGCAATCCACGCGAGTTCATTCGCGACCCCGTCATTCTCGAGTTTCTCGGCCTGCCATCGCCGGGAAAAGTCAATGAAACGGGCCTTGAGCAAGCGCTCATTGATCACCTGCAAAGTTTTTTGCTCGAACTGGGCAAAGGTTTCTCGTTTGTCGCGCGCCAGCAACGAATCAGTACCGATGGCGTAGACCTGTACATCGATCTGGTGTTTTACAACTATCTACTCAAATGCTTTGTGATCATTGACCTTAAGCGCGGCAAGCTCAGCGCACGCGATGTCGGGCAAATGGACATGTACGTACGCATGTACGACGAACTCAAGCGAAGTGAAGGCGACAAACCGACGGTCGGAATTATCTTGTGCGCAGAAAATAGCGAATCTGTCGCGCGCTACTCAATACTCAAAGGCAACGAGCAGCTGTTCGCCAGCAGCTATAAAACAGTGCTACCAAGTGAGGAAGAACTTCGCGCAGAGCTGAATCGAGAACAGGCATTGATCGAGGATCGCTTGCTTACCGAATCTATCGAGTAAGCGCTGCGGATTGTCCCTTTAAGGTGCTGCGGCTATTGTTGGCAGCTACCCGCGAAGGTCGAGCGCCATGAGCTTTCAGGACACGCCCCCATTGCCAGCTGTGCAGCGCAAGCCGCCATTGGCTGCCGAGTTGCAAAGTGAACCCTTCAAGGAAACAGCCGCCGACGGTTTTGTCCTTGGCGGTTTCACCTGGCGCCATGCCCTGCCCGACCTTCAGCGCCCGGTGGTGATCATCAACGCCGCCACGTCAGTGCGCTGTCGCCATTACTCGCGTTTCGCGGCCTATCTGTTCGCCAATGGTTTCGACGTGATCATCTTCGACTACCGTGGCATCGGCGAATCTCGACCCGACTCAATGAAAGGCCTTGAGGCCTCGTGGACAGACTGGGGCGCGCTGGATTTCGAGGCGATGCTCAAACGCGCACAACGGCAATTTCCCGGTCAGCCGATCGATGTGGTCGGCCACAGTTTTGGTGGCTGCGCCGCTGGCCTCGGTGAGTCGGGAAAGGTTATCCGACGGCTGGTCACCGTCGGTGCGCAGTTCGCCTACTGGCGCGATTACGCCCCCGAACAGCGCTGGCGAATGTTCGGCAAATGGCATGTGTTGATGCCACTGCTGACGCTGGTCTGCGGTTACTTCCCGGGCAAACGTCTTGGCTGGCTGGAAGATACGCCGGCCGGTGTAGTGCGCGACTGGAGCACGCCTGCAGCGCGTTACGAACAGCGCGCCAGTGGTCGCGCGTTGATGAAAAAGAGCGGCGCCCTGCCCTTCGCCAACGTCCGCGCACAGACACTGGCGATCAGCATCAGCGACGATCCCTACGGCACCCTTCCTGCCATCGAACGCCTGCTCGACTACCTCAGTAACGCTACGAAAACCCACTTGCGCATCGAACCGCAGGACATCAACGAACAACAAGTCGGACATTTCGCCTTTTTTCGCAGCGCATACCAAGCCACACTATGGCCCATCGCTCTGACCTGGCTGCAAACCGGAGAACTGGCCCCCGATACTCCCGGGCGGCAAGTGCCGCGCAGCTGAGCCCCTCTCAACGCACGACGGAACACATCATGGCCTCCGCCAACAAGCAGCAAAAACGCGCCACCCGGGCCAAAGCCAAGGCCAAACAGAACCGCACCAAACGCGCCGAAGCGCCGGTCGAGCTGGACCCGAACGATGATCGCATCGACTTCGAATCGGTGGACCTGACCGAACTGTTCAAGAAAATGATCGACGCCGAGAAGATCAGCCAGCAAGCGCTGTGCACCGCGTTCCTCGAAGACCCGCTGCTGGAACTGGTCTACGAGCAGGAAGGCGAAGAAGGCGCGATGGATTTCATCCTCGCCGCGCTGATCGAGTATCGCCAGTGGTCGCAGGAAACCGACGAGGCCGGCGCGCTGGCGTGGATCGAATCCCCGGCCTTCCAGGCCGACTATGTGGCGGCGTCCGACGCGATCGCCGCGCAAACCCAACAGAAGAACTGAGTTCCCATGGCATCCCTGAACAAGCAACAGAAACGCGCCAAACGCGCCAAGGCCAAAGCCAAGCAAATCCGTATGGTCGGCCGCAAGCCGCTGGAACAGGACGAAGACCTCGACCACCTCGCCGAGCCGATCCCGGAATACACCCTGGCGATGTTCAGCAAAATGCGCGACGCCGAAGCCGTCAGCCGCAACGAAATGCTGCTGACCCTGCTGCGCGAACTGGCGTTCGTCATCGTTGACCATCCAGAGCTGCTGGACATGGAAAACGCCGACAACGAAGGCATGGCCGCCACCCACCTGGCCGCCGACATGCTGATCGACTACCGCATGTGGTCCGAAGGCGTAACGATCGAAGAAGCCCAGGCCTGGCTGAGCGAACCGCAGTTCATCACCGATTTCGGGGTTGCGCTGGATGCGTATGGCAAGTCGGTGGAAACGCAGGAAGACAAGAGCGAATAAACAACGCTCACAAACAAAAACGGCCGCTAGTCATCACTGACAGCGGCCGTTTTGCATTACGCGTAACGGATCAGTTCAACACCACCGCGCCACGTTTTTCCAGCTTGCGACGGCGTGCCACCAACAGACCGGCAGCCACCACCATCAGACTCAGCAAACCAGTCGCGAGGATCTCCACGCGATGCGCTTCCTGGAACAGCATGATGGTCAGGGCTGCGACGATGAAGATGATCACCGCGTAGGTCAGGCCCGGGAACAGCCACATGCTGAAGACGATTTTCTCGCCGCGCGCCATGCGTTGTTTACGCATACGCAGTTGCGAGAAAGCGATCACCAGGTACACCAGCAGTGCGATCGCACCGGAGCTGGCCAGCAGGAATTCGAACACCGCCGCCGGGGCCACGTAGTTGGCGAAGGTGCACAGGAACGCAGCGCCGGTGGACAGCATGACCGCCCAGTAAGGTGTGCCGCTTTTGTTCACCCGTGTCGCCATGGCCGGTGCATCGCCACGCTTGCCGAGGGAGAAGAGCATGCGCGACGAGGTGTACAGCGCCGAGTTCAGGCAGCTGGTCACCGCGACCAGTACCACGATGTCGACGATCATCTTGGCGTTCGGGATGCCCATGCGCTCAAGCACAGTCTGGTAGGAACCGAGATTGGCCAGCGTAGGATCGTTCCACGGCACCAAGGCCACAACGATGAAGATCGACACGAGATAGAACAGGCCGATCCGCCAGATCACCGAGTTGGTGGCCTTGGAGATTTGCTTGCCCGGGTTCTTCGATTCCGCAGCCGCAATGGTGACGATTTCGGTACCCATGAAGGAGAACATGGTGGTCAGGATCGCACCCAGTACCGCGCCCATGCCGTTGGGCAGGAAGCCGCCGCTGTCGAACAGGTGCGAAACGCCGCTGACCTGGCTGTTCGGCAGAAAGCCGAAGATCGCCGCAAGGCCGAGGATGATGAAGCCGATGATTGCCAGCACTTTGATCAGCGCGAACCAGAATTCGAACTCGCCGTAATTCTTTACGCTGAACAGGTTGGTGACGGTCAACAACAAGGTGATGACCAGCGCGAATGCCCAGATGCCGACATCAGGGAACCACGCATGGAGAATGGTTGCGGCGGCGTTGGCTTCCAGTGGAATCACCAAGACCCAGAACCACCAGTACAGCCAGCCGATGGTGAAACCGGCCCAGTGCCCGATGGCACGGTCGGCGTACGTCGAGAAGGAGCCCGTGTCCGGCGAGGCAACGGCCATTTCGCCGAGCATGCGCATCACTAAAACCACCAGGGTACCGGCGGCGGCGTAGGCCAGCAGCACGGCAGGGCCGGCGGCTGCGATGGCGTGGCCGGAGCCAACGAACAGACCGGCGCCGATTACACCGGCGATCGACAACATGGTCACATGACGCGGTTTGAGCCCCTGTTCGAGGCCATTGGAGCTTGGGGTACTGCTCATCGAAACTACCTTTGCGAGGAAAGCGATTGCGTCCGGCCCGTCTGGCATTTTCTTTCTCGTAAAAAGAAACCAACGGGGCGTTCCGTATTCTGCACGCAATAAATGCGCCAAAATGTTTCAAACTCTTCAGGGCTGCGGTTTTGCGCGAGACCGGACAGTAATCGCAAGTCCTTGGATTTAATGGCAATCCGCCAGAGCGTTACCCTGCGACTCACTTTTCAAACGAAACAGCGCACCAGAAACACACCGAAAAAGTGTGGGATGCACAATAAAAGGGCGATTCAGGAACGTTCGGCCGGATAGCGCTTCCAACACCCCGCCAAAGCTGGCAACATCGCGCCTTTTTTTACGCGACACCCACGGGTTTGCACGATCAAACACCCGTTCGGTTGTTGATGGGGCGACAGTCTGCTGTGCCGATGCGACAACCTGCCACATGCCACCCGTTAACCGCTCGTAGCGCTGTTGGCTGCCATTGAAACGCTATGCTAGCTTGGCCGCCTCGCCAGGAAGGCCATCCAACAGCTGGAGCGCAACATATATGAGGAACGCACATGGCTGAGGCCACGCCCGCGCTTGAAATCCGCAACTTGCACAAACGCTACGGACAGCTTGAGGTACTCAAAGGTATCTCGCTGACCGCCCGCGACGGCGATGTGATCTCGATCCTCGGTTCCTCCGGTTCCGGCAAGTCCACGTTCCTCCGTTGCATCAACCTGCTGGAAAATCCACATCAGGGCCAGATTCTGGTGGCCGGCGAAGAACTCAAGCTCAAATCCGCCAAAAATGGCGAACTGATTGCCGCCGACGGCAAACAGATCAACCGCCTGCGTTCCGAGATTGGTTTTGTGTTTCAAAACTTTAATCTGTGGCCGCACATGAGCATCCTCGACAACATCATCGAGGCACCGCGTCGCGTGCTCGGCCAGAGCAAGGCCGAAGCCATCGAAGTCGCCGAAGCGCTGCTGGCCAAGGTCGGCATCGCCGACAAGCGCCATGCCTACCCGGCGCAACTGTCCGGTGGCCAGCAACAACGCGCGGCGATTGCCCGCACGCTGGCGATGCAACCGAAGGTGATCCTGTTCGATGAACCCACCTCGGCGCTTGACCCGGAAATGGTTCAGGAAGTACTTAGTGTCATCCGCGCATTGGCCGAAGAAGGCCGTACCATGCTGCTCGTGACCCACGAAATGGGTTTCGCCCGTCAGGTCTCCAGCGAAGTGGTGTTCCTTCATCAGGGCCTTATAGAAGAGCAAGGATCGCCTCAGCAGGTGTTCGAAAACCCGCTTTCGGCGCGCTGCAAACAATTCATGTCCAGCAACCGCTAACGGAGCAACATGCATGCAGAATTTTAAAAAGGTCTTCCTGGCCGCCGCCGTCACCCTGGCGTTCAGCGCCGGTGCCATGGCCGAAACACTGAAGATGGGCATCGAAGCGGCTTACCCGCCGTTCAACAACAAAGACGCCAGCGGCAACGTGGTCGGCTTCGACAAAGACATCGGCGACGCCCTCTGCGCGAAGATGAAAGTCGAGTGCACCGTGGTCACTTCCGACTGGGACGGCATCATCCCGGCCCTGAACGCGAAGAAGTTCGACTTCCTGATCTCCTCGCTGTCGATCACCGACGAGCGCAAAGGCGCGGTCGACTTCACCGACCCGTACTACTCGAACAAGCTGCAGTTCATCGCACCGAAAAACGTCGACTTCAAAACCGACAAGGACTCGCTGAAAGGCAAGACCATCGGTACCCAGCGTGCCACTCTGGCCGGTACCTGGCTGGAAGACACCTACGCCGATGACATCAAGGTCAGCCTCTACGACACCCAGGAAAACGCCTACCTTGACCTGACGTCCGGTCGTGTCGACGCGATCCTCGCCGACAAGTACGCCAACTACGACTGGCTGAAAAGCGACGCCGGCAAGAACTACGAGTTCAAGGGCGACCCGGTTGTAGAAAGCGACAAGATCGGCATCGCTGTGCGCAAGGGTGACAACGAACTGCGCAACAAGCTGAACGCTGCCCTGAAGGAAATCGTCGCCGACGGTACCTACAAGAAGATCAACGACAAGTACTTCCCGTTCAGCATCTATTGATCCTGACCTGTGGGACTGGCGCCGTGATTCGACGGCGCCGGCTCCCGACTTTGCCTGCCGCAATTTGAACAGAATTCCATGATTATCGACCTCTACGGATTCGGCCCGGCCCTCGCTGCCGGCGCGCTGATGACCGTCCAACTGGCTCTCACCGCCCTATGCCTGGGACTGGTGCTCGGCCTGCTCGGCGCCTTGGCCAAGACTTCCCCGTACAAGCCGCTGCAATGGCTTGGCGGCACGTATTCGACCCTCGTGCGTGGCGTCCCGGAATTGCTCTGGGTACTGTTGATCTACTTCGGTACGGTCAACCTGATGCGCGCCCTCGGTGAGTACTTCGGCAACCCCGACCTGCAACTCAACGCCTTCGCCGCCGGTGTGATCGCCCTCGGCCTGTGCTTCGGCGCCTACGCCACGGAAGTGTTTCGCGGCGCGATCCTCGCCATTCCCAAAGGCCACCGTGAGGCCGGCCAGGCCCTGGGCCTGTCGAAATGGCGGATCTTCACCCGGTTGATCATGCCGCAGATGTGGCGTATCGCCCTGCCCGGCCTGGGCAATCTGTTCATGATCCTGATGAAAGACACCGCGCTGGTCTCGGTGATCGGTCTGGAAGAAATCATGCGTCACGCGCAAATCGGCGTAACCGTGTCGAAACAACCGTTCACCTTCTATATGGTCGCCGCGATCATGTACCTGGGCCTGACCGTGCTGGCCATGACCGGCATGCACTTCCTGGAAAAACGCGCCGCTCGCGGCTTTGCGAGGAGCGCTTAATGAACTGGGAAGTCATTATCAAATGGCTGCCGAAACTGGCGCAGGGCGCGACCCTCACGCTGGAACTGGTCGCCATCGCCGTGATTGCCGGCCTGCTGCTGGCGATTCCGCTGGGCATCGCCCGTTCTTCGAAGCTGTGGTACGTGCGTTCGCTGCCTTACGCTTACATCTTCTTTTTCCGTGGTACGCCGCTGCTGGTTCAGCTGTTCCTGGTTTATTACGGCCTAGCGCAGTTCGACGCGGTGCGTGAAAGCGCGTTGTGGCCGTACCTGCGCGATCCGTTCTGGTGCGCGACTGTGACCATGACGTTGCACACGGCGGCGTACATCGCCGAGATCCTGCGCGGTGCGATCCAGGCGATTCCGCCAGGCGAGATTGAAGCGGCGCGGGCCTTGGGCATGTCCAAGCCCAAAGCGATGTTCTACATCATCCTCCCGCGTGCGGCGCGCATCGGCCTGCCGGCCTACAGCAACGAAGTGATCCTGATGCTCAAGGCCAGCGCGCTGGCCAGCACCGTGACTCTGCTGGAACTGACCGGCATGGCGCGCACGATCATCGCTCGCACCTATCTGCCGGTGGAGATCTTCTTCGCGGCAGGCGTGTTCTATCTGCTGATGGCTTACGTGCTTGTACGCGGCTTCAAGCTGCTGGAGCGCTGGCTGCGCGTCGATGCCTGCCAAGGGCGTTGATCCTTCCTACGTGCTGACGGGCGAGGACCTACTCGCCCGCTTCACAGCGCTGGATGCTTTTTTGATTGAGCATCAGGCGCTGTGGAAACCTCGACCGTTCACTCATCTTTCGCTTGCTTGGGAAGCGTCCTACCCGGAACTGGCCTTGTGGCTACGCGGGCGGTCGCTGGAAGAGGCGGAAAACGCTCATAACCAACCTGCTGATCTTGTTGATGCGCCGGAGCCGTTTGCTTCATTGGCGGCGTTATCGGCTGAGCTGAGCGCTGTTGGTGAGTTGCCGGGGCATCCATTGGAAGCTGCGGGCCATCGACTGAATGTCGATGTGCCGGGACGCAAGTGGCAGCAGATCGAGGCGTTTGCCAGTCGTTTATCCTTTGCCGCGCAGCCGACGCACTGGCTGGATTGGTGCTCTGGTAAGGGGCACTTGGGTCGGCGCTTGTTGGGCTCGGGTCAGCAACTGACTTGCGTTGAATACGATCCGCTATTGGTCGCCAGCGGACAGGCATTGAGTCAGCGTCATCAGTTGCACGCTTTGCATGTGGAACAGGACGTACTGGCGGCGAACGCCTCTGCCGTGTTGAGCGCGAATCACACACCCGTCGCCCTCCACGCCTGCGGTGATTTGCATGTGCGCCTGATGCAACTGGCCAGTGCTGCCGGGTGCCAACAAATGGCGATCGCGCCCTGCTGCTACAACCGCATCAGTCGTGGCGAATATCATGCATTGTCTTCGGCCGGTTCGAGATCGCTCCTACAACTCTCGGTGGAAGATCTGGCACTGCCGATGAGCGAAACCGTCACCGCCGGTGCTCGCGTCCGACGTCAGCGTGACACCTCGATGGCCCGTCGTCTGGCCTTTGACCTACTGCAACGGCAAGTGCGCGGCGTCGACGAATACCTGCCGACGCCCTCCCTGCCCAGTGCCTGGCTGGAAAAACCGTTTGCCGATTACTGTCGAGATCTGGCTGCGCTCAAAGAGTTATCCACAATCGGTGCGCCAGATTGGCCCGCACTCGAAGCAGCCGGTTGGCAGCGATTGGCCGAAGTTCGCAATCTGGAATTGCTTCGCGGATTGTTCCGACGGCCATTGGAGCTTTGGCTGAATCTGGATCGGGCGCTTTTCCTCGTCGAACAGGGCTACGTCGTACGCCTCGGCAGCTTCTGCGAAACAGCCCTCACACCACGTAACCTGCTGCTGTTAGCCGAACGCGAATAAAACATCGACTACCTGTGGATAACTCTGTTGATGAATTCTTCGTGGATCCAATATCCATGCCTGTTTCGAGCCTTTAACAGTGCTGGTCATTTTTTGTTCATATTGATAAAAAACCAATAAAACAGGGATTTGCAAACAAAATGAGAACGAGTCCACAAATAACTGCCTAAGCACGGTTTCGTGCCAGCCCGTTGTGCATAAGCCGCCAATCAAAACGACATAACTGCCGAAATTCACCGGTTCGAAGCGAACAATTGCGGCGCATCGCCAGCCTTGCTATACAAGTCCACAGCGTGCCGCCAGCGCACCTACAAACAAGAACAATCAGACCGACAGGAAGCGACCGTGACGTTCATTTCTTATGCGCAGAATTTTGAAGACGTCCGCTTGTGGCGTGCCCTCAAGCAAGTCGAGCAAGGCTTCTATATCGATGTCGGTGCCAACGACCCACATCACGACTCGGTCACCAAAGCCTTCTATGACCACGGCTGGCAAGGCGTGAACGTCGAACCGATGCAGGACTACCACGACGCCCTCTGCCAGCAACGCCCGCGCGACGCCACCGTGCAATGCATCGCCAGCGACCAGCCCGGCGAAATGACCTTCTACGCCATCCCCGACACCGGTTTGTCCACGGCCGACCCGACGATCGCCCAGCACCACAAAAATCAAGGCATGGACGTGCGCAGCCTCACCGTGAAGGCCCGTACGCTGACGTCGATCTGCGAACAATATGCCGCTGATCGGCCGATCCACTTTCTGAAAATCGACGTCGAAGGCCACGAAGAAAGCGTCCTGCGCGGCATGGACTTCAGCCGATTCCGCCCCTGGATCATCGTCATCGAAACCCCATGGGAGCGCGACCACACCTGGGAACCGCTGGTCACCGACGCCGGTTACCAAGCGATCCTCTTCGACGGCCTCAACACCTGGTTCCTCGCCGACGAATACATGCAGCTCAAACCGGCTTTCGACATTCCACCGTGCAACCTCGACAACTTCCAACTGTGCAAAGGCCACGCCTTCGCCCACCCGATCAGCGCCAGCGAAGTCGACACCGCCCAACAACTGGCCAACGCTCTGCAACGCGCCGAACAGGCCGAAGCGCAACTGGCAGCCCTGCAAAACAGCCGCACATTGAAGGCGGTGCAAACGCTGCGAAATGTGCTGCGCAGGGCTTGATTCGAGCGGATGCAAAAATAGTCTGAATTCAGGGGTTTACAGAAATTATCCAGTCGCTATAATCGTCGCCCACACGCCGGTATAGCTCAGTTGGTAGAGCAACTGACTTGTAATCAGTAGGTCCCGGGTTCGACTCCTGGTGCCGGCACCATACAAAACGAAGCCCCTGCAGAAATGCAGGGGCTTTGTTGTTTGTGGCGTTTGAATAGGGAAGCGCAATAGCCGAGCAGTCACTGCTTTGTCCCTCAGCCTGTGAGCGGTGCCCCCTCTCAAGATCTAAAAAGATCTTTTGAATAGATCGGCAATCCACCACAAGACCGCCTGACTTCATCATCCTGCAAAAATCCTCGCCCATAGAGCAACAACGAAATCCTGAAGAAACTCCACTCAGTCCCTTGTCAGCCGTTGAGATCTCGAACTGTCCCACCGCCAGTATTCAAGCTTGCTGATCCGTTACAAGTTGATACGCGAAGTTGGTTTTGACGCGGAAATTTACGCATAAACTCGCCACGGACAACGTCGCCCACGGAGCAAGTGATGTCAAAACGAAAAAACGCCATGGAAATCCGCGAAGCATTTGAGGAGGCAGGGCACTCACTCTCGTTATTCATCGACTTGTGTACATCCGACGTTCAACTCACCCAACGCAGCAAATTGGCCTTGTCGGCCTATGGCAAAACCTGCATGAAGAGCTTTGAAGACGCCGAAAGCGGGCTGCGAAGCCTAGACGAGACACGAGACGACTTCATTGACCATCGCTGATTTCCTCCTTCAATTGCTTAAGGAAGACTACGGACAGGTTGCTGACTTTGCCTAAGTAAAAGCGGTCAGCTACCAAATTGAACATTAATGAGTCTGCTGTAAAAAACACCGGACACCTCGTTTTCCGAACAGATTCTCTGAAGCTGAGGCTATTGCGGCGTTTCCCAACGTTAAATGCGGAACCTACGCTGCTTCAACCGAAAGCGAAATCCTTCGCCCAAGCTGCTGCAACGCACGTTCAACATTCTCGATCTTGGAGTGGTGCAAAAAATCCACCAGTCGATCTACCTGCGGCCGTTGCACGCCGAGACGACGCGCCAGTTCGGCTTTGCTCACACCGGACTCCAAGAGCGTATTCCAAAGCGCAACCTTCGCCGCGGTCAGCGCAGGCAGACGCAACACGACGTCACTTTTCTGTTCTCCCGCCTGCCCCGTCGGAATCAATCGACGATCATCGACGTAGATCGACAGGGCGGTCTCGATGGCATCGATAGCACTGTCGAGCGCCTGTTCAAGGGTGTCGCCAACGGCGTGCATCTCTGGAATTTCTGCGCAGGACAACCAGACACTGTCCGGCTCTTCGTGAACTTCCAACGCATATTCGAACATCACGATTCCTCTCATGGGGTACATCTGAGGAGAATTGGAGACAGACCACGTTTTTCAATTAATAGAGAGTTGTAACCTGAATTCTTTTTTACGATTTTGGTGCCGACGCCATACAAAACGAAGCCTCTGCAGAAATGCAGGGGCTTCGTTGTTTTCTGTAGCAGAAGTCTGCCCAAAGGTTTTAAGTGGTATCAAGCAGGATGCAGATCCCGCAAAGCTTCCGGATGCTGGCGGGCGACCCTAAGGAGAGTTTGAGCCGCACCCGTCGGCTGCCGGCGACCCTGCTCCCAATCCTGCAAAGTCCGCAGACTCACACCGATCAGTTTGGCAAACGCACTTTGAGAAACGCCCACTTTGGCACGCGCTTCTGCTGCCGCAGAGAGCGGCACTTGAGTCACGCGCGCAGCCTTTCCAGCCTTCATCTGACGTACAGATTCCAGCAAGTCCTGCTGGAATTGCTCCAGTTCATCGACCATCGCTGATTTCCTCCTTCAGTTGCTTAAGGAAGGCTACGGGCAAGTTGTCGAGCTTTGCCTTGGTGTAGGCAATGAGCAACCAAATCGAGCCTTCAGAAAGCGTGTTGTAATAAATGACACGTGTACCGCCTCGCTTACCCATGCCGGTGCGAGTCCACCGCACCTTGCGCAAACCTCCACTGCCAGGCACGACATCACCAGCCAGAGGATTTGCAGCAAGCCAATTTATGAATTCATGGCGCTCACCATCGACCCATATGGCGTCTGCATAGCGCTTGAACATTTCCGTTTCGATGATTGTATACATGAACCTGACTATACGGCTACGCCGTACAAACATACCATAAACGTTTATAGGGACAGATCGACGAAATGCATGGCGCGAAGCCTTGTGAAATCTGTTGTAACGACAAGCCACTACTAGCCACCGTTGCTCATTCGCCCCTCGCAAAGCTACCGTTCAGTTCGTCGCTGCCAATTCAGCGACCGGGCCTGAGAACCCGCGTAAGATACAGGCGCACCAGCGCCCCAAATCACGATTGCCGGCGCTTTTTTGTGCCCGCATCCACGTGTAATGGCGGCTGTGCGTGGGAGACCTTCGGGTCTGCCGGGTTCCTGTATCTCCGGTTTCTCAGCCTGCGCATAGCTGCCACCCTTTCGCCTGAGAACGAAAATGGCGGCTCTCATTTGATACAGGGAGTTCACAAATGAATGCCATTGATCCATCAGCAATTCACAGAGCTGCAGAAACGGTCACCTCACGACACTTCCTTACGGCAGGTGAAGCGAAATGACCGACTACCTCCATTTGAAAACCCCAGGCCTCACGCACTTTTCCTTCCAGGCCAATCAAGCGCTGTTCCGCACCAATCGTGGCGTTCCAGTGATCGCCGCTCTCTCGCACGCCTCACATTTACTTCACATTTCCAAGCTACTGACCGCAGATTCCACAGTCTCGCGCGATCCTGATCTTCACGCTTATGCCTCGCAGTATTTGCAGGAATTGAGCAAGGCGCTGATCGATGATGTGGTGAAAGTGATGGATGCGCCGCCGGACAAACCGTTGATGTAAACACCGGTGTAAGGCCCTCGCCGATGCGAGGGCTTTTGCGTTTCAGACCTGACTGATTTCAAGCACAAACGAAATCTTCTGCTGACTCGCGCTCCACACATAACGCAGATGCTTGCCCTGCTTCGGAATCGATACCGCTGGCGGCCGAAACGCGGCAACGCATTCATGGCCAGGCTGGCGAACGCTGTTGTAGAGCAGTCCCCACGACTCGGTTTCGCGCAGTTGACGGGCGAATAGCTGAGACGGCCCGTAAGCCTCCGGATCCGGATTGTGCAGCTCGGGGTGAACGTGGCGAATATCGTGTAGCGGTTTAACCACCCGATTGACGTAAGTCCGCATGGTCAACTCGAGATCCGCTTCCCGAGTCGCCGCAAGAAATCGCTCCTGGTGATAACAGGTCTCGGCGATAGCCGCAGCCTGACTGCTCGCAGCGTAGTAAACGCCGAAGGTGCCGTCACAGAAACGACTGCGTTTGCCAATATGAGTAAACGCAGCCATCACCGGAGTCGAGCCGGGGCCAGAGAGTCGGTCTTCGGGTCGCACTCGGGCAAGTACCCCGGCCTGCTCGATCAGACGATCATTGGTCAGCGCTTCAATTGCGTAGGCAACTTCCAGATCTTCGGGATCGAGCACGTCTTCGAACAACGCAATCGGCGGGAAGCTGCTGTTGACGATCCGATAGGCTCGCGTCCACGCCACATCAACCAAATCGGGCGCCTTCAACCGCGTACCCCATCGAGATAGCGACGCACATCGGCGATGTCGATCACTCTCCCCGCCAGCATGTAATCCAATGCAGTTTGCCCGTTGAACGGCGCCGCTGTGTTTGGACTGCTGACCCACGTATAGGCGCGCTCACGGTTATTGCTGAAGATGATGCTCAACGCCTTGTGAATGCCCATCAGGTAGGAGATGCGCTCAAGGGTGTCGTTAGGCAGACGTATGTTCGGCAGGTGTTTGTATTTGTAGAAAGTGGTGTTGCCGACGCCGCCCAGCAGCGTGCGTTGCTGCTCGGCGCTGCAACCCCAACGTTCCATGAGGTTGAAGAAGAACTTCAGCGCGACGCGGCCCGCTTCGGGGACGTCGAGTTGTTCGCGTGGGGTGAGGGCTGGAGATGAGGTAGGCATAGACGCCTCCTGATTTTTTGTCTTAGCTGAAGACTAGTACATAACTGTAATTTTTTAGAGTTTTGATACACAAACGAACAATCGTAATGATCAAACGCACAGAAGCCGGAGTTGAGCCGGCTTATGTCTTTCTGCGCTATTTAAACAATTCTGAATGGCTCCCTAAATCCACAAACGAGATCAGGTCTGGGAGTGTGTTCTCGTAAATCATCAGAAAATCGCCACCGATATGACACTCGCGGAATCCAGACCAATCTCCAGTCAGCGCATGATCCAGATATTCTGCCGGTAATTGCTGCCCCAAGAACAACATCGCCATCACATTCCGGACGTCGTTCATGTCTCGCCTTCCGGCACGGTTAAAACGATCCCAAGACTTCTTGAATTCAGAAGTCTGTGCACACTGTTTAGGCCGATCAGCGCGTTTTTGCGTTTTCTCCGGTTTCGCCATCAGCAGTCCTCAGCATGTCGTCTATCGAGTCGAAACGCTGACGGATTTCTCGTGCTTCCATCATCGCGCGGGCCGTTTTCTCTGATGGAATTCGCACCTCGAAGGGAAGCCCTTGAGTGGCAACAACCTGTCGCAGAAAAAGTCGCATGGCGTCGCTAATGCTCAGCCCGCAAGCGTTTAAGACTTCAGTGGCACGCGCTTTCAAATCCTCATCAATGCGGCAGCGCACATCGGTAGTTTTCAGTAGTGCAGCCATTTCAATTACCTCATCGTGATTTTGTAGCTACATCAGCGCTACCTCTGCATTGTGGTCGGAGGGATCTTCGTCGGTCAACGCGAAGTTGATGGGTGGTTGTCTACCGCCATGGCTTGCATGCCAGACATCCATTTCAACTCCTTTGACAGGTAGGCGCTATCAGCTAAATCGGTACTTTGCCTGAGACGTATCTGCGCATGACGCAGGCATAAACCTCGGAAGATGTAAGCTGTTTCTCTTCGAAAAAATCTCCCCACGCACCAAAACCACGCATTTTTTTTGACCCTCATCACCCCCACGTCACCAAAAACCCCGATCCTGTGTCAGCCTCCAGCCATCGGCGAGGACATCAATTCGCTACTAAACCCGCGACAACTATGCTCAGGTACAGGAATATAGCCAGCATATGGCGCCTGACCGGCAGTCTCGTAAACAACAATACCCAGCCCACTTTAGAGGGCATTACCCATGGATAGCAGAACCTTACGCAACCTCATGCGCATCGTGCAGACCGGCTCGTTGTCGGCCGCAGCCGAGCATTCGTGCCTGACTGTGCAGGCCTTGGCCGCGCAGTTGAACAAGGTCGAAGAGCAGTTCGGTTTCCGCTTGTTTCGACGTTCGAACAAAGGGCTGACGCTGACGCCGCAAGGCACCGAGCTCACGCCGTATATGGACAAAGTGCTGATTGCCACGCGACAGATGGAAGAAAAGGTCGAGGCGCTGAAAGTGCCGGGGCAGCGGACGTTGAAGGTTGCGTTGAACAACACTTTGGCGGCTGACTTCAATCGCCGAATGATCGGACGCCTGATCGAGGTATTTCCCGATTATCAGATGGAATTCAGCTACGCCGAGTCGATGGAAAACCTTAGCAAGCTGAAGAATGAAGACTTCGACCTGGCGGTGCTGATCGGCCCGCAACGGCCGGGACTGCCGAGCATTGTCCTGCCCGATGTGCAGGTGCAAGTGGTCGGCGCGCACTGCGGCCAGGAAAACGATCCGCTGACATTGCTGGGCAATAAGTTTCAGGTACGTCCTGCGGAAGATTGTCCTTATTCCCACAGCTTTTTGCGTTTTCTCGACGCCGGGCTGGGCAATCACGAGAACGGCCAGCGCATGGTCTATTCATGCAGTGAAACGTTGACGCTGTCTTTGATCACGCAGATGGACGCAGTCGGCATGGTCTCGCGTGAAGCTGCGCAGAAGAACGGCCTGACGATTTTCCCCGGGTTCGAGGATTTTCTCGAAGTGCGCCTAGCGGTGAACAATCCGGAGTTGTCGAACCAGGCACTCAACGATGTCGTCGACTTGCCGCTACATGAACGAGCCGAGCGCAATGTACGCAGCCGTCCCAACCGCCACACTGAGAAAGAGGTTTTTGCTGAAATACGCACATAACAACGTCGGAATCGCGGCATAGAATTCCGGGCGATCGAGCTGTATGTGCTGATCCTTGATCAACAAGGGTGTCAGGCTGATCGCAGCGACGATCGCCACCGGCAAGTATTCCAGCGCCCGCGCAATAAACGGCGGCCAGTGCTCGGTGTTGACTTGCAGTGGCAGCGCGCGTGGCAGGAAAGTCACGGCCATCATCAGCGCGACCACCAGAATCAGGAACGTTTGGTCAGGCATACACCCACTCCGCAGCCCACAAACGTGGCAATAAACACATTGAACGGCGAACTGCCGACCAGGCTCAGCGCGCCCATGCACAACACCGCGGCCGCAGCGGCGATGAGTTTGTTGCGCGTGTTGCACAGCGACACCAGTACGTAGAGCATCATCGCCGTCAGAGCGTAGTCGAGCTGGTATTTGATCAGGTGCGCCGCGTACTGCGCGCACACAGCGCCGAGCAAGCCGCCGAGCACCCATGAGGTGTGGCAGAACAGGTTGAAACCAATCAGATAGCGCACGTTGACCGGCGCGCCGGTGCCGAGTTTGACGCTGTGGAACGCGAAGGATTCGTCAGTCAGGCCACCGGCGTAAGCCCAGCGCTCCATACGGCTCAAACCGAGTGCACGCAGAGCCTTGGCCATGTACACCGACATCAACATGTGCCGCGCGTTGATCAGGAACGTGGTCAGCACGATGGTGGTCAGCGAGGCGCCGCTGGAGATCAGCGCCAGCGCGGCGAATTGCGAAGCGCCGGCATACACGAACAGACACATCGCCACCGGCAGCCACATCGGCAATCCTGCGTTGACGGCCATCAGCCCGAACACGAATGACACCGTGAAGTAGCCAGCGACGACCGGGCTGGCTTCGGCAAACGTGCGCGACGGCTGATGGGCAGCCATCAGCGGCGCACTGCCGGACGTTTCATTCATAGATCCCTCTCAAATGTCCGCTCGCCGTGGGGCTCGCAAAAACCCTGGGCAGTCCAGAATCGCTTGCCCGCGAGGTTAGCATCGTCGACGAACAGAAACATCCGTAACACGCCGACCCGTTTCATATCGGACGACGCCGCTTCAACCAGTCGTTGACCGACGCCCTGGCTGCGATAGCGCGGGCTGACCGCCAGATGATTGATGGTGCCGCGACTGCCGAGCATGCCACCGAGTACCGCGCCGACAATTTCGCCAGCGACGTCGAAGGCGAGATAGGCCGTGGTGGTTTTCTGGATCAGCACGCCGCGCAGGCACTTGGCGTCCTGCCACTCGCAGAAGGACACTTCGTCGAACTGGCGGAAGAAGCGCTCCATGCGCTGCGCATCCTTGGCCGTGGCGCGTCGCAGCACCACCGGCGTCGAGCACTCGACGCCGTCGATTGGGGTGATCTGATTAGCGAACAATGTCGAAAGCGGTCCCGGGCCGCGAGAAGGAGATCGCCAGAATCTGCCGGTATGCCATTGCATGGGTGTGCGTGTTGCGCGCCGGAGTCACGTAATGGCGCATGTCGCGATCAAGGAAGTAGGTGGTATCGAGAATTTCCTGGTAGGTGGTCGACGCCAGTTGATGCTCGTGGATGTCGTACAAACGACTCTCCGCGCCCTCGACATTATTGCGACCCCAGAAGTGCACACCGCTGAACGGATAGCCGTCGCAGTGAATGCCTTCGGGGGTGATTTCCAGTTGCTTGCCGGGTTTGATTTCGATGCGGATCTGATGGATCTGGCACTGCCAGATTTCATCGTGCAGCTCTTCCGGCAGTACGCTTTTGTACACTTCGAAATCGGTGTCGATCAGGCTGCGCATCACCGGTGAAGTAATTACTTCATCGGAGAAGTCCTGAAAGTGTCGTACCAGGCCGCCAACATAGGCGTTGTTTTCTTTCGACTGCACGTAGGCGCGATGCTCGAGTTGCTTGAGCTCGCGGGTTTTCGGGTTGTACTCAAAGTCGCTGTAACGACGGTAACGCATGCCGGCTTCGGCCTGACCGTAGTAGCTGTCAGGCTCCATGTTTTCCCAACTTTTGGTCAGTCTGACGAAGTCGGCAAAATGACCGTAGAGATTGAAGTCACCACCCTGGACGTTGACATATTTGTCGCGCCGTAGCGATTCGCCCACTTCTCTGTTCAAAACGATCATTACCAAATTCTCCGCTGCGTTGAGCGGCCTAATCTATTAGGTGGAGAATTTGCGTCCATGAGAAAGAATTTCAGGCATTTAAAGCACTGTTTGAAACGGCGTTTGCAGGCGCTTAAAAACAACTTTTACATGACAAAAACACGGGTTTTTTCCGGTTTTCATCGAATAACCGTCGAAAAAAAACCCCGAACCAGTCGGGGTTTTTCTCATGTTTCTTACACTGGATCAGGCATCAGAAGATGTTGATCGGGTAATCCACGAAAACGCGCAGTTCGTTACCGCTGACGTTGTACTCGCTGGATTTCTGCGAAACACGCAGGATCGAGCTGCGCAGTTTCACGCTCAGGTCTTTGGCCGGGCCAGACTGCACGACGTATTTGAACTGGTTGAAGATCTCACGCTCGGTGCCGCCTTCGCTGGTGGACGTGGTGATGTTGTCGCCACGCACATAAGCGAAGTTGTAGCTCAGGCCCGGTACGCCGAATGCGCCGAAGTCCAGGCCGTAGCCCAACTGCCAGCTGCGCTCGTCTTCAGCGTTGAAGTCGGACCAGTAGGAGTTTGCCAGGTAGATGGAGTTACCACCGTCACCGACGCGGTGTTGATCTTTCTGGTAACCGCCATAGGCGTAGCCCAGGTTGCTGTCGCCGGTGGAGCGCTGGTGCGCCACGGTGAACGAGTGCGGGCCAGTGGCGAATGTCGCGGCCAGGCTCCAGATCTTGTTGTCGCGACCGGTCACGATGCTTTCGCCCGGAACGGTGTTTTCGCGAACGTACGAGCTGTCGAGCTTGGTGCGATAGCCGTTGAAGTCCAGGGTCAGTGACTGATCCTTGTTGAACGGCAACACGTAGTTGGCGTTCACGTATTGTTTCTTCAATACGTCTTCGACGTCGGAAGCGTACAACGCACCTTTGAAGTTCTCGGTGAACTGGTAGCTACCGCCCAATACGTTGATCGACTTCAGACCACCGCTGTCACGGCCTTCATCGCTCTTGCGCGATTCGGCAGTAAAACGACCGGCGTTCAGTTCCAGGCCTTTGATCTCTTTGGAAGTGATCAGGGTACCGGTGTAGCTTTCCGGCAGCAGACGCACATTGTCGTAGCTCAGCACCGGCAGGGCCGGCATCTGGTCGCCGTAGGTCAACACGGTGTTGGAGAAGCGGAACTTCACCGCTGCACCGCCCTTCGCTATGTCATGGTTCGCGCGACCGTCATTTTCCTGCTTGAAGAAATCGATACCACCGGCGCCGCTACGGCCCTTGCCGCCGTCCAGACGCAGTGCATACAGACCGAAAGCGTCGACACCGACACCCACGGTGCCTTGGGTGAAACCGGACGAGAACGTACCGATGGCCGCTTGGCCCCACTCGGCTTTGTCTTTGTTGCCGTCTTTGTAATCACGATTGATGTAGGCATTGCGCAGCAGCACTTTGAGGCTGCTGTCTTCAACAAAACCCTTGGACTCGGCCTGGTCGTTAGCCATGGCCTGAGTGGCACTCAACATCCCCAGTGCGATCAGACTGATTCGCTTGTTCAACATTTTGTTTTCCTTATTACGGGTTGAAACGCGCTGTGTCGAACGGCGGAAACGGCGCTTTTGCACTCTTTTATTCACCCCGAAACAAAAAGACCCGCCCACGACGATGTCATGGCGGGCCTGCTCCTTATTTTGAGTCATGGCGGTTGGCCACAGGCGTTGGGCCGAATCGTAGCCGTGCCCTGAACAATGTGTCAATTTCAAGAATCGTCTTTAAATAGGTAAAAATCGTCTAAGAAACGTAAATTTTGCGCTGACTCCTTGCTGGGAAATGCAAACAGCCAGTGAATCCAGCGCGTATCAGGCGCAACCATCGATAGAACAAAATGCAGAAGTTTTACCGGTTTCATCGAGGACGATTGCCTGTTGCAACCAATCGGCAAATGCCTGCGGCTTGCCCAGCCAGGGGCTGATGTCGATCAATTGGAACGTGCCGTTCTGCTCCAGAGCAATCGTTGGAAAACCCTGACCACCCAATTGAGCCAAAAACTGGCGACTGGCTTTTATATGCCCCTCGCTATCAACGGACTCAAACGCAAGGTGGAAATCTTCCTGCGCATAGCCCATCTGCATCGCCAATTCCAACAGCACGGCTGAATCGGCAATGCGTCGCCCTTCCACATAGTGCGCCGACTGCAACCGTCCCAGCAGGCGCAAACCGCCGCCGTCGATGGCTTCAGCCGCCATGACCGCAGCAATCGCTGGCGTCGAATCGAACACCGCTGAGTAATCACGTAGCAAACCTTCGAAATAGGCCTCGCCAAACGGCTGGCCGGTGTACTCGGCAATGCGTCGGTCATGGGGCATGACGTAATCGCGCAGTTGCGGGGAAACACGCTGGCGATTAACGCCACTCATCATTCCGCCGGCATGGGCATTCACCGGCAACACTGACTGTGCCGCTTCCACCAGCGGCTTGGCGCCGTAACACCAGCCACACAGCGGATCGTAGATGTAGTGAAGAATCATGGGAAAAACTCCGGCAGAAAGTCAGGAAAATCGATGGCGGCAGATTAGTCCTCGCACTCTTGCGGAAAAACGCCGGAATGGCTTTCAGTCTGTTTCATGAATCGGTCGAATGATTCGTCCAGTCAGATTGTGTCGGTTAGGACACAAATTGAAACAATCAGCCAAGGGAACTTATAAGGAATAATTAACGAAAGTAAATGCAAAGCATTACCATTCGCACGATCGAATTCTTCCACCCTTTCGGATGCGCTGTTCAATGCCTGCCCCGTTCCGTCTTACGCCCGCCACCCTTGGGCTTTCTGCTTTTCTGTCCAGCGGTTTTGCCTACTCCGCGACCGAGTTACCCGCCACCGCAATCAGCGCCGAAGCGCAAGCCGATGACCCTCGGGTGAAGCTCAGCAGCACCGCGACTCGGACCTCGACGCCCGTACGTTATGTGCCGCAGGCGATCGATTCGGTCAAGACCTCGAACGTCGCCAGCTACGGCACCAATGACATCGGCGACGCGTTGAGCGGCATGCCTAACGTCAGCAGCAGCGCCGACACCCGTTTCGACAGCCTGCGCATCCGCGGCTTCGACGCGAGCAACGATTTCTATCTGGATGGCATCCGCGACGACAGCCAATACAAGCGCGACTTGCACAATATTGAACGCGTCGAAGTGCTCAAAGGCCCGGCCGCCGTGCTGTACGGGCGTGGCAGTCAGGGCGGGATCGTCAACCGCGTGAGCAAAATACCCGAGTTCGGCCGGCGCTCGACTATCGAAGCCCAGGCTGGCAGCGAAGATTTGCGCAGTCTTTACGCCGACCTCAGCAGCGACCCGAGCGAAAACATCAGCCTGCGCCTGAACATGGGCAACATGGATGAAAACAGCTTCCGCGACGGTGTCAGTGGCAATCGCCAATTGTTCGCGCCGTCGATGAGCTGGCAACTGACGCCGGACCTGAACTGGCTGGTGCAGTACGAATACAGCCGCTACAACCGCACCCCGGATCGCGGCATCCCCGGCATCAACGGGCGCCCGGCCGATGTCGGGCGCGATACGACCTACGGCAACGATCACGATTTCATCGACGACAAGTCGCAATCGCTGCGCTCGAAACTCACTTATGAAATCAATGACAACTGGCAACTGCGCCAGACCCTCGGCGTGTTCAAGCTCGACAGTGATTTCGACAACACCTACCTCACCGGTTACACGCCGGCGACCAACAAGGTCACGCGCCAGCATTGGCAGCAGGATCTGACCACTCGCAACGTCTATAACAACGTTGAACTTGAGGGCGGATTCGATACCTTGGGCCTTGAGCATCGCCTGCTCACTGGCATCGAGATCGGCAGCCAGCGCCGCGACCCGACGCTGTACAACGCGGCCACTGGCAGAACCCCGGGCGCGCAGCCCGTACCGTCGCTCGACCTGTACAACCCGAACCGTGATCTGCGCCACACCGGCAGCATGCAGGTCTCCAGCAACAGCCACACCGAAGTCGAAAGCCGTGCGGTATATGTGCAAGATCAACTGCGCCTAAACGACCAATGGCAAGTGCTCGCCGGTCTGCGTTACGACACTTTCGATATCGAGTCGACCAACAAGCTGCGCAACATCTCCGAAGACCGCGACAGCCACAGCACCAGCCCGCGCGTCGGCCTGGTCTGGACGCCGCTACAAAATCATTCGTTCTACGCCTCGTGGTCGAAGACGTTTTCGCCGCTGGGCGGTGGCTTGATCGGCATCACTCCGGGTGCGGCCGGCAACACCAACGACCTCAGTCCCGAGCTGACCAAGCAGAAAGAAATCGGCGTGAAAAGCGACTGGCTCGATGACCGCTTGAGCACCACGCTGGCGATCTACGATCTGGAACTCTACAACCGCCGCACCACTGATCCAAACGATCCGACCCTGACGGTGATGTCAGGTTTGCAACGCTCGCGCGGGATCGAATTGACGGCCACCGGCAATCTCGTCGGCAACTGGTACATGCGCGGTGGCGTCGGTCTGCAGGATGCGAAGATCGAGAAGGACAACAACGGCCTGGAAGGCAAACGCATCAACAACGTTGCCAAGCATAACGGCAGCCTGTTCCTGACCTGGAAACCGGAGATGGGCTGGTACGGCGAAACCGGCCTGACCCTGGTTGGCCAACGCTATGCCGATAACGCCAACACCACCGTGTTGCCGGGTTACGGCCGCTGGGATGCCCTGGTCGGTTACCGCTTCAAGGATTGGGATTTACGCGCGGCGCTGAACAACATCACCGATCGTGAGTACTACGCGTCCGCGACCAGCCAGTATCAAATCCAACCGGGTGCGCCACGTAGCGTTGTGATGACCGGCACTTATTCCTTCTGATTCAACGCAAAACCTGTAGGAGTGAGCCTGCTCGCGATAGCGGTGTGTCAGTCAACATCGATATCAACTGACACACCGCTATCGCGAGCAGGCTCACTCCTACAATGATTTTGTGTCGTGCATAAAAAAAGCGCCGCCATCCCGGCAGCGCTTTCACCAATCCCTGTTGTGCTTCTTATCCTTCCATCACAGCCCACAATGCTTCCAGTTCGGCCTCGCTGAACAGGCCAGCGGGGTAACGCTCGATCATCATCCGGCGCGGATCAGGTTCCCTGATCTGACGCGTTCCATTGGACTTCAACCAGTGCGCGACAATCTGGAGCGATTCGCCGTTTACGGCCATGGGATGCAACGTCCGCTCGCTGACTACGTTCACTTCGGCGTTCATTTCAACGCTCTCTCCCCGTTCGTGAGCGGCTACGTTATCCAAGGTTTATGACAGAACTGTTGAAGTTCTCCCCCTCCCTAGTGCACGGGTGATGAATACAAGAGCTATGCCAATGTTTCTTAGTTGTCGACAAGCGGATACAAAGAAGCCCGCGGTCCTGTCGGGCTGCGGGCCTCAGTTGATGCATAGCGAGCTAATCATTACCCGGCTGATTTGTTAATCAACTCAAGGTGTTACGACTCAACTCACTCTTTGTGCGGCGCGGGTTGCTGTTGGGTAAGGCAATGGATATTGCCGCCACCCAGTAACAGTTCGCGACCCGGCACCATCACCACTTCGTGCTGCGGGAACAGCTTCTGCAGGATTTCCTTGGCCGGCGCGTCCATTGGATCGTCGAAGCTTGGCGCGATGATGCCGCCGTTGACGATCAGGAAGTTCACGTAGGAACCCGCCAGGCGCACAGACGGATTGCGTTCCTGCGTGCCGTCCACCGGGTCGACACCGGCGCACTCTTCTTCAGTCGCGTAAAGCGGCCCCGGAATCGGCATTTTGTGCACCGTGAACGGGCGACCCTTGGCGTCAGTGCTGCTTTGCAGAACTTTCAACGCAGCCTGGCAGCGCGGGTAGTTCGGATCCTGCGGATCGTCGGTCCACGCCAGCAACACTTCGCCCGGACGCACGTAGCAGCAGAAGTTATCCACATGGCCGTCAGTTTCGTCGTTGAACAGACCGTCCGGCAGCCAGATGACTTTATCCACAGACAGATTGGCGCTGAGTACCGCTTCAATCTCTTCGCGGCTCAGGTGCGGGTTGCGATTGCGGTTGAGCAGGCATTCTTCGGTGGTGATCAGCGTGCCTTCGCCGTCGACATGAATCGAGCCGCCTTCAAGCACGAAACCTTCAGTGCGGTAACGCGGGCTGCGCTCGATCTCGAGGATCTTGCCGCCGACCTGCGAATCGCGATTCCACGGCGAATACAAACCGCCGTCAAAACCTCCCCAGGCGTTGAAGTCCCAGTTCACACCGCGCACTTCGCCGCTGTTGTTGATGACGAAAGTCGGGCCGCTGTCGCGTACCCAAGCGTCATCGCTAGACATCTCGACCACGCGGATATTCGGCACGTCGAGGCGCGCGCGGGCGTTTTCATACTGGCCGGCGGACACGGCCACGGTGACCGGTTCAAAACGCGCAATGGCCTTGGCCACCGCAGCGTGTGCGGCTTGCGCCGGTTTGCCGCCCAGACGCCAGTTGTCCGGGCGCTCGGGCCAGATCATCCAGGTCTGCGTTTGCGGCGCCCACTCGGCCGGCATGTGAAAGCCGTCGGCGCGCGGGGTACTTTTCAAAGTTGTCATCGGGATCAGGACTCCAGGGAACCGTCGAGGGTTTTCAACGCGCCGTACAGGTTCGGACGGCGGTCACGGAATGAACCCCACGCGCTGCGAATGTGTTCGAGCTCGTCGAGGTTGAAAGTGTGCACAAGAATACCTTCTTCGGTTTTATTCAGCTCCTGCACTTTTTCGCCGAACTGGTTGGCGATGAACGAAGAGCCGTAGAACGTGATGTCGTAGCCGTCCTGTTCTTCGTTGCCGATGCGGTTGCTGGCGATCAGCGGCATCAGGTTGGCGCCGGCATGACCCTGTTGCACGCGCTGCCAGTGATCGCGCGACGAAATGGTCTTGTCGTGCGGCTCGCTGCCGATTGCGGTTGGATAGAAGAGGATTTCAGCGCCTTGCAACGCCATGCTGCGCGCAGCTTCCGGGAACCACTGGTCCCAGCAAATGCCCACACCGATTTTCGCGTAACGGGTGTTCCACACCTTGAAACCGGTGTCGCCCGGGTTGAAGTAATACTTCTCGTGGTAGCCCGGGCCATCCGGGATGTGGCTTTTACGATAAATCCCGAGGTTGCTGCCGTCGGCATCGATGATCGCGATGCTGTTGAAACGCGCGCGGCCGGCCAGCTCATAGAAGCTGATCGGCAGCACCACTTGCAGCTCTTTGGCGATTTTCTGGAAATGTTTGATCGCGACGTTTTCTTCCACCGTCGTCGCCAGTTGCAGATAGTCCGGGTTCGGCTTCTGGCAGAAGTACGGCGCCTCGAACAGCTCCTGGATCAAGATGATCTGCGCGCCTTTGGCGGCGGCTTCGCGCACCAGCCTTTCAGCGATTTCGAGGTTGGCTTCCAGATCCCAGGAACAGGCCATCTGAGTGGCGGCAACGGTAACGATACGGCTCATGAATCATCTCCGGGCAAGTGCTTTGACGGTCGACAATTCGACCGAAAAGAAAAACGCGCGCACCGGACATGAGATCACCATGCCGGAGCAATGGCGACTTTATAGCCGATAAATATCGGCTTTAGAAGCTTGCAAAATGCCTTTCGTCTAAATAATCCCGATAAAAGCCGATACAAATCGAATTAGAAACCCCAAAAAAATGTGGGAGCGAGCCTGCTCGCGAAGGCGTTTGTTCAATCAACACAGTTGTTGAATGAGAAACCGCTTTCGCGAGCAGGCTCGCTCCCACAGGAGGTCAGCGTGAGGGCTTACAGGCCCTCGGTAAGGACTTGATCAAGCATATCGACAAAGAAATCCACACTCTGACGCGACGTCACCATCGGCGGTTTGATCTTGAGAATGTTCAGATCATCCCCGGTCGGCTGCATGAAAATCCCCAGTTCACGCAAGCGATCACACAGCAACACCGTCTCCTCGGTCGCCGGCTCCAGCGTCTCGCGATTGCGAATCAGCTCAAGTCCCAGATAGAACCCGGAACCGTGCACCGCGCCCACCAACGGATGTTTATCGATCAACGCTTCGAGACGCGCCTTGAAGTGGCCACCGACCACCTGCGCGTTCTCCCAGAGTTTTTCTTCTGCCATGACATCGAGCACCGCCATGCCGATCTGGCAACTGACCGGACTGCCGCCCGCCGACGAGAAGAAATAGCCCTCGGCCTCCAGCGCCTCGGCAATTTCCCGTCGCGTGATCACCGCGCCCAGCGGCTGACCGTTGCCCATGCCCTTGGCCATGCAGATGATGTCCGGCACCACACCCTGCTCTTCAAAGCCCCAGAAGAAGTGGCCCATGCGCCCGTAACCGACCTGCACTTCGTCGGCGATGCACACGCCGCCCTGCGCGCGCACCAGCGCGTATACCTGCTGGAGATATCCCGGCGGCAGCGAGATACCGCCGGCATTGCCATACACCGGCTCGCAGATAAACCCGGCCAGTTGGCGCTTCTGTTCGGCAAGTTTTGCCAGGTGATGCTCAACACTGCGCACGTAATCCGGCGCAGAAGCGAGACCACGGAATTCACCGCGATAAGTGTTTGGCGCAGGCACCGGATGCACCCAGTCCGGGCGGCTTTCCAGGGCTTTCGGGTTGTCGGCGATCGATGTCGATACCGCATCGGCGCCGACCGTCCAGCCGTGATAGGCCTCAAGCACGCTGATCATGTCGCGCCCGCCGCTGTAGGCCCAGGCCAGACGAATCGCCAGGTCATTGGCCTCGCTGCCGCTGTTGACCAGAAACACCCGGTCCATGCCTTCCGGCGCCAATTTCAGCAAGCGCTCGGAAAACTCCGCCACCGCCGCATAGTTGAATCGCGAGTTGGTGTTGAGCAGCGACCACTGCCGCGCCGCCACTGCCGCCATGCGCGGGTGGCCGTGACCGAGCACGGCAACGTTGTTGAGCATGTCGAGGTAGGAGCGGCCCTGCATGTCGATCAGGTGATTACGCCAGCCGCGTTCAATGCGCGGCGGATCAACGTAGTAGTGTTTCTGCGTGCGGGCGAAACTGGCATCGCGGCGTTCGAGCAGGGTTTTTGCGTCCAGCTCCGGCTCGGCATCGCAGGCCAGTCCTAACAACGCCGCTGGCGACGGGCACAGCGCCTGCCACGCCGCTGCATGCGCCGGGGTGCAAAACAACGGCACATCGATCTGCGCGCCCCGGCACAACTGCACCCGTAATGGGCCGCTGACTGCGCCCAGCACCTGGCCTTTGACCAGCGCCGCGCCGCTGTGCAGCGAAGGTGTCACGCCCCACAAGCGCACGCTGAGTTGCGGGCCATCCAGTTGCAGCACACCGTCTGCTGGCTGATGCACGACGCCAGCGAACGGCGCTTCCACAGCGGTACCATCGGGCACGCGCAATTCCACGTGCAGCGGGAAGGTGTCCGGTTCAACGGCGCTGTCGGGACGGGTGCGCGACAAACGGTACTGACCATAACGGCTTGCGGCCAAACCATGGGCCGCCACCGCTTCGTTCAACAGGTGCTGATCGATGCCGGCCTGCTCCCAGTTGCCGGCCTCGAAATGCGGGCTGAGGACACCGAGATCGATCAGGGCAAATTCACGTCCGACCAGACCGGGCAGCAAGGGCGCAAAACCTTCGCTATCGATCACCGGCAATGCGTGACCGACGGCAGTAAGGATCGCCGCTTCCATGAGTGCCTGTGGCACCGATGTCGCTACGCGGAAGATTTCCCACTCATGGCTTAGGTTGTCACGGCTGTAGGTATTCGCGGGGTCGATGCTGACCTGTTGCTCGCCACTGAGCACCAGCACCGCCGCACGCGCGACGATCAATGGCCACAGCGCCTGCAGCTCTTCATGTTGCAGCGGGTTGACCGCGTGGTAGGCCTGCACCGCCGGCAGGATGACAAACGGATCGCCACCGGCGTGATGCAGCAACGCCGCACAGGTCACCGACAGATCGGTGATGCGCCAGGTGCGCACCAGATCGCCAAAGTCGATCACGCCCTGCAACTGCCAGTGACGCAAGGCATCGCGCGCCCAGACGGCGTTGTCGTCGGTGATGTCCATGTGGATCGCCTGCACCGGCAGCTTGCCCTGCAACGGCTGCAAGCGGCGCTCGGCTTGTTCGGCCGCATCGGCAATCAATATGCGTTGCTGCTCATCCTTGATCACCGGCAGCAGATGGCTGATCAGGGCACTGGCGTGACGGGCATCCCACTGCAACGTGCGCTCCAGGCCCGGGTGATCGAACCCGGCCAGCGCCAGATCCATCTCACCGCAGAGCCGGCCAAACCCCGCCACCACGTCGCGCCCCAAGTGTTCGAGATGCGTGAGCGGCTGGCCCTCGATGTAATCCAGCAGCCGCACATGGACGGCTTCGCCGCCGACCTCGAGCGACAGCAGATCCTCGCCGTTATTGGCCGCGATCACCCGCGGCACCGTCACCGCCGAGTGCTCGGCCAGATACTTGAGCCCGGCATGCTGGGCTTGCAGCTCCACCAGGGCGTAATCGCCACGGCAGATTTTCAGCACGAACCGTCCACGCGGGCTGTCGACGCGGTAATTGAGATCCTGCTGACTGCCAAGAGCCTGCAACGTGCCGCTGAGCCCGTAATGCTCCGCCAGCCATTGCCGGGCCTGCTCGGCAGAAACCTGCGGGCTGGGCAAACTGGCGCGATGAATCAACGTGGCGAGCGGCATGAAAAGACCCCTGTAATTTTATTAGGCGCCTATATCGCCATTGCTGGACGGGATCCGCAACCCCCAACCGCGCAAAGGTATACGGGCTATTTGTCTTGCAGCACTCGCACCCTCCGGCACTTTGCGCAAGAATGTCGACCATTCACACCTGCCTATGGAACTCCCCATGAATGTAATCACCACCGACCTGCCCGGTGTCCTGATCATCGAACCGAAGGTGTTCGGTGACGAGCGCGGCTTTTTCTACGAGAGTTTCAATGCCAAGGCGTTCCAGGACGCTACCGGTCTGGACACGCAATTTGTTCAGGACAACCACTCGCGCTCGCAAAAAGGCGTGTTGCGTGGCCTGCATTACCAGTTGCAAAACACCCAGGGCAAACTGGTCCGTGTGACCGTCGGTGAAGTGCTGGATGTGGCCGTGGATATTCGGCGCAGCTCGCCGCACTTCGGCAAATCGGTGGCTGTGCGCTTGTCGGCCGAAAATCATCGTCAACTGTGGGTGCCGGAAGGTTTTGCCCATGGTTTCGTGGTACTGAGCGAGTTCGCTGAATTCCTCTACAAGACCACCAACTACTACGACCCGTCGTCCGAGCGCAGCATTCGCTGGGATGATCCCGCGCTGGGCATCGACTGGCAGCTGGACGAAGCGCCTAAGCTGTCCGCCAAGGATCAGGCTGCAGCCCTGCTCAAGGACGCTGACGTCTTCGCCTGAGCCTAGGCATAATGCGCCTGACATCTCAGGCGCATCCGGCTCATGAAACCAACCCTCCCCCGCAGACCCCGCTGGCGCAGCCTCGCGCTGCTGGCCCTGTGTCTGGCGCCGCTGCTGTGGCCGCTGGAACATCTCGCCGAGCGCTATTACCGCAGCGAACTGGCAGGGCAGAACCGGCAGACCCTCGACCTGTACGTCGCCAACCTGCTGGGCACCCTGCACCGCTATGAAGTGTTGCCGCAAATTCTCGGCGACCTGCCGGCCTTGCGTGCGGTCCTCGGCGCACCGGACGACGGCGTCAGCCAAGGCAACGCCAATCGCCTGCTGAAGAACATCGCTGCACAGACCGGTGCCGAAGTCATGTACCTGATGGACACCAGCGGGCAGACGCTGGCGGCGTCGAACTGGGACAAACACGACAGTTTCGTCGGCCGCAATTTCTCGTTCCGTCCGTACTTCAGTGAAGCCATGGCCGGGCGGCTCGGACGCTTTTTCGGTCTCGGCACGACCTCGGCCAAACGCGGCTACTTCTTCGCTGCCGCCGTGCGCAACGGCGAAAAAATCATCGGCGTGCTGGTGATCAAGGTTGACCTCGACCACACCGAAAGCCTCTGGGGCAAAACCCCGGAACAACTGCTGGTGACCGACCATAACGGCGTGGTCATCCTCACCTCGCGCCCGGAATGGCGCTTCCGTTCGACCCGTAACTTGAGCGACAGCGAACGCTCGGCGATCACCGCCATCCAGCCTTACCCGACCCGCGAGCCGCGCCCCCTGAACCTCAGCCCGACTGCGTGGCTGATCCAGACTCACGACATCGCCGAAACCGGCTGGAGCGTCAGCATCCTTGCCCCACGCACGCTGATCGACCGTCCGGTGCGCACCGTGGTCGCCATCGGCGGCGCCACGCTGCTGGTGCTGATGTTGTTGCTCGGTCTGATGATGCAGCGCCGCCGCCATTATCTGGAGCGCATCGCCTTCGAGGCCAAAGCACGTCGCGAGCTGGAGGGCCGCGTCGCCGAGCGTACCAGCGACCTCGAAGGCCTCAACCGGCGCTTGAAGGAGGAAGTGCTGGAGCGTGAACAAGCCCAACAGGAACTGGTGCGTGCCCAGGACGATCTGGTCCAGGCCGGCAAGCTGTCGGCGCTGGGGACGATGTCCGCGAGCATCAGCCACGAACTCAATCAGCCGTTGGCAGCGATCCGCAGCTACGCGGAAAACGCCGAAGTGCTGCTCGATCATCAGCGCACCGACGATGCGCGCGGCAACCTCAAACTGATCAGCGAACTGACCGGGCGCATGGCCTCGATCATCGCCCACCTGCGCGCCTTTGCCCGCCGCGATCGCCACGCGCCGGAAAGCGTTGCCCTGCAACCGGCGCTCGACGATGCCTTGGCGCTGCTGGCCAAACGGCGTCGCAGCATGGAAGTCGAACTGATCCGCGATCTGCCAGCCGCGACTCTGTGGGTCGAGGCCGGGGAAACCCGATTGCGCCAAGTGCTCGGCAATCTGCTGGCCAACGCCCTCGACGCCCTCACCGAGAAAGGCCCGCCGCGCAAACTCTGGCTGAGTGCCGAATCCACCGCCGAAGGCGTCAATCTGTACATTCGCGACAACGGCCCGGGCTTTTGCATGGAAGCCCTCGGCCGCGCCAGCGAGCCCTTTTACACCACCAAGACCCGCACTCAAGGCCTTGGCCTGGGGCTGGCCATTTGTGAAACGCTGATGCGCGCCTTCGGCGGTGAACTGTCGTTCGCCAACCACAAGCAAGGTGGCGCCTTGATTACCCTGCGGCTGCGCGCCGGTGCGCCCGGGGTCAGCCTGCAACCGTCCGAGGATCGAAGTGCATGACCATCGACAATCGCATTCAGGTGGTGTTGATCGACGACGATCCGCACCTGCGTCAGGCCCTCGGCCAAACCCTGGATCTGGCCGGCCTGAAAATTCTGCCGCTGTCCGAAGCCAAAGGCCTGGCCGCACAGCTTGAGCGTGACTGGCCGGGTGTGGTGGTCAGCGATATCCGCATGCCGGGCATGGACGGTCTCGAATTGCTCAGCGAACTGCACGCGCAGGATCCCGAACTACCGGTATTGCTGATCACCGGCCACGGCGATGTGCCGCTGGCAGTGCAGGCCATGCGTGCCGGCGCTTATGACTTTCTCGAAAAGCCTTTCGCCAGCGATGCGCTGCTCGACAGCGTGCGTCGCGCGCTGGCCCTGCGCCGACTGGTGCTGGACAACCGCAGCCTGCGCTTGGCCCTCAGCGATCGCAATGAACTGAGCGCGCGGCTGGTCGGCCATTCGACGCCCATGCTGCGCCTGCGCGAGCAGATCGGCGCGCTGGCCGCGACCAAGGCTGACGTGCTGATCCTCGGCGAAACCGGCGCCGGTAAAGAAGTGGTCGCCCGCGCCTTGCACGATTTATCCAGCCGCCGAAACGGCCCGTTCGTCGCGATCAACGCCGGCGCCCTTGCCGAGTCGGTGGTGGAAAGTGAACTGTTCGGTCACGAACCCGGCGCGTTTACCGGCGCGCAAAAACGGCGGATCGGCAAATTCGAATTCGCCAATGGCGGCACATTGTTTCTCGATGAAATCGAGAGCATGAGCATGGATGTGCAGGTGAAGTTGCTGCGCATGCTGCAAGAGCGCGTGGTCGAGCGTCTGGGTGGCAATCAACTGATCCCGCTGGACATCCGCGTCATCGCCGCGACCAAGGAAGACCTGCGTCAGGCCGCTGACCAGGGCCGTTTCCGCGCCGACTTGTATTACCGCCTCAACGTCGCGCCACTGCGCATTCCGCCACTGCGTGAGCGCGGTGAAGATGCGCTGGTGCTGTTCCAGCATTACGCCGATGAAGCCAGCGCCCGCCACGGTTTGCCGCCCCATGAACTGCAACCGGCGCAACGCGCCTTGCTGCTGCGCCACACCTGGCCGGGCAACGTACGCGAACTGCAGAATGCCGCCGAACGTTTCGCCCTCGGCCTGGAACTGGCGCTGGATAACGCTGACGTCGAGGGCGGTGGCAGCACCACGGTCGAAGTCATCAATGGGGGGCTCAGCGAGCAGGTGGAAAATTTCGAGAAATCGCTGATCGCTGCTGAACTGGCGCGCTCCCACAGTTCGGTGCGCAGCCTCGCCGAAGCCTTGGGCATTCCGCGCAAGACCCTGCATGACAAATTGCGCAAGCATGGCCTCAACTTTGGCGATAGCAGCCATGGGGACGAGAACGAATGAGTACAGACAGTCGCTATCTGGAATCGGTCCTGCATCACGATATCCCGCTGACCCGAGACATGGGCCTTAAGGTGCTCGACTGGCATGAACAGCAACTGAGCCTGCATCTGCCACTCGACCCGAACGTCAACCACAAGAGCACGATGTTCGGCGGCAGTCTTTACTGCGGCGCGGTGCTGGCCGGTTGGGGCTGGTTGCATTTGCGTCTGAAAGAGGAAGGAATCACCGACGGGCACATTGTGATTCAGGAAGGGCAGATCAGTTATCCGCTTCCGGTCACCGGGGACGCTACGGCGATTTGCCCGGCGCCTGATGCGAAGGAGTGGAAGAGGTTTCTGGCGATGTATCGGCGTTATGGGCGGGCGCGGTTGACGTTGAATACGCGGATCGTCAATCAGGGTAGCGAAGAAGACGCCGTGACATTTACCGGGCAGTACGTTTTGCATCGCTGACAATCAAAAGCCCCTCACCCTAACCCTCTCCCAAAGGGAGAGGGAACTGATTGGGGGATGCTTCAGAAATGCATCGACCTGAAAGCGCTTTGCTGAATCCATAATCGACCTGATCTTTCAGGTCGATGTGAGACACAAGACAACTCGGTCGGCTCCCTCTCCTGGGGGAGAGGGCTGGGGTGAGGGGGATTTCGGATCAGCCCACTTAACCGCGAGCCAACTCCAACAATCTGGAACGCCACGCCGCTTTCGCCGGCAGCGCCAAAAAGAACTCATTGAGTAGCGATTCCCGCGCCGGATAACAGAACGCCTCCCCGCGCAGATCCAGCACCTCACCGCCCGCACCTTCCAGCACACCTTGCGCCGCCGCCGTGTCCCACTGCGAAGTCGGCGCCAGTCGCGGATAGCAATCCGCCGCGCCTTCAGCCAACAGGCAGAATTTCAGCGAGCTGCCAATATTGGCCAGTTGCAACTCGCCCAGACTCGCACTCAACCCGGCGAGCAAACGTTCCTGCTCGGGACTCGAATGGCGACGGCTGGCGACCACGGTGAACGCCTCGCCCGGCCCCGGTACATCGCGCACCTGAATCGCAACCGGCGTGCCGCCCTTGTCGCAACGCCAGGCACCGAGGCCTGCGCCGCCAACGTAGAAACGACCATTGGTCGGCATCGACACCACGCCGAACACCACGCGGCCGTTTTCGATCAGCGCAATGTTGACGGTGAACTCTTCGCTGCCGCTGATAAATTCCTTGGTGCCGTCCAACGGGTCGACCAACCACCAGCGCTGCCAGCCGGCGCGCACGCTCTGAGGGATGTTGGCGTCTTCTTCCGACAACACTGGAATGCTCGGGTCCAGCGCCGTCAGCCCGGCGAGGATCAGGTGATGCGCGGCCAGATCCGCCGCCGTCACGGGCGAGTCATCGGACTTGGCCGTGACTTCAACGCCGGCGCGCCAGAATGGCAAAATCGCCTCGCCGGCGTGCAATGCCAGCTCAACGACCGGCGCCATCAACGGGTGGGGAAACGTCATCGATATCTCACTCATGCTGGAAAGAACCCGCGCTCGGTCAGCAGATCGCGGGTCAGATACAGTGCAGCCAACGCACGGCCTTCGGAAAACTGAGGGTTGAGCGCCAACGACGACAGTTCGCGCAGGTTCACTTTGTCGACACGCATCGGCTCAGGCTCGTCGCCTTCGAGACGTTCCTCGTACAAATCAGTCGCCAGGACCACCTGAATCTTCTGGCTCATGTAACCGGGCGACAGCGACAGCTCGGTCAGATGTTCCAGTTGCCGCGCGCCAAAACCGGCCTCTTCCTTGAGCTCACGCTCGGCTGCGGCCAACACATCCTCGCCCGGTTCGATCAGACCTTTGGGCAAGGACAATTCGTATTCGTCGGTGCCGCCACAATACTCTTCGACCAACACCGCGTGCTCGGCATCCAGCATCGCCACGATCATCACCGCGCCGTAGCCCGCACCTTTACCAACCAGACGTTCGTAAGTGCGTTCCACGCCGTTGGAAAAGCGCAGCTTGAGTTCTTCGACGCAAAACAGGCGACTGGTGGCGACGATCTCGCGGGCAAGTACGGTGGGTTTCTGGCGCATGCAAAGCTCCTTGGCGTGAACGCGCTACTATAACGCGGCTTTCCCGATTGTTTATGTCGGATATCTTTCTACCGTTCGAGACGTTGCCATGCCTTCATTAACGTGGTCCGACATCGATACCGTTCTGCTCGACATGGACGGCACGCTGCTGGATCTGCACTTCGACAATCACTTCTGGCTGGAACACCTGCCCCAGCGTTACGCCGAACTGCACGGGGTCAGCCGGGCCATGGCCGATATGGAATTGCAGCCGTTGTTCGAACGCCATGCCGGCCAGTTGCAGTGGTACTGCCTGGATTTCTGGAGTGCCGAACTGAAGTTGTCGGTGCGTGAACTGAAGCTGGAAACTGCGCACCTGATTGCCTTGCGCCCGGATGCCGATACCTTTCTGGAAGCGATCAAACGCGCGGGCAAACGGGTGATCATGATCACCAATGCACACCGCGACTCACTGTCGCTGAAGCTTGAGCGAATCGAACTGGCGCCGTATTTTGAGCGGCTGATCAGCTCCCACGATTACGGTTTTCCCAAGGAGAACCCGCAGTTCTGGGATGCCTTGCAGGCGGACATCGGCTTTGATCCGGCGCGCAGTCTGTTTATCGACGACACCTTGCCGATTCTGCGCAGTGCGCGGGATTTTGGTGTGGCGCATTTGTTGGCGGTGAAAGAGCCGGACAGTCGCAAGGGGCCGAAGGACACGGCTGAGTTTGCGGCGGTTGAGGATTATCGGGATTTGATTGCCGGACTCTAATCTTCTGTAGGAGCTGCCGCAGGCTGCGATCTTTTGATTTTGATTTTTTACAAACAAGATCAAAAGATCGCAGCCTTCGGCAGCTCAGAGGGTTTGTGTTACTCAGGAATACGCAGGGTCTGACCCGGATAGATTTTGTTCTCATCCTTGAGCATCGGCTTATTGGCCTCAAAGATCTTGTTGTACTGGTTGGCATTGCCATACACAGCGAGGGAAATCGCGCTGAGGGTGTCGCCTTTTTTCACCACGACAAACTTTGCTGCCGCCACCACCGGACCAGTCACCGTGATCTGATCATCCACGCTGCCAACCCCGGCAATATTGCCCACCGCCAGCAAAATTTTCTCTTTCTCTTCCTGACTCGCGACTTCACCGGTGACGGTCACTTTGTCGCCGTCCACCGTCGCCTGCACATTCGGATTGCCCAGGCCGACCTTGCTGATGTGTTCCTTCAACTGTTCACTGGCATTGGCGTTGCCCGGGGTCAGCAGATCGATCAACTTCTCACCGGCTTCTTTAACAAAACTAAAAAGGCTCATCGTGTTCTCTCCATGGAATAAAGGTTCAGTCGTCCAAGCCTAGACCACGACAGACAAACCCGGTTCCAAGCCGACCAATGACCCTGCCACCGCGCAAGCGGTAGAATCGCCCAACCCTGCCAGCGCCCGGAGCGAAGATGGACATCAAGCAGCTGAAATTCCTCATCGCCCTCGACGAAACCCGCCATTTCGGCCAGGCCGCCGCGCGTTGCCATATCACCCAGCCAACCCTGTCGATGCGCCTGCGCAGTCTTGAAGAAGAACTCGACCTGCCACTGGTCAACCGTGGCCAACGCTTTGAAGGTTTTACCGCGCCGGGCGAGCGCGTACTGGCGTGGGCGCGCTCGGTGATGGCGGCTTATGACGGTTTGCACGCGGAAGCAGCGGCGTGTCGCGGCAATCTGATCGGCACGTTGCGGCTGGGCGTGGTGCCGCTGTCGAGTTTCGATCCACTGCCGTTGATGCAACGCCTGCACAGCGCCCACCCGAATCTGCGCTTTGAAATGTCGGCACTGAGCTCCGAGCAGATCCTCGAGCATCTGGCGAACAACCGAATCGACATCGGTGTTTCTTATCTCGACCGCCTGGATCACGAACGTTTCGAATCACTGGCATTCGACGAAACCCGCATGGGCCTGCTGTACGACCAGCGCACTTTTACCTTCGGTGAAGCTCCGCTGAGCTGGGAATCACTGATCGAACTGCCGCTGGGCATGCTCACCAGCGGCATGCATTTCCGTCAGTCCATCGACCACAACTTCCACAGCCGTGGCCTGACTCCGCAACCGTTGCTGCAAACCGACGCCGTGCATCAATTGTTACAAGCCGTACACGGCGGTTTCTGCTGCGCGATCATGCCGTTGGACGGCGGGCTGGAAAAACTCACCGACCATCTGCGTCTGCAGCCCATCGAAAACGCCCAGACCCTAGCGCCACTGGGCTTGATCATGCGGCGCGGGGCGCCACGCTCGGCGCTCGCCGAGGCGTGTTTTGCGCTGTATCAGAAATCGCCAACGGCGCCTTGATCGACGGCCTCTATCGATAGATCGACACTAGCGATTAGACGCGACAACTTGCCGCGCCTAGTCTTAACGTTGATCAAACCGTCGGTGATGCCATGAACGCCAAGCGCCCTGCCTGCGCGGCGCCTGCACTTGAAACGCCCGCGCCTGCCGCCAGCCAGACCTACAGTTACAGCGATTTACCCCGTGAGGAATCGGCCAGCACTGCGCTGGCTGAGGAAGTCGCGTTGGCGATTGCCTATAACGGCATCAGTCAGGCGGTGATGCTGGTGACACCAACCGACCTGGAAGACTTCATCGTCGGCTTTAGCCTCGGCAGCGGCATCATCGAGGACGCGAGCGACATCTATGACCTGCAACTGACCGGCGCAGGCTCGGCGCAGTATGCGCAAGTGACCATCGCCAATCGCGCGTTCTGGAACCTCAAGCAACAACGTCGGCAAATGGCGGGCACCAGCGGTTGCGGCTTGTGCGGGGTTGAAGCGGTGGAGCAGGCACTGCCTGATCTCAAGGTCTTGCCCGGCGCGCCGCTGCCACCGAGCGAATGGCTCGACGGTCTGCGCCAGCGCATCGGTGCGTTCCAACCGCTCGGTCAGCACTGCGGCGCGGTGCATGCGGCGGTGTTCATGAACGCCAGCGGCGAATTGTTGCTCGGGCGCGAAGACATCGGCCGGCACAACGCCCTCGACAAGCTGATCGGCGGACTGATCCGCCAGAAGATATCCACAGATGGCGGACTGGCGATTGTCACCAGCCGTTGCAGTCTCGAATTGATCCAGAAAGTTTTGCGCGCCGGCATCCAGACCCTGGTCAGCCTGTCCGCACCCACCGGCCTTGCCGTGCAGTGGGCCCGTCGACATAACCTCAATCTCATCCACCTGCCGCAGAAAAGTGCGCCGCGGGTGTATAGCCCCGCGATGGAGAATCAAGCGTGAGCCAACATCATCAAGCCGACCAGAAACCTGTCCCGCGCTACAAGCCTTACAAAGGTGCCGCCGGCGGCTGGGGTGCCCTGATCAGTGTGGCTCAGGCCTGGTTGACCAGCGACAACGCCCTGAAAAACCTGCGCATGATGCTCAAGACCAACCAGAACGGCGGTTTCGACTGCCCGGGTTGCGCGTGGGGCGATTCGCCGGAAAGCGGCATGGTCAAGTTTTGCGAGAACGGCGCGAAAGCGGTGAACTGGGAAGCGACCAAGCGTCGTGTAGACGCCAAGTTCTTCGCCAAGCACAGCGTGACTTCACTGCTGGAGCAGAGCGACTACTGGCTGGAATATCAGGGTCGTCTCACCGAACCGATGGTTTACGACGCCGAAACCGATCGCTACAAGCCGATCAGTTGGGACGACGCCTACACGCTGATCGCCAAGCACCTGCAAAGTCTGCCGAGCCCCGATCTGGCCGAGTTCTACACCTCGGGTCGCGCCAGCAACGAAGCGGCGTATCTGTATCAACTGTTTGTGCGCGCCTACGGTACCAACAACTTCCCGGACTGCTCGAACATGTGCCACGAGGCCAGCGGTGTTGCCCTGGCGCAGAGCGTCGGCGTCGGCAAAGGCACCGTGACCTTCGATGACTTCGAACACGCCGATGCGATTTTCGTTTGGGGCCAGAACCCGGGCACCAACCACCCGCGCATGCTCGAACCCTTGCGTGAGGCAGTGAAACGCGGCGCGCAAGTGGTGTGCATCAACCCATTGAAAGAGCGTGGTCTGGAACGCTTCCAGCATCCGCAACACCCGATCGAAATGCTCACCAACGGCGACAAGCCAACCAACACCGCTTATTTCCGCCCGGCACTCGGCGGTGACATGGCGCTGCTGCGCGGCATGGCCAAGTTCCTCCTGCAGTGGGAGCGCGATGCGCAGAAGGCTGGCGAACCTGCCGTGTTCGATCATGACTTCCTCAATGCCCACAGCGCCAATGTGCTGGAGTACCTCGGTGTCGTTGACGATACGCCGTGGGAACAGATCGTCGAGCAATCCGGCCTGACCCTCGTAGAAATCGAGCAAGCCGCGCGTATGTACGCCAAGGGCAAGAACGTAATCATGTGCTGGGCGATGGGCATCACTCAGCATCGCCACTCGGTGCCGACGATTCAGGAAATCGCCAACCTGATGCTACTGCGCGGCAACATCGGCAAACCGGGCGCCGGCCTGTGCCCGGTGCGCGGCCACAGTAACGTGCAAGGCGACCGCACAATGGGCATCAACGAGCGTCCGCCGGTGGCGTTCCTCGATTCGCTGGAGCGACGCTTCCAGTTCAAGGTGCCGCGCCACAACGGCCACAACGTGGTTGAAGCGATCCACGCAATGGCTGAGGGTCGCGCCAAGGTCTTCATCGGTCTGGGCGGTAACTTCGCCCAAGCCACGCCGGATAGCCCGCGTACCTTCGCCGCACTGAGCAATTGCGACCTGACCGTGCAGATCAGCACCAAGCTCAACCGCAGCCACCTGGCTCACGGTAAAGACGCGCTGATCCTGCCGTGCCTCGGTCGTACCGACATCGATATCCAGACCGAAGGCCCGCAAGCGGTCACCGTGGAAGACTCGTTCAGCATGGTTCACGCTTCCAACGGTCAGTTGCAGCCGCTGTCGAACCAGATGCGTTCAGAGCCGTCGATCATTGCCGGTATCGCTGCCGCCACATTGGGCAGTAAACCGGTGGACTGGAACTGGCTGGTGGCTGATTACGGGCGCAT
Source organism: Pseudomonas zeae (assembly GCF_014268485.2). Lineage (NCBI taxonomy): Bacteria > Pseudomonadati > Pseudomonadota > Gammaproteobacteria > Pseudomonadales > Pseudomonadaceae > Pseudomonas > Pseudomonas zeae. Next base: position 556,762 of record NZ_CP077090.1, on the reverse strand, counting down.
CCGCGAACTGATCGCCGACACCATTCCCAACTTCAAAGCGTTCAACGAGAAGATCAAGAACCCGGGCGGTTTCTACCTCGGTAACAGCGCTGGCGCACGCAAGTGGAACACGCCGTCGGGCCGGGCCAATTTCCGCGCCAATATGCTGCCGAAAGATCTCGTGCACGAACGCACCCGCGCGACCGGACAACTGCCGGATCTGATCTTGCAATCGATGCGCTCCCACGATCAGTACAACACGACGATTTATGGTCTCGACGACCGTTATCGCGGAGTGAAAGGCCAGCGTGATGTGCTGTTCGCCAATGAGGCGGACATCATTCGCCTCGGCTTCCGTCCGGGACAGAAGGCTGACATTGTTTCGATATGGGACGATGGTCGTGAGCGTCGGGTAAAGGGCTTCACGCTGCTGGCATTTGATATTCCGGCGGGACAAGCCGCAGCTTATTACCCGGAAGTGAATCCGCTGGTGCCGCTGGAAAGCACCGGGGATGGCAGCCATACACCGACGTCGAAGTTCATTGCGATTCGACTGGAAGCGGCGAGTGAGACTGGGTTGATCATGGCCAAGTCCGCGTAACGCGATGTCAGAACCGGCCTCTTCGCGAGCAAGCTCGCTCCCACATTGGAATGCATTTCAAATGTGGGAGCGAGCTTGCTCGCGAAGGCGTAGGTTCAAGCAATACGCTTCCAAGCCCTAGCACTTTTCCAACGCCCACAAAAAAGGCCGCTTTTTCACAAAAGCGGCCTGTCCGAAGTAGCTAAAGACCGGCGGAAATCGGTTAAGTTCCGCTGATAAAACAGCAACTTGCAAAATTGTATACAAGTCGTGTTATTCGTCGGATTTCGATTGTCACGCTCGTTACACAGCCTCAGGATCGGCGCCGTCATCCCTTTGAGGCTCATCTATGAAGTTCTCCTCGATTCTCTTGTTGTCCCTTGGCCTGGTCAGTGGTTTTGCTTCCGCAGGCGGCACCACCGAAGCAGGTGTGGGCGGCGCATTGGGCGGGGTTCTTGGCTCGGTCGTCGGTCAGTCCTTAGGCGGCAATACAGGTTCCACCATCGGCGCAGCCTTGGGCGGCGCGGGTGGTAGCGCGGTTGGCGCCGACAAACGCAGCCGTGGCGAAGCCGCCATCGGTGGTGCGCTGGGCGCAGCCGGCGGTAACGTGGTCGGCCGCAGCATGGGCGGCACCACCGGCAGCCTGATCGGCTCCGCAGCAGGTGGCGGCGCCGGTGGCGCGCTGGGCAACTACATGGGCAACAAGAGCGATGACGACGATCGTCGTTACGATCGCCGCCATGATGATCGTCGCTACTATCGTGACGACCACCGTGGTCGCGGCCATGCCTACGGCCACCGCAAGCATCACAAGTACTATCGCGACTGAGGCCTCAAACACCTCGCTGGCCGGTAAAGCAAAATCGCAGCCCAAGGGCTGCGATTTTTTTTTGCCGTTTACACCACCAGGTATTCCAGTGCATGCCGCAGTTCAGCAGGGATCGGCACCGGCTGATTACTCGCCCGATCGACGAATACGTGAACGAAGCGCCCGGCCGCACACGCCTCGCTTTCACCCACCTTGAACACCGCCAGCTCGTATTGCACTGAACTGTTGCCCAACTTGCCGACTCGCAGACCGATCTCGATCAGATCCGGGAAGGAGATCGAGGCGAAGTAATCGCACGCCGAACTGACTACAAAACCCACAACCTCGCCGTCATGAATATCCAGACCACCGACCTGTATCAGGTAGGTGTTCACCGCCGTATCGAAGAAGCTGTAGTAGGTGACGTTGTTGACGTGACCGTAGGCGTCGTTGTCGTGCCAGCGTGTGGTGATGGGCTGGAAGTGTGGGTAGTCGGTGCGTTGTGGCATCGGGTTGGACATTGCTCAACAATCCCTGAAGTTAATGGGCGAGTCTAATTCAAAACCCTTCGCGAGCAGGCTCGCTCCCACATTTGAAATGCGCTCTCCTGTGGGAGCGAGCCTGCTCGCGAAGACGTCAGCACCGCCGCCAGACTTAACGATCTGCAAATCCCTCGCCCTGCGCCGCCAACTCGCCAATCAACCGCGCCGGTTTCCACTGATCGCCCTGGCGCGTCTCCAGCGCCAGCAAGCGCTGATGAATGTCCGCGAGCCCTTGCTGATCCGCCCAGGCCATCGGCCCGCCCTTGTCCGCCGGGAAGCCGTAGCCGTTCAGGTACACCAGATCGATGTCGTGTGCAGACTCGGCAATGCCCTCCTGCAAAATCTTCGCACCCTCGTTGACCAATGCCAGAAGACTGCGCTCCAGGATCTCCTCAGGACCGATCTCGCGGCGCTGGAAGCCCAACTCTTCGCTGACCTGCAATACCAGCGCATCGACCTCAGGATCGTGCTCAGCCTGACGACTGCCCGGTTCGTAATGGTAATAACCGTTGCCAGACTTCTGCCCGAACCGGCCCATCTCGCACAAACGGTTATCCACCTGCACCTCTGGCGCATCCTGGCCCTTGCCGGCCAACTCGCGTGCACGCCATTCCAGATCGATGCCGACCACGTCGTACATGCGGAACGGCCCCATGGCAAAACCGAAACCTTGCAGCGCTGCGTCGACCTGCTGTGGATAAGCGCCCTCAAGCAACATCTTGCGCGCCTCGAGGACATACGGATGCAGCATGCGATTGCCGATAAAACCATGGCAGTTACCCGACACCACACTGACCTTGCCCATGCGTTTGCCCAGTGCCAGTGCCGCCTCCAGCACCGTCGCAGAGGTCTGTGCGCCGCGAACGATTTCCAGCAGTTTCATGATGTGCGCCGGGCTGAAGAAATGCAGGCCCAGCACCTGATTCGGACGCTTTGTCGCTGCGGCTATCGCATCGATGTCCAGCGCCGACGTATTGCTTGCCAACAGTGCCTCAGGCTTGAGCAAACCATCCAGCTCACGAAAGATCTTCTGCTTCAGCTCAAGATTTTCGTACACCGCCTCGATCACCAGATCGACATTGCGAATCGCCGCATAATCCGCTGCCGCACTGACCCGCGCCAAACGCGCATCCGCTTCGGCCTGATCAATCCGTCCCTGGCGCACGTTGTGTGCATAAGTCTCGGCCACAGTGGCGAGTGCCTGTTCAAGCATCTGTGGATTGTTATCCACCCAATGCACCGTCACGCCGGCATTGGCCAGACACATGACAATGCCCCGGCCCATGGTGCCCGCGCCGATCACCGCGGCTTGCTGAATATCGAAGGTTGTCTGGCTCATGTTGTTCTCTTGTTGGCGATCCAAAGACAGACCTCAACCATAGTCAGCCATCGACGTTTTTTGAAGTTTATTACCGTGATGATCGACATTCAGCGGATGGATACAGCCCTGCTTTTGTGGGAGCGAGCCTGCTCGCGAAAGGGTCATCACATTCAAAATGGTGTTGCCTGATGTACCGCTTTCGCGAGCAGGCTCGCTCCCACAAGGGCTCTTGCTCAACCGAGCAAATGATCATCAGCCCAGCTGCGGACTTCGGCGTAGGGATATTCCTCCAACGCAGCAAACCCGGGAATAGCGCGCGCCTTGAGCTTGGTGAACAACGGCACGCTGATCCCACACAAAAATCGCGTCAACCGCTCAGCCGTTGGAATCACCCCGGTGTACTGCTCATGCCTGTGGATAAAATCACCACACAGCGCCGCAAAGTTTTTATCCACAAGTGCTGGCAACTCCGGTGGTGCCGGCAACCGCGCCACTTGACCATGACACACCGAACAATGCCCACACCGCTCAGGCGCATTGTGATCACCGAAATACTCCGCCAGGCGATAACCCAGGCAGCGTTCGGTGGCGAATACCTCAAGCATGGCGTGGATGCGCGCCACTTCGGCCTGCTCATGCCGGGTGAAATACTCATGCAGCTCGGCACTCAGGGCATCGCTGTCGAAGTCGCTGTGCAGCAGGCTGTAGACCTCGGTCATCTGCTTGCTTTCCAGCTCGACCCAACCCTTCTCCTGGAAGTAATCCAGCGCCTTCACCACTCGATTGCGCTCGGCGGAATACTGCGAATACATCGCCTCGAAATTCACCGTGGCCCAGGTGCGCGCGCGCGCCGAGGTCTGAATGATTGCGCCGACAAAATCCCTGCGCTCACCGTCGAAGCGCTCAAGCAGCGCTTCGGGTTCCAACAGGTATTTGAAACGGTATTCGGCGTAATAGGCGTAGCGCGGCGCGATCAAACCGCGCAGTTCCAGTTGCACCAGCAAGGTCTTCAGCGGCAGTGCACGTATGTTGCTTTGATCAGCCAATGGCCCGAGCAGAAACTCCCACTGCCCTTCCGGCACCGAGGCCTTTAGCTCATCGAGTACATAGCGAATGCCGTCGCGCTCCGGCGTATCGCCGTAGACGAAGTTTTCCAGCACATTGAGGCTGTCGCGATTAGCCAATACCAGACAATCCGACGGCTGCCCGTCACGCCCGGCGCGGCCGATTTCCTGACTGTAGTTTTCGATGGATTTGGGCAGGTCGAAGTGCACGACATTGCGGATGTCACTCTTGTCGATGCCCATGCCGAATGCGATGGTCGCGACGATGCAATTGGATTGCCCGGCCATGAAGCGCTTCTGGATCGCCTCGCGTTTGTCGTGGGCTAAACCGGCGTGATACGCCTCGGCCTGAATGCCGTTGCGCTCAAGGTGTTCAGCGATGTGCTCAGCAGTTTTCTGCAAGGTCACGTAGACGATGCTCGGCTGCCCCGCACGCTCGGTCATCCACTCGACCAGCCGCCGGCGCTTGTCCTGGCCACGTACCGGTTCCACCAGCAGATTGAGGTTGGGCCGGTAGAAGCCCGTGGTCACCACATCGTCAGCGGCGATAGCGAATTTGGCCTGCATGTCGGCGATGACTTTCGGCGTTGCCGTAGCGGTCAGCAGCAAGGTTTGCGGGATGTTGAACTGCCGCTGATAGTCCGGCAGCTTGAGATAATCGGGGCGGAAGTTATGGCCCCACTCCGAGATGCAATGCGCCTCGTCCACCACCAGCAGCGAGATGGGTACCTGCTGCAAAAAGTTGCGAAAGCGCTCGTTTTTCAAGCGCTCCACCGAGATCATCAAAATCTTCAATTCACCCGAGCGGGCGCGGGCCATCACGTCATTGGCATCATCGCGACTCTGCGCCGAATCGATGCTGCCAGCCGAGATACCGTGTCGCTGCAAAAAGGCCAGTTGATCCTGCATCAACGCCAGCAACGGCGAGACTACCAACGTCAGGTGCGGCAGCATCAGCGCCGGCAATTGGTAGCAAATCGACTTGCCGGAACCGGTGGGAAAAATCGCCGCTGCCGAGCGCCCGGCCAGCACCGCGCTGATCGCCGCCTCTTGCCCGGGTCGAAACTGTGGGAAACCAAAAACCTGTTCCAGGGTGTTGTGCATTCGCTGTCACTCCATTGACTGCTGCCATGCCAACAGCCTAGCGGGCGATCGCAGCGAGTCGAGAAAAGGTCGGGGCCAAATCGATTCGGAATGATACAGCGATTACTTGATTGCCACGGTCCCTGTGGGAGCGAGCCTGCTCGCGAAGAGGCCAGTCAGAACAACACCACACCGAAGGTTCAGGGGCGCAACACCGCCACCCGCAACTGCTCATTCAGCATCTGCTCATGCACACCTTGGCTCTTGCTCGCCCACAGCGCATGAGCCGGGCTGATGTCCCCCGTGAACGCTGCCGCCAACTGCCGCAGGTCAGCGACGCTGCGCACACGCGGGCAGAACAGTTGTTCATCACAGCTCTGACTGGCGTTGCGATAGGTGCTCAACAACCCCTCCCAGAGGCCATCACGCACGTGGCGAATCGACTTCAATTGCACGTGGGGCACACCGAGTCGCTGCTCAAGCCCTTCCTCATCCAGTGCTTCGCTGGCCAACAGAGCTTTGGCGAACATCAACACTTCACCGCGCGCCGCCGTGTCCATGCTCGCCTGGCTGATGATAGCCTCCGGCCAATCGGTGCGATCGAGGCGATCCAGCACCCACGCATTGCCAATGTCAGAGGCCATGGTCAAACGGCAAGTACTCAGCCCGAGCAATAAAATCGCAGCCATTCGTAGCCAGTGCATACCTAATTCCCTTTAAGCGCGTGTCAGACGTTTAGAAACGCCCTACAGATTCTGGCGCGCACGATACAGCGGTTTACCGCGAATCGCCTGACAATCACGTAGGAATTATTACGCCTAAGGGTTTTGGCCTGAAAAAGCTGCGAAAACACGTAGGGTATTTCCTCAAAACACGGAAAAACCCCTACGAATACTGTCCATTGCGGCTGTCTTGTCCCACAGAGAAACGCCCTTCTATAGTGGCCGGCGCGGCTGCAAACACTGCACCAGCCCGCCCCAGCGCCTTCGAACAGGACACGCCTCACATGATCAACCGCTATCGCCCCCTCAAGACTTGCTACAGCGAAAACCCGGTACTGCTTATCGACAGCCACTCCAGCCAGACTGACCTGATCAATGCCGCCGATCAACGCCTGCGCGCGGCCGGGGATTTGCTGGAAACGCTCTACTGCTTATGTTTCAAACAGGCTGACGTGAAAGATATTCCAAACATCGTTAACGCGCTTTATCTGCTGGTGCAGGATGGCTGCGACTTGCTTGAAGTGGTCAAGCAGAGGCCAGCGCAGCCGGCGTACAACTAGATCACTCCAGGTCAGCGCTATATCTCCTTGGGCAGGAATCCAACAATGAATGTTACAAGCGATGAGTTCGATCCACCGAGTGACGAGGATGCCTACAAGGCTTGGTTAATCCGACAGGTTCAAGCCAGCCTTGATGATCCTCGCCCCAGCATTCCCGATGAGGTATCCAGAGCATTGATGGCTGATAAACGCGCGCGTTTAAAACAGAAGGTCGATCAGCGGCGATGACCTATCAAATCTACGTCCCGTTCCTACAAAGACAGACTCCTTGTCTTCTATCGGCTTCGTGTAGCTGATCTCTATAGTCGTGGCTGTCGCTGTCAATTCAGCGGCTCGGGCTTGGTCACCCGATTGGATCGTGTATACGCATGCGCTGTATGCTGCCGGCACTCATTTGCCTGCAGTTTATGGTGACTGTGTTTGGGACACCTTCGGGTGTGCCGGGTATGTGCACGATCCTCACCGGTTGACCAACCCGAACACAGTTGCCTCCTGTCGCTTGGTCACGATGTGGTGGCTTCACCTGAAGCATATGAGGATCAAAAAATGAAAACATGGAATCAATTCACCACCGATCGCTACCGCCCACTCGAATCCAATCTCACCGACACCAAGCCTCTGCTCATCGACACCCAGGCCAACCCGCAAGACATCCTCGAATGCGCCGTCCAGCGCCTGCGCGCTTCAAGCGACCTGCTAAAAACCCTCTACTGCCTAAGCTTCAAACAAGCCGACGTCGAAGACATCCCCCACATCACCCACGCCCTCTATCTGCTGACGCAGGATGGCTGTGACCTGCTGCAAGTCGCACAGCAGCAGATGCTCAACTGGAAGGCTCCAGCCTGAATCGAGTGATCGTATCTCTCTTATGCACTCTATGAGAGCGATCAAAAAAACGGTAATCAAACATGGGAGCAACCATGAGCAAATTCTTTGATGAGCTGATGGAAAGCGTTATCGAGATGGACGAGATCTTACGCAAAAAGCATCGCGATTCAGACTCGAATGCTGATACGAGCGTTTTGACGTTTCAGCAAAAGCAGGCCCATTACGACAAGGTTCGCCGATCAAACTATTTGGCCAGCCTACGCATTGAAGGTTTTGAAACCACCCCTGCCGATGCTGAAAAGCCACTTTCCTCACGTATGCAGGTTCTCGAAAAGTACCGGCAAAAACCGGGCTGACTAGAGGAAGCGCTAACGTTCAAGTGGCAGTATTCTAGCTATATGAACCGAAAACAGATGGAATAATGCCACTTAACTTCGTTTTTCACGGGTCTTACGGCAAACAGCATTCTTCATCTTAAGTGCTATTATTCTGGCAGTTAAGGTTAAAAAATGAAGGAATACTGCCACATGGCCAAGAAAACAGCGCCGCTTTTGCCCTCCACTGCTCGACTTCTGGTCGACTTAGGCGAACGCCTGAAGCTGGCGCGCCTGCGCCGCAAATTGACGGCCAAGCAAGTCGCTGAACGATCTGGCATGTCGCTGACAACCTTGCGCAATGTGGAGACGGGAGGATCAGGAGTGACCATCGGCGCCTACCTTTCGGTCATGCAAGTGTTGGGATTGGAAAAGGATCTGAACAAACTGGCTGCAGCCGATGAAATGGGTCGCCAATTGCAGGATGCGCAGTTAATGCCTGCAACACGATCCGCAGCGAAAAAGCCCCAGCGAGTACGAGCAGTCAGTGTGGCAAAAAAGGGCGCATCCGAACACGTCGAGACTTCAAACGTTATCGATGCCGCCACTACCACGAAAATTCCGGCTGACTTCCCATTCAACACACACTCACTCTCCAGCCTTTTGAACAAGAAGAAAAAGGCCAGCCCCCCAACAGGTGAAGAATGACGCTGATTGCTGTTTATGCAGACTGGGAATCCTTGAAAGGCGCCAGACGCCTCGGATTTCTACACGCAAGGAAAACACGCAACACCAACGTGTTCGAATTTGAGTACGACCCGAATGCGCTGGCCGATCCCGAGTTGAGTTCCATAACTCTAGACCCGCGCATCGGCCCCTTCGAAGGCCGCCAATTCCCCGGCGAACATCAGAGCCGCTTTGGCGTCTTTGCAGACTCAAGCCCCGATCGTTGGGGCCAACTGCTGATGAAACGCCGCTTGGAAAGGGACATTCGCGACGGCTTGCTTCCCAGCAACAGCAAGTTGTTTGAATCCGATTACCTGCTTGGCGTCCACGACCTGTTCCGTGTCGGCGCCCTTCGCTACAAACTCAATGACGAAGGCAACTTCCTCGACGACCGCGACGGCGTTGCCGCCCCACCCTTTGTCGAGCTACGCGCGTTAGAGCAGGCAAGTCTCGCCCTGGAAAACGACAGGGACAACACAGCCACCGAGGGCCGCGAATGGCTAAGAATGCTCATCGCACCGGGCGGCTCACTGGGCGGCGCCAGACCGAAAGCCAGCGTCGTCGACGAGTTCGGTCAACTGTGGATCGCCAAATTCCCAAGTACGAGAGATGACTACGATGTTGGTGGTTGGGAATTTGTAGTAAACGCTTTGGCGGTCAACTGTGGTCTGCGTGTTGCGACCGGTATGGCCCGACGCTACGCAAGCGATCACCATTGCTTCCTGGTGAAGCGTTTCGACCGAACCGCGCGCGGCGGCCGACATCACTTCGCATCAGCCATGACCATGACCAACCGCGTCGACGGCGACGACGCCTCAACCGGCGCCAGCTATCTAGAGTTGGCGGAAGTAATCATGGAACACGGCTCGGAACCTAACACCGACCTCCGTGAACTCTGGTCACGAATCGTCTTCAACATCTTGGTTTCCAACACCGACGATCACCTGCGAAACCATGGTTTTATTCTGGATCCTGGTCGGGGATGGCGATTGTCGGCAGCCTACGACATGAATCCGGTGGCACATGCGGATGGGTTGAAGCTGAACATCACTGATTCTGACAATGCGCTGGACTTGGAGCTGGCGAGGGAAGTCGCTGGTTATTTTCGGGTTAGCCGTGAGGATTCAGCAGGCATCATTGAGCGCATTCAAGACGTGATCCGTCTTTGGCCGGAGATCGCTAATGCGCTTGGGATGTCCAGAAGTGAGCAGGAAAGGATGGCGCTTGCTTTTCGTACCTTCTAATCACCCACAAAAAAGCCGCCTCAAAAGGCGGCTTTTTCATTCACAACAAACCAATCTTACAACTTCGGCCCTGCAGCCTTGATCGCGTCGCTCACTTCGAACTTCTTGAAGTTCTCGATGAACAGACCGGCCAGCGCTTTCGCAGCCTCGTCGTACGCAGCCTTGTCAGCCCAGGTGTTGCGTGGGTTGAGCAGGTTGGTTTCAACGCCCGGTACGGCCAGTGGCACGTCGAGGTTGATGGTGTCGAGGTGTTCGGTGGCTGCACCGATCAGCGCGCCGCTCTGGATCGCCGCGATCACCGCGCGGGTGGTCGGGATGTTGAAGCGTTTGCCGACGCCGTAGCCGCCGCCGGTCCAGCCGGTGTTGACCAGGTAAACCTTGGAGCCGAAGCCGCGGATGCGCTTGATCAGTAGCTCTGCGTATTCGCCAGCCGGGCGCGGGAAGAACGGTGCGCCAAAGCAGGTGGAGAAGGTCGACTTGATGCCGCTGCCCGAACCCATTTCAGTCGAGCCCACCAGTGCGGTGTAGCCGGACAGGAAGTGGTAGGCCGCTTGTTCTTCGTTGAGGATCGACACTGGCGGCAGCACGCCGGTCAGGTCGCAGGTCAGGAAGATCACCGCGTTTGGCTCGCCGCCCAGGTTCTTCTCGGAACGCTTGGCAACGTGCTCCAGCGGGTACGCGGCGCGGCTGTTCTGGGTCAGGCTGACATCGGCGTAGTCGGCGTGCTTGGCATCGTCGATGACAACGTTTTCCAGCACTGCGCCGTGCTTGATGGCTTTCCAGATCACCGGCTCGTTCTTCTCGGAGAGGTCGATGCACTTGGCATAGCAACCGCCTTCGATGTTGAACACCACGCCTTCGCCCCAACCGTGTTCGTCGTCACCGATCAGGTAACGGCTTTCGTCGGCCGACAGGGTGGTTTTACCGGTGCCCGACAGACCGAAGAACAGGGTCACGTCGCCTTCTTCGCCGATGTTGGCAGCGCAGTGCATTGGCAGCACGTCAGCGGCCGGCAGCAGGAAGTTCTGCACGGAGAACATGGCTTTCTTCATTTCACCGGCGTAACGCATGCCAGCGATCAGGACTTTCTTCTGTGCGAAGTTGAGGATCACGCAACCGTCGGAGTTGGTGCCGTCACGCTCAGGCACGCATTCGAAGTTGGCCACGTTGAGCACTTGCCACTCTTCACGACCGGCCGGGTTGTACTGGGCCGGGTTGATGAACAGGCAACGACCGAACAGATTCTGCCAGGCAGTCTGGGTGGTCATTTTCACGGCCAGGTAGTGATCTTCCGCCGCGCCTACATGCACGTGGGACACAAAGTGCTCTTGCGCGTTGTTGAAGGCTTCTACGCGAGCCCACAGCGCGTCGAACTTGTCGGCCGGGAACTTGCGGTTGATCGGGCCCCAGGCGATAGCGGCCTGGGTGGAAGGCTCTTCAACGATGAAACGGTCAACAGGCGAACGACCGGTGCGGTGACCAGTGCGAACAACCAGAGCGCCGGTATCGGCAAGCTCGCCCTCACCGCGGTTCAGGGCTTCTTTAACCAGATCATCAACACTCAGATCGGTGTACACGGCGTTATTGGCTTGCGTCATGAGGTTCCCCGTCGGCCAGTGGCCGAGTGTGCTCCAAACGTTTTGTAGTAGAAAGTCGTGCACTACTACCGCGAAAAAAGTGGGCCGGATTATGCCAGAAAAGCCCAAAAAGAGTAGGGTCCTCCCGTCGTAACGGCGAAATTCCGTCGTTACGCAGTGAATTTACCTGCGCTGAACCGTTTTAGTGCCGGGTATCTGACGGCGTGTCGACGCCTGCGCCAGCGAACAATTGAGCAATATCGGCTGCGTCGAACAGGTACTGCTGGTTGCAGAACTGGCAATCGATCTCGACAGTGCCGCCGTTCTCTTGAACCAATTGCTGTGCATCCTCAAGACCCAGACTGACCAGCGCGTTGCCCGAACGCTCGCGTGAGCAGGTGCAACGGAAGCGCAGATTCTGCACATCGAACAGGCGCACCTGCTCTTCATGGTAGAGGCGATGCAGGACGGTTTCGTTGTCCAGGCTCAACAACTCATCGGCGGTCAGCGTGCTCGCCAGTGCCGTGAGGTGCTGCCAGCTGGCGGCGCGCTCTTCTTCGTCTTTCAGGCGATCGGCCGGCAGTTGTTGCAGCAGCATCCCGCGGGCGCGGCGGCCGTCAGCGAACAACTTGAAGCGCGTGCCGACTTGTTGCGACATGACGAAATAGTTGGTGAAGCACTCAGACAGGGTTTCGCCATCAAGATCGACGATGCCTTGGTAACGCTGGCCGATCGTCGGGTCGACGGTCAGGGTCAGGTCGCCGCCCGGCATCAGGTCGGCAAGGGTCGCGTCCGGCGCGATCTGCTCGCTGTTGTAACGCGCCAGGCCACGGATCTCGCGCTCGCTGGAGCATTCGATCATCAGCAGCGGGATCGGCCCTTCGGAACGCGCCTGCAGAATCAGCAAGCCATCGAACTTCAGCGTGCCCACCAGCAACGAGGCGGCCGCCATCAATTCGCCCAACAATTGCGCCACCGGCTCCGGGTACGGGTGCTTGGCGAGGACTTCGGCGTAGCTGCGTTCAAGCGCAACCAGTTCGCCGCGCGTGTCGCTGTCATCGAAGATGAAACGTTGGGTGAAATCGGTATCCGCTAGCTCGGTCATAATTTTGGGTATCTGAATGTGGTGACAAAATGGTTACAAGGCGTGAAAATTTGCGCTTCTTGGCACTCTTTTTGGTGCCGACTGCTCTGCCATGGGAGGCATTTTATGAACAATCCGGGTTTGTTCCAATCTAGGTGGAACCTCGGCCGGCTGGTTCTGTGCAACGTAGTGCCACTGGCGCTACTGGCTTTCTGGTTATGGCCTACGGGCAACTCGCTGTGTGTGATTTTCGACGAGTGGCTGTTCCGCTTGCTCAATGCACCGCTGGCCAGCAACCCGATATGGCTCCACATCTGGGCAATTGCAAGTCTGCGTCCGTTCGACATCGTTGTCGGTCTGATCTTGCTGACGCTGCTGATCAAGGGCGACTGGGTCTTCAAGGCAATTGATGTGCGTCGTGCGTTCTTCGGTTTTTTCTCGATCCTGCTATTGATGGTGGTGATTCGCGCACTGTTTTCCAAATTCGCCGACCACATGGACTGGCAGCACAGCAGCCCGTCGATGGTGCTGGAAGGCGCGGTGCATATCAGCGATTACTTCCCGCACATGGAGAAGACCTGGGAGCTGAAGGATCGCTCGAGCCAGAGCTTTCCCGGTGACCATGCTTCGGTGCTGCTGATCTGGGCGCTGTTCATGGGCGTGTTCAGCCGCACGGTCGGGCAGTTTGTGGCGATCTGGGGTCTGGCACTGTTGTTCATGCTGCCGCGTCTGGTGGCCGGTGCGCATTGGGGTCAGGACGATTACATCGGCGGTATGCTGCTGGCGGTGTGGGCGTTGGGCTGGGGTTACTACACACCGTTTGCTTATCACGCCTCGAATTTCTGGCTGAAGGTGACTTCGCCGATTTTCAATCTGCTGAGCAAGTTGCCGCTGGTTTCGCGAATGAGTGTGGTGCGTAGCGCCTGATACCGAGCTGTCTTCGGCGAGGGCTGCGCCCTCGATTCGCAAGCAGGCTCGCTCCCACAATTGATCAAGTATCCACTGGAGGAACCGGATCTACTGTGGGAGCAACCTTGCTCGCGAAGAGGCCAGCACAAGCAGCCCGGAAACGTCGCGCTTACTCGTCGTTGCTGCTACCCCGAAACTTGAACAAATCCCGCCGCTGCTTCTTGCTCGGCTTGCCGTCGGTACTCACACCCAACGCCCCCGCCTTGCGCATTGCCGCGGCCGCTTCACGTTTGGCAATACTCGCCTCGGTCTCCGCGTACAACGTCTGCGCCTCCGGTGCGCCGCGCCGCACAATCGACAACGCCTCGACCTTCACCGTACGCACCTCGAACCCGGTACGAATCTCGAACTCATCGCCAATGCGCGGCTCTTTGCCAGGCTTGCAGCGCTCACCGCGACAATGCACCTTGCCGCTTTCGATCGCCGCTTTGGCCAAGGCACGGGTTTTGTAAAAACGCGCGGCCCATAGCCACTTGTCGAGACGAACCTTGTCGTCCTCTTCGCTTTTTTGCGCCATTTGAATTCCTCGTTCAGCCAGTAGTCGGAACTGTACTACCGTTTCTGTCGGGCGCAACAACTCGGCCCTCCAGATAGACTGTGATCTTGGCCGGTGCACCGGCATGGGGGTGCTCGAATGACTAAATTTCCCTCTTCATTGACTTCGACTCACACCGGTTGCCAGGGCTGCCAGCACAGTGAACCGTTAGGCTTCGATTTTGACTTTGCCTATCAACCCATCGTGGATCTGCGCGATCAGTCGGTTTTCGCCCATGAAGCGTTGGTCCGTGGGGTGAGCGGTGAAGGCGCATTCACTGTGTTGAATCAGGTTACAGAAGAAAACCGCTACCGCTTCGACCAGCTCTGCCGGACCCGTGCCATCAAAGGTGCGGCTGATCTTAATATGCAGACACACTTGTCGATCAACTTCATGCCCAACGCCGTCTATCGTCCAGAGCTGTGCATTCGCAGTACGCTCGAAGCGGCAAAAAAGCACTGTTTCCCGCTCGACCGACTGATTTTTGAAACCCTGGAAAGCGAGCACGTAGATAACTATCGCCATTTGACCAATATTCTGCGTGAATACCGCGAATTCGGCTTCAAGACCGCCATCGACGATTTCGGTGCCGGTCATTCGGGGCTCAATCTGCTGGCTGATTTTCAACCGGACCTGATCAAACTCGACATGGCGCTGATCCGCGATGTCGATCAAGACCGTGTTCGTCAGGTGATCGTTCGGGGGATTGTCACAATCTGTGCGGAGCTGGACGTTACAGTCATTGCCGAAGGCATTGAGAGCGCCGGTGAACGGGATTTCCTGGCGGGCTGTGGAATATTTCTGATGCAGGGCTACTGGTTCGCCAAACCTGCATTCAAAGCGTTGGCCCGGGTTTCGCCTGAGGCCTGGACGCGTTAATCGTTGGTTTTTTCTATTGAAGACATTTGACCATTTGACCGTTGTCGGTCTGCGCGAGTGGGTGGCGCTCCCGGATTTGGGAGTCGCAGGCCTGCGAGCGAAAATCGACACCGGCGCCAGCACCTCCAGCCTGCATGCCACCGACATCGAGCCGTTCGAACGCGACGGCCAGAAGTGGGTACGTTTCACCGCGCACCTGGGCACGGTGGTGCAATTGCGTCACCGCCGCTGCGAAGCGCTACTGGTGACGCGCAAAACCATCAAAAGCTCCAACGGTCATGCCCAGGAGCGCTATGTGATTAGCACCACTCTGGCCCTGGGTGATCGGGTCTGGCCGATCGAGTTCACCCTCGCCTGCCGCAAGTCCATGCGCTATCGCCTGTTGCTCGGTTCCAAAGCCCTGATCGATGGCCATCTGGTGGTCAATCCGGGTATCAAGTATGTACAAGACAAGCCGGTGTTCCCGGTATCAACCTCTTCCACAGGTGTTGCATGAAGATCGCTGTGCTGTCGCGGAACCCGCGTCTGTATTCCACCCGCCGTCTGGTCGAAGCCGGAACCGAGCGCGGGCATGAAATGGTAGTGATCGACACCTTGCGCGCCTACATGAACATCGCCAGCCACAAGCCGCAGATCCACTATCGCGGCAAACCGCTGGAGGGTTTCGACGCGGTGATTCCGCGGATCGGTGCGTCGGTGACGTTTTATGGCTGCGCGGTGTTGCGTCAGTTCGAAATGATGGGGGTGTTCCCGCTCAACGAATCGGTGGCCATCGCCCGTTCACGGGACAAGTTGCGTTCGCTGCAACTGCTGTCGCGGCGCGGCATCGGTCTGCCGGTGACCGGTTTTGCTCACTCGCCGGATGACATTCCCGACCTGATCGACATGGTCAACGGCGCGCCACTGGTGATCAAGGTGCTGGAAGGCACGCAGGGCATCGGTGTGGTGTTGTGCGAAACCGCGACCGCCGCCGAATCGGTGATCGAGGCGTTCATGGGCCTGAAGCAGAACATCATGGTTCAGGAGTACATCAAGGAAGCGGGCGGTGCGGATATTCGCTGCTTCGTGGTCGGTGACAAGGTCATCGCAGCGATGAAGCGTCAGGCCAAGCCGGGCGAGTTCCGCTCCAACCTGCATCGTGGCGGCAGCGCCAGCCTGATCAAGATCACCCCGGAAGAGCGCATGACCGCATTGCGCGCGGCCAAGGTCATGGGCCTGGCGGTGGCGGGTGTGGATATCCTGCGTTCCAATCACGGGCCGCTGGTGATGGAAGTGAACTCGTCGCCGGGGCTGGAAGGGATCGAGACCACCACGGGGAAGAATGTGGCGGGGATCATCATTGAGCACCTTGAGAAGAATGGCGGGCCGAATATGACCCGGACCAAAGGCAAGGGCTAGAGCGAAGAGCTAGAGCTAAGAGCAACAGCCCCTCATCGGAACGCCGCCCGCCTAACCCTCTCCCGAAGGGAGAGGGGACTGATTGGGGGATATTGAAGAACTACGCCGACCTGATCCTGCTGTGCCGAATCCACAATCGCCCCAGTCTTTCAGGTCGATGTATAACGCCAGACACCTCGGTCAGCTCCCTCTCCCTCGGGGAGAGGGCTGGGCGGGCGGCGTTCCGATGAGGGGTTTTTGATCTACACAGCATCTCGCGGCAGCATCAATCCCAACGGCAACCTCACCCGCGCTTCCAGTCCACCCCCGGACCGATTGCGCAGCTCAACATTGCCGCCATGCATCGAAGCAATCCGCTTCACAATCGCCAACCCCAAGCCGGTGCCCTTACCGCCCCGGGCACGATCGCCTCGCGTAAACGGGTTGAAAATCGCTTCAAGTTCCGAAGGATCAATCCCCGCGCCTCGGTCCATCACGCTCAGCACCACATACGGCGCACTGACGTCACCGGACACATAAGCGGCTACCTCAACGCTGCCACCGGCATGGTTCAAGGCGTTGCCGATCAGGTTATTGAGCAAGCGCTTCATCGAGACCCGACGCAGCGGGAACGGCTGAATCGGCTCCAGACGCAAACGCACTTTCTCTTCATTCTGATTGTATGGCGCCGCCACCTCGCGCACCAGATCAGTCAGATCCACCTCTTCCACCGACTCGTCACGACCATCGCGAATAAACGCGAGAAACTGGTCGAGAATCGCATCCATGTCTTCGATGTCCCGGACCATGTCGTCCGTCAGGTCATTTCGGTCGCCCATCAATTCCAGCGACAGGCGCAAGCGGGTCAACGGTGTGCGCAAGTCGTGGGACACGCCGGCCAACATCAATTCACGCTCGCGACCGGCCTGTTCGACGTCTTCCGCCATCTGGTTGAAAGCGCGATAGACCTCGGTCATCTCGCTCGGTGTATCGCTGATCGGCAGCCGCACGCTACGACCCTGACCAAGCTGCCGGGCGGCATACACCAGACGTTTCAACGGCTGGTTGAGCTGACTGACGAAAATCCATGCAGAGGCTGTCGAGAGCAAGCCGATGGCGAGGAACCAGCCGAGCACGTTCCAGATTTTCTGGCCACGCAACGGGTGCGGATACAACGGCACCTTCAACCAGCCATCACCGAGGCTCGGCGCGCGCACCCACAACGCTGGCGGCGAGTGCATGCGCAAACGCACTTCAGTGTCGGCGCCCAGCTCCGCCTGCATTTGTCGCTGATAGATTTCGCTGTACGGCCAGTGCTGTTCGCCTTCCGGCACACCGGCGCCGACCACCCGGATCAGGGTCGCCGCATCAGCAATCTTTGCGCGGTTCTCTTCATCCGCGGCCCAATAGGCACGCAGCGTCAGGGCGACGCCATGGCTGTATTGGCGATCCACCAGCACGTCCTCGTTCATCAATAGATAAACCAGGGTCAGCGCCTTGGAAAACAGCACGACGATGAGCACCAGCCAAAGGGTGCGGGAGAAAAAACTTTGGGGGAACCAGACAGGGGTTTTCATCTATAACCGCTACACACTTGCAGGAGCGAGCAATGCTCGCATATTGCGGATTGCGAGTCTGCGGGCTTGGCCGTTCGACCAAAACCTGCAGACCCGCTCCTACAAATCGCCGATCACTTGGTGGCGGCGCCATCCGGTACGAACACGTAGCCCACACCCCAGACAGTCTGGATATAGCGCGGCTTCGATGCATCAGGCTCGATCATGCGGCGCAGACGGGAAATCTGCACGTCGATGGAACGCTCGAGGGCATCCCACTCGCGGCCACGGGCCAGGTTCATCAGTTTGTCGCGGGTCAGCGGCTGACGCGCGTTCATCACCAGGGCCTTGAGTACCGCAAACTCACCGGTGGTGAGCATGTGCACTTCGTCGCCGCGTTTTAGTTCGCGGGTGGCCAGCGACAACACGTAATCACCGAAGGTGACGTTTTCGTCTTCGCTGCCCGGCGCGCCCGGTACCGGTGCGGCCTGACGACGCAGAACAGCTTTGACCCGCGCCATCAGCTCGTCCGGGTTGAACGGCTTGGCCAGATAATCGTCGGCGCCCAGTTCCAGACCCTTGATACGGCTCATCTCATCGCCCTTGGCGGTGAGCATGATAATCGGGATCTGGTTGTTCGCGGCCCGCAGACGCCGGCACGCGGTCAGACCGTCTTCACCGGGCAGCATCAGGTCGAGGACGACCAGATTGAAAACTTCACGCGACAGCAGACGATCCATCTGCTCGGTGTTCGGTACGGTACGGGCGCGATAGCCCTTGCTGACGAAAAAACGTTCCAGCAGGCTGCTTAAGCCCGGATCGTCGTCAACGATGAGAATTTTTTCGCCTTCAGCAGTTTGTGCAGTGCTGCTCATTGGATGCTCCTTTTAGCTCGGCGCGCATTATGGCGTAGCTGCCGTTATACGCACCGTGTGCATTGTTAGCAGATTTTTCCTTCACTGCCAGAAAACCGGGGTTTATGCCTACAGACTGCGACGCCCCCGAATGACAGAACGCTGGTTATAATGCGCGGCGTTTTGTGCCAGGCAACGTCTGAATCGTTACCGCAGGTGGCAGGCTTTTTTTCCTGCCTAGCGCAGTAATTGTTCGATTTCACGGGTCAATGGGCTGCCTTTTGACCCAGGCAGCGGCAATTTTCTAGCCGCTCAACCAGACTCCGGGCCTTTATTTCCGTGCCTGCGAGCCTGATTTCACAATATGTCAGGTGGTTTTATGGACAGCATCAACAGCCGCATTGCCGAGGAACTCGGCGTACGCCCACAACAGGTCGAAGCGGCCGTCGCGCTACTCGATGAAGGCTCTACCGTTCCCTTCATCGCCCGTTACCGGAAAGAAGTCACCGGCAGCCTCGATGACACCCAGTTGCGTCATCTGGAAGAGCGCCTGCGCTACCTGCGAGAACTCGACGAACGGCGCATCAGCATCCTCGCCAGCATCGAAGAGCAAGGCAAACTCACTCCTGCCCTCGAGCGCGACATCAAACTCGCCGACACCAAGACTCGCCTCGAAGACTTGTACCTGCCGTACAAGCAGAAGCGCCGTACCAAGGGTCAGATGGCCCTGGAAGCCGGCCTCGGCGACTTGGCCGATGGCCTGTTCAACGACCCGAACCTGACCCCGGAAACCGAAGCCGCACGCTTCGTCGATGCCGAAAAAGGCGTGGCCGACGTGAAGGCTGCGCTCGAAGGCGCCAAATACATCCTCATGGAACGCTTCGCAGAAGACGCCAGCCTGCTGGAGAAACTGCGTAACTACCTGAAACAGGAAGCGACCCTCAGTGCCCGCGTCATCGCTGGCAAGGAAGAGGAAGGCGCCAAGTTCCGCGATTACTTCGAACACGACGAACCGCTGAAAAGCATGCCGTCGCACCGTGCGCTCGCCATTTTCCGTGGCCGCAACGAAGGCATCCTCAGCTCCGCGCTGAAAGTCGGCGACGAACTGCCGGGCACCATGCACCCGTGCGAGGGCATGATCGGCCAGCAATTCAACATCCAGAACCAGAACCGCCCGGCCGACAAATGGCTCGGCGAAGTGGTGCGCTGGACCTGGAAGGTCAAGCTCTACACCCACCTGGAAACCGACCTGCTCGGCGAGCTGCGTGACGGCGCCGAAACCGAAGCGATCAACGTCTTCGCCCACAACCTGCACGACTTGCTGCTGGCCGCGCCGGCCGGCCCGCGCGCAACCCTGGGCCTCGACCCGGGTTTGCGTACCGGCTGCAAAGTCGCAGTGGTCGATTCGACCGGCAAACTGCTCGATCACGCCACGGTCTACCCGCACGTGCCGCACAACAAGTGGGATCAGACCATCGCCATTCTGGCTGCCCTGTGCGCCAAGCACTCGGTTGACCTGATCGCCATCGGCAACGGCACCGCCAGCCGCGAGACCGACAAACTGGCGATCGAGCTGATCAAAAAATATCCAGCGATGAAAATGACCAAGGTCATGGTTTCCGAGGCCGGTGCATCGGTGTACTCGGCGTCGGAACTGGCGGCCAAGGAATTCCCGGATCTTGACGTGTCGATCCGTGGCGCGGTGTCCATCGCCCGTCGTCTGCAGGATCCGCTGGCCGAGCTGGTGAAAATCGATCCGAAATCCATCGGTGTCGGCCAGTACCAGCACGACGTTTCGCAGTTGAAACTGGCGCGTGGTCTGGACGCTGTGGTCGAGGACTGCGTGAACGCCGTTGGCGTTGATGTGAACACTGCTTCGGTGGCGCTGTTGGCGCGGATCTCCGGCCTCAACGCGACGCTGGCGCAAAACATCGTCACGCACCGCGACGAACACGGTGCGTTCAAAACCCGCGCAGCGCTGAAGAAAGTCGCGCGTCTGGGCGAAAAAACCTTCGAACAGGCGGCCGGTTTCTTGCGCGTGATGAACGGCGACAACCCGCTGGACTCGTCGGCGGTGCACCCGGAAGCCTACCCGCTAGTGCAGCGCATTGCCGCTGAAACCGACCGCGACATTCGCTCGCTGATTGGCGATGCCGCGTTCCTCAAGCGTCTGGATCCGAAGAAATTCACCGACGAAACCTTCGGCCTGCCGACCGTGACCGACATCCTGCAAGAGCTGGAAAAACCCGGCCGCGACCCGCGTCCGGAGTTCAAGACTGCCGAGTTCCAGGAAGGCGTTGAAGACCTCAAAGACCTGCAACTGGGGATGATCCTCGAAGGCGTCGTCACCAACGTGACCGCATTCGGTGCCTTCGTCGACATCGGCGTGCATCAGGACGGTCTGGTGCACATCTCGGCGCTGTCGGAGAAGTTCATCAAGGATCCGCGTGAAGCGGTGAAGGCCGGCGATGTGGTGAAAGTGAAGGTCATGGAAGTCGACATCCCGCGCAAACGCGTTGGCCTGTCGATGCGCATGGGCGACACCCCGGGCGAGAAGATCGACGGCGCCCGTGGCTCGCGTCCAGGCTCGGCGCAACGCCAGCCTTCGAACAACGCGCCGCGCAAGGAAACTGCGACCGCAGCGCCAGTGAACAACGCGATGGCCTCGCTGTTCGCCAATGCCAAGCAGTTGAAGAAACGCTGATGGAGATTCCGGCCGGGCTCGTCGAGAGCGCGTTTTTCAAGCTGTTGGGCTGCCGCCTGCACAGCCTGGAAACCGGGGTGGCGCAAGTCGCCCTGGTGCTGGAACCGGAACTGCGCAATCGCGGCGGAAAATTGCACGGTGGCGCGCTGTTCAGTCTGGTCGATATCGCCATGGGGCTGGCCTGTTCCAGCACTCATGGCTTCGATCAGCAGAGCGCGACCATCGAGTGCAAGATCAACTATATCCGCGCCGTTTCCGACGGTGAGGTCATGTGCACGGCGCGGGTGATTCACCCGGGCCGACGTACTTTGGTGGTCGAAGCCGACGTGATGCAGGGCGACAAACTGGTCGCAAAAGCGCAAGGCACGTTCGCTGTCCTGTAGCTACCGGTCATCATTTTGAGTTAATTTCGGCGCAACGAACCTTGTGGGAGCGAGCTTGCTCGCGAAGGCGGTGTGTCAGGCAACCGAAATGTTGGCTGATAAACCCTCTTCGCGAGCAAGCTCGCTCCCACAGGGATTGTGCAGTTCTTGACTGACCGGCAAATGGCCTGCCGCTATAAAACCAGGCGAAAACGCCAGTTTCAACTTCACCCTTGTAGACCGTCTTGCCCACCCCCATATTGGGGCGACTGACGCGTGAAGGAATCCAAATTGAGCGAACTTCTCAACCGCCGCCTGGCTCTGCTCGGCGAGCGCGCTAACCTCTCTCTGCTCGAGCAGTGCCTGCACGGTATCGAACGTGAATGCCTGCGCGTGACCAGCGAAGGTCGCCTGGCGCAAACGCCGCACCCCGAAGCCTTGGGTTCCGCGCTGACCAACGAACAGATCACCACCGACTACTCCGAGTCGCTGCTGGAATTCATCACGCCCGCCCTGCCCGACCCGGCTGATACCTTGGCGAGCCTGGACAAGATTCACCGTTTTGCCTACAGCAAACTCGGCAACGAGTACCTGTGGAGTCCATCGATGCCGTGCCCGTTGCCGGCCGAGGAAGACATCCCGATCGCCTATTACGGCACCTCCAACATCGGTCAGCTCAAGTACGTCTATCGCAAGGGCCTGGCCCTGCGCTACGGCAAGACCATGCAGTGCATCGCCGGGATTCACTACAATTTCTCCCTGCCGGAAAAGCTCTGGCCACTGCTGCGCGAAACCGAAGGTTTTGTCGGCACGGATCGCGATTTCCAGTCAACGTCCTATATCGCGCTGATCCGTAATTTCCGTCGCTACAGCTGGCTGCTGATGTACCTGTTCGGTGCCTCGCCTGCGCTGGACGCCGGTTTCCTGCGCGGTCGGTCGCATCAGTTGGAACAGCTCGATCCGGACACCTTGTATCTGCCATACGCGACCAGCCTGCGCATGAGCGACCTTGGTTACCAGAGCAACGCCCAGGCCGGTCTGACGCCTTGCTACAACGATCTGGCAAGCTACACCGACAGTCTGCGCAAAGCCGTGGCCACGCCATACGCACCGTACGTTGAAGTCGGCACGCACCAGGATGGCGAGTGGGTTCAGCTCAACACCAACATCCTGCAGATCGAAAACGAGTACTACTCCAACATCCGCCCGAAACGCGTGACCTACACCGGCGAGCGGCCGATTCAGGCGCTGGTGGCCCGTGGCATTCAGTACGTTGAAGTGCGTTGCCTGGATATCAACCCGTTTTTGCCGATGGGCATTGACCTGACCGAGTCGCGCTTCCTCGATGCGTTCCTGCTGTTCTGCGCGCTGAACGACAGCCCGTTGCTGACCAACACCTCGTGCGGCAATGCGACGTCGAACTTCCTCAGCGTGGTCAAGGAAGGTCGGCGTCCAGGCCTGCAATTGCAGCGTGACGGTGAATCGGTGGAGATGAAGACCTGGGCGGCCGAACTGCTGGAGCAGATCGCTCCGCTGGCGGCGCTGCTGGATCAGAGCCATGGCGGCGATGCCCATAGCAAGGCGCTGGATGCGCAACTGGCCAAGGTCAGCGATCCGTCCCTGACGCCATCCGCGCAAGTGCTGGCGGCGATGGCTGAGCACAAGGAAAGCTTTGCGCAGTTCTCGTTGCGTCAGAGTCAGGCACATGCCGAGTTTTTCCGCAGCGAGCCACTGGCGACGGATGAGCAGGCGAAGTTTGAGGTGTTGGCGCGTACTTCTCTGGCAGCGCAGGCTGAGCTGGAGCAGAACGAAGTCGGTGATTTCGACGTATTCGTCGGGTCGTATCAGGCGAGTATTTTGGCGATCAGCAACTGAAGAGCCCCTCACCCTAACCCTCTCCCGGAGGGAGAGGGAACTGACCGAGTTGTTGATGCGAAGTACGCCGACCTGAAATACCGAGCCGAACTCAGGCCTTGAAAGCACAGAGATCGGCCCCCTTTCCCCCTCGCCCCCCTGGGGGAGAGGGCTGGGTTGAGGGGGCAAAGATCTAACGTCGAACGCAAGATCCAAAATATTCACAACCCCCCCCGCGCCTTAGATTTTTCCGCCCATAAGCTCATTCTAAAAAGTTATTTATTTACCGATTCTTAGATCATTTAGTCTCCTTTCACGCCGACGTTCGGTCGCCTGATATGGAGCTGTTCAATGAAACTGAATTTCCCGCTTCGCCTGCTCGCCGTAGCCTCCCTGGCTGCCGCGAGTTTTCTGGCCCAGGCCGCCGACCTTACCGTCGCCTACCAAACCACCGTTGACCCGGCGAAAGTCGCCCAGGCCGACGGCGCCTACGAAAAAGCCACCAAAGCCGACATCGCCTGGCGCAAGTTCGACAACGGCGCCGACATCATCGCCGCCATCGCCTCCGGTGACGTGCAGATCGGCTACCTCGGTTCGAGCCCGCTGACCGCGGCGATCACGCGCAAAGTCCCGGTCGAAACGTTCCTCATCGCCACGCAGATCGGCGCCGCCGAAGCACTGGTCGCTCGCGACGGTTCCGGGATCAAGACCCCGCAAGACCTGATCGGCAAGAAAATCGCCGTGCCCTTCGTGTCCACCGGTCACTACAGCCTGCTCGCCGCGCTGAAGCACTGGAACATCGACCCGTCGAAGGTCACCGTGCTCAACCTCGCGCCGCCAGCGATCATTGCCGCGTGGAAACGCGGTGATATCGACGCCACCTACGTTTGGGATCCGGCCCTCGGCGTGGCCAAGGAAAACGGCAAAGTGCTGATCACTTCCGGCGGGCTGGCCAAGTTCGGCGCGCCGACCTTCGATGCGTGGATCGTGCGCAAAGACTTCGCCGAGAAGCACCCGGAAATCGTCACCGCGTTCGCCAAGGTCACCCTCGACGCCTACGCCGACTACCGCAAAGACCCGAAAGCCTGGCTCGCCGATCAGTCCAACGTCGACAAACTGGTGAAACTCTCCGGCGCCAAGGCCAGCGACATTCCGCTGTTGCTGCAAGGCAACGTCTACCCGCTGGCGGCGGACCAGGTCGTCAGCCTCGGCGCGCCGACCACCAAAGCCATCACTGACACCGCCGCGTTCCTCAAGGAGCAAGGCAAGGTCGAAGCGGTTCTGCCGGACTATGCGCCATACGTCAGCGCCAAATACATCACCAACTGATCGGGAGTTAACCGCGATGGCCTTGCTACAGCTGGAGCGCATCAGCGCACAGTACCCGGGCAGCCCGACACCGGTGCTGGCGGATATTTCTCTGACCCTGGGGCCTCAGCAATTGCTGGTGGCCCTCGGCCCGTCCGGCAGTGGCAAGACTTCGCTGTTGAACCTGATTGCCGGTTTCGTCGAGCCGAGCGCCGGGCGCATCACCCTCGACGGTGTGCCGGTCAAAGGCCCGAGCGCCGAACGGGGCGTGGTGTTCCAGGATGATGCGTTGCTGCCATGGCAGGACGTGCTGGCGAACGTCGCGTTCGGTCTCGAACTGGCCGGTATCGCCCGGGACAAACGCGAAAAAATCGCCCGTGAAATGCTCGCACTGGTTGATCTTTCCGGGTTCGAAAGTCGCCGCATCTGGCAACTCTCCGGCGGCCAGAAACAACGTGTTGGCCTCGCCCGCGCCCTCGCCGCTGATCCGCGCGTGTTGCTGATGGACGAGCCTTTCGGTGCCCTCGACGCGTTCACCCGCGAACAGATGCAAGAGCTGTTGCTGCAAGTCTGGCAGCGCACGGCCAAGCCGGTTTTCCTGATTACCCACGATATTGAAGAAGCGGTTTTCCTCGCCACTGACCTGATTCTGCTCGCGCCGAATCCGGGGCAGATCGTTGAGCGTCTGCACCTGGATTTCGGTCAGCGTTACGCCGCTGGCGAGTCCGCCCGTGCGATCAAATCCGATCCGCGTTTTATCGAAACCCGTGAACACGTGCTGAGCAAAGTGTTCTCGCAACGCAGCGCCGGGCAACGGCAGGAGCGCGCATGAGCAGTTACGACGTTTCCTCGGCGGCGGTAAAACCGGTCAGCGCTTCTGCGGTGATTCCGGTGCGCCGTAGCCTCAGCACGCGCTGGATCAGCTTGCTGACGTTGTTTGTATTGCTGGCGATCTGGTGGGCGGTGACGGCCACCGGTTTGATCGAGCCGCTGTTCCTGCCGCCACCGTCCGCCGTGCTGCAAAAGGGCTGGTTGCTGGCGACCACGGGGTACATGGATTCGACGTTGTGGCAGCACCTCGGCGCGAGTCTGAGCCGCATCGGTCTGGGCCTCGGTTTTGCGATCCTGACCGCCGTGCCCGTGGGCATTGCCATCGGCGCCAATCGCATCGCCCGTGGCGTGCTCGATCCACTGATCGAGTTCTACCGCCCTATTCCACCGCTGGCCTATCTGCCGCTGATCGTGATCTGGTGCGGCATCGGCGAATTGTCGAAAGTGCTGCTGATTTATCTGGCGATTTTCGCGCCGATTGCCATTGCCACGGCGACCGGCGTGCGCACGGTAGATCCGGCGAAATTGCGTGCAGCACAGTCGCTGGGCGCGACTCGCGTGCAACTGATTCGTCATGTGATTTTGCCGAGCGCGCTGCCGGACATTCTCACCGGCGTACGCATTGGCCTGGGCGTCGGTTGGTCGACCTTGGTCGCGGCGGAACTGATCGCGGCCACCAGCGGTTTGGGCTTTATGGTGCAGTCGGCTGCGCAGTTCCTGGTCACCGATGTGGTGGTGCTGGGGATTTTGGTCATAGCCCTGATCGCCTTCGCCATGGAAATGGGCCTGCGCGCCCTGCAGCGCAAACTGGTGCCATGGCACGGCCAGGCCCACTAAATCGCCCTGTAAAACTTCCCCTGTGGGAGCGAGCCTGCTCGCGATTGCGGTGTGTCATTCACCACAGCATTGACTGCCAGTCTGCAATCGCGAGCAGGCTCACTCCTACAAAAGCTTGAACCCCGAATTCGAAGAGAAAGACCATGAGCAGCCTGAACATCACCCCATTAAGCTCAGCCCTCGGCGCGCAGATCAGCGGCGTCGACATCAGCCAGCCGTTGACCCTGGAACACCGCGACGCGATCGAGCAGGCGCTGCTCAATTATCAAGTGCTGTTCTTCCGCAACCAGCCAATCGAACCGCCGCAACAGGCGCGTTTCGCTGCGTACTTTGGTGACCTGCACATTCACCCGATCTACCCGAACGTACCGGAACAACCGGAAGTGCTGATCCTCGACACCGCCGTCACCGACGTGCGCGACAACGCGATCTGGCACACCGACGTGACCTTCCTGCCGACGCCGGCGATGGGCGCCGTGCTCAGCGCCAAGTTGCTGCCGGAGTTCGGTGGCGACACGCTGTGGGCCAGCGGGATTGCTGCGTACGAAGCGCTGTCGGCGCCAATGAAAGCCTTGCTCGAAGGGCTGACCGCGACTCACGATTTCACTCGCTCGTTTCCGCTGGAGCGCTACGGCAATACGCCGGAAGCGTTGGCGCAGTGGGAAGAGGCCCGACGCAAGAATCCACCGCTGTCGCACCCGGTGATTCGTACGCATCCGGTCAGCGGGCGGCGTTCGTTGTTCGTCAATGAAGGCTTCACGTCGAAGATCAATGAGCTGTCGGAAACCGAGAGCGAGGCGATTCTGAAGTTTCTGTTCGCCCATGCGACGCGGCCGGAATTCACCATTCGCTGGCGTTGGCAAAAGGACGATATTGCGTTCTGGGATAACCGCGTGACGCAGCATTACGCGGTGGATGATTATCGGCCGGCGCGGCGGGTGATGCAGCGGGCGACGGTGTTGGGGGATGTGCCGTTTTTTCGCTGAGCCCTTTTAAAGGCAAAAGCCCCTCACCCTAACCCTCTCCCGGAGGGAGAGGGAACTGACCGAGGTGTTTGTACTAGCTACATCGACCTGAAATGTCGGGTTGAATTCAAGTTTTGAAAAGCATGAAGATCGGCTCCCTTTCCCCCTCGCCCCCCTGGGGGAGAGGGCTGGGGTGAGGGGGATGGATCTTGCTGACCAAACCCAATCTTCATCACTCCGCCGTCGAAGGCCTCTCCCAAAGATTGATCCCACCCTCTTGGGCAAACCGGTCAATCTCCGCCAATTCCTCTGCACTGAAGCTCAAATTCTTCAACGCCCCGACGTTCTCGATAATCTGCTCCGGCCGGCTCGCACCAATCAGTGCCGAGGTCACCCGAGGATCCCGCAACGTCCACGCCAGCGCCAGTTGCGCCAGACTTTGACCACGACGCTTGGCGATCTCGTTCAATGCGCGCACATGAGCGATGTTGGCCTCGGACAAGTGCGAAGCCTGCAACGAACCGCCGCCCGGACGATTGACCCGCGCATCCGCCGGCACGCCGTTGAGGTATTTGTCGGTGAGCAGACCTTGCGCCAACGGAGTGAAAGCAATCACGCCCGTGCCGAGTTCATCGGTGGTATCCAGCAGATCCTTTTCCACCCAGCGATTGAGCAGGTTGTACGCTGGTTGGTGAATCAACAGCGGCACTTTCCACTCTTTCAACAGCGCCGCCATCTCACGGGTTTTTACCCCGGAATACGACGAGATACCGATGTACAAAGCCTTGCCCTGTTGCACCGCGGTCGCGAGGGCGCTGGCGGTTTCTTCCAGCGGGGTGTCCGGGTCGAAGCGGTGCGAATAGAAGATATCCACATAATCGAGACCCAGGCGTTGCAGGCTCTGGTCGAGGCTGGCCAGTACGTATTTGCGCGAACCGCCGCCCTGACCGTAAGGACCGGGCCACATGTCCCAACCGGCCTTGCTGGAGATGATCAGCTCGTCGCGGTACTGCTTGAAGTCTTCGCGCAGCAGGCGACCGAAATTGATCTCGGCACTGCCGTAGGGCGGGCCGTAATTGTTGGCCAGGTCGAAGTGGTTGATGCCCAGGTCGAACGCGGTACGTAACAAGGCACGCTGGGTGTCGATCGGCGTGCTGTCACCGAAGTTATGCCACAGGCCCAGCGACAACGCCGGCAGCACCAGACCGCTGCGGCCGACGCGGCGGTAAGGGATGGAGTCGTAGCGGTTTTCGGCAGCGGTGTAAGTCATCGAATCCTCTCTTGTCTGTCTTGAATAGGGTGTCGACTGCTTCGCGAGCAAGCTCGCGAAGGGTGTTACACAAATCGATTGCCGGGTCGGGCCAGACCCAGGTTCTGGCGCAACGTCCGGCCTTCATACTCGGTTCTGAACAGCCCGCGCCGTTGCAGTTCCGGGACCACGCCATTGGCGAAGTCTTCGAGCCCGCCGGGCAAGTGCGGCACCAGCACGTTGAAACCGTCCGCTGCACCCTGTTCGAACCATTCCTGCAAACGATCGGCAATCTGCTCCGGCGTACCGACCAGGCTGTAATGCCCGCGTCCGCCCGCAATCTTGCGACCCAGTTCGGCAAGGCTAAGGTTCTCCCGCCCCGCCAGCTCAGTGAGCAGTTTCTGCCGGCTCTGCTGACCGCTTTCCGTCATCGGCAAGTCCGGCAACGGCCCGTCCAGCGGGTACTTCGACAAATCGAAGTTGCCCAGCATACGCCCAAGCAAGGCAACGCCAACCTCGGGTTCGACTAATTGCTGAAACGTTTCACATTTTTCCCGCGCTTCGACTTCGGTGCCGCCGACCACGACGAAAACCCCGGGCATGATTTTCAGTGCATCGGCGCTGCGACCGTACTTGGGCAATCGTGCTTTGAGGTCGGCGTAGAACGCCTGAGCGTTGGCCAGAGAGGTCTGCGCGGTGAACACCACCTCAGCGGTCTGCGCCGCCAATTCGCGCCCAGTCTCGGAAGAACCGGCCTGCACGATCACCGGTTGCCCCTGCGGCGAACGCGCAACGTTCAGCGGACCTTTGACGCGAAAGTGTTCACCAACATGATCCAGAACGTGCAACTTCGCAGGGTCGTAATACGCCCCGCTCGCCTTGTCGCGCACAAAAGCGTCGTCCTCCCAACTGTCCCAAAGCCCGGTCACCACCTGATGAAACTCGCGGGCTCGGCTGTAGCGTTCGGCGTGACCAATGTGTTCGTCACGCCCGAAATTCAGCGCTTCGGCAGCATTGTCCGACGTCACCAGATTCCACCCCGCGCGGCCACCCGACAGGTGATCGAGCGAAGCAAATTTGCGCGCCACGTGATACGGCTCGTTGTAACTGGTGGTCGCCGTGGCGATCAGGCCGATATGCTCTGTCACCGCACTCAGGGCCGAGAGCAAGGTCAGCGGTTCAAAGTGATCGGAACGCGCCATGCGGCTGGCGATGTCCTGAGTTGGCGCGGCGACGCTGTCAGCGACAAACAACGCATCGAACTTCGCCGCCTCGGCAATTTGCGCCAGCCGCTTGTAATGGGCGAAATCCAGACCCGCGTTGGCCGGCACATCCGGATGACGCCACGCTGCCACATGGTGCCCGGTGGCCATGAGGAACGCGCCGAGTTTCAACTGTCTGCTCATCTCAGAAATCCTTGCGCAGTTGCACGCCGAAGTAGCGCTCGTCGTCCCGTGGCACGGCGCGATAGATGTAATTGCCGCCGCTGGCGAGCAATGGCGAGTACGACTTGTCGGTGAGGTTTTTGCCCAGCAGTGCCACGCGCCAGCCATTGCTGTAATCAGCCAGCGCGACACTGGCGTTCCACAGACCGTAGGCGCCCTGCTTGGTGTCGACGTTCTGGCTGATGTCGTACTGCACTTCGCTCTGCCAGCTATAGTCGGTGCCGAGTTCGATATCCAGACCGTTATCCAGCGGGATGCTGTAGTCGGCGCGCACGTAGCTTTTCCAGTCCGGACTGAACGGCAGCGGTTTGCCGTTGACGTTGCACGACGCCGCTGCGCCTGCCGGGCAGGCGAATTCGTCGATGCGCGCACGGGTGTAGGCGAGTGCGCCGGACAGTTTCAATTGCTGGGTCGCCTGCAAGGCGTAATCGAGTTCGATGCCTTCGCTGCTGACGCTGCCGGCGTTGATCAAGCGCGTCACCACTTGCCCGGCGACGGTGTCGAAGAAGTTCGCCTGATAGTTGTCGTAGTCGCTGTGGAACACCGCGAGATTGGTGGTCAGGCGATTGTTCCAGGAAGTGGCTTTGATGCCCGCTTCCCAGGTGTTGGAGGTCTCCGGTTTCAGCGCTTCGGTGTCGCGCGGCTGCATGTTGAAGAAGACGTTGTAGGCCGGGCCTTTGTAGCCGCGCGAGTAGGTCAGATAGGTAGTGACGGCATCGCTCAAGTCGTACTGCACACCGAGGCGGCCGGACCAGCCATCTTCGTCGACAGAACCTGAACTGCTGGTCGCCGGTTGAATGCCGCTGACGGTGGTCGCTGAAGTGGAGACGCGGCGGTGATCGTATTCGAGATCGTCGTGGGTGTAGCGCAGGCCGGCGATGCCGCGAAAGTCCGAGGTGAAGTTCAGCGTGCTCTCACCGAACACCGCATAGCTGTCGCTGGTGGTGCTGTAATCGGCGACGCCTTGGTCGGTGCGCGTGGTCGTTGTCAGTGTGCGTTGATAGGTCTCGTCGTCCTTGCCGTGCATGTAGAACAGGCCACCGACGTATTCGAGAAATTCGCCCTTCGGCGAAGCCAGGCGCAGCTCTTGCGAGTATTGATCGAAGGCCAGATCGCCCTTG
Source organism: Pseudomonas zeae (assembly GCF_014268485.2). Classification (NCBI taxonomy): domain Bacteria; kingdom Pseudomonadati; phylum Pseudomonadota; class Gammaproteobacteria; order Pseudomonadales; family Pseudomonadaceae; genus Pseudomonas; species Pseudomonas zeae. The sequence goes on along the minus strand of NZ_CP077090.1, from coordinate 525,484 downwards.
TCCGCCGTGCCGGGAAACGCCGCCGTCACCGTACCGAGACGGTCGCCGTCCTGATATTGGGTGTTGTCCCAACCGCGCCATGCAGTGATCGAGGTCAGGGTGTAATCGCCCAGTTGCCAATCGAGCTGGCCGGACAGACCCTTGTTGGTGTCCTCAACGTGTGAGCGGGTGTCGGTGTTGATGTCGCGGTTATGGCTGCTCGCATTGACCGGGCTCAGCGCATTGGCGAAGGCCGGGGTCAGCGACTTGCTGACCACACCGTTTGGACCGTCGTCGTGGGACTGCATGTAGTCGGCGATCAAGGTGAAGGTGACGTCGTCATTCGGGGTGAATTCGAGTTTGCCGCGCACGCCGCGATGGTTGTAACCGTTGACCTCCTGGCCATTGTGCTGGTTGTTGACGTTGCCATCGTAGGTGCCGAACAGCGTGCTGATCGAGCCTTTCAACGTGTCCGGAATCAGGCTGCCGCCAATGCCGAATCGGGTGCGGCTTTCGTTACCGCTGTAATACGACTGATCGATGTAACCGTGGGTCTCGGCGGTTGGCGCCTTGCTGGTGATGTTGAGTACACCGGCCGAGGCGTTCTTGCCGAACAGCGTACCTTGCGGGCCGCGCAGCACTTCGACGCGCTCCAGATCCAGCAAGTCGAGAGTGGATTGCCCGGGACGCGCGTAGACCACGCCGTCGATCACCGTCGCCACGGTCGGCTCGACACCCGGCGAGGTGGAAATCGTGCCGACACCGCGCACGAACAACGAGGTGTCCTTGTTCGAAGCGCCAGTGCGAAAGTTCAGCGACGGCACTTGCTGGACGATGCTCGCCACACCGTTGCGGTTGTCGCGCTCAAGTTGTTCGCCGTCGATGACGGACACCGCGACCGGCACTTTTTGCAGTGACTCTTCGCGGCGCGTGGCAGTGACGGTCACGGATTTGAGTGTCGGCTCCTGATCACTGCTCTCGGCAGCGAATGCGTTGGGCAACGGCAGCGCCGCCAACCCCGTGAATAACCAGCCGGCGGCGCGAATCGACTGCGCCAGTGTGTGTGTCGCCCCAGGAATGTTATGCATGTTTGCCCGCTCGAAATTGGCCCTTAACCGCTGCCGTTCTGCGACGACAGCGCCTGAATCGGTGTCTTGGGCATTCGCTCGAGCGAGTAGCAGACAGCGCGCTTTGTTAGCGCTACCATCGACAGTATTGGCAAGCCGCACATAGAGCGTCCAATACTGAAAAATTACTTTTATATGCGATTTGGTTTTTTAGAAGGATCGAGCCTTGAGCGAAGAAAAACCCCGCAAACGTCGTGGCGCCGGGCGTGTAACGCTGAATGCCGTGGCGCGTGAGGCCGGGGTTTCGGCGATCACCGTGTCACGCTATTTCAACCAACCTGAGCAGGTTTCGCCCGAGCGTCGCGAGCGGATTGCGGCGGTGGTGGCCGAGTTGGGTTACGTGCCGAATCTGGTGGCCGGCGGGCTGGCCTCGGCGCGGGGGAAAATTGTCGGCATGGTGATCCCGAACATCTCCGGGCCGATCTTCGCCAATACCATTCAAGGCTTCAGCGATATGCTTAGCCGCCATGGCTATCAGCTGTTGCTGGCGTCGAGTTACTTCAGCACTGAACAAGAAGAAAACGCCGTGCGTGCGTTTCTCGGCTGGTCGCCAGCGGCGCTGGTGCTGACCAGTCACTTTCACAGTGCGGGCACGGAAAAGATGATCGCCGAGGCGGATGTTCCGGTGATCGAGACGTGGGATTACCAGCCGGAGCGTGAGCCGATGCAGATCGGTTTTTCGCATTTCGAGGTGGGCGTGACAGCCGCCAGATATCTGCTGGAAAAAGGCTACCAACGTATCGCCTTCGTGCAGAACAGTGCGCCGGGTGACTTCAGCGCCCTGGAACGCCGCGATGGTTACGCGGCGACCTTGCGTAAATCCGGCCTGGATCCTTGGGTCTACGCCCCTGACGCCGATCGTGCGCCATTCGAGGCCGGCAAACAGGCGATGGATGCGCTGATGAATGCCTCACCGCGCCCCGACGCAATCATTTTCGCCAACGACAACCTCGCCGCCGGCGGCCTGCTTGCCGGGCAACGCGCCGGTTTGAAAATCCCCGAAGACTGTGCCGTTCTTGGCTTCGGCGATTACCCGTTCGCCGAGATGCTGCTACCTAGCCTGAGCACGATCAAACCGCCGGCGCTGGAGATCGGCGTACTGGCCGCAACACGCGTATTGGAAAGTCTTGGCGTGTTGCCGAGCGACGAAGTGCAACGTCTGAACCTGCTGCAATGCCAAGTCATCGAACGCGAAAGCACCTGATGAATATGGTGGGGGCTGGATTGGCTATGCTCTAAAGAACACCGAGGTGGCCCTATCGCGAGCAGGCTCGCTCCCACAGGGATTTCCTGTGTACGTAAAATTTATGTCCAGCCGAGATCCATTGTGGGAGCGAGCCTGCTCGCGAAAGCGATTATTCAGGCAATGCACCTTCACCAGACAGAACCCGCCATGCACACCGCCATCATCATTTTCTTCGGCCTGGTCCTGCTCGCTCTGATGCTCTACATCGGCGAGCGCATCGGCTTCAGCCGCCAGACCATGGCCTACGGCTTCGCCGCGCTTTGGCTGGCGTTGACGGTGATTAACGGCGCGGTGGGTGTGGTGCACGCCGGCCAGCCGCTGGGTTCGGAAATAGCGATTGGCAGTGCGGTATTCGGTGTGCCGATGGCGGCGATGGTGTTGTTCATGGTGCTGAGCGCCGAGTCCTGAACGGACCCGGCGCTCAGGCGCCGATCAACGTACCAAGTGCAGGAATTGCATGTGCCGTTCGTACTGATCGAGGATGTCGTTGATGATCTGTTCTTTGGTGTAGCCGACCAGATCGTAGTCCTGACTGCCCTCGCTCAAATGCACTTCGGCGCGGTAGTAGCGACGATTGTTGAGCTGCTTCGAGCCCATCCCGCCACGCGCGAACGACGGCGTAAAGTAGCCGCGCATCTGCACCTGATAGATGAACGGATGCGCATCACCATGGCCGATTTCGAGGCTGACGCTGTCATTCGCCGGATCCGGCTGGGTGACCACGTTGAGGCCTTTCTCGACGAACACCGCCGTCACTTCTTCAATCGCCGGGCGCACCGTGGTGTCCATGAAACGGTACACCTCGTCACGCGACGGGAAGTGCACCGCCTGACTCAGCCGCTGACGCCAGCCGCCCGTACCGCGCCGTGAACCGGAGACCGGTGCCAGCGAGTGCAACTGCGCGATCTGCTTCTGCGACTCCAGATAGAACGCCTTGTGCAGGCCCCACATCATCAGCAGCAGGATCAACGAGAACGGCAACGAGGTCAGCACTACCGCTGATTTCAGCGCATCGATACTGCCGGAGAACAACAGCGCACTGGTGATCAGCGCCGTCATCGCGCCCCAGAACACCCGCAGCCATTTCGGCCCGTCTTCGTCCGGGTTGCCACCCTTGGCCGACAAGGTCGAGAGCACCACGGTGCCGGAGTCGGCAGACGTCACGAAGAACACGAAGCTGATAAACACCGTCACAGCGATGACGGTTTTGCTCCACGGGTAGGTTTCCAGCAGCAGGTAAATGCTCATCGACGGATTGTCGATGGCCGACATGCCCAGCGCGCTCATGCCGTGGTTGAGCACTTGATCCAACGCGCTGTTGCCGAAAATCGACATCCACGCGAGGGTGAAACCGAGCGGAATCAGCAGCACGCCGAAAACGAATTCACGGATGGTCCGGCCACGGGAAATCCGCGCGATGAACAGGCCCACGAACGGCGACCATGCAATCCACCAGGCCCAGTAAAACACTGTCCAACCGCCGAGCCAGTCGCTCGGTTTGTCGTAGGCGTAGAGGTCGAAACTCTTCATCGGCAAGGCGCCAAGGTAGTCGCCAAGGTTCTGGATCAAGGTGTTGAGCAGGTGCTGGGTAGGCCCGGCGAACAACACGAACAGCAGCAGCGCACAGGCCAGCAGCATGTTGATGTCGGACATCACCCGCACGCCTTTATCGACGCCGGAGACGGCAACGATGATCGCCGCGCCCATCATCAGCGTGATCAGGCCGACCTGAATCCACTGGGTGTGAGCGATGCCGAACAGGTAGTCGAGACCGGAGTTGAGGTGCAGCACCCCAAAACCCATATCGGCGCCCAGACCGAACACCGTGGCGATGATGCCGAAGCCGTCCACTGCGTAACCGATCGGGCCGTTGATGCGTTTGCCGATCAGCGGATACAGCGCCGAACGCAGGGCCAGCGGCAGGTTGTGGCGGTAAGCGAAATACGCCAGCGCCATGCCGACGAAGGCAAACACGCCCCAGCCATGCAGGCCCCAGTGCAGAAACAGAATCTGCATCGCCTGACGTGCCGCGTCTGCCGTGCCCGCCTCGCCTTGCGGCGGTTGGAGCATGTGGGTCAGCGGTTCAGAGACGCAGAAGAAGAACAGCGTGATGCTGATCCCGGCGGCGAACAGCATGCCGGCCCAGGACAAATAACTGAATTCGGGCTCGTCGTGGTCGGCACCGAGTTTTATCTTGCCGTAGCCGGATAAGGCGGTGACCACCACGAAGACCAGATACAGGGTCATCGCGAGCATGTAGTACCAGCCGACCGTGTTGGCCGCCCAGTTTTGCGCTTCCAGCAGCCAGGCGCCTGCCTGCTCCGGCATGGCGATGACAACGAGACCAAACAGCAGAATGACCGTCGCGGCGAAGTAGAACACCGGCGGATTCATGCGTACCAGACCGCTGGCGGGGGTAGACGATGCACTCATGAAACGTGCACCTCGAGAGGTTGAAACGTGGCTGAAATGATCGGACTCAGCAAAGGCAAGCCTCCTGTTGTGAGCGGGCAGCGAACCACCGGTTTAACTTGAATGAACGTTCAAGTTAAACATGGATAGGGTGGCAAGGACTAATCGTACGGCTAGGCGGTAGTTTTCCTACGCTAGCTCAAGGATGGGTATGACGCGGGTTTGAGGGTATTCGTTCACTGGAGAATTGGCTGATTGCCATTATCTTGATTTGGTCTGAAAATCATTCGCGAGCAGGCTCGCTCCCACATTTGAAACGCATTCCAGTGTGGGAGCGAGCCTGCTCGCGAAGAGGCCAGATGCCGCAACGCAATTTCAGAGCCTACTTCTGCGTCCCGTCATCATGCTGCAAATTGGCCTGAGTCAAATTGCACCCCGCCGGCACACTCCGCGTCAGCCACACATTGCCGCCAATGGTCGACCCCTTGCCAATGGTGATCCGCCCGAGAATCGTCGCCCCGGCATAAATCACCACGTCATCTTCAACGATCGGATGGCGCGGATGGCCCTTCTGCAACTGCCCGTCCTCATCCGCCGGGAAGCGCTTGGCACCCAAGGTCACGGCCTGATAAATCCGCACGCGCTCACCAATGATCGCGGTCTCGCCGATCACCACGCCCGTGCCGTGATCGATAAAGAAACTACGGCCGATCTGCGCACCCGGATGGATATCGATACCGGTCGCCGAATGGGCGATTTCCGCGCTGATACGCGCCAGCAACGGCAAACCGGCGCGATACAAATGGTGCGCGAGGCGATGGTGAATCACCGCAAGAATCCCCGGGTAGCACAGCAGCACTTCGTCGACACTGCGTGCCGCCGGATCACCGTGATAGGCCGCCAGCACATCGGTGTCGAGCAGCGTGCGCAGGCCCGGCAGTGCGAGGGCGAAATCCTGCACGATCTGAATCGCGCGGGCTTCGACTTCGGTGTCGGCCTGCGCACTATGGCGGGCGACGTAACGCAACTCCAGGCGGGTCTGCGCCAGCAACGCATTCAGCGCGACATCGAGGGTGTGGCCGACGTAGAAATCTTCACTCTCTTCGCGCAGATCCACCGGGCCCAGACGCATCGGGAACAACGCGCCACACAATGCTTCAAGAATCTCCGCCATCGCTGCGCGGGACGGCAACTCGCGACCGCCCTGCTCGCCGGACGCCCGGCCGTTCTGTGCCCGCCACTGATCCCGCGCGCTGCGCAGTTGACTGACGATGGTCTGCAATTGCCAATGGCTGGAACGCTCGCTCACGGTAAAGACTCCTCTCGGGCGGCCGGACTGTCTGGCCGCGTCAACGGCGCCTACTTTACGGCATGCTCGCGAAGGCGAATTAAGAACCGATAGTGCTGGGCTCAGTTCATTTGGCTATAAGCGATTCACGGTTGCCCCTGCAAAAGCGCGTGCCTATAGTCCTTTCATCTTCCTCCGCCAGTACGGACCCATGATCAAACAACAGCTGGACCGCTTTAACCGTCTCGACCTGCTCGGCCACCCGACGCCCCTGGAAAAACTCGAACGCTTGTCCACCTGGCTCGGCCGCGAGGTGTATATCAAGCGCGATGACCTGACGCCGCTGGCCATGGGCGGCAACAAATTGCGCAAACTCGAATACCTCGCCGCCGATGCCTTGGCGCAAGGTGCCGATACGCTAATTACCGCCGGTGCGCTGCAATCGAACCACGTTCGTCAAACCGCCGCAATCGCCGCCAAACTCGGTCTTGGCTGTGTGGCGCTGCTGGAAAATCCGCTGGGCACTGACGACAGCAATTACACCGGCAACGGCAACCGCCTGCTGCTGGATCTGTTCGACACCAAAGTCGAACTGGTCGACAACCTCGACAACGCCGACGAACAACTGACCGCCCTCGCCGCCCGCCTGCGCAGCAACGGCAAGAAGCCGTATCTGGTGCCAATCGGTGGCTCCAATGCGCTCGGTGCGTTGGGCTATGTGCGCGCCGGTCTGGAACTGGCCGAGCAGATCAACGACACCGGCCTGAATTTCGCCGCTGTAGTGTTGGCCTCGGGCAGTGCCGGCACTCACAGCGGTCTGGCATTGGCGTTGAGCGAAGTGCTGCCGCAATTGCCGGTGATTGGCGTGACGGTTTCGCGCAGTGAAGAAGATCAGCGGCCGAAGGTTCAGGGACTTGCCGAACGCACGGCGGCGCTGCTCGGCGTCGAACTGCCGGCCAGTTTCAAGGTCGAGTTGTGGGATGAATATTTCGGCCCGCGTTATGGCGAGCCGAATGCCGGGACGCTGGCGGCGCTAAAGTTGCTGGCGAGTCAGGAAGCGGTGTTGCTCGATCCGGTGTACACCGGCAAGGCCATGGCAGGTTTACTCGACGGGATTGGTCGTCAGCGCTTTGATGAAGGCCCGATCATCTTCCTGCATACCGGTGGGGCGCCGGCGTTGTTTGCCTACAAGGATTTCCTGTAACAGAAGATCAAAACAGCAGCTTCTACAAGTGATCTCATGCAGGAGCTGCCGCAGGCTGCGATCTTTTTACATAGACAATACATATTCCAATAAAGAATAACATTTCAGCTATTAAGTATTTTCAAGTCTAACGCAGACATCTTATAGTCTCGCCGCAGGCGAATTTCGCGAGAGACGCATAAGCTGCTTTAAGGCAGGATAGCGCTGTCGTCCGAATCACCCATTCGCCAACTTTCCTTAAGCGTCTTCCATAAGAAAACACAGGGGCTTGTCATGAATTTTTCCGCACTACGTCGCAATCTGCTGGTGGGTTCGCTGGGGCTTGCGCTCAGCGCCGGCCTGATCGGCCAGGCAGTGGCCGGTGAACAGTTGCAACAGATCAAGGACAAAGGCGTTATCAACGTCGGCCTGGAAGGCACTTACCCACCGTTCAGCTTCGTTGATGCCGACGGCAAGTTGTCCGGTTTCGAAGTCGAACTCTCCGAAGCGCTGGCGCAAAAACTCGGCGTCAAAGCCAAGATTCAGCCAACCAAGTGGGACGGCATTCTCGCCGCGCTGGAATCCAAGCGTCTGGACGTTGTGGTCAATCAGGTGACCATCTCCGAAGAGCGCAAGAAGAAGTATGACTTCTCCGAGCCGTACACCGTTTCCGGCATTCAGGCGCTGGTGCTGAAGAGCAATGAAGCCGCGTTGAACATCAAGACCGCCAATGACCTGTCCGGCAAGAAAGTCGGCGTAGGTCTGGGCACCAACTACGAACAATGGGTCCGCGCCAACGTGCCGGGCGCCGACGTCCGTACTTACGACGATGATCCGACCAAGTTCGCCGACCTGAACAACGGCCGCACCGACGCCATCCTGATCGATCGTCTGGCTGCACTTGAGTACGCCAAGAAAGCGCCAAAAACCGTCGCTGCCGGTGAAGCTTTCTCCCGTCAGGAATCCGGTATTGCCCTGCGTAAAGGCGAGCCTGAGTTGCTGGCTGCATTGAACAAGGCGCTCGACGAACTGCGTGCCGACGGCACCCTTGAGAAGCTGTCGAAAAAATACTTCAACGCAGACGTCACTAAATAATGGAAGCAGGTTTTCAGTTCGGACTGGACTTCCCGCAGTTGAGCCAGCAAATCGCCGAAACCACACAGCTGTTGGTGGACTCCGCGCCCTTCCTGTTCAAGGGCGCGTATTTCACGGTCATCCTCAGCCTAGGCGGGATGTTCTTCGGGCTGCTGCTGGGCTTCGGCCTGGCATTGATGCGCCTGTCGCGCTTCAAATCGGTCAGCTGGCTGGCCCGCGTCTACGTGTCGTTCTTCCGCGGTACGCCGTTACTGGTGCAGCTGTTCGTGATCTATTACGGCTTCCCGCAACTGGGAATAGAGCTTGATCCACTGCCAGCGGCACTGATCGGCTTTTCGCTGAACATGGCCGCGTACGCCTGTGAAATCCTCCGTGCCGCGATCGGTTCGATCGAGCGCGGCCAGTGGGAAGCCGCTGCGAGCATCGGCATGACCCGCGCGCAAACCCTGCGCCGGGCCATCCTGCCGCAAGCGATGCGCACGGCGTTGCCACCGCTGGGCAACAGCTTCATTTCACTGGTCAAGGACACGGCACTGGCCGCCACCATTCAGGTGCCGGAGCTGTTCCGTCAGGCACAGTTGATTACCGCCCGGACTTTCGAAGTCTTCACCATGTATCTTGCCGCCGCGCTGATCTACTGGATTCTGGCCACGGTGCTTTCGCACTTCCAGAACAAGCTGGAAGAGCGGGTCAATCGGCACGACCAGGAGTCCTGACCCCATGATTGTCGTGGAAAAACTGACCAAGCAATTCAAGGGTCAGGTCGTGCTCAACGGCATCGACCTCGAGGTCAAGGAAGGCGAAGTCGTCGCGATCATCGGCCCCAGCGGGTCGGGGAAAACGACGTTCCTGCGCTGCCTGAACTTCCTTGAACAACCCACCAGTGGCCGGATCAAGGTCGGCGATATCGAAATCGATACCAGCCGCCCGCTGAACCAGCAGCAAAGTCTGGTGCGCAACCTGCGCCAGCATGTGGGCTTCGTGTTCCAGAACTTCAACCTGTTCCCCCATCGCACCGCACTGGAAAACGTCATCGAAGGCCCGATCGTGGTCAAGAAGATGCCGCGCGACGAGGCAATTGCGTTGGGCAAAAAGCTGATGGCCAAGGTCGGACTCGCCGGTAAGGAAGACGCTTATCCGCGTCGTCTTTCGGGTGGTCAGCAACAGCGCGTAGCGATCGCCCGGGCGCTGGCGATGGAACCGGAAGTGATTCTGTTCGACGAGCCGACTTCGGCGCTCGATCCGGAACTGGTCGGCGAAGTGCTGGCGACGATTCGTGGCCTGGCTGAAGAAAAACGCACCATGGTGATCGTCACCCACGAGATGGGTTTTGCTCGTGACGTGGCCAACCGTGTGGTGTTTTTCGATAAAGGTGTGATCGTCGAACAAGGTGAAGCGAAGGCATTGTTTGCCAACCCGAAAGAAGAACGTACTAAACAGTTTCTCAGCAAGTTTCTGAATCACGCCTGAGAACTTTTATTGCATCACCGACAACTTCCACGGATGGAAGTCCCCTTTATAAAACATCTAGCTGCTTCAGTCCCTCTCAAACAAAACATATCCCTAACAGTACATATATATGTTCTGCAACAGATAACACCCGCCTCCTTCCATGCCACATCAAATGATAGTGCTCAAATAAATCCGCGCATAAAACGCCGGGAAAGCCCTGTGCCTCGTGGTTAATTTCGCCTGACCACCTAGGCATATGGCCGCAATGGCGTAGGAAACTTCTGATTAATTCGTAATTCACGGATTAACTAATATCGTCTATTGACACCCCATCCCGCAGACTCTTATCTAGTCGGCAACCGGCATCAACTAGTTCAACCACCCCGTCTTCAACTTGAATAAAAGCCCAAAGCTTTATTGCCAGTTTATTCACGCTTTTTGTTCTTTCAGAAACGGACTTCGCTGCAAGGCTTCAAGGAGAGAAATCGATGACCCGCACTTCGCACACCCCCGAACTGGCAGCGCCGACCCTCGCGCCAGCGCAAAAAACCGGCATCAATCTGGCTGCCGCCGCACACCTCTTGATCGAGGTGTCGCCCTACCCTGATATGGACAGCGGCGATCTCATCGAGCTGTTCTGGAACAAATGCTATGTCGCTTCCAAAGTGCTGACGGCGGATGACGTCGGCACAACCGTCAGCCTGCGAGTGCCGGAAAGTTTCATCGCCAACGGCACCGCGCGCATCCACTACCGGGTGATGCAGGTCGGTCAGGGGCCGGCGTTTTCGGCGGCGACGCGCGTACAGGTCAAACTGGACTGCCCCGGCGGGCAACCCACGGCGCTGAGCGCAGACGAAAATCAGCAACTGGCCCCGGTGACCATCCCCGACGCCATACGCCGTCAGGGCGTCAATCCGAACCAGATCAAACGCGGTGTGCCGCTGACCATCGAGCCGTATCTGAACATGGCCGAGGATGACGCGATCACCTTGCGCTGGGGTGACGTGCGCATGGATCTGGCACCGGTCACCGCCGCAGATATCGGCTTGCCGATTCGAGTCTGGGTACCGCCGTCGGTGATCGTCGAAGCAGGCGAGGATCTGCGCCTAGACGTGACGTATTGCATTCTCGATCGGGTCGGCAACAACTCCCGCTGGGCACCGCCCCGCACCTTGAAAATCGGCTGCGCAAATCCTTATCTGAAAGTCCCGCTCAGGCCCGAACTCAAAGCCGCCGAATCCCGCAAGCCCTGAACACAATGCCCCTGTGGCGAGAGAGCAAGCGCCCTCGCCACCGGATCATTCCAGCCGCAAAAAAATTCTTAACCAACCCGACCATCACCTCTTCTATGCATATTCCTAAAAGTTAGTTTATTTAATATTTATACACGTTTAGGGTATATGAACCGGACCACCGGACATTCATTCGTTCGCCGCACTTTTGCGGCGTTTTTCATGAGATGTGAGGTAGGTAGTATGGTCCGGAACACAATCACCCCAGTGCAGATCGCCAGGGCATTGCGTGCAGCCAAGGAGCGGCACTGATGTCCAGTCTGGCAAATGCAAACGTCCAGTCTGATCTGGACATCGCCCCGTTGTTGTTGCCTGCGCAGGTCTTGCGCAACGACGCCCAAGCCATCGAGGCCGCCCATGAACTGGCGCAAGTCGCCCGCGTGCAGGCGGCCAAACGCGACCGTCAGCGCAAGCTGCCGTGGTCGGAAATCGAACAGTTCACCCGCAGCGGATTAGGCAGCATCGCCATCCCGCGCGAATACGGTGGCCCGCAGGTTTCATTCGTCACTCTGGCCGAAGTGTTCGCGATCATCTCCGCGGCCGACCCGGCGTTGGGGCAGATCCCGCAGAACCAGTTCGGCATCATCAATCTGGTACTCGGCAGCGCCACCGAAGCGCAGAAACAACAGCTATTCCAGAGCGTTCTGGAAGGCTGGCGCATCGGCAACGCCGGTCCTGAGCGCGGCACCAAAAACACCTTGGAACTGAAAGCGCGGATCACCGCTGATGGCGATGATTTCGTGATCAATGGCCAGAAGTTTTACTCCACCGGCGCGCTGTTTGCGCATTGGGTCGCGGTCAAGGCGCTCAACGATGACGGCAAGCAAGTGCTGGCCTTCGTTCGTCGCGGCACACCGGGTTTGCGCATCGTTGATGACTGGTCGGGCTTCGGTCAGCGCACCACCGCCAGCGGTACGATTCTGCTGAACAACGTGCGCGTCGAGTCGAGCCTGGTGGTCGACAACTGGAAGATCAACGAAACCCCGAACACCCAAGGCGCGGTGTCGCAGCTGATTCAAGCCGCGATCGACGCCGGCATCGCCCGTGGCGCCATTGATGACGCCATTGAGTTCATCAAAACCCGCGCACGGCCGTGGATCGACGCCAAGGTTGATCGCGCCAGCGATGATCTTTATGTGATCGCCGATATCGGCAAACTGAAAATCGAACTGCACGCCGCCGAAGCGCTGCTGCGCAAGGCCGGGCAGGTTCTCGATCAAGTACACGCTGCGCCGCTCACTGCCGAATCTGCCGCACGCGCTTCTATCGCCGTGGCCGAAGCGAAAGTGCTGACCACCGAGATTTCCTTACTCGCCAGCGAAAAGCTTTTCGAACTGGCCGGCAGCCGCGCCACCCTCGCCGAATTCAACCTCGACCGCCACTGGCGCAACGCCCGCGTGCACACCCTGCATGACCCGGTGCGCTGGAAATATCACGTGGTCGGCGCCTATCGCCTCAACGGCACTTTGCCTGCTCGCCATTCCTGGATCTGAGACGACCAGACATCTGGAGAAACCTATGACTTTTTCCCATCACGTCGCGGTCATCACCAGCGATGAGCAAGCCCTGATCGTCGCCAGCGACCTGGCCGAAGATTTCAAACGCGACAGCGCCCTGCGTGACCGTGAACGTCGCTTGCCATTACCGGAACTCGACGTGTTTTCCCGCTCGGGTCTGTGGGGCATCAGCGTACCCAAGGAATACGGCGGCGCTGGCGTGTCCAACGTAACTCTGGCCCAAGTCATTGCCCTGATCGCTCAGGCTGACGCCTCGCTTGGGCAGATTCCGCAGAACCATTTCTACGCACTGGAAGTGCTGCGCGTAAACGGCAGCCACGCGCAAAAACAACGGCTGTACGCCGAAGTGCTCGCTGGCCAACGCTTCGGCAATGCCTTGGCAGAACTGGGCACCAAAACGGCCCACGATCGCGTCACCAGTCTCAAACGCGACGGTGACGGCTATCGCATCAACGGCCGCAAGTTCTATGCGACCGGCGCGATTTACGCACAGCGCATTCCCACTTCTGTGGTGGATGAAAACGGTGTACAGCAACTGGCCTTCGTCCCCCGCGACAGCAAAGGCCTGACCGTGATCGACGACTGGAGCGGCTTCGGCCAGCGCACCACCGGCAGCGGTTCGGTGGTGTTCGAAGACGTGTACGTCGCGGCTGAAGACGTGTTGCCATTTCAAAGCGCCTTTGAACGTCCAACCACCGTCGGCCCGCTGGCGCAGATCCTTCACGCCGCCATCGACACCGGCATCGCCCGCGCCGCTTACGAAGACGCCCTGCACTTTGTGCGCAGCAAGACGCGGCCGTGGATCGACTCCGGCAACGACAAAGCCACTGAAGATCCATTGACGCTGAAAAGCTTCGGCCACTTGAGCATTCGCCTGCACGCTACCGAAGCCTTGCTCGAACGTGCCGGCGAATTCCTCGACGCTGCGCAAGCCGAGACCCGTGCAGAAACCGTCGCTGCCGCTTCGATTGCCGTCGCCGAAGCACGGGCGATCAGCACTGAAATCTCTTTGGCCGCCGGCAGCACGCTATTCGAACTGGCCGGCAGCCAGGCGACCCTGATCGAACACGGCCTCGACCGCCACTGGCGCAACGCCCGCGTGCACACCTTGCACGACCCGGTGCGCTGGAAATACCACGCGGTGGGCAACTACTACCTCAACGATGAAAACCCTCCATTGCGAGGGACGATCTGATGAGCGCCGTGAAAAAGAAGATCCTGCTCAACGCGTTCAACATGAACTGCATCGGCCACATCAACCATGGCCTGTGGACGCATCCGCGCGACACCTCGACGCGCTACAACACCATTGAATACTGGACCGAACTGGCGCAACTGCTGGAGCGTGGGCTGTTCGACGGGTTGTTTATCGCTGACATCGTCGGCGTGTATGACGTCTATCAGAACTCGGTGGACGTGACGTTGAAAGAGTCGATCCAGTTGCCGGTCAACGATCCGTTGCTACTGGTCTCGGCGATGGCCGCTGTGACCAAGAACCTCGGCTTCGGCCTGACCGCCAACCTCACCTACGAAGCGCCGTATCTGTTCGCCCGACGCATGTCGACGCTCGATCATTTGAGCCGTGGTCGGGTGGGCTGGAACATCGTTACCGGTTACCTCGACAGCGCTGCGAAAGCCATGGGCCTCAGCGAACAGGTCGAACATGACCGTCGTTATGACCAGGCCGACGAGTACCTGGAAGTGCTCTACAAACTCTGGGAAGGCAGTTGGGAAAACGGCGCGGTACTGAATAACCGTGAGCAGCGGATCTACGCCAACCCGGAAAAAGTGCACAAGGTCGAGCACAGGGGCGAGTTCTATCAGGTCGAGGGTTATCACCTCTGTGAACCTTCGCCGCAACGCACACCAGTGCTGTTCCAGGCCGGCAGTTCTGAGCGCGGTTTGCTGTTCGCCGGGCGTCACGCCGAGTGCGTGTTCATCAGCGGTCAGAACAAGCCATCGACCAAGGTTCAGGTCGACAAGGTGCGCGCCAGCGCCGTCGAAGCCGGGCGTAATCCTGAAGACATCAAGGTGTTCATGGGCCTTAACGTGATTGTCGGCGAGACCGAAGAAGCCGCGTGGGCCAAGCATGCCGAGTATCTGAGCTACGCCAGCGCCGAAGCCGGCGTGGCGCATTTTTCCGCCTCCACCGGCATCGACTTTTCCCAGTACGAGATCGACGAACCGATCCAGTACGTGAAGAGCAACGCTATTCAATCGGCGACCAAGAACCTGCAGAACAATGACTGGACCCGGCGCAAATTACTCGACCAGCACGCCCTCGGTGGCCGCTACATCACCGTGGTCGGTTCGGCTGAGCAAGTGGCGGATGAGCTGGAATCGTGGATCGCCGAGACCGGCCTCGATGGCTTCAACCTGACCCGCATTGTTACGCCGGAGAGCTACGTCGATTTCATTGAGCTGGTAGTTCCGGAGTTACAACGGCGCGGGTCGTACAAGACTGCGTACGACAGTGGCAGCTTGCGCGAGAAGCTGTTTCACGGTGCAGCGCAGCTACCGGAGCAACACACCGGCTCTTCGTACCGGCATTAAAAGCTTCGCGAGCAAGCTCGCTCCCACATTTGGAATGCATTTCCCTGTGGGAGCGAGCTTGCTCGCGAAGAGGCCCGACCAGACACCACAAATCTTATGCACTGACTGGAAAACTCATCATGACCAAAAAACGCCTGTCCCACCCAGTCAAAGCACTGGCCCTGGCTCTCGGCCTGTTCAGCTCGGCCATCTTCGCCGCCGACGCCCCACTGAAAATCGGCACCACCGCCGCCTTCGCCATTCCTTTGGAAGCCGCCGTCGAAGAGGCCTCCAGACAAGGCCTGAAAGTCGAACTGGTGGAGTTCACCGACTGGATCGCGCCTAACGTCAGCCTCGCCGCCGGCGACATCGACGTGAACTACTTCCAGCACATTCCGTTCCTCGAAAACGCCAAAGCCGCCTCGGGTTTTGATCTGGTGCCGTTCGCCCCGGGGATCATCAACAACGTCGGTCTCTACTCGAAAAAATACAAAAGCTTCGATGAGTTGCCCGAAGGCGCCAGCGTCGCCATCGCCAACGACCCGATCAACAGCGGCCGTGGTTTGCAACTGCTGGCCAAGGCCGGTTTGATCACGCTGAAACCGGGCGTCGGCTACAAAGCCACCGAAGACGACATCGTCACCAACCCGAAGAAAATCAAAATCCTCCAGGTCGAAGCCGTGCAATTGGTGCGCGCCTATGACGACGCCGATCTGGTTCAGGGCTACCCGGCCTACATTCGTCTGGCGAAGACTTTCGATGCCGGTTCGGCGCTGCTGTTCGACGGCCTCGACCACAAGGAATACGTGATCCAGTTCGTCATCCAGCCGAAAAGCAAAACCGACCCGCGCCTGATCAAATTCGTCGACATTTACCAGCATTCGCCGGTTGTTCGCGCGGCGCTGGATAAAGCCCACGGCAAGCTCTATCAAGCCGGTTGGGAAAGCTGAGCATGACGGCCGCGATCCAACGGCGACTGGAGATTCCAGAGCCACACCATGCTGAAAAAACCGAGCTGCACCCTGAGCTGAATCGCGCCCACGTACGCTTCATCGGTCTGGGCAAAACCTACAACGGCCGGCAAGGCCCGGTCGCGGCTTTGCAGGGCATTGATCTGGCGATCCAGCGCGGTGAAGTGTTCGGCATCATCGGCCGTAGCGGCGCCGGCAAGTCGTCGCTGATTCGGACGATCAATCGTTTGGAACAGCCGACGTCCGGGCGCGTGCTGATC
The DNA here is from genome assembly GCF_014268485.2 of Pseudomonas zeae. Taxonomy (NCBI): domain Bacteria; kingdom Pseudomonadati; phylum Pseudomonadota; class Gammaproteobacteria; order Pseudomonadales; family Pseudomonadaceae; genus Pseudomonas; species Pseudomonas zeae. The sequence continues at coordinate 509,130 of NZ_CP077090.1, read as the reverse complement.
GATCAGGTCGACATCGGCGAATTCGATGAAGACCGTCTCGTTGCTTTGCGCCGGCGCATCGGCATGATCTTCCAGCACTTCAATCTGATGTCGGCCAAGACCGTTTGGCAGAACGTCGAATTGCCGCTGAAAGTCGCGGGCGTGCCAAAAGAGCAGCGCGACAAAAAAGTCCGCGAATTGCTCGAACTGGTCGGTCTGCAAAGCAAGCACAAGGCTTATCCGGCGCAGCTTTCTGGCGGGCAGAAACAACGAGTCGGCATCGCCCGTGCGCTGGTGCACGACCCGGATATTTTGCTCTGCGACGAAGCGACTTCAGCCCTTGATCCGGAAACCACGCAGTCGATCCTCGGCTTGCTGCGTGAGATCAACCAACGCCTGGGCCTGACCATCGTATTGATTACCCATGAGATGGCTGTGATTCGCGAAATCTGCGACCGCGTTGTCGTGCTTGAGCACGGGCGGGTGGTCGAGCAAGGCCCGGTCTGGGAAGTGTTCGGCAATCCGCAGCACGAGGTCAGCCAGACCATGCTCGCGCCGCTGCAACACGCGTTGCCGGAAGAACTGCAGAGTCGTTTGCAGGCTCAAGCGCCGTCCTCCGATGCCGCTGTGGTGCTGCGTTTGCAGTTCACCGGCAGCGCCAGTGACGAGCCGGATCTGGCGGCACTGTTCGCGGCATTGGGTGGCCGGGTGAAGCTGCTTCAGGGCGGCGTCGAACGGATTCAGGGGCATGCGCTGGGGCAACTGCTGTTGGCCGTCAGCGGCTCATCGTTCAGCGCCGAGCAATTGCGTGAGCGCGCTGCACCGTGGGCGCAACACGTGGAGGTATTGGGTTATGTGGTTTGATCGCTTGCTGCAGGGTTTCATCGACACGTTTTTGATGGTCGGCGTGTCGTCGCTGATAGCGCTGCTGGTGGGGATTCCCATGGCGGTGATTCTGGTCACCAGCGACAAGGGCGGCATCTATGAAGCGCCGCTGTTGAACCGTGCCTTGGGCGCGTTCGTGAACCTGTTCCGCTCGATCCCGTTTCTGATTCTGATGGTCGCGCTGATTCCGTTTACCCGGTTGATTGTCGGCACCACGTACGGAGTGTGGGCGGCCGTGGTGCCGCTGACGATTGCGGCGACGCCGTTTTTTGCGCGGATTGCCGAAGTGAGCCTGCGTGAGGTCGATCATGGTTTGATCGAAGCCGCGCAGGCGATGGGTTGCCGACGTTGGCACATTGTCTGGCATGTGCTATTGCCCGAGGCGCTGCCGGGGATTGTCGGCGGGTTCACGATTACGCTGGTGACGATGATCAACTCCTCGGCCATGGCCGGGGCGATTGGTGCCGGTGGCTTGGGGGATATCGCTTATCGCTACGGCTATCAGCGCTTTGACAGCCAGATCATGTTGACGGTGATTGTGTTGCTGGTGGCGTTGGTCGCGGTGATTCAGTTGGGTGGGGATCGCTTGGCGCGGGGGTTGAACAAGCGCTGAGTCTGGCCGAGCTCATGCGGCGCCTTCACAACCGTTATCGCGAGCAGGCTTCCCACATTTGGAATGCGTTCCACTGTGGGAGCGAGCCTGCTCGCGAATGGCTGCGCAGCAGCCCCGAACCCGATGGCGTATATTCGGCAAATCTCCTTTGCCCGTGCAGCCCTCGACCATGAAGCAGACCCCCACCGATCTCGAACAGATCACCGCCACCACCCTCGGCCATTACAACTCAGTGGCCGAAGACTTCCGCGAAGGCACCCGCGATCACGATGTCAGCCAGAACATCGATGCGTTGCTACGGCATATTCAGGGCACGGCGCCATTCACGATTCTGGATTTTGGCTGCGGCCCAGGGCGGGATCTGCAAACGTTTACGCGCATGGGGCATGTCGCTGTAGGGCTCGACGGCTCTCAAGAGTTTGCGCGAATGGCCCGTGAAGACAGTGGCTGCGAGGTGCTGCAACAGGACTTTCTGAAGCTGGATCTGCCGGCCGAACGCTTCGACGGCATCTTCGCCAACGCGGTGTTGTTTCATGTGCCTTTGCAGGAATTGCCACGGGTGCTCAAGCAATTGCATGGCGCCCTGAAGCCCGGTGGTGTGCTCTTCAGCTCGAATCCACGCGGGGATAACCGTGAGGGCTGGAACGGGCCGCGCTATGGCTCGTATCACGATCTTGAGGCGTGGCAGGAGTTGCTGACGGCGGCAGGGTTTGTCGAGCTTGAGCATTACTATCGGCCGGCCGGGCTGCCGCGTGAGCAGCAGCCTTGGTTGGCCAGCGTTTGGCGTAAGGCTTGAGTCGAGTCAGAGACAAGTCCCTCACCCCCAGCCCTCTCCCAGAGCAGATTGGGGGAGATTGTAGAAGTACACCGACTTGATCGAACTTCGCTGAACCCATAATCGACCCGATCCTTCAGGTCGATGGATAGCGTCAGACACCTCGGTCAGTCCCCTCTCCCCCCGGGAGAGGGTTAGGGTGAGGGTCGTTGTTGACTTGATCCTTCTTCGGCTCGCGAATCTTGTACCAGGCCACATACAGCGCCGGCAGGAACAGCAGCGTCAGCAACGTCGCCACCACAATCCCGCCAATCATTGCGTAAGCCATCGGTCCCCAGAACACTTCCCGGGCAATCGGGATCATGCCCATGCTCGCCGCTGCCGCGGTCAACAGGATCGGCCGGCGCCGGTGCTCGGTCGCTTCCACCACCGCATCCCACGGCGCATAGCCTTTCTGCTCGAACTCATCGATCTGCGTCACGAGGATCACCGAGTTACGGATGATGATGCCGATCAGCGCGAGAATCCCCAGGATCGCCACGAAGCCCATCGGCGTGCCGGTCGGCACCAGCGCCAGCACTACGCCGATCAGCCCCAGCGGCGCGACACTGGCGACGAGGAACATCTTCTGCACGCTGTGCAACTGGATCATCAGGAAGGTCGCCATCAAAAACAGCATCAACGGCAAAACCTTGGCAATCGGCCCTTGGGCCTTGCCGCTTTCCTCGACCGTACCGCCGGTGGCGACCTTGTAGCCCACTGGCAGTTTGTCAGCGAAGGCATCAATCGACGGCTTGAGCAGTTTCACCAGATCGGTCGGCTGGATCTCGTCGCGCACCGAGGCCTTGATGGTGATGGTCGGCAAGCGGTCACGACGCCACACCAGCGGCTGCTCCAGTTCATAACGCACGGTGGCGAACGCCAGCAGCGGAATCGACGTGCCGTTGGGCGTAACGATCTGCAGATTCTGCAGGGTTTCCGGCGTACCGCGCTCCGAATTCACCGCCCGGCCGACCACATTGATCAGGTAGATGTCGTCGTTGACCTGGGTCAGCGGCGCGCCGCTGACGATGCTGTTCATCAGGTTCGCCACGTCTTCGGAGGACAACCCGAGCTGCCGCGCCTTGTCCTGGGCGATGTCGATGCGCAGGACTTTGCCCGGCTCGTTCCAGTCGTAAATGATCTCGCCGATGTGCGGGTTCTTGTCCAGTTCGGTGGCCAGGTCGATGGCGTGCTTGCGCACCTGATCGATGTCCTTGCCACTGACCCGGTACTGGATCGGACGCCCCACCGGCGGGCCCATTTCCAGCGCCTGGACGTAACTGCCAATGCCGACGAAGTCTTTGTGCAAGCGCTCACGCAGGCGTTGGCTCAGGGCCTCGCGGGCTTCGAAGTCTTTGCTGACAATCACCAGTTGTGCGTAGTACGGGTTTTGCAATTGCTGGTCGAGCGGCAGGTAGAAGCGGATCGCGCCCTGACCGATGTAGGTGCTCCAACGCACAATGTCCGCGTCGCCTTTGAGGGTTTCTTCCAGCTTGTCGACGGCTTTGCGGGTTTCGTCGATCGAGGCGTTTTGCGGCAGGTTCAGGTCGACGAGAATTTCCGGCCGGTCCGAGGAAGGGAAGAACTGGTTCTGCACAAAGCGCATGCAAAACACTGCCAGCACGAACAGCAGCACGGTAATGCCGATGGCCCACCAGCGATTGCGCATCGCCCACAGCAGACCGCCATTGAACGCACGCCCGACGCGGCCCTGCTCGGCTTCATGGGGTTTCACGTTGGCGCTGAGAATGTGCACGCCGATCACCGGAGCGAAGAACACCGCCACCACCCATGACACCAGCATCGCCACGGCGATCACCGCGAACAGGGTGAAGGTGTACTCACCGGCGGAGCTGGCATTGAGGCCGATGGGCACGAAACCCGCGACGGTCACCAGCGTGCCGGTGAGCATCGGGAACGCCGTCGAGGTGTAGGCGAACGTCGCGGCCTGCTCGCGGGTCTCGCCCATTTCCAGGCGCGTGACCATCATCTCCACGGTAATCATCGCATCGTCGACCAACAGACCGAGGGCGATGATCAAGGCACCGAGCGAAATCCGCTGCATGGTGATGCCACTGTATTCCATGAATACGAACACCATCGCCAGCACCAGCGGAATCGAGCACGCCACCACCAGGCCGGCGCGCACGCCGAGGCTGATGAAGCTGACCACCAGCACGATGATCACCGCCTCGAACAGGGCACTGGTAAAGCCACCGACCGCTTCTTCCACCACCACCGCCTGATCGGACACGGTGTGCACACCCACGCCAACCGGCAAGTCTGCGGTCAGTTCATCGATGCGTTGGTGCAACGCCTTGCCGAACTCCTGAACGTTGCCGCCCTTCTGCATGGCAATCGCCAGACCGATGGCCGGTTTGCCGTCGAAGCGGAATTCCGGGGTAGCCGGATCGGTGTAACCGCGAGTGATGTCGGCGATGTCAGCCAAGCGATAGAAACGGTCGTTGAGCTTGAGATTGACCTCGGCCAGATCTTTCTCCGAGGCGAACTGCCCCGAAGTGCGCACGGAAATCCGCTCAGGGCCGGCCTCGATCACACCGGCCGGGGTCACGGCGTTCTGCGATTGCAGGCTCTGCACAACCTGACGCTGATCGATACCCAACGCCGCCAGTTTACGGGTGGAGAAGTTCAGATAAATCACTTCGTCCTGCTGGCCGATCATTTCGATCTTGCCCAGCCCCGGTACATTGCGGATCTCGGCCCGCGCCTGTTCTACGTAATCGCGCAACTGGCGCATGGTCAGGCCGTCGGCGGTGAAGGCGTAGACCGAGCCGAACACATCACCGAACTCGTCGTTGAACCCGGGCCCTTGAATACCTTTGGGGAACTGCCCGCGAATATCGTCGATCTTCTTGCGCACCTGGTACCAGATTTCCGGGATGTCCTTGGCGCTGGTGGTGTCGCGCAGGTACACGTACACCGTCGATTCGCCGGGGCGCGTGTAACTTTTCACGTAGTCGAGGGAGTCGAGTTCCTCGAGTTTTTTCTCGATGCGGTCGGTGACCTGTGCGAGGGTTTCTTCCTGGGTCGCGCCCGGCCATTTGGTCTGGATCACCATGGTCTTGATGGTGAACGACGGATCTTCTTCGCGGCCCAGATTGAAGTACGAGAACACGCCCATCAGCAACGCGACGAACATCAGGTACCAGACGAATGACTGATGCTTGAGGGCCCATTCGGAGAGGTTGAAAGAGCCTTTCATTGACTGTCCTCGTCAAGTTTTACCGATTGTCCGGGTTTGAGGCTGTTGACGCCGGCGCTGACCACGCGCTCGCCGTTCTTCACGCCGCCCGCGAGCACTACGCTGCTGTCGCTGCGACTGATCACGCTGACGTCGCGGGGGCTGACGGTTTTGCTCTGGGTGTCGATGACCCAGATCCGTGGTTTGCCGTCGACCTCCTGCAAAGCGGTAGCCGGCAATTCGATGCGCGGTTTGATCGCCGAACTGAGGGTCACGCTGATCGCCGTGCCGAGGCGGAAACCGTCCGGTGTCTCGGCCAGAGTCAGGCGTGCCCGACGAGTACGCGTGGCGCTTTGCGCCTGCGGTTCGATCTCGCGAAGGGTTGCCGTGGTGTTGATGCTCGGGTCGAGTTGCCCGGCCACCAGAAACACCACGTCGGAAGGAATCTGATCGACCAGGGTGTCGGGCAGATCGATGACCGCCTCCTTGATGTCCGGTTGCGCCAGAGTCACGACCTGCTGGCCCGCCGTCACCACTTGCCCGGCTTCGGCGTTCCACGCGGTGACCACGGCTTTATGGTCGGAACGCAGTTCGGTATAGCCGAGCTGGTCCTTGCTTTGATTGACCGCCGCCCGTGCCTGGTCCAGCGAGGCCTGGGTGGTTTTCAAGTCCGTGGTGGCGATGTCCAGTTGTGCCTGCGCCCCTACGCCACGATCGAACAGCGCCTGCTGACGGCGGGCATTGGCCTGGGCATTGATCAGTTGCGCCTGAACCCTGGCCAGGTCGCCTTGGGCCGAACGCAATTGGTTCTGCTGATCAGACGGATCGAGGGTGGCGAGCAGCGTGCCCTTTTGCACTTCGGTTCCGACATCGACGTTGCGGCTGGCGATGCGACCACCGACGCGGAAACCGGTGTTGCTTTCATAACGCGCCTGGATGCTGCCGGCGAAACGCCCGAGGCTTTCCTCGCTCAACGCTTGAACTTTGACCGATAGCACCGGACGTACCGGCTCCGGAGGTGGCTCGCTTTTCGAGCAGGCCGCCAGCAACACACCCACGGATAACAGCCCCAGACGCTTCATGGCTGTGCTCCCGGTTGCAGATCCTTGTAGGTGTTTTCAGCGATTTCGACTTTCATGCCGGGATGCAACAACTGCCCACCGGCGACAATGACTTTCTCCCCGCCCTTGAGGCCTTCGCTGATGATGACCTTGCCGATCAGGTAGCGGCCGACGGTCACGTTGTGCAACTGCGCTTCACCTTTATCGTCGACCATCCACACCGCCGGATCACTGATGTTTTTGGTCAGCGCCGACCATGGCAATTCGACTGCCGACTTGCCGCTGCCCTTGGCGGTGGCGCTGACCACCGAGCCCAGCTGCATCCCTTGTGGCAGGCTGTCGAGGCTGACTTTGACTTGCACCGTACCGGACTGCGCCGACACCGCCGGGGTGATTTCACGCACCGTGCCGGTGGTTTTGATGGCAGGGTTATCGAGCAGGCTGACGACGATCGAGGGGTCCGCAGGACGCTCGGCCAGCAGTGACTCGTAGACATTGAACACCGCGTCACGGTCGCCATCGCGGGCCAACGAAAAAATCGGTGCCGTGGCCTGTACCACTTGGCCGACTTCGGCTTGGCGCTCAGTGATGACACCCGGCGCGTCAGCGATCAGTGAGGTGTAACTGAGTTGATCCTTGGCGTTGGCCAGTTGCGCCTGCGCCGCGCTCAAGGCGCTCTGGCTGCTGCGCAACGCAGCTTGGGCGGAATCGTATTCGCTTTGGCTGGTGTAACCCTTGGGCAGGAGTTTTTGCTGGCGCACGAAGGCGGCCGCACTTTGTTTCACCCGGGCCTGTTCAGCGACGACCTGGGCTTGAGCCGAGTCGACGTTGGTCTGCAAATCCTTGGGGTCGAGTTTGGCCAGCACTTGCTTGGCCGTGACCCGGTCACCGACGTCAACCATACGCTGGATGATCTTGCCGCCGACGCGGAACGACAATTCGGTCTGCACGCGCGCCTGCACGTCACCGGTCAACGTCACCGAAGCGGCGTAATCCGTGGGTTTCACTTCCTGTACAAAGACCCTTGGAAGGTATTCCTCAGGGGCTTTTTTCTCGCCGCAGGCGGTCACCAACGTGAGCAGACTCAGCATGACCGCTGTTTTCAAACCGGGACTCGCCATGCAGACTCCTTCCTGTGTACGAACGTGCAAGTGACGATACGACTGTGAGCTTAGAACAGGGTTCAACGTTCGCCCGTTCGATCCCCATATTTCCCTGTAGGAGCTACCGCAGGCTGCGATCTTCTGAAAACAACGTCAAAAAATCGCAGCCTGCGGCAGCTCCTGCAATGGGCGCCTCAAGAGAAGGAATTCCATGCTCAATACTCTCGCGGTGGCCAATTACCGCTCGATCAACAAACTGGTGATCCCGCTCGGCCGGCTGAACCTGATCACCGGTCCCAACGGCAGCGGCAAGTCCAATCTCTACCGGGCCTTGCGTCTGTTGGCGGAAACCGCTCAGGGTGGCGTAGTCAATGCGCTGGCCCGTGAAGGCGGGCTGGAGTCGACCTTCTGGGCCGGGCCGGAAACCATCAGCCGGCGCATGCGTAACGGCGAGGTGCCGATCCAGTCGACAGTACGCCGAGGTGTAAAGCGTCTACGCCTGGGGTTCGCCGGGGAAGATTTCAGCTATTCGATCAGCCTCGGCCTGCCCGACTCCAACGGGCACTTCATGCTGCCCGAGCATTCGCACCCGATTCCCTCGCGCTTCAGCCTCGACCCGCAGATCAAGCGCGAGTGCATCTGGGCCGGCCCGCTCTACCGCCCCGCCAGCCTGCTGGTGGATCGTGACGGCCCGATGATCCGCACACGCAACGAGCGCCAATGGGATGTGCTGGCGCAACACACGCCGAACTTCGACAGCCTGTTCGATCAGGTCGGCAGCCTGCGCAGCTCGCCGGAAGTGTTCCAGATGCGCGAGTTCATTCGCCGCTGGCGCTTTTACGATCACTTTCGCAGCGATGCCGATGCACCGGTGCGCCAGCCGCAATTGGGCACACGCACGCCGGTGCTGCATCACGACGGCCGTGATCTGGCGGCGGCGTTGCAGACCATCATCGAGATTGGTGATGGCGATGCGATGCGTGCGGCGATTACCGATGCGTTTCCTGGCGCGCGGGTGCATATCGAAGCGCAGGCCGGTGGACGTTTTGCCATCGAGTTTTATCAGGAAGGTTTGTTGCGGCCGTTATCGGCGGCGGAGCTGTCGGACGGCACGTTGCGTTATTTGCTGTTGGTTGCGGCACTACTGACGCCGAGGCCGCCGTCGCTGATGGTGCTGAACGAACCGGAGACCAGCCTGCACCCGGATCTGCTGCCAGCGTTGGCGCGGTTGATTATCCGTGCCTCGGAGCAGTGTCAGGTGTGGGTGGTGTCGCATGCGCGGCGGTTGATTTCGGCGTTGCAGGAAGACCCGGAATGCAATTGCATCGTGCTGGAGAAAACCCTGGGGCAGACCGGGATTGTCGGCCAGCGGGTGCTGGATGAGCCGCCGTGGAACTGGCCGGATTGAACGTTCCAGCCAAAAGCCCCTCACCCTAACCCTCTCCCAGAGGGAGAGGGGACTGACCGAGGGATGCTCAAGAGTGGCGCCGACGTGAAAATGCATCTGTGAATCCAAAATCGAAGTGACGCCGACGCGAAATGCGTCTGTGAATCCATAATCGACTCGGTTTGTCAGGTCGATGTCTGATGCAAGACACCTCGGTCGGCCCCCTCTCCCTCCGGGAGAGGGCTGGGGTGAGGGATTGCCCTTGAGCCTCACCACCGACTCAACAGGCAATCACCCCTGCCACTTGCCACCCTCGACAATCACACTCTCAGGTTTGGTGTCATCACTCAGCTCTTTACGCACATACTGGTCGTACAGCTTGAGCAGATACTTCTCCTCTCCCAGCTTGGTCAGCTCGGTATTCACCCAGTCACGCAACTCGAGATTGCCCTTCTTCACCGCCGGCGCGATCGGCGCTTCAGCCCCCAGTTTTTCATCCAGCACGCGATAGCCCGGGTTCTGCTTGGCCCAGCTGAACAACACCAGATTGTCCTGTGCGTACGCATCGCCACGACCATTGGCCAGGGCTTGCAGCGATTCGGAGTTTTTCTCGAACTTGAGCAATTTCCAGTCCGGATGATTCTTGGTCAGCCAGATATCGGCGGTCGTGCCCGTAGTGACGATGGTGGTGCGGGTTGCCAGATCATCGAGGTTTTTCACCGAGCTGCTTTGCGGCACCAACGCCTGCACCGCAACCTTGAGGTTCGGGTTAGTGAACTCCACCGCTTCCTTGCGCTCTGGGGTCACAGTCATGTTGGCGAGGATCAGGTCGACCTTGTCGCTTTGCAGGAATGGAATACGGCTTGCCGGCTCGACGGCAACGAACTCGACCTTGTTTTCATCGCCGAGCAAATCCTTGGCGAAACGGCGGCCGATGTCGGTATCGAAACCAACGTAGCGCCCCGCTTCGTCGACAAAACCGAATGGTGGTTTATCGGTGAAGACACCGACAATCAACTTGTCGCGAGCCTTGATCTTGTCCAGATAACCGGCCGGCGCGGTGCTTTCGCTGGCGACTTTCGGCTTCGGCGGTTCTTCGGTTTTGCTGCAACCGGCAAGCAAGGCGAGGGTCAGTAGGGGCAGTAAAAAAGCGGCAGTTTTCATAACAGTTCCAGTTCCTTTGTCGGATTCGTTTTTGGCAGTGTTGCCACGAAGGAGAACTTCTCCAGAAACTGCTGCGCGCGTGCGGTTTGCGGGTTCGTAAAGAAAATCTCGGGCGGGTTCTGTTCAAGGATGCGCCCGGCATCCATGAACACGATGCGATCGGCCACCGCGCGAGCGAAGGCCATTTCATGGGTGACGATCAACAGGGTCATGCCTTCGCGGGCGAGGCCCTGAATGACCTGCAAAACTTCCTTGACCATTTCCGGGTCGAGGGCGGCGGTGACTTCGTCGAAGAGCATCACCCGTGGGTTCATGCACAGCGAGCGGACGATGGCGATGCGTTGCTGCTGGCCGCCGGAGAGCTGACGCGGGAAGGCATCGCGCTTGTCCTCCAGGCCAACGCGTTCGAGCAGCGCTTCGGCTTGCTGTTGCGCTTCGCGGCGCTGACGCTTCTGTACCTTGAGCGGGCCAAGTAGCAAATTGTCGAGCACGCTCATGTGCGGGAACAGGTGATAACTCTGGAACACCATGCCGATCTGCTGGCGGATCTCGCGCCAGTCGGTGGACTTGTCCAGCAGTTCGCGGCCGACAAATTTCAAGCTGCCGCTGTGGGCTTCTTCCAGACCATTGAGGCAACGCAGCAACGTGCTTTTGCCGCAACCGCTGGGGCCGAGGATGACGATCACTTCGCCACTCTGCACTTGCAGGTCGATGCCGTTGAGCACCTGCTGCTCGCCGTAGAATTTATTGAAACCGTGAAACTCGATCAATGCGCTCATGCTTGCGTCCAGCGCCGCTCCAGCACGCGCGAAGCGGCCGAAAGCGGGTAGCAGATAAAAAAGAAAAACAGGAACAGCGCGCCGTAGATCAGCACCGACTCGTAGGTGCGCTCGATGATCTGCTGGCCGACCTTGATCACATCGACCACACCGATCAGCACCGCCAATGAGCTGGTCTTGATGATCCGCGTATAAACGTTGATGGTCGGTGGTGTCATGCGCTTCAGCGCTTGCGGAAGCAGCACGTAGCCGTAGAGTTGCGCGGCGTTCAAACCAATCGAAAGCCCTGCTTCACGCTGTCCACGTGGTAAAGAATGCAGCGCACCGCGCGCGACTTCGCCGACTTCACTGGCGCCCCACAGCGACAGCACCAGCACCGCGCACCAGAAACTCGGCAGGCTCAGTCCGAAGAAAATCGGCAAGCCGAAGAACAACAGGTACAGCCAGACCAGCACCGGAATCGCCCGGAACAGCTCTAGATACACCCGTAAGAGCGCGTTCAGCCACGTGATGTTGAGCGTGCGCAACACACCGTAGAGCACGCCGCCGACAGTGCTGATGGCGATGCTCAGGAACGAGATCGACAAGGTTTGCCCGGCGCCTTTGGCCAATTGCGGCAACGACACCCAGAGCAGTTCAAGACCCGAACTGGCCATGCTGGAGCCTCCTTTCCAGACGGCTGAGCAGCAGCGACAGCGGCAAGAACAGCAGCACGCAGATCAGCGTCAGCACGGCGAGCATTTCGTAGGTTTTGTAGTAGAGCGCGATGTAGCTCTTGGTGGTGTAGAGGATTTCCGGCACGGCCACCGCCGAGACCACGGTGGTTTCCTTGAGCAGGAAAATGAAATTGGCGAACAACGACGGCAGGCTGAGAATCCCCGCTTGCGGCAGGATCACGTAGCGTAGCAACTGGCCATGGGACAGGCCGATTGAGCGCCCTGATTCCAGTTGCGCTTGGGGCACCGCATCGACGCCGGCGCGCAGCACTTCGGTGAGGTAAGCGCCGCCGAGAAAGGTCATGGTGATGATCGCGGCAGTGAAACCAGAGACTTTGATCCCCAACGCCGGCAAGGCGAAGTAGACGAAGAACAACTGAATCAGCAACGGCGTGTTGCGTGCCAGTTCCACATACAGGCCCACCAGTCTTTGCAGGTACGGCGTGCGGAACACCAGAATCGTCGCGTTGAGCAGCGCCACCAGCAGCGAGGTGCCAATGGCGATAAAACCGACCTGCAGCGTTACGCCCACGGCTTTGAGAAACGCCGGCAGGGTGCTGAGGATAAATGCGTAATCGAAGGTCATGAAACGTCCTGAACGCCGCTCGGTAAGCGACGGTGGTGCAGTCCATGGGCAGCGGATGGCTGTCCGGCAGACACCGACTTTATAGGTATAAAAACAAGAATTTAAATACCGTTAAAGCATATTGATATCACCCAAAAAACTATCTTGTGGGTTTGCCGGGAAGGAATAAGAAGGCTATTTTTCTTTGCGCTGTAGGAAGGATCTTTTTTTCATGAAAGCCCTCCAAGGACGAACAGCTTTTGGCCAGACTCCCCCGGCCAACCTCATAACAAGGAAGAGAACATGGACGTAAAAGTGCCGCAGCGACTGGATCCGCAGGAGATTGTGAAATTGTTGGTGGCGTTGAGACGGGCATTGAAGGCCCAAGTGGCCTGAGCTCAAGATCAAAAGCACCCTCACCCCAGCCCTCTCCCAGGGGGAGAGGGAGCCGACCGAGGTGTCTGGCGAATTACGTCGACCTGAATCATCGAGTCGATTATGGATTCAGCAGAGATCTTTCACGTCGGCGTACCTCTACAGCATCCCCCAATCAGTCCCCTCTCCCTCTGGGCGGTCCGACGTTTCGGGAGGGCTAGGGTGAGGGGCTTTTCAACGCACACACAAAAACGCCGATGCCCATCACTGGCCATCGGCGTTTTCACACCTTGAAGGGGGTGGTTCAAGCGTCAGATCAGAACGCCGGCAGTACCGCGCCGTTGTACTTCTTCTCGATGAACGCTTTGACTTCCGGGCTGGTCAGGGCTTTGGCCAGTTTCTGGATCGCGTCGCTGTTCTTGTTGTCCTCACGGGCCACCAGGAAGTTCACGTACGGCGAGTCAGCACCTTCAATCACCAGCGCATCTTTCTGCGGGTTCAACTTGGCTTCCAGCGCGTAGTTGGTGTTGATCATGTCCAGATCAACTTCTTTCAGAACGCGTGGCAGCAGGGCCGACTCCAGTTCCTTGAACTTGAAGTTGTGCGGGTTCTTGGCGATGTCTTTTGGCGTTGCCAGAGCGTTCTTCGGGTCTTTCAGCTCGATCAGGCCAGCCTTCTGCAGCAGGATCAGTGCGCGGCCGCTGTTGCTGCCTTCGTTCGGGATGGCGATAGTGGCGCCGTCCGGCAGTTCAGCGAGGGTCTTGTACTTGCTCGAGTAACCACCGAACGGTTCAACGTGCACGCCCTGCACGGTCACCAGATACTTGGACTTGTCGTCCTTGTATTTGCCCTGGTTAAAGCTGTTCAGGTACGGCAGGGTCTGGAAGTAGTTGGCGTCCAGACGCTTCTCGCCAACCTGTACGTTCGGCTGAACGTAGTCGGTGAACACTTTGATTTCCAGATCCACGCCTTCTTTGGCCAGGGTCGGTTTGATCAGCTCAAGGATTTCAGCGTGCGGAACCGGGGTCGCGGCAACCACCAGTTTTTCGCCAGCATTGGCCAGGGAAGCAGTCAGAGCAGCCGCCAATGCGGTAAACAACAGAACCTTTTTCATGCAGTGTCCTTATCGAAAATCACGGTCGTCATCGACGACGGCATTAATACGTGTGCCAGTGAAGTGATATCGCTGGCGTGGGTCGGACAATACCGGGATTTTTTATTCCCGGACAATAACGTTTATTCAGCTTCATATTCCATTTTGTTCATGTTGAACGAAACGGTTACAAACCCTCACTCAAACGAATCAGCAAATCTTTCAATGCCTTACGCTCGGCGACGCTGCCGCCGATGTTGATTTGTGTCACTAGCCGTTCGATCTGAAGCTGCGGCCCAGACGCCTCGGGCAGGTTCAGGTGCTCCGGCAGAATCTCGTCACCGGTACTCACCAGCAAGGCAAAGTGAATGACGTTTTCCAGCTCGCGGGTGTTGCCCGGCCAACTGTGTTGTTCGAGCACGTGCTGCGCCGCTTCGCTGATCAGCGGCACAGGAAGGTCGAGACGCTGGCTGTAGATGCCGAGGAAATATTCAGCCAGCGACAGGATATCGCCGGTACGCGCACGTAACGCCGGCAATTCGAGGTGGCCCTCGCTGAGGTAGTGATAAAGGCGCTCGTGGAATTTCCCGGCGTCCACCGCTTGCGCCAGATCAATGCTGGTGGCCGCGACCAGGCGCACATCCACGGGACTTGGCTGATGCGCACCGACACGAGTGACTTCGTGGTTCTCCAACGCGGCAAGCAATTTGATCTGGATCGGCAGCGGCAAGTCGCCGATTTCATCCAGATACAAGGTGCCGCCGTTGGCCGAACCGAACCAGCCTGCACGGCTGCTGGCCGAGCCGCTGTAACTGCCGGCAGCGTAGCCGAACAGCTCGGCATCAGCGTAGGTCGGGCTGATCGCTCCGCAATTGACCGAAACAAACAGACCGCTGCGGTCACTGGCGCGATGGATGTGCCGGGCGAGCAATTCTTTACCCGTACCGGTCTCGCCACGGATCAATACCGAAGTCGAGCGCGGCGCCAGTTGCTCGAGCTCCTCACGCAGTTGACGCGAGCGCGGATCGACGAACACCAGCGCCTTGGCGCGAATGCTCAGGGGGCTTTTTTCCGCATCGGGAAAGGTCAGCAACGGCTGACCGAAGGTTTCGAAACTCATGGCAGGCTCCCGCCCAAAACCGCCGGCAGACGGGGGCGTTGAAAGAAAAAAGATCAGGCGCGGCGGCGGGCGTGGTGTTCCATACGGTTTTGCAGGCGATAGAGATAAGCAAAACCCTGCTCCCAACGCTGATGCCCGGACTTGACGTTGATGTGTCCGGCACCGGCGAGAATCCCCGCCTCGGCACCCCAGTTGCGGGCCAGCTCCAGTGCGCGCGGCGCACTCACGGCGGCGTCGTTGTCGGAACTGACGACCTGGCTCGGAAACGGCAGCAGATCAGTCGGAATCGGCGCGAAATTGCGCAGCGCCGGTGCACACGCCGGACGCTCGACATCTGCCGGCGCGACCAACAAGGCACCACGCACCTGACGCAGGTATTGCAGCGGCGCAGTGGCTGCCCAATGGGCAACGGTGATGCAGCCGAGGCTGTGGGCGATAAGGATGACAGGCGTGCTATCGGCGGCAATCGCCTCGGCCAGTGCCGCCACCCAGTCTTCACGACGCGGCGTCAGCCAATCGGCCTGCTCGACCCGCGTACTGTTTGGCAGGCTGTTCTGCCAGTGGCTTTGCCAATGATCATCTGGCGATCCTTGCCAGCCCGGCACAATCAGGTAGCGGATTGATTCGTTGCGCATGGGGAGCTCTCCTGCGTCGTGTCTGTTCCTGAACGAGTATAGGGAGGGGATTTATATTCGTTAAGGAATAAGAAGCTATTTATTAAGACCTGAATTGAATATGAGATGTGTGCCTGGCTGGAAATCTTTTCCCCCTCACCCCAGCCCTCTCCCCCATGGGGGCGAGGGGGAAAGGGAGCCGATCTTCATGCCGTTCAAATCCTGAGTTCGACTGGGTATTTCAGGTCGGTGTAACTCGTGAGAACAACCGAGATCAGTTCCCTCTCCCTATGGGCGGTCCGACGTTTCGGGAGGGCTAGGGTGAGGGTTCTGCTTCTAATGCCAGAAATAAAAAAAGGGCCGCACCCTGCCAAGGAGACGGCCCCGGAAAAACGTAAAATCTGTCACCGCGCGGTAATCACCGATAACTTGGTAATCCCCGCCCGTTCAATCGAAGCCATCGCCCGCGCCACTTCGCCGTAGTTCACTCCGTCATCGGCCTGCAATTGCACGCGCACTTCCGGGTCTTTGGCCTTGGCCGACTTGAGGTTGAATTCCAGCAAGTCCGGCTGAATCTCGTCCTTGTTGATAAACAGCTTGCCGGCACCATCGATGCTCACCACCAGCGGGTCCTTCTGCTCGACCGGCGCCACCGCTTCGGTTTTCGGCAGGTTGATCGGGATCGCGTTGGTCAGCAACGGCGCGGTGACGATAAACACCACCAGCAGCACCAGCATCACGTCCACCAGCGGGGTCACGTTGATCTCGCTGAGTACCTCATCACTGTCTTGCGTGGAGAAGGCCATATCAGGACGCCTCCTTCACTTTTGCTGCGTTGCCCGGCGTTGCGACCTTGTGCGCCGTCGGGTGGATCAACACGCGGAATGCACTCTTCTGCGCCAGGCTGTAGAAGTCGTGGGCGAAGTCATCCAGATCCGCCGCCGTCAGTTTCAACCGACGCAAAAAGTAGTTGTAAACCAGCACTGCCGGCACCGCGACGGCGATCCCCACACCTGTGGCGACCAGTGCCGCACCGATTGGCCCGGCGACCGTTTCCAGGCTCGCCGAACCTGCGGCGCTGATGCCTTTCAACGCCTCCATGATTCCCCACACCGTGCCGAACAAACCAATGAACGGCGAGGTGCTACCAATACTTGCGACCACTGCAAGGCCCGTTTCCAGCGAACGCCGTTCGCGAACGATCTGCTGACGCAATGCGCGCTCGAGGCGATCCTGATGGTTGATCGCCTGGCTCAAATCATTCGCCTGTGGCGTCTCACCCACCTGAATCGCCGCGTAACCGGCCTGTGCCACCCGCGCTGCGGCGCCGGGTTGGGTCTCGCTCAATTCAGCGGCTGAATCCAGACTCGACGCCGCCCAGAAACGCTTATGAAAACGCCGATCCTGCGCCTTCAGCCGCCCGAACTGCACAGCCTTGAGCAGTGCCAGGCCCCAGGTGGCGACGGAAAAAACCACCAGCAGCCAGATCACCGCGCTTTCGATGGATTCCAGTGGAGATGCCAGTAACGTCATGATGATTCCCTCGTGTAAACGTTTCGCGCGAATTTGGTTTCGGTTTAATGAATCTTGAAATCGATGGGCACGCTGACCCAGCCGTCCTGGGCGACATCACCCTGCTTGGCCGGGACGAAACTCCAACGTTTGACGGCGTTCAGCGCCGCGTCGTCGAGCTGTTGCCGGCCGCTGCTTTTGGCTATCTGGATCTCACCCGGTTTGCCGCTGGCCAACACATGCACGCGCAGCAACACCGTGCCTTCCCAACCGCGACGCTGAGCCAGCGACGGGTATTCCGGTGCCGGGTTTTTCAGGTACGCGGCGTTCGCTGAGGCCGGGGTTACCGGTGCCGGCGCGGGGGGAGCAGGTGGCGCTGGCGCTGCAACCGGAGCTGCCGGTTGTGGCGGCGCGGGTGGTTGCTCGACGGCTTTCGGCGCTGGTTTGGGGGCCTGTTTAACCACCGGTTTGGGTTTCGGAACGGGTTTTGGCGGCGGTGGTTTTACCGCCAGTTCGTCTTCTACCGGCGGCGGTGGCTCAACCACAGGCGCAGGTGGTGGCGGCTCGACAACCGGTGGTGCTGGTGGTGCCGGGCGCGAGAATTCGATAGTCATCGGCGGAATTTCCGGCGGCACGATCGGCAGCACCGGCGTCGGCTTCTGGCTGATCCAGTAGATCACCGCGCCATGCACCACCAATGCGAGCACGCCGAGCAGAAGGGTTTCGCGCCGACTCAAAATTCCTTTGGGCGCACGCTGCAAACGCAGCTGTCCCAACGGCACACGATGCGGCCGGCCGAGATCGACCAACTCGCCACCCGGCGTCTGACGCCACAGCAATTCCTCTGCGCTGGCGGCGGTCTGGACATTGCCCATTGATTCACTCCCTGCGGTCTTTTTGCGTTCTCTACA
Organism: Pseudomonas zeae; assembly: GCF_014268485.2. NCBI lineage: Bacteria > Pseudomonadati > Pseudomonadota > Gammaproteobacteria > Pseudomonadales > Pseudomonadaceae > Pseudomonas > Pseudomonas zeae. The sequence continues at coordinate 491,234 of NZ_CP077090.1, read as the reverse complement.
AAAACTGCCGATCAACCGTTTGTTGAATCCCCCACGGCGAATCGATGGATGAATCATTGGGCTTGGCGCTTATCTCCGAAAGTAATCTTTAACGTTATGCATAGGCCTTTATGGAATATATGAATTGATCAATTCCGCCAAAGCCACGTACCACGTGGGCTGTAGCAATGCGGGAAAATTCGCATGCTTTTCAGGCATTGAAAGTATTCACGCAACGCATCAAATTCGCCTGACCCGGTTTTGTGGGACAACTAATACCAAGTAAATAGTTGATTGTTATTTTGCCGGAACAATAAAAAATGCCGGCGCACTTTCGTGCGTCGGCCTTTATCAATTGCGCGCGAATTATTGTTTGACGAATTCCCCTGCCAGGGTCACTACTTCACCGTCAAAATTAGTACGGGAACCGGCCGCACGAACTTTTGCGTAATTGTGATCAGGAGAAAACAATGACCACGCTTGAAATCCGCTATTACCATTCAGACCGACAAATGTGATGGTGGTAGGTTGTCCGGTGCTGTTCTGGAAATGGTAATGCCCGTAGCTGACGTCATAGTTAACGCCGCCCTGGCTGAACGTGCCACTGAATGTACCGTTTGAATCGTTGCCATCGGTAATCGTCAGTTTGGCGCCAGCGTTAGCGTTCACATAAGTGCCATTAATGCTCGACATGATTCGATTTCCTTTATCGTTGGGATAAGTATCTTCCGATGAGAGCAAGTTTCCTCCTGGAAACTCACGACAGTCAGGATGGTTGCACATTCAATTATTGTCCACGCGACTTACTAACGAATTTGCAATAAGCACCCTTCAACCCGCTCATAACTTATCGCCGTTCGTTCGAGCAATAATTCCAATTCGACTAACGACTGGCATTGGTTTGTTGCGCGCCGACAACCGGGGCATTAACCGCCGTCTCGGAGCGTGGCGTACCCGTTGGCACCCAGTCATAACTCACAGGCAACGCCCGATAGACCCAATTGCTGATCGCGTCGCTGCCCGGCGCCTTGCCGAGATACGGGCTGACGTATTCCCAGACATTTTCACCACTGGCCGTCACCTGGAAAAACCGTCCGTTCATGCCTTCGTCGATCAGCGTGTTGCCGTTGGGCAAGCGCCGCGCGCTGCTGATAAACGAGCTGTAGAACGCCCACCCCGGTTGCTTCGAATTGGCCGCGCTGTACTGCCAGACGATCTCACTTTTCACCGGATCGATTTCCAGTACCCGCGAGCCGGAAATCAGCCCGAGGGTAACGTTCGGATAACCCGCCGATCCCTGGTTATCGAACACCAGCAAATTGCCGGCACCTGGCAATCCGGCCGGAATGATGTGTGCATCATGCTGACCGACGAACTGATCCACCGGGCGCGGCAATTTTTGCGCAGTTTTCGGGTTGATCAGCGGCAGGTTCGGGCCGAGACGCCAGACCACTTTGCCGCTGTTCTTGTCGATGATCGCGATGAAGTTGGCGTTGCGTGAATCGATCAGCAGGTTGTCCGGATTGAAGCGCTTGTCACCGGCATCGAACCACTTGTTCGGCCCCACCAGACTGAGGTTGTTGATGTGCAGGTAGTCCGGATTTTCACTGGCGCGCACCAGCTTCAACTGCTCGGCGGTGAAGCCGAATTCATTCAGATGCTCCGAGGCCAGCCACTGCCATTTCAGCGCGCCGTCGGGGCTGACTTCATAGATCGCATCGTCAATCACCTCGGGCACTTTAAAGCCTTTGACTTTGTGCACCTTGTTCGCCAGCACCACGGTGTTGCCGTTGCTCAAACGGCGCTGATCATGGTGTTGTTGCGCTGCGCCACCGGGCGCCTTGTCGCCCCACTGCCAGACGACTTTGCCATTCCAGTCCAGCTCGCCGACGCTCTGATTGCCCAACCCGTTGCCGGCCGAACCGAGTTTACCGGGATCCTTTTCACTCAGTTGCAACAGCACATGGCCGCGCTCGCCGCCGACCAGTTTCGGGTCGATGATCGCTGACGGGAAACCTGCCTGTGGCCAGGTTTTCACCTCGTTGCCGTTCATGTCGATCAGGTGCGTCTGCTTGTCGGCGCCGCTGAAAATCACGTACTGATTGAAAGCCTTGTTCGGGTCATAACGGGTCACGCCGGTCGGGTAAACACTCGGTGCGGCGAAGGCGCCGGCACTGAGCACTGCGCCGGACAGCAACACCGGCAAAGCGGTTTTGATACGCAACATGATGCAGTTCCTTGAGTGACGAATCAGAAGTCGTAGCGACCGGTGACGCCGAGGGTGCGAGGTGTGCCGAGCAAGCCTTCATAGCCGCCATTGCCGCCCGTCCACAGGGTCGTGTAGTAGGTTTTGTCGAAAGCGTTTTTCAGCCACAGCGACACGTCCCACTGGCCCTGATTGAAATCGCCGCGCAGGCCGGTGGAGAAGTTGACCACGGCGTAACTCGGGATCTGTCCGAAGTCGGAATCCTCGACGGTACCGACGGCTTTCGAGCGAAACGCGTAGCTGGCAGTGACGTAAGGTTCGAAACCGTTATCCAGATTCCATTTGTATTCACCGTTGGCGTTGCCGATCCATTTCGAAGCGCCGACCACTTGATGGCCGCTGAGGTCGCAGGACGCTGGAGCACCTGGTGCCTGACTGACTTCCGGCGGGCACGGGGCATCTTTGTACGAGAGGTAACTGACGTCGTTGTAGGAGCCGTTGATGTTCAGGGTCAGGCCGCGCAGCGGGATCACCGTGCTTTCGAACTCGACCCCGCGTGAACGTACGGAACCGGCGTTGGTCAGGTACTGCACACGGTTTTCCGCGTCGTAGGCGTTGGTCTGGTAAGCGTTGACCTGAGTCCAGAAGACGTTGGCGTTGAGTTGCAGACGGTGATCCCACAGCGTGCTCTTGAAGCCGAGTTCGGCGTTGTTCGCGCGCTCGGTGCCGATCAGCAGCGAATCTGAACCCGCTACCGGTGCGGAACCGACGGCGAGGTTGACCCCGCCGGACTTCTCGCCGTGGGATAACGTGGCGTAACCGAGCACATCATCAGTGATGCGATAGCTGAGGTTGAGCAGCCCGGAAGGACTCGAGCTGTACTGATTCAGATCGCCGGAATCGTAAGCGCCGGCACGACCGCGCCGCGCCGTGGCCGCAGCGCCCGTAACGGCGGCGCCACCGAGCGGCGCATCGCGAGTGACCCAGGCTGATTTCTCTTCATACGTGCCACGCACCCCGGCGGTGAAGTCCAGTCGCTCGGTGAGGTGCCAGGTGCCTTGGGCGAACAATGCAAAACTGTCGGTCTTGATATGACCGTTGCCGACACTGGTGACGTTGGCCAGCGCACCGGGCGCCGTACCATTCCAGATATCCGCTTGCGGGCCGTAATAAGCGAAGGATTTATTGTCCAGATCCGAGCCGAAGTAGTACGCGCCTACGACGTAATCGAAGAACTCGCCCTTGGGCGAGGCCAGGCGAAATTCCTGCGAGTACTGTTTGTCTTCCACCGACACCCCGGCGTTGTAGCTCGCCGGCACGTTGAGGCCGTCGTCGTTGCGCGGGGTAAAATTCCAGAAGCGATAGGAGCTGATCGAGGTCAGCGTGAAGTCGCTCGGAAGCGCCCAGTTAGCCTCCACCGAGGTGCCGCCCTGATGCACGGTGACATGCTGATCGTTGTCCAGATTGACCTTGCGGTGCGAGCCATTGACCAGCGTTGCGCCGGCGGCATTGGCGCGCGACTGGTACAGGTTGACGCCGTTGATGGTCGGCCCGGTGTTGTACAACACGCGGGTGCCGGCGCTGGAATCTTCTTCGTTGTAGTCGCCGATCCAGCGCAGGTTGAAATCTTCGTTGGGCTTGAACAGCAGCTGCGCGCGGAAGCCCTCGCGCGAGCCGCCGTTGAGATCATGGCCGTCGTATTCGTTTTTGATGTCACCGTCGCTACGGGTTCGATAAGCCGAAAAACGCCCGGCCAGTTGATCGTTGAGCGGGCCGGAAATGGTGCCCTTGGTCTGGAAGTAACCGTCCTCACCCACCGAGGTTTCGATGCTGCGCTCAGGGGTGAAGGTTGGCGCGCGGGTGCTGATGTTGATCACCCCGGCAGTGGTGTTTTTGCCGAACAACGTCCCCTGCGGCCCACGCAAGACTTCGAGCTGTTCGATATCCATCAGGTCAAACACCGCCATCCCCGGGCGGCCCAGATAGACGTTGTCGATGTACAGGCCAACGCTGCCTTCCAGGCCATCGCTGGCCGGGTTATTACCGAGACCGCGGATCGATACGCTGGACTGCCGCGCGTGCATGTAGGCGACGTTGACGCTGGGCACCAGTTGCTGCAAATCCTGAATCCGGTAAACCCGTTGCGTCTCCAAATTCTGCCCGCTGACCACGCTCATTGGCGTCGGTACGTCCTGCGAACTTTCTTCGCGGCGGCGGGTAGTGACGGTCACGGTTTCCAGTTGCGAACTGTTGGCGGCAGGCTTGCCGGCCGGCACCGGCGCCGGGGTTTCGGAGTCGGCAGCGTAACCGTGAGTCCAGCTCGCGCTCCCGGCCAGCAACAGGGCCAGAGGCAGGCGTTTGAGCCGTCGTGGCGTTAGGGGTGACGCAAGGTTCAACGGACTCATGGCGCGGCTCCTGGTCAAAAAACACACAGACATCATCAGCGCTGCATATTCTTTTAAGTTATTTATTTATGGATTTACAAATATTTACTGCATAAGAGATTGCCTTTATAAGGAGTCGACCTAATGCATATCCAATGCATTTCCCGGATATTTTTTATGTGAAAAATGCATATCGACTTGCGCCAACTTCGTCACTTCATCGCCCTGGCTGAACAACGCAGCTTCGTCGCCGGCGCGCAGGCGGTGAACCTGTCGCAGTCGGCGTTCAGCCGCAGCATTCAGGCGCTCGAGCACAGCGTCGGCTGCCAGTTGGTTGATCGCGGGCGCAAGGAATTACCGCCGACCAAACAGGGCCAGGTCCTGCTTGAGCACGCGCGGCGACTGGTCAGTGGCGCGCAGCAGATGGCCAACGAGATCAGTCAGTTCAATGGGCTGGAAGCGGGGGAATTACGCTTCGGTTGTGGGCCGGCGCCGGCGGCGGGTTTGATCCCTCGGGCGATTGGCAGCTTCATCGGCCGCTATCCGAAAGCGCGGGTGCAGTTTCAGGTCGATGACTGGCAGAGTCTGAGCAAGCGGTTACTCAGCGAAGAGTTTGAATTTTTCGTCGCGGACACTCGGCACTTCGAGGCAGATCCGGATTACCTGACCTACCGGTTGCGACCGCGCAAATGGCATTTCTGCTGCCGTGCCGGCCACCCTTTGGCCGGGTTTGAGCGGGTCACCGCCGAGCAATTGATGAGCTATCCCTTGGCGGTAAGTATTCGTCCGCCGAACCTGCGCAAAGTCATAGTCGACCTCAGCGGGCGTCCGGATTTCACACCCAATGTGGAGTGTGAAAACAGCTCGAGCCTGCTCAGCGTGGTGCTGCGTTCGGATGCGATCGGAATTGTCGGGGCGTATTCCGACGCGCTGCATCAGGCCAAAGGCGAGTTGGTGTGCTTGCGCATCGAAGGACTGGCGGATGATCTTGAGGAGCTGTACACCCGCTACGGGATTGTCAGCCGCGCAGGGTATCGGTTGTCGCCGTTGGCGGAGGCGATGATTGAGCAGATCAAGGCGATTGATGCGGTGGTTGAAGAAGTCTGTTCACTGGAGAATTTTGCTGTCTGAATTGACGCTTTCGCGAGCAGGCTCGCTCCCACAATGGATTGTGGTGAATACAGAATGTGTGATCGCCACCAACCCTGTGGGCGCGAGCCTGCTCGCGAAGAGGCCGGCACAGGCACCGATGCATTTCCTGCATAAAACCCATTCCCCAAATGCACTTGCCGAACACCCCCACTGAAAGCGAAAAACCCCACCTGTCTCTCTGACCGGTGAAACCATGTCCAACTCGCCAAACCCCGTGCGCAACGTGCTGTACATCATGTGCGATCAACTGCGCCGCGATTACCTGTCCTGCTACAGCCATCCGCATCTGCACACGCCGAATATCGATCGCCTCGCCGCTGCCGGCGTGCGTTTCAGCCGCGCCTACACCCAAGGCACGATTTGTGGCCCGTCGCGGATGTCGGCCTACACCGGACGCTATGTCAGCAGCCATCAAGTGGCGTGGAACGCCGTGCCGTTGCCGCTGGAAGAACTGACCATCGGCGATTACCTGCGCCCGCACGGCATTCGTACTGCGCTGGTCGGCAAGACCCACGCGACGGCGAATGTCGATGCCTTGCAACGCCTGGCAATCAATCCCGAAAGCGAACAGGCCGAAATCCTCAACGAAGTCGGTTTCGAACCTTACATGCGCCACGACGGCATCTACCCCGACGACCCGCTGTTCGACGACAAACGCGAATCCGCGCCCTACACCCATTATCTGCGCGAGCAGGGGTTCGACGGCAAAAACCCCTGGCACGACTGGGCCAACGCCGCCGAAGGCGAGCACGGTGAAATCCTCAGCGGCTGGCAAATGCGTCATGCGAATTTGCCAGCACGAATTCCCGAGCAACACTCAGAGACTGTCTACACTACAAATCGAGCCATCGACTTCATCACCGAGCAAGGCGAGAAATCGTGGTGTTTACACCTTTCCTATATCAAACCGCACTGGCCCTACATCGTACCAGCGCCGTACCACGCCTTGTACAGTACGAAATCGATTCTCGAAGTGATCCGCGCGACACCCTCCGAAGCCAGCAAACACCCCGTCTACACTGCCTTTCGCCAGCATGAAGAAAGCCTCAACTTTTCCCGCGATTCAGTACGATTGACTGTAATCCCTACGTACATGGGTCTGATCAAGCAGGTGGATGATCAACTCGGACGGCTGTTCGATTTTCTGCAGAGCAATGGCCGCTGGGACGACACGTTGATCGTGTTCACCAGCGATCACGGCGACTTTTTGGGCGATCACTGGCTCGGTGAGAAGGAGTTTTTGCTGGAGCAGGCGGTGGGCGTGCCGTTGATCGTGCGTGATCCTCGAGCGACGGCGGATGTCACGCGCGGCACGGTGGATGATCGACTCGCGGAAACCATTGATGCGTTGCCGACATTCCTTGAGGCACTAGGATTGCCGGGGGCGGAGCATCGGCTTGAAGGGCGTTCGTTGATCCCGCTTCTGCACGGCGAAAATCCGGATTGGCGCCACTATGCAATCAGCGAATACGACTACGCCTTTCAGGCGCCGGCGCGGGAGCGTCTGGGCCAGCCGATTGATCGTTGCCGGATGACCATGGTGCGTAGCGAGCGCTGGAAATACCTGGCGTACGACGGTTTTCGGCCGCAGCTGTTTGATTTGCTGAATGATCCGCAGGAGTTGCGGGATTTGGGTGATGACCCGGAATTCGCGGCGGTGCGCGAGGAGCATGCGGGGTATTTGCTTGAGTGGGTGCGGGGGTTGAAGCGGCGTACGACGATCAGTCATCAGGAGATTGATTTGCGCGGGCAGCGGTTTCGCTATGGTGAGCCGCAAGCCGAGAAGGTTGTGCAGATTGGGGTTTGGTAGCGGGAAGAGCCCCTCACCCTAACCCTCTCCCGGAGGGAGAGGGGACTGAATGGGGGATATGTCAGAGGTGCACCGACCTGATCCAGCTTCATCGAATCCATAATCGATAGGGTCTTTCAGGTCGATGGATAACGCGAGACAACGCGGTCGGCTCCCTCTCCCTTTGGGAGAGGGCTGGGGTGAGGGGCTGTTGATCTTCAGTCACGACCTTTGATGGTCTGGCTACGCTGCCCATTCGCGCCCACCGGCACTTCACCCTTCAACGTCACCCGACGCACCACCCGATCCTGAGTGCCGTAATCATCAATCGCATAATGCTGCGTCGAGCGGTTGTCCCAGATCGCCACATCACCAGCCTTCCAGCGCCAGCGCACGGTGTTTTCCTGGCGGATCACATGGCTCTGCAACAGCCCGAACAGATGCGCTGAATCCGCTTGCGAGTAACCCTTGATGCGTTTGACGAAATGCCCCAGCAGCAAGCTCTTCTCGCCGCTGATCGGGTGCACGCGCACCACCGGATGCTCAGTCTCGTAAACGGTCGACGTGAAGACCTTGCGATAACGCTCAAGCTTCTCCGCCGAGACGTCCGGCTTGGCGCTGGCGTAGTCGTATTCGTTGCTGTGCACGGCGACCAGTTTGTCGGCCAGTTCACGCAGCTCGGTCGGCAAGCCGTTGTACGCCGTCGCGGTGTTGGCCCACAGGGTGTCGCCGCCGAATGCCGGCGCGACGACCGAGCGCAGGATCGAGGCTTTCGGGTAGGCGTCGACGAAAGTCACGTCGGTGTGCCAGGAGTTGGCGCGCTGACCTTCAGCACCGTCCAGCTCCAGCAGATAACGCGTGCCTTCACGCGACGGCACGGTCGGGTGCGCCACCGGCTCGCCGAGCAAATGGGCGAAGGCTTCCTGACGCTGATCGTCGAGTTGGGTCTGCTCACGGAAGAACACGACTTTGTACTGAACCAGCGCCTGTTGAATGGCTTCGACGGTGGCGGCGTCCAGCTCACCGGACAGGTGCACGCCACGGATCTCGGCGCCGATACGACCGGCGACCGGATGAATCTCCAGCGCGTGGACAGCGGGTTTTACTGCGAGTGCGGCATTGCTCATGGGTAGACCCTCATCGACTGCTTACGGTTGGACGGCAGCGAAACAACGCTCTATCTATATTCCTTTTACATCTAATAGATATTCACATGCTTCGTTGACGGAATAAGAGCTTGCATTTAAAACCTCTAGCAACCCTCGTCGCAAATGCCTTCGAGCTATTTTTAGGATGCCGGAAAAGCATATGGATCTTCGCCAGTTGCGTTACTTCATCGCCCTCAACGAACACCGCAGTTTTGTCCGCGCGGCCGACGCGATGGGCATCACTCAACCGGCGTTCAGCCGCAGCATTCAAGGGCTCGAGCAGGAGTTCGGCTGCGTGCTGGTGGATCGCGGCAACAAGGATCTGCGCCCCACGCCCGAAGGCCAAGTGGTGCTGCAACACGCCCTGAGCCTGGTGCAGGGTGCCGCGCTGCTCAGTGCCGAGGTGACGCAGATGACCAAGCTCGATGCCGGCGAAGTGCACTTCGGTTGCGGCCCGGCGCCAGCAGTGAAACTGGTGCCGGACGCCGTGGCGCAATTCATCAACGCGCACCCGAAAGTGCGCACCTGTTTTCAGGTGGATAACTGGGAAAAACTCAGCCGCGCGTTGAGCCGTGAAGAGATCGAATTCTTCATCGCCGACATCCGCCCATTTCGAGTCCGATCCGAACTTCCAGACCCAGGCACTGACACCCAAACGCGGGGTATTTTTCTGCCGCCCGGGACACCCGTTGCTGGCCAAGGAAAGCCTGTCGACCAACGACATGTTCGACTATCCGCTGGCGACCACGCTGATCCCGCCGGGGATTCGCAAATTATTGGCGAACCTCAGCGGCCGCATCGATTTTTCCCCGACCATCGAGACCGAGCATTTTCCGGCGCTGGTGAAGGTGGTGCTGCAATCGAATGCGATTGGCGTCGGTACGGAAGAGGCGTTTGTCGAGGACATTGCCAAGGGTTCGCTGGTGTTGCTGCACTGGCGTAATTTGCCGCAGAACCTGGAGAGCATGAATGCGCGTTGCGGGATTGTCAGTCGTACCGGGTTTCGCCTGTCGCCGGCGGCACGGGCGATGATCGAGACGTTGGTGGCGGTGGATCGACAGGAGATCAGCGTCGCCGTTTAGGGCCCTTTCGCGAGCAGGCTCGCTCCCACAGTGGTTCGGTGGTGAATGCAGAATCTGTGTTCACCGAAGAACCCTTTGGGAGCGAGCCTGCTCGCGAAGAGGCCAGAGCAGGCGCTAAAGATTCAGAGCTTGGCCGCTGCCAACTCAGGCGCCACCCAATCATTCACCTTGAACGGCTTGCGAATCAGCTTCTGCTGCGCCGCCAGATCAACTTTGTCCTGCAAGCTGCCAAGGAACACCGGATCCAGCGTCGACGGGAACACTTCGCTCAACTTCTGATCCTGCAGATCCTGGGTCAGGATCACCGGCGGATAGCTGGCCAAACCCGAGACCAGTTGCACGTATGCGGCCTTGTTGCCGTCCTGCGTCAACCACTCCACGGCCTGTTGTTGCGCCTTGAGCAACTTGGCCACCGCCTCCGGGTGCGCGTCAACAAACTTGCCCGTGCCGACCAATACCGACTGCACGCTGCCTGCGCCACCGAGATCTTTGGTGTTCAGCGGCAACTCGGCCAGCCCCTTGGCCTGCAATGCGCTCAACCCGAAGCTGCCCCATGACGCATCGATCTGCTTGGCTGCCAACGCCGCGACCGCTGCATTGAAATCCAGATTGATCACTTTCAGATCCTTCTCGCTCAGGCCCTGGCTTGCCAGCGCCGCATCAAACGACAACTGCGTCGCGGTGCCACGGAAGATCGCCACGCGCTTGCCCTTGAGATCCTGCAACGTCTTGATCCCCGAACCCGGTACCACCCCCAGATACTGCTTCACCCCACGCGCACTGGCGCTGAGCAAGCGAGTATCCAGGCCATTGGACTTGCCGATGATTGCCGCCAGATCGCCGAGATACGCCAGATCAACCTGACCGTTGGCAAACGCTTCATTGATCACCGGTCCCGCACCTTTGAAGAAACTCCACTGAATCTTGATGCCCTGATCGGCAAAGGCCTTTTCGAAGATCTGCTGATCGCGCAGCACGTCGACCACACCGCCGCCGCTGTGTTGAGTCCCCGCGCTCAGGTCGGGCACGGCGATTCTGATTTCCTTGAGTTCGTCGGCATGCGCGGTAAACGCCAGCAGGCCCACCAGAGCAGGAATGGCAAACAGACTGAAAACACGTTTGAAGGGGAGGTTCATGGGTGCTGCTCCTTGATCACGACGGGCGTTGAGGAGCCGAAAGTAGGCCGAATGACTACCTACGCTTAAATACTATAAATGCACATTTTTATAGCTTTTAACGCTAAGCGAGCAGCGCCGGGGCTCGTAGCGGCGTATGCATTAACAGCATCGAAAATATTCTTCGAATGCATTGGATGCGTTTGGGTTGGAAGCCTTAAATGGCCTCGCTTATCCCTTAAAAGAATCTATATCGATGTTTTTATAACTTTTTGTTTTTAGCTAATACCGCTAAAGATCTTGAGCCAACCCGACAACGGAGGTCACCCATGGCCCGCCAATCCTTGCTCAGTCTTCCACTCCCCGCGCCGCCGCTGAAAAGCCGCCGTACCTGGCCCAGCCTGAACCAGCGCCTGTTGCCGTGGCTGCTGCCGCTCAGCCTGTTCGCCCTATGGTGGCTGGCCGCACGCAATGAATGGATGAGCGAGCAGATCTTGCCGGCGCCGTCGCTGGTGTGGAACAGCGCTGTCGAGCTGTCTCAAGGCGAGTTATGGAGCCATTTGTGGATCAGCCTGCAGCGTTTGTTCTGGGGCCTGCTTGCCGGGGTTTCGGCTGGTGCATTGCTCGGCGCAGCACTGGGCTTCAGTCGGCGTCTTGAACGTTTGATCTTCCCGACCTTCGCCGGCCTGTCGCAAATACCGACGCTGGCTTGGATTCCATTGTTCATGGTGTTTTTCGGCATCGGCGAAGTGTTGAAACTGGTGGTGCTGATCAAAGCCATCGTCGTGCCGGTAACCCTGCACACCTTGGTAGGCGTAAGAGATGCACAACCAAAACTGCGCGAAGCTGCCGCTGTTTTACGCTTGCCGCCACACCTGCTGATCCGTCGCCTGGTGCTGCCCGCCGCCCTCCCCGCGTTCATGGCTGGCGTGCGTCTGGCGCTGGCCGCTGGATGGACTTCGTTGCTGGCCGTCGAACTACTGGCCTCGAGCGAAGGCATCGGTTATCTGATGGTCTGGGCGCGACAACTGTTCATGCTCGACATCGTTTTCGTCTGCATCGTGGTCATCGGTTTGATCGGCGTGGCGATGGATCGCGGCATCGGTCTGCTGGACAAAAAACTGGTGCACTGGCCGCATCCGGCCACCGCCGAAATTCGTCGCGGCCCGCGTTATGACGGCTGGCAGCGGCTGCAACCGTGGCTGCTACCGCTGGGCTTGTTGGCGCTGTGGCAATTGGCGAGTGACCAGCAGTGGATCGACGCCACTATTCTGGTCAGCCCATTGGCCGTTTTGAGCACGGCTTGGGCTGGCGTGCTCGACGGCACGTTGATCAGCGGCATGGCCCTCAGTCTCGGCCGCACGCTGGGTGGCCTGCTGCTCGGCGGCGGACTCGGATTTTCGTTGGGCCTGCTGCTGGGCCTGTCGAACATCAGCGAACGCCTGCTCGGCCCGACCCTCGCGGCCATCCGCCAGATCGCCATTTTCGCCTGGGTGCCGCTGCTCACCGCATGGTTCGGTCTCGGCGAATTGGCCAAGTGGGTATTCGTCGCCCTCGCCGCCTTCTTCCCGCTGTTTATCGCCACGCAACGCAGCGTCGCCAATCTCTCACCGCAACTCAACGAAGCCGCACAAGTGCTGCGCCTGAGCCTCGGCCAGCGTCTGCGTCGACTGGTACTGCCGGGCGCCGCGCCGGGGATTTTCGCCGGGCTCAGACTGAGCCTGATCTACGCCTGGCTCGGCACCATCGGCGCCGAATACTTCATGCCGTCGAACGGCGGCATCGGCAGCCAGATGATCGGCGCGCAACAGCTGCTGCGCATGGACCTGATCATGGCCGGCATGCTTTTCGTCGGCATCACCGGCGCCCTGCTCAACCTCATTGGCCAACGCCTGGAAATTCGCGCGACCCGCTGGAGACACGCATGAACGCACCGATTGTCAGCTTCAATCACGTAGGCAAATCCTTCGACGTCGACGGTTTCGAACTGGAGGCGATTCGCGAATTCAACCTGGACATTGCCGAGGGCGAGTTTGTCGCGATTGTCGGTTCCAGCGGCTGTGGTAAATCGACGTTGCTGCGGTTGTTGGTGGGCCTTGATACGCAGTTTCGCGGGCAGATTACCGTGGATGGCAAAGCCGTCAGCGGCATCGGCGGCGAGCGCGGCATCGTCTTTCAGGAACACCGTCTGTTTCCGTGGCTGACCGTCGCCGACAACATCGGCCTGGGCCTGGTCAACGAGCCGCTGAGCGCTGCGCAGAAGCAACAGCGGATCAACGATTTCATCGATCTGGTCGGCCTGCGCGACTTCACTCGCGCCTATCCGCACCAACTCTCCGGCGGCATGGCGCAGCGCGTGGCGATTGCTCGCGGGCTCGTTGCCAGTCCGCGCATTCTGCTGCTCGACGAGCCCTTCGGCGCGCTCGATGCGCTGACTCGCCAGCAGATGCAGGACGAGCTGCTGGCGATCCGCGAGCGCGCAAAAATCACCACGATCCTCGTCACCCATGACGTCGAAGAAGCGATCTTCCTCGCCGACCGCGTGGTGGTGATGGAGCCGCGCCCGGGACGGATCAAGCAGGTGGTCGACATCGCCCTGCCCCATCCGCGCCAGCGCAGCAGTTTCGACTTCCATCAGTTGCGTGAAGAGCTGCTGCACGAGCTGACCAGTGACGACCATTACCAAGCGAGCGTGCCGGTGCAGATCCGCGATCTGCCGCTGACGTTCATTGCCTGCTGAACAGGAGTTTTGCGATGCCGCAACGTCCCAATTTTCTGGTGATTCTGGCCGACGATCTCGGCTTTTCCGACATCGGTGCCTTCGGCGGCGAAATCGCCACGCCGCACCTTGATGCCCTGGCCAACAATGGCCTGCGCCTGACCGATTTTCATACCGCACCGACCTGCTCGCCGACCCGCTCGATGCTGCTGACCGGCACCGACCACCACATCGCAGGGATCGGCACCATGGCCGAAACGCTGACGCCGGAACTGATCGGTAAACCGGGTTACGAGGGTTATCTCAATGACCGCGTCGTCGCACTGCCCGAGCTGTTACGCGAGGCCGGTTATCAAACCTTGATGAGTGGCAAATGGCACTTGGGTTTGAAGGCTGAACTGGCGCCCCATGCACGAGGTTTCGAGCGCTCGTTTTCGCTGCTGCCCGGCGCGGCGAACCATTACGGTTTCGAACCGACCTACGATGAGCAAACGCCAGGCCTGCTGAAATCCACGCCGGCGCTGTACATTGAAGACGATACGTTTCTCGATGAGTTGCCGAAGGATTTCTATTCCTCCGATGCCTTCGGCGACAAGTTGCTGCAGTACCTCAAGGAACGTGACCAGACCCGGCCGTTCTTCGCTTACCTGCCGTTCTCCGCACCGCACTGGCCGTTGCAGGCGCCCGCCGACATCGTCGAGAAATACCGTGGGCGCTATGACGCCGGCCCTGAAGTGCTGCGCCTGGAACGCCTGGAAAAACTCAAAGCCCTCGGCCTGATCGAACCAGACGTCGAGCCGCATCCACTGATTCAGTTGACCCAGCAGTGGGACGCGTTGAGCGAGGAGCAAAAGCAGATTTCCGCGCGGGCCATGGAGGTCTACGCAGCGATGGTCGAGCGCATGGACTGGAACATCGGTCGGGTTGTCGATTATCTGCGCCAGCAGGGGCAGCTCGACAACACGTTCATCCTGTTCATGTCCGACAACGGTGCCGAAGGCGCGCTGCTTGAAGCATTTCCGAAATTCGGCCCGGAACTGGTGACGTACCTCAGCCAGCATTACGACAACAGCCTCGACAACATTGGCCGGGCTAACTCCTATGTCTGGTACGGGCCGAACTGGGCACAGGTGGCGACCGCACCATCACGGTTGTTCAAGGCGTTTACCACTGAAGGCGGGATCCGGGTGCCGGCGCTGTTGCACTATCCGCAATTGGCGATCAAAGGGCAGATCAGCCATGGTTTCGGCACGGTGATGGACGTCACACCGACGATTCTCGATCTGGCGGGTGTGCGCCATCCGGGCAAGCTCTGGCACGGCAAACCGGTGGCGCCGCTACGTGGCAAATCGTGGCTGGGGTTCTTGTCGGGTGAGACTGCGCAGGTGCATGACGAGCACACGGTGACAGGGTGGGAATTGTTCGGGCGTCGGGCGATTCGCCAGGGGTCGTGGAAAGCGGTGTGGATCCCCGGGCCGGTCGGGCCGGCGACCTGGCAGCTGTATGATTTGAGCAGTGATCCGGGGGAGATTCATGATCTGGCGGTGAGCCGGCCGGAGAAGCTCAGCGCGTTGATCGGGCATTGGCAGCAGTATGTCGAGGAGACTGGGGTGATTCTCAGTGAGTCGCCGTTTCAGCCGGACTGAGGGCAAGATCAAAAACACCCTCACCCCAGCCCTCTCCCGGAGGGAGAGGGGGCCGACCGAGGTGTCTTTCGTCAAACATCGACCTGAAAAATCGGGTCGATTATGGATTCGACAAAGCTCTTTCACTTCGGTGTAACTCCTCAATATCCCCGGGTCGGTCCCCTCTCCCTCCGGGAGAGGGCTAGGGTGAGGGCAACTCGTCAGGCCTCCACCGCCTCCCCAGACACCGCGACTTCATCCCGACGAACAAACCGGTTCGCCCGCCCAAACGTGCCGAAATCATTGAACCGCACACCCATCTCACGCATCACCTTATGCGCCACCGGCACCGTCATTTGGCGAATATAAAACGGCTCCTTCACCACAAAATGATGAATTCCGTGACTGCTGCCAAAGTTGAAGCAGAACGCCTGCAAGGGCCACAGCCACCAAGGGTTCAGCACCTGACATTGCTGCAGCACATTGCCCAGCTCGACATCGCCGTAGTAATGCATGTTCGAACTGATGAAGTGCAGGCAAAAGGTGCGCAACACGTTCGGGCCGATGATCACCACGGCGGCGATATCGATCACCTGCATCACCGACAACGTGGTTGCTGACCAGTCGATCGGCGCGCCCAGCAGGTAAGCAATGCCATTGGCCGCATGAAAGCCGAGAAACACATACCACGCCCCCCAATGCACCAGCGCCAGCGGCGCGTAGACCTTCAGCGTGCGCTTGATGATGCTGAACTTGTGCGCCCAGGTCTTGGCTCGCAGCATGCGGATGAACGCCGACATGACGTTGTCGCCAACCATCAGCAAACGTGCAAAACCCCACGGCTCGCCGTTGGTGATCGCGCGCTCTTCCATATCGGTTTCAGTGCCGGAGACCTTATGGTGATTGAGGTGCAGATGCCGACGGATCCACGGGTTGATCGTGCTCGGCCGCGCCAGCCACACCAGGCCCATCATCAGGTTGTGCGGCACGCGCTGCTTGCGGAAATACATGCTGTGGATCAGGTCGTGCTCAAGCTCATGGGTCAACGAAGCAAAAAACGCGTTGAGCACCAGACAAACCCACCACGCCATATGGCCGGTGATGTACAGCGTCGCCGAGCCGATCATCCCGATCAGGGCAAAGGCCAGAATCCCCGCGCCCAGCGCATCCTGATGCTGGAGAATCGGGTAGCGCTCGCGCAATTCGACGCCTTTGGCCAGCACCACTTCACGAATATGCGCTGATCGCTGGGCCGCATTGTGTCGCTGGGGACTTGCAGAAGTACCGTCCATGCTTCCATCCTCGGGTTTATGATGTTCGCATCGTGCCTCGCCAACGCTTCAATTGCGGTAGCCGAGAACGCCAACCTGTTGACCGGAAGCGCCAATCAGCATGAAGGAACCGACCTCCCTCGCCAGCTGGACCCGTGCCTTGCGCAAGCAACTCGATGCGCTGGGACTGGACAGCATTGCCCTGTGTCAACAGGCCGGGCTCGATCCGAGCTTGATGGACGACCCCAACGCGCGCTATCCACTGTCCGGCACCACGCGCCTGTGGGAAATTGCCGTGCAGGTCAGTGGCGACCCGGCGATTGGTCTGCGCGTGTCGCGCTTCGTCAGCCCGACCACGTTCCATGCCCTCGGTTATGCGCTGGTCGCCAGCGGCAGTTTGCGCGAGGTGTTCGAGCGCATCGTGCGCTATCACCCCGTGGTCAGCGATGCGCTGGAACTGGAGCTGAGTCGTGGCGACGACCGCTATCAATTTCGTCTGAAAATTCCATCAGGCAATCCCGCACCAGCCTTCGAAGCCATCGACGCGTTCACCGCGATCTACGTGCGCACCTGCCGCAATCGTCTCGGCCGTGATTACGCACCGCTGGCGGTTTATCTGCGCCGCCCGGAGCCGAGCGATGCGCACCAGTGGCACAAAGTCTTCCGCGCTCCGGTGCATTTCGGTTGTGTCGAGGATCGTCTGGAATTCGCCCTCGCCGACTTCGACAGCCACCTCGACGACGCCAATCCGGAACTCGCTGAACACAATGAAGCGGTGCTCAAACGCACGATGGCCCAGCTTCAACCGCTGACTTGGGAGCGCAAGGTGCGCGATGCGATTGAAGAACAATTGCCGGAAGGTGAGCCGAGTGCAGAACGCATTGCTCAGGCGTTGCACCTGAGTTTGCGCAGTTTGCAAAGGCATCTGGCGGATGAAGGTTGTCGCTTTGATACGTTGCTCAACGAGAGCCGCGAGAATCTGGCGCTGCTGCACCTGCGCGATCCGCAGTGTTCGCTGAGTGAGGTGAGTTATTTGCTCGGGTTCGCCGACACCAGCAGTTTCAGCCGCGCGTTCAAACGCTGGACGGGGCTGACGCCGGGGCAGTTTCGTGATGGGTTGCGCTGATCCAGAATCAGTTTGTCTGATCTGGCGCCATCGCGAGCAGGCTCACTCCTACAAGGGGAACGCATTCCAATTGTAGGAGTGAGCCTGCTCGCGATAGCGCCCTTTAATTCAACGCAAAGCCCAGCTCAAAAATGGTGCCGCCAACATCACTGTTCACCCGCACCTGCCCACCATGCAACTGCATGATCGACTGCACGATCGCCAACCCCAGCCCACCCGAATCCCCCGGCTCCGCGCGCGAAGGATCGACGCGGTAGAAACGGTCGAACAGTTTGCCCAGATGCTCCGACGCAATGGCCGGGCCATGGTTGTGCACTTGTAACCAGCACCAGCCCGATTCGTCGCGGCGGCGCAGGCTGATCACGGTTCCGGAATCAGCGTGGCGCACGGCATTCGCCAGCAAATTGCCCAGCGCCCGTTGCAGCAACTGCTGATCGGCGAGCAATTCGCCATGCAGTTGATTGTCCAGCCGCAGGTCGCGGTCATCGGCCAAAGCTTCAAAGTAATCACACAGTTCACCGCCAACGCCGTGCAAATCCAGGATTTGCAGATTTAGCGCCCTCTCGGCCTGCTCGGCGCGGGCAAGGAACATCAGGTTTTCCGCCATGCGCTTGAGCCGTTCGAACTCTTCCATGTTCGAGGCGAGAACTTCCTGATACTCCTCGGTGCTGCGTGGATGATTCAGCGCCTGACCGTTGCTCGCCAACAAGGTGTGCAGCGGCGTACGTATCTCGTGGGCGAGATCGGCGGAAAACTGCGAGAGGCGCTGCACGCTGTCGTCCAGCCGCGCCAGCATGCCGTTGAGCGCCTGCACCGGCTCAAGCAGTTCGGCGGGCGTGCCGGTGGCGGGCAAGCGTTGATCGAGGCTGCGCAGATCGATACCGCGTACCGCTTCGCTCAACTGCCGCAACGGTCGCAGGCCACGGCGTAGCAATACCAAGCCCAAGGCAAAAGCGAGCAACGCACCGAGGCCGACCGCCAGATACAAGCGCAAACGGTAACTGGCGAGCATCTGCTCGCGCTCGCTCAGTACCTTGCCGGCGATGACCGTCAGCGGCTCGCCGTTCGGCCCTTGCGCTTCGCCGGACAACAACGCGAGTTCGGCACCGTCCGGCGCTTGCCACGTCAACACATCACCGCGCTGCGGCGCTTGCTCGCGCGGGATCGCGTTGAGGGTTGGCAGATCGCGTTGACGTGGATTGATGGCGATCACACTGGAACCATCGGCGCGGCGCACCAGCAACAGGCTGTCGAGATTACCGAGCATGTTCTGATACAAACGTGGTCGAGCCTGCAAAGCCCCCAGGCTGTCGCTGTCGGCGAGCAAGGCGCGCACTTGCTCCAGTCGACCGAGTAACGCGAGGTCGTCGCGGTAGGCGATTTCCGAGGCCAGCGAACGATAGAGAAACACGCCAATCGCACTCAACACCAAAGCGCAAACCATCGCGAACGCCAGCGCCAAACGCCAGGCGATCGACCTAGAGCGCATCGTCAGGAGCTTCCAACTGATAACCGACGCCGCGCACGGTGTGAATCAGTTTCGGCATGTACGGGTCATCGACTTTCGCACGCAAACGCCGCACCGCGACTTCGACCATGTTGGTGTCGCTATCAAAATTCAGGTTCCACACCTGCGAGGCAATCAGCGTGCGCGACAGCACTTCGCCCTGGCGACTGGCGAGCAATTGCAGCAGAGCGAATTCCTTGTTGGTCAGGGCAATGCGCTGGCCACCACGGCTGACGCGGCGGCGCAGGACATCGATTTCCAGATCGGCGATGGTGTACGACTCGGCTTCGCGCATCGGCCCGCGCCGCAACAACGTGCGCACCCGCGCGAGCAGTTCGGCGAAGGCGAAGGGTTTGAGCAGGTAATCATCGGCGCCCAGCTCGAGGCCGCGCACGCGATCTTCAATGGCGTCCTTGGCGGTCAGGAACAACACCGGTGTGGCGCCGCGCTGACGGATCAGTTGCAGCAGCTGCCAGCCATTGAGGCCGGGGAGCATCACGTCGAGGATGATCAGGTCATATGCCTGTTGCTCGATAAAATAGCGCCCATCGAGGCCATTGAGCGCCACGTCTACGGCAAAACCCGACTCGCCCAGGCCTTTGGCGAGGAAATTCGCGGTTTTGGCTTCATCTTCTACGACCAGCAAACGCATGGCACACCTCGATTAATCAGGCGTACAGGCTAGGCGCCTTCGGTGGCGTTGCCCATTACAAACTTGTAATCAGACTGACGAGGTTCTGACGAAGACCGGCGATTAAGGTGGCGACCTTCGTTTTTGGAGCCTGTCCATGACTGTCAAATACTTTGTAGCCAGCCTGATGATCGGCCTCAGTGGCGTCGCTGCCGCCAGTCTTGAGCTGCCGCGTCACGCTGATCTCGACCTGAAAACTGCACGGCTGCTCGCCGACACGGCAATGGCCAACTGCACCGGCACGGTGTCGGTGCTCGATCGGGGCGGCAATCTTCTAGTGACCCTGCGCGGCGATGGCGTAGGCCCGCACAACACTGTTGCCAGCCAGCGCAAGGCTTACACCGCGCTGTCGACCAAGACCGCGACCCGGTTGTTCGCCGAACGCGCTCGCAGCAACCCGGAAACCGCCAACCTCAACACCCTCGACGAGTTGCTGTTGCTCGGCGGCGGCATCCCTTTGTTCGCTGCTAATGAGTTGGTCGGCGCGATGGGTGTAGCCGGTTCCGGCGGCGGCGAGCAAGACGAAAACTGTGCGATCAAGGCTGCCGGGAAAACCGGTCTGGCCACTACCCGTTCCCAATAAGGAGATGCATCCATGAGCACTTTGCGCATGACCTTCGCCGCGCTCGGCCTGAGCGCTTTTTCCAGTCTGGCTCTGGCTGCCGGCAATCCCCTGAGCGTGCACGTGCTCAATCTGGAAAACGGCCTGCCTTCGCCAGGTATCAACGTGACGCTGGAGAAACACGTCGGCCAGAACTGGCAGCCACTGGCTCAAGGCACGACCAATGAACAGGGGCGAATTGCCGAATTGTTCCCGGCCAAACAGCCTTTTGAAGCGGGTGAATACCGCGTGGTGTTCAAGACCGGCGAGTACTTCAAGAAGGTCAAGCACGACACGTTCTTCCCGGAGATTCCGGTGATCTTCGAAGTGAAGCAGACCGATCAGCATTACCACATCCCGCTGCTGCTCAGCCCGTACGGTTTCTCGACCTATCGCGGTTCCTGAGCCCTACACAAATGCCCCTGTAGGAGTGAGCCTGCTCGCGATAGCAATCTGTCAGTTGATCAATCTGTGACTGACAGACCGCTATCGCGAGCAGGCTCACTCCTACATGGTTCGGTGTTAGATCCTAGATCGTGGCGAGAGCGCGCAATCGCATGGCATCAAGGATTTCGATCTCTCCATACCCAAGTCCGATAATCCCCTGCCCCTGCAAATCCTTGAGGATCTGGTTGGTGGTCTGCCGCGACAGCGACAGCATCGATGCCAACTGCTCCTGCGGCAGTTGCAGAACGCGGCGTGGCGCATCGAGTTCGCCGTAGCCTTCGGCAATCATCAGCAAGCGATGGGCCAAGCGTGCCGGGGCTGGCAGCAGGCTCAGTTGTTCGAGATTGATAAAGGTCAGGCGCAGTTTATGGCTCATCAGCAGCGCCAGGTGCCGCCAGTACACCGGGTGTTCGTCGAGCAGTTTGAGCAACGTCGCCTGAGGGATATTGAGCAAGGTGCACGGCCCGACTGCATAGGCGTCATGAGTGCGCGGCTGGCCATCGAACAGGCAGATTTCGCCGAACCAGTGCGGCGCCTCGACCAGACTCAACAACGCCTCTTTGCCCTGCTCGCTCACCGCGCCTATACGCACGACGCCATCGAGCACCGCGTACAAGCCGCACGGCGCATCGCCGCGCTGGAACAAGCGCTGCCCCGCCGTTAGCCGTCGCTCTCGCACAGCCGCCAGCAGACTATCCTGAAAGGACGCCGGCAGATGACTGAACCATTGGCCGCTCATCAACCGTGAACGTATTTGCATAAACACTCCTGGACTGTCGCCTGCCTGACAGAGCGAACCCTGATCCCGAGGGATGATGCGATCAACCCTACCGGAGGAACAACAATGAAAAGCCTCGTCGACCATCTCAGTCAATACGCCGCCTACCACCGTGACCCGCGCAACATCGCCAGCCACTTTATCGGCATTCCGCTGATCGTGGTGGCGGTGGCGGTTTTGTTGTCGCGGCCAGAATGGTCGCTGGGCGGCTTGTGGATATCTCCAGCCGTTGTCGTGGCGCTGGCCTCGGCGTGGTTTTATCTGCGTCTGGAGGTGAAGTTCGGGGTGCTGATGACGCTGCTGATGGGGCTGTCAGTCTGGGCCGGGCATGTGCTGGCGCAGCAGAGCACCCTGGTCTGGCTGAGCAGTGGTCTGGCGATGTTTGTGGTCGGCTGGGTGATCCAGTTTGTCGGGCATCACTATGAAGGGCGCAAACCGGCGTTTGTCGATGATGTCTCGGGGCTGATTGTCGGGCCGTTGTTTGTCGTGGCCGAGTTGGCGTTCATGCTCGGGATGCGGCATGAATTGAAAGAGCAGATCGAGGCGCGGGCGGGGATGGTACGAGTTAATCCGAATCGTGCGGCTGTTTAGACCGCTTTCGCGAGCAGGCTCGCTCCCACAGTGGGTGGGTGTTGAACACAAAATTTGTGAACAACCAAAATCCCTGTGGGAGCGAGCCTGCTCGCGAAGCTTTTGACCTTAGAGGCTGGCGACTTTCTGCCAGACCTTCGGCTTGAAGAACAGGGTTTCACCCTTGGCCAAGCCGATCAGGCTGTCGTGGTCTTTCACCACTTCGGCCTCGATCAGATCCGTCTGCCCTTCGACCTTCAACGTCACTCGCGTAGTCGCGCCCAACGGTCGAATATCACGCACCTCAGCCGCATGGTGATCTTCCAGCTCATGCTTGGACAAAGACACCTCATGCGGGCGGAACAGCACGTGGTTGTCGTCGCTCAGCAGCAAGCGGTTCGAATCGCCGAGGAAGTGATAAACGAAATCGCTGGCCGGGTTTTCGTAGACGTCGCCCGGTGAGCCGATCTGCTCGATCACACCCTTGTTCATCACCACGATGCGGTCGGCGACTTCCATCGCTTCTTCCTGGTCGTGGGTCACGAACACCGAGGTCAGGTTGATATCTTCGTGCAACCGAGCCAACCAGCGGCGCAGCTCTTTACGCACCTTGGCATCGAGGGCGCCGAACGGCTCATCCAGCAGCAGCACTTTCGGCTCGACCGCCAAGGCGCGTGCCAGAGCAATCCGCTGACGCTGACCACCGGACAACTGCTCCGGATAACGATCCGACAGCCAGTCCAGCTGCACCATGTTCAGCAGCTCATGCACCTTGACCGCGATCTGGCTTTCGTTCGGACGCTGGTTTTTCGGTTTCATGCGCAGGCCGAACGCGACGTTGTCGAACACGGTCATGTGCCGGAACAACGCGTAGTGCTGGAACACGAAGCCGACGTTGCGATCACGCACGTCGTGGCCGGAGACGTCTTCACCGTGGAAAACGATATTGCCGTTATCCGGGGTTTCCAGACCGGCGATGATCCGCAGCAGCGTGGTCTTGCCGCAGCCCGAGGGGCCGAGCAGCGCGACCAGTTCGCCGCTGTGGATATCCAGGCTGATGTTGTCCAGCGCCTTGAACGCATTGAAATTCTTGCTGACGTTACGCACTTCGATCGACATGAATTATTCCTCCGCGGCGCTGGCGCGCAGGCGGTTGATACGGTTTTCGCTCCACTGCTTGGCCAGCAGGATGAAGAGCGCCAGGATCAGCAACAGGCTCGCCACGGCGAACGCGGCCACGTGGTTGTATTCGTTGTAGAGGATCTCGACGTGCAGCGGCAAGGTGTTGGTCACCCCGCGAATGTGCCCGGAGACCACCGACACCGCACCGAATTCACCCATGGCCCGCGCGGTACACAGCACCACGCCATAGATCAGGCCCCACTTGATGTTCGGCACGGTGACATGCCAGAACATCTGCCAGCCGTTGGCGCCGAGCAGGCGCGCGGCCTCCTCTTCCTGCGTGCCTTGTTCCTGCATCAACGGAATCAGCTCACGGGCCACGAACGGCACGGTGACGAAGATCGTCGCCAGCACAATGCCCGGCAGGGCGAAGACGATCTGAATGTCGTGATCCTGCAACCACGGGCCGAACAGGCCCTGTGCGCCGAACATCAACACGTAGACCAGACCGGCGATCACCGGCGACACCGAGAACGGCAGGTCGATCAGCGTCACCAGCATGCTCTTGCCACGGAATGAGTATTTGCTCACGCACCACGCGGCGCTGACCCCGAACACCAGGTTCAACGGCACCGAAATCAGCACGGCGAACACGGTGAGTTTCAATGCCGACAGGGCATCCGGTTCAAAGATCGCGGTGAAAAATGCACCGAGGCCATTCTTCAAACCCTGCGATACGACGATAAACAACGGCAGCAGCAGAAACAGGAAAAAAACCAGCCAGCCGAGGCCGATCAGGACCCTGCGCGAAGTGGCACTGCCACGGCGTGCCGCATTGGCCGAAGAGGCGGCCGCAATAGACGATTGGGACATGGTTCGCGCCTCCTTATGGGGTTTCGATGCGCCGCTGCAGCAAGTTGATCAGCAGCAACAGAACGAAGGAAACCACCAGCATCAACACGCCGATGGCGGTGGCGCCGGTGTAATCGTATTGGTCGAGCTTGACCATGATCAGCAGCGGCAGGATCTCCGTTTTCATCGGCATGTTGCCGGCGATGAAAATCACCGAACCGTACTCACCGACGCCACGGGCGAAGGCCAGGGCAAAACCAGTCAGCCAAGCGGGCAACAATGCGGGAACGAGGATGTGGCGGAACACCTGCAAGGGTTTAGCACCTAGGCACGCGGCGGCTTCCTCGACTTCACGGGGAATGTCGGCCAGCACCGGCTGCACGGTACGCACCACAAACGGCAGAGTGACGAAGGTCAGCGCCAACGTGATACCCAGCGGGGTATAGGCAATCTTGAAACCGAGGTCAGCGGCGAATTGCCCGACCAGACCGGCCGGCGCATACAGCGCGGTCAGCGCGATACCGGCCACCGCTGTCGGCAGGGCGAACGGCAGATCGATCATCGCGTCGATCACCTTGCGCCCCGGGAAGGTGTAGCGCACCAGCACCCAAGCGAGCAGCGTGCCAATGATGCCGTTGATGATCGCGGCACACAGCGCGGTGCCGAAGCTCAGCTTCAGGGCGGCCAGCACGCGCGGTGCGGAGATGATCGTCCAGAACTGATCCCAGGTGAGTTGCGCGGCGTGGACGAACATCGCCGCCAGCGGGATAAGCACAATCAGACTGAGGTACACCAAGGTGTAGCCCAGCGTCAGCCCGAAGCCGGGTATGACGGGGGAGATACGACGCGACATAAAAGTCCTTGGTTAAAAAGCGATCCGCTGAACGCACCCATGTGGGAGCGAGCTTGCTCGCGAAGAAGGAGTATCAGCCAACTCCACGTCGTCTGACACTGCGCTTTCGCGAGCAAGCTCGCTCCCACATTTTCTGCGCCTGGCTTCAGGCTTGATGTGTGGCTGAAGTCAGATTACTGCGCCTGATAAATCTGGTCGAACACGCCACCGTCGTTGAAGAATTTCGGCTGCGCGGTTTTCCAGCCGCCGAAGTCTTTGTCAATGGTCACCAGTTCCAGTTTCGGGAACTGCTGAGCGTACTTGGCAGCCACGTCCTTATCACGCGGACGGTAGAAGTTCTTCGCGGCAATTTCCTGACCGGCCGGGCTGTACAGGTGCTTCAGGTAGGCTTCGGCGATCTGCTCGTTGCCTTTTTTCTCGGCGTTCTTGTCGACCACGGCAACCGGCGGCTCGGCGAGGATCGACAGCGAAGGCACGACGATGTCGAACTTGTCGGCGCCGCCATCTTCTTTCAGTGCCAGGAACGCTTCGTTTTCCCAGGCCAGCAACACGTCACCCTGACCGTTGTTGACGAAGGTAATGGTCGAACCGCGTGCACCGGTGTCGAGAATCGGCACGTGCTTGAACAGGGTCTGTACATATTCTTTGGCTTTGGCTTCGTCACCGCCGTTGGCTTTCAGGCCGTAGGCCCATGCGGCGAGGAAGTTCCAGCGTGCGCCGCCGGAGGTTTTCGGGTTCGGGGTGATCACCGAAACATCGTTCTTGACCAGATCGCCCCAGTCCTTGATGCCTTTCGGGTTGCCCTTGCGCACCAGAAAGACGATGGTCGAGGTGTACGGCGTGCTCGCTTCCGGCAGCCGCTTCTGCCAGTCGGCGGGCAGGGTCTTGCCGAGTTTGGCGATTTCGTCGATGTCGCCAGCCAGCGCCAGAGTCACGACGTCAGCCCGCAGACCGTCGATCACCGCACGGCCCTGCTTGCCCGAACCGCCGTGGGATTGCTGGATTTTCACGGTGTCGCCGGCGTGATCTTTCTGCCAGAACTTGATGAATTCAGCGTTGTAGTCCTGATACAGCTCGCGCGTCGGGTCATACGACACGTTGAGCAGCTCGTAATCCTTGGCAACGGCGGAACCGGCAAACACGGCACTGGCCAGCGCGGCCAAAGCGTAACGGCGAATCGACGACATGGTGAAAGCTCCTGGAATTCTGGGTGGTGGCTTTTTCTTATGTATTTCGGGAATCGTGTTGTCGGTTCAAAGATCGCAGCCTGCGGCAGCTCCTACGCACAGCCCCCTGCAGGAGCTGCCGCAGGCTGCGATCTTTTAGCCCGGTTGTTTGCCCGGTTGCTGCAAACGGAATTTCTCTTTGCGTTCGATCTGCACGACCTGGGCGTTGTGCACAGTGATCTCCACCGCGCCGAAACGCAGATCGCGCAGAGCGCTCTGGATTTCACGCAAGATGGTGGTTTCGTCCTGACCGTCAACGCTGCGAAGGGATGCGCTCATGGTGCTGCTCCTTTGAATGGGATTTGCCTGGCAGTGGGCGGCACTGCGTTCGGCGTGGGAGCAATATAAGAGAGGCGCGGATATTCTTAAAAAGACTATTTAAGAATGTTTATATAACTGAAAAACTGATCGTTCCCACGCGCAGCAAAGGAATGCAGCCGGCGGCGCTCTGCGCCGCGATTTTGGGCCGACGCAGAGCGCCCCTTTGCTGAGCGCAGGAACAAGTTTGCCCCTGTCTTAGCTAACCACCGGAGTTCTCGCCCAATCAATCTCCTGCGCCGGAGCCGGTCGCCCAAACCAGTAGCCCTGCCCCAGATCACATTCCTGCTCAAGCAGAAACGCCGCCTGCTCAACCTGCTCGATGCCCTCGGCATGCACCTGCATGCCCATGCTTCGGGCCAGCGCGATGATCACCCGGACAATCGCCACGTCATCCTCATCCCACGGCAACCCGGCAACGAAACCCTGATCGATCTTCAGCTTCTGCACCGGCAAGCGCTTGAGCCGCAGCAGTGACGAGTAACCCGTGCCGAAATCATCGATGGCCAGGCGAATACCCAATTCGCGCAAACGGTGCATCTGCTCCAGCGCCACTTCCGGATCATCCATCACTGCACTTTCAGTGACTTCCAGCTCCAGATATGCCGGATCCAGTCCGGTGTCGTGCAGCACCTGCGCCACCTGCTGGTACAACTCGCGCCGGGCAAACAGGCGCGACGAGACATTCACTGCGACAAACGACAACACCACTCCGGCCTGCCGCCATTGGCACATTTGCCGACACGCCTGCTGCATGACCCAGGCGTCGATTTCAGCGATCAAACCGGTGCGTTCGGCAATCGGAATGAACTCCGCAGGCGAGACCAGACCGCGTTGCGGATGCTGCCAGCGCACCAACGCTTCAACGCCAATCAAGCGACTGGTTTTCAAGTCATGCACCGGTTGGTAATAAACCCGCAGTTCCTGCTGCTCCAGCGCCCGGCGCAACTCGAATGCGATCTCCACACGTTGCTGGGCGTGGGCGGTGAGTTCTTCGGTATACAAGGCATAACCGTTGCGGCCGCTGCTCTTGGCCTTGAACAGCGCCGCATCGGCATTGCGCAACAGTTGCTCGGCGCTTAGCGCGTCGCTGGGGAACAGGCTGATGCCGAGGCTGGCGTTGATGAACAACTGATTGCCATCAATGCTGAACGGCTCCTTCAGCGCATCGAGAATCCGTTGCGCCAGCGCCGCTGCCTGCACCGGCTGTGGACAACTCTCTGCCAACACCGCGAACTCGTCGCCACCCAGGCGTGCCAGGGTAATACCGGGGCCAAACAGTTCTTGCAGGCGCGCCGCGACTGCCTTGAGCAAGCGATCGCCGACGTTATGGCCAAGGCTGTCGTTGATCATTTTGAAATGATCGAGATCGAGCAT
This sequence comes from Pseudomonas zeae, assembly GCF_014268485.2. Classification (NCBI taxonomy): domain Bacteria; kingdom Pseudomonadati; phylum Pseudomonadota; class Gammaproteobacteria; order Pseudomonadales; family Pseudomonadaceae; genus Pseudomonas; species Pseudomonas zeae. Next base: position 463,296 of record NZ_CP077090.1, on the reverse strand, counting down.
CAGTAACGCGCAGCCGCGCTTGTGGATCTGCGCCGAAGCCAGCGCCTGTTCGGCGCGGTCGCTGAACAGCAGGCGATTGGGCAGATCGGTCAGCGGATCGTGGTGCGCCAAGTGTTTGAGTTCATGCTCGGAATCCTTGATGGCGCTGATATCGGAAAACACCGCAACGTAATGGCTGAGCCGGCCCTGATCATCGTGAATGACCCGGATGGTTTGCCACTGTGGATAAATCTCGCCGCTCTTACGCCGATTCCAGATCTCGCCACTCCACTCGCCCTGCGACTCCAGGGTGGCGAACATCGCTTGGTAGAACCCCGGCGGATGGTGACCGGACTTGAACAGGCTCGGCTGCTGCCCGAGGACTTCTTCACGCTGATAACCGGTGATCTCGATAAACGCCCGATTGACGTGCACGATCAGCCCTTGGTGGTTGGTGACCAACACCCCTTCGCGGGTGCAATCGAAAACGGCCGCCGCTTGACGCAGGCGTTCGCGATCAGCGTGGCGCTCGCGCAACCGCGCACCGATTCCGAGAAACTCGCACAAGCGCGCCCGCGCCAGAAAGATCAGCCCGGCGCTGAGCGCCGCAAACACGTAACCGTTGATCAGTTGCCATCGGGCAAGATCGACGGAGTTATCGAAGAAATTGTTTAATAAATGATCAGTTCCCTGCAGCCAGACAACCGCAAGTACGAGATAGAGCAGCGCTGCACGCAAAGCATCGCGGTAAGTGGCACGCATTCGGCTGTCCATGTCCCTACAAAAAGGTTGGAATTATAGGTCAAGAAACATCCAGCGACTCTTATCTGAAAGGGCGACTGGTTTTATCTGTGTGCTTGGTGATAATGCAACGGCTGTTTTTATCTTTATCGAGGGCCCTATAGCCTATGTGGTACGAAGGTTTTCTTGGCTTGTCGGCCTGGTCTCTGGTCGCAGTCACCCTGCTGATGACCCACGTGACGATTGTCGCCGTCACGGTCTATCTGCACCGCTACTCGGCCCATCGCTCGCTGGAGCTGAATGCCGGCCTGAAGCACTTTTTCCGTTTCTGGCTGTGGCTGACCACGGCGCAGAACACCCGCGAGTGGACCGCCATCCACCGTAAGCATCACGCCAAGTGCGAAACCGAAGATGACCCGCACAGTCCGGTCATCAAAGGCCTTTCCACCGTGCTGCGCACCGGCGCCGAGCTGTATCGTGCCGAAGCGCAGAACCCGGAAACCCTGCGCATCTACGGCAAGAACTGCCCCGAAGACTGGATCGAACGCAACGTCTACAGCCGCTACCCGCTGCTGGGCGTGGCGATCATGGGCGTCATCGACCTCCTGCTGTTCGGCACCATCGGTATCACCATCTGGGCGATCCAGATGATGTGGATCCCGGTGTGGGCCGCTGGCGTGATCAATGGCCTGGGCCATGCCGTCGGCTATCGCAACTTCGAATGCCGCGATGCGGCGACCAATCTGGTGCCTTGGGGCATCCTGATCGGCGGCGAAGAACTGCACAACAACCATCACACCTACCCTAATTCGGCCAAGCTGTCGGTGAAAAAGTGGGAGTTCGACCTCGGCTGGGCATGGATCAAAGTCTTCTGTTTCCTGCGTCTGGCCAAGGTCCAGCGTGTCGCGCCAATTGCCCACCGTGTCGAAGGCAAGGGCAATCTGGACATGGACACCGCGATGGCCATCCTCAACAACCGCTTCCAGATCATGGCCCAGTACCGCAAGCTGGTAATCGGCCCGCTGGTCAAGCAAGAGTTGGCCAAGGTCGATCATTCGGTGCGTCACCAGTTCCACCGCGCCAAGCGTCTGCTGTCGCGGGAAACCAGCCTGCTGGAAGATCGTCATCACTTGCGCATCCAGACCATGCTCGAGCACAGCCAGGCACTGAAGGTAATTTACGAAAAACGCCTGGCCCTGCAGCAGATCTGGGTCAAGACCAGCGCAAATGGCCACGACATGCTCGCGGCCATCAAAGAGTGGATTCACGAGGCAGAAGCCAGCGGCATCCAGTCCCTGCGCGAATTTGCTGATCAGTTGAAAACCTACTCGTTGCGTCCTGCAGCGGTCTGAGACCGTTGATCGGTGCACCCGGCTCCCGGGTGCACCCTTCGGAACTTCGCCAAAAATCGCCTATCTCAAAGACACTTCGCCATCCCGGCGGGCTGTACTGTGGCCGTTGTCGAATTGCGGCACGTCCTTTGAGATCTGTGCCGATGGTCAACAACAATCAAAAAGACTCATCCTTCCCGCAGTGGCCCGAGGCCGCGCAAACCCTGATGGCGTTGATGCACGCCCAAGGCGAGGTCGCCCGCTTGAGCGAACGCGAGCAGCTGTTCAGCTCCTTGCTGGTCAGCGTCAACGCCGTGCTCTGGGCCTTCAACTGGGAAACCCGGCAGGTGCTGTACGTCAGCCCCGCCTATGAACGGATTTTCGGCCGTTCCGCCGGCCTGCTGCTCGCCGACTACAACCAGTGGCGCGACAGCATCTACCCCGACGATCTCGACTACGCCGAACGCAGCCTCGCCGAAGTCCTGCACAAAGGCGCGGTGGAAGATCGCGAATACCGGATCATCGCCGCCGACGGCCAGGTGCGCTGGCTCAGCGACAAATGCTTCATCAACCGTCAGGACGAACCCGGTCAGCCGGTGATCATCGTGGGCATCGCCGAAGACATTACTGACAAGAAGCAGATGGAAACCGAGCTGCACCGTTTGGCGACTACCGATGTGCTGACGCAAAGCAGCAATCGCCGGCACTTCTTCGAGTGCGCCAATCGCGAGTTCGAAGTAGCGCGGGTGCAGGGCGCGCAAATGGCCTTTCTGCTGCTGGATATCGATGATTTCAAAATGATCAACGACACCTACGGTCATCCCGAAGGCGACAACGTGTTGCAGCGGATTGCCGAGTGCGGGCGCGGGTCATTACGTCGAGGGGATCTGTTCGGGCGGATTGGCGGCGAAGAGTTTGCAGCGGTATTTCCCGGTTGTGCACCGGACATGGCCATGCAAGTGGCGGAGCGGCTGCAGCAGGAGATTCAACGGTTGAGTTTCAGCCATGATGGCCAGACATTCGGTATCACCGTCAGCCAGGGGTTGACCAGTCTGACCGAGACCGACGACAGCCTCGACAGCCTGTTCGCCCGCGCGGATGCGGCGATGTATGAGGCCAAGCGACAGGGCAAGAACCGCATCATTTCTGCCTGACCCGTATCTCAGCTACACAGAGATCCATTGTAGGAGTGAGCCTGCTCGCGATAGCGGAGTGTCAAACGAACCGTTGGTGTCTGACACTCAGCATCGCGAGCAGGCTCACTCCTACAGGGGGTTGCGTAAGTCAGGTTATTTGCGCATCCGCATCAATTCCGGCAAGCCAATCTTCAGCAACCGCGCCGTGCGACTCTTCGCCAGTTCCTCAACGCCTTCATGCTCGGTCAGATGCGCCATCTGCGCCGCCATGTTCATCACCAACGCCTCACGGGAATACACCCCGCCGCCGAGTTGGTAGACCGACGCAATCAGCTCCCGCAATTCCAGCGGCAGGCGCCATCGGGTACGCAACGCCGAACCATAAGCCGCGCCAAACTCGGCCAGCGCGTCGCCCACCTCCTCCCACTCATCCAGCTCTCCACCGGCCTGTTTCCACTCCTGCAGACAACGCAACAACGCCAGATCACCCAGGCGATGCAGCATGCCCGCGCAGTAACAGCGTTCCTGATCGAGATCGAGCAGCCGCGCGAGGGTGCGCGCATATTCAGCGGTGTGCAGCGACACCCCCCAGTAACGTTCGGCATAGTCCGCCAGACATGGATCGCTGAGCCTGGCGCTGCGCTTGAGTGCCAGCCCCAGAATCAGGTTCATGCTCTGCCCGGTGCCCAGCCGATGCAGGGCCTGCGCCAGTGTCTGCACCGGCGCGCCATGGTGCTGCGCCGCGCTGTTGGCCGCAGCGATCAGCACCGCCGTGATTTGTGGGTCGGTCTTGATCTCATCTTCCAACAGCTTCAGATCGAGGCCATTGGGATTGAGGCTGCGCTTCACCGCCACCTGCACATCAGTCATCAACGGCGCACCGTCAGCCTGCTCACGACGTCGCTCGAGAAACACCGACAAGGTCATGCCCGGCGCCAATGCCGGTACTTCACAGAAAACCTCTTCACCGGCATTCAGCAGCAAGCCCTGCAAACGCTCGGTCAGGCTTTCCATGTTCAGTGGTTTGGTCAGATAGGCCGTTGGTGCCAACGGAAGCGCTTCGCGCACGCTGGCGCTGTCGTTGCGGCTGCTCATCAGGATGAACGGCAGCGGCGGATTGCGTTTGCGCTGGCGCACGCTGCGCAGCACGCTCAAACCATCGATGCCGGGCAACTCCCAATCAACGATCGCCAGGTCATACGGCACTTCACTGAGCAATGACAGGGCTTGCTGCCCGTCGGCGCACAAGTCTATCCGCGCATCGCAACGCACGTTCAGGAGCACTTGTTTGAGCAGGTCCCGGGACCACGGATCGGCCTCGGCAATCAGCACTCGGGGTACGGCGGGTAAATCAACGGCAGTCATGCGCGCTCTCCCTTGCAATGCCTGAACCTTAGCCAATGCTGGCCATTCGATACAGCGCTAAAGCAATTGATATGTTCACGGGGCGAAAAAAAACCCGCCGAAGCGGGTTTTTTTGTCTATCCGATCACACAGTGCGCGGCTTACAGCTCCGAGAAGCACTCTTCGATGATCGCCAGACCTTTGTCCAGTTGCTCGTCCGGCGAGGTCAGCGGTACGAGGACGCGCAGAACGTTGCCGTAGGTGCCGCAGGACAGCAGGATCAGGCCCTTGTCGCGCGCCTTGGCCACAACGGACGCTACAGCGGCGGCGTTCGGCTTGTGGCTGTCGCCGTTTTCGAACAGCTCGACCGCGATCATCGCGCCCAAGGCACGGACTTCGCCGATCACCGGATACTTGGCCTGGATAGCTTTCAGGCCAGTAACCAGACGCTCGCCGACAGCCTTGCAGCGGTCCAGCAGTTGTTCTTCTTCGAACACTTCCATCACCGCCAGCGCAGCGGCGCAAGCGATCGGGCTACCGGCGTAAGTGCCGCCCAGGCCACCCGGGGCGATGGCGTCCATGTATTCGGCCTTGCCGCACACACCGGCCAGCGGGAAGCCGCCTGCGATGGATTTGGCGAAGGTGGTCAGGTCGGCAGCAACGCCCATCTGCTCCATGGCGAAGAAGGTGCCGGTACGGCCAGCGCCAGTCTGTACTTCGTCAGCGATCAGCAGGATGCCGTGCTGGTCGCACAGGGCACGCAGACGCTTCATGAACTCTTTCGGCGCAACGTAGAAACCACCTTCACCCTGCACAGGTTCGATGATGATCGCGGCGATGTCTTTCGGCTCAGCATCGTTCTTGAAGATACGCTCGATGGAAGCGATCGAATCATCGATGCTCACGCCGTGCAGTTCGTTCGGGTACAGCGCGCGGAAGATGCCGCCTGGCATCAGGCCCATGCCGGCCGAGTACGGCACGACTTTACCGGTCAGGCCCAGGGTCATCATGGTGCGACCGTGGTAAGCGCCGGTGAAGGCGATCACGCCAGCGCGGCCAGTGGCGGCACGGGCGATTTTCACGGCGTTTTCAACGGCTTCGGAACCGGTGGTGACCAGCAGGGTTTTCTTGGCGAAATCACCTGGCACCTTGGCGTTGATTTTCTCGCACAGCTCAACGTACGGCTCGTAAGCCAGTACCTGGAAGCAAGTGTGAGTCAGCTTGTTCAGCTGTTCGGTCACGGCGGCGATGATTTTCGGGTGCACGTGGCCGGTGTTCAGTACCGCGATGCCGCCGGCGAAGTCGATGAACTCACGACCTTCAACGTCAGTCACGGTGGCGTTCTTCGCCGATTCAGCGAAGATCGGGTGAATCTGGCCAACACCACGTGGAACAGCTGCGGTACGACGGGCCATCAGTTCAGCGTTAGTCTTGCTCATTACAGTCCTCATTCGCCGCTCATCGGGCGGCGTGGTTCAAGGATTAAGCGGGAGAAATCGACGGTGGCAGCATGCGATGATCGACTGCCACGGCGTTCCTGGCCGCAGAGAAAATTCCGGTTTGAAACCACGCAAAGGGACAGCGCTCTCGTGCCCTTTGCGTTTGCAGCAATCCCTTTCTCGGCTTAGATGCCCAGGCAGAGGTATTTGATTTCCAGGTAATCTTCGATGCCGTACTTGGAGCCTTCACGGCCGAGGCCCGAGGCCTTGATGCCACCAAATGGCGCTACTTCGTTGGAGATCAGCCCAGTGTTGACGCCGACCATGCCGTATTCCAGCGCTTCCGCGACACGGAACACACGACCGAGGTCGCGAGCGTAGAAGTAGGAGGCCAGGCCGAACTCGGTGTCGTTGGACATCGCGATCACTTCGGCTTCATCTTTGAAGCGGAACAGCGGCGCCAGCGGACCGAAGGTTTCTTCCTTGGCCACAGCGGCGTTTTTCGGCACGTTGGTCAGGATGGTCGGTTCGAAGAAGTTACCTTCCATCGCCTTGCCGCCAGCCAGCACGGTGGCGCCTTTGGCTACGGCGTCAGCGATGTGTTCTTGCACCTTGGCCACGGCTTTTTCGTCAATCAGCGGACCCGTGGTGGTGCCGTCTTCCAGACCATTTCCGATCTTCAGTTTCGCCACAGCCACTTTCAGCTTCTCGGCGAACGCGTCGTAGACCGAATCCTGAATGTACAGACGGTTCGCGCAGACGCAGGTCTGGCCGTTGTTGCGGTACTTGGAAATGATCGCGCCTTCAACGGCCTTATCCAGGTCCGCGTCGTCGAACACGATGAACGGCGCGTTGCCGCCCAGTTCCAGCGAGACTTTCTTGATGTCCTTGGCGCATTCCGACATCAGCTGACGACCGATTTCGGTCGAACCGGTAAAGGACAATTTACGCACGATCGGGTTGCTGGTCAGCTCGCTGCCGATGTCGCCAGCGCTGCCGGAGACCACGCTGAACACGCCCGCAGGAATACCCGCGCGCTGGGCCAGTTCGGCCAACGCGAAAGCGGAAAACGGAGTTTGCGAAGCAGGCTTGAGCACCATGGTGCAACCGGCAGCCAGTGCTGGACCGGCCTTACGGGTGATCATCGCCGCCGGGAAGTTCCACGGGGTGATCGCGGCGGTCACGCCGATTGGCTGCTTGATCACGATCAGGCGTTTGTCTGGCTGGTGGCCCGGAATCACGTCACCGTAGATGCGCTTGGCTTCTTCGGCGAACCACTCGATGAACGAAGCGGCGTAAACGATTTCGCCCTTGGCTTCGGCCAGCGGCTTGCCCTGTTCGAGGGTCATCAGGCGTGCGAGGTCGTCCTGATTCTCGATCATCAGTTCGAACCAGCGACGCAGCTTGCCGGCACGCTCTTTGGCGGTCAGGGCACGCCAGGCCGGCAGCGCCTTGTCAGCAGCTTCGATGGCACGGCGGGTTTCGGCAGCGCCCATTTTTGGCACGGTACCGAGGATTTCGCCGGTGGCCGGGTTGTTGACCTTGATCGTCTGACCGTTGTCCGCATCGACCCAAGCGCCATCAATGAAGGCTTGCTGGCGGAACAACAGGGTGTCTTTAAGCTGCATGTCGGCTTTCCTTAACAGCACCGCGGCCTGCGCGGAGCAAATTATGATTGTAGAAAGGCGCCTCGCAAGGCTGCCGTCAGGGAAATCAGTGACCGGGCGTGGCGCATCAACCGTGCACGATTCGAAACACCGGCGCTTCAACGCCCGGTCAACGAGCGTTTGAAATCTCAAACGGATCGTAGGATCAAAGGGGTTAAAGGACAATAGGTCGTTCGAAAAAAAGAACAAAAACGGCGTATTTGTGGAATTTTTCAGATCAACGAGCCAAAAGTCCCCGTCGCAGGAAAACCTTAGATCAACCCTGCCAAAGCGCCAAGCGAGGGTTTTGCAGGACGTTACAGCTTTATGGAATGCAGCGCTTTCTGCCGACACGCGCACTGACAATACCCGCCAAAACCCGGCATGGACGCCCCGAGTCGACCTAGGTATGATGTCGCCCGCTGCACCAGTAGCTCAGCTGGATAGAGTACTGCCCTCCGAAGGCAGGGGTCGTGGGTTCGAATCCCGCCTGGTGCACCATTGATTTAAACGAGAAAGCCCCGGACTGTGATGGTCCGGGGCTTTTTTGTGGCTGAGATTCAGCGGGCATTAATTCTCTTGATAACTGCGTTCGATCAGCACTTTGGCCATTTCCAGATCGGCCTGAGTACGCAGACTCAACTCCAGATCACCGGTACCCCAGTGACCGATATTGCGCACATCGCGACTGAACCCCTCAACAAGCTCGACCGAATCGGGATTGAGTTTCAGATAAAGCTGTAAGCGCTTGGATTGCACCACCAAACTGGCGAAGTTTTTCAATCGACGGTAGGCAACGTATAGCTTCAAGTGCTTTTCTTGTACGTCATCACCGAAGGAGTGCAGATAGCTGTTGGTCTGCTCGAAGAGCTCAGAGATTTCTTTCGTCGCCTGACTGAGTTGTTCCTGCCAAGTTTTGTCCTTGGCAGCAGGTGCAAATTTACTCGTATCAGCTTCTACTGACTTGCTCGTTGCGGAGGCATTACCAGTGCTTACCGCATTGACCAGCTCAAGCAGCAACAGATCATCAGCAAACAATTTGTAGCGAATCAATTCGATATTGCGCTGAATCAGCTGCACGGCGTGCTGATCGTAGCGGGTAAAATCCGCCGCGATACACAGCAACCGCGTGCCACCCCACTCGATCTGTTCGGCAGCATCCTTTCCCAATGTCTCCATCACCAGCCAGCGAAACTCTGCTTGGTGGTCGAGTAACCAGTCGAGATAAAACAAGCCCTGATTGATCACATTTTCATTGCTGTGCCGTTTGTATTCGACGATGACCGGACAGCCATTCTCATCGAGACCCAAGGAGTCGATACGTCCCTTGTGAGTCTTGCCCGTAGCGTATTCAGAGGCGAGAAAACGCACCCCGAGAAAGGTTTCCATATGCGCTTCGAGCAGGGTTTGCAGTTGCTTTTCCACCGCGACTGCTCTGCCCGGAAGCTCACATGCACCGTCGGCCAAACCCAAACGAAAGAGCTGAATATCGCTCATCCAAATTCCTTTTCAGCGATCAGCTTTGAGGGTGAAAAACGAAATCTGCAAAAGTCTTCCTGAGAAATCGCAAATCCATAGAGGAGCTACTGCAAAAAATAACATTTGACGACAAAGTGTTTCGGAGCGATATTGCCTCGCCACCAATCAAGTAGCAGCGCTACTGACAAAATTTGGGGTGCGGCAGGCTGCAACCTGCCGCGAATGCAATAACTGACCGGTTAGGAGAGCCAAAGCCGTGCGACTGTATCAAATCACCTATGGCGGGGGTAAGCCGCAAGAGTGCCCATCCCTGTTCGAGCGGATCAAAGGTTACGGCACCTGGTGCCAAGCGATGGATTCCACATGGATTATCGTCACCCAGGAAACCGCAGTTCAGATCAGGGACAATCTTCGTGATGTGATGGATAGAGAGGACGGCCTGCTGGTTACTCGCCTGCACGGAGAAGCAGCCTGGAAAGGGCTGCCAACCGAAGTGACGCAGTGGCTGAAAACCTGAGCGTCACACCGCACCGTTTAAGACTGTGCGCCAAGGACGGCGATTCTACTTTGAGAGCACTATGCCAACCCGATTATGCACATTGAGTGACGTGGCGAATGTCCGATCTGGCTACACCTTCCGAGGAGCGCTGGAAAATAACCCGGACGGCGATATCAAAGTCCTGCAGATAAAGGACCTGCGCCAGCGTGCCGTGATCGACGCCGACGCACTGATTTCAGTCAGTTGGGAGGGAAGTAAAAACCCTCCGCTGCTGGAAGACGGAGATATCGCCGTGGTCGCTCGGGGCGATAGCAATACCGCCGCGCTATATAAAGAAGGGCAACGGATAGTGGCTACCAGTCAATTTTTCATCGTCAGCCGCAAAACAGCTGAAATCTCACCGGAATATCTGTGCTGGATGATCAACCTCCCACAAAGCCAACGAAGCCTCGAACGAAACGGCAGCAGCATTCAGGCCATCAGCAAAGCATCGCTGATGAGCATGCCTATCCCGTTACCGTCGCTGGAAACCCAGGCAAAGCTGACGAACTTGCAGCGCCTCTGGGATGAAGAAGATCAATTGATCGCCCAGCTTCATACGAATCGTGAGCAAATGCTCCAAGGCATTTATCAGCAACTTATTAAGGATTGACCATGAGTGGCAAAGTAAAACAGGACGACATCAACAAGGCGCTATGGGCGGCTTGCGATATCTTCCGCGGCACGATCAGCGCCGACACCTACAAAGACTTCATCCTGACCATGCTCTTCCTGAAGTACATCAGCGATGTCTGGCAGGATCATTACGACACCTACCAAAAGCAGTACGGCGATGAGCCTGAACTGATTGTAGAGATGCTCAAGAACGAACGCTTCGTGTTGCCGCGTGACGCCAGCTACTACGCGCTGTACGACAAGCGTCATGAACCAGGCAACGGCGAGCGGATTGACCAGGCTCTGCACGCTATCGAAGAAGCCAACGGCACCAAGCTCAAGGACGCTGGCAAAAGCGTGTTCCAGGACATCTCCTTCAACACTGATCGCTTGGGTGAAGAGAAGCAGAAGAACACCATTCTGCGTGACCTGCTTCAGGAGTTTGCCAAGCCTGAGCTGAACCTCAAACCGTCTCGCGTTGGCAGTCTGGACGTGATCGGTAACGCCTACGAATACTTGATCAAGAATTTCGCAACCAACGGCGGACAAAAGGCGGGTGAGTTTTACACCCCGCCAGAGGTTTCCGAGTTGATCGCTGAATTGCTTGATCCACAACCGGGCGACACCATCTGTGATCCGGCTTGCGGCTCCGCTTCACTTCTTATGAAGTGCGGACGCAAAGTGCGTGAGCACCATAACAGCAAGAACTACGCGCTCTATGGTCAGGAAGCCATCGGCTCTACTTGGTCCATGGCCAAGATGAACATGTTTTTGCATGGTGAGGACAACCACAAGATCGAGTGGGGCGACACGCTGCGTAACCCTAAATTGCTCGACCATAATCGCCAGTTGTTGAAGTTCGATATCGTGACTGCAAACCCACCGTTCTCGTTGGATAAGTGGGGGCATGACATCGCAGAGAGTGACCACTTCGGGCGATTCAAGCGTGGTATCCCACCTAAAACAAAGGGCGATTATGCATTTATATTACATATGATTGAAACACTGAAACCCAAGACAGGACGTATGGCGGTGGTAGTTCCCCATGGCGTACTGTTCCGGGGCTCAAGCGAAGGAAAAATTCGTCAAAAACTTATTGATGAAAATTTACTAGATGCGGTAATTGGTCTACCTGAGAAGCTTTTTTACGGAACAGGAATTCCTGCTGCTATTTTAATATTCAACAAAGCAAAAATCGATCAGAGTGTTATATTTATAGATGCTAGCCGTGACTTTAAATCCGGAAAAAACCAGAACGCCCTTGGTGATGAGCATATAAGAAACATCTTACTGGTCTATCGTCACCGTATCAACTCTGATAAATATAGTCACCGTGCGAGCCTCAAAGAAATTCAAGAAAACGATTACAATCTAAATATTCCTCGTTACGTTGATACTTTTGAACAAGAAGCAGATATAGACCTAACACTGGTGAGTATCGAGAGAAAAAAAATAACAAAAGAAATAGCTGAGCTTGAAGAGCGCATGGACGCTTATTTGAAGGAGTTGGGTTATGGCGCCTGAAGGATGGCTAAAAACCACATTAAAAACGCTGATCGATATAAAACACGGCTTTGCATTCAAAAGTGAATATTTTTCAGACTGTGGCCCTCATATTTTAATGACCCCTGGCCATTTTCATGAAGAAGGTGGTTTCCGATGTCAAGGTTCAAAAACCAAGTACTTTACTGGCGAAGTACCTGCAGGATATTTGCTAAAAAAGGGCGATGTAGTAATTGCTATGACAGAACAGGCGGCAGGCCTTCTAGGCAGTACAGCACTTGTCCCTGATGGCAATAAGTATCTTCACAATCAACGACTTGGGCTTATAAAATCGCTAGACACGTCAAAAATAGATGTCAACTTCCTATATTGGCTATATAACTTCAAGGACATCAGAAAGCAGATTTCTGAACAAGCTTCTGGCACTAAAGTAAAGCATACATCACCGGAGCGACTGACGGGTGTCCTTGCACTAATACCACCTATAGAGGAACAGAAAATAATTTCTGAATTGTTGTTTGCATGGGACAAAGCGATAAATGCAACCTCCAACTTAATTTCCAATAGCAAGCTACAAAAAGCCGCGCTAATGCAATTATTATTGACAGAAAAAAGAAGGCTGCCTGCATTTAAAGGTGACTGGACGAAGTATAAGTTCGGAACATTATTCAAAGAGCGTGTAGAGACTGACTCCATAGACTTACCACTATTATCGATCACCTCTGACGACGGAGTAATATATAGAGAGGATGTAGGCAGAAAAGACACATCCAATGCTGACAAATCAAAATATTTAAGAATCTGCATAGGGGACATTGGCTACAATACTATGCGAATGTGGCAGGGTGTGTCCGGACTTGCAAAATTTGAGGGAATAGTTAGCCCAGCGTATACCGTCCTAATACCCCAAAAAGAAATTGACTCAATCTATGCATCTTACTTATTCAAACTACCTTCAGTTATCCATTTGTTTTACAGACATTCACAGGGCATGGTATCCGACACTTGGAACTTAAAATACTCTAATTTCGCCAAGATAAAATGGTCTATTCCAGATATCAATGAACAAAAAGCGATTGCCTCTCTATTATCTACTGCAGATCAAGAAATCAACGCCTTACAACGAAAGCTCTCCAATCTGAAAAAAGAGAAAAGTAGCCTGATGCAAAAACTGCTCACCGGCAAAATCCGAGTCAATACCGAGATCCAATAAATGACCATCAACGACCTGATCCTCTACAGCACCGAAGACGGTTTGGCGCAGTTCACGCTACGTGAAATGAACGGTCAGGTCTGGCTCACGCAACTCGAGCTGGCCGAGCTGTATCAGTCCAGCAAGCAGAACATCAGCAAGCACATTCAGGCGGTTTTGGCCGATGGCGAGCTCGCCGAACCGGCAGTTGTCAACTCTAAGTTGACAACTGCCGCTGACGGCAAGGAATACCTGACGCAGCTCTATGCGCTGCCGATGATCATCGCTATTGGCTACCGAGTCCGTTCAAGTCGCGGCTCACAATTTCGCCAATGGGCCACGCGAACCCTGAGCGAGTACATGCTGAAAGGCTTCGTGATGGACGACGCCCGTCTGAAGGAGCCCCGCTGGGATTACTTCGATGAACTGCTGGAACGCATCCGCGACATACGGTCGTCGGAGAAGCGTTTCTATCAGAAGGTTCGTGATCTGTTCTGCTTGGCCGAGGACTATCGCGCCAATGAGCAAGACACCGCACGGTTGTTCGCCGAGGTGCAGAACAAACTGTTCTTTGCCGTGACCGGACATACCGCAGCCGAACTGATTGTGCGCCGCGCCGATGCCAGCGTACCGAACATGAACCTGCTCAGCTTCAAAGGTGACCGCGTACGCAAGGCCGATGTGGTCGTAGCCAAGAATTACCTGAACGGCGAAGAACTGGACCAGCTCAATCGTCTGGTCAGCATGTTTCTGGACTTCGCTGAGCTGCGTGCAAAACAGCGCCAACACCTGAAGCTGGAAAACTGGCGGCAGTACATCGACAGCTTTATGGCGTTTAACGAGCAGCCGCTGTTACGTACAGCGGGCACGGTTAGCCACGAACACATGAAGCAAGTCGTGCATGAGCGATACGAAGACTTCGATAAGAAACGCCGAAAAATAGAAGCCATAGCAGTGGACTCTCAGGAACTTCAAGAACTGGAAGACCTGGAAAAACGCTTGCGTAGCAGCAAGAAGACCCAATGAAGTCAGTGCCACACAAGGAATTTGCCCCGATGATTAGCGGCCCGAAATTTCAGGAAGAATACAGCGCGAAATTGCCTGCGCTGACCCTGCTCAGCAACCTGGGCTGGGACTTTCTGTCGCCAGAACAGGCGCTGGCCGCCAGATCCGGCAAAACCGATGAAGTGGTACTGCGTGACCTTCTTCGCGAACAACTGAGTAAACGTCGATTCACGTTTGCGGGTAACGAATACCCGTTGTCGGCAAAATCCATTGATAACCTCGTCAGTGAGGTCTGCAGCCCCGCTCTGAATGAAGGACTGCAAGCGGCCAATGAAAAGCTCTACAACCACTTGCTGTATGGCATTTCGGTGACAGAGTTCGTTGATGGTAAGCGGGCGAATCCGACCATTGCTTTGATTGACTGGCAGGATCTGTCCAACAACAGTTTTGTCTTCACCGAAGAGTTCCGCGTGCTGCGCAGCGGTGGAGTGGATACTCGGCGGCCGGATATCGTTTGCTTTGTTAACGGTATCCCGCTGGTGGTGATTGAAGCCAAGCGCCCTGATGGTCACGCCAAGAAAGGCCCGACCATTGATGCCGGGATTTCACAAAGTCTGCGCAACCAGCGCCACGATGAAATTCCACGACTATTTGCCTACAGCCAACTGCTGCTCTCGATCAATGGCAGTGACGGTCGCTATGCAACGTGCGGAACCGATCAGAAGTTTTGGGCAGCCTGGCGCGATGAAGATCTCGGCACCGCCAAACAGCACGCTATCAAGAATCAGCACCTGAGCGCTGAACAGAAAAATGCACTGTTTTCTCATCGCAATCCCGATGACCTTACTTGGTATGAAGGCTTATTGGCGGGTGGAGAGCTGGCAGTGACCGGGCAGGATCAATTGTTGATTGGCCTGCTCTCCCCTACCCGCTTGTTGGAGATGACGCGTTACTTCACGTTGTTCGACCAAAAGGCCGGCAAAATCGTCGCGCGCTATCAGCAGGTTTTCGGGATAAAGCGATTGATTGAGCGCGTCCGTCTCAAGCGCAAGGACGGCGGCCGTGAGGGAGGGGTGATCTGGCACACCACGGGGTCAGGCAAATCCTTCACCATGGTGTTCCTGAGCAAGGCGTTGATACTTCACGACGACCTTAAACAATGCCGAATCGTGGTAGTTACCGACCGTATCGACCTGGAAAACCAGTTGAGCAAGACCTTCGCCTCAAGTGGTGAGCTCTCCGGCAAAAGAGATTGGGTGTCTGCCATGGCGACCTCAGGCACTCGCCTCGCCGAACAGATCGGTCGCGGTCATGAGCGCATCATTTTTTCGCTGATCCAGAAATTCAACAGCGCCACCAAACTGCCGGAATGTATCAATACCAGCTCCGACATTATCGTGTTGATCGACGAAGGTCACCGTAGCCAGGGCGGTGAAAACAACGTACGTATGAAACAAGCGCTGCCGAATGCGGCGTTCGTGGCGTTTACCGGCACGCCACTGTTGAAAAAAGACAAAACCACTAACAAATTCGGCCCGATTGTTCATGCCTACACCATGCAGCGGGCAGTGGAAGACAAAGCGGTTACGCCACTCCTTTATGAAGAGCGTAAACCTGATCTCGACGTAAACGACCGGGCAATAGACAGCTGGTTTGCACGCATTACCGAAGGTCTGACGGAAGAACAGAAGACAGATCTGAAGCGCAAATTTGCCAAAAAACAGCGCATCTACTCCGCTGAAGACCGTATTCGGCTGATTGCTTTGGACATCGCCAACCACTTTGTAAAAAACGTCGACAACGGTCTCAAAGGGCAACTCGCCTGTGAAAGCAAGGCTGAGGCAGTCAAATACAAAAAGTATCTGGACGAAGCGGGTCTGTTCGAAAGCGCTCTCGTGATGAGTCCGCCGGA
Source organism: Pseudomonas zeae (assembly GCF_014268485.2). NCBI lineage: Bacteria > Pseudomonadati > Pseudomonadota > Gammaproteobacteria > Pseudomonadales > Pseudomonadaceae > Pseudomonas > Pseudomonas zeae. The sequence goes on along the minus strand of NZ_CP077090.1, from coordinate 447,436 downwards.
CAGCCGTGAGGGCAATCTGGAGGTCGACGAGTCCAACATTCCGGAAGTGACCCAATGGTGGAACAAAAACGTTGGTGGCACTAACGAGCAGACTTATACCAAACAGGTAATCGAACGCTTCGAAAAGGATGATTCGCTCAAACTTTTGATCGTTGTAGACAAACTGTTAACCGGATTCGATGAACCAAAGAACAGCGTTTTGTACATCGACAAGCCACTCAAAGAGCACAACCTGATTCAAGCCATTGCCCGGGTCAACCGGTTGCACCCACTGAAGAAGTTCGGCTTGCTGATTGACTATCGCGGCATCCTCACCGAACTCGATACCACGATTCAGAAGTACCAGGACTTGGCATCGCGCACCCAAGGCGGCTATGACATCAATGACATTGCCGGTCTCTACGATCCGATGAGCAGTGAGTACAAACGCCTGCCCTCTCTTTACAAAAATCTGTGGGCGATCTTTGCCAACGTTAAAAATAAGGGTGATATCGAACAACTGCGTCATGTGCTGGTGCCGAGGATGCAAGAGCTTGATGGCGAGTTTATAGATATCAATCTCAAGGTCCGCGAGGATTTCTACGACGCGCTGACCGAGTTCGCGTCTTGCTTGAAAGTAGCGTTGCAGTCGGCTTCGTTTTTCGAAGACACCAGCTTCACCGAGGCGGATCGAACGCACTACAAGGAAACCCTGCAGCAGCTTTCCAGCTTGAGGATGCTGGCCAAGCAAGACGCGGGTGAAACCATCAGCTACGACGAATACGCCGAACGGGTGCGTAAGCTGCTGGATAAACATGTGGTCGGTGTAGAGGTGCGAGAGCCCAAAGGCACATATGAAGTCGGCAGGATGGGGCAGAAACAGCCTGAGGACTGGCCTGAGGAAAAAACCCGAAACGAGACTGACATCATCAAGACTCGGGTTAGCAAGATGATTGAGCAGGATCTTAAAGACGATCCCTATGCTCAAGAGGCCTTTTCCAAACTACTGCGTCAGGCTATCGAGGAAGCAGAAAAGCTCTTCGATCACCCACTGAAGCAGTACATGTTGTTTCACGAATTCGAACAACAGGTGCAGTCGCGCAAACTGGATGAGCTACCGGATGCGTTTTCCGGCAACAAACATGCACAGGCCTACTACGGCGTGTTCAAGAAGACTCTGCCTGATACGTTTGCGGCACTTGATGCACAAGCTCAGGACATGTGGGTCAAGCTCGCCTTCAGCCTCGAGGAAATGGTTACAGCGTCCGTCGCCGAACACTCGATTAATCCGCAAAACATTGAAGCGGATATTCGCAAGAAACTGCTGCCGCTGATGTTCAAAGAGTGCAAGGCAATCGGTGCTGGAATGGACCAAGCGAAAGTCATCGTTGAAACGGTGGTTCAGATCACTCGCGTAGGACTGGGAGCTGCATGAGCGTTCCCATCCTTCTGCCGGAAGCTCATGGACGCGCTGCAAAACACTGGCTTAGCTTTCACTACGCCGACGAACTCATTGTCGTGGAGCGCGCACCCAAAGCACGACAAGTGCCGCGTCTGCTGATCAAGGTCGACCCGGACTGTCGAGTATCGGTGCAAGCACCTGCCAGTGCGAATGACGAGGAAGTGCTGCAAGCATTGAAAAAACGTGGCCGTTGGATTTACCAGCAGTTGCGTCAGTTCCGAGAAAACTCAGCGCACGTGACGCCACGCCAATACATCAGCGGAGAAAGTCATTACTACTTGGGCAAACAACACGTGCTCAAAGTGATAGAGGCCACTTCTGATGTTCCGCAAGTACGCTTGCTAAGGGGAAAGCTAGAAATTTCTGTCAGACAGAAGAAGGCCGAGATTGTGCGTGAACATCTCAGAGCCTGGTATAGGGTGAGGGCTCGTGACGTATTCAGTCGGCGCCTACAAGCTGTACTTGAGCAAACGCTATGGGTAGTGGACGAGCCGCCCTTACGTATTCAGACGATGCAGACTCAGTGGGGAAGTTGCTCACCCAATGGTCGGATCACCTTGAATCCTCACCTGGTTAAAACGCCGCGCGAATGCATTGACTACGTGATCCTTCACGAGCTCTGCCATATCGCAGAACATAATCACAGCGAGCGGTTTTACCGGCTGATGAGACAGGTCATGCCGCATTGGGAAAGGGTCAAGGCTCGACTGGATGGCATGGCAGCGCTTGTTCTTAGCGATTTAGCAACAATTGAACAAAAATAGGTTTAAGCATTCATCACCCAAAGCCACGCATGCGGGTATCACTGATGCTCTTACTCCCATGCGATACCCACTTAAAATGCTCAAACTGGGCAACTCAAGTAAAACTCGACGTTCCGATCCGCTGACTTTAATCGGGTCGAGAACGTTCTTGGGTAGTTTCTTAGGTAGTTTTTCTTGGGTAGTTTTTCTTGGGTAGTCCAAGAAAAATCGACTGTTGTTCCCCTAGCATCCGTGTCCCCCCTCCCTAAACGCTTAGTCATTTGAGGGTGCTGGTGCTCCACGGCCAACCCTTACTCCGTCGTCCAGTCGAACTCGTCGTAATCATCGTCGTCTTCTTCCTCCTCAACCTCCTCCTCAAAAACCTCGTCTTCATCAACGACATCCTCTTCCGGCTGATTCAGCAGAAATTCCTTACGCGTCTCGGTAATCGCTCGCCGCATCTCTTCGCCCTTCTCCGGGCAGTTGAGCAGTTGGGCGATGCGGTCAATTTTTGCTGCCACGTTGTCCTCCAGCGCATCGGCAATGCCCCGATAGTGCGCGTTTTTGCGGGGCAATGCCAAATGGCTGAGGGGTCAGGCGGTCATTTTTTCTGCAGCTGTTGGAGTCGGGCGTCGAGATCGGCGTTCGGGTAGCGTTTGTGCAGGTTGTTGAACAGGCTGTCGGCGGCTTGTGACTGGCCGGATTCGCGCAGGCGCAGGACTTCGCGCAGTTGTGCGTCGAGGCCGTTGGCCGGGGTGGCAGCACGCTTGCTGAGTTTGGCTTCACCGGCGCTGATAGTTTGATCTTGCATCGGCGCCGCCATTTCCATCATCGGCGCAGGTGCCGGCATGGCGCCGGCCGGAGCGGACAATCGGTGCAGTTGCGCTGAGTCCGTGTCGGTCATCGGTACGGCAAGCTTGGGGGCTGGCGCGTAGTCCGGTTCAGGGGCGCGCTGTACCAGCGATAACATCAAAGCCACGCCGACGAGACTGGCGAATGCAACTTGCCAGCGTGGTTTGCGACATAAATCCGCCCAGCGTTGCCACAGGCTTGGTTTCGGCGCAGGGGTTTGACGCTGCGCAGCGTTGAGGATGAACGCATCAAGGTGCGCTGGCGGTTCAGCGTTGTGCTGTTCGCGAACATGTTTAATCACCGAATCTTCCGGTGTCTGGCGGGCGTCAGTCATGTCAGTACCTCCTCGGCCAGCAGCCGACGCAGTTTTTGCTGGGCATAGCGCAAGCGGCTTTTGACGGTTTCCAGCGGTGTTTCGGTGAGGCTGGCGATTTGTGCCAGGTCGAGGTCGCCGTGGGCGCGCAGCAAGAACACCTCGCGCTGGTCGGCAGGCAGGGTTTGCAGGGCGCTTTCCAGGCGCTGGCTGTCTCGACTGAGGCTGAGCAGCTGTTCGGGATCATTTGCCTCATCACTGACCGCGTGATTTTGCTCGTCGTAGCTGTCGTGCAACGGTTGCCGGGCGCCGTGTTTGCGCCAGTGGTCGATCAGGCGATTACGGGCAATCTGGAACAACCACGTACGAAATGTCGCCCGCCCTTGTGGCTGACTGCTGCTGCGGATCAGGCTCAGCCAGGTTTCCTGAAACACCTCGTCGGCCAGTTCCGGTTTGCCGCTCAATCCGAGCAGAAACCGATACAGGCCTTGGCGATGACGCGCGTACAAGGTCTCGAACGCCGCGCTGTCGCCCTGGCGATAACGCGCCAGCAGCGATTCATCGCTGCTGGCGGTTGAGCTGTCTGCCGAGGCAAACAGCTGACTGATGAAGCCTTTCAGACGACTCACTTATTCGATCCGTTGTTCAGTGGCCAACGCGTTCGATGCGGTTGAACTGCGCAAGCTCTGCGCCAATTCGACCAGTTGCACAAACTCATTGCGCAGACCAAAGCGATCATCGCCACGAGCGCCGCGAGCCAGTGCTTCGGTGTCTTTCAGGCTGAAGTCGCCGGTATAGCGAGCGTCCTTGAGTTGTTGGGAAAACGCGGCGACGGCAGCGGCAAAGCGCAGGTCTTCGCTGGCAGTTACAACCTGATTGGCGATGGGCCGCTCGATCAGCAGACTTTTCCCACCTTCGGCACGCTGATAACGCACACGCAGCATCGCTAATTCTCCGCTCTTTGCCGAAACAACAGCGTCGGATTTGCCGTAACGCAGCGGCTCCAGCCAGCCCTGCTCGCCCGCCGGAACAATTTCGTACAGCGCGGTCACCGTGTGTCCTGCGCCGATTTCGCCGGCATCGACTTTGTCATTACTGAAGTCCTCACGCTTCAACGCACGGTTCTCGTAGCCGAGCAGGCGATATTCGCTGACCTGCGCCGGGTTGAATTCCACCTGCAGTTTGACGTTTTGCGCCACCACGGCGAGGGTCGAGCTCAACTGATCCACCAATACTTTGCGTGCCTCGCGCAGATTGTCGATGTAGGCGTAGTTACCGTCGCCTGCGTCGGCCAGTTGTTCCATCAAGTGCTTATTGTAGTTATCCACACCGAAACCCAGGGTCGTCAGCGAAATCCCGGTTCTGCGTTTATCCACAGCCATTTGTTTGAGGCTGTCGAAGTCGCTGACGCCGACATTGAAGTCACCATCAGTGGCCAGGAGGATGCGGTTGATGCCTTTGGGGATGAAGGCCTGCTGCGCCATTTGGTAGGCCAGTTCGATACCCGAGGCGCCAGCGGTCGAGCCACCGGCGGTCAATTGCTCGATGGCTGTACGAATTTTCGCTTTCTCGCGTCCGGAGGTCGGCTCCAGTACCACTCTCGATTCGCCGGCATACACCACTAACGAAACGCGATCCTGATCGCGTAACTGATCGACCAGCAATTTCAGCGTGCTTTTGACCATCGGCAGGCCTTCGCGGCGATCCATCGAGCCGGACACGTCGACCAGAAATACCAGATTGGCCGGGGCCAGTTCCGCCACGGCTCGGTCGGAGGCCTTGATGCCGATGCGCAGCAAGCGCGTGTGCGGGTTCCACGGTGAAGCGGCCAGTTCGGTGGTCACGCCGAAGGGCGAGCCATCACTGGGCAGCGCGTAGTCGTAGGGGAAGTAATTGACCAGTTCCTCCAGCCGCACCGCACCTTCCGGTGGCAGTCGACCTTGATTGAGCAAGCGGCGGACGTTGGCATAAGCGCCCGTATCGACGTCGGCACTGAAAGTCGAAACCGGCGTCTCGGCGACGCTGTGGATCGGGTTATCGGCCAACGTCTGATACTGCTCGCGCTGCTCGTCGCGATAGCTCTGTGGATAACTTTCACTCAACGGCATCGGCGCGCTGCCCGCATTGGGCATCCTGTACAGCGCGCGTTTGGCCATTGAGCTGTCAGCCATCACGGCTTCCTGCTGAACCAACACCTCAGGCTCCGCCGGTGCAGGCACAGCAGCAGAATCGGGTGTGGACGAAGCACCGCAACCGGCGAGCGCCAGCAGCACACCAACCGCAACAGGACGCAAAAGAGAATGAGACATGGGGGCTGACCTCGGGATGAATTTGATCATTCATCTCCTGAGACGGGCAGCCCTTTCAGTTCGGGTTAAACGCCGCTAAAAATATTTTCAGCGGTGATAACGCCGCACCGCACTGCTGTTGCGCAGCACATGGCCTTTGATTTTTTCCATCAGCTCGGCGCGGGTCAGACCGGCGGGCAAGGCGTCCGGGGCCAGATCCAGCGCGTAGATCTGGATGATGTAGTGGTGCGCACTGTCGCCCACTGGCGGGCACGGCCCCATGTAATGGGTGTTGCCCTTGCTGTTGGTGCCGCCGAGACCTTCGAGCGCGGATTTGGCACCGACGCCCGCTGCAATCTGGTGCGTGGTGGCTTTGATGCCGTAATGAATCCAGTGATCGACGCCCAGGCCTTTCTGGCCATCCGGGTCGTGCATGACGATCGCGTAGCTCTGGGTGCCGACAGGTCCAGCGTTCCAGCTCAGCGCTGGCGACTGGTTCTTGCCGCCGCAGCCGGGTGCATCGCTGGCCGCTGCCGAGGTGAACAGGCGGTTATCGGAAACACCCGGGATGTTCAGGGTGAAACGCTCCTGGGCCTGCGCCGGAAACTGCACGCAAAGGGTGACGGCGAGAGCCGCCAGCCATGGGTTGAGAGAGGTCAATCGGGTCATTCCGGGAGCACCTTGTGCAGTTGGGCCGTCGTCGGCTTGCAAACTATAGCTGTACCGTTCGCGCCGTGGCAGTAGCAAATGGCTGAACCTCGCACTACCGCGCAAACTCACAAGAGAAATGCCCGTGAGGAAGCCGATCATGCCAGTGCACCGTGTCGCCCGTATCGCCGATGTCCCAGAAGACCGTGGCCTGCAAGTTGAAATCGGCGCGTGCAAGATCGTGCTGCTGCGCGCCGGTGGGCAATTACGTGCCTATCAGGGCGAATGCCCACATGCCGGCGCACCGCTGGCTGACGGTGCGTTGTGTCACGGACGGCTGATTTGCCCTTGGCACAAGGCTGCGTTTCGCGCCGAGGATGGTGCGTTGTGCGAGCCCCCGGCGCTCGACAGCCTCAAGCGCTATCCGCTGGAGCTGCGTGGCGACGAGGTTTGGGTCGATGATCAGCCGTTGCCCGACCCGCATACGCCGCCGGCGGACGATTCGCGCACTTTCGTGATTGTCGGTGCCGGCGCGGCAGGTACAGCGTGCGCGGCGGCGTTGCGGGAAAAGGGTTTCGGTGGCCGGATCGTGATGATCGATCACGAGCCGGGGGCGGGTTACGACCGTACGGTGCTGAGCAAATTTGTCCTTGCCGGGGAGATGCCCCCGCAAGAAATACCGCCGCTGCGTGAGGATGATTTCTATAAAGACCAGCGCATTGAACGCCAACAAGGCGAAATTAGCGCAATCGACGCTCCGAACAAAACCCTGCACCTTATCGACGGCCAGACGCTGAGTTATGACGCGGCGGTGCTCGCCACTGGCGGCGAGCCCAATCCGCTGGATTTACCCGGCGCAGATCTTCCGCAGGTATTCGTGCTGCGCTCAAAAGCTCAGGCAGAACGGATCATGCACGCTGCCAGAGAGGAGCAACGTGCGGTAATCATCGGCGACAGCTTCATCGCCCTCGAATGTGCGTCGGCCCTGCGCCAGTATGGTCTCGATGTCACGGTGCTGGCTCGCCACGCGATTCCCTTCGCTGCGCAATTCGGTGAAGCCGTGGGCAAAGCGATTCGCGCGCTGCACGAACAGAACGGGGTGAAGTTCATCACCGAACACGCAGCCACCGAGATCATCGGCGAAGGCAAAGTCGAGGCCGTATTGCTGGACAATGGCCTGCGTCTTTCGGCGGATCTGGTGCTGGCCGGGGTCGGCGTGCACCCGGCCACCGAGGCCTTCGCGTCACTGCCGAGGGAAAAAGATCAGTCACTGCGCGTCGATGACGGCATGCGCGTTACGGACGGCCTGTGGGCGATCGGCGACATCGCCACCTTCCCGCTGAACGGCCAGTTGCAGCGTATCGAACACTGGCGCCTGGCCCAGCAACACGCACGCATCGCCGCGGCCAATATGCTCGGTGGCGAAGAACATTACCTCGACGTGCCGTTTTTCTGGACCTGGCACTTCGGCAAGAATTACGACTACCTCGGCCACGCCGAACACTGGGATGAAGTGGAGTTTCTCGGCGAACCCGAAAATCCGCCCTTTATCGGTCTGTTCGGCAGAAACGGTGTGCTGGTCGCTGCAGTCGCCTGCGAAAAAGAACGTGCAATGGCGCTGTTGGCCGAACGGATGAAGCAACCGCTGGCAATGGAAGAGGCCTGGACATTGATCCGCGATTACGCTTGATCGTTCCCACGCTCTGCGTGGGAATGCAGCCCGTGACGCTCCGCGTCACTGGACGCAGAGCGTCCCTAGAGGCATTTCCACGCGGAGCGTGGGAACGATTAATTAACGGGGAAGGGGTTCGCGATTATCGTCATCTTCAGCATGCAGAAAGATCACCCGCGGATGCTCCAGTGGTGCCAGCGGCGGTGGCAATTCCTGCGGATGAACAGGCCAGAAATGTGTCACCACATGGCTGATGTCACCCTCCTGATCGTTATGAATGGTCATCACCCCAGGCGTGCGCAGTTTCTGAAAGCGCTCATCGCAGAGTTTGAAACTCTTGCTCAGCCCTTCATCGTCAATCACCGGCGATGGCAAGCGGCGCTGGGCGAAGCTGCGGCTTTTGCGCTGCTGATAACGCGCCCAACCGATCAGAATCACCGCATTGACCAAGGCCACCCACAGATAGATCTGCAGGGTGCCCAGCGCGTCGAACGCCGACTTATCGAGCAGCGGCCCGCCCGCGTGAGTTTCGATCAGCGGCCATAAGCCACGGATCAGCAGAAACAGCAGGCCAACCCAGGCCACAACGGTGAGGATCACATCGATCACTACCAGAAAGGGCCGCTGGCGAGTCCGGATGATTTTCATTTGATGACCTCCTCTTCGTCGTCGCCGATCGGTTTGATGCCCCGATCAGGACTGACCCAACGCGCACGTTTCTGATGTTGGCCGAACAGCACTTTGGGGAAGCTGACCAACGTGGTCAGCAGGCTGATTAGCCAGAACACCAACGGATACCAGACCACCCAGAACATCGTGCGGCCCAATCCCGGCTCATAGCGCCGATCGATGACGATGCTTACCGCGAACTGCACCAGACAGACGAACGCCAGCAACAAACCGGTAAATGCCGGTGGCATCAGGTGATCCACTGCGATCGCCTCGGGCATGACCACAAACTTGCCGACGCACCAGAAGATTACCGACAACAAGAAGGTGAACGCCCAACCGGTCGACAGGCAGTATTCGAACAGCAGCGGCCACAGGTAACGATGGCGGTACTGCCAGATGCCACGGATGTTCTTGAACAGCACTTCGGCACCGCCCTGCGCCCAGCGCAACCGCTGCTTCCACAGGCCGCCAAGGGTTTCCGGCATGAGGATCCAGCACAGCGCGCGCGGCTCGTAGAAGATGCTCCAGTGGTCGAGTTGCAGCTTCCAGCTGATATCGATGTCTTCGGTGATCATGTCCGGGCTCCAGTAACCGACGCGGTTCAACGCGGTACGGCGGAACGCGACGATCACCCCGGAGACGGTAAAAATCCGCCCGAATACCCGTTGCGTGCGCTTGATCAGGCCGATGATCGAGGAGAACTCGCCGACCTGCACCCGCCCGACCAGCGTCGAGCGCGTACGGATCCGCGGGTTACCGGTCACCGCGCCAAGGCGTGCGTTATCCAGCATCGGTGCGACCAGATAGGCTGCGGTGTTCGGCGCCAGCAGCGCATCACCGTCGATGCATACCAGATACTCACTGCGCGCTGCGATAGCGCCCATGCGCAAGGCGACGGCTTTGCCCTGGTTTTCCGCCAGGTGCAGCACGCGCAGGCGCGGATCTTCCTTGGCCAGCGCATCCAGCACTTGCGCGGTGTTGTCCTTCGAGCCGTCGTTGATCGCGATAACTTCGATGTTCGGATAATGCTGGGCCAGCGCCGCGTGGATCGTATCGGCGGCATTGTCGCCTTCGTTGTAGCAAGGGATCAGGATCGAGATCAGCGGCTCGCCTTCCAGTGGCGGTGGCAGGGTGTCGTCCTGCCACGGCCAGTGGCGTTCCCAGTGCAGCCAGAAGTACAGGCCGCCGGCAATCCACAACCCGGACATGAACAGCGGGTAGAAGAACACGAAGTCCATCAGGAACTGCCCGGTGACCAGGAAGATCAGCCCCAGCGGCACGCCGAGGACGAGCGCCAGAACAAGCAGGGCTAACAGTCTATCCAGCATGTTATGGATTCCATTTGTTGGAGAGTGCAGGCCTTACGGTTTTCAGGTCCGGCAGGTTGTCGAGGAAGTTGTCCGGGTAGTAACCGAAACTGGTCGCGCCCTGACGCTTGAGACGGCCCATCCAGTCCGCCAGATGTGCACCGTCGATGTCGGCCTGATCCTTTTTCGTCCAGTCGCGGGCCTGCAATTCGAACACCGTGCGGTTCAGGGCTCCGGGGCGCTTGCTGACGGTTTGCACCAGGGTTTCCAGCCACGGGCCGGACTCGGCCTGGGTCTGTTTTTCCATGAGCGGCATGGCCATCGGCGCGGTCCAGTCATAGGTCTGCAGAAAATCGTCGAGGTTCTGTGCGTACCAGGCTTCGCTGCCGGGATTGAGCATCGGCTCGGCGAAAATATTGCGTGCGGTCAGCACCTGCGGGCCCCGAATGGCGCGGACTTTAGCGGTCAGCTCGTTGGTGAAGTCGATCAGGTAGCGGCTCTTGAACCGCGTCCATCGCTGCAGGGCCGCCGGATCATCGCGCAGGGCGGCAATTGAACCTGGCAAACCGTGGGCGACGTAGGCTTTCAACGCTTCGGGGCCGGCGTCCTCGAAGTCCGACAGAATCGCATCGTCGTGATAGAGGATGCCGTCGACCGAGGTCAGCCGCGCCACGTCCTCGTAGATTTCGCCGATGATCCGCCGCACCTCCGGATCGAACGGTGACAGGCGTTGGTACTGATCCGGATCGATTGCGGTGGTGCCGGTTTTCGGATCCCAGCGCGTGACACGCGGCAGCTTCGCATCAAGGCCGAAACTCAGCACCGGCATCCACGCAAACACCTTCACATTGGCGCGAGTACGCAGTTGCCAGGCCACGCGGTCGAAAATATCCGCACGTACCGGCAAGTGACGGTTGGGAAAGTACAGCGAGTGCACCAGACCATCGCCCTGCGGATCGGCAAAGGCTTGCAGGAACACCGTGTTGGCGCCCATGTCGGCCATGCGCTGCACCAGTTTTCCGAGGTTGATGTCCTGTTGTGCCGGATCCGGGTCGTAAACGTTGTCCAGATCAACGTGCACCACACGCATGACGAAATCCGACTGCACGTCGACGATGCTATTGGAGAAAACCTCGCCGTCGGGATCGGAGGAAACCAGGAAGCGCGGACTGCTCATCAGGTTGTCAAGGGCGTCGAGACCGTCGTCCAGCGTCAGGGCCATTTCGTAGCCCTCCTCGCCGACCACGGTCAGCGATGTGCCATCCGCCGCACCATACGGCCAGACCCAGACGCGTAGTTTCTTGCCGGTGACCTTGCGGATTTTTTCCGAGATGTTGTTCACGTCGGTGCGAATCCGCGCCTGGAAATCGGCCTCGGACTCATAACGTTTGGTCAGCGGATCATAACGCCGGGTCGCAGCAGCAGGCTGCAGGTTGCCCTGCGGGTTGGCCAGGATCCCTTTGTGGTTCGCGTCGGTGTGCGCGGCAATTTCCACCAGGCCGGATTGCGAGATTTCGCGCACCTGTTCCCAGGTCAGGAAGTCGGAACGCACACGCGGCGCACCGGCAAAATCCACCGGTTGATTGAGCGGCGTGTCGATCCAGACGCCGACCGGGGCCAGCAAGGCGTGCCAGTTGTAGGCACGCAGCACCGGCAGCACGCGGGTGTAAAAGCTCGAATAGCCGTCGTCGAAGCTGAGCAGGATCGCTTTCGCCGGCAGCTCCGGGCCGCCCTTGCGCGCGGCCATGATCTGGTCGACCGTCACCGGTTTGTAGCCGTTCTCGCGCAGCCACGCGAGCTGCTCGATCATGCGCTCGGTGCGCACCGCCACCACGGCCTGATCGGGATCGCGGTCTTCAACATCGTGATAGGCGATGCCGAGCACGTGATTTTTCGGCCACGGTTTTTCGCTGGCCGCCAGCGGACGCTCGGACGGCGGCGCAAAGGCCGGAGCTTGCTGGGCGCAGGCGCTGACCAGCAGCGCTCCCAGCAGAAGGATGAAACGCGAAATCAAAGGCATCTTCAAACTCTTCTAGAAGCGGAAAGTGAGGTCGACGAGCAGACGCAGATCGGTCTCCCGATCACCGTCGTAAGGCCGGTTGATCACACTGAACAAACCGCCCACCTCGAACACGTCGTTCCAGGCATAACGCTGGCCGTAACCGAGCAGGGCCATGCCGCCGGTGCCGTGCTCACGCTGGCTGTACGTGCCGGCACCGGCCTGGAATTGTTGGCTCCAGGAGGTTTCGTAGCGGTGGTAGAGCACGTGATTGACGTTGACCAGCGGCATCACGCTGAAGTCGGATTTGGGGTTGAAGTACGGCACGTCATCGGACTTGGAGTTGTGGCTGGTACCGACTTCCAGACCGGCGTCGACCTGCACGTTCGGCGCGCTGTAGACGCCCTCGCGGCCAGTGAGCAAGGCTTCAACGCGGTTGTTGCCGTCGCTGAAGTGCGACGGGCTTACCGACAGGCGCCACTCGCGGCTTTCGTTGGCACGCCAGCGAATGAAACCGCTGCCGCCATTGGCCTTGATGTCACTGTTGAGCGCGCGCAATGGCGTCTCGGCCGACAGGTATTCGAGGCTGCCGCCGTACTGCCAGTGGTCATTGAAGTCGCGGGCAATCGCCAGACGCGCGCCCTGTTTGTCGCCGAACCCGTAATCGTGATTGGACACCTCGGCTTCAAGGGTCATGTCACGAGTGCGGCGCTCCAGGCCGACACGCTGAAAGCGGTGGTGCCCGGTGCCTTCGGCGAAGTCGCCGGTGGCATACCCGGCCCCGGCGAACACGCGCCAGTCTTCATCAATGGGCGGGCTGTACAGGGTGGTCTGGATACCAAAATCGCGGCTGCCGCTGACGGCTCCGGCATCGCCACTGCCGCCGCCATTGGCCTTGCCGCCGTAGGCTTCAACGCGCAGTTCGGACATGTCATGCACTTCGCGCTCGCGCGCTGCACGCTGGACCTGACGGTTATCAGGGAAACGCGCGACCACGTCATCGGTCAGCGCATCCATCTGCCGCCATTCCTGCAGCGTCATCGCCGTGCGCGCCTGCGCGACTTCCAGGCCCATGCCGCGCGGCACCATGCTCTCGGTTTCCTTGAGCTGGATTTCCGCACGGCGCGGCCATTGCCGCGCCAGATACAGGTCAGCCTGGGCCAGACGCAGGCCGACATTGCCGGGGGCCTGATCGACCAGCGTCTGCAAGCGTTCTTCGCTGTGGGGCAAGTCGGAACCATAGGTCCCGGCCTGCGCGGCCAACTGCTGGGCGTCCATCCATTCATGGTTGGGATTGCCGATGGGCAAACCTTTGAGTTCGACACGCGGACGCTGGGACTTGGCAGCGTCCTCGGCGACTTTGCGCGCTTCATCGGCACGGTCGCTTTCCAGCAATGCGTAATACAGCGCGGTGGTGTCTTCGAGGCGATCACCGACATCAGCGTCCGGCGCCGACAGCACCTGGCGATACAAGTCCGCGGCGATTTCCGGTTCACGTTGATCCAGATACGACGCCGCTACCCAGCGCAGGGCGTAAGTCGGAATCTTCACACCTTCGGCTTGCAGCTTCTGGTACTCAGTGATGACGTCGGCCGTGCGTACCCTGGCCTTGAGTGCGCCCATGCGGTCGATGCGCCAGCGAATGACGTCGTCGTGAGCTGTGGCGTCAGGTGTCCAGGTGGCGAGCAGTTTGTCGTAATCGACCAGCGCACGGTCGGCGATGACGTAGCGTTCTTTTTCGCTGCGGGTGGCGAGTTCGGCGAGACGCACGCGCTCGGCGGCCAGATCACCTTCGAGGCGACGCAACGTGACCGGATCGATCAACCCCGGACGCTGATTGGCCAGACGCAGCGCCGGTTCCGGCAAACGCGCCTTTTGCAGAGCAACCACGTATTCGCGAGCGACTTCCGGCTTGCTGCCGGCGCGCTTGAAGGCCTGATCGTATTCGAACAGGGCATCGTAAGGTTTGTTGTCACGGGTCAGGGCATAGCCCAAGGCGAGACGGCGCGACGGATCATCAGGTTTGGCCGCCACCAGCGCTTTGGCGCTGGTCACCGCTTCGTCGGGTTTACCGGCGTCAGCCTGGGTCAGGGCCAGGCCCAGTTGCAGATCGGCGTTATCCGGCTCCAGCGCCAGGGCCTTGTTGTAGACCTGAGTCGCCTGGTCCCAGCGCTTGAGGTTGCGATAGGCACGGGCGGTGGCGGTCAGCGCCTGAACCGGCAGGACGCGGTCGCGGCCCTGGGTTTCATAAACCTGCACCACTTCGGCATCGAGGCCGGCCCAACTGGCGATTTGCAGGTGATCGCTGATCTGCCCGGTCGTCGACTGACCGGGTGGCACCTGACGCAAAACCGTCAGCGCCGGCGTGTACTGCCCGGCGCGAGCGTCGCGCACCATCTGATCGTAGGGTGTGTCGGCAAACGCCAGCGCCGGCCAGAGCAACTGGCTGCACAGCGCGACTCGGAACAAAGGGCGTAAACCACGATGTAATACAGGAACATCAATACGCGGCATTCGTCAGCATCCTTACATGGCCAGCCGGGTCGCAATGCCCTCCTTGCCCATTCGTAACGGTGGCCGCCAATGCACATGCAACGGCCAAGCTTAGTCAGGCAGTTTTGCACGCAAGCGTAGAGCAACATCCAGAACACAATAATTGTTCAGAATCGTGCTGGCGGTTCAGCCGAAACCCGAACGCCAGACAGCAAAACGCCCGGCGTCTGTGCGATACAGAGGCCGGGCGCTGCTATTAAGAACGCAGAATTACTGCACTTGCGTGACGCCTGCGAACTTGCTCATCAGGAAGCCGACGAACTGCTCAACGGTCATCTTCTGGCCGTTGAATTCGACCTGATTGGCGGCGTAATGCAGCTTGGTCACGACGTTGCTGCCGTCGACGACGGCCAACTGCGAACCGACCGCCATGCCGGCGAACATGTCAGCCGCTTCTTTGGACTGATCGACGATGGCTTTGGCATCAGTCTGACCATCCAGTTGCGCTTGCACGCTGAGCAGATCGACCAGCATTGGCTTGGACACCTGGATATTCAGATCAAGCAACGCGATCAGTTGTTTGCCCAGTTGATCCGGCGGCAAATCCATCGATTGCGGCTTGGTCAGGTCGATCACCAGATTGGCCTTGCTCTCGCCGTTGGCGGTGTTGAACGAGAGGTTTTCCAGCGCAATCTGTGGGCCGGCGGCCAGCAATTTCTGCAGGTCGGCTTTGACCTGGGCGTTTTCAGCTTCGGTGAGGTTCAGCTCCGGCGCTGGCAAGCCTTGGGCTGCAGCCTCGGCCGCGGCTTTTTCATACGGCTGCAATTTGGTCTGGTAGATCTGCATCAGCGACATGGTCGACGGGATGTCGAGGTTTTTCAGGCTCATGGCCATATTGGCCGAGCCGATTTTCTTGTCGTTGAGGCTGACTTCGCCAATCTTGTAATCAGCACGACCCGAGGCATTGCTGCCGTTTTCTTCGGTGAGGTTCTTCATTTCGAAGTTCTTCACACCGAGCACCGATTGCTTGGTGCCGAAGGTGGTTTTGCTGTTGGTCAGCTCCAGGGTGTTCTCGCCGGTGTAGTAGCCGTAGCTGCTTTTGGCGAGGTTGCTGGCCAGGGTCAGACCGTTGAGTTCGACCTGCACCGGCGCCTGATCTTCAGCCACGGTGACCAGCTTCAGGTTGTCCATGTAACCGTCTGCCTTGACCTTCTGCGCTTTGGCGTTAGCGGAGATGTTCATGGTCAGGCCGGAAAATTTCAGACTCGATTGCTCATCCAGCGCAGTTTCGAACGGCAGCAGGTCGAGAGTGCTGGTGGTGGACTCGTCGTAGCCGATGCTGGTCACGCCTTTGAGCGGCGCGGCGCCCTTGGTGGCGGCGAACCATTTCTCGGTGGCCGGATTCTTTTCCAGTTCGTAGTTGCTGGTGGCCATGACCGGCAGCCATTTCAGCGAAACCAGACGCGAGAACGGCAGCGGACCGTGTTCGATGTGGTCGACAAACAACAGTTCGACCGGCTTGTCGCCAAACATCTCGCCTTCACCCTTGAGGCGATAGTGCGCGGTACTGGTGAAAGTGTGGCGTTCCAGCGACACCAGCTCCAGCGATGCGGTGCCGTTGGAGCCGGCCATGGCGGTTTGCAGCTCTTGGTTGGCATTGCTGACGGCGTTGTTCAACACGCCTTCGATCTTGGTCCCGGTGTACCAGGCCCCGCCCGCGCTGATCGCGCCGATGGCAACAACAATTCCGAGAAGCACGCCTGCTGATTTATTCATGAATGACCTGATCGATTTCCGTGGCTGTGAGTGTGGTCGTCTTCCCTGAACCCGTGACCGGGTCGCGGCTCGACTGCGCTGAATTCAGCGGTGGAGATTAGCACCGGGCGCGTGAGCTGGCCCAATGTTTAAAGGTTAAAGAGTGTCTATGGGGAGAGTGGACAGTGGGTGGGCAGTGAGAGTTTCGCTGTTTTTCAGTCCGCCTTCGCGAGCAAGCTCGCTCCCACAATGGATCTGTGCTCAACGCAAATCCACTGTGGGAGCGAGCTTGCTCGCGAAGGGGCCAGATGATTCAGCAGAGAATCAGGAATACTGAACCTCGATCTCATCCAGTTGATGATCAAAGCTTTTGAGCCGCGCGGTCCAGGTGTAGACCAGCACTTCAAAGTCCCGATCGATCACCGCCCCGCCCGGCCCCTCGCCGCGCGGGTCGCAGAAATCCAACTGATAGCGCTCGCGGGCCATGGCCGTGGCGACATCGGACAATTCGCGGGCGTTGTTCAACCAATGCCAGCCCTCATCATCGATCTGCTTGTCGAGTTCCAGGCACTGCTTTTTCAGCGCTTCGAGGCTCTTTTCCAACGGCGTGCCGGTGAGTTCGCCCATGACTTCGGCGAAGGTCCGCCCCGGCTGCCAGTAACTGCCCCAGAAATACCGGTCGAACACGGTTTCGACCCGGCGCAGGGCGACTTTGGTGTCCCAGATCAGCACCAGGGTCTTGCCCTGTTCAAGCTGCCGCTTCTTCACGCGCTGCACCTGAACCGACGCCCAGGCGACCACGACGATGGCCATGACCGCAATCAGCGCGACGGCGCTGTCGAGGAAAACCATGGCCTTGTCGATCTGATGGGCCAGCATGATGCCGTAGAAATAGGTGGCCGAGAGCAGCACCAGCGCTGCGAGGGCGCACCAGAAGCCGAGAGCGTAAGGGTTTTTCATTATTGGTTTCCCCTAGACCAGCGCTAGCAATGTGCGCTGAAAAGGCGCCTTGCTCGGGGCGCCCTTCCAACACTTCAAAGCATAGCAACGGCCTCAGGGTTTGCTGGGGCTTGCAGCGTGCGTTCGTCCGCTTTCCCAACCGCCGCCCAAGGCGAGGAACAAATCGATCTGACTCATGGCGACCTGGGTGTTGGCGGCGGCCAGTTGCGCGGTGACATCGGTGTAGGTGCGCGTTGCTTGCAGGTCGGCGAGGAACGACTCGCGGCCGGCCTGGAAGAAGCGGTGGGTCTGGTCGGCGGCCAGTTTCGCTGACTGCTCGGCATCGGCCAGCGCATCGCGGCGTTGCAGCAAGGCGCTGTACTGAGCCAGACCGGTCTGGGTTTCGCGAATGGCGTTGAGCACCACGCCGTCGAAGTGCGCCAGTGCGCCTTGGGTCGCCGCTTCTGCCTCGCGGATTCGCGCACGAGCGCCGTTGGTCGGCACTTTCCAGCTCAGCGATGGGCCGAAACCCCAGCGGTTGGTCGACGGATCACCCAAGTCATCGATGAGACCAACAGTGCCGATGGTCGCGCCGATACTGATGTCCGGATACAACTCGCCAGTGGCGACGCCGATGCCGGCGGTCGAAGCGGCCAGACGACGTTCGGCCTGACGTATGTCTGGGCGACGTTTGAGCAGCGCAGCGCCATCGCCGACCGGCACCAGTTGGGCGATTTTCGGCAGTTCGGCGCAGGTGGCGGTGCCGGCCGGCAATTGATCGACCGGTTTGGCCAGCAGCATCGACAGACGGTACAACCCAGCTTGACGGGCCGCTTCATAGCGCGGCAGTTCGGCGCGCAGGGATTTGAATTGGGTTTGCGAGCGAGTCACCTGAGTTTCGTCGCCACGGCCGGCATCGCGCAGACGTTGAATCAGCGTGGTGCCTTGCGATTGCAGGTCGAGAGAGTGCTGGGCGATCTCCCGTTCTTCGTTGGCCGCGCAGACTTGGGTGTAAGCACGCACGACGTCTGCCACCAAGGTGATCCGCGCCGTGTCTGCCGCTGCCTGGGTCGCGTCGGCATTGGCCTTTGCGCCTTCGATGCCGCGTTGCAAAGTGCCCCACAGATCGAACTGATAAGAAGCGCTGATGCCGATGTCGCCGACGTTATCGACCGGGACTTTTTCCGGCAGCAAGAATGCCTGACCAGACTCTTGCAAACGCTGCGCACCCATCTTCACACCTGCGCTCCAGCCGCCCGCTGCTTCGGCCTCATCGACCTGAGCTCGAGCCCGCTGCAGGTTCGCCGCCGCTACGCGCAGATCGGTATTGGAAGCCATGGCCTGCTGCACCAGTTGATCCAGCCGCGCATCCTTATAAAGACGCCACCAATCCGCCGGCACCGGCGCCGAAACTACCGGTTTGCCGGCCACCGCCAGTTCGCCCTGAAAATCCTTGCGCTGCACCGCTGCATCCTCAGGCACCTGATAGTCCGGCCCGACCATCTGACAGGCCGAGAGCATCACGCCCAACCCGGCGATCATCAGCGCCCTGCTCATTGCGCGGGCTCCTGCTTTTTATCGTCGACCTTTGAGTCTTCGATGATCGAAACGGTGGCAGTGCGCCCGGCGATCATGCGGAAATCTGCCGGCACGTCATCAAAGGCAATCCGCACCGGAATCCGCTGCGCCAGTCGCACCCAGCTGAACGCCGGGTTGACGTTCGGCAACAGGTTGCTGCCGCTGGTGCGGTCGCGGTCTTCGATACCGGCGACGATGCTTTCGACATGCCCGCGCAGTTTGGCGCGGTCACCGATCACACGGATATCCACCGACTGGCCGACATGGATGCCGTCGAGTTTGGTCTCTTCGAAATAGCCGTCGATGTGGAACGAGTTGCTGTCGACCACCGACAACACCGGACGCCCGGCGGTAACGAATTCCTGCGGACGCGGCGCACGGTCGTTGACGTAGCCGTCCACCGGGCTGCGGATCACTGAGCGGTCGAGGTTGAGCTGAGCGCTGTCCACGGTGACCATGGCTTCGGCCAGTGCCGATTGCGCGCGGGCGACCTTCGACTGGCTTTCTTCCAGTTGCTCGGCCGGCACCAGGTTACCGAGGCCACGGTTACGCTTGGCCTCGCGCTGGGCTTGAGCGAGGGTTTCTTCGCGATCAGCGACGGCCGCCTTGGCCTGACGCAGGGCCAGTTTGAAGCGATCCTGGTCGATGCTGAACAGCACCTGGCCACGCTTGATCAACTGGTTGTCTTTCACTTCAACCTGCTGGATCAACCCGGAAACGTCCGGGGCGATCTGGATGATGTCGGCGCGAATGTGGCCGTCACGGGTCCACGGCGCGAACATGTAATACATCACCATGCGCCAGACGAGGACAACGGCAAAAGTCACGATCAGCAGGGTCAGTACCACGCGACCGATGGTCAAAAACGGTTTTTTCATGTCATCAGGTATCGACTGAGTGAGTCCACGCCGTACAGCAGTACCGCGTAGAGAGCCACGTTGAACAATGCCCGGTGCCAGACCAGACGGTAAAAGTGCACGCGCTGAAGTACGCCATGCACCAACAAAAACAGCACATAAGTAATGCCCATCAACACCAGAAGGGTCGGCAGGAAAATGCCGCTGATGTCCAGATCACCGATCATAGGGGCGCTCCATCGGGCAGCGGTTCTTCGGAGTCGGCACTGGCGACGAATTCGACGCCGGGCAACAACGCCAGACGCAAACCGCTCAAGGCATGCAACAGGTTCAGACGGGTTTCATCGTCGCCCTGGCCATTGAGTGCGCGACGAGTGCGATCGAGGGTCATCAACAATGGCGCTGGCGCCGGCAAGCGTTCGCCAGCCTTGAGACAAGCGCGGAAATACTCGCCGACTTCACTGACCACTTGCTGCAACAGCGCGTTCGGCGCGCCCGTCACCCGTGGGGTATAGGCGAGTAAATCGAGCAGGTTCAGGCCGACGCGGACTTCGCGCATGGCGATGCCGGTGTCTTGGCCGGTGAGGGCCAGACGCGGCAGGTGCTGCATCAGTCGATCGAGCAACTGCACGCCCAATTTGCGGTGTTCGGCAAGGTTGGCCGGCTCGGTCATGTGGACGATGTCTTTCCAGCTGAAACGGGTCAGGCGTTTGGCTGCCAGTTCGGCGCCGAACGGGCGTGCGACCAGCGTCCAGATGAAAGCGAAAAGCAGGCCGATCGGTCCAGCGAGGTTGGAGTTCACGAAGGCGAAAAAATCCGCATCGTAAGCGCCCTGAATGCTGATGAACGACGAGGTGTTAACCAGCGTCAGCAGCATGCCGAGGAAGAACCGCGGCTGTACCGTCAACGTGCCGACGCAGATGAACGGGATGGAAAACGCCAGCACCAGCATCGGGAAGTCATGCAGGTTGGGCAGAATCAGAAACAGATAAAGGCTGGCGAACAGCACCGACATCCCGGTCCAGAAAAAGAACCGGTAAATCTGCGGTGCCGGGTCGTCCATCGAGGCGAAAAAGCTACAGGCCACCGCGGCGAGAATCACCGCGCTGCCGCCGTCCGGCCAGCCGAGCAGAATCCACAGCACCGAGGCGGTGATGATCGCCAGAACGGTCGAGGCCACCGAGTAGAGCATCAGTCCACGATCAATAAACGGTGTCAGTCGACCCAGTCGCCAGTGGCGATACACCGCGCGCCAGCTGTCCTGGCGTTCGCAAAGAATCGCGTCCTGCAGACTGCGGCAGTCTTGCCACAGATCGATGAATTCGCCGAGACGATAAATCGAATTTGAGAACAGCAATTGCCTACGATCCTCAAGCGCCTCGACGCTCGGCTGCAGGGCTTCGAGCTGATCTTTCAGCGTTTGCCAACGGTCGAGATCGGCGTCCGGGTGACCGAGCCATTCACGGGTCGCGGTAAGCAGCGGTGCGAATTTTTCCACCAGTTCCGGCGTGCGCCGTTCGAGGGCGTAGAGCGAATCTTCCAGCGCATCAATCACCGGTAATAGATGAATCATCCGCCCGCGCAATTCTTTGGTGTTGCGCACGGTTTGCGGTCGCGCACCTTCGTGAGGCAACTGGCCAATCATTAATTCGAGGCTGTTGAAGTTGGCAACCATGGCCATGCGCAGCGCAGTGACTTCTTCGGGCTGCACGTCGCGGCTGAGGAATTTCAGGCTGTAGGTCGTTGCGTCGGCGAACCACTTGCTCACGGCATCGTTGAACACCGGCGCCAGACGACGCGGCCAGAACATCGCGCCGACCACGGCGGCAACGGCGATGCCGAGGAAAATCTCTTCGGTGCGCGCCTCTGCTACGTCCCACACCGCCAGCGGGTTATCCACCACCGGCAAGGCAATCAGCGGCAGGGTGTAACCGGCGAGCATCAATGCATAGTTGTTGGCCGTGCGCAGTTGCAGGGACAGGAACAGCAAAATACCCGTCCACAGCGCGATGACCACCACCAGCACAAACGGACTCTGCACGAACATCGGCACGAAAAAAACCGCCGCCGCGGCACCGAGAAAAGTCCCGATGGCACGGTACAAGGCCTTGGAACTGGTCGGCCCGAGAAACGGGCTGGAGACGATATACACCGTGGCCATCGCCCAATACGGACGCGGCATTTGCATGAGCAAGGCGATGTACAGCGCGATCATCGACGCTGCAAACGTACGGACCCCGTAGAACCAGTCACGGGCCGGCGGAATGCCGGAGAAAAAACCGTTCAAGAATTGACCACCAAAGGCGGACTGGCCGCCTCAAAAGCTCTGAGTACCCGAAGCGTAGCTTCCAGATCGCTTTGCTCGATGCCTTCGAGCACCTCGTGACGCAAGCGCACCAGTTCGATCTCCACCGCTTGCACCAGTTCACGACCGGTGTCGGTCAGGCTCAGGCATTTGGCCCGGCGATCCTGGGCATCTTCGGTGCGGCAGACGTAGCCGGAATGACACAACTGATCGAGCAGACGCACCAGCGACGGACTCTCCATCCCGGCGGCCTGCGCCACTTGCACCTGGCGCACGCCCTCGCCCAAGCGGCCGATCATCAACAGCGGCACGGCGCAGGCTTCGGAGATTCCGTAGTTGACCAGCGTGGTCTGGCAGATCTTCCGCCAATGCCTGGCGGCCACCACCATGGCACTGCTGATGTTCATCTGGAGAGCGTCGAGTTCGTTCGGCACGAGGAAATGCACACTGTTAGTTTGCTAACTATCAATATCGCATTGGAGGGGAATTTCAGTCAAGTTTTGAAACAAATTGCCTGTTCAGGGTTAGCCTACCGAATCGAAATCACCCGCTATCTGCTCAATGAAATCGAAAACCTCCTCCGGCACGCTGAACTGGAACTGCTTACGTCGATGCTTTGAAACTTTGTTACCGTTATCCAGACACATCATTACCAGTTTCGAGAGGTCGCTCCCCCGTACGTCAAAACGCCCATTCACCTCTTTGATGACGTAGTCGTATTTTTCAAGAAACTCGGTCTCCTCGCGCAGCTCCACTTCCAATGCTCGCAAGGCCATCTGCAAGGTAAATTCTGCACATTGAGTCCCGTCCCAGAATCGATAGATTGAGTCGTGCCCAATAAAATCGAAAGCCATCTGATCAGCGTCCAGCCAAGTGACATTCCAGAACTCTCTTGCTGGTTTCGAGAACTCCTTTAACGCTTCGAGATAGCCAGACTCTTCGTGTTTCATCGCTACGGAAACCGGTAACAACAAACCATTTTTTAGAGCGTCAGAGTGGCAAAGCGTCTGGTGAATCAGGAAACGTGAAAGTCGACCATTGCCATCCATGAACGGGTGAAGAAAGACAAACCCGAAAGCCACAACCGCTGCAGCTATCAACGGATCAACCTGCTTGGCTGAGTGATTGGCAAAACTCATCAACTCGTCCATCAACTCCCTGCACAATTGCGGCGGAGGCGGGACATAGCTGACGCCAGCTGCGCCTCTCAAGCCGTTGTGTAAATGGTTCTGTTCATGACGGAAAAGCACAGCTTTATCGAAAGGATTGGAAACCGTACTGTTCTGCAACTCGACCAAATAGTCTTCGCTCAACTCTGTTCGCTCATGGGCTTGGCGCAGAAGCCGAACAAAACGGCGCGACTTTTCTTCGTTGGGCTCTTCTTTCTCAATGGCGAAAGAATCGCGGGTCTCATGCAGATAGGCCCAATTGATTGCCCGATCCATCATTTCCGGCGGCAACGTCGCCATAAAAGCCTGGGCTCGACCAAGGATGTCCAGATCAAGCAGCGCCTGCAGCTCCGTCGTACGCTCGACTGTGGCGCAGTAACGCATTGACCCCAACCCGTTAAAATCTACCCGCCAACGACTATTTCGAATTGCAGGCCCGGTGACATAACGCTTGGGATCAAACAAAGCGACAACGTTGCCCCGAACCGGTACGGAATATTCCAGCTGTTTGCCCGTGAAACTTTCCCAAAGAAAACAGGCCTTGCGGATAAATACCCCGTTAGGTGATCGGCTCAACTCACCTAGCAACTCGTCCGCTTCAACGGTTTCAAGCGCCTGAGCAAGAATGCACAGGTTTATTCCCTCATGCTTCAGAGCAAACAAGATGTGCTCAAGTGTCGAACCCTGTGCCGGCGCGACGCCGTTTGGAACCGCTAGACACTCACCGATCAAGGTAATCCGGGTAACCGGTTTGATCATCGCAATGCGCTTGGGGGCAAATGCATTAAGCTTCAGCGCATCACGCAGGTGGGCATATCCAACAGTTGGCATCGTCATCGTCCACATAAAAATTCACTGCGACGATTAAAGCCCAGTTTTTTTTACATCGCGCATGTTTTTTTTACATTTCAGCCTTTTCCTACAATTTTTTTTACACACTTCTGCCCTTTCTCAACAACACATCCAACTGATCCACCACCTCCGCCCAGTCGGCGTCATCCAGAATCTCGTCCCGTAAAAACTGCGACTGACTCTTCGACCAGAAAAACGCGTCAGCCAAATGCAGCTCGGGTTTGAGCGGGGAATGGGTAGCAATGAATTGGTCAATGCTGGTCGGATCGTTGTCCAGGCCGAGTTGTTTGAACAGGGATGGGAGAGTGTGGGTTGGTTGCTCCATTGCTGAGTTCCTTCAAAAACGGGGTGTGTGGAAGATTATTCGCGAGCAGGCTCGCTCCCACAGGGGAATGCGTTCAACCTGTGGGAGCGAGCCTGCTCGCGAAGGCGTCAGTGCAAGCGCCGCAACACCTAATCACTCAACTCCCGCACCTCGGCATGCGGCACCATTTTCAGAAACTCCGGCATGCTCATGTGCAGCAGATAGTTGTGGTTGCCCGCCTCCAGATAAATGTCCTTCTGCCGCGTCAGCAACGGGTCGATGACCATGGCCAGGCCATAGGAGCCACCCAGCGGCGGTACCGCGCCGCGTTCGCAGTCGTCGAAGATGTGCGCCAGATTGCTTTCGCGAGTCAGTTGCCATTCGCCGCTGGTGCGTACCTTGCTCAGGTCCAGGTGACGACTGGCCGGCAATACGGCCATCAGGTAATGCCCGTGGTGGTCGTCAAGGATGATCGATTTGGCCACGCGCTCGGCGGGTACCCCGGCGACCCGTGCGGTTTCCAGGCTGCTGGACGAGTGTCGATGGGCGACGATGTCGTATTCGCAGTGCGCCCGGTTCAGGCTGCTCTGCACCTTTCTTGCCATACGCATGATGCACCTCGGTGTTGCGCTGAACGGTGATTGCCGTGTCTTTGAGTCTAGTTCGGCGGGTGTCTGGCGCAGGGAAATCCGCTCACCGGACATATCTGCACATTGATCAAAATTCATACAGGACAACCCTCAACTAGACTGTAAGAACCAGACATGACGCTCGCGGAGGGTCACGTGAACAGCCGATGTTGTGCGTTTGCCTTGCTCCTGATGATCAGCGGATCAGCCCTGGCTGCCGACAGCCAGTTACCGGCCATGAGTCCGGCCGGTTTGTGGCTGATTACCTTGGGCATCGTCTTTCTGATCGCCGAAGCGGCGCTGCCCAATTACGGGGTGATCGGCTTGGCCGGAATCATCATGTTCGTCATCGGCGCGCTGATTCTGAGCAACGCCGAATTGCCGGCACCGATGATGATCGGCCTCGGTCTGATCAGCGCCCTGCTGTTGCTCGCGCTGCTGATCCGTGCCCTGAAAACCCGCCCGCGCCATGCCGTCAGTGGCGACGCCGGCCTGCTCGGCAGTGTGACCGCGATCACCACGGTGCAACCGGGCGATGCCCGTAACGGCTGGGTGCAACTGCAAGGTGAACGCTGGCAAGTGCTCAGTGCCACACCGCTGCACACCGGGCAACCGGTGCGCGTGGTGGCGCGCAAGGGATTGTTGCTGCAAGTGGCCGCGACTGACGCGGCACCGCTCGGAGAGTGATCATGGGTTTGCAAATTGGTTTTGTTGCGCTGCTGTTACTGGTCATTGCCCTGGCCGGCTCGACGTTTCGCATCCTGCGCGAATACGAACGGGGCGTGGTGTTTCAGCTCGGCCGCTTTTGGCAGGTCAAAGGCCCCGGTCTGATCCTGCTGATCCCGGTGGTCCAGCAAATGGTCAGGGTCGAC
Source organism: Pseudomonas zeae (assembly GCF_014268485.2). Classification (NCBI taxonomy): domain Bacteria; kingdom Pseudomonadati; phylum Pseudomonadota; class Gammaproteobacteria; order Pseudomonadales; family Pseudomonadaceae; genus Pseudomonas; species Pseudomonas zeae. The sequence goes on along the minus strand of NZ_CP077090.1, from coordinate 421,748 downwards.
CTGCGCACGGTCGTCCTCGACGTGCCGCCGCAGGACGTGATCACCCGCGACAACGTCTCGGTCAAGGTCAACGCCGTGCTGTATTTCCGCGTGCTCGATCCGCAGAAGGCGATTATTCAGGTTGAGGATTATCTTTCTGCCACCAGCCAACTGGCGCAAACCACCCTGCGCGCGGTGCTTGGCAAGCATGAACTGGATGAGCTGCTGGCCGAGCGCGAGCAGTTGAACATCGACATTCAGCAGGTGCTCGATGCGCAGACCGATGCCTGGGGGATCAAGGTCGCCAACGTCGAGATCAAGCATGTCGATCTCAACGAATCGATGGTCCGCGCCATCGCCAAACAGGCAGAAGCCGAACGCGAACGTCGGGCCAAGGTGATTCACGCCGAAGGCGAATTGCAGGCCTCGGAAAAACTCATGCAGGCAGCGGAAATGCTCGGTCGCCAGCCTGGGGCAATGCAGTTGCGCTATATGCAGACCTTGAGTTCGATTGCCGGGGACAAGAGTTCGACGATTGTCTTTCCGTTGCCGATCGAATTGCTCAAGGGCATGGCGGATTTGTCCGGCAAGTCCTGAAGAGCAAAAGATCGCAGCCTGCGGCAGCTCCTACAGGGGATCACATTTCAATGCAGGAGCTGCCGAAGGCTGCGATCTTTTGAATGCCGCGCAATTCTTCCAGGGCTTCAAATGGTGCTAGCGCAAAAGTGCGCACACGTTCCTGCAACAGCGCCGAAGCCTCGCGGCGCTTGTCTTCACCATCGGCAACAAACACTTGCGAAGGCTGTTTCGCATGCTGCGCGGCAGCGGCAAACACCTGCTGACGCTGCACATCATTCAATCGAAAGAACCGCGCCAAACGCCCTGCCATCGCATCAGGCAACTCACTGTAATTCACCGCCAAACCGCCGGAATCACGGCAATGCAGCCACCCTGCTTCAAGCAAGCGCCCCAAACGCCGCGCGATAAAATCTTCACGTCCTTCAAACGGCAAACCATCCTCCAATACGCAATCACCGAGCATCCCCGGCACCATGTGCATCCCCGGCCGGCGCAGATGAGAAACGGCAATTTCCAAAGGATCGCGATAGAGAAACAGCCACGGCGTATCTGCGAAACAGTCCTGCAGCAGCGGCCATTCACCGATATTCCAAGCGTCGAGTTTGATCACTAAACGCTGTTCAATACCGCGCCGGCGCTGACCATAAGCCGAGAGCAATCCAGTGATCACCGCCCGGCGTTCGATGGCAGGCAATTCGTTGCGCAACAGTGCGTCTAGCGGTGGCGGTTCGGACACAACGATGTGATCGTCGAGTTGCGCGAGCATCTGACTGATCAACGTCGAGCCACAGCGCGAGGCGTGCAGAATAAAAGCGCTTGGTGCGAGGCCGGGGCTTTGCGCTTGCCATTCGGTCAGCGCCGACAGCGGCGTCTGCCGTCGAAACGCCTGATTGAAGGGCAGCCGCAGTGCATCGTCCACCGCCTCACGGAAAAACGGCTGATGCAGCGGTGTCTCACCGAACCAGCACCAATCGACCCGCCACTGCCCGTCGACCGGCCAGACACGAATGGGCAGCCAACCGTCGAAACTCAACAGCTCCATTGTTCGTTCCATTGCCGCCGACCATTGCGCATCGCGGTACGCAGTTCTTCGCGAGAAAATACCAAGCCGCGTTCCGTCGCGAGTTCCAGCGTTCGAGCGATAAATACCTCAGGGTCATGCAGCGTGCGCAAGACCAGTGACAGCGAGCCATCCTCAGTCACCAGCCTTTGAAAGCGCTGCAAGTCGGTATCGGCCAAACCCGGCGCTGGTGTGTCGGGCAATCCTTCGACGATCATCTGTTCAAGCCAGGCATCGGGTTTGCAATCGATGACCAGATGAATACGCGCAGAGGTATCGCGGTTATCCACTCGGTGCGGACGGGCGAGATCGAGAAACCAGCATTCCCCAGCAGCCATCGGCACGCGTTGGCCGTCGAGCCAGAAGTCGACATTGGGCGGACTGAGCAACGGAATGTGCAAACGGCGATCGGCGTCCGGGCCATTCAGATCGTAATCGCGATGTTCGTGAATGCGCGCGCCAGGGCCCAGGCGCAGCAGTCGAGCGCTGACGATATTCAGCGACAGATTGCGCAAGCCGTGGCGCCAGCGCTCATCACGCAACCACGGTTCGCGTAGCAACGGCTCACCGCGACCGGGCGACAGTTCGGTCAACGCATCGGCTGCCGAAATCAGCGCGACGCCACTCCAGTCACCCGAGAAATACTCGGTGTTGAAGTGACTGCGCCAGGCGTCGTCGGCAATCGCCGCCAGCGCTTGCAGCAACAGCGGCAAATCCACCGTCACCGGCAAACGCGAGAACGCCGGCCGGCTCATGTCCTGGGCAACACCGCGCACTCGCCGAGCCAGGTCAGCAATCGATCAAGGCAGGCTTCGACCGTTTGCGCACCGGTGTCGAGCACCAGCGACGCCTGCGTTGGCGGCTCATACGGTGCCGACACTCCGGTAAATCCAGCGAGGTCACCGCGTCGCGCACGGGCGTAATGCCCTTTCGGATCACGCTGCTCGCACACCGCCAGCGAAGCGCTGCACCAGACTTCGCGATAGTCGTCCCCCAAGCGTTGCGCAAACACCTCACGCAGTTCGGCCAGTGGCGCAATCATCGCCAAAATCACGATTTGCCCGTTTTCCACCAGCAACGCGGCGAGCTCGCTGGCGCGACGAATATTTTCCTGGCGATCAGCGTCGGTGAATCGCAGATCCCGATTGAGCCCGATGCGCAAACCGTCGCCATCCAGTACCACGCTTTGCAAACCTCGCCCGAACAACTCGGCGTGCAGCGCCTGGGCAAGTGTCGACTTGCCCGCCGCCGGCAAACCGGTCAACAGAATCGCTGCACCGCGATGCCCATTACGAACCTCGCGTTGGGTGCGGCTGATGCTGGCGCTCGGCGCCAGCACGTCACTGCGCTGGGGCATGCGCCACCACCGGCACCGAAATATCCCCCGACGCCCACGCCGACTCGCGGTTGGCCAGCGCGGTGGCGATCGACTGCACTTCGGTCGACTGCACCTGATCCGGCAACGGATCGAGGCCGGCACTGGCGAAGATCTGGCCGTAGGCATTGCGTAAATCGGCGTACGACAGATCGCGACGCAGGTCTGCTTGCAGGTTGTTCAGCTCGCCTTGAATCAGTTCCAGTTCACCAATCCCGGCCGCCTGATGACGGTTACGCAATTGACCGACGATTTGCCCGTCGATGTCCGACAACTGTTGGTTGGTCTTGAACTGGCGCATGGCTTCTTGATAGTTGGCATTCGCCACATACAGTTGCGCGAGCACCGCTATCGACATTGCTTGTCGCCGCGCAGTGGCGACTTCTTCGCCGGCCTTGGCGACGTTGATCGCCGCCGGAGCGGAGATCACGTTGAACAGGTTCCAGGTGACTTTCACGCCATAGTCGGCCCAGCCCTGCTCGACAAGGAAGGAGTTGCTGTCGTAATGCCCGCCAGCAGAAAACTCCAGGCCCGGCAGCAAGCGCAGCATGGCCTTGCGGGTTTCTGCGGCGCTGATGCGCGTCTGGTAATCCTGCTCGCGCAGTTCCGGGCGGCTGGTCAGGGCTTCCTGTTCGAGTTTGGCCAGATCGACCTTGAGTTCGGGAATCTGATAACCGTCATCGGTGGCCAAAGTTAAAGGGGTGCCCAGCGGCAAGTTGATCAGCGTCGCCAGTTCGGTTTTCGCCAGCGACAAGGCGCGGCGTTGTTCCTCCAGTTGCCGGGTCGCTTCGATCAGCGAGCGCTGGTAACCGAGCGACTGCACCGGATCTCCAATGCGTTGATCGCTCAGGGTCTGACTGTTGTCGCGGGCGGTCTGCACTCGTGCCATCAGGCTGTCGATCTGCTTGAGCAGACGTTCAGCGGCCATCGCCCGCCAATAGGCCGAGCGCACGTCCTGAACGATGGTGTTGATCACCTTGCGGCGCCGTTCCTGGACGATCAGGCGCTGATCGCCCTGCTGCTTGGCGCTGATGTAGCTGACGCCGAAGTCGAGGACGTTCCAGACCATGGTCAGGTCGGCGACTTCGCGGTCACGATCTTGCGAGGTCGACGGTTCCAGAGACTGGGTGCCGGTGCGTACGCTCTGGCTGCTGGAGGCGTTGACGTTGTTGCGCCCGACGTAGCCAGCGTCCAGCGCCATGCGCGGCAGCATGTCGAAACTGGCGAGGTCGAGCTGCCGCTTGGCCAGCGCTTCCTCCATGATCTTCAAGCGGCCTTCGAGGTTGTACTTCACGGCGCGGGCCATGGCCTGGTGCAAGGTCAACGGACCGCGCAACGGTTCCTGATCCTTGTACATGCCTTGCAGATCGCTTTTGGCACGCTGTTCACTGACGCTGCGCTCAATCGGTTCACTGGTCACTGCACATCCGCTGATCGCCAGCGCCAGCAGGCTGGCGCCGAACAACTTCTGACTTCTCTTCATCCCTGGATCGCCCCTAGGTCCCGCACAGTGTTGAGTAATGGTTGGTTCAGGCCGATATTTCGCTGATGCCGACCTGTTGCAGTGCTGCCGCCAGGTTGTCGACCCGGTGCTGTTCGGTGTCTTTGAGTTGTTGCAGTTGCTGGCCCAGCGTCGGCGCGCCAAACACGCCGCGCAGGCCTTGAGAAACATCACCCGCCTTGAGTGACTGACTGCCGAACGCATTCAATGAATCGCGCTCGGCGGCACTGTCCTGATTGAACAGGCTCGCCAGTGTGCTGCTGCCGAACACGCCGCCGTCACCCCCGCCAAAACCGAGGAAGCCGTGGCCGGATCCATCAGCGCCGCTGTCGCTGCTGCTGAACACCTGCGCGATGAAGCTCGGGCTGAGGGCACCGTGGTTCATGAAGATATCGCCCAAAGGACGGATGCCATTGCCGATCACCCGTTGCTCGAACAGCGGCGCGAAGGTCAGCGGGGAGCCGAGGTCGCCGGTCGGCGCGGTGAAAATGATCGGTTGTAACGGCACGTTCGGTGGCGGTGGTGCCACCACCGGATCACTGCTGCGAATCAGTGGATCGGGAATCACCACACTGGTTGGCGTAGTGGGAGGAACGACCGCCGGCACGGTGTTGATCGCGTAATTGTTCGAGCTGCTGACACCGCTGCCGCTGTTGCCTGACAGATCACTGACCCCGGCGCTGTTGACGCTGATGGCATTGCTGGCGCTGTTGACGTTGGCATTCGGCGTCAGGGTCGCGGTCCAGGTTTTTCCGCCGTCGCTGCTGCTCAGGTTGGACAAGGCGCCATTGCCAACATTGATGTCCGCCAGATCAAAACCACTGACCGCCTCATTGAAGGTGATGGTTACCTGTGAGGTCTGGCCGAGACCGAGATTCGGATTGGCAATCACCACCGTCGCCGTGGGCCGTTCGCTGTCGAGTGCGTAGTTGTTCGACACCGCCACCGTGCTGCCGACGTTACCGGCCAGATCCGTGACGTTGCTGGTGTCCAGCGCGATGAAGTTGCTCGGATCGCTGACGTTGGCGGTCGGCGTGAAGGTCGCGGTCCAGGTCTTGCCGCCATCACTGCTGCTGAGGTTGCTCAGATCACCGTTGGTCACGCTCAGGTCGGATAAGTCGAAATTGCTCACCGCCTCGCTGAAAGTGAAGGTCACCGTGGTGGTCTGGCCGATGCCCAAGTGCGAATTGGCGACCACGATGTCCACCGTTGGCCGGGTCGCATCCAGCGCGTAATTGTTGGAAATGGCGATGCTGGCGCCAAGGTTGCCGGCCAGATCCTGCACGCCGGCGGTGTCGACGATGATCAGGTTGGTCGCATCGTTGACGTTGGCGGTTGGCGTCAGCGTGGCGGTCCAGGTGACGCCGCCATCGCTGCTGGTCAGGTTCGCCAGTGTGCCGTTGGCGACACTGATGTCCGACAGGTCAAAACCGCTGACTGCTTCACTGAAAGTGATAGTGACCGTGGTGGTTTCACCGATGCCCAGGCGATTGTCGGCGACCACGATGGTTGCGGTCGGCAACGCCGTGTCGATGGCGAAATTGTTCGAATCGGTGGTGCCGACGCCACTGTTGCCAGAAGCGTTGGTCACCCCACTGTTGTCGAGGGTGATCAGGTTGCTGGTGTCGGTGATGTTGGCGGTCGGCGTCAGCGTAGCGGTCCAGGTAATGCCACCGTCACTGGATGCGACGTTGCTCAAGGTGCCGTTGGCGATGGTCAGGTCAGCGTTGCTGAAACCGCTGACCGCTTCACTGAAGGTGATGGTCACCGTCGAGGTTTCACCGGCCTTGAGCGCAGTATCCGCGACGACAATGGTCGCCGTCGGCACTTCGGTTTGCACCGCGTAGTTGGCCGAGTTGGTGGTGCCGGTGCCGGCATTGCCCGCCAGATCGCTGATGCCAGCGTTATTCAGCACGATCAGGTTAGTCGCATCGCTGAGGCCAATGGTCGGGGTAAACGTGGCGGTCCAGGTGATGTCGCCGTCGCTCGACGAGACGTTGCTCAGTGTGCCGTTGGCGACGCTCAGGTCGGAATTGTCGAAGCCCGTGACCGCCTCGCTGAAGGTAATTGTGACGAGCGCGGTTTCGCCCGGGCGCAAGTCGGTATCACTGATAACGATGGTGGCGGTAGGGCGCTGGCTGTCGATCACATAGTTGCCCGAGTCGGTGGTGCCGCTGCCGGCGTTGCCCGCCACGTCAGTGATGCCGGTGTTGTCCAGGGTGATGATGTTGCTGGTGTCCGTGATGCCCGCCGACGGCGTAAACGTCGCCGTGTAGGTGATGTTGTCCGACGTACTCAATCCGGAGAGCGTGCCGTTGGCCACAGTCAGATCGGCCAGAGTCAAACCGCTGACCGCCTCGCTGAAAGTGATGGTCACGGTGGTGGTCTGGCCGACGCCCAGTGCCGAGTCGGCGAGTGCAATGGTTGCCGTTGGGCGTTGGGTGTCGATGGCGTAGTTGTTGGAGTTGGTGGTGCCATTGCCCGCGTTGCCGGAGGCGTTTTGCACGCCGCTGTTGTCGAGGCTGATCAGGTTGGAGGCGTCGGTGATGTTGCTGGTTGGCGTGAAGGTCGCCGTCCAGGTGATGCCGCCGTCGCTGCTGCTCACCGCAGTGAGTGTCCCGTTGGCGATGGTCAGGTCGGCATTGTTGAAACCGCTGATGGCTTCGCTAAAGGTGATGGTCACCGTCGTCGTCTCACCAATCGTCAGGCTGTTGTCAGCGACGACGATGGTCGCGGTCGGTGCCACGGTGTTGATGGTGAAGTTGCCCGAGTTGGTCGTGCCCGTGCCGGCGTTCCCGGCCAGGTCAGCGATCCCGGTGTTGGCCAGGGTGATGATATTGCTGGTGTCGTTGACCCCCACGGTCGGCGTGAACGTCGCTGTCCAGGTGATGCCGCCATCCGCGCTACTGACCGCCGTGAGCGTGCCGTTGGGCACGGTCAGGTCGGCGTTGCTGAAACCGCTGATCGCTTCGCTGAAGGTGATGGTCACCAGTGAGGTTTCGCCGGCGCTCAGGGCAGGATCGGCGATCACGATGGTCGCGGTCGGCCGCTGGGTGTCGATGCTGTAATTGTTCGAATCGGTGGTGCCGCTGCCAGCGTTACCGGCCAGGTCGGCAACACCGGTGTTGTCCAGCGTCACCAGGTTGGTGGCATCGGTGATGTTCGCACTCGGCGTAAACGTCGCCGTCCAGGTAATCCCGCCGTCCGCACTGCTGACCGCCGTCAGAGTGCCGTTGGCGATGGTCAGGTCGGCGTTGGTGAAACCGCTCACCGCTTCACTGAAGGTGATGGTCACCAGCGAGGTATCGCCGATTTTCAAAGTATTTTGCGCGAACACCACGGTGGCGGTCGGCCGCACGGTGTCGATCGCGTAATTGTTGGAATCGGTGGTGCCGACGCCGGTATTGCCCGCCAGATCGGTGACCCCGCTGTTATTCAGCGTGATGAGGTTGGTGGCGTCAGTGATGCTGCTGGTCGGCGTGAAAGTGGCCGTCCAGGTGATGCCGCCATCCGCGCTGCTGACTGCGCTCAACGTACCGTTGGCAATGCTCAGATCGGCGTTGGTGAAACCGCTGACCGCCTCACTGAAGGTGATGGTCACCAGAGAGGTTTCACCGATTTTCAGCGCGTTGTCGGCGACCACGATGGTCGCCGTCGGCCGCGCGGTGTCGATCGCGTAGTTGTTGGAGTTGGTGCTGCCAGTGCCGGCGTTGCCGGACAGGTCATTGACACCGGTATTGTCCAGAGTGATCAGGTTGGTCGCGTCGGTGACGCTCGTGGTTGGCGTCAGCGTGGCGGTCCAGGTGATGCCGCCGTCGCTGCTGCTCAGTCCGGTCAAGGTGCCGTTGGCCACCGTCAGGTCGGCGGCGGTGAAGCCGCTCACCGCTTCGCTGAAGGTGATGGTCACCACAGAGGTTTCGCCTGCCGCGAGATTGGTGTCGGCAACGACAATGGTCGCTGTCGGACGCACGGTGTCGATCGCGTAATTGGCTGAATCGGTGGTGCCGCTGCCGACGTTGCCGGCCAGATCCGCCACCCCGGTGTTGTCCAGGGTAATCAGGTTGGTGGCATCGGTAATGCTCGCGTTCGGGGTGAACGTCGCCGTCCAGGTGATGCCGCCGTCGGCGCTGCTGACGTTGGTCAGCGTACCGTTGGCAATGGTCAGGTCGGCGTTGGTGAAACCGGATACCGCTTCGCTGAAGGTAATGGTCACCAGAGATGTATCGCCAATTTTCAGCGCGGTGTCGGCCATGACGATGGTCGCGGTCGGGCGCTGAGTATCGATCGCGTAATTGTTCGAGTTGGTGGTACCAACACCGGCCACGCTGTCGGACACTGCCGCCACCCCGGTGTTGTCGAGGGTGATGAGGTTGGTGGTGTCGGTAATGTTGTTGGTCGGCGTGAAGGTCGCCGTCCAGGTAATTCCGCCGTCGGCGCTGGAAACACTGGTCAGCGTGCCGTTGGCAATGGTCAGGTCGGCGTTGGTGAAACCGCTGACCGCACGACTGAAGGTGATGGTCACCAGCGACGTTTCGCCGATTCTCAGCGCGGTATCGGCGACCACGACGGTGGCGGTGGGTGGTTCCACGTAAGCGGTGTTGAGCGTACCGCCGTTGTTGTAGATCCCCACCAGTGCGCTCGGCGTCGTGCCGGTCGAACCGCCGTTGGAAAGCCCCCCGCCACCGCTGGCGGCGCCGTTGCCGCTGATCGCGGCGAAGTTGCTCGCGGTGATCAGCACCACACCGCCGTTGTTCCAGATCGCCCCGACGCCGCGACCGCCGGCACCGCCGTCGGCACCGTTGCTGCCGACACCACCGCCACCACCACCGCCGCCGCCAGCAGCAATGTTGTTGCTGATGACCGAGGTGCCGATGACTTTCAGGGTGCCGCTCGAAGCGTTGTAGATACCGCCCGCCGCATTGCCGCCGACGCCGCCGACTTTGTCCCAGCCGGAACCGCCACCGCCGCCACCAATCGACAGCGTGCCGTTGCTGGCCGAGCCACCATTGCCGCCATGACTGTAACCGGCACCGGCGCTGCCGCCATTGCCGCCCACGCCACCGGTGCTGGTGCCGCCTCGGCCGCCCATGTCGGTCGGGCTGTAACCACCGCCATAACCGCCGGCATTGGCACTGCCTGCGCCGCCGGCATAAGTGCCGGTGGCTGGGCCGGACGAGCCGCCATGGCCACCGGTCTGGCCACCGATACCCGCGCCACCGCCACCGCCACCGCCGACATAACCGCCGGTCACACCCCCGCCGCCACCACCGCCGGAAGCGGCGTTCGCAGTCACGGTGACGTTGTTCAGGGTAAGAATGCCGGCGTTGAAAATGCCGCCGCCCATGGCGCCCGCCGCCGCCGAGCCGCCATTACCGCCGTTGCCCGCCACCAGTCCCTTGGTGATCACCAGCCCGTCCAGCGTCACGGTGGCGCCGGAAGTGATTTCCACCACACGGGTCTTGTATTGCCCGTCGAGGGTCACGTCGGCGACGCCGTCGTTGTTCAGGTCGCCATCGACGGTGATGCTCTTGTTGATCAGCAATTCCGACGTGAGCTGAACGGTCATGCCGGAACTGAACGTGACAATGTCGCCGTTCTGCGCCGAAGCCAGCGCCGCGCGCAGGGAGCCGACACCCGAGTTGAGGTTGTTGGTCGCCGTCCAGGTGGCCAGGCCCCACTGGTACTCGCTCATGGCTTTGCTCGACAGCACGTTGGCGCTTTCGATGGTGCCGGTGGCGATCTCCAGATCCCAGTCGCCGCCGACTCCGGTGCGATTGTTCGAAGCGGCCACATCACGTCCGGTCAACTGCGCCAGCGAGTCGACGAAACTCAAGCCACGATCACCTTCGGCGGTGTAGCAGCCGTAAATCAGGATGTCGCCGCCAGCATTCATGTCCTTGCCGATTTCCGCGAGGACCGCGCTGCGCTGGGCGACGTTGTCTGCCGAGAGATAACTGTTGCCCAGCCACAAGTCACCGGCGTTGCCGTGGGCAATGATCTGCACCGAGCTGACGCCGTGATGTTGATCGAGAAAATCGGCGATCTGCTGCAAACCGTCCTTGGTCGCGTCGAGTTTTACTACCTGCGTGCCGGGAGCAATCCCTTGCACCAGGCTGTCGGCATCCTTCACCCGCGAATCGACGAACACCACACTCTGACCGGGCACCGCGACCGGGCTGGCCGCCGGCGTGGCATCAGCCTGGCCGTGGGTGTCTTTGCTCGCTACGGGATGATCGGCTGCCGGCGCCTTGGCCGCATCGGCAGCGGTGGGTGCATGGCTGTCGGCTTGCGCAGCGGTATCGGCCACGGTGGCGGCCACCGCGCCGTCGAACAGCATGCGCGGCTCCAGCGACATGATCATCGGCGAGGCCAGCGAACGCTGACCTGCGGTTGCCCGAGACCTGACTTTTGCACCGCCAAAAATGCTCCACCACATGTTGCTCACCCGAACTCGAACGAAGGTACGTAAGGCATCAATGAAAAACGCCGCGATCAACTGATCGCGGCGTCGGACTTCATACGAATGACATTGGCGGCGCTGGCTGAGCCATCGAGCCAAAAGGACAAATCAGCGTATTGCTTGAACAGGTCGGGCGGCAGAATGGTGCGCCGTGACTGCAAGGCCACTTTCGGTTTGACCTTGTGCAGGCCAGCCAGGCCAAGGCCTTGGTCGAACGCCGGCGCGTCATAGGCCAGATGTTCGAAATCGTGCTCGAACCAGGGCTCACCGATGAATTCATAGACCAGCCGCAGCACGCGCTCCGGCGCCTGGGTCAACAAGTCGTAATCGATGATCAGCAGTGAGTCAGCGTGTTCGCCGTAATAGGCTTCCTTGAGCGCAGCCCAGGCAAAACCTACCAGGCGATTGCGCTGAGCCAGGGTTTCGCAACGGCTGTACACCGTGTTGCGCTCGACGGCATCGCCAAACAGCTTGGTGTTTTCAAAGGGATTGGCGCGGTATAAGCGTTCAAGACTGTCCATGACCCAAGCGACGTTGCGTACGCAGGCGATGACTTTGGCTTGCGGAAACAGATCGTTGAGCGCCGGAAGGCGCGAGCTCCACTGCCGATTGGTGTCGAACACCACCGGTTTGTCGGCCTTGTCGGCATAGTAGGAGTCGAACAGACCACGCAACAGACGACGGCGCATGTCGGTGTCAATTACCGCGCCGTATTCACTGCCGGCGCTGCATTGCTCGAGGACACTGGCGAACAGCGATCCGACCGGGCTGGTCATGCCGGCGTGAAAGCGCGGGTTCTGCAAAAGAATCGCAGAAAGCAGGGTGGAGCCTGAGCGCGGCAAGCCGGAGATAAAGTGGAACTGCTGCAATCCCTTCACCCTGATCAAAAGTCCCTTTGTCCGACAAAGCGTAGTCCAACAACCCCCCTGCGACTAGTAGTGTTTTGATATCAACTCAGAGCAAAAAGAACTAACCAGTTAATTTTTTATCGCGGATTTAAAGGTGAAACGTTTTAGTCTGAACAGTCGCTATTCGGCTGCGGATTTCGGCGTGATCAAGCGCGCTTGCGCCCCGCCCGCATGGACTTGCGCGCTGATCTGCCAAGTGGCGGGCAGCGCTGCAAACTCTGTCGGGTCATCCTGGGTGCCGACCAGCCATATCCGCGCGTTGCCAGAAACCTCGGCAAGGCTGTCGAGGTAGACATCGTCGCTGACCAGCGTACCGAAACCATATTGATTCGGCCGCGTCGAGCGGCCGTCTGCAGCCGGCGGCGTGTACAGCCGCACCTGTGCGCCGGTGCGATCGTAGTAGACGTAACTCAAGTACCAGAGCATGTCGCTGGTGATGATGCGATCACCGGGCTGGAAATGCTGATTGACGTAGTTCACCACGCGATCGAACTGATCACTGCTGTCGACCGCCGCGTTGTTGTTCAGACCAACCATTTCCACCCCGAGCAACGCCACCAGCAGCGCTAACGCGAGGACCCGCACGCGGCTGTACAAACGGTCGATGGCCAGCGCCGCCAGCAGCGGCAACCCCAAGGCGTAGGCGGTCAGATAGCGCTCGATGAATACCGGCGTGATGAACGACACCGCAAACACCAGCAACAGCGGTAAGCCGGTGTACAACGCCAGCAGGACACTGCCGCGCGACACGCTGCGATCACGAATGACCGCCACCGCCGTCAGCAGCAGCAATGCCAGCGGCAACGCGCCGAACACCAGCAACGGCAGATGTTCGCCGTCATCCTGGATCAGCCATGTCCAGATCATCGACGGCAACGACGCCAGCGTCACCGGATCTTCCCAGCCGACATCGCCACCGACCTTGAGTTGTTCCATGTGCTGCGTCAGATCGAGCAGGTTGGGCAGCCACGGCAGGTACAACGCCGCGATGGCCAGATTCGCCAGCCACCAGCCCGGGCGCTGGATATGCCGCAAGCGATAGCCGCGCTGGAACCGGATCACTCCCAGATAAACCCAGTGACACAGCGCCGCCAGCACCGCGAAGTAATGGGTGTAGAACGCCGCCGTCATCAACAGCGCATAAACCGCCAGATAGCGATGACGCTGCGGCCGGCGGATCCAGTAGACCAACGCCAGCGTCGCGGCGATCAACAACAGGCCGAGCAGCGAATACATGCGCACTTCCTGGCTGTAGCGCACCGCCGTCGGCAACAGCGCCAGCAGCAGGCCGGCGAGGATCGCAGCGCGGCGCGTGGCCAAGCGATCCACCAGCCAGATACCCATTCCGACTGCGGCGAGGCCGGCCAGAGCGCTAAGACAGCGAATGGCAAAAATCCCGTCGCCGAACAGTTCGATCCAGCCATGCAGCAGCATGAAGTACAGCGGCGGATGCACATCGAACGCCGCGTGGCGCCAGATATCGCCCAGCGAGTAGCGCGCCAGTAGCAGGCTGGAACCTTCGTCGCCCCAGATCGCCGCCGCAGTCAGGTCGTAAAAACGCACAGCGGCGGCCAAGAGCAGGATCGGCAGCAGCCAGTGCTCCCTCGCCCAACGGATCAAGGGCAAGCGGACAAACCACGAACCCGGCGTCGCATGCGGATCCTGTGTGTCGCCCACCGGTGTCACTCTGTTGACCGCCATCGCTTCCTCTTGCCGTGCCACGACACCACGCCTGTATGAGCCCGAACCTGCCAGTCACTCTAGGTCAGGCGCAGGAGAACCGTCGATGCCGATTTGCGACTTCACGACACCCGGCAACCTTGCCAATCCGCGTCTACGCTCTGGCGTGGCGTGACCTGGCCACGGAGTGCCAAGGCAATAGCACCAGCCTGATCCCACTAGCGGCCCGCCGACAACCAATCAGAAGGATAAGGACTTTATGGACGTTTACATGGGCACTGTTCTGACGTTTGCCTTCAACTACGCGCCCAGCGGCTGGGCCTTGTGCAACGGTCAGATCATCGGCATCAACCAGAACCAGGCGTTGTTTGCATTGCTGGGCACCACCTACGGCGGCAACGGTACCGTCAACTTCGGCCTGCCCAACCTGCAGAGCCGCATGCCGATCTGCCAAGGCAATGGCGGGGGCCTGACGCCGAGAGTCATGGGCGAAATCTCCGGCGCCGAACAAGTCACCGCCACCCTCAACAACCTGCCGAACCACACTCACACCCTCGCCGGCCTCACCGCCACCACCACCGTGCAACTGGCCAACCCGGCCAGCAATCCGGCGGGCGCGCCGACCGCGACCAACGCCTACATTGGTGCTTCGGGGACCGGACCAGGTCTGGCGAATATCTTTTCCGATGCTCAGGGCGCATCACCCGTTCCGCTCAAAGGCGCGGCCACCACTATCAGCGGCACGATCTCGCCAACTGGCAACGGCTTGCCGCTGCCCATCATGAACCCGTATCTGGTGATGAACTTCAGCATCGCGCTGAACGGCATTTTCCCTTCGCGTAACTGATCGACCACCGGGGGATCACCCTCCCCCGGCTCCCCACTTTGCCGGAGCGAGACCATGCTGCAATCGGTTAAAAGCCAACATTTCCAGGCCCTTCTCGGGCGGATCGGCACCCTGTATCTGCCCGATGGCAGCGCATTGCAAATCCATATCGGCGAACTCGCAGAGAAACCGCTGGCGCAAATGCGTTACAGCGAGCGCATGCCATTCAGCGTCGAACTGAGCAGCCTGGAAGCGACTGAATTCGTCGATGGTTTATGTGCACTGGAGTTGCCTGAACTGGGGCGAGTGGACGGCATCTTCGTGTCGCGCGTACCACCGATGGGGCGGCCGCCAGAGCTGGCTTACTTCCACATCACCTTCAACTGACCCGAACCCAAGGAGCAGCCTTCGGCGGCTCCTGCACGGAGATTACTGGGGATACCAGACCAGTCGCTCCGCCGCCGGGTTGCTTTCTTCAACCGCAAACCCGAGCGCGAGGTAATGCCGTCGCGCATGGGGATTGCTGGTCCAGACCACCGTCGCCACCGGGCAGCGAATCTGCTGCGCGGCTTTCTGCACGCCTTGCAGCACCGCCCGCCCAAAACCCTGGCCACGCGCCTGCGGAATGAACGCCAGGTACAACACGCGAATCTCGTTGGCGCCGAAATCAGTACTCAACGCGCCAATCGCCGTGCCGAGTTTTTCTACCACGTAGTGCATGGCGTTGGGGTAGTTGTCGGCCATGCCCTGCTCCTGCACCTGAAACTGCTGCGCGACCAGTTGCTGCACCTGTTCCTGCTCGCCGTCGACCCATTGCAGGTCCGGCCGCGCCGTCTGATACAGGCCCTGCAAAAACGGCGCGTCGGTTGCCCGCGAAGGTCGCACCACCAATCCGTCTGCCGCCACTGCTGCGTTGTCCGCCATCGTGCTCTCCGTTAAAAACCGCTTTCCCTGACCCCCAGCGCCGCCATTCGGCGCCATGCCACACCGAGCAACGATTCGCCGCTACCCTGCAAAATCACAACACCGCGCAACGGTTGCGGCGGTGTCGGCGCGGTATCGACCACGCTGAGCCGTGCGCCGTATTGCGCCTGCACCGGTTCGGCCCGCTGCTGTTGATCGCGGCGCACGGCAATCGGCCCGTGGTGATCGGAGGTCAGCGCCTCCTGATCGACGTAGGCCACGCCATTGGTGTCGATTTCATTCAATTGCACGGCGAGCGCCGGGTGCATCGGGTCATCGGCGATGAAGCGGCCACTGGCCCCGGGCTTGACTCGCCACAATTCGGCTTCGGCGAGATAACCGCGCAGGCGCGCGCCGTCTTCGACGACCCGTGCCAGTGCATCCTTGCTCGACAGCCAGCGCCCGACCGTCATGTTCGGCAGCAGATCACGCACGTTGCCGGCCTGCGGTGCGCGCAGCAGCAAGCGTTCGCGTTGCGCCGTCAGCCCGCGGTATTCGGCGACCGCTTCGGCCAATCGCTGCTCGACAATGCCAGCGTCGGCGGCGGTTTCGCTGCGACTGGCCTGACGACGCATCAACAGCTGCTGGATCTGGATTTCCCGGCGCACGATCGCCAGCCGCGATTCTAGATCCGGTGACTCCAGTTCGATCAGCACATCGCCCTGAGCGACTTTCTGCCCGTCCGTCACGTTCACCGCTTTGACCCGCGCCGCCGCCGGTGCATGCAGAGCACTGGCGCGCCCGGCTTCGAGCATCGTCGGCAACTCCACCGAACTGCGCCACGGCACGATCAGCACCAGTAACAATCCGAGCAGCGCCAACCCACTGAGCAGCACGCGCGGGCCGTGCGCTTGTTCGCGGCGGCTCCACCACTGGCGCCACTCACGCATGATCGGCAGAAAAATGAACCACACCAGTTCCACCAGCATCAGGAAGATCCCCAATACCTTGAAAAACAGGTGATAGACCGCCAGTGCGATCCCGAAAAACAACGCCGCACGCCACAACCATGAGCCATACCCCCAGATCAGCAAACGCCGTTGCATCTTCGGCGACCAAGGCTCCGGCGCCGGGGCGCCATAACCGAACAAAAACTCGCGCAGGCGCCAACGGCACAGGGCAAATGCGCGCCCCTGCAAGTTGTCGACTTCCCAGAAATCACTGATCAGAAAATAACCATCAAAACGCATGAACGGATTGAGGTTGACCACCAGCGTGGTGATCCACGTGGCGCTGGCGAGCATGAACGCCGCTGTGCGCCCCGGTCCATCTGGCAGCAACGACCATGCGAGTAGCGCAATACACGCCAACAGCAATTCCGCGAGCACACCGCCGGCACCGATCAGCAATCGCGCACGGCGATCATTGACCCGCCAGGCGTCGCTTACATCGGTGTAGAACATCGGCAGCAAGACCATGAACGCCACGCCCATGCTCTGCACTCGACACCCGGCGCGCTTGGCCATGAACGCATGGCCGAATTCGTGACAGAGCTTGGCAAAGAACAACGCCACGCCAAACGCCAATGCGCCGCCGAGGCTGAACAGGTGTGGAAACGTGCCGATAAAACGCTGCCAGTCGCGCTCCACCAGAAACACACCCAACGCCAGCGTCGCCGGTAAACCGTAACGCAGCAGGCGCGGGCCGAAGCGCGCAAGCCACGGCCACGCGCGATTGAGAAACGCGTCCGGGCGCCATAGCGGAATACGGAAAAACAGATATTGATGCAGGAGGATTTGCCACAGGCTTTGCTTCTGCGCCAAGGCCTTGAGGCGGTAGCTGGCGCGCTGTTGACCGTCGAGCGCACTGATCAAATCGTGTCCGCGCAAGAACTCCAGCAACTGCTCAAGCTCGGTGCCGGCCAACGGTAAACCCGGCTCGCGATTGGCCGCGCGCAAGACTTGCTCGGCGTCGCCCAACGACCAATGGCGCAACAAGCGCATCGCCGCCGTGCCCAGTTTGAAATAACGCCCGCGCACCGGATCGGCGAGGGTCCAGCGCGGCGAACCGTCCAAGGCTGGTGCCGCGGGCGACAGTTGCAGGTCGGCACGCAGGCTCGGCAGATTCATCTACAGACCCACACTCTGGCGCAAACCGGCCAGTGGCCGGCGCAGCAGGTACAGCGCCAGCGGCGCGCGGTCGCCGAAGATTTTCGCCGTGCCGCGCAGGCCGATGCGTGGCGGTGCCTCGGTAAAATTGGCGTCGAGCCGATAGGCCAGTTGCCCGCCCGCCGTCGGCTGCGCCTCGTACGCCGAGCGTTCCAGTGTGGCGAGATGGCGCTTCAGCGGATCGCTGTCGAGAAACAACGCCACTTCGGCACCAGGCTCCAACGAGATCGCGTCGCCCACCGCCAGTTCGATACGTAGTTCGGCCTGATTGGGGTCGGCAATTTCCATCAGGCGTTCGCCGGTCTGCACCGGTTTGCCAGTCAAGCGCTCGGCGTCGGCGAACACCGCGATGCCATCGCGTTCGGCACGCACTTCGCTGCGCTTGAGCAGCTCACGGGCGTAGTCACGTTCGGCGCGCTTCTGCTCAACCCGAGCGGCGAGCAAGTCGACTTTTGCGCTCGACTCGGCATCGGCAAACGAGCGCTGGGAATTGGATTTCAGTTCAGCTTCGGCCACACCCAGCGCACGCTCAGCGACGTCGGCCTGCGCCTTGAGCGTGGTGCTTTCGAAACGCACCAGCACATCGCCGTTTTTTACAGTTTGATTGGGTTTGACCAGAAACTCGGCGATTACTCCGTCCAGCGGCGCCGCCACCACGCGGCCACCCAGCGGTACCACTTCGGCCGGGGCCAGCACCGATTGACGCACCGGAAGCAACAGCCCGAGCAACAGCACCGCGAGCAACGCCACCTGACGCTTGCGGGTCCAGCGCAGCCGCCACGGTTTGCGCGGTTGCAGCGCCAGCCAGGCGTGGCTGTAGGTGTCACCGAGTTGCGACAGCAAGACTTGTTCGGAAGGATTCCACGGCACATCACGCGCCAGCCACAAGCCGCCGAACACCTGCGCGTCGCGATCCACCAGCGGTAACCAGAACACCTGCGCAGCGGACAGACTGCGCCAGTCGGCCTGGATCGATTCGCTGAGCAGTTCCGGCGCGATCACCCGCGCTTGCTTCAGCACATCCTGCTTGAACAACTGCGCCACGGCCTGCTCAACGAACGCCACGAACGGCGCATTCGGTTCGACCGCACTGACGCCGGTCACGGCTTGCACCTTGCCGGCGATCAATAACGCGGCATGACGAAAGCCAAACAACGACTGGCCGTCATTGACCAGGCTGTAGGCCAGTTGCGCGGCATCGCGGGCAGCGCGAGTCTGCCGTTCAAGGTCGAGAAACCGCGCGAACACCTGTTCAGCGCCGCCGCTCACCGGGGCGTTCACTTAAGCTCCGGGAAACGCGCGGTGCCGCTCATGCCGGCGAGCAAACCTTTGGCTTCGGGAAGTGTTGCGACCAGCAACAGGGTCTGACTGCCCTCATCGATTCGCGCGCCGAGGCGTTTGACCGTGGCGTCGATGGCCTGGCCGGTTTCATCGGGAACGAAGCTGAAGGTCTGGCCGGGCTTGAGTCTGGCCATCCAGCGCGACGGCACCAGCAAATGAATCTCGAGGGTACGGTTATCGACGACATCGAGCAGCGGTGCACCGGCCGGCACGCTTTCATAGCGCTGCACCTTGCGCTCAACCACTTGCCCGTCGAACGGCGCGACGACGCTGCAGCGCTTGACCTGCACTTGATACACCTGGGATTGCGCCTGGGTTTCGCTGACCTTGGCCTCGGCCCGCGCCACTTCGAAACGCCCGACAGAGTTGAGTGCAGCCAACTGTTTGTTGTGCGCCAGCTCTTCACCGGCACCCCGGCTGGCCGCTTGTGCGGCATTGAGCTGTGCTTGATAAGCAGAGCAATCGAACTTCGCCAGCGTATCGCCCTTCTTGAACGACTCGCCCTCGCTGAACGGCAACTCGACAATCCGCCCGGAAAGCTCACTGGCCAGCGTCGCCTGATCGCGCGCCCGCAACACCCCCCGCGCCTCACTGCTCGCGGTGGCCGACCCCGTCGCCGGATTATCCAGCAGCGGATCGTCTGGCCCGGGCGTTTGCGCCTGAACTGCACACGTTATTAAGGTCAATCCGATAACCCAACCGCGAAAACGCTGCATAACCGCTACTCCCTGACGGATGTGCGGAGTCTACGACAGCGGGGGTTAGCGTCAAGCGAAAGGCCATCACTCTTCGGAAATGTAATGTTTCAAAAGAGAAAGCCGCTCTATGACCGTTTAAAAGATGTAGGCAAATTCCGGCGTCCTACACGAGTTGGGGATACTGCTGATTGCTCACTGCGAAAACGGCGATAGACAGGCTACCTATGCAAATAGGCGCGGAGCGAATTTACCTCTCTCTGCAACAACCTCTAATACACAAGCCCTTAAATGGCTTGACCATGGCGGATACCAGCAACCAAAACTGACAAGCCGGTGCTGGAGCTAAACCAGCGGAGTGAGCGTGCAATTATTTGGTGGTTGACCTGCATGACGCGCTCAATCTAGGATTGCCTTACTCAACCCCGTACGTAGCGATTCAGTTCGCTGGCAGTTGGGGTGAAGAAACCGGCCTAGGCCGGTTTTTTCGTTTCTGAGGAATAATTTGTGCGTACTGCTTTCTTTGTTGATGGCTACAACTTGTTCTATGGGCTGCTCGCGGGCACCCCCTATAAATGGCTCAATCTCGAAGGTTTGCTGATTCATGTCGCACACATCGAAAACCCGCAGAACGCCGTTGTCTCGATTGACTATTTCACCTCATCAATAAAACCAGAACTCGCGACGCTGGGCCGAATTTCAAAAGAGGCCCAAGACACTTACATAAGGGCACTGCGCACGACCAATGTCAGAGTGCATTTTGGTCGGCATCATCTTGAGCAGGCTAAAGCGCCTCGATTCATCGACAAAAACACCAAGGCCTCACGTCAGGACAAGGTCGACATCTGGAAGCTTGAAGAAAAGGAAACCGACGTTCATATCGCGATCAGCATGTATCGCACTGCCTGCCAGCAGGCAATGTTCGCAACGCAAGATCGCGTCGAACAACTCGTACTGGTTTCGAGTGACACTGATATCACCCCCGCATTGAGAGCAATACGTGCGGACTTTCCTCACCTAACCATCGGCGTCATTCTTCCTCACAGGGCAGGTTTGAATCGGCCCACCCCGGGTTCTCTGAAAGATCACTCTCACTGGCTGCGCCGCGTGATCACAGAGGAAGAATTGCTCATTAATCAGTTTCCAGGCCGAGTAGCCACGCACAAAAAACCAGCGTTCAAACCGGATTATTGGTAGGTACTTCTGCCGGATACACCGACTCCCACCCCCCACCCAACGCCTTGTACAAACCCACCATCGCCAACGAAACACCGGTCGAACTCTCAACCCACTGCTCCTGCGTCGCCAGCAGCGCGCTTTGCACGGTGAGGACGTTGACGAAATCGACCACGCCTTCGACGTATTGCTGTTGCGCGGTGCGCAGGGCGATCTGGTTCTGACGGACGGCTTCGGCGAGGCTGTCGCGGCGGCGCTGGCTGGCGTTGTAGGCGGTCAGTTGATCATCGATTTCGTGCCATGCGCGCAGTACGGTTTGCTGGTAGGCGACGGCCGCTTCCTGCTGCTGGGCTTCGCGCAGTTGCAGCATGCCGCGCAGGCGTCCGCCGTCGAACAGCGGCAGGCTGAATTGCGGGCCGATGCCGAACGCGCGTGAGCCCCACGAGCCAAAGTCGCTGAGTTGCATGGCTTGCGAGCCGAAGTTGCCGGACAAGGTGATACGTGGATAGAAATCACCCTTGGCCACGCCGATATTGGCGGTGGCCGCATGCAGACGCGCTTCGGCCTGGCGGATGTCCGGGCGGCGTTCGGCCAGTTGTGACGGCAGGCCGATGGCGACTTGCAGCGGCGACTGCGGCACGGCTGCGTCTGTAGATAACTCCTTGGCCAATGCCTGTGGCGGTTCGCCCATCAACAGGCTGATCGCATTGATCAGTTGCGATTGGCGCTGTTCCAGCGCGGGCAGGCGCGACTCGATCGCGGCGACTTGCGCGGCGGCTTCGGCAACGTCGAGGTCAGTCGCCACGCCGTCGGCCAGGCGCAGTTGCGAGAGTTTCAGGCTGTGCCGGGCGACGTCGAGGTTCCGCTCGGTGACGGCGCGGGTGTTTTGCACGCCGCGCAGTTGAATGTAGTTTTGTGCGGTGTCGGCAAGCACCGCCAGCAACACCCCACGACGGTCGTTTTCGGCGACTTCGAGGTTGGCGTCGGCGGCTTCGGTTTCGCGGCGCACGCGACCCCAGAAATCCAGTTCCCACGAGGCGGAAAAACCGGCGTCCCACAGGTTGAAGGCGGAATCACCGTTATGCCCGGACGGGTCGTTCAGGCCTTCGCCGCTGTTGCGTTTGCGCGCATAACTGCCCGTGGCGGCGGTGTTCGGATAACGATCAGCGGTGATCACCTGGCGAGCGGCGCGGCTTTGTTGCAGACGGCTGCTGGCCAGTTGCAGGTCGAGGTTGCTCTGCACCGCACGTTGAGTGAGCG
The DNA here is from genome assembly GCF_014268485.2 of Pseudomonas zeae. Lineage (NCBI taxonomy): Bacteria > Pseudomonadati > Pseudomonadota > Gammaproteobacteria > Pseudomonadales > Pseudomonadaceae > Pseudomonas > Pseudomonas zeae. The sequence goes on along the minus strand of NZ_CP077090.1, from coordinate 399,837 downwards.
CGGAGAGTTGCGGGTCGTGGAAGACTTCCCACCAGCGTTCGTTCAGGGGTTCGCTGATGGCTTGGCTGGGGGCGGATGTGGCAGGTTTGGCCCAGTCGGCGATTTGTGTGGCTTCGGGCTTCTGGAAGTCTGGGCCTACGGTGCAGGCGGCGAGACTCATTGTGAGCAAGGCACTCAGAGTGATTTGCTGCCACTGGCCTCTTCGCGAGCAGGCTCGCTCCCACATTCTGGAATGCGTTCTCCCTGTGGGAGCGAGCCTGCTCGCGAAGGCGTCGGTTCGATCGACACGGCTCATCGCTGAGTCACCTCACGCACCAACGTCGCCGAGCTGGCGGTATCAATACTCGCCTCCACCGACATGCCCACCCGCAACCGTTCGGCCAACGGCTGCCCCGGTTCCAGCATGATCTTCACCGGAATCCGCTGCACCACCTTGGTGAAGTTACCGGTGGCGTTGTCCGGTTTCACCGCTGCGAAGGTCACGCCAGTCGCCGGGGCGATACTCTCGACACGACCGGTCAGCGCTTCACCACCCAGGCTGTCGACGCGTACTTGCACCTCTTGCCCTGGCTGCACGTCAGTCAGTTGCGTCTCCTGAAAGTTCGCCACGACATATGCCTGCTTCAAAGGAACCACCGCCAGCAGCTTGCTGCCCGGCGTCACATAGGCACCAACACGCACCGCACGCTCGCCGATCATGCCGTCCTGCGGTGCAGTGATACGCGTGTAAGAGAGTTCAAAACTGGCGATTTCCAGCGCCGCTTGTGCGTGCTTCAAACTGCCTTCGGCGGCATCCCGCTGAGCCGTGAGAATGTCGACCTGCTTGCGCTCTGCCGCCAGTTTCGCCGTGGCGGTGTCGAGATGCGCCGTGGCTTGATCGATGCGAGTACGCGCCTGTTGCGCGTTCTGCACCGTACCGGCACCAACGCCGGCCAAATGGTTGTAGCGATTCAACTCCTGCTGGGCGAAAGCCATTTCAGCTTTGGCCGACACCACCGAGGCCTGCGCTTGGGCGATCACCGAAGTCTGGCGTTCCAGCGTCGCTTTGGCGTTCTGCAATTGCGCCCGCGCGACCAGGGTCTGCGCGTCCGCCGCTTCGGCTGACGCGCGCAAATCGCGATCATCGATCAGCGCCAGCAATTGCCCGGCCTTCACTTGCTGGTTGTCTTCCACCAGCACTTCTTTGATGAAGCCGGCCACGCGCGGCACCACCAAGGTGTAGTCGGCAGAGACAAAGGCGTCGTTGGTGTTTTGCTGGGTGCGTTTGCCAAACACGCCGGGCAGCGCCAGATACACCAGCACGCCGAAGGCCAGCGCGGCCGCGATGGCCACCGCGAGTTTTTGCTTTGCTTGAGTCGTCATAAAAACCTTCATTGTTCAGTGCAGCAATCAGGTCGACGCGCGGGGCGGAAAGATCCGCGTCGGCAGCCAGAAAATCAGCAGGATCAACGCCACCGCGACGCCGGCCATGCACACATAGAGATCGGAAGAAGTCAGCACCACGGCTTGTTCGTGCAGGCGATGGGCAAGGCCTGGATCGCTGCGATCGGCCAGCGGCGAATTGCCGAGGCTGTCGACCAACATGGTCGAGTGGAAATGCAGACGCGCCGTAGTCAGCGCCTCAAGCACCCCGGTGGCGACCACCGCCGCCAGACCTTTCACGGTGTTGAACCACGCCGAGGCAAACGGACCGTCCGTTGGCTGGATGCTGCCGGTCGAGAGCATCAACAGCGGCAGCACCGACATCGGCTGGCCGAAGATCTGCAGCCATTGCAGAACGTAGAAGTTGTCGCGAATCCATTCTGAAGTCAGCAGCGATCCGCCCAGGCAGGACAGCGTCAACATGCTCAAACCCATGCCAAGCACCCAGCGGCAATCGACCCAGCGCAGGTTGCACAACGCTGCCACCAACGGCAGCGCAATCAGTTGCGGCAATGCGGCGATCAGCATGATCGGTGCGGTCTGCGCCGGGCGATAACCCTGCACCTGCGCCAGATAACTCGACGGAATCAACACCACCGCCTGCAGAACTATCAGCACACCGGCCAAGGTCATCAAGGCGAACGACAGGTTGCGAATACCGAGCATCTGCAATTTGAAAAACGGGATCGGCTGCGACCACTCGTTGATCAGGAACGCCACCAGCAGCAGCGAACCGGCGCCGAGCAATCCACAGATCAGGCTCGACTCGAACCAGTCCAGCCGATTGCCCTGCAGCAAACCGATCACCAACATGCAGATCGCCGGAAAGCCCAGCAGCAGGCCTTTCCAGTTGAACGATTTGAGGCGCTCCAGGCGTAGCGGGTCCTGCGGAATACCCCACGCGACCATCGCCATGGCGATCAGACAAGGCACGATGATTTGCCAGAACGTCCACTGCCAGCCGACGTATTCCGTCCACAAACCGGCCAGCGGCGTGCCGAGGCCGGGGCCGAATGTCGCCGTCAGTGCGTAGCCGGCCAGACCGTAAAGCTTGATGTTCGCCGGCAAAAAGCGCAGGGCGACGGTCATCAACATCGGCGGTAACGCACCGCCGGCCAGACCTTGCAGGATGCGCATCAGCAGCAGACTTTCGTAATTCGGCGCGAACGGGCACAGCACGCCGAGTAACGTGAACAGACCGATCGCGCAGAGGGTGAAGCGGCGCAGCGAGAAGGTCACCGAACACCACGGCGCGAAGGCCATGGCCGCGACCGAGGTGGCGGTGTAGCTGGCGACCAGCCAGGTGCCTTCGTCGTAACCGATGTGCAACCCGCCACGGATGTCGGCCAGGGCTACCTTGGTGACCATCTCGTTGAGGCCTGACACCAGCACCGCCAGCAGCACGCCGACCAGGCCAATGATGATCCGCGCCCCGAACACCGGTGGCGTCGCCGCCTTCGCCGGGCTGGCCGCAGCGATGGGCATCGCGGCCGTCAGGGATGTCATGAGTACACACTCCGGAGGGAAAAATACCGGAGCATCTTAGTCGGGCTTGGCAATGACGAAAATTGACTTATTGGCAGGTTATAAGTGCGCCAGACGCAACAATTAACCTCTGTAGGAGTGAGCCTGCTCGCGATAGCGTTGGGTCAGCCAATGTATGTGTTGACTGACACACCGCTATCGCGAGCAGGCTCACTCCTACAAGGGTTTTGTGTGGGTTCGCAGGTTAAGGCTGGGCAGCCAGCCACGTTTCGTCGCAGCAAGCCTTGAGCGTTTCCCGCAGCCAGCGATGCGCCGGATCCTTGTCGAAACGCGGGTGCCAGGCCTGGGTCAGCATCAGCGTCGGCAACGGGATTGGCAGGTCGAATGAGCGCAGTTTCAAACCCAGCCGGCGTACGCTGAGCAGCGCTTCTTTGGGCACCGGCAAGATCAGATCGGAATCCGGCAAGGCAAACATCGCCGCATGGAAACTCGGCGCGATCACCGCCACGCGCCGCTCCAGGCCTAGCGCATTCAGCGCCGTATCGATCGGGCCGCGCGCGATGCCACGGCGCGACATGCTGATATGGGAAAACCCGGCGTAGCGCTCGGCGGTGATTTCACCGTCGAGCAGTGGATGGTCTTCTCGCACCAAGCCGACAAAATGCGTCGAGAACAGGTTCTGCACTTTGACTTCCGGGGTGACGGGTCGGGTGTTGCTGACGCTCAGATCGATGCGGCCCTCGCGCAGTGCCTCATCGTCGCCATCGCCTTCCGGGACGAAACGCAATTCGCAGTGCGGCGCCAATTGATCGAGGGTGTCGAACAGCTTGCCGCCGTAAACACCGATGAAAAAGTCATTGGCGCGGATGTTGAAACGACGGCGTAACGTGCCCAGTTCCACGGTGTCGGCGGAACGGAACAACAGCGCGGCCTGCTCGACCACATCGCGCACCTGTTCGCGCAACTCCAGCGCCTTGGGGGTTGGCACTAGGCCACGACCGGCGCGCACAAGGATCGGGTCACCGATGGCTTCGCGGATCCGCGTCAGGGTACGGCTCATGGCGGCCGGGCTGAGATTCATCCGCCGCGCCGCGCCGACCACACTGCCCTCGTCGAGCAAGGCGTCGAGGGCGACCAGAAGGTTCATGTCCGGGAGTTGCATGCTGAGCACTCATGGCTGATCAGGATTGATCTGGGCGCAATGCTAGCAAACATCCTTCAGCTTTGGCGGCGCCTTCAAAGACGCCTTCGCGAGCAGGCTCGCTCCCACACTGGACTTCTGTCGTTCATAAAACCTGTGCCCACAGGAGATCAAATGTGGGAGCGAGCCTGCTCGCGATGGGACCTGCCGCCACACCAAAAATTACCGCTGCATCCCCCACCGCTTAACGGTCACCCGCTCCAGCGTATCGAACACCAGATTCTCCACCAGCAAGCCGATCAGAATCACCACCGCCAACCCGGCAAACACCTTGTCGGTGTACAGCTCATTACGGTTCTGGAAGATGTACCAGCCCAGACCGCCCTTGCCACTGGTCGCGCCAAACACCAGTTCCGCCGCGATCAACGTGCGCCAGGCAAACGCCCAGCCAATCTTCAACCCGGCCAGAATCGACGGCAGCGCCGCCGGGATCAGGACGAACAGCACCAGTCGCAAACCCTTCAGACCGTAATTACGCCCGGCCATGCGCAGGGTTTCCGAAACGCCGAGAAACCCGGCATAGGTGTTCAGCGCCAGCGCCCACAACACCGAATGCACCAGGACGAAAATCAGGCTGTTCTGCCCCAGGCCAAACCACAGCAGCGCCAATGGCAACAGGGCAATCGCCGGCAGCGGATTGAACATCGAGGTCATCGTGCTCAGCAGATCACGTCCCAATTGCGTCGACACCGCAAGGGTGGTCAGGGCAAAAGCGAGGACGATACCGATCAGATAGCCCTTGATCAGAACCACCAACGATATCCATACCTTGGCCAGCAACTCACCGCTGAGCAGCCCATCGAATAGCGCATGGCTGGTCTGCAGGAAACTCGGCAGCATCAGGTCGTTGTTCTGAATCCGCGCGACCACTTCCCACAGCACCGCCAGCACAATCAGGATCAGGCTTTTACGCAGCCAGCCCTGTTGCCACAGTCGCGTGCCGAGCGACAGCTCTCGCTCAACCGGCACCTGCGTCAACGGTTCCAGCACAATTTCGAACTCTTCACGCACAGATGATGAATGGCTCATCGGGTAGTCCTCCTGGCCGCTCAATAAGCGATGCGAATGTCGTTGAAGTCGTGGTCACGCTCGGTTTCCGGCGGCTGACCTTCGTCGAACAGCAGCCGATGAATGCGCCGCGCCGACTCCTGAAACGCCACGCCACCCGAGCTGTGCAAGTCATATTGATGGCTGTGCACTTCGGCGCGCACTCGCCCAGGATGCGGTGACAGCAACAGAATGCGATTGCCCACCACCAACGCCTCTTCAATCGAATGGGTGACGAACAACAGGGTGAAACGCACCTCTTCCCAGAGCAGCAGCAATTCTTCCTGCATCTTGCGGCGGGTTAGTGCATCGAGCGCGGCAAACGGTTCGTCCATCAAGAGGATCTTCGGCTGCATCGCCAACGCCCGGGCAATTGCCACCCGTGCTTTCATGCCGCCGGACAAGGTGTGTGGATAAGCATCGGCAAACGCCGCCAGACCGACCTTTTCCAGATAGTGCAGCGCACGTTCTTCGGCTTCTTTTTTCTTCAGCGTGCGCGATGCGAGCAGCGGAAACATCACGTTCTGTTTGACAGTTTTCCACGGTGGCAGTTGGTCGAACTCCTGAAACACCACGATCCGGTCCGGCCCCGGCGCGTCGATGCGCTGGCCTTGCAGACGGATCTCGCCTTCGCACGGTTGAATAAACCCGGCGACCGCTTTGAGCAACGTCGATTTGCCGCAACCGGACGGACCGAGCAGCACGTAACGATCGGCGGGGTCGATTTCAAAACTGACCTGATGGGTGGCGCGCACTACGCGTTGCGGCGTGCGGTATTCGAGACTGACGTGATCGACCGCCAGCAACGCGTCGCTGCGGGCGATCAGGTTGCTGGCCGCGTGGCCTGGCAAGGGAGCGTTCATGGTTTGATCAATCTCCGGCGAATCAGAAAGGCGCGTCGCCCTGAATGGTCGTGCGATACAGCTTGCGGCGCAGGTGCGCGGGGCAGCCGGCGGCGAGATGGATCAGCGAACGGTTGTCCCAGAACACCAGATCGTGGGGCTGCCACTGATGGCGGTAGATGTTTTGCGGCAGCACGCTGTGGGCGTAGAGCTCGGTCAGCAGCTGCTGGCTCTCGTCTTCGGGCAGGCCGACGATGCGCGTGGTGAACCCTTCGCTGACGAACAGCGCCTTGCGACCGTTCTCCGGATGCGTGCGCACCACCGGGTGCACCACTTCCGCGACCTGAGCCAGTTGCTCCGGGGTCAGGGTCGGGCGCCAGTTGCCTTCGAATTTGGTTTCGCTATAGCGGGCGGTGTAGGAATGCGCGGCCGAACGACCTTCAACAGCTTTGCGCAAGGCCTCGGGCAAGCTGTCCCAGGCTTTGTGCATGTCGGCGAACAACGTATCGCCGCCCTCGGAAGGCAGCTCTTGCGCATGCAGCATCGAGCCGAGACTTGGCAGCTCTTTATAGGAAAGGTCGGAGTGCCAGAACTTGCCAGCATCACCGAGGCCGATGTTCTGGCCGTTTTCGATGATGTTGGAAACGATGAGGATTTCCGGGTGGTTGGCCAGCAGGAACTGCTTGAGCACGTGGATCTGCAACACGCCGAAGCGGCGGCTGAAGTCGATCTGTTGCTGTGGGGTGATTTGCTGGTCGCGAAATACCACGACGTGGTGATCCAGGTGCGCGCGATGAATGCGCGCAAAGTCCTGATCATTGATCGGCCGGGTGAGGTCGAGGCCAATGATCTCTGCGCCGACGGCACCGCTGAAAGGGCGGATTTCGAAGGCTTGCGGCGCGGCGGTCGCGGCGCTTGGGGAAGCAGTAGCTGCGGACATCTTTCCATCTCCCACGCACGGCACGCTCACGGGCGCGCTCGTCGATCAGACACTCACGCTGGATTGCGTGTTGGTTCAGGTCGTGCGGCGCGCCGATTGGTCGGCAGGTACGCAGGGGGATGACTTTATAGCTATAAGAATTGGAAATTAAATACCGTTAATGAATAACGATATGGCGGAATGGACTGGATGGTGAGTGACGGTTTTTGTCACTTATTGACAGAGATGTGGTGTTTGGGCTACCGCCATCGCGAGCAGGCTCACTCCTACAGTAACCGCATTTCTCCAGTTGGAATGCGATCACTGTAGGAGTGAGCCTGCTCGCGATGAGGCCGGCAAGGCCACTCGAGAATCAGCGCTCGTGCAACGCCTCAGCCCGCGCGCGGATGATCGGCTTGAGCAGATAACTCAACACCGACTTCTTGCCGGTAATGATGTCCACCGACGCCACCATCCCCGGGATGATCAGCAACGGCTTCTCGTCCGTGCCCAAGTGGCTGCGCTCAGTGCGCACCTTGATGATGTAGTAGGTGGTTTTCTTGTCTTCGTCGGTGATGGTGTCAGCGCCGATCTGCTCAAGCTTGGCTTTCAGCCCGCCGTAAATGGTGTAGTCGTACGCGGTGAATTTCACGATCGCTTCCTGCCCCGGGTGCAGGAACGCGATGTCTTGCGGACGAATCTTGGCTTCGACCAGCAAGGTATCGTCCAGCGGGACGATTTCGACCATGTCGCTGCCCGGTTGGATCACCCCGCCGATGGTGTTGACCAGCAACTTGTTGACGATGCCGCGCACTGGCGATGTCACCAGCGTACGGCTGACGCGGTCTTCCAGGGCCTTGCCGGTCGCGCTGGCCTTGTTCAGGTCGGTGCGCGCCTCATTGAGTTGGGTCAGCGCTTCGCTGCGGAATTTGCCGCGCGTCTCGTCGATCTTGCGCTGCACTTCCTTGATCGCCGATTCGGCACGCGGGATGGCCAGCGTCGTTGCATCCAGCTGACCACGGGTTTCCACCTCGGCACGCTTCAGACGTAGCACTTCCACCGGGGACACCGCGCCCTGCGCCACCAGCGGCTCGGACATGTTGATTTCCTGACGCTGCAAGCCGAGTTGCTGACGATACTGCGCTTGCTTGGAGGCGAATTCGCGCAGCTCTTGCTGACGCTGAATCAACTGCTCCTGCAAACCACCAATTTCGTCATGCAATTGCTGACGGCGGCTGATGTACAGCGATTCCTCACTTTTCGCCTGACCCGGCACGGCCTTGAGCACGTCCTCGGGGAAATTCAGCGGACGGTCATCCACTTCGGCGCTCAGGCGCTCGACACGCAGCAACATCGACAGACGATCGGCTTCGGTTTCGCCGACGTTGGAGGCAAATCGCGTGTCATCGAGACGAATCAGCGGCGCACCCGCCTCGACGATCTGGCCTTCCTTGACGAACAGTTCGGAGATGATCCCGCCCTCAAGGTTCTGGATTTTCTGGATCTTCGACGATGGAATCGCCTTGCCGTCGCCCTTGGTCACTTCGTCGATCACGGCGAAGTTGGCCCACAGCAGCAGGAAGATAAAGAAGCCGATGATCGCCCAGATGGTCAGGCGCACGACGCGCGGGGCATCTTCGATCAGCGCTTTGTTGACCTCCGGCAGCGGCTGGCCCTGCAGCGATGCCGAGCCTTTGAAGTAGCGACGGATCGAATCCTTGAAACCCGACTTAAGCAACACTGATCTGCCCCTTCTTCAACGCTTCCATCACGGCGGCTTTCGGGCCATCGGCGAGAATCTGTCCACGGTCAACCACCAGCAGGCGATCGACCAGCGACAGCAGCGACGCCCGGTGCGTCACCAGCACCACGGTCTTGTTTTCTATCACTGCCGCGAGGCGTTGCTTGAGTCGTTCTTCACCGGTGTTGTCCATGGCGCTGGTCGGCTCGTCCATTAACAGGATCGGTGGATTGAGCAACAGCGCCCGGGCCAGTGCAACGTTCTGCCGTTGACCGCCGGAGAGGTTCTGCCCGCGCTCGCCGACTTGCAGCTCGTAACCTTGTGGATGCAAACGCGCGAATTCGTGGACGCCGGCCAGTTCGGCCGCCTGCAGGACAAGCTCATCTTCGACATAACGCGCGCCGGAGACGAGGTTGTCACGCAGGGTGCCGGCCAGCAGTTGGATGTCTTGCGGCACGTAACCGATGTTGTAGCGCAGTTCGCTAACATCGATCTGGCGGATATCCACACCGTCGACCAACAAGGCGCCGTCATCCGGTTGATAGAGGCCGACCAGCAGTTTCGCCAAGGAGCTTTTGCCCGAGCCGCTGCGGCCGATGATGCCAATTTTCTCGCCGGGGCGAATTACCAGGTTGATGTTTTTCAGCGCCGGGTTCTGTTGTTCCGGGTAGGTGAAGCTGAGCTGGCGGCACTCGATCGCGCCTTGCAGCACCTTGCGGCTCAGCGGGCGCTCTTCGAAATTGCGCTCTTGCGGCAGCTCCATCATCTGATCGACCGAGGTCATGGTCACTCGCGCCTGCTGGTAACGCGTCAACAGACCGGACAGCGAGGCCAACGGGCTGAGGGCGCGACCGCTAAGCATGTAGCAGGCAATCAGACCGCCCATGCTCAGGTTGCCGGCGATGATCTGGTAGACGCCGAAGACGATCATGATCACCCCGGCCAGTTGCTGGATCAGCAGGGTGATGTTCATCGCCAGACCGGAGAGCATTTTCACTCGCAGCTCGAGGCGGCTGAGGGTGCCGATGGTCTGTTCCCACTGGTATTGGCGTTCACTCTCGGCGTTGTTGACCTTGACCGCGTCGAGGCCGGCGAGGGTTTCGATCAGGCTCGACTGGCGCTCGGCACCGAGGGCCATGGTGCGCTCCATGGTCGCCACCAGCGGTTTCTGCAACGCGTAGCCGATCAGCAGGGCAATCGGGAACGCCAGCACCGGAATCCACACCAGGTGCCCGCCGAGAATGGCGATGACAATAAAGATGAGGATGGTGAACGGCAGGTCGATCAGGCTGGTCAGGGTCAGCGAGGCGAGGAAGTCGCGCAGGCTCTGAAACTCATGGATGTTCTGCGCAAAACTGCCGACCCGCGCCGGACGGTATTTCATCGCCATGCCAACAATGCGCTCGAACAGCGTCGCGGAGATGATCAGGTCGGTTTTCTTCCCGGCCAGGTCCAGGCACAGGCTGCGCAGGCTTTTGAGGACCAGGTCGAAGATATAGGCGCCGGTGATACCCAGCGCCAGCACCCACAGGGTCGCTTCGGCCTGGTTCGGCACCACGCGGTCGTAGACATTCATCACGAACAGCGGCGCGGCCATGGCGATGATGTTGATCAGGAAGCTCGCGGCGATGGCATCGGCGTACAGCCAGCGCGAGCGCTTGAGGGTGTCGCGGAACCACGAGCGGGCACGTGGAATCAGCGTGCCGTGGTTGACGTCGAATTTGTGTTGCGGCTGGGCGAAGAAGACTTTGCCGGTGTAGTCGTCAGAGAGCAGTTCGCGGCTGACGATGGACTCGCCGCCGTCGGTTTCGCTGAGCAACACCCGCGCTTCGTGGTCACCCTGCCAACCGAGCAGGACGGCGCTGCGGCCATCCTTGAGCAGCAGCAAGGCCGGCATGGCGATCGCCGGAATTTCTTCCAGTTTGCGCTGCAACACCCGCCCTTGCAGGCCGGCGCGAGCCGCCGCGCGGGGCAGCAACTCGACACTCAGGCGTTGTTTGGGCAGCGGCAGGCCGGTGGTCAGCATCGCTGCGCTGGCGGGCTTCTGGTGCAGCATGCAAAGGGCGAGCAGACCGTCCAGTAAAGGATCGTCGTGCAACGCGCGTGGATCATGACTGAGTTGAACTCGACTGACTTCTGATTCCACGCTCGACACTCTTTGACAGTTGAAAAGGGATAACTCAATTCATCCCAGGCAGCTGGACCTTGGGCTTCACGTCGTTCTGCACAACGGATGCCAACGGTGCGACCACTCCCTGGCTTCTGAGCAACTCGCCCATGGTCGCCTTGATTCGGTACTGAGTAAATAACTGAATGTTTTTGATTTCCGCCAGACGCCGCGAAGCGGTGAACAACTCGTTTTCGCTGTCGAGCAAATCGAGCAGGGTGCGTTCGCCGAGGCTGAACTGACGCTGGTAGGCGGTGCGCACCGAGGTGCTGTGGTCGACATATTGCTGCGCGATCGGCACCTGCGCGTTGGCGTTGTTCAAGGCGTTCCAGGCCAGACCGAGTTCTTCGTTCAACTGGCGCAGGGCGTTGTTGCGGATGTCCAGCGCTTGGTTCGACAGGTACGACTTGGATTCCAGATCAGCCTTGTTGCTGCCACCGGAATACAGGTTGAAGCGCATGCGCAGCATCGCTTGCCATTCGTTGTTGTGACCGTTCTGACCATCGAGATCGTTGTCGGCGGTACGGCCCAGTTCGGCGTCGAAACGCGGGTAGAAGGTCGACTTGGCGGTTTCGTACTGTTTCTCGGCAGCGGCGATATCGGACTCGGCCGAACGCAGGATCGGGCTATTTTCCAGCATCTGCTGGCGCGCTTCATTGAGGTTGGCCGGCATCATTGCCATGAACGGCGCCGGCCGCTCGAGTTGATCGGGCATCTGGCCGACGGCGCTGAGGAAGTTGGTTTCCGAGTCGGCCAGATTGGTTTGCTCGGTGATCAGGTTGTTGCGGGCCTGGGCCATCCGCGCTTCGGCCTGATCAAGGTCGGCACCGCTGCCGACGCCGCGCTGGGTGCGCAACTGAATCTGATCGTAGATGCGCTGGTGGCTCTTGAGGTTGTCCTCGGCCAAGCGCACGAATTCGCGGCGGGTCAGCACATCCAGGTAGACCTGGGCGACAGTCAGCGCGGTGCGCTCGGAAGTGCCGAGCAGCGAGTAAGCACGGGAGTTAACGGTGGCTTGTTGACGCCCGACTTCGCTGGACGTCGCAAAACCGTCGAAGACCATTTGCGAGAGACGTAAACTTGACTCGCTGCGGTTCAGGGTTTCCCAGTGGTTGCCGCCGCCATTGGCGCGGGTGGTGACGCTGTCGGTACCTTCACGGCCATAACCGCCGAGCAGATCGACCTTCGGCAGGTATCCCCCTTTCGCCGCTCTTAATTGATAATCCGCAGCCAAACGACTGTTGACCCCTGCCTGGATTTCCGGATGGACATCCAGTGCCTGCTGCATGGCTTCTGGTAAGGATTGTGCTTGTACAAAAGAGGCGGCGAGGGCGAAGGGTACGGCGAAAAGCAGGGGCGAACGCATGATAGGAATTTCCCAGGACTTCTTGTCTTGAATCACAGCAAAACGTGGCGCTGCGTCGGATGATGGCAACCAGATTGACCGTATGTCGGAAAGTTCAAAACAGGAACTGGATCACACGCTGAAGGACAGGTCGCCGCGGAAATATCAATGTGACATTAGTGGGGCGATTGTTTAGGATGGCACCCAGAAGGTCAATAGTTTGGCATAAAGTTAATAGCGAAAGAATATAGCCAAATTATTGACGATTAGATGCGTCAAACTTGATTCGCAAAATTTAAAAGTACGTCCAGACTGAGTCGGCGCCAAAAGCCATCAGGTTTATGGAAGTCAACTGAACGTGACACCCCGGAGAGTCTTCAATGAGCAGTGTTGTTGCCATCGTCAAAAGCATTGTCGGTCAGGTATTTGTAGTCTCCCCTGAGGGTGTACGTCGCGTACTCGTTGAAGGCGATCGCCTGTTCGTGGGTGACCAGATCGACACCGGCCTCTCCGGCGCCGTGTCGCTTGAGTTGGCTGATGGCCGCACCCTCGATCTGGGCCGTGAAACCCAGTGGAGCGCCAACGCGCCCGACTCCAGCACTGACCTGGCCGAGGCCACTGCGCAGGCAGCGCCGTCGGTAGCCGAACTGCAGCAAGCCATCGCCGCCGGTGTCGACCCGACCACCGCGCTGGACGCCACTGCTGCCGGCCCGAGTGCCGCAGGCACGGGCGGTGCCGCCGGTGGTGGTCACAGCTTCGTCATGCTCGACGCCACCGCTGGCCGCGTTGACCCGACCATTGGTTTCCCGACTGCAGGCATCAACGCTGGCGGACAAGCCGCGCAAAACATCACCGGCGGCCAGACCACCGACACCACCACCAACGCCTTGCGTGATTCGACCCTGAGCCTCAGCGCCACGCCATCCATCACCGAAGCCGGCGGCGTGCTGGTGTACACCGCGACCCTGACCCAGGCGCCGCTGACCGACCTGACCATCACCCTGTCCAACGGCGCGGTGATTGTGATTCCGGCAGGCGCAACCACTGGCACCGTCAATGTGCCGCTGGCGCCGAACGACACCGTTTACAACGACCCGACCCAGATCGACGTGACCGTCACCGGCACCACCGGCGGCAATGGCATCACCGTGACCCCGCCGACCACTCCGGCCACAACCCAGGTCACTGACACCATCGACACCACCACCGTCACCCTGACGGCTGGGCCGAGTGTCACCGAAGGCGGGCAGATCACTTACACCGCGACCCTGACCAACCCGGCGCAAACCCCGGTGACCGTCACCCTGTCGAACGGCTCGACCATCACCATCGGCGCCGGCCAGACCAGCGGCACCGTCAACGTGCCGACCCCGGCCAACGACGTCTATAACAACGGCAGCACTGTCACCACGACGATTACCGGTGCCACTGGCGGCAACTTCGAAAACCTGGTGCCGAACCCGACGCCAGCGGTGACCACCATCACCGATTCGATCGACACCACTAATCTGACCCTGACCGCCACCGGCACAGTGGTCGAAGGCGGCCAGATCACCTACACCGCGACTCTGACCAACCCGGCGCAAACCCCGGTGACGGTCACCCTGTCGAACGGTTCGACCATCACCATTGAGGCTGGGCAGACCACCGGCACCGTCAACGTGCCGACGGCGGCCAATGACGTCTACAACAATGGTGGCACCGTCAGCACCACCATTACCGGCACTACTGGCGGCAATTTTGAAAGCCTGGTGCCGAACACTACGCCTGCGACCACAACCGTTACCGATTCGATCGACACCACCAGCGTGAGCCTTACCGCCACCGGTACGGTCGTCGAAGGCGGCCAGATCACTTACACCGCGACGCTGACCAATGCTGCGCAGACTCCGGTGACGATCACCCTGTCGAACGGCTCGACCATCACCATTGACGCCGGCCAGACCACCGGCACCGTCAACGTGCCAACTGCGGCCAACGACGTTTACAACAATGGCAGCACCGTCAGCACCACCATCACTGGTACTACCGGCGGCAACTTCGAAAACCTGGTGCCGAACACGACGCCAGCGACCACCACCATTACCGACTCGATCGACGACACCAACCTGTCGCTGACAGCAACCGGGACCGTGGCCGAAGGTGGTTCGATTGTTTACACCGCGACCCTGACCAATCCTGCCGGCACACCGGTAACCGTGACCCTGAGCAATGGCTCGGTGATCACCATCGAGGCAGGCAAAACCACTGGCACCGTAACCGTTCCGGCGCCAGCCGATGACGTCTATAAAGACGCCGGCAAAGTTGAAGTGACCATCAAGGACGCTTCCGGCGGCAACTTCGAGAACCTGGTGCCAAGCACCGTTCCAGCCGTGACTGAAGTGACCGACACCATCGACACGTCGACCGTGAAACTGACGGCTGACACCTCGGTCGCTGAAGGCGGCACCGTCACTTATACCGCCACTGTCGGCGCGCCGGTTACCGGCGCGCCCGTGGTCGTGACCCTGGCCAACGGTCAGAACATCACCATCGAAGTCGGCAAAACCAGCGGCACCGTGACCACCACTGCCCCTAACGATGCGTTGACCGGCAATGCGCCGCTGACCAACTCGATCACCGGTGTTTCCGGTGGTAATTACGAAGATCTGGTTGCCGACAAGACCCCGGTATCGACCACTGTTACCGATGTCGCCGACACCACCGACCTGTCGCTGAGCGCCACCGGTTCCGTGGCCGAGGGTGGTTCGATCGTTTACACCGCGACGCTGACCAATCCGGCCGGTACGCCAGTTACCGTGACCCTGTCGAACGGTTCGGTGATCACCATCGACGCGGGTAAAACCACTGGCACCGTGACTGTTCCGGCGCCAGCTGATGACGTTTACAAAGACGCCGGCAAAGTCGAAGTCACCATCAAGGATGTGTCTGGCGGTAATTTCGAGAACCTGGTCCCGAGCACCACGCCAGCCGTTACCGAAGTGACTGATACCATCGACACGTCGACCGTAAAGCTGACGGCTGACACCTCGGTCGCTGAAGGCGGCACCGTCACTTATACCGCCACTGTCGGCGCGCCGGTGACCGGCTCGCCCGTGGTCGTGACCCTGGCCAACGGCCAGAACATCACCATTGAAGTCGGCAAAACCAGCGGCACCGTGACCACCACCGCGCCAAACGATGCACTGACTGGCCAGGCTCCGCTGACCAACGCGATCACCGACGTTTCCGGCGGCAATTACGAAAACCTCGTGGCCGACAAAACCCCCGTCAGCACCACCATCACCGACACCACTGACACCACCGACCTGACGCTGAGCGCGACGGGCACCGTGGCTGAAGGCGGCCAGATCACTTACACCGCGACCCTGACCAATGCCGCAGGTTCGCCTGTTACCGTGACCCTGTCGAACGGCTCGGTGATCACCATCGAAGTGGGGAAAACCACCGGCACCGTGACCGTTCCTGCGCCAGCCGATGATGTCTATAAAGACGCTGGCAAAGTCGAAGTCACCATCAAGGACGCCACTGGCGGCAACTTCGAAAACCTGGTGCCGAGCACCGTTCCTGCCGTCACCGACGTGACCGATACCGTTGATACCTCGACGGTGAAACTGACCGCCACCGAGACGGCCGCTGAAGGTGGCACCGTCACCTATACCGCCACTGTCGGTGCTCCAGTGACCGGTTCGCCTGTGGTCGTGACTCTGGCGAATGGTCAGAACATCACCATTGAAGTCGGCAAAACAACCGGCACCGTGACGACCATTGCACCGAACGATGCGTTGACCGGCCACGCGCCGATTACCAATGCGATCACGGGCGTGAGCGGCGGCAATTACGAAGACCTCGTTGCCGACAAAACGCCGGTCAGCACCACGGTCACCGACACCACTGACACCACCGACCTGACCCTGAGCGCGACGGGCACCGTGACTGAAGGCGGCCAGATCACTTACACCGCGACCCTGACCAATGCCGCAGGTTCGCCTGTTACCGTGACCCTGTCGAACGGCTCGGTGATCACCATCGAGACTGGCAAAACCACTGGCACCGTGACCGTTCCGGCGCCCGTCGATGACGTCTACAAAGACGCCGGCAAAGTCGAAGTCACCATCAAGGACGCGACTGGCGGCAACTTCGAGAACCTGGTGCCAAGCACCGTTCCGGCTGTCACTGACGTAACCGATACCATCGACACCTCGACGGTCAAACTGACCGCCACCGAGACTGCCGCTGAAGGTGGCACCGTCACCTACACCGCCACTGTCGGTGCTCCAGTGACGGGTTCTCCGGTTGTAGTCACCTTGGCCAACGGCCAGAACATCACCATCGAAGTCGGCAAGACCACTGGCACCGTGACCTTCACCGCGCCGAACGATGCGCTGACTGGCCATGCACCGTTGACCAATGCGATCACCGACGTTTCCGGCGGCAATTACGAAAACCTCGTGGCTGACAAAACCCCGGTCAGCACCACCGTCACCGACACCACTGACACCACCGACCTGACGCTGAGCGCTACCGGCACTGTGGCTGAAGGTGGTTCGATTGTTTACACCGCAACGCTGACCAACCCGGCTGGCACGCCAGTCACTGTGACCCTGAGCAACGGCTCGGTGATCACCATCGAAGCGGGCAAAACCACCGGCACCGTGACTGTTCCTGCGCCTGCCGATGACGTCTACAAAGACGCCGGCAAGGTCGAAGTGACCATCAAAGACGCGACTGGCGGCAACTTCGAGAACCTGGTGCCAAGCACCACACCAGCCGTGACCGACGTCACAGACACTATCGACACCTCGACGGTCAAACTGACCGCTACCGAGTCGACGGCCGAAGGTGGCACCGTCACCTACACCGCCACTGTTGGCGCGCCGGTCACCGGTTCGCCGGTCGTGGTGACCCTGGCCAACGGCCAGAACATCACCATCGAAGTCGGCAAGACCACCGGCACCGTGACCTTCACCGCGCCGAACGATGCACTGACCGGTCAGGCGTCGCTGGGTAATTCGATCACGGGTGTAAGCGGCGGTAACTACGAAAACCTGGTGGCCGACAAGACCCCGGTTTCGACCACGGTCACTGACACCGTCGACACCACTGACCTCTCGCTCAGCGCCACCAACTCGGTCGCCGAGGGCGGTTCGATCATCTACACCGCGACGCTGACCAACCCGGCTGGCTCGCCGGTGACTGTGAACCTGTCGAACGGCTCGGTCATTACCATCGAGGCCGGTAAAACCACCGGCACCGTGACTGTCGCTGCGCCAGCCGATGACGTCTACAAAGACGCCGGCAAAGTCGAAGTTACCATCAAGGACGCCACCGGCGGCGACTTCGAGAATCTGGTACCAAGCACTGTCCCGGCCGTGACCGAAGTCACTGATACCGTCGACACTACCACCGTCAAACTGACCGCCACCGAGTCAGCGGCTGAAGGTGGCACCGTTACTTACACCGCCACCGTAGGCGCTCCAGTCACCGGTTCGCCGGTCGTCGTGACCTTGGCCAACGGCCAGAACATCACCATCGAAATCGGCAAAACCACCGGCACCGTGACCACCACTGCGCCGAACGATGCGTTGAACGGCCACACCCCGCTGACCAATGCGATCACTGACGTAAGCGGCGGTAACTACGAGAATCTGGTTGCCGACAAGACTCCGGTTTCGACCACTGTTACTGACACTGTCGACACCACCAACCTGTCGCTGACTGCGACCGACACCGTGGCTGAAGGCGGTTCGATCGTTTACACCGCAACACTGACCAATCCGGCCGGCACGCCAGTCACCGTTACCCTGTCCAACGGCGCCGTGATCACCATTGAGGCGGGTAAAACCACTGGCACCGTCACCGTCGCTGCGCCCGCCGATGACGTCTATAAAGACGCCGGCAAAGTTGAAGTCACGATCAAGGACGCCACTGGCGGCAACTTCGAGAACCTCGTTCCGAGCACCAACCCAGCCGTTACCGACGTCTCTGACACCATCGACACTTCGACGGTCAAACTGACCGCTACCGAGTCCGCGGCTGAAGGTGGCACTGTCACCTACACCGCCACGGTCGGTGCGCCAGTCACTGGCTCGCCAGTTGTGGTGACCCTGGCCAACGGCCAGAACATCACCATCGAAGTGGGTAAAACCAGCGGCACCGTGACCACCACCGCGCCAAACGATGCGTTGACTGGCCACGCTCCACTGACCAACGCGATCACCGACGTTTCCGGCGGCAATTACGAAAACCTCGTGGCTGACAAAACCCCGGTCAGCACCACCGTCACCGACACCGTCGACACCACCAACCTATCGCTGACCGCGACCGGTTCGGTGAACGAAGGCGGCCAGATCACCTACACCGCGACCCTGACCAACGCCGCTGGTTCGCCGGTCACCGTGACTCTGTCGAACGGTGCTGTGATCACCATCGACGCCGGCAAAACCACCGGTACCGTCACCGTCGACGCGCCGAAAGATGACGTCTACAAAGATGCCGGCACCGTTGAAGCGACCATCAAAGGCGCGACTGGTGGCGACTTCGAAAACCTGGTCACCAGCACCGCCCCGGCGATCACCACCGTCAACGACACCATCGACACCTCCACCGTGTCGCTGACCGCCACGGCGAACGTCGCTGAAGGCGAAACCGTGGTCTACACCGCGACCGTGACCGCGCCAGTCACTGGCTCGCCGGTTGTCGTGACCCTGTCCAACGGCCAGACCATTACCATCGCTGTCGGTGAAACCACCGGTTCGGTGAACTTCGTTGCACCGAACAGCCCTCTGGCCGGTGGCAGCTCGCTGAGCGTGACCATCGACGGCGCTACCGGTGGCAACTACGAAAAACTCGCGGTCGACGGCAAGTCCGCCGACACCGCGGTTTCGGACACCACCGACACCACCAACCTGAACCTGACCGCGACCGATTCGGTGGCTGAAGGCGGTTCGATCGTTTACACCGCGACGCTGACCAACCCGGCCGGCACCCCGGTGACCGTGACCCTGTCGAACGGTTCGGTGATCACTATCGAAGCCGGCAAAACCACCGGCACCGTAACCGTTCCAGCGCCTGCCGATGACGTCTACAAAGACGCCGGCAAGGTCGAAGTGACGATCAAGGATGCAACGGGCGGTAACTTCGAAAATCTGGTGCCAAGCACTGTGCCGGCCGTGACCAACGTCACCGATACCATCGACACCACCACCGTCAAGCTCACCGCGACCGAATCGGCGGCTGAGGGCGGTACCGTTACCTACACTGCTACCGTCGGCGCGCCAGTCACCGGTTCGCCTGTGGTTGTGACCCTGGCCAACGGTCAGACCATCACCATTGGTGTTGGCCAGACCACCGGCACCGCGACCACCACCGCACCGAACGATGCATTGACCGGCCACACGCCGCTGACCAATGCGATCACTGAGGTGAGCGGTGGTAACTTCGAAAATCTGGTTGCCGACAAGACACCGGTTTCGACCAATGTCACCGACACTGTCGACACCACTAACCTGTCGCTCAGCGCCACGGGTTCTGTGGCCGAGGGTGGTTCGATTGTTTACACCGCAACCCTGACCAACGCTGCAGGCTCGCCAGTCACGGTGACCCTGTCGAACGGCGCGGTAATCACCATCGAAGCCGGCAAAACCAGCGGCACCGTGACAGTTCCAGCTCCGGCTGACGACGTCTACAAAGACGCCGGAAAAGTCGAAGCGACGATTTCGACCGTTACCGGTGGCAACTTCGAAAACCTGGTGCCGAGCACTGTTCCAGCCGTCACCGAAGTCACCGATACCATCGACACCTCGACCGTCAAACTGACGGCTGATACGTCGGCCGCAGAAGGCGGCACCGTCACTTACACCGCCACTGTCGGCGCGCCGGTGACCGGTTCGCCGGTTGTGGTGACCCTGGCCAACGGTCAGAACATCACTATCGAAGTCGGCAAAACCACCGGCACCGTAACCTTCACCGCACCGAACGATGCCCTGACCGGCCACGCGCCGATCACCAATGCGATCACTGAGGTCAGCGGTGGCAATTACGAGAATCTGGTGGCCGACAAGACCCCGGTTTCGACCACGGTCACTGACACCGTCGACACCACCAACCTGTCGCTGACTGCGACCGACACCGTGGCTGAAGGCGGTTCGATCGTTTACACCGCAACACTGACCAATCCGGCCGGCACGCCAGTCACCGTGACCCTGTCCAACGGCGCCGTGATCACCATCGAAGCCGGCAAAACCACTGGCACCGTGTCCGTTCCAGCGCCAGCCGACGACGTCTACAAAGACGCAGGCAAAGTTGAAGCGACAATCTCGACGGCGACGGGCGGCAACTTCGAAAACCTGGTGCCGAGCACTGTTCCGGCCGTGACCGAAGTCACCGACACCATCGACACCTCAACCGTCAAACTGACCGCCGATACGTCCGTGGCTGAAGGCGGCACCGTCACTTACACCGCCACTGTTGGCGCTCCAGTAACCGGTTCGCCGGTCACCGTGACCCTGGCCAACGGCCAGAACATCACCATCGAAGTTGGCAAAACCACCGGCACCGTGACCTTCACCGCACCAAATGATGCGTTGACCGGTCATGCGCCACTGACCAACTCGATCACCAACGTGGCCGGCGGCAACTACGAAAACCTTGTTGCCGACAAAACGCCAGTCAGCACCACCGTGACCGACACCGTCGACACCACTAACCTGTCGCTCAGCGCCACAGGTACAGTGGCCGAGGGTGGTTCGATTGTTTACACCGCAACGCTGACCAACGCGGCTGGCTCGCCAGTGACCGTGACCCTGTCCAACGGCGCCGTGATCACCATCGACGCCGGCAAAACCACTGGCACCGTGACCGTTCCAGCCCCGGCCGACGACGTCTACAAAGACGCCGGCAAGGTTGAAGCGACGATCTCCACCGCTACCGGTGGCAACTTCGAAAACCTGGTGCCGAGCACGACGCCGGCCGTGACCGAAGTCACCGATACCATCGACACCTCAACCGTCAAACTCACGGCTGATACGTCGGTAGCTGAAGGCGGCACCGTCACTTACACCGCCACTGTCGGCGCGCCAGTGACAGGCTCTCCGGTTGTGGTGACCCTGGCCAACGGTCAGAACATCACCATCGGCGTCGGCCAGACCACCGGTACCGCGACCACCACGGCGCCAAACGACGCATTGACTGGCCACGCACCGCTGACCAACTCGATCACTGAAGTAACAGGTGGCAACTTCGAGAACCTGGTGGCCGACAAGACCCCGGTTTCGACCAATGTCACCGACACTGTCGACACCACCAATCTGTCGCTGAGCGCGACCGGTACCGTGGCCGAGGGTGGCTCGATTGTTTACACCGCAACCCTGACCAACGCCGCTGGCTCGCCAGTCACCGTGACGCTGAGCAACGGCGCCGTGATCACCATCGACGCCGGTAAAACCACCGGCACCGTGACCGTTCCAGCCCCGGCTGACGACGTCTACAAAGATGCCGGCACCGTGCAGGCGACGATCAGCAACGCCACCGGTGGCAACTTCGAAAATCTGGTGCCGAGCACGACGCCAGCTGTGACCAGCGTCACCGACACCATCGACACCACCACCGTCAAACTGACGGCCACCGAGTCGGCGGCTGAAGGCGGCAATGTTGTCTACACCGCGACTGTCGGCGCACCGGTTACCGGCTCGCCAGTTGTCGTGACTTTGGCCAATGGTCAAACCATCACCATCGGTGTTGGCCAGACTACGGGCACCGCAACCACCGCAGCGCCAAACGATGCATTGACCGGTCATGCGCCACTGACCAACTCGATCACCAACGTGACCGGTGGTAACTACGAAAACCTCGTGGCCGACAAAACTCCGGTCAGCACTACGGTGACCGACACTGTCGACACCACCAATCTGTCGCTCAGCGCGACCAATTCGGTCGCTGAAGGCGGCTCGATCGTCTACACCGCGACCTTGACCAATGCGGCTGGTTCGCCAGTGACCGTGACGCTGAGCAACGGCGCCGTGATCACCATCGACGCCGGTAAAACCACTGGCACCGTGACCGTTCCAGCGCCAGCCGATGACGTCTACAAGGACGCCGGCACCGTGCAGGCGACGATCAGCAACGCCACCGGTGGCAACTTCGAAAACCTCGTGCCGAGCACCACGCCGGCCGTGACCAGCGTCACGGATACCATCGACACCACCACTGTGAAACTGACAGCTACCGGCACAGCGGCAGAGGGCGGCAACGTCACCTACACCGCCACTGTCGGCGCGCCAGTTACCGGCTCGCCAGTTGTCGTTACCCTGGCCAACGGTCAGACGATCACCATCGGCGTCGGCCAGACCACTGGCACAGCAACCACTACCGCACCAAACGACGTATTGACCGGTCACGCACCGCTAACCAACGCGATCACCGACGTCAGCGGCGGTAACTACGAAAACCTCGTGGCGGATAAGACGCCGGTCAGCACTACGGTGACCGACACTGTCGACACGACCAATCTGTCGCTCAGCGCTACCAATTCGGTCGCTGAAGGCGGTTCGATCGTCTACACCGCGACCCTGACCAACGCCGCTGGCTCGCCAGTGACCGTGACGCTGTCGAACGGCGCCGTGATCACCATCGACGCTGGCAAAACCACTGGCACCGTGACTGTTCCAGCCCCGGCTGACGACGTCTACAAAGATGCCGGCACCGTACAAGCAACCATCAGCACCGCCACCGGTGGCAACTTCGAAAACCTGGTGCCGAGCACCACGCCGGCCGTGACCAGCGTTACCGACACGATCGACACCACCACTGTCAAACTGACAGCAACAGACTCGACATCTGAGGGGGGCAACGTCACGTACACCGCCACTGTTGGTGCTCCGGTCACTGGTTCGCCAGTTGTGGTGACCCTGGCCAACGGTCAGACCATTACCATCGGCGTGGGACAGACCACCGGCACCGCGACCACCGCAGCGCCAAACGATGCATTGACCGGTCATGCGCCGCTGACCAACTCGATCACCAACGTGACCGGCGGAAACTACGAAAATCTCGTGGCCGACAAGACGCCCGTCAGCACCAACGTGACCGACACCGTCGACACCACCAATCTGTCGCTCAGCGCGACCAATTCGGTCGCTGAAGGCGGTTCGATTGTTTACACCGCGACCCTGACCAACGCCGCTGGCTCGCCAGTGACCGTGACGCTGAGCAACGGCGCCGTGATCACCATCGACGCCGGTAAAACCACCGGCACCGTGACCGTTCCAGCCCCGGCTGACGACGTCTACAAAGATGCCGGCACCGTGCAGGCGACCATCAGCACCGCCACCGGTGGCAACTTCGAAAACCTCGTGCCAAGTACCACGCCGGCAATCACCAGCGTCACCGACACCATCGACACCACCACTGTGAAACTGACAGCTACCAGCACAGCGGCAGAGGGCGGCAACGTCGTCTACACCGCGACCGTCGGTGCTCCGGTGACCGGTTCGCCTGTGGTTGTAACGCTGGCCAACGGTCAGACCATTACCATCGGCGTCGGCCAGACCACTGGCACCGCGACCACTACCGCGCCAAACGACGCACTGACTGGTCACGCACCGCTGACCAACTCGATCACCAACGTCACGGGCGGCAACTACGAGAACCTCGTCGCCGACAAGACTCCGGTTTCGACTACCGTCACTGACACCGTCGACACCACCAACCTGTCGCTGTCCGCGACCGGCACAGTGGCCGAAGGTGGCCAGATCACTTACACCGCGACCCTGACCAACGCCGCTGGTTCGCCGGTCACCGTGACCCTGAGCAACGGTTCGGTAATCACCATCGACGCCGGCAAAACCACTGGCACCGTGACCGTTCCAGCGCCAGCCGATGACGTCTACAAAGACGCCGGCAACGTCCAGGCCACGATCAAAACCGCCACCGGTGGCAGCTTCGAAAACCTCGTCACCAGCACGGCTCCGGCCGTGACCAGCGTCACCGACACCATCGACACCACCACTGTGAAACTGACAGCTACCGGCACAGCGGCGGAAGGCGGCAACGTCGTCTACACCGCCACTGTCGGTGCAGCCGTGACCGGTTCGCCGGTCGTGGTGACCCTGGCCAACGGTCAGACCATCACCATCGACATCGGCAAAACCACCGGCACCGTGACCACCACCGCACCGAACGATGCGCTGACCGGCCACGCCCCGCTGACCAATTCGATCACCAACGCCACGGGCGGCAACTACGAAAATCTGGTCGCCGACAAAACCCCGGTCAGCACTACCGTCACCGACACCGTCGACACCACCAACCTGACGCTGTCCGCGACCGGCACCGTGGCCGAAGGTGGCCAGATCACCTACACCGCGACCCTGACCAACGCCGCTGGCTCGCCAGTCACCGTGACCCTCAGCAACGGTTCGGTGATCACCATCGACGCTGGCAAAACCACTGGCACCGTGACCGTTCCGGCTCCGGCCGATGACGTCTACAAAGACGCCGGCACCGTGCAGGCGACCATCACCGGCACCAGCGGCGGCAGCTTCGAAAATCTGGTGACCAGCAACACGCCAGCCGTGACCAACGTCACCGACACGGTCGACACCACCACCGTCAGCATCACTGGCAGCAGTTCGGTGACCGAAGGCCAGACCGCCAACTACACGGTCAGCCTGAACCACCCGGCGCAAACCGAAGTGACCCTGAAAATCGTCTACAGCGGCACCGCCGCCGACGGTTCGGACTTCACCGGCGTGTACACCGTGAAGATCCCGGCCGGTGCGAGCAGCGCGCAGTTCAACGTCGCGACCATCGATGACAAGATCACCGAAGGCACCGAGAACTTCGTGGTCAAGATCGATTCGGCCACTGGCGGCAACTTCGAGAACCTCGCGGTCAGCAGCACCAATGGCAGCGTCAGCACGTCGATCATCGACAACGATGCGCCGCCCGTGCTCGACCTGGATGCCAACAACTCCAGCGGCGCCACCGGTGCCGACTACAAGGTGACCTTCACCGAGAACACCCCGGGCGCTGGTGTGTCGATTGCCGACACCGATATCAGCATCACCGACCCGGACAGCACCATGCTCACCGGCGCCACTGTAGTCCTGACCAACCGTCAGGACGGCGATGCGCTGAACCTGGGCAACAGCGTCAACGGCATCACCATCAATGCCAACAGCACCAACGGCACCGTGACCCTGACACTGTCGGGCAACGCGACGCTGGCTGATTACATGCAGGCCATCAAGAACATCAGCTTCACCAATAGCAGTGAAAACCCGAGCACCGTGCCGCGCATCATCACGGTGACCGTGACCGATGGCGGCAATTACTCCAACACCGCGACCACCACGGTCAACGTGGTGGCGGTCAACGACGCTCCGGTTGCTGCACCGAGCAATGTCACCGGCACCGAAGACACGCCGCTGGTACTCGGCTGGTCGACTTTCGGCGTAACTGACGTCGACAGCCCGGCCAGCAGCCTCGGCATCAAAATTACCCAGCTGCCGGGCGAAGGCAAACTGCAGTACCTGGACGGCTCGACCTGGAAGGACGTCGCCAACAACCAGACCTTCAGCAAGGCTGACATCGACGCGGGCAAGCTGCGCTTCCTGCCGGATGCCAACGAGTCGGGCGTCAACGGTTACGGCGGCACCGGCCTGGGCAACAATCAGGCGGACTACGCGCAGATCAAGTTCCAGCCAACCGACGGTCAACTGCTGGGCAACACCGGCACCGTGAAGATCGACATCACCCCGGTAGCGGATGCGCCGACCGTGAGCGTGGCCGACAACAGCGTGAAGTCGACCGGTTTGATCAAAGAAGTCTGGACCGGTCTGTCAGGTCTGGGTACCGACGGTAGCGGTGCGAACTCGACCACCCTGAAAAACGTGATCGACGGCGCCGGCACCCCGAACAGCAGCGGCAACGTGACTAACGTGCAGTCGGACGGCAGCGTGGCCGCCGGCACCGCCTCGAAAACTTCGGGCCTGATCTACCTGGAAGCCGGCAAAACCTATTCCTTCAGTGGTGTGGCCGACGACAGCCTGCTGATCACCATTGGCGGCAAGAGCGTGGCTTCAGGTACCTGGGGCGCGGGCGGTGCGATCAGCGGTTCGTTCACCCCGACCACCAGCGGCTACTACACACTGGATATCTACCACCACAATCAGAGCGGCCCGGGCAGCTACGACGTCAACCTGTCGGTCAACGGCAGCACGCCGATCGACCTGAGCAGCGCTGGCGTACCGATCTACACCGGCGTGCAGGATCTGGTGAATTCGGGCGTGACCGTCTCCGATCTGCACGGCAGCAACGGCGAAGGCTATTACGACGGCTATAAACTCAACACCGGCGCCGAAGGCACCACGGTGAAACTGTCGGCAATCACCACCGCACTGACTGATACCGACGGCTCGGAAACCCTGAGCGTGAAGATCAGCGGCGCGCCAGTCGGCTCGGTGCTCAGCGATGGCGCGGGCCATACCTTCACCGTCACCGCCAGCAGCGGCGACGCCAACGTCACCGGCTGGAACCTCGGCAGCCTGACCGTGACCCCGCCGCCGTACTACAACGGCCAGTTCAACCTGACCGTGACCTCGACCTCCACCGAGATGGTCGGCGGCTCGGCCAGCAGCACCGCGACCATTCCGGTCACCGTGGTGCCGGCGGTCTACAACGCCATTGTCGCGACTTCGGGTGACGACACCTTCAGCGGCACCGATGGCAACGACATCATGGTCGCCGACATCGGTGGTCTGACCGTGGTGCCGGGCACCAACTACAACATCGCGTTCATGGTCGACAGCTCTGGCAGCATGACCGCGTCGTCGCTCAACGCGGCCAAAGACTCGCTGACATCGGTGTTCAACACCCTCAAGCAGAGCCTGGGCGGCAGCAACTCAGGTACGGTGAACATCTTCCTGGTGGACTTCGATACCCAGGTCAACAAGTCGGTGTCGGTGAACCTCAATGACCCGAACGCGCTGACCAAGCTCAAAGCGGTACTGGACTCGATGGCGTCCGGCGGCGGCACCAACTATGAAGACGTGTTCAAGACCACGGCCAACTTCTTCCAGAGCGCGGAAGCCGTGGCCAACACCGGGGCGAAAAACCTCACGTACTTCATCACCGACGGCCAGCCGACCTACTACCAGACCGGCGAGTCGACCAACCCGTACCTGTACGGCAACAAAACCCTCGATAGCCTGATCACCACCACCAACTATAAGTTGGGGACAGCGGTCAGCCTGTACCCGGACAGCTCGCACCAGATTGATATCAGCGCGAACGGCTCGGTGACGGTCTGGACCAAATCGGGCGGCAATTGGTCGTATCAGAACTTCGGCACGCTGCACGCCCAGGGCGACGGCACCTATGAGTTCTCCGGCCTGGCGGGCAGCGGTAGCAGCACCGATTACTACACCACTACCAACTCCAACAGCAGCTTCACCTTGCTCAGCGGCCTGTCGAACGTCGAAGCCATCGGCCTCAACAGCGGCGTCAGCCTCAACGATCTGAAGCCGTACGATTCGGATAAAACACCGCAGACCAACATCGATCCGAAGGATCTGGCCAACTCCATCATCGGCCACACCGAAGCGACGCTGCCGGGCAACGACACCGTCAGCGGTGGCGACGGCAACGACATCCTGTTCGGCGATCTGGTGAGCTTCAACGGCATTGCCGGCGAGGGTTATCAAGCGATGCAGGCGTTCGTTGCCAAGGAAACCGGCGTCGACGTCAGCAAAGTCACCACAAGCAACGTGCACCAGTACATCACCGAGCACTATCAGGCGTTCGATGTCTCCGGTGCGCATGACGGCAACGACACACTGCTGGGCGGCGCAGGCAATGACATCCTGTTCGGCTCGGGCGGCAACGACCTGCTCGATGGCGGCAAAGGCAATGACATCCTGCTCGGCGGCACCGGCAACGACACGCTGATCGGCGGTCAGGGTAATGACATCCTTATCGGTGGTTCGGGTGCCGACACCTTCGTCTGGAAGGCGGGCGACACCGGCAACGACGTGATCAAGGACTTCAAGGCCAGCGAAGGTGACCGCATCGACTTGCGTGATCTGTTGCAGGGCGAGACCGGCAGCACCATCGACAACTTCCTGAAGATCACCACGGTCGACGGCACGTCGTCGCTGCAAGTCAGCTCAGCGGGCAAGTTCAACTCCGGCGACGCTGCGGCGGCAACCCCGGACGTGACGATCAAACTGGAAGGCAACAACTGGTCGAGCGCCAACATTCACAACCTGATTGCCGGCAGCGACCCGACCATCAAGGTCGACCACAACAACAGCTGATCGTGAACAAAACGGCCGCCCCGATGGGGCGGCCGTCACGTTTGTGCTGACCGGACCGGTGACGATCGCGTCGCCGCCCCGCATACTCGCGCACAGTTGGCTATGCTGCTGACAGCATGACGCTGGTTCATTTCTGAGGGATGCTCAATGTTTTACGTGCAACGCGATGCGCAAGGTCTGTTGATTCGCGTGGAAGCCGCGGCCTACGCCGAGGCCACGGAAACGCTGCCGGCCGACAGCCATGAAATCCAGGCCTGGTTCGCCAATGAAGTGGTGGAAACCAGCCTGAAACAGCTCAAGCAGAGCGACTTCGAAATGATTCGGGTACTCGACGACCTGATTCAGGTGCTGACCCAGAAGGGCGTAATCCGCGTCACCGACCTGCCGCCGGCGGCCCAGGCCAAACTGATGGACCGAACCCAGGCGCGTGAGGCGTTGGGCGGGTTGAGTCAGTTGATCGATGAGGATGAGGGCGGGTTGATCTGATCCACCCGGTATCAAAAGCTTACCCTCACCCCAGCCCTCTCCCGGTGGGAGAGGGAGCTGACCGAGGTGTCTGGCGCTATACATCGAGCTGAGAAATCGAGTCGATTATGGATTCAGCGCAAATCGTTCACGTCAGCGTACTTCCCGAATATCCCCCAATCAGTCCCCGTGAGGGAGAGGGGCCGACCGAGGTAACTGGCGCTATACATCGACCTGAGAAATCGAGTCGATTATGGATTCAGCGGACATCTTTCACGTCGGCGTACTTCCCGAATATCCCCCAATCAGTCCCCGTGAGGGAGAGGGGCCGACCGAGGTGTCTGGCGCCATACATCGACCTGAGAAATCGAGTCGATTATGGATTCAGCGGACATCTTTCACGTCGGCGTACTTCCCGAATATCCCCCAATCAGTACCCGTGAGGGAGAGGGGCCGACCGAGGTGTCTGGCGCTATACATCGACCTGAGAATTCGAGTCGATTATGGATTCAGCGGACATCTTTCACGTCGGCGTACTTCCCGAATATCCCCCAATCAGTCCCCGTGAGGGAGAGGGGCCGACCGAGGTGTCTGGCGCCATACATCGACCTGAGAATTCGAGTCGATTATGGATTCAGCGGAGCTCTTTCACGTCGGCGTATTACATCAATATCCCACGATCAGTCCCCTCTCCCTCTGGGAGAGGGCTAGGGTGAGGGTGGCTTTTACAATGACTCACCGCCAAGGCTTCGGCTCACCAAACAACTGCCCCTGAACCCCATACAAGCCCATCTCGCGAATCACCGACAACTCCCCTTCCGTCTCGACCCGCTCGGCAATCAGCGGCAGATCAATGCTGTGCGCCGCACGCTGGATCGCCTCGATAAACAGACGCTTGTCACTCTCCTGATCAATCGCACGAATGTAACTGCCATCGATCTTCAAGTACGCCAGCCCCAGCCGCGCCAGGTTGCCGATCATGCTGAAGCGACCACCAAAGCGTTGCAGGCTCAGAGAGAAACCGAGTTCGCGCAGGCGCCGGGTCAACTGCTCCAGCACCGCTTGTTCGGGCAATTGCTCCTCGCCGATTTCCAGGGTCAAGCGCTCGCCGAGGTTGGAATGCGCGCGCAGAATCTCGAAGACTTTGTTCAACGCCTGCGGGTCAGCCAGAGTCGCCGAGGACAAATTCAGCGCCAGCGAATCTTCGTGCTCTTTCATTTGCTCCAGCACGCGCTCGAGCATCAGGCGGTCAAGCCGTGCAGTCCAGCCGAAGCGTTCCAGCCAAGGCAGGAAGCGCCCGGCCGGGATGGTCTGGCCCTGATCATCGAGCAGGCGCGAGAGCACTTTGTAATGCAGCACCAACTGCGTGTCTGCGGCGGCGACCACTGGCTGGAAATACAGCTCGAAACGCTGCTGACTCAAGGCCTGATCGAGCAAGCGATGCCAGGCATGGTGATCGTCGCCGACATCCGCCGTCAGGCTCTGATCGATGCACGCCCAATTCTGCTCGCCCTGACCTTCAGCTTGCGCCAGCGCCTGATCGCCAAGCGTCAATACTTGTTGCGGTGAATCGCCGTGGGTGAACGGCGCCAGGCCGATCGACGCCACGGCAGCCACGTCGGTCGCCCCGGTGGCGTGCAGACTGCTCAAGGCGCTGTCGAGGTTCTGCGCCAGTTGCAGCGCTTCCTCACGAACCAGCCCCGGCGCCAGCACGGCAAACTCACCGCCACGAATACGGGTGACGAGGTTCTGGGTTTCCGGGTATTTGGCACACTCGCGGGACAACTGTTCGCCGACCGCTTTAAGCAATTCATCGGTGCGCTGGCCACCGAGACGCTGGTTGAGCCCGGCCAGATCCTTGACCCGCAACAGCAGCAGATAACCCGAACTGGCCTGCTCCGGGTTGCTCACCCGGTTGTGCAACTGCATTTCGAAATAGCGCCGATTGGCAAGCCCCGTGAGATTGTCCTGATAGGACTCGGCGCGCAGCTTTTCACTGCGCTCGGCCTGCTCCTGAAACAGCGCCTTGAGCTTCTCGACCATCTGGTTCATCGCCTGCACCACACGGCGCAACTCAGGTGTGCGAGGCAGTTCCGGCAGGCTGAGGAATTCGCGACGGGCGATGGCGTGGGACTGCTTGACCATGTAATCCAGCGGCTTCAACTGCCGGCGCAGCAGCAGCGCGCCGAGCACGGCACTGATCGCCCCGCAGATCAGCAGCCAGCCAAGGCTGCCCAACGCGCTCTGCCACAATTTGGCCACAGCAAACATCGGATGGCTGACCACCTCGACTCGCGCCGCTTGCTCCCAGCCACGGCTGACCAGCGCGTCGCCACCGGCCGGCTCCAGGCCGATCAGCTTGACGAACCAGTCCGGCACATTGGTGACGGCCGGAATGCCGTTGCGCTCAACAATCGTCTGGTCAGTCTTCAGATCGACCACGCGGATGCTCGCGTAATAACCGCTGTCGAAAATCGAGCTGACCAGCAACTCGACCATGGCCGGATCGTCGATATTCGGCGTCAGCGACAACGCCAGCGCCGTCGCGGCGTCCTGGGCGTGGGAACGCAACTGGTTGACGTACTGGGTGCGCGAGCTTTCCAGACTGACCATGAAGCTGCCGGTGAAGGCGACCACCAGGAACAGACAGATAGCGATCAACAGCTGTTTGAACAAAGACATCTGAGCGCATGCTCCTAGTTAGTCGTTTCGACCGGGAAACCTTCGGCCTGCATTTTCTTCAACACATCCTGCCAGCGTGACAGGCGTTTGGTGTCACCGACCTTCTTGTTGCCCTTGGCGCCCGGCAGGTACAACCCTTCAGCATTAAAAGAGTAGACCGGCAGCAAATCGGTTCGCTGCGACGCCGGCTGGATCGGGTCGATCAGGCTGTCGAGCACCAGCGGCATGGCATCGGGGGTGGCATAGTAAGTCAGGACCATGTGTGCGCGGTTCTGACGCAACGCCTTGACGTAGGTGATACGCAGCTTGTCACTGGAAACCCCAAGATGACGCAAGCTGAAATACTTGGCGATCGCATAGTCTTCGCAGTCGCCGGCGCCCTTCCACAGCGCCTCGATCGGCGTTTCCCAGTAATCGACCTCGTGCCACAGATCGATGTCCTCGACGTAGCGCACCTGTTTGTTGAAGAACAGGTTCACCACTTTGAGCTTTTCCATCTCGCTGACTTGTTTCTGCGTGGCCAACAGATTCTGCCAGGCATCAATGCGCTGCTGCCCGGCACCCAGCGGCCCGTAGAGTGCCGTGGCTTTGCGGCTGATCGTGGAAAAATCCCAATCGGCATGCAGACCGCCCAGCATGACGCCGGCCAGCAGCAGTGCGCAGCCTAGCCAGCGCAGAGTCCGGGGGATCGCGAAACGTACCGCCACAGCAGGTTTCCAGGGGGCAGGAAGGAAAGCGTTTGATGGTGAAGCTTAGCCCGACAAAAAACAATGGCACCATGAGATCATACTCGGCACGCTAAACTTCAGTTGGCACAGCGATGTTTTACAAGGTTTGACAACCTGTAGAGCAATCACTAGTGTCATTTGGATCCAAACCAGGCCGACATACAGGGTGCGTAGTCGTGACACAGAAGCCCAAACCGTTGCACAGCATTAAAGTCGATGGACCGATTCCTGCTCATCTGGCCCGTTCGGTGATCGAAGAAACCCTGCGCTCGGCAATCCTCGACGGTCGTCTGCCCTGTGGCACGGCGCTGCGCCAGCAGGATCTGGCCGACCTTTTCGGTGTCAGCCGCATGCCGGTGCGCGAAGCGTTGCGCCAGCTTGAAGCCCAAGAACTGCTGAGCGTTACTACGCATAAAGGTGCAGTGGTTGCGCCATTGATTCAGGGTGATGCTACCGAAACCTACGAGCTGCGCATCCTCCTCGAATCCGAAGCCATGCGGCAATCGATTCCGCTGCTGACCGCTGCCGACCACGCACGCGCAGCCGGGTACATCGAAGAGCTCGAGGCGCAACACGACTACACGGAAATCGGCCGGCTCAACCGTTTGTTCCACATGGCCCTGTACAGCAAGGCGTCCAACCAACGCTTACTGCGACTGGTTGAAGACGGGCTCAACGAAGAAGAGCGTTTTCTGCGCTTCAACCTTGAGGCCATGGGCCTGGGCAAATTGTCCCAGGACGATCACCGGGCGATGTTGCAAGCCGTGCAGGATCGCGACACTGAGCTGTCGATCAAACTCCTCGAGCAGCACCTCAATCGCGGTGTCGAAGTGATTACCCGTTATCTCGCTACCCCTGCCGCGCAAAACCGCCAAGCTGCGCGCTGAGCGCGCACTGCCCCGCGAATCACCCGCTTACAAATCCCCAAGCGATCCGCCAGCCCTCTGCTGGGCGGATCCACATGTCCGCTCTAACCTCCTTGCGCCGTTCAGTCCGATATTTGCACGTTGCCGCTGATGAATCGGTCATAGCCGTGGCGCAAATTTACCCGCACTCTTGAGCCGCCACCCCTAAAGAACGGGCGACGCGCCGCCCTGCCGGCGCAGTCCCCGCACCAGGAACCTACGGAAGGAGCCTTGCCACGGGAAAAAGGAAGTCATGGCGCGGGGTCACGGCCAACTTCCGCCCCTTTTAAATCATTCAATTCTTATTACTGGAAAGTTGCTTCGAGTGAGGCATTCACTCTTCTTGAGCAATTTTGGCCGTTATTCGCCGAAAGGAGCAACTACGCCCAAATAAAACTTTACCTGAAAGTTTTATTGGAACAACTCAACTTCAAAAAACAGCACACTTAAAATAATTAAAAATATACTTGTTAAACACTTTGTCGGTGTATTAGCTTTTCTTCGCCAAGTTTGAACTCCACCCTTCACTTCGGCAGCAGCCCAATGCCTGCGGTACAGCAGCAGCGCTTGATGGGCAGACATGAAGCCATGTCAAAGGTATATCGATCCGCACTTACCTATCAGGAAGGAAGGCTGTCGTCCGTCGACAGGAAACAAGTAAGTCGTAGTTTCATTGATTGCGCAGTTGCAGAGCAGTTCCATTTAATATCAACGATAAAGGACATCATGATGCCCACTAAGCACCAACTCGCCCTGAAGAAAGCCGAACTTAGCATTCACCCGATCTTTGCCGAGATCACGTCGTTATCGGTGTTGCGTCGCTTCATGGAAACCCATGTATTTGCCGTGTGGGACTTCATGTCGCTGACCAAACGCCTGCAGCAGGAACTGACCTGCACCCGACTACCGTGGTTGCCGCCGCGCGATCCTCTCGCCGCCCGACTGATCAACGAGATCGTTCTCGGTGAAGAATCGGATGATCGCCTGACCGAAGGGCATTACAGCCATTTCGAGTTGTACTTGGATGCGATGCGCGAAATCGGCGCGAGTACCACCGCCGTAGAGCGCTTTGTCGCCCTGCAACAGGAAGGCGTGAGCTATGACGTCGCGCTGCAAAGCGTCGAGGTTGATCCGGCTGCCGCGCAGTTTGTCCGCGACACCTTGCGCACCGCCCTGCATGCACCGGGACACAGCGTGGCGGCGGCGTTTCTGCATGGTCGCGAGAGCGTGATCCCGACCATGTTCCAGCGCATTCTTGACGACTGGGGCATCGGTATCGAACAGGCGCCGACCTTTCGCTATTACCTGGAACGGCACATCGAGGTCGACTCCGAAGACCACGGCCCGGCGGCCGAACACCTGCTCGAGCGCCTGGTCAACGGCGACCCGCAACGTGAAGCCGAGGTCTACGCCAGCGCCATTGCCGCCGTGGAAAGCCGTATCGCCTTGTGGGACGGCCTGCGCCTGAGCATGCGCGAGCCATTGGCGGAGGTAGTCCAATGAACGCTGCCGACTATCAATCCTTTGCCGATGCCTGGGAGAACCGCGCGACCATCCGCACCCGTCCGCGACGCGTACTCGAAGACGATGAACGGCTGATCTATCCGCTCAGCCGCCAGCCGCTGGTGCTCAGCGAGACCTTCCTGCGCGAGTGCCCGCAACAGCGTGATTTCGCCTTGGTGCAGACGCTGTACAAATTCATCAACGACGTGGTGATTTTCGAGACCGAGATCGTCGACAAGACCGCGCGCAGCATCGCCAAGAATCGCTTCGCCGTGGCCTTCCCGTTTGCCTGTCGTTACGACGCGATGACCGTGGTGGTGGACGAGGATTACCACGCCCTCGTGGCGATGGATTTTATGCAGCAAACCGTGGCGATGACCGGCATCGAACCGATTCAGCTCCCCGATGAAATCGAACTGAGCCGGGCGATTCCTGCGGCAGTAGCGCTGGCTCCAGAGCACCTGCGCAGCGCGGTCGAATTGATCTGCGTGGCCATCGCCGAAAACACCGTGACCGGTGATGTCGCGGCGTTCGCACGCGACGACACGGTCAAGCCGTCGATCAAAGGCCTGATGGCCGATCACTTGCTCGATGAAGGTCGCCATTCGAGTTTCTGGGCGCGGATGGTGCGCATCTATTGGCACACCGCCAACGCGGCGGATCGCGAAACCATCGCGCAGATTCTGCCGGTGTTCATCGGCCATTACCTGACCAACGACATCCAGAAATCCTTCGACCTGCGCCTGATCGACGCACTGCCGGTCAGCGAGACTACGCGCCGTTCGCTCAGGGACGAGATGGCCGGGCTGGCATTCCCGATCAATCGCCATCACCCGCTGGTGGGCAACATCGTCAAGTTCTTCCACAACAGCTCGCTGCTCGATGCGCCCTGCGTGCAGCACGCGCTGCGCGACTATCTGGTTTGATGAGGAGGCCGATATGAAACGTCTCGACATTTTGCTGATTGGCACCAGCCAGGCGATGACCGACCTGGCGCAGGAACGGGAACAACACGGTCACTCCTTGCAGCGCAGCGCTGCCGGTGCATCGACGGTGGATCTGATCATCGACGATGGTTTTATCGGCGCCGGCGATTTCTGCTCGATCCCGCACCTGCATCTGCGTTTGGGTGTCGGCGTGCAGAGCCCTGCCGGTTTGCCGACACTCGATTTGCTGTGTTTCCTTGGCTCGTCACTGATCAGCCGCGTACCGATTGGCGATGAGCCGTCCGGCAATGGGCAGGCGCTGCGGCAACGGGTGCTGACGCAGGTGGTCGATGAAGTGGCGTTGCTGGTCAGCCGCTTCTCCCGTGATGCTGACTATCTGCAGCTGGCCGCGTCAGTGACTGCGCC
Organism: Pseudomonas zeae; assembly: GCF_014268485.2. NCBI lineage: Bacteria > Pseudomonadati > Pseudomonadota > Gammaproteobacteria > Pseudomonadales > Pseudomonadaceae > Pseudomonas > Pseudomonas zeae. The sequence continues at coordinate 363,717 of NZ_CP077090.1, read as the reverse complement.
GGATTTCGAGAGAATGGAAAACCTGCTGTTCCTCGACAGCCTGGCTTACGTCCATCACCGCAACGACACGGCCAATCCCGCATTGCTGGAAGAGGCGCAGATCCCGGTGATCGAGCGCCTGCAACGAAGCTTGATCCACCACGCTGAACGCCCGGCGCTGCACATCGCCGAACAGTCGATCAGCTATCGCCAACTGCACGCTCACAGCCGTGCGATTCAACAGCGCTTGCTGCCGTTGCTCGAGCAACAGCCAAAACCGTGGGTGGTCGGCATCTGCCTGCCAAAAAGCCCGGCATTGTTTGCCTCGATTCTGGCGATCCTCGGCAGCGGCGCGGTGTATCTGCCGCTGGAACCGAGTCATCCGTTACAGCGTCAGCAATACATTCTGCAAAATGCAGGCGCGCTGCTGTTGCTGCATGATGGCGAGCATCCGCTCAGCGCATCCATGGCGGGGCTGGACGTCAGCCGCATCGACAACTCAGAGGCAGATCTCAGCCAACCGTTGATGCGCCGCCGCCCCGAACTTGATGCACCGTGCATGGCGCTCTACACCTCGGGCACCACCGGGCATCCGAAAGGCGTGTTGCTCAGTCAGGCCAACCTCGCGCACTTTACCGCGTGGTACGCCGATTACGTGCAATTGCAGGCCGAGAGTCGGGTCTTGCAGTTCTCGTCGCTGAGCTTCGATTCATCACTGATCGACATCTTCCCGACCCTGCTGGAAGGTGCCGAACTGGTGGTGCCGGACGACACGCAACGACGAGATCCATTGCAACTGGTCGCGTTGATCCGCCGCCGACACCTGACCCACGCATTCCTGCCACCGGCGCTGTTGAGCATCCTGCCGCTGGAGCAACTGGAAGGCGTGCAAGTGATGACCGGCGGCGATGTCTGCGAGCCGTTTGTCATTGAGCAACTCACCCGCCAAGGCACACTGCACAACCTTTACGGCCCGACCGAAGCCACCGTACTGATCACCGCGCGCCAGCTCAAACCGGGCGACAGTAACCGTACCCTCGGGGCACCAATCGCCAACAGCCAAGTGCTGATTCTCGATGACGATTTGCAACCGGTGGCGGAGCACACCGTCGGCGAATTGTTCATCGTCGGCCCCGGTGTTTGCCTCGGTTATCTGAACAATCCGCAGCAGACCGCCGAGCGTTATCTGACCCTGCAATTACCGGACGGCCAAACGCTGCGCGCCTACCGCAGCGGCGACATGGCCAGGTGGGGCGAGCACGGTATCGAACTGTGCGGGCGGCGCGACAATCAGGTAAAAATCCGTGGCTTCCGGGTCGAGCCGGAAGAGATCGAGCGCTGCCTGCGCGAGAGCCAGTTGTACCGGCAAATGGCGGTGGTGATCGACAGTCAGCGGCGCATTCTCGCGTTCCTCGCACAAGCGCAATCGGACACCGCACGCGACGCGCTGAAAGCCCACGCCAGACAGTTTTTGCCGGACTACATGCAACCGGTGGCGTGGACCGAGCTGGCGAGCATGCCGTTCGCCAGCAACGGCAAAGTCGATCGCAAAGCACTGCTGGAACTGCCAGTGAGCGTGCAGGACAGCGGGCCGAAATGCCTGCCGGTGAATGCCGATGAAGCGCTGTTGCTGGAGATCTGGGCGGAGTTGCTGGAGCTGCCGAGCAGCGACATTTCCACCGACGAAAGCTTCTTCAATCTCGGTGGCCACTCGGTTCTGCTCTCGCGCATGTTGCTGCGTTTGCGTGAGGAGTTCGGGCGTAGCATTTCGATCAACCGCTTCATCGAACTGCCGACCATCATCAAACTGGCAACGCTGGTACGCGGCACCGATGACAGCGCCGTACTCAGCGCCCAGGCCATGGCCGACGCCGAGCGTGCACTGGAAATCGAGCCACTGCCGATCAGCCGCATGGGCGATGTGCATAAAGTCATCGTCACTGGCGCCAATAGTTTTGTCGGCGTGCACATCGTCGAGGCGCTGCTCGGTTGGGGTGCCAGCGAAGTGGCGTGTCTGGTGCGCGACGGCGGCGGCAAAACGGCGGCGCAACGCTTTGCCGAGTCACTGCGTGAAAACCGCCTGGAGCATCTGGATCTGAGCCGCGTGCGGGTTTACGCGGCAGATATTACGCGTCCGCAGTTGGGCCTGAATGAGGACGACTATCAGCGCCTGGATCGCGAGTTCGGCGCACTGGTGCACAACGCCGCTAACGTCAATCACGTACTCGATTACGAGTCGCTGGCGGCGGACAACGTCGAACCGATTTTCGCCCTGCTGCGCTTGTGCGAAGGGCAGAGCAAAAAGGTTTTCAACTTCGTCTCGACGCTGTCGGCTTCCAGCACGGTGGACAATGCTGGACGGGTGCTGGAACTGCCCGCCGCCACAACACCACCGATCTACATTCGCAACGGTTACAACCTGTCGAAATGGGTCGGCGAGCGCATCCTCGAACGAGCGCGGGAGCGCGGCGTCCGGGTCAATCTGTATCGCCCCGGCAATATCAGTTTCAACAGCTTGAGCGGCGTTTGTCAGCCGCACAAAAACCGTTTGATGCTGATGCTCAAAGGCTCGATTCAGCTCGGCCAGGTACCGGCCCTCGCGCTGAATTTTGACCTGATGCCGGTGGACTTTCTCGCCCGCTTCATCGCCTTCCACGCCAGCCGTTATTCGTCCGACCGCGCGGTGTTCAACCTGCATAACCCCGAGCCTTTGAGCTGGGACGCCTACGTCACTTCGTTCCGCGAAACCGGCAGCGAGTTCGCGCTGGTCAGCGTCGCCGACTGGCAGCAGCAACTAAACCGCGTCGATGCCGACAACGCGCTGTTCGGCGTGCTCGGTTTCTACCTCAACGGCTTCGAAGAAGACATCGGCGACATCACCCTGATTGGTCATGCCAACGCTGAGGCCGGCGTGCAGCTGATGGGCGCGCACTACCCGCAGAAATCCCCGGCACTGCTGCGTCGTGGCTGCGATTACCTGAAAGAAATCAACTTCATCTGATCCAACAAAAGGAGCAACACCATGAGCACTCTGCAACCCGATACCCTGATCAAAAACCCGCATGGCTGCCACGTAGTGTCTTCGGTAGAAGTGCCGGCAGACGCGGCGCAGGTCTGGGCGGTGGTCGGCCAATTCGGCGGTTTCGACCGCTTCATTCCGACGCTGTCGCATATCGAAACAATCGGCGAGGGCGTGTCCTCGCTGCGCAAGAAATGCTTCAAGGATGGCAACGTGGTGGTCGAGCAACTCAACTCCCGCGATGAGCAGGCCCGATGCATGACCTGGACGACGATTTACAACACGTTGGGGGTGGCGAATCTGTGGGCGGCGATGAATGTCGAATCGCTGGGCGCGGGTAAGTCTCGGGCGACGTGGACGATCATTGCCGAGCCGGCTGCGGGCGGGGAAGAGGCACTGCCAGGGTTCAAGGATTTTGTGCAGGGGTTTGCGGATGATGCGATGGGGAATGTGCTGAAGCTGTTTGTTTAAGACTTCGGCTTTGCGGTGAATGCACCACCGCTTTCGCGAGCAGGCTCGCTCCCACAGGGAAATGCATTCCAAATGTGGGAGCGAGCCTGCTCGCGAAGAACGATAACGCGGTCTCCAATCTGAATAATCAGATCTTGAAGCTGTCGACCAATTGCTTCAGACGGTTAGCCTGCTGCGACAACGCATCACAATCCTTCAACGTCTCGTTGAGGTTAGCCACGCTCTGCTGATTCAGCAGGTTGATCTGGTTAACGTCGACGTTGAGGGTTTCCACAACCGCGGTCTGCTCTTCAGTGGCCGCGGCTACAGATTGGTTCATGCCGTCGATTTCACCTATGCGCTGAGTCACGCTGACCAGACGCAAACCGGCCTGATTGGCCACTTCCACGCTCTGCTCGCTGGACACCTGACTGGCGTTCATCGTGGTCACCGCTTCCCGCGAACCGATCTGCAACGACGTGATCATTTTGTGGATCTCTTCCGCCGACTCCTGGGTGCGATGGGCAAGGTTACGCACCTCGTCCGCCACCACGGCAAAACCACGTCCGGCTTCACCGGCACGCGCCGCTTCGATCGCGGCGTTAAGTGCCAACAGGTTGGTCTGTTGCGAAATGCCTTTGATCACGTCGAGGATGTGGCCGATGTTGTCGGTGCTGGCGTTCAGGGTTTCGATCTGCGTGCACGATAGGCTGATCTTCTGCGACAGTTCGGTCATCGCTTGAATCGTCTGCTCGACCACCTGACGCCCGTCATCGGCCTGCTCGCTGGCCCCGCTGGCGTGCTGCGAAGCATCGGCGGCGTTGCGCGCAATTTCCTGCGTGGCGGCACCCAGTTCGTTGATCGCCGCAGCGACGCTGTTGGTGCGCGCACTTTGCTCGTCGGAGCCGACGATCGAAGCGTTGGACGATGCCATCACCCGTTGCGACAAGTCATGCACATGACGGGTGGCGGAAGACACTTCGGAAATCGACGCGTGAATCCGCTCAACGAACTGGTTGAACGCGCTGCCCAATTCACCGAACTCGTCTTTGCTCTCTACCACCAGACGACGGGTCAGGTCGCCCTCGCCCTGAGCGATGTCCTGCATCGCGCGGCCCATGGTGGTCAGCGGGCGCATCAACACATTGATCAACAGGCTCAGCAGCAATGCAATCGCTGCCACCGCGACAAACATCGCGATCAGCGCCGAAGTACGGAATTGGCTAAGTGCGGCGTAGGCCTTGTCGTGATCGATCGACAGACCGATGTACCACTGCGCATTCGGCAGGTCGCTGACCGGAGTGAACGACAGAATACGTTCCTGGCCGTTAAGCACGACGTTCTGGTTGCCCTTCTCGATGCGCACGCTGGTGTTCGGGTAGATGTCTTTCAGGTTTTTCATGACCTGATCCTTGTCCGGGCTAACGATCACCTGACCGTCGGCGCTGACCAGGAATGCATGGCCGAGGCCACCGAAGTCCACCGAGTTGATGATCTTCACCAGGGTTTCCAGGCTCAGGTCACCACCGACCACACCGAGCAGTTCGCCGTTCTTTTTCACCGGCATGGCGATGGTCACCACCAGCCCGCCGACAGCAGCCATGTATGGCGGCGTCAGCATGGTTTTGTCAGCTACCACGGCTTGCTTGTACCAAGGGCGCTGACGCGGGTCATAGCCGTCCGGCATCTTCGCGTCAGGGCGCTGGGTGAACACACCGTTGGCCTGACCGACGTAGGTGAACTGGAAGTTCGAGGTGAAGGCCGGTTGATCGACCAGGCCCGGGAAGTCCGCGTCCTTACCCTGATGGGCAACGTTCTGCGCGAGGTTTTCCAGCACCAGGATCCGCCCGCTCATCCAGTTCTGCACGCTGCTGGCGGTCAGATCACCGGCCTGCTGCACAGAAGACTGAAGGTTCTGGCGAATGGTGTTTCGCTGCAGATAGTCGTTGTAGAGGGTGAACAGCGCGAACGCCAGGACCACGACGCCCGAGGCGGCCAACAGGATTTTATGGCTGAACTTGAGATTCATTTCATGGGACTTCTTATGCCAAAAGTGGGGATGCGTTCCGGATGCAACATTCCATGTACAGTGCAGGCAGCGTTCTACTAGCCGCTCTACTTTGGTGCACGCATGTCTCACCAGTCTGTCGGCACGTGTCGGAGAAATCTTAGGGCCATACGGGAAATGGATGATTTTTCTGCCAGATTCCCGCCCAACGGCGTGCCAGAGCGTTCGCCACGGTGTTTCCGGAGCAACGTTCCGGCGGCGGTTTCAAATCCTGCAACCCTTTTTCCTGTGCATAAAAAAGCCAGCCCCTGATGTCTCAGGAGCTGGCTTTGTCGTTTCTTTATCTGATCCTGAAATGACAAAACCCCCGTCTGCGTTAGCAGACAGGGGTTTCGGAATTCAATCTTGACGATGACCTACTCTCACATGGGGAAACCCCACACTACCATCGGCGATGCATCGTTTCACTTCTGAGTTCGGGATGGGATCAGGTGGTTCCAACGCTCTATGGTCGTCAAGAAATTCTTTATCTGGCCCGTCAACACGGTAACGAGCCAGCAAAAACAGTTACTTCTACTAAAACAAAACCCCAACTGCTTTCGCAATTGGGGTTTCGGAATTTAATCTTGACGATGACCTACTCTCACATGGGGAAACCCCACACTACCATCGGCGATGCATCGTTTCACTGCTGAGTTCGGGATGGGATCAGGTGGTTCCAACGCTCTATGGTCGTCAAGAAATTCGGGTACTGACTCGTGACCAGATGGCCTCGCTTCAGCAAATTGGGTATGTGACAGCTTTCGGTGTTTGTGAACATCGAACTTTCGGTTCGTTTCGTCTTCACACACCGCAATCTGATGCTCTTTCGAGTAGTCAAATTGCTTGGGTGTTATATGGTCAAGCCTCACGGGCAATTAGTATTGGTTAGCTCAACGCCTCACAGCGCTTACACACCCAACCTATCAACGTCGTAGTCTTCGACGGCCCTTCAGGGAACTCAAGGTTCCAGTGAGATCTCATCTTGAGGCAAGTTTCCCGCTTAGATGCTTTCAGCGGTTATCTTTCCCGAACATAGCTACCCGGCAATGCCACTGGCGTGACAACCGGAACACCAGAGGTTCGTCCACTCCGGTCCTCTCGTACTAGGAGCAGCCCCTCTCAAATCTCAAACGTCCACGGCAGATAGGGACCGAACTGTCTCACGACGTTCTAAACCCAGCTCGCGTACCACTTTAAATGGCGAACAGCCATACCCTTGGGACCGGCTTCAGCCCCAGGATGTGATGAGCCGACATCGAGGTGCCAAACACCGCCGTCGATATGAACTCTTGGGCGGTATCAGCCTGTTATCCCCGGAGTACCTTTTATCCGTTGAGCGATGGCCCTTCCATACAGAACCACCGGATCACTAAGACCTACTTTCGTACCTGCTCGACGTGTCTGTCTCGCAGTCAAGCGCGCTTTTGCCTTTATACTCTACGACCGATTTCCGACCGGTCTGAGCGCACCTTCGTACTCCTCCGTTACTCTTTAGGAGGAGACCGCCCCAGTCAAACTACCCACCATACACTGTCCTCGATCCGGATAACGGACCTGAGTTAGAACCTCAAAGTTGCCAGGGTGGTATTTCAAGGATGGCTCCACGCGAACTGGCGTCCACGCTTCAAAGCCTCCCACCTATCCTACACAAGCAAATTCAAAGTCCAGTGCAAAGCTATAGTAAAGGTTCACGGGGTCTTTCCGTCTAGCCGCGGATACACTGCATCTTCACAGCGATTTCAATTTCACTGAGTCTCGGGTGGAGACAGCGCCGCCATCGTTACGCCATTCGTGCAGGTCGGAACTTACCCGACAAGGAATTTCGCTACCTTAGGACCGTTATAGTTACGGCCGCCGTTTACCGGGGCTTCGATCAAGAGCTTCGCGTTAGCTAACCCCATCAATTAACCTTCCGGCACCGGGCAGGCGTCACACCCTATACGTCCACTTTCGTGTTTGCAGAGTGCTGTGTTTTTAATAAACAGTCGCAGCGGCCTGGTATCTTCGACCGGCATGGGCTTACGGAGCAAGTCCTTCACCCTCACCGGCGCACCTTCTCCCGAAGTTACGGTGCCATTTTGCCTAGTTCCTTCACCCGAGTTCTCTCAAGCGCCTTGGTATTCTCTACCCAACCACCTGTGTCGGTTTGGGGTACGGTTCCTGGTTACCTGAAGCTTAGAAGCTTTTCTTGGAAGCATGGCATCAACCACTTCGTGTTCTAAAAGAACACTCGTCATCAGCTCTCGGCCTTAAGATCCCGGATTTACCTAAGATCTCAGCCTACCACCTTAAACTTGGACAACCAACGCCAAGCTGGCCTAGCCTTCTCCGTCCCTCCATCGCAATAACCAGAAGTACAGGAATATTAACCTGTTTTCCATCGACTACGCTTTTCAGCCTCGCCTTAGGGACCGACTAACCCTGCGTCGATTAACGTTGCGCAGGAAACCTTGGTCTTTCGGCGTGGGTGTTTTTCACACCCATTGTCGTTACTCATGTCAGCATTCGCACTTCTGATACCTCCAGCAAGCTTCTCAACTCACCTTCACAGGCTTACAGAACGCTCCTCTACCGCATCACCCGAAGGTGATACCCGTAGCTTCGGTGTATGGTTTGAGCCCCGTTACATCTTCCGCGCAGGCCGACTCGACTAGTGAGCTATTACGCTTTCTTTAAAGGGTGGCTGCTTCTAAGCCAACCTCCTAGCTGTCTAAGCCTTCCCACATCGTTTCCCACTTAACCATAACTTTGGGACCTTAGCTGACGGTCTGGGTTGTTTCCCTTTTCACGACGGACGTTAGCACCCGCCGTGTGTCTCCCATGCTCGGCACTTGTAGGTATTCGGAGTTTGCATCGGTTTGGTAAGTCGGGATGACCCCCTAGCCGAAACAGTGCTCTACCCCCTACAGTGATACATGAGGCGCTACCTAAATAGCTTTCGAGGAGAACCAGCTATCTCCGAGCTTGATTAGCCTTTCACTCCGATCCACAGGTCATCCGCTAACTTTTCAACGGTAGTCGGTTCGGTCCTCCAGTTAGTGTTACCCAACCTTCAACCTGCCCATGGATAGATCGCCCGGTTTCGGGTCTATTCCCAGCGACTAGACGCCCTATTAAGACTCGCTTTCGCTACGCCTCCCCTATTCGGTTAAGCTCGCCACTGAAAATAAGTCGCTGACCCATTATACAAAAGGTACGCAGTCACAGAACAAAGTCTGCTCCCACTGCTTGTACGCATACGGTTTCAGGATCTATTTCACTCCCCTCTCCGGGGTTCTTTTCGCCTTTCCCTCACGGTACTAGTTCACTATCGGTCAGTCAGTAGTATTTAGCCTTGGAGGATGGTCCCCCCATATTCAGACAAAGTTTCTCGTGCTCCGTCCTACTCGATTTCATGACTAAGAGATTTTCGCGTACAGGGCTATCACCCACTATGGCCGCACTTTCCAGAGCGTTCCGCTAATCTCAAAGCCACTTAAGGGCTAGTCCCCGTTCGCTCGCCACTACTAAGGGAATCTCGGTTGATTTCTTTTCCTCAGGGTACTTAGATGTTTCAGTTCCCCTGGTTCGCCTCTTGCACCTATGTATTCAGTACAAGATAACCATCTTATGATGGCTGGGTTCCCCCATTCAGACATCTCCGGATCAAAGTCTGTTTGCCGACTCCCCGAAGCTTTTCGCAGGCTACCACGTCTTTCATCGCCTCTGACTGCCAAGGCATCCACCGTATGCGCTTCTTCACTTGACCATATAACCCCAAGCAATCTGGTTATACTGTGAAGACGACATTCGCCGAAAATTCGAATTTCTCAATTAAGAGAACTCACAAATTTTACCTTAGCCTGATCCGTTACCAGTGAAAGTAACGTTCAGTCTATCTTTCTATCACATACCCAAATTTTTAAAGAACGAACTAGTCAAAGACTAGAAATCAACATTCACCATCATCATGATGGAATGCTCATTTCTAAGCTTTATACAAGAGAAGCAGTAGTGGTGGAGCCAAACGGGATCGAACCGTTGACCTCCTGCGTGCAAGGCAGGCGCTCTCCCAGCTGAGCTATGGCCCCGTATTTCTACAGGCGTTTCCCACACAAAATTGGTGGGTCTGGGCAGATTCGAACTGCCGACCTCACCCTTATCAGGGGTGCGCTCTAACCAACTGAGCTACAGACCCAATTTCGGGCTGCTTCTTTCGTCTTCTTCAATGAATCAAGCAATTCGTGTGGGAACTTATGGAGCAGCTGATGTCGTCGATTAAGGAGGTGATCCAGCCGCAGGTTCCCCTACGGCTACCTTGTTACGACTTCACCCCAGTCATGAATCACACCGTGGTAACCGTCCTCCCGAAGGTTAGACTAGCTACTTCTGGTGCAACCCACTCCCATGGTGTGACGGGCGGTGTGTACAAGGCCCGGGAACGTATTCACCGTGACATTCTGATTCACGATTACTAGCGATTCCGACTTCACGCAGTCGAGTTGCAGACTGCGATCCGGACTACGATCGGTTTTATGGGATTAGCTCCACCTCGCGGCTTGGCAACCCTTTGTACCGACCATTGTAGCACGTGTGTAGCCCAGGCCGTAAGGGCCATGATGACTTGACGTCATCCCCACCTTCCTCCGGTTTGTCACCGGCAGTCTCCTTAGAGTGCCCACCATTACGTGCTGGTAACTAAGGACAAGGGTTGCGCTCGTTACGGGACTTAACCCAACATCTCACGACACGAGCTGACGACAGCCATGCAGCACCTGTCTCAATGTTCCCGAAGGCACCAATCCATCTCTGGAAAGTTCATTGGATGTCAAGGCCTGGTAAGGTTCTTCGCGTTGCTTCGAATTAAACCACATGCTCCACCGCTTGTGCGGGCCCCCGTCAATTCATTTGAGTTTTAACCTTGCGGCCGTACTCCCCAGGCGGTCAACTTAATGCGTTAGCTGCGCCACTAAGAGCTCAAGGCTCCCAACGGCTAGTTGACATCGTTTACGGCGTGGACTACCAGGGTATCTAATCCTGTTTGCTCCCCACGCTTTCGCACCTCAGTGTCAGTATCAGTCCAGGTGGTCGCCTTCGCCACTGGTGTTCCTTCCTATATCTACGCATTTCACCGCTACACAGGAAATTCCACCACCCTCTACCATACTCTAGCTCGACAGTTTTGAATGCAGTTCCCAGGTTGAGCCCGGGGATTTCACATCCAACTTAACGAACCACCTACGCGCGCTTTACGCCCAGTAATTCCGATTAACGCTTGCACCCTCTGTATTACCGCGGCTGCTGGCACAGAGTTAGCCGGTGCTTATTCTGTCGGTAACGTCAAAACAGCAACGTATTAAGTTACTGCCCTTCCTCCCAACTTAAAGTGCTTTACAATCCGAAGACCTTCTTCACACACGCGGCATGGCTGGATCAGGCTTTCGCCCATTGTCCAATATTCCCCACTGCTGCCTCCCGTAGGAGTCTGGACCGTGTCTCAGTTCCAGTGTGACTGATCATCCTCTCAGACCAGTTACGGATCGTCGCCTTGGTGAGCCATTACCTCACCAACTAGCTAATCCGACCTAGGCTCATCTGATAGCGCAAGGCCCGAAGGTCCCCTGCTTTCTCCCGTAGGACGTATGCGGTATTAGCGTTCCTTTCGAAACGTTGTCCCCCACTACCAGGCAGATTCCTAGGCATTACTCACCCGTCCGCCGCTGAATCCAGGAGCAAGCTCCTCTCATCCGCTCGACTTGCATGTGTTAGGCCTGCCGCCAGCGTTCAATCTGAGCCATGATCAAACTCTTCAGTTCAAACATCTTTGGGTTTTTAAGAAACCCTAAACTTGGCTCAGCAATCGTTGGTTACATCTTTGATTTCTCGCGGAGTAACTTGTGATGCTGATAATCTTGTTGACTATCAGTCTGACTCCACAAGCACCCACACGAATTGCTTGATTCAGTTGTTAAAGAGCGGTTGGTTAAGATCTTTCGTCTCAACCGAGGCGCGCATTCTACAGCAGCCTCATTTGCTGTCAAGTGATTATTTTCAGAAGTTTTCGAAGAATTCTTCAACAACTTCAACCACTTGCGCTTCCGATCTCTCGTCAGCGGGAGGCGAATTCTACAGCGTTACACGCTGCTGTCAACACCTCTTTTTCAACTTCCTTCTGGCTTCGATGAACTGAAGCAACCTGCCGCCGAAACCTGCATAACTCATTGAATCTCAAGGAGTTTTCCGTTTCGACTGCGCCGGAAGTGGGGCGAATTATAGACATCCTGAATCTGCCGTCAACCGTTAATTTCACTTTTCTTTCAATCACTTGCAGATTGGTTGAAAAACAGTCAACCGCCTCTCTATATAGGAAGCAAACGCCGCGCTTCTATATAGAAGGAATGTCTACAGCACTCCAGCGGCTTTCAAATCAGCCACCGCACCCGACCCCATCCCAAGCACCCGCTGCAAAACATCCAGCGTATGCTCACCCAACAAGGGAGGCGCCCGACGATACTCAACCGGCGTCTGCGACAAACGAATGGGGCTGGCTACCTGAGGCACCATACCCGCCAACGCATGCGGCATCTCTATCGCCAAGCCACGCGCCTTGACCTGAGGGTCCTCAAACACTTGCGACAAATCATTGATTGGCCCGCACGGCACGCCCGCCTGCTCCAGCTGAGCAACCCACTCGGCAGTCGTCTTGAACACGGTTGCCTGACGAATCAAAGGAATCAGCTCCGCGCGATTCGCCACCCGCAACTTATTGGTCGCGAAACGCGGATCATCCGCCCACTGCGGCTGCCCCGCCACTTCGGCAAACTTGCGGAACTGCCCGTCATTACCCACGGTGAGGATGAAATCACCATCGGCCGTAGGAAAATCCTGATAAGGCACGATGTTCGGATGCGCATTGCCCAAGCGCTTAGGTGCGTTGCCCGTTGTCAGGTAGTTCATCGCCTGGTTAGCCAGACACGCCACCTGGACATCCAGTAATGCCATGTCGATGTGCTGCCCACCACCGTCGTGATCGCGATGAGCCAGCGCAGCCAGAATGGCTACCGTCGAATACAGACCGGTGAGAATATCCGTCAGCGCCACACCAACTTTCACCGGACCGGCACCCTCATCACCCTCAGGACGTCCGGTCAGGCTCATCAGCCCACCCAGCCCCTGAATCATGAAGTCATAGCCGGCGCGCTTGGCATACGGCCCGGTCTGGCCGAATCCGGTAATCGAGCAATAGATCAGGTCCGGATTGATCGCTTTCAGCGATTCGTAGTCCAGCCCATACGCCGCCAGACCACCGACCTTGAAATTCTCAATGAGGATGTCCGACTTCGCCGCTAGCTCGCGCACCAACTTCTGACCCTCGGGCCGCGTGAAATCGATGGTCACCGATTGCTTGTTGCGGTTGGCCGACAGGTAATAAGCCGCCTCAGACGTATTCTCGCCATAAGCGTCTTTAAGGAAGGGCGGCCCCCAGGCGCGCGTATCATCGCCATTGCCCGGGCGCTCGACCTTGATCACTTCGGCGCCAAGGTCGGCGAGGATCTGCCCGGCCCACGGTCCGGCCAATACTCGCGATAAATCCAGTACCCGCAGATGCGACAGCGCGCCCATGGTCGCTCTCCTGTTAATAGAACGCCTGCAGACCGGTTTGCGCACGCCCGAGGATCAGCGCGTGAACGTCGTGAGTCCCTTCATAGGTATTCACCACTTCCAGGTTGACCAGATGACGGGCCACGCCGAATTCGTCGGAGATGCCGTTACCACCCAACATGTCGCGCGCCATACGGGCAATGTCCAGCGACTTGCCGCAAGAGTTGCGTTTCATGATCGAAGTGATCTCGACCGCAGCAGTGCCTTCATCTTTCATACGCCCCAACCGCAGGCAGCCTTGCAGGGCCAAGGTGATTTCGGTCTGCATGTCTGCCAGTTTTTTCTGGATCAACTGAGTGGCAGCCAATGGGCGACCAAACTGCTGGCGATCGAGGGTGTACTGACGAGCGGTGTGCCAGCAGAACTCGGCAGCGCCCAGCGCGCCCCAAGAAATGCCGTAACGCGCCGAGTTGAGGCAGGTGAACGGACCTTTCAGGCCACGCACATCCGGGAAGATGTTCTCTTCCGGCACAAACACGTTATCCATAACGATCTCACCCGTGATCGACGCACGCAGGCCGACCTTGCCGTGAATCGCCGGAGCGCTCAGGCCTTTCCAGCCTTTTTCCAGGACGAAACCACGAATGTCACCGGCATCGTCTTTGGCCCAGACCACGAACACATCGGCGATCGGGCTGTTGGTGATCCACATTTTCGCGCCGGTCAGGCTGTAGCCGCCGTCGACCTTACGTGCACGAGTGATCATCGCGCCCGGGTCGGAGCCGTGGTTGGGTTCGGTCAGACCGAAGCAGCCGATCCATTCGCCGGAAGCCAGCTTCGGCAGGTACTTCTGCTTTTGCGCTTCAGTACCGAATTCGTTGATCGGCACCATCACCAGCGACGACTGTACGCTCATCATCGAGCGGTAGCCTGAGTCGACACGCTCGACTTCACGGGCAATCAGACCGTAGCTGACATAGTTCAGACCGCTGCCGCCATACTGCTCAGGGATGGTCGCGCCCAACAGACCGACTTCGCCCATCTCGCGGAAGATCGCCGGGTCGGTTTTCTCATGACGGAAGGCTTCAAGAACACGCGGCGCGAGGCTCTGTTGAGCAAACTGCTCGGCGGTGTCGCGGATCATGCGCTCTTCTTCGGTGAGCTGTTGATCCAGCAGCAGGGGATCGATCCAGTTGAAGCTAGCTTTACCGCCCATGAGTCTGTCCTCGCAAATCGGTGAATTAACGTGGCATTGATCCTAGGCGCGGTTCGTCATCGCGGCAAACGAGGATTTCGCATTCTGTTGTGCTAATTTCTCACTCCGACACGTCGCGGAATGCCTTTTATGCGGCGCATTAGTGAGGTTGACGTACATGCGCAGGAAGATCCCCAGCACCACCGCCCTGATCAGTTTCGAAGCTGCCGCGCGCCACGAGAGCTTTACCCGCGCTGCCGAAGAACTTTCCCTGACTCAAGGCGCCATTTGCCGACAAATAGCCAGCCTTGAGGAGTTCCTCAGTGTGGAACTGTTCCGACGCTCGCGGCGCGGGGTGAAGCTGACCGAGGCGGGGCTTTCCTACAGCCGCCGAGTCGCGACGCAACTAGATGCAGTCGAACGCGACACGCTGTCCGTGATGGGCCAGCAAGGCACCAACGTAATCGAACTGGCGGTGGTGCCGACCTTCGGCACGCAATGGCTGCTGCCACGTCTGAAAGATTTCCAGCTCAAGCATCCGGAAGTCACGGTCAACCTGACCAACCGCACCCGGCCCTTTCTGTTTGCCGATACCGAATTCGATGCGGCGATCTACTTCGGTGATGCCGATTGGTCCGGTACCGAATCCCACAGGCTGATGGGCGAGAATCCGATGCCGGTGTGCAGCCCCGCCCTACTCGACAACAAGACGCTTCTGACAGCCGCAGCCATCGCCGAACTGCCGCTGCTGCAGCAGACCACCCGACCTTACGCCTGGCGCCAGTGGTTCAACTCGCAACAGCTGAATATCCCCCGCGACATGACAGGCCCGCGCTACGAGCTATTCTCCATGCTCGCCCAAGCGGCCATGCACGACATGGGCATCGCGCTGATTCCACCGTTCTTGATTCAGCGTGAGCTGGCCGAGAAACGCCTGGTAATTGCAAACCCGCAGGCGCTTTCCAGTATCAAGGCCTACTACCTGATGATTCCTGAGCGAAAGGTCGAATCAGCGTCATTAAAGGCATTTCGTGACTGGCTGGTAACTCAGGCACAGAGCTACAGCCTAGAAGGGTAAAGGCTTACCACGTTATCTAACCCCGTAGTCAGGAAAACAAAAGCCCTACAGATATAAGTATTTGTCGCAATTCAACAGACTGTATCCGAAAGTCGTACAGACGTCCCACAAGCGGCTGACGACGTGGCTTTGAGCCTTCATCAGCGACGCATTAGTGCCTATTCACGTCACCGATGAGAAATTTTTCCATATTCGGCCAGAATCCTTACAAGGCACGGCCTGCAAGGGATTCGGCTGGCCATCTGCGACATTCGGTCACGGGATGACTTGTAGTTAATTTTCCGTCACCCGTCATAATCCCTTGAAGGGCATAAAGTTCGCCTGCAAAATGCCGCGCCCCGCCCTGATTTGGCGGGATCGTGCTGATCGGCCGCCCCAGTCGCACCATCCGTAGTGCATGGGTTTACTCAATAAGATCACGCAGGAGATTTGACGTGCACATTGGTGTTCCTCTCGAAACCCAGACCGGTGAAACACGGGTTGCTGCAACCCCGGAAACCATTAAAAAGCTGATCAGCCAAGGTCATAAGGTCACTGTGCAAACCGGCGCCGGCGTTAAAGCCAGTGTGGTCGACAGTGCCTATGAAGCGGCAGGCGCAACCATTGGCAGTGCCAATGACGCGTTTGGCGCCGAGCTGATTCTCAAAGTGGTCGCGCCAAGCGATGCCGAACTGACGCTGATCAAGCGCGGTACGGTGTTGGTCGGCATGCTCAATCCGTTCAACAACGAAACCATCGCAAAGATGGCCGAGTGCGGCATTACCGCGTTCGCCCTCGAAGCGGCGCCGCGCACCTCGCGCGCGCAGAGTCTCGATGTGTTGTCGTCGCAGGCGAACATTGCCGGCTATAAGGCTGTGTTGCTGGCCGCTCATTACTATCCGCGCTTCATGCCGATGCTGATGACCGCTGCGGGCACCGTGAAAGCGGCGCGCGTGCTGATTCTCGGCGCCGGTGTGGCCGGGTTGCAGGCGATCGCCACGGCGAAGCGTCTTGGTGCGGTGATCGAAGCGTCCGACGTGCGTCCGGCGGTAAAAGAGCAGATCGAATCCCTCGGCGCGAAGTTCGTCGACGTGCCTTACGAGACCGATGAAGAGCGTGAATGCGCCGTTGGTGTCGGCGGTTACGCGCGGCCAATGCCGGCAAGCTGGATGCAGCGTCAGGCGCAGGCCGTGCACGAACGCGCCAAGCAAGCTGACATCGTCATCACCACCGCGCTGATTCCGGGCCGAAAGGCACCGACGCTGTTGAGCGCGGAGACCGTGGCGCAGATGAAACCGGGTTCGGTGGTCATCGACCTCGCCGCTGCTCAGGGCGGCAACTGCCCGCTGACCGTGGCCGATCAGGTCGTGGTCGAAAATGGCGTGACCATTTGCGGCCCGACCAATCTGGCCGGTGCAGTCGCTGCAGACGCCTCGGCACTGTATGCGCGCAACCTGCTGGACTTCCTCAAGCTGGTGTTCACCAAAGAAGGCCAGTTCGACGTCAACCTCGAAGACGACATCGTCGCCGCGTGCCTGATGTGCCGCGACGGCCAAGTCATCCGCAAAAACGCCTAAGCAGGGATTCAGACGATGGAAGAGCTTATCTCCCCCGGTATCTACAACCTGATCATCTTCGTGCTGGCGATTTATGTCGGTTACCACGTGGTCTGGAACGTTACACCTGCGCTGCACACACCTTTGATGGCGGTAACCAACGCCATCTCGGCGATCGTAATCGTCGGCGCCATGCTTGCCGCTGCGCTGACCGTCACGCCGCTGGGCAAAACCATGGGCACCCTTGCTGTGGCGCTGGCTGCGGTCAACGTGTTCGGTGGCTTCCTGGTGACCCGCCGCATGCTTGAGATGTTCAAGAAGAAAGCCCCGAAAGTAAAAGAAGAGGCGCCGAAGTAATGAGCATGAATCTCGTCACGACGCTCTACCTGATCGCGTCGATCTGCTTTATCCAGGCCCTCAAAGGCCTGTCGCACCCGACTACCTCGCGGCGCGGCAACCTGTTCGGCATGCTCGGCATGGCGTTGGCCATCCTGACCACCGTCGGCCTCATCTATAAGTTGGGCGCTGAGCTGGCTACGGCCGGTATCGGTTACGTGATCGTTGGCCTGCTGGTCGGCGGCACCGCCGGTTCGATCATGGCCAAGCGCGTTGAAATGACCAAGATGCCGGAACTGGTCGCCTTCATGCACAGCATGATCGGCCTTGCGGCAGTGTTCATTGCCATCGCCGCTGTGGTGGAGCCGCAATCGCTGGGCATCGTCAAGCAACTGGGCGACTCGATTCCGGCGGGCAACCGTCTGGAGCTGTTCCTCGGCGCTGCGATCGGCGCGATCACCTTCTCCGGTTCGGTGATTGCGTTCGGCAAGCTGTCGGGCAAATACAAGTTCCGTCTGTTCCAGGGCGCCCCGGTACAGTTCGTTGGTCAGCACAAGCTGAACGCCGTGCTGGGCCTGGCGACGCTGGCACTGGGCCTGACCTTCATGTTCACCGGTAACCTCACTGCGTTCGCGCTGATGCTGGCGCTGGCGTTTGTGATGGGCGTGCTGATCATCATCCCGATTGGCGGCGCCGACATGCCGGTCGTGGTGTCGATGCTCAACAGCTACTCGGGCTGGGCGGCGGCGGGTATCGGCTTCTCGCTGAACAACTCGATGCTGATCATCGCCGGTTCGCTGGTGGGTTCGAGCGGCGCGATCCTCTCGTACATCATGTGCAAGGCGATGAACCGTTCCTTCTTTAATGTACTGCTCGGCGGTTTCGGCAACACGGTAGACGCAGGTCCTGCCGGTGCGAAAGAAGCACGTCCGGTGAAATCCGGTTCGGCTGACGACGCGACCTTCCTGCTGACCAACGCCGACACCGTGATCATCGTCCCGGGCTACGGTCTGGCAGTGGCACGTGCGCAACATGCGCTGAAAGAGCTGACCGAGAAGCTGACCCACCGTGGCGTGACCGTGAAGTACGCGATCCACCCCGTAGCGGGCCGTATGCCGGGGCACATGAACGTTCTGCTCGCCGAGGCCGAAGTGCCTTACGACCAGGTGTTCGAGATGGAGGACATCAACTCCGAGTTCGGTCAGGCCGATGTGGTGCTGGTGCTCGGCGCGAACGACGTGGTTAACCCGGCCGCAAAGAACGATCCGAAATCGCCGATTGCCGGCATGCCGATTCTCGAAGCGTTCAAAGCCAAGACCATCATCGTCAACAAGCGCTCGATGGCCAGCGGCTATGCCGGTCTGGACAACGAGCTGTTCTATCTGGACAAAACCATGATGGTCTTCGGCGACGCGAAGAAAGTCATCGAAGACATGGTCAAAGCGGTCGAATAATTCCCCTCTGCAATAGCGAACGCCCCGACTTGTCGGGGCGTTTTTGTTTGCGCAAACAGTCGGACAATTTGCCGCGTTGTTGCAGATCCAGTAACGGTGTTTTACTTCAAACCCGCTAAATAGACGCCTCGTTTGCGACCTTGGTAGCGGGACAGGCGCTCGTCAAATTCACTAGACTGCGCATCCTGCTACTCGCTTCCCGAGATAATAATCCATGTACCGTGACCGTATTCGCCTGCCTTCGTTGTTGGATAAAGTGATGAGCGCCGCCGACGCAGCCGCTTTGATTGAGGACGGCATGACCGTCGGCATGAGCGGCTTCACCCGCGCCGGCGAAGCCAAAGCCGTCCCTCATGCACTGGCCGAGCGGGCCAAGGTCACGCCGCTGAAGATCAGCCTGATGACCGGCGCCAGCCTGGGCAACGACCTCGACAAGCAACTGACCGAAGCCGGCGTGCTGTCGCGGCGGATGCCATTCCAGGTCGACAGCACCCTGCGCAAGGCAATCAACGCCGGCGAGGTCATGTTCATCGACCAGCATCTGTCGGAAACCGTCGAGCAACTGCGCAACCAACAACTGAAGCTGCCGGACATCGCGGTCATCGAAGCCGTGGCCATCACCGAGCAAGGCCACATCGTGCCGACCACCTCGGTGGGCAACTCGGCAAGCTTCGCGATTTTCGCCAAACAGGTGATTGTCGAGATCAACCTGGCGCACAACGCCAACCTCGAAGGCCTGCATGACATCTATATCCCGACCTATCGCCCGACGCGCACGCCAATTCCGCTGGTAAAAGTCGACGACCGCATCGGCAGCACGGCGATTCCGATTCCGCCGGAGAAGATTGTCGCCATCGTGATCACCCAGCAGGCGGACTCGCCGTCTACCGTGTCGTCGCCGGACGTCGACACCAACGCCATTGCCGATCACCTGATCACCTTTTTCAAGCAGGAAGTCGACGCCGGGCGCATGACCAACAAGCTCGGCCCGTTGCAGGCGGGGATCGGCAACATTGCCAACGCGGTGATGTGCGGTCTGATCGATTCGCCGTTTGAAGACCTGACGATGTACTCCGAAGTGCTGCAGGATTCGACCTTCGATCTGATCGACGCCGGCAAGCTGAGCTTTGCGTCGGGCAGCTCGATCACCCTGTCGGAACGCCGCAACAGCGACGTGTTCGGCAATCTGGAGAAGTACAAGGACAAACTGGTGCTGCGTCCGCAGGAAATCTCCAACCACCCTGAGGTGGTGCGCCGGCTGGGCATCATTGGCATCAACACAGCGCTGGAGTTCGACATCTACGGCAACGTCAACTCCACCCACGTTTGCGGCACGCGGATGATGAACGGCATCGGCGGTTCGGGTGACTTCGCGCGTAACGCGCATCTGGCGGTGTTCGTGACCAAATCAATCGCCAAGGGCGGGGCGATTTCCAGCGTGGTGCCGATGGTCAGCCACGTCGACCACACAGAGCACGATGTCGACATTCTGGTGACCGAAGTGGGTCTGGCCGATTTGCGCGGCCTGGCGCCGCGGGAACGTGCACGTGTGATCATCGATAACTGTGTGCACCCGGACTTCCGTCAAGCGCTGAATGATTACTTCACGAAGGCCTGTGCAATCGGTGGCCATACCCCACACATTTTGCGTGAAGCGTTGAGCTGGCATATGAACCTGGAAGAAACCGGGCGCATGCTTGCGGTGTAATCCACTCAGATAAACCGTTGGCGCAAACACAGTTTGCGTCAGCGGATTGTTGCAATCTTCAATGCTGACAAAAACTGTACTGCTGTACTGGTCTTTTCCTACAGCTTTTGCCTACCTTTTTCCTCGAATCGATCAAAAACGCACCACTTAAGTGCGGACAGGTACAGTTTGCTCAATTTTGACCCGTACACCCCCTATAAACAGTTAACTGGTCACTCACAATACAGTTGAACTGTATCTAGAGAGACTTGGCAAACGAGAGGATCATGGGCACCAGTCAAACCACTACCTGATCCCGCCACAAGCGGAAGGATGTCAACCATGGAACGTACACTCAGTTCCGAACTGTTCTTCGAAGACAAAGCTGTAAACACCCAGGCTTCCCTGCCTCTGCGCGTTATCGCCAACCTGATGTTGTGGCAGCGCCGCATCTCCAGCCGCCATCAACTGGCTCGCCTGGATTCGCGTTTGCTGGCTGACGCCGGTATCAGCGAAGCACAACGCTACGAAGAGCTGAGCAAGCCGTTCTGGCGCTAAGTAGCGTCGCTGGCTCTGGTCGTTAGACCCACCGCCAGCAACCCGAATTGAACAAACGAAACCCGTCGTGGGAAACCACGACGGGTTTCGTCGTTTTGGGGAGTTTTAAATCCCTATACAGCTAGCTTTATCGCCGGCAGGTACAGTTTATTAGAATCACAACCTGAACCAGTACAATTTGCTTCTGCTGTATCTGCCTCTTCCTCTGTCACAGGCTCAACATGACCTTCCGCCTTCACCGGTAATAAGGACTACGTCATGAATGACTTACAGGATGTTTCAAGAAACTTCAGCCATTCCTACCCTCGCCCCAATGCTCTGCGTCGCCTGATTCGCGGGCTTCTGGACAGCCTGGAGCGCGCCAGAACAAGGCGCCTGCTCTCTCAACTCGACGGTCGGGATCTCGCCGATCTTGGCCTCAGCCATGCCGATCGACTGAGTGAACTGGATAAACCGTTCTGGCGCTAGCATTTTGCCCACTGTGCGAACCTCGCAAAGCAAGCCTAATATCCACGCAGAACGTGGCGAATGCTGTGTCACTGGCGTCTGACTCCTCAGATCCCGAGCCACCTCTCAATACGGTTTATCCATAGGAGTTACACCATGTCCCGTCTTCGTCTGCTCAGTGCTGCCGCCCTGCTGGCCGTGGTTGCCAACGCCAGCGCCACCAGCTTCATCGTGACCACCGACGCTGTTGTCGGTGCACTGAAATCCTCGTCCGACGCCACCTCCGACGTTTCCTCGTCGTTCCGTGATGACAAAATCGTCCTCGCCGCCCGTGACGACGCTGCCAGCTTCGTGGCCAGCGAAGGCGAAATCCGTGGTGTGAAACTGGAAAGCGCGCTGGATCACATCCGTCATCAGGCCCCACAGCTACAAGCTACCGACGCGCAGTTGGCTCAAGCCATCCTGACGATCTAAGCGCCTGACACCGTTCGGGACACGCCGGTCGTGTCCCGATGTTTCGGCGCTGGCTCTGGTCCGGGCATTGCGCTAGCCTTTGGGCTCGCTAACCAATACCGAGTCTCATGCGTTTTCTTTCAAATTTGCTGATCCCTTCTGTTCTGCTAACCGCTAGCTGGGCTACGTCGGTGGACGCCTTCGATGCTTTTAACGCGTCGACCCAAGGCACCGTCGTCAGTGGTTACGCCACCAGCATGGTGTCTTCCGCACCGTTCGACCGTAAACTGCTGCTCGCGGCCCACGATGATGCCGCAGCTTTTGTTGCCAGTGACGGTGAATGGCGAGGTGCTCGACTGGAATCCGCGCTGCATTACCTGCGCAAAACCCGGCCGAAACTTCATGTCAGCGACCTTGAACTGGCAGAGGCAATTCTCGTCCAATAGTTATCCTGTACCCCTGTTATCCTTGCCCTTCCGGAGTCGTTCCATGCGTAGCCCGCTGATTGCTGCCGCCCTTGGCCTGTTTTTGTTGGCCGACGTGGCCCAGGCGCACACCCTGGTAGCCACCAGTAACATCATCGTTCGTGCCTCCCAGCGCACTATCGATTTCACTTCCGACACCACCACGTCGATCCGCGATTCGAAAATCATCCGCGAAGCACACGATGATGCCGCCAGTTTCGTCGCCACTAACGGTGATATCCGTGGTGCGCATCTGGAAGCCGCGCTCAACACCCTGCGCACCCGTGTGCCGGAAGCGCGCGACGCCAGCGATCAGGTTCTCGCCGAAGCCATCCTCGCACTGTGAAGTCACTCGGCACCTGGCTGCTGGCCGGGGCGTTGTTGCTGCTTGGCAACAGCGCCCACGCCGGCCTGCAATTGCGGCTCAAGACTGACGGTCTGAGCCCCACCCAACAACAGGCCAGCCAGGCGCTGATCGATGAGGCGATGCAAAAGCTGCCGCCGAGCTTTATCGAACGGCTGGATCGGCGCATCGATGTCGGCTGGAGCGACGACATGCCCGCCAACGCTTACGGCCAGGCCACGCTCGTTGCCGAACTCGATCTGAATCGCAAACTGCTGGCCAGCCTCACTGACGGCACTGCAGCCAAAGAAAAAACCAATCGCCCCCACGGCACTGTGCGCCAGGAATTGCTCGCCACGGTGCTGCATGAAATCACCCATATTTATGATCGTGCGCGCCTGTGGCCAGATGCTGAACGCACACTGATCCAGCGCTGCACGCGTCGTTTCAACAGCGCCGGGCTGATCGGCATTCCCGATGAGTGTCGCGGGCAGAACGGGCGGCGTTTCACCCTCAGTGATGACCCACGCCTGCTCGATCTCGCCGGTTGGCAGCAATACGTCGGCCGTCGGGGTGAGCGCGAACAACACAACCGCCAGATCGCGCGCAGCCCGGACCTGTACGAAATCTCCAGCCCGAAGGAGTTTGTCGCGGTCAACATGGAGTATTTCCTCCTCGACCCGAGCTATGCCTGCCGTCGCCCGGCGTTGTATCGCTATTACCAGCAGCACTTCGGCTGGACACCGCCGGCCAAGGACACCTGCAGCAAGACCTTCTCCTTCCTCAATGCCGGCAACGACTTCGCCAAGCAACCCTTGGGGCAGGTCGATCCCGAGCGGGTCTACGCCGTCGACTATCTACTGGCCGAGGCCAATCAGAACTGGGTCAGCCGCTGGGGCCACAGCATGTTGCGTCTGGTGATCTGTGCACCGGGTCGCCCGCGCGGGCCGGATTGCCGGCTCGACCTCGATCAGCATCTGGTGTTGTCCTACCGCGCCTTTGTCGGCGATGTACAGCTGTCGAGCTGGGACGGACTGGTCGGCAAGTACCCGTCGCGCCTGTTCGTGCTGCCGCTCGCGCAGGTCATCGACGAATACACCAAGACCGAACTGCGTAGCCTCGCTTCCGTGCCGCTGAACCTGTCACGGGGCGAGATCGAAGGCGTGGTCGAACACGCCGCCGAAATGCACTGGAGCTACGACGGCAACTACTTCTTCCTCTCCAACAACTGTGCGGTGGAAGGTCTGAAACTGTTGCGCAGCGGCAGTGACAACAGCCAGTTCGTGGGTCTGGACAGCATCATGCCCAACGGCTTGCTGGAAGTGATGAAGGGCCGTGGTCTGGCGGACACCAGTGTGCTGGATGATCCGAAAGAAGCGTTGCGTCTTGGCTACCGCTTCGACTCGTTCCGCGATCGCTATCAGGCCATGTTCGATGTGCTTAAGAAGCAATTGCCGATCAAACAGAACACCGTCGAGGAATGGCTTTCGCTGACAGCCGAAGAACGCCGTGAGTGGTTCGAACGCGCCGACTTGCGTACCAGCGCCGCCCTGCTGCTGTTGGAGCAGGCGAGTTATCGACGCCAGTTGTTGCTGGCTCAGGATGAGGTCAAGCAACGCTACCTCGGCGCGCGGGAGCTGGAAAACGGCGGCATGGACAAGGCCAACGCGACCTTGCAGGAAATCCTCGCCAACAGCGGGTTCCTTAGCCGTCCGGCGGAATTGCTCGATTCCAAGGGTTACGGATTGCCGCAGCCAACCGAGTTCAGTCGACTCGAAGCAGAGAGCAGTCAACGGCAGAAGAAGTTGCTCGCGCTGTCGGGTGATCTCGACGCCGAAGTGCGCAAGTTGCTGGAGCCCAAGCGGGCTGCGGAAATTGCGGCCAGTGAGGAGAACGTGAAGCAGATCGGCGCGCATCTGCGCAAACTGCACAAGGCCTCCGGCGGACTGGAGCTGCCCTGAAAAAAAGACCGCAGCCAATGGCTGCGGTCTTTTTTATTGCCTGCAGATCAATACAAAACGCCATCGAGAATTTCGTAGACGATACCGGTGCCCACCGCGATCAGCACGATATCACCCCCCGCCCGGCGCCATTCGTAACCCGGGTACACCGGCAGACGACCTAACGCCCGATTATCCAGACGCTCGCCGTAATAGCCGTGCGGCAACGGCCGGCCACGCTCCAGATGAATCCCCGGAGGCGGCGGCGCACCGCGCACGAAGTAGCCATGATTGTCACGAATGGTCTGGCGCACCGGGCCGAAGTCGTGCGGCGGCGGGCCGCCACGGTGATCGCTTGGCGGGCCACGATGATCATCGCGATGATCATTACCATGGTTGTTGTATTGGCCCTGCTGTGGGCCGCCGTGGTCGTGATCGTCGCGCGGATCGGCACTGGCCAGCAGCGGTGTCACGCTGATCATCAGCACGCCCAGTCCGGCCATCAGACGTTTCGGCATTTTCATCGGGTCTTCCTCACGGCACAAACAGCAAAAAGGGATTCAGAACGTGGTTCTGAATCCCTCGGTCTTGCTGGATTAGTCTGTGCCGCGAGGCGCTAATTCCTCTGTATCAGGAACTTTACCTTCAGCTGACGCGGGCCTTACGCACGCCTTCGGAGAGAGCCGAGCACAGGCTCAGCACGCCGTCGATGGCCTGGTCGGGTGTGGTCGCGTTGGCGATGTGATCGATCAATGCCGAACCCACCACCACACCGTCGGCCAGACGCGCGATGGACGCCGCTTGCTCCGGCGTGCGGATGCCGAAACCGATGCTGATCGGCAGATCGGTATGGCGACGCAGACGGGTCACCGCCTCTTCAACGTGCTCCAGCGTCGCCGCGCCGGCACCGGTCACACCGGCGACCGACACGTAATAAACGAAACCGGAGCTGCCATTAAGCACCTTCGGCAGACGCGCATCGTCGGTGGTCGGCGTGGTCAGGCGGATGAAATCCAGACCCGCAGCCTGCGCCGGGTCGCACAGCTCGGCGTTGTGCTCAGGCGGCATGTCGACCACGATCAGGCCATCGACGCCAGCCTCTTTCGCATCGGCGATGAAGCGCTCAACGCCATACATGTGGATCGGGTTGAAGTAGCCCATCAGCACCAGCGGGGTGTCACTGTTGACTTCGCGGAACTCGCGAACCATTTGCAGGGTTTTCAGCAGATTCTGCTTGGCGCCTAAGGCACGGATGTTCGCCAGTTGAATCGCCGGGCCGTCGGCCATCGGGTCGGTGAACGGCATGCCCAACTCGATTACGTCGGCGCCAGCACCCGGCAAGCCTTTGAGGATCGCCAGCGAGGTGTCGTAGTCCGGGTCACCGGCGGTGACGAAGGTCACCAGCGCAGCGCGGTTCTGTTCTTTGAGATCGGCAAAACGGGTTTGCAGGCGGCTCATCAGTGTTTCTCCTGCTTAGACTGTTCCATATGGTGCATGACGGTCTGCATGTCTTTGTCACCACGGCCGGAAAGGTTGACCACCATCAGGTGATCCTTCGGCAAGTTCGGTGCGCGCTTGAACACTTCAGCCAAGGCGTGGGCGCTTTCCAGGGCAGGAATGATCCCTTCCAGGCGGCAGCATTTGTGGAATGCATCCAGCGCTTCGTCGTCGGTCACCGAGGTGTACTGAACGCGGCCGATGTCATGCAACCACGCGTGTTCAGGACCAATGCCTGGGTAATCGAGGCCGGCGGAAATCGAGTGAGCGTCGATGATCTGGCCGTCGTCGTCCTGCAGCAGGAAGGTACGGTTGCCGTGCAACACACCCGGAACGCCGCCATTCAGGCTCGCCGCATGCTTGCCGGTTTCAATGCCGTAACCGGCGGCTTCAACACCGATGATTTCAACGCTCTTGTCGTCGAGGAACGGGTGGAACAGGCCCATGGCGTTTGAACCGCCGCCGATGCACGCCACCAGGCTGTCCGGCAGACGACCTTCCTGAGCCTGCAACTGATCGCGGGTTTCCTTGCCGATGACGGCCTGGAAGTCGCGAACCATTGCTGGATAAGGGTGCGGGCCGGCCACGGTGCCGATCAGGTAGAACGTGTTGTCGACGTTGGTCACCCAGTCACGCAGGGCTTCGTTCATCGCGTCTTTAAGGGTGCCGGTGCCGGCCACGACCGGAATTACTTCAGCGCCCAACAGCTTCATGCGGAAGACGTTGGCCTGCTGACGTTCGATGTCAGTGGTGCCCATGTAGATCACGCAGTCCAGACCGAAACGTGCGGCGACGGTGGCCGTGGCCACGCCGTGCATGCCGGCGCCGGTCTCGGCGATGATGCGTTTCTTGCCCATGCGCCGCGCCAGCAGGATCTGGCCGATGCAGTTGTTGATCTTGTGCGCGCCGGTGTGGTTCAGCTCTTCGCGCTTGAGATAAATCTTCGCGCCGCCGCAGAACTCGGTCAGGCGTTCGGCGAAATACAGCGGGCTAGGACGTCCGACGTAGTCGCGCTGGAAGTAGGCCAATTCTTCTTTGAACGCCGGATCTTCCTTGGCCGCTTCGTATTCACGAGCCAGATCGAGGATCAGCGGCATCAGGGTTTCCGCCACGTAGCGGCCACCGAACGAACCGAACAAGCCGTTGGCGTCAGGGCCGTTACGCAGATCAGAGGTGTTCGAAGTCTGGGTCATGAGTCGCTCCAGGTGAATTCGGGTGAGAAGACAATGACGACCACTCTACCCCTGACCTTCTATGCTGAAAACCGATAAGATCGCCACAACCTGTCAGGAAAACTCACAGATACCATGAGCCAAGACCTTCCCCCGCTGAACGCCTTGCGTGCGTTCGAAGCCACCGCCCGGCTGAACAGCGTCAGTCAGGCTGCCGAACAGCTACACGTCACCCATGGCGCGGTCAGTCGGCAGCTCAAGGTGCTGGAAGAACACCTTGGCGTCAGTCTGTTCGTCAAGGATGGGCGTGGCTTGAAACTCACAGATGCCGGCATGCGGTTACGCGATGCAAGTGGAGAGGCGTTTGACCGCTTGCGCAGTGTTTGCGCCGAGCTGACGCAGAGCACCGCCGATGCGCCGTTCGTCTTGGGTTGTTCTGGAAGTCTATTGGCGCGCTGGTTTATTCCGCGCCTGGGGCGATTGAATGCCGATCTGCCGGATTTGCGGCTGCACCTGTCGGCGGGCGAAGGCGATCTCGATCCACGACGCCCGGGGCTGGATGCTTTGCTGCTGTTCGCCGAACCACCGTGGCCGGCGGACATGCAGGTCTATGAACTGGCCGCAGAACGCATCGGCCCGGTCATGAGTCCGCTGTTCAGTGGTTATCAACGTCTGCAAACCGCGCCAGCCTCGGCACTGCTAAACGAACCGTTGCTGCACACAACTTCACGCCCACAAGCTTGGCCAAGCTGGGCACAGCAAAGCGACCTCGACGCAAAAGCGTTGAAGCTCGGGCAAGGTTTTGAGCATTTGTATTATTTGCTGGAAGCAGCGGTCGCTGGTCTCGGCGTAGCCATCGCGCCGGAGCCGCTGGTGACGGAAGATTTGAAGGCCGGTCGCCTGGTTGCGCCATGGGGTTTCTGTGAAACCCCGGCGCAACTGGCGTTGTGGCTACCCAAGCGCGCCGCAGACGGGCGCGCCCGGCAACTGGCGCAATGGCTCAAGAACGAGCTGCGCCAGACGGATCACTCGCCGCGCTTAAACAGCAAGTAAGCCGCCAGCAGGCCGATCGCACCGACGGCCACACCGGCCGTCGTCCATGGATGTTCCTGAGCGTAATCACGGGTGGCGATCCCGGTTTCGCGGGTTTTCACTTTGACTTCTTCGTAGGCATCGCTGAGCAGGTGGCGCGAGTGCTTCAGCGCACTTTCGGCATTGCTTTTCAGCGCCTTGAGGGTCTTGCGCGACTCGTCCGAAGCGTCGTCCTTCAAGCTTTCCAACGATTTGAGCAGACTCTCGATCTCGGCTTCCATGCTTTGCAACGAGGCTTTACGTAAAGAGGTGTTGGCCATGGTGGCTCTCCTGCATTGGTGATGAGTGGCGTGTGTTGGTTGGGACTTCAGCGGTTTGAGAAAGTGCAGAAAATCTGAACTTCGCCTGCGCGGTGCCGCCGAAATCAACAGTGCAGATTCACTGCTAGTCTCAATTCCACACGCCAAGGAGATCGTTATGAGTGACCATCACACGTACAAGAAAGTCGAGCTGGTCGGTTCGTCCACCAGCAGCATCGAAGACGCCATCAACAACGCGCTGGCCGAAGCCAACAAGAGCATCAAGCATCTTGAGTGGTTTGAAGTGGTCGACACCCGTGGCCACATCAAGGACGGCAAGGCAGCGCACTTTCAGGTGACGCTGAAAGTCGGCTTCCGCATTGCCAGTAGCTGAGTTTGGTCTAGTCTTCTGAACTTGCGCGCTGGCCGAGTGCCATAGGAATGGCAAAGCGCTACAGGGTGAGTGCATCGGGTCAACGCTCGATGCCCGCCTCTTTTAATCCGACCAGGGAGTGCGACCGATGAAGAAGTTCATGTTGGCAGTAGGTTTGTTGAGCCTTGCGGGTGGTGCGTTTGCTGCCGGCAAGCCATGTGAAGAGCTGAAAAGCGAGATTGCGGCGAAGCTGGATGCCAAGGGCGTTTCCGGGTATTCGCTGGAGATTGTCGATAAGGGCGCGGCGGCTGACGGCAAGGTTGTTGGCAACTGTGAAGGTGGCGCCAAGGAAATTGTCTACAAGCGCGGCTGATTGCGCCTGAAATACAAAAAGCCGACGTGAAGGCGTCGGCTTTTTTGTGTCTGAAAGATTTGTGATGTGTTTGAGATTGATCCCCCTCACCCCAGCCCTCTCCCCCATGGGGGGCGAGGGGGAAAGGGAGCGGATCGGGGGTTGTTCAGAGCCTGAGTTCGACTCGATTTTTCAGGTCGATGTCGAGCGCAAGAAGACCTCAATCAGTCCCCTCTCCCCCTGGGAGAGGGCTAGGGTGAGGGTGCCTTTCGGCTTTTCAGCCCTTCATGACCTGCGCCAATAACTCGTAGGAGTGCACGCGATCAGCGTGCTCATACAAATCACTGGTAAAAATCAGCTCATCCGCCTGAGTCTGCTCAACCAGCACCTCAAGCTTGGCGCGAATCTTCTGCGGGCTGCCGACCATCGCCAGACCGAGGAAATCCCCCACCGCCTCACGCTCATGCGGCAACCACAGCCCGTCCATGGTTTTCACCGGCGGACGCTGCACCAGGCTCTGCCCGCGCATCAACGCGAGAATGCGCTGGTACACCGACGTCGCCAGGTAATCGGCTTGTTCATCGGTATCCGCCGCCACCAACGGCACACCCAGCATCACGTACGGTTTGTCGAGCACCGCCGAAGGCTTGAAGTGATTGCGATAAACGCGAATGGCCTCGTGCATGAAACGCGGGGCGAAATGCGAGGCGAAGGCGTAAGGCAAGCCGCGTTCACCAGCCAATTGCGCACTGAACAGGCTGGAACCGAGCAGCCAGATCGGCACATTGGTGCCGGTGCCCGGCATCGCGATCACGCGCTGATCCGGCGTGCGCGGGCCGAGGTAGCGCACCAGTTCGGCGACGTCTTCGGGGAAATCATCAGCGCTGCCGGAGCGCTCGCGGCGCAAGGCGCGGGCAGTCATCTGATCGGAGCCGGGCGCGCGGCCCAGGCCGAGATCGATCCGTCCCGGATAGAGGCTTTCGAGGGTGCCGAACTGCTCGGCGATCACCAGCGGCGCATGGTTGGGCAGCATCACGCCGCCGGAGCCAACACGAATGGTCGACGTACCGCCAGCCAGATAACCGAGTAATACAGACGTCGCGGAGCTGGCGATACCGTCCATGTTGTGGTGTTCGGCCACCCAGAACCGCGTATAGCCGAATTTCTCGACGTGCTGCGCCAGATCCAGCGAGTTGCGCAGCGATTGCGCCGGGCTGCCGTTTTCGCGCACCGGTACCAGATCGAGGGTGGAAAATTTTACGTCGGACAGTTGCTTCATAAACCTGCGTCTCCGAGTGAGGAGGCAGGTTCTTCTTGCAAACGAAAACCTGCCGAATCCATAAGCGTGTTTTGTGCAATGAGGGCATATACCCGAGTTTCAATAGCAGTGATGAAATTTCCTACTAAAAAAGTCAACGATTCAGCCGGGCTGAACTTTGCTGCGGCGTCTATCCTCAGAAGCCTTGCAAGCAAAAACCACGACGACGCGGCGTTTCCGCGTCAGATCTTGAGGAGGCAGACATGGCTATCGTGAAGAAAGCATCCGCACATTGGGCAGGCGATCTGAAAACCGGCATCGGCTCGATCTCCACCGAAACCGGTGTCCTCAGAGAAGCCCCTTACGGCTTCAAGGCGCGCTTTGAGGGCGGTAAGGGCACTAACCCGGAAGAGCTGATCGGCGCCGCGCATGCCGGCTGCTTCTCCATGGCGTTTTCGATGATTCTCGGCGATGCGGGCCTGAAGGCCGACAGCATTGATACTCAGGCTGAAGTGACTCTGGATCAGGTGGATGGCGGGTTCGCGATCACCGCGGTGAAGCTGATCCTCAAGGCGAAAATCCCTGGGGCGACGCAGGAGCAGTTTGAAGAGCTGAGCAACAAGGCCAAGGAAGGGTGCCCGGTCTCGAAAGTGCTGAATGCGAAGATTACGCTTGAGGCTTCGCTGGTCAGTTGATTCGGTGTTGTCTGATCTGACGCCTTCGCGAGCAGGCTCGCTCCCACCTTGGAACTGTGTGCCACACAAATCCCTGTGGGAGCGAGCCTGCTCGCGAAAGCTGTTTGAAGATCAAACCTGAAGTTGTGAGCGAAGTCAGAACCCTCGCTGTAAAAATATGGTCGAATAGATGACAGCAGCTTCAGCGCACGCCCGTGCGCGCTGCCTCAGGGAGCTTCACTCATGAAACGTATTGGCTTGGCGATCCTCTGCAGTGCACTGGCCACTTCTGTCATTGCGGCACCCAAAGATTGCGAAGAACTGAAGAACGAAATCGAAGTAAAAATTCAGGCCAACGCCGTGCCGTCTTACACGCTGGAAATCGTCAGCAAGGAAGAGGCCGACAAACACGATGTGGCGATGGTCGTCGGCACCTGCGACAACGGCACCAAAGCGATCATTTATCAGAAGAACGATCGCTGAACCTGACTAGATAATGCAGTTGTAGTCGTAATCCTCGGCGACGATTTCTCGCTTGGCGTTATACAGCCGGGCGCTCGGTGTGAACCCCAGCGAACGCCCTTCCAGCACATAACGCTGCCCGGCCTCGAAATGGTCGTAGCGGATGTACAGGTAGCACAGCCGCTCTACGGGGCCGGTCATCAGGGCGCCACCACCGCCAAACACTTCGAAATCGAACCGCACGCGCAATTCGTGGCTGCCCGGCGTGACCTGAAAGTAGCGCCCGTCATTCAGTCGCTGTTTGTCGAGGCGCTCGGCCATGAGCACTTTACCGCCGGGTGTCGGCGTCGAAAAATCGACCCAGGCCATCTGCGGATCGACCGGGGGCAATGGCGTCTGACAACCGGCCACAAGACTGGCAACGAGCAACAACAGCAACTGGCGCATGACGAATATCCACTGATCTGAATACTCAGCATAGCGCCGTTCAGGTTCGCTGACAGCCTGCCGGCGTGCCTTGGCCTACCACTTTGCGCTGCTCGTCATAGAGCTTGGCCCAAGGCCGGAAACCAATACTGCCGGCCTGCAACTGATAACGCTGGCCGGCGTTGAAGTCCTTGAATTTCACGCTCAACTGGCAATCGCGCCACAGCGGCTCAGCGTCGGGCCCGATGTTGGTCGCCTCGACCGGAAATTGATAACGCACCTTCAACTCATGGCTGCCGGGCTGTACTTCGAAGTAGCGTTTGTCGGCAGTCGCTTGGGTATCGACCTGCAGCGCTTGCAGCGCCGTGTCCTGCTGCCGGGCATCCAGATCGATCCAGGCTTGCGAAGGGTCAGGATCGGGCATTCCGAATCCGGCACAACCGGCCAGCGTCAGCAGGCCTCCTGACAGCATCAACATGCGCATAGCGGTGCTCCTTAAGGCGGGATAGTCTTGCGGGCAGACTCTCCGGGGGATTTCTTATTTTGAGCAGGCCGTTTCCAAGCCTTGGGTTACTTGATCGCGTTTTTCGGATTTTGTTTCCGGGTGTGTTGTTTTTGTTGCTCAACGGTTGCGCCAGCGTCAGCTATTACACGCAGTTGGCCAGCGGCCAACTGCAATTGCTGCGGGCGCGCGAGCCTGTGGAAAAGGTGATCAACGATTCGAGTCGCGACGCGACACTGCGCGAACACCTGGCGCAAGCGCAAAAGGCCCGCGCCTTTGCGAGTGAACATCTGCATTTGCCGGATAACCAGAGCTATCGCCTGTACGCCGACATCCATCGCCCGTACGTGGTGTGGAATGTGTTCGCCACTCAAGAGTTCTCCCTGACACCGCAGAACCATTGTTTCCCGATTGCCGGCTGCGTGGCCTATCGCGGTTATTACAGCCAGAGCGCCGCGCGCGGCGAGGCAGCGATCCAGCGCTTGCAGGGTATGGACGTGTCGATTGGCGGTGTCGAGGCCTACTCGACGCTCGGCTGGTTCAACGACCCGATCCTCAATTCAATGATGGGCTGGGGTGATGAGCGCCTGGCCACGCTGATCTTTCATGAGCTGGCGCATCAGCGTTTCTATGTGAAGGACGACACCGAGTTCAACGAGTCCTTTGCCACGTTTGTCGAGCAGGAAGGCACGCGGCAGTGGCGGGCGTTTCGCGGGTTGCCGGCGGATACCGATTCACGGCTGAAGCAGCGCGATCAGTTTATTGAATTGGTCCTCGATACCCGTTCACGGCTGGAGAAGCTTTACGTGCAGTCAATGCCGGTTGAGCAAATGCGCGAGCGCAAAGCGGCCGAGTTCGAGCAGTTTCGCCGGAGTTATCGGCTGATGAGGGACAGTCAGTGGTCCGGGGACAAGCGTTATGACGGTTGGGTGAATGCGCCGCTGAACAATGCGCGGTTGTTGCCGTTTGGGCTTTATGACCAGTGGGTCCCCGCGTTTTCGACACTATTCAAAAAGGTCGGGGGAGATTGGCTGAGGTTTTATGCTGAGGTAGAGCGGTTGGGTGGACTGCCGGCCGCTGAGCGCAAGGCGGCACTGAAAGCGTTGGCATATCCGGAAGTCTGAGGTGGCTGAAAGGGCGTCATCGCGAGCAGGCTCACTCCTACAGGGGAATGCGTTCCACATGCAGGAGTGAGCCTGCTCGCGATAGCAATCTAATCAGCGCTGCAGAAACGCCTGATGCAACTCGTCCAGCGTTTCAAAGTGATAAGCCGGCGCCTCGGCACTCAACTCTTCAAAACTGCCAAACCCATAACCGACCGCCGCCGCATCCAGCCCATTGCTGCGCGCCCCGATCAAGTCATGCTTACGGTCACCGATCATCAACGTCTTCGCCGGGTCCAGCCCTTCTTCCTTGATCAGATGCGCAATCAACTCAACCTTGTTGGTCCGCGTGCCATCCAGCTCACTGCCGTAGATCACCTTGAAGTGCCGGGCAAAATCAAAATGCCGGGCAATCTCGCGGGCA
This sequence comes from Pseudomonas zeae, assembly GCF_014268485.2. NCBI lineage: Bacteria > Pseudomonadati > Pseudomonadota > Gammaproteobacteria > Pseudomonadales > Pseudomonadaceae > Pseudomonas > Pseudomonas zeae. The sequence goes on along the minus strand of NZ_CP077090.1, from coordinate 329,574 downwards.
AATTCCCACGGCTTCGAGGTGGCGATATACAGCTGCCGGCCTTGGCCACTGAGGGTTTCCAGCAACGGCGTGACGCCATCGAACACACGGTTCTCGTACAGGCCCGTCACTTTGAAGCGCTCGCGATAGAAATTCACCGCCTGCCATGCCTTGGCCTCATCGAATCCGTAAAACTGCATGAACGCCTGCAATAACGGCGGGCCGATGAAGTGTTCCAGCTTGGTCAGATCCGGCTCATCGATGCCGAGCTTGGCGAGGGCGAACTGGATGGAACGGGTGATGCCCTCACGCGGGTCGGTCAGGGTGCCATCAAGGTCGAACAGTACGGTCTGGTAATGCATGAGAAATCCTGAGCAGGTGTAAGGCGATTCAGAGCTGGTCGTAGCCTTCGGCCAGATGCAGGTCCTTGAGTTTCACGTAGTTCGCCGCGCTGTAGGTGAAGAAAGCTTTTTCCTTGTCGGTGAGTTCTCGCACCTGTTTCACCGGGCTACCCACATAGAGGAAGCCACTTTGCAGACGCTTGCCCGGAGGCACCAGGCTGCCGGCGCCGATGATCACGTCGTCCTCGACCACCGCGCCGTCCATGACGATGCTGCCCATGCCGATCAACACGCGGCTGCCGACGGTACAGCCGTGCAGCATGACTTTGTGGGCGATGGTCACGTCATCGCCGATCAGCAGCGGGAAGCCGTCGGGGTTGAACGGGCCGGCGTGGGTGATGTGCAACACGCAGCCGTCCTGCACGCTGGTGCGCGCACCGATACGGATACGGTGCATGTCGCCACGGATCACGGTCAGCGGCCAGACAGAGCTGTCTTCGCCGATTTCGACGTCGCCGATAACCACCGCCGAGCCGTCGACAAACGCGCCTTTGTTCAAGTGCGGGGTGTGATTCTGGTACTTGCGAACGGACACGATAATTTCTCTCTCTGTCGCCGATAGCTGCGGTGAATGCCGATTGTAATTAAGATGGGGCAATGTTTCCCCAGCCAAGGTGCCAACCGTGAGCGTGAACAACCCTCTGCTGCAGTCCTACGACCTGCCACCGTTCTCCACGATCCGTGCCGAACACGTCCTGCCCGCCATCGAAACGATCCTGGCCGACAACCGCGCCGCCATTGCCGAAATCCTCAAGACTCAGGTTCAGAACCCGACTTGGGCCGGTCTGGTACTGGCGATGGACGAACTCAATGACCGCCTCGGCGCTGCCTGGAGCCCGGTCAGCCACCTCAATGCCGTGTGCAACAGCGCCGAATTGCGTGAAGCCTACGAGTCATGCCTGCCGGCTTTGAGCGCCTACTCCACCGAGATGGGCCAGAACCGCGAGCTGTTCCAGGCTTATGAAGCGCTGGCCAACAGCCCGGAAGCCGCCGGTTTCGACGTGGCGCAAAAGACTATTCTGGAACACGCCCTGCGTGATTTCCGTCTGTCGGGTATCGACCTGCCGGAAGCCGAACAGAAACGCTACGCCGAAGTGCAGAGCAAACTGTCCGAGCTGGGCAGCCGTTTCTCCAATCAACTGCTCGACGCCACTCAGGCGTGGACCAAGCACGTCACCGACGAAGCCGCCCTCGCCGGCCTGACCGATTCAGCCAAGGCGCAAATGGCTGCTGCCGCACAGGCCAAAGGCCTCGACGGCTGGCTGATCACCCTGGAATTCCCGAGCTACTACGCGGTGATGACCTACGCGCAAGACCGCGCCCTGCGTGAAGAAGTCTATGCCGCTTACTGCACCCGCGCCTCGGACCAAGGTCCGAACGCCGGTCAGAACGACAACGGCCCGGTGATGGAAGAGATCCTCGACCTGCGTCAGGAACTGGCCAAACTGTTGGGCTTCGCCAGTTTCTCCGAGCTGAGCCTGGCCACCAAAATGGCTGAATCCAGCGATCAGGTGCTGAGCTTCCTGCGCGATCTGGCCAAGCGCAGCAAGCCGTTCGCTGCGCAGGATCTGCAACAGCTGCGCGCCTACGCCGCCGAACAGGGCTGCGCCGATCTGCAAAGCTGGGACAGCGGTTTCTACGGCGAGAAGCTGCGTGAACAACGCTACAGCGTTGCTCAGGAAACCCTGCGCGCCTACTTCCCGATCGACAAAGTGCTGGGCGGTCTGTTCGCCATCGTGCAGCGTCTGTACGGCATCGAAATCGCTGAACAGAAAGGTTTCGACACCTGGCATCCGGACGTGCGCCTGTTCGAAATCAAGGAAAACGGCCAGCACGTCGGCCGCTTTTTCTTCGATCTCTACGCCCGCGCCAACAAGCGTGGCGGTGCCTGGATGGATGGCGCCCGCGACCGTCGCCGCACCGTCGACGGCGTGCTGCAAAGCCCGGTGGCCAATCTGGTGTGCAACTTCACCCCGGCCGACAGCGGCAAGCCTGCGCTGCTGACCCACGATGAAGTGACCACGCTGTTCCACGAATTCGGTCATGGCCTGCATCACCTGCTGACCCGCGTTGATCACGCCGGCGTTTCCGGGATCAACGGTGTGGCATGGGACGCGGTCGAGCTGCCGAGCCAGTTCATGGAAAACTGGTGCTGGGAGCCGGAAGGCCTCGCACTGATTTCCGGTCACTACGAAAGCGGCGAGCCGCTGCCCCAGGACCTGCTGGAAAAAATGCTCGCGGCGAAGAATTTCCAGTCCGGCCTGATGATGGTCCGCCAACTCGAGTTCTCGCTGTTCGACTTCGAACTGCATGCCACCCACGGCGACGGCCGTAGCGTGCTGCAAGTGCTCGAAGGCGTGCGTGACGAGGTATCGGTGATGCGTCCGCCGGCCTACAACCGTTTCCCGAACAGCTTCGCGCACATCTTTGCCGGCGGTTACGCGGCGGGTTACTACAGCTACAAGTGGGCTGAAGTACTGTCGGCGGATGCCTTCTCCAAGTTTGAAGAGGACGGCGTGCTCAACGCTGAAACCGGTCGCGCTTTCCGCGAAGCGATTCTGGCGCGCGGCGGTTCGCAGGCACCGATGGTGCTGTTCGTCGACTTCCGTGGCCGTGAGCCATCGATTGACGCACTCTTGCGCCACAGCGGCCTGAGTGAGGACGCGGCAGCATGAGTGAGGCACCTGTGATTACCAAGAAACGCTTTATCGCCGGGGCGGTCTGCCCGGCGTGCAGCGAACCGGACAAGCTGATGATGTGGAACGAGGACGGCGTGCCGCACCGCGAATGTGTGGCCTGCGGTTACTCGGATACGCTAAACGAGCAAGGGCTGTCGGTACCGAAAGAACTGGGCACGCGGGTCAACACCAGCGCGCTGAACAAACCTGCGCCGGACAAGACGGTGCAGGCAGTACAGTTCTTCCCGAATCCGAAGCTCAAGAAGAAATCCGAAGACTGAGCTGCAGCTTGAAAACCTTCCACGATGCAATGTCGTGGAAGGTAGCGGATTACTTCAGATTGACTGACTGAAACCAGCTCTTCATCGAGCAGGTGGCAAACGCACTGGTGCTGCAATCACCATTGGCCAGAGCGGTGCGCAGCTTGTCGACATCGGCCTGCATCACATAACGCACGCCATCCTTGAAATGACCGCTTTCTCCAAATCCGCCCTGAGTCATTTCATTCAGCGCATCTTCCTTGCTCCAGCCTTGCACCACGATCCGGTACATCGCCGCCATCAGGCCGGTGCGGTCAGAGCCGTGTTTGCAATGCATCAACACCGGACCGTTGGCTTCGGCGGACTGAATCGCGCGCAGAGTCTTGAGCACATCGGCGTCATCGACATGATTGGTGCGGTAAGGCAATTGCACCTGGTTGATGCCCGGCTCGGACAACCAGTTATTGTCCGCTTCCGGAAGGAAGTTGATCACCGTGGCGACTTTCAGATTCTTCAGCAACGGCACCGCACCGCCATCGGGCAAGGCGCTGCGATAGAGCGTCGGCGACATCTGGAACAGGTTGTATTGCACTTCGACCGGTTGCGCCCAATCAGCAGGACGAACTGTCGCAGTTGCCGCAGCCTGGGCAGGCATCCAGGGCAACAGCACCAATAGCGATAAGCACAAAGCGGAAAAAAAACGCACTCGGGACATGCTGGGGTAACCGTGTCGGGGTTCATCGGTGAGAGGAACTGCAGCTTCGATGTTGAGCGGTCAAAGCCCTGTGAGGCGCTTGTCAAAGAATCGTGAATCCGCACGGTTTCATGCACTGGCATGCGGAAAACCGCTGTTTTTTTCCACTGAATCGATTCATCCCGAAGCTTAGCCTGCTACCATTTGTCACACGATGTTGCAGACGCGTTCCCATTTTCCGGGTCATACCGTCACGTCGCGACGAAAATTCCTCAAGCCGTTCGCAGAAGCGGCTGTCCCCTAATGCCTGATGAGGTGCACCCCATGTCTGATGAAAGTCGAGACAACCCGCGGCGTGAATTCTTACGCAAATCCCTGACCCTGATTCCGGTGGTCACCCTGGCTGGCACCGGTCTGGGCAGCAGCGTCTTGCAAGCAGCGCCTGAAGCCAAACCAGCTGCGCCCGCGCCGCAACCGGTTCGCACTGCTGCCAGCGTGTATCAGCCGAGCTATTTCACCGCCGAAGAATGGGCGTTCATCAATGCCGCCGTCGCACAGCTGATCCCCAACGATGCCCAAGGTCCGGGTGCGCTAGAAGCCGGTGTCCCGGAATACATCGACCGGCAGATGAACACGCCGTACGCCGCCGGTGCGCTTTGGTACATGCAAGGCCCGTTCAATGCCGACGCCGCTCCGGAAATGGGTTGGCAGAGCAAACTGGTGCCCAAAGAGATCTATCGACTCGGCATCGCCGCCACGGATCAGTGGGCAAAATCCCTCAACGGTAAAGTATTTGCTGAGCAAGACAGCGCTACCCGAGACGATTTGCTCAAGCAACTCGAAGCTGGCAAGCCGCAATTCGATGCGGTTCCGGCAAAGATTTTCTTCAATCTGCTGCTGCAAAACACCAAGGAAGGGTTCTTCTGCGACCCGATCCACGGTGGCAACAAAGGCATGGTCGGCTGGACCATGATCGGCTTCCCCGGCGCCCGCGCCGATTTCATGGATTGGGTGGAACGTAACGAGCAATACCCCTTCCCGGCAGTTTCGATTCGCGGCGAGAGGGCGTAAGCATGGCAACGATAATGAAGAAGGTTGACGCAGTGATCGTGGGCTTCGGCTGGACCGGCGCGATCATGGCCAAGGAGCTGACCGAAGCGGGTCTCAACGTGCTGGCGCTGGAGCGCGGGCCGATGCAGGACACCTACCCGGACGGCAACTATCCGCAGGTGATCGACGAACTCACCTACAGCGTGCGTAAAAAACTCTTTCAGGACATCTCCAAGGAAACCGTCACCATTCGCCACAGCGTCAACGACATCGCCCTGCCGAACCGCCAGTTGGGCGCGTTTCTGCCGGGCAATGGTGTTGGCGGCGCCGGACTGCACTGGTCGGGCGTGCACTTCCGGGTCGATCCGATCGAGTTGCGCATGCGTAGCCACTACGAAGAGCGCTACGGCAAAAGCTTTATCCCCAAGGACATGACCATCCAGGACTTCGGCGTCAGCTATGAAGAACTGGAGCCGTTCTTCGATTTCGCCGAAAAAGTCTTCGGCACCTCGGGCCAGGCCTGGACGGTGAAAGGCCAATTGGTCGGTCAGGGCAAGGGCGGCAACCCGTACGCGCCGGATCGCTCCAACCCGTTCCCGCTGGAAGCGCAGAAGAACACGGTGTCCGCGCAGCTGTTCGGCAAAGCGGCTACAGAAGTCGGCTATAAACCTTACAACCTGCCTTCGGCAAACACCTCCGGACCGTACACCAACCCGTACGGCGCGCAGATGGGCCCGTGCAACTTCTGCGGTTTTTGCAGCGGCTATGTCTGCTACATGTATTCCAAAGCCTCGCCGAACGTGAACATTCTGCCGGCGCTGAAACCGCTGCCGAATTTCGAATTGCGGCCTAACTCGCATGTGTTGCGGGTCAATCTCGACAGCAGCAAATCCAAAGCCACCGGCGTGACCTACATCGACGGACAGGGTCGCGAGATCGAGCAACCGGCGGATCTGGTGATTCTCGGCGCGTTCCAGTTGCACAACGTGCGGCTGATGCTGCTGTCCGGGATCGGCAAGCCATACGACCCGATCAGCGGTGAAGGCGTGGTCGGGCGTAACTTTGCCTACCAGAACATGGCGACCATCAAGGCGTTCTTCGACAAAGACACCCACACCAACAACTTCATCGGCGCCGGCGGCAACGGCGTGGCGCTGGATGACTTCAACGCCGATAACTTCGACCACGGCCCGCACGGCTTCGTCGGCGGCTCGCCGATGTGGGTCAACCAGGCTGGCAGCCGGCCGATTGCCGGCACCTCGAACCCGCCGGGCACACCTGCGTGGGGCAGTGCCTGGAAACGCGCGACCGCCGATTACTACACCCACCAGGTGTCGATGGACGCCCACGGCGCGCATCAGTCCTACCGTGGCAACTACCTCGATCTCGATCCGGTGTACCGCGATGCCTATGGTTTGCCGCTGCTGCGGATGACCTTCGACTGGCAGGAAAACGACATCAAGATGAACCGCTTCATGGTCGAGAAAATGGGCAAGGTCGCCGAAGCGATGGGGCCGAAAGCCATTGCGGTGATCGGCAAGAAAGTCGGCGACCACTTCAATACGGCGTCGTACCAGACCACCCACCTCAACGGCGGCGCGATCATGGGCACCGATCCGAAGAAGAGCGCGTTGAACCGCTACCTGCAGAGCTGGGACGTGCACAACGTCTTCGTTCCGGGTGCCTCGGCATTCCCGCAGGGCCTTGGATACAACCCAACCGGCCTGGTTGCGGCACTGACCTATTGGTCGGCGAAGGCGATCCGCGAGCAATACCTGAAAAACCCCGGCCCGCTGGTTCAGGCTTAAGGAGCGATGACCATGAAAAATCTCGTTATCGCGACTCTGGCGCTGCTCGGCAGCGCCGCAATCCATGCGGCTGAAGTTGATCAAAGTTTGATCAAACAGGGCGAATACCTCGCCCGCGCCGGTGACTGCGTAGCCTGCCACACCGCCAAGGGCGGCAAACCGTTCGCCGGTGGCCTGCCGATGGAAACCCCGATCGGCACGATTTACTCGACCAACATCACCCCGGATAAAACCGGCGTCGGTGAATACAGCTTCGAAGACTTCGATCAGGCCGTGCGGCATGGCGTCGCCAAAAACGGCAGTACGTTGTACCCGGCGATGCCGTATCCGTCCTACGCGCGTGTCAGCGAAACCGACATGCAAGCGTTGTACGCGTACTTCATGCACGGCGTAGAACCGGTGGCGCAGGAAAACAAGGCCAGCGACATTCCGTGGCCGTTGAGCATGCGCTGGCCGTTGGTGGGCTGGCGCTGGATGTTTGCGCCGAAGGTCGAGGACTACAAGGCAGTCGGTGACGACGCCGTCATCAGCCGTGGCGCGTATCTGGTCGAAGGCCTCGGCCATTGCGGTGCCTGCCATACGCCACGCGCGCTGACCATGCAGGAAAAATCCCTGAGTGCGGCTGACGGCACAACCTTCCTCGCCGGCAGTGCGCCGCTGGAAGGCTGGATCGCCAAGAGCCTGCGCGGCGATCACAAGGATGGCCTCGGCAGCTGGAACGAGGAACAACTGGTGCAGTTCCTCAAGACCGGGCGCAGCGACCGCAGCGCCGTGTTCGGCGGCATGAGCGACGTGGTCACCCACAGCATGCAATACATGACCGATGCCGACCTGACCGCGATTGCCCGCTACCTCAAGTCGTTGCCGGCCAGTGATCCGAACGATCAACCGCATCAGTACGATGAAAAAGCCGCCAAAGCCTTGTGGAACGGTGACGACAGTCAGCGCGGAGCTGCGGTGTACATCGACAACTGCGCGGCGTGCCACCGCACCGATGGTCACGGCTACACCCGGGTGTTCCCGGCGCTGGCGGGCAATCCGGTGCTGCAATCGGAAGACCCGACTTCGTTGATTCACATCGTGCTCAAGGGCGGTACGTTGCCGGCGACGCACACGGCACCGTCGACGTTCACCATGCCGGGCTTTGCCTGGCGCCTGTCGGACCAGGAAGTGGCGGATGTGGTGAGTTTCATTCGTGGCAGTTGGGGCAACAAAGGCGCGCCGGTTGACGCTGAAGATGTAGCCAATCTACGCAAGAACGATATGCAAACGACTTCCGGGGATGATTTGGGGCAAGTCACCACGCATAACTGACGGACCTGATTGATACTCCGCTGGCACGGTTCGACTTTTCGTGCGGTGCCAGCGGACGGTCAACGCTTGTACTGAAAGCCTTTGAACTGCGCAAATGCATCGGCCAGTTGCAGATAGAGCTTCTCGTCATATTTGTCGATGTCGCCATCACCGTCAGCATCCACGGCGTCTTCAGAGATCAGGTCAAAACGACCATTGGCCTGCGACGACGAAGCAAAAAGCGCATAGTCGTAATCCATCATTTCGGTCGCGTCTTCGCTGTAGTGGTAAAACGCGATTTCCGGAGTTCCATCTCGATCCATATCCGCAATTTCCAGCAGTATTCTGATAGCCATGGATGAAACCCTTCAGATTGATTACGTGCTTGAGATTAGGGTTGGCGAAAATTCCGGTCTACTGTCAGAGTTGACAGGGTGTATACCCAGCCAGTCTTTTACTGGCCACCTGTCATTTACCGTCTTTTCTTCTAAAACAATAAAGTCCTGTATGAGTCGTCATGCAGAACTTATTTTCATTTGCTGTGAGACTCTTGAGCTTTCAATTACGGATTAACGATACTTACATAGGCCTTGGCCAGTGCAATCAACTTCGCTTTGTCGTCGTTATCAATATCGCCATCACCGTCCACATCTTTCTTGTTGGTGCGAACAGTGAACGTTTTGCCACGGTCGCTGGACACCGCCACCACGTAGATCGAGTCGACCAGTGCCTCGGTGGGCAGTTCCTGTTCGGCGTTCCAGCCCAGTTCCTTTCGTGCCAGTTGCATCGAAACAATCGTGTTGGGTTCCGATGCATTGGGTTGCATCATTTGCACAAAGACACCGCGCTGATTGAGGTAAGACATGAATTAAATCCTTTTAATTTAGTTATCGGACAAGAACCACTCGAAGTAGCCAAGACTATCTTTGATAACTTGTCACGACAATCGAACATATGTATCTCGGGTTGTACTTCGGCTCTGCACCTATATATAAATTTTGGAACTCAGCAAGTATCCCATCGCTGAACGGTACTGGATCAACGTGGGCTCGCTCATGTACTGTATGCATATACAGATCAGGAGCCTACCCAATGATCAACCCTCTTCCCCAGCGCGGTCGCGGCACCGCCAGCAACCCGCACAATCGCTTCGCGCCGAACCGTTCGGTGGCCGAGGATGACGGCTGGTATCAAGAGGTGCCGCTGACCCAAGGCACCGAGGTGATGATCGAAACCGCGAAAACCATCATTACCCGCAATACCTCTCCGGATCTGCCCTTCGACCGCTCGATCAATCCCTACCGTGGCTGCGAGCATGGCTGCATCTATTGCTACGCACGGCCCAGCCACGCTTACTGGGACATGTCGCCAGGGCTGGACTTCGAAACCAGACTGATCGCCAAGACCAACGCCGCCCAAGTGCTGGAAGAACAGCTCGGGAAAAAAGGCTATCAATGTGCGCCGATCAATCTGGGCTCCAACACCGATCCGTATCAGCCGATCGAGCGCGAACACAAAATCACCCGGCAGACCCTCGAAGTGCTGCTGCGTTACCGGCACCCGGTGACCATCGTCACCAAAGGCTCGCTGATTCTGCGCGATCTCGACCTGCTGACTGAGTTGGCCGAGCAACGCCTGGTCGCGGTGATGATCAGCCTGACCACGCTCGATGACGAGCTCAAACGCATCCTCGAACCGCGCGCTGCTGCCCCCAAAGCGCGATTGCGCGCCATTCGGGTCATGCGCGAAGCAGGCATACCGGTCGGCGTGCTGTGTTCGCCGATGATTCCGATGATCAACGACAGCGAGATCGAAAACCTGCTTAACGAAGCCCACGCGGCCGGAGCACAAAGCGCTGCCTATATGATGCTGCGCTTGCCGCTGGAGGTGGCGCCGCTGTTCGAGGAGTGGCTGGCGGCGCACTATCCGCAACGCGCCGCGCATGTGCTGAGCCTGATCCGCCAGAGCCGTGGCGACGAGCTCTACGACAGCCGTTTCGGCGCGCGCATGCGCGGCGAAGGAGTGTTCGCCGACCTGCTCGCGCAACGATTTGCCAAAGCCATCAAGCGTCTGGGCATCAATCACCGCGAAAGCTACAACCTCGATTGCACTGCCTTCTGTCCGCCGGGTCGCCAGATGTCGTTGATTTAGCGACAATTAGCCTATGGTTGAGGGGTTGGAATCCTTCCGCCGAAATCACTCAGTCACGTTTTTTGTGATCTGGAACACACGTGCTAGAGCGTTTGATTCAGTTTGAGTTAAGTTTCGGCGGCTACCTTGTTCATCGAGTGACTGACGGGTCGGGATGACCCGGATGTTTTAAACAGCCACTGGCTTCATACCGGAATACATGGGAACGACTCCCCTAATCCGCCAAAGAGGATGAATCATGAGTGACAAGGATAAACAGCCGTTGGCTGCGTCGGCGCAAACCCCTGAAGCGGAATCCGCCGATGCAGCGCTGCGACAGATCGTAGACGGCTTTTTGCATTTTCATCATGAGGTCTTTCCCCAGCAGGAAGAACTCTTCAAGAAACTCGCCACGGCCCAGGCGCCAAAGGCGATGTTCATCACCTGCGCCGACTCGCGCATCGTCCCTGAACTGATCACCCAGAGCTCGCCGGGCGATCTGTTCGTGACCCGTAACGTCGGCAACGTTGTCCCGCCTTACGGCCAGATGAACGGCGGCGTATCCACCGCGATCGAATACGCGGTGCTGGCGCTGGGCGTGCAGCACATCATCATCTGCGGCCACTCCGATTGCGGCGCCATGCGTGCGGTGCTCAATCCGGACAGCCTGGAAAAAATGCCGACGGTCAAAGCCTGGCTGCGCCACGCTGAAGTCGCGAAAACCATGGTGCACGACAACTGTCACTGCGCCGACGAAAAAGAAAGCATGCCGATCCTCACCGAGGAAAACGTCATCGCCCAATTGCAGCACTTGCGTACCCATCCTTCGGTAGCCTCGCGCATGGCGAACGGTCATCTGTTCATCCATGGCTGGGTCTACAACATCGAAACCAGCGAAATCAAAGCTTACGACGCGGATCAGGGACGTTTCCTGCCGCTCGATGGTAGCCATCCGATTCCGGTGGCGACGCCCAAAGCGCGCTTCTAAATCTTCCTAAACATCTGTGTGGTTTGACGCCGGCCGCTGTTTCAGCGGTTCGGCGAAGCCATGCCTGAAGAAAACTTCGGGAGAATCGCCATGCGTGCGGCTCAATTGAAAGCGGTGTTGCCACGGGAGTTGCTCGCTTCAGTGGTTGTGTTTCTGGTCGCGTTGCCGCTGTGCATGGGTATCGCGATTGCGTCAGGGTTGCCACCGGCCAAAGGTCTGATCACCGGGATCATCGGCGGTCTGGTGGTTGGCTGGCTGGCGGGTTCGCCGTTGCAGGTCAGCGGGCCGGCGGCGGGTCTGGCGGTGTTGGTGTTTGAACTGGTGCGTCAGCACGGTATCGAGATGCTCGGGCCGATTCTGCTGCTTGCCGGTTTTCTGCAACTGGTGGCCGGGCGCTTGAAGCTCGGTTGCTGGTTTCGGGTCACGGCGCCAGCGGTGGTGTACGGGATGCTGGCGGGGATTGGCGTGTTGATCGTGCTGTCGCAGGCGCATGTGATGCTCGATGCGTCACCGAAGCCTTCTGGCCTGGATAACCTTACGGCGTTCCCGGCGGCAGTGGCGCAGGCCTTGCCGTCGTTCGGCTGGCAGGCCGGGCTGTTGGGGCTGTCGACGATTGCGGTGATGTGGCTATGGGAAAAATTTCGCCCGCATTCGCTACGCTTCGTTCCGGGCGCATTGCTCGGTGTCGGTCTGGCGACCGGGGCAAGTCTGCTGCTGGCGTTGCAGGTGAAACGCGTTGAAGTGCCGGCGAATCTGGCGGAGGCCATCGATTGGCTGAAACCGGCGGACCTGCTCAGTCTGGCCGACCCGACGCTGCTGATCGCCGCGTTCGCCGTGGCGTTTATCGCCAGCGCCGAAACCTTGTTGTCCGCCGCTGCGGTGGATCGCATGCACAGCGGCGTGCGTTCGGACTTCGACCGTGAGCTTTCGGCGCAAGGTGTCGGCAACATGCTCTGCGGTCTGCTCGGCGCGCTGCCGATGACCGGGGTGATCGTGCGCAGTTCGGCCAACGTCCAGGCCGGCGCAACCACGCGTTACTCGACGATCTTCCATGGTCTGTGGCTGCTGGCGTTCGTGCTGTTGCTGTCGAGTGTGCTGCAAAGCATTCCGGTGGCGAGTCTGGCGGGTGTGCTGGTGTACACCGGGTTCAAACTGGTCGATCTCAAAGCGTTTCGAGGTCTGGGTCGTTATGGGCGGATGCCGATGTTCACCTATGCGGCGACGGCGCTGGCGATCATCTTTACTGACCTGCTGACCGGGGTGTTGATCGGTTTCGGTCTGACGATGTTGAAACTGGCGTTCAAGGCTTCGCGATTGAAGATCAGCCTGATCGATCTGCCGCAGGACGGCGAGATGGAGTTGCGTCTGGTCGGCGCGGCGACATTCCTCAAAGTGCCGGCGTTGACGCAAGTGCTGGGCAGTATTCCGCAAGGCACGACGGTGCATGTGCCGCTCAATAACCTGAGCTACATCGACCATTCGTGTCTGGAGTTGCTGGAGGAGTGGGGCCGGGCGAATGCGGCGAAGGGTTCGAAGCTGTTGATTGAGTCGCGCGGGTTGAAGCGCAGGCTTGAGGGACGGATTCGAACCACCACCGGTATCGGCGCTGCCGGCTAAATTTGCTGGTTGAACTCAACCCCTGTAGGAGTGAGCCTGCTCGCGATGGCGGTGGGTCAGTCAACAGAGATGTTGAATGATCTATCGCCATCGCGAGCAGGCTCACTCCTACATTGGATTGTGTGTAACTCAGGCGGCAGGCTGGTCCAGTTCCAGGCCCACACCCAGTCGGCGGCCCATGCACGGCCAGCGTTTCCACGCGGCGCCGGTGTCCGGGCTGCTGAGTTTGCCGCGGTAGGCTTCTACCGATTCCAGGGCAAAACTCTCGTCGTTGAGCATCTCGTCGATGGCGTGATGCACCGCTTCGTCCAGTTGGTTGGCAAATTCCTCACCGATCAATTGGTGAGCAATCAAGTTAGCGACCGTCATGTCCAAGGGGATCAGTGGCTGGCCGAAATGCTTGATGTACAGGTCGTTGACCTCTTCGACAAAACGGTGCGCCAGATAGGCTTCGTCGAGCAGGCTGTCCAGGCCAACGTGCCCGGCCATGATGGCTGGCGGCTGGAGGAAATACTGCTCGGCGATTTTCAGCACCGGTTTGATCTGCGATTCGATTCCCGCTTCCCTGGCAACTTCATTGGCTGCATCCAGCAGGTCTGGCACTTCATCAATGTATGCGGCGACAAAACGCGTCAGCACACCGTTGGCGTCGGCTTCCGGCAATTGGATCGCCGGGTGTAAATGAGGCAGCTTGCTTTCCAGCTGACGGGTCAGCAGGCCGGTTTCTTTTTCGTGTTGTTGGGCTTTTTGGATCTGCTCGCGCAATGCGGCGGTGTTCATGAAAACTCCAGGAAACAAGGCAATGAAATAGGGAAGACATAACTTAGCTGGCTTACGAAAAATGCTAAGACGCATTTGTCATAATTATTTCATCCTTGATGCACCTGCGTTATATCGGTTTGCCACCACTCGTCTGCATCCTTCTCCATTCGTGCCCTTGAACGCAAGTGCCAGCTGTTTCAGTTCATTTACGTGCGCACATTGCAATTTCCCGTCGCTGTCTATACTCGCCATTGAATGGAGTTAGCTGATGACGCCCGACTGCACCCGCAGCAAGGCCCGGCGATTCAAGTTCGTAGTCTGATGCAGCCGCTCCCTTGCCGCAGGCGAAAGCCGGCGGGATAACAAGAACGATAAGGGGAACCCGCAATGATGCGACATCCACACGTCTGGATGGGCCTCCTGTTGTGGTCGATTTTCAGTCCGGCACACGCTGCCTGGACTGTAAATATGGCGCCTGGAGCGACTGAAATCAGTCACGCAGTATTCGACCTGCACATGACCATTTTCTGGATCTGTGTGGTGATCGGGATCATCGTCTTCGGCGCCATGTTCTGGTCGATGATGGTGCACCGCCGTTCTACCGGGCAGGTCGCCGCAAAATTCCACGAAAGCACTACCGTCGAAATTCTCTGGACCGTCGTACCGTTCCTGATTCTGGTGGCGATGGCCGTACCGGCGACCGCCACCCTGATCAAGATGTACGACACCAGTGAGCCGGATATCGATATCCAGATCACCGGTTATCAGTGGAAGTGGCACTACAAATACCTGGGCCAGGACGTCGAGTTTTTCAGCAACCTGGCCACCCCCGCCGAACAGATTCACAACAAGGAAACCAAGGGCGAGCATTACTTGCTCGAGGTCGACAAGCCCTTGGTGCTGCCGACCGGCGCCAAAGTGCGCTTCCTCGTGACTTCCGCCGACGTCATTCACTCCTGGTGGGTGCCGGCCTTCGCGGTGAAACGCGATGCGATCCCGGGATTCGTCAACGAGGCGTGGACGCGCATCGACAAGCCCGGCATCTACCGTGGCCAGTGCGCCGAATTGTGCGGCAAGGATCACGGCTTCATGCCGATCGTGGTCGAGGTCAAAGAGAAGGCCGACTACGACAAATGGCTCGCCGAGCGCAAAGCCGAGGCTGCGCAGCTCAAAGAGCTGACCAGCAAGGAATGGACCCTCGACGAACTCAAGGAACGCGGCGACAAGATCTATCACACCACCTGCGTCGCCTGTCACCAGGCCGAAGGTCAGGGCCTGCCGCCGATGTTCCCGGCGCTCAAAGGCTCGAAAATCGCCACCGGACCGAAAGAAGGCCACTTGAGCATTGTCTTCCACGGCAAGCCCGGCACCGCCATGGCGGCGTTCGGCAAGCAGCTGTCGGAAGTCGATATCGCAGCGGTCGTGACCTACGAACGTAACGCCTGGGGCAACAACAAGGGCGACATGGTCACGCCAAAAGAAGTGCTGGAGCTGAAACAGGCGGAAAGCAAATGAGCCGGTCTATCGCGTACCTCGTGAACCGGTCGGGGCAGAGCGCCCCGGCCTGCCTCATCCACTCACGTAAAGGAGACCGGCCATGAGCGCTGTCATTGATGACCACGGTCATGCCGACCACGCCCACGGCCCCGCCAAAGGCCTGATGCGCTGGGTGCTGACCACCAACCACAAGGACATCGGCACGCTGTACCTGTGGTTTGCGTTCTCCATGTTTCTGCTCGGCGGTACGTTCGCGATGGTGATTCGCGCCGAACTGTTCCAGCCCGGCTTGCAGATCGTCGAGCCGGCGTTCTTCAACCAGATGACCACCATGCACGGTCTGGTGATGGTCTTCGGTGCGGTGATGCCGGCGTTTGTCGGCCTCGCCAACTGGATGATCCCGTTGATGATCGGCGCGCCGGACATGGCCTTGCCCCGGATGAACAACTTCAGCTTCTGGCTGTTGCCGGCGGCGTTCCTGATCCTCGTGTCGACGCTGTTCACCCCCGGTGGCGGGCCGAACTTCGGCTGGACGTTCTATGCGCCGCTGTCGACGACCTACGCACCGGAAAGCGTGACCTTCTTTATCTTCGCCATCCACTTGATGGGCATCAGTTCGATCATGGGCGCGATCAACGTGATCGCCACCATCCTCAATCTGCGCGCACCCGGCATGACGCTGATGAAAATGCCGCTGTTCGTCTGGACCTGGCTGATCACTGCGTTCCTGCTGATCGCGGTGATGCCGGTGCTGGCCGGGTGCGTGACGATGATGCTGATGGACATCCACTTCGGCACCAGTTTCTTCAGCGCTGCCGGTGGCGGTGACCCGGTGCTGTTCCAGCATGTGTTCTGGTTCTTCGGCCATCCCGAGGTGTACATCATGATCCTGCCGGCCTTCGGCGCCGTCAGCTCGATCATCCCGACCTTCTCGCGCAAGCCGCTGTTCGGCTACACCTCGATGGTCTACGCGACGGCGAGCATCGCCTTCCTGTCGTTCATTGTCTGGGCGCACCACATGTTCGTGGTCGGCATTCCGCTGGTGGGCGAGCTGTTCTTCATGTACGCCACGCTGTTGATCGCGGTGCCGACCGGGGTGAAGGTGTTCAACTGGGCCAGCACCATGTGGCAAGGCTCGCTGACCTTCGAAACGCCGATGCTGTTCGCGGTGGCGTTCGTGATCCTGTTTTCCATCGGCGGTTTCTCCGGGTTGATGCTGGCCATCGCCCCGGCAGACTTCCAGTACCAGGACACCTACTTTGTGGTCGCGCACTTCCATTACGTGCTGGTGCCGGGGGCGATCTTCGGGATCTTCGCCTCGACCTACTACTGGCTGCCGAAATGGACCGGCCACATGTACGACGAAACCCTCGGCAAGCTGCATTTCTGGCTGTCGTTCGTCGGCATGAACCTGACCTTTTTCCCGATGCACTTCGTCGGTCTTGCGGGAATGCCGCGGCGGATTCCGGACTACAACCTGCAATTCGCCGACTTCAACATGGTCTCGTCGATTGGCGCGTTCATGTTCGGTGCGACGCAGATTTTCTTCCTGTTCATCGTCATCAAGACCATTCGCGGCGGCCCGCCAGCACCGGCCAAACCGTGGGATGGTGCGGAAGGTCTGGAGTGGAGCGTGCCGTCCCCGGCGCCGTATCACACCTTCACCACACCGCCGGAAGTGAAATGAAACGCTTGGCTTTTGTAGGAGTGAGCCTGCTCGCGATGGCGGTGTGTCGGGCACACCGCGGTGCACCCATCGCGAGCAGGCTCACTCCTACAGGGTTTGGTGGGGAGGCATGAACCATGGCTGATTCGATCTCGATGAAAAAACTCGTCACCCGCCTGCTCGGGGTGGTGGTGGCGATGTTTGTCTTCGGTTTTGCCTTGGTGCCGATCTACGACGTGATGTGCAAAGCCTTCGGCATCAACGGCAAGACCGCCGGGCAGTACGAGGGTGAGCAGGTGGTCGACACTTCGCGCCAGGTGCGTGTGCAGTTTCTGTCGACCAACAACGTCGACATGCCGTGGGACTTTTACCCCAAGCATGACGAACTCACCGCCAACCCCGGCGCGGTCAACGAGATGATCTTCATCGCGCGCAACCCCACCGACAAACCGATGAGTGCGCAAGCCGTGCCGAGCATCGCGCCGAGTAACGCGGCGGCGTATTTCCACAAGACCGAATGCTTTTGCTTTACCCAGCAGGTGCTGCAGCCCGGTCAGCAGATCGAGATGCCGGTGCGTTTCATTGTTGACCGCGACATGCCCAAGGAAGTGAAGCACCTGACGCTGTCCTACACGCTGTTCGATATCACCGCCCGACATCCGCCGGTGGCTGTAAACACTGGCGGTTGAGCGTGCCCGATAAGGAGAACAATAAATGGCAACTCATGAGCATTATTACGTTCCGCCGCAAAGCAAATGGCCGATCATCGCGACATTCGGCATGGCCATCACTGTGTACGGCCTCGCCACCTGGTTTAACGATCTGAAGGCAGCGCGCCCGGAATCCCACGGCCCGTACATCTTTTTCGTCGGTGGCCTGTTGCTGGCGTACATGCTGTTCGGCTGGTTCGGGGCGGTGATCAAGGAAAGCCGCGCGGGACTTTATAGCCCGCAGCTGGATCGCTCGTTCCGCTGGGGCATGAGTTGGTTCATCTTCTCCGAAGTGATGTTCTTCGTCGCCTTCTTCGGTGCGCTGTTTTACGTGCGGCACGTCTCCGGACCGGCGCTCGGCGGTGAGGGCACCAAAGGCATCGCGCACATGCTCTGGCCGAACTTCCAGTTCACCTGGCCGTTGCTGCACACGCCGGATCCGAAACTGTTCCCGCCGCCAAAAGAAGTCATCAGCCCGTGGGGGCTGCCGCTGATCAACACAATTCTGCTGGTCAGCTCCAGCGTGACCATCACCATCGCCCACCATGCGCTGAAAAAGGGCCATCGCGGCGCACTGAAAATCTGGCTGGCGATCACCGTGCTGCTGGGCTGCGCGTTTCTCGGCTTCCAGGCTGAGGAATACATGCACGCCTACCACGAACTGGGCCTGACCCTCGGTTCCGGTATTTATGGCGCGACGTTCTTCATGCTCACCGGTTTCCACGGCGCCCACGTGACCATCGGCACGATCATTCTGTTCGTGATGCTGATGCGCATCATGAAGGGCCACTTCGACAACGAGCACCAGTTCGGCTTCGAAGCGGCGAGCTGGTATTGGCACTTCGTCGACGTGGTCTGGATCGGTCTGTTTATCTTCGTCTACGTACTCTGAGGATCACCACTACCAAGGCGCATGCGACACCAGTTGGCCGCTGTAAAAGCCCCAGGCGATCAAGCCGACGGTGGCGGCGGCCAATGCCACCCGAACACTCAAGGCGATGACCAGGCGATTGGAGCTGCTGTCGTCCTTGACCAGGAAAAACAGGCCGCTGAACAGGCTGATCACCGTGGCAATCAGCATCAGGACGATGGCTGTTTTGAGCATGGGAAGAACTCCGGGGGACAGGCGATGCAATTGAGTATAGCGATCGCAACGACTGACTTTGTGGCACAGCCATGAAGCGCTTTCGCCCGGGCGTGATACCGACCGTGGTGGTGGCGTTGTTGCTGCCGTTGCTGGTTTCGCTAGGCTTCTGGCAATTGAGCCGGGGTGCCGAGAAAACCGCTCTGCTCACCAGCTACGCCGAACGCCGCGCGGCCGAACCGATGGCCAGCAGCGAACTTCTCAATAGCGCTGATCCGGCTTATCGCCGCGTGCATCTGCACGGCCAGTTCGATGCCGCGCACAGCTTGCTGCTGGATAACCGTCAGCGTAACGGCAAGGTCGGCGTCGAGCTGCTGCAACCGTTTCAGGATCAACGTACAGGCCTGTGGCTGCTGGTTAATCGCGGCTGGCTGCCGTGGCCGGACCGCCGCGTGCCGCCGCAATTCACCACGCCTTCCGAAGCCTTGAATGTCGATGCCTGGGTCTACGTCGCCCCCGGCGTCACTTTTCAACTTCATGCCGATCCGGTCAGCAACACCTGGCCGCAAACCATCACTGCCGTCGAACCCGCCAAGCTGTGGAAAACCCTTGAGCGCGACGGCTTCACCTACGAGTTACGCGCCGAACCCGGCCCGGCCAGCTACGAGGCCGATTGGCCGGTGGTCGCCATGGGCCCGGAAAAACACCTCGGTTACGCCGTGCAGTGGTTCGCCATGGCCACCGCCCTGCTCGGCCTCTACGTCTATTTGGGCTTGCACAACGCAAAGGAGAAACACCATGGGAACGGCCATGAATCCACCCAGCATGTCTGAGGCGAAACCTGCCGCCACCCGTCGTCGCGGGCGCATTCAATTGCTGCTGATATTGCTCGGCGTGATTGGCCCGATGGTGCTCGCCACCGGCATGTACAAATTGCAGTTCTGGGTGCCGGAGGGTCGCAGCTATCACGGCGAACTGATCGGCAACGGCCAGACCCGCGTCGACCTCGGCGTGCAAGCCGATGAAGAGCGCTGGCAGATGCTGGTCACCGCGCCGAAGGATTGCGCGGTGGATTGCCAGCAACTGGTGTATCTGGCGCGGCAGATCCAGATCGGCCTCGGTCGCGATGCCGGCCGCGCCAGCCACGCTCTCGCCATGGCGCAACCGGTGAGCGCCGATTACGAGGCCAAGCTCAACCGCGAATATCCACAGCTGCAACGCTATCCGCTGGACGCTACATCGTTCAGTAAAACCACGGGCGACAAAGCCACGCCGCAGCTGTGGATCATCGACCCCCACGGCAATCTCGTACTGCGTTACGAGCCGAATGTGAAAGGCAAGGATCTGCTCAACGACCTGCGTCACCTGCTGAAACTGTCGAACATCGGATAAGGGCATCGTCATGGCCAAACCTGGATTTCGCCTCGCGCTGTTTGCCACCCTGCTGGCGCTGATTGTGGTGCTGCTCGGCGCCTATACGCGCCTGACCCACGCCGGCCTCGGCTGTCCGGACTGGCCGGGTTGCTACGGGTTTATCAGCGTGCCGAAAAGCGAAGCGCAACTGGCCCATGCCGAACTGCATTACCCCGACTCACCGGTGGAGGCGCACAAGGGCTGGAACGAGATGATCCACCGCTACTTCGCCGGCACCCTCGGCCTGCTCATTTCGATTCTGGCCGGGCGCGCGTGGGTCAATCGACGTCATCCGGGGCAGCCGTTGAAGCTGCCGCTGTTTCTGCTCGCGGTGGTGTTCGCGCAAGCGGCGTTCGGCATGTGGACGGTGACGCTCAAACTCTGGCCGCAAGTGGTCACCGGGCATTTGCTCGGCGGTTTTGCGACGTTGAGTTTGCTGTTTTTGCTGACCTTACGACTGTCCGGCGTACTGCCGGCACTGACCGTGCCCAAGCGTTTGCAGTATTGGGCGACAGCGGGATTGTTGTTGGTGATTGGCCAGATCGCGCTGGGTGGCTGGGTCAGTTCCAACTACGCGGCGGTGGCCTGCATCGATTTCCCAACCTGCCACGGGCAATGGCTGCCGCCAGCGGATTTCGCCAACGGTTTTCACCTGACTCAACACATCGGCCCGAATTATCTCGGCGGACAACTCGACAGCGATGCACGCACGGCGATTCACCTGACTCATCGTATCGGCGCGCTGCTGGTGACGCTGGTGCTGCTCGGCCTCGCCTGGCAATTGAAAGTGGTTGGCATGACGCGGCTGGCCGGGCTGGTGCTTATTGCCCTCGCAGCGCAGATCACCCTCGGCATCAGCAACGTGCTGTTCCATCTGCCGCTGCCGGTGGCGGTCGCGCATAACGCTGGCGGCGCGGCGCTGTTGCTGACCATGGTGCTGGTCAATTACCACGCGCGCACCAGCCTGGTCCGGGTCAAACAACCGGTGCTCGCGCGCTGGCGCCTGAGCCCGCGCAAACACGCGGCCGCGCCCATCACCATAAAAGGAGAAACGCCGTGGCGATTCTGATTGGCGAGCGCCCGCATCAGGCGATCTGGCGTGATTATCTGGAGCTGACCAAACCGAAAGTCGTGGTGCTGATGCTGATCACCTCGCTGGTTGGCATGTTCCTCGCGACCCGTGCCGGGGTGCCGTGGACGGTGCTGGTGTTCGGCAATCTGGGGATTGCCCTGTGTGCCGGTGGTGCGGCGGCGGTCAACCATGTGGTGGATCGGCGCATCGATGCGGTGATGGCGCGTACGCATAAACGGCCGCTAGCCGAGGGCCGGGTTTCACCGGCGGCGGCACTGACGTTTGCCTTGGTGCTGGCGTTGCTCGGTCAGGCGTTGTTGCTGACTTTCACCAATCCGCTGACCGCTTGGCTGACCTTGGCTTCGCTTCTTGGTTATGCAGTGATTTACACCGGCTTCCTCAAACGCGCGACGCCGCAGAACATCGTCATCGGTGGCCTCGCCGGTGCTGCCCCGCCATTACTGGGCTGGACCGCAGCCACCGGCCACGTCAGCGCCGAACCGTTGTTGCTGGTGCTGATCATCTTCGCCTGGACCCCACCGCACTTCTGGGCGCTGGCGATTCATCGCAAGGAGGAATACGCCAAGGCCGACATCCCGATGCTGCCAGTCACCCACGGCGAGCACTACACCAAGGTGCACATTCTGCTCTACACCTTCGCGCTGCTGGCGGTGAGTCTGCTGCCTTACGTGATTCACATGAGCGGCATGCTCTACCTGATTTGCGCGCTCTGCTTGGGCGCGAGGTTTCTGCAATGGGCCGTGGTGCTGTACCGTGGCACTCGGCCGCACGCGGCGATCAACACCTTCAAGTACTCTATTTGGTACTTGTTCCTGTTGTTCATCGCCCTGCTCGTAGACCACTACTTACTGTTGAACCTATGACTCGAACCCAGAAAACCGTCTTCATCCTCGTCGCCGTGATCGCGCTGATCCTGGGACTTACCGTCAACAAAGTGCTGAGCGGCAAGGGCCAGGGCGACCCGACTGCGCTGATCGACGCCGGCATTATCCTGCTGCCGCAGAGCCGCAATCTGCCGGACGTGACGATGACCGATCAGGACGGCAAACCGGTGGCGATCAACGAGTTGAAAGGCAAGTGGAGCCTGCTGTTCTTCGGCTACACCTTCTGCCCGGACATCTGCCCGACAACGTTGGCGCAGCTGCGGCAGATCAAGAGTGAACTGCCGAAAGACGCTGTGGACAAGTTGCAGATCGTGCTGGTCAGCGTTGACCCGAACCGCGATAACCCCAAGCAGTTAAAGCAGTACCTGGGCTATTTTGATCCGCAGTTCATTGGCCTGACACCGACTTCGATTGAAGAGCTGCAGAAGGTGGCGAACGCGGTGAGTATTCCTTTTATTCCAGCGGATACGAGCAAGCCGAATTACACCGTCGACCATAGCGGGAATCTTGCGGTGATCGGGCCGGACGGGACGCAGCGTGGGTTTATTCGGGCGCCGTTGAACAATGCCAAACTGGTTGCGCAGCTGCCGGTCATGCTTAACCGCAAGTAATCGCCTAAAGGCAAAAGCCCCTCACCCTAGCCCTCTCCCAGAGGGAGAGGGGACTGATTGGGGGATGCTGACGAAATACGCCGACCTGAAAGCGCTGTGCTGAATCCATAATCGCCAAGATCGTTCAGATCGATGTGCAGTGCCGAACCCATAATCGACTGGATCTTTCAGGTCGATGTAGAACGCAAGACACCTCGGTCGGCCCCCTCTCCCTCTGGGAGAGGGCTGGGGTGAGGGGCAGCGTCACAGCAGGTCCAAAGCCAAACACCAGAGACAAAAAAGGGGACGCACATGGCGTCCCCTTTTTCGTTGCAACAACCCAATCAGAACGCCGGCAATACTGCGCCTTTGTACTTCTCGGTAATGAATTTCTTCACTTCCGGGCTGTGCAGCGCAGCAGCGAGTTTCTGCATCGCATCGCTGTCCTTGTTGTCCGCGCGGGACACGAGGATGTTCACGTACGGCGAGTCGTTGCCTTCGATTACCAGCGCATCCTTGGACGGATCGAGCTTGGCTTCCAGCGCGTAGTTGGTGTTGATCAGCGCCAGATCGACCTGGGTGAGCACACGCGGGATGGTCGCGGCTTCCAGTTCACGGATTTTCAGGTCTTTCGGGTTTGTCGCGATGTCTTTGACGGTCGACAGGATGTTGGTCGGATCCTTCAGAGTGATCACGCCCGCCTTGGCCAGCAGCAACAGGGCACGGCCGCCGTTGGTGGCGTCGTTCGGAATCACTACCTTGGCACCGCTTGGCAGATCCTTCAGATCCTTGAGCTTGCTCGAGTAGGCGCCCAGCGGCTCCAGGTGCACACCGGTCACGGCAACCAGACTAGTGCCCTTGGCCTTGTTGAACTCATCGAGGTACGGCTGGTGCTGGAAGAAGTTGGCGTCCAGACGCTTTTCCGCGACCTGTACGTTCGGCTGAATGTAGTCGGTGAAGACCTTGACCTTCAGATCCACACCTTCTTTGGCCAACGCCGGCTTCACGAACTCAAGGATTTCCGCGTGCGGCACCGGGGTGGCGGCAACGGTCAGGGTTTCGGCGTGGGCCGAGAATGCTGCAACGGCAGCAAAAGCAGCGATCAGTTTTTTCATTCAGCTAACTCCTTATGAGGCGCCCGTCTGGCGCCTGCCAGCGAATGGCCGGCTCATCTCTTGATTACAAAACCGGTTATTTGCGCGAGAAATGCACAACCAGTCGATCACCGACCATCTGCAGCACTTGCACCAGAATCAACAGCAACACCACGGTGACGATCATCACGTCAGTCTGGAAACGCTGGTAACCGAAACGGATCGCCAGGTCACCCAGACCACCGGCGCCGACCACACCGGCCATCGCCGTGTAGGACACCAGTGTAATCGCCGTCACCGTAATCGCCGCGAAGATGCCCGGGCGGGCTTCCGGCAGCAAAGCGTTCATGATGATCTGCCGCGTGGTCGCGCCCATCGACTGGGTCGCTTCGATGATCCCGCGATCGACTTCACGCAGCGCGGTTTCCACCAGACGCGCGAAGAACGGTGTCGCACCGACTACCAATGGCGGAATCGCACCGGCCACGCCCAGCGACGTGCCGGTGATCAGCACGGTGAACGGGATCATCACGATCAACAGAATAATGAACGGCAGCGAACGCAGGATGTTCACCGCCAGCGACATGAATGCGTAGAGGCCACGGTTTTCCAGCAACTGACGCGGGCTGCACAGAAACAGCAACACGCCCAGCGGCAGGCCGAGCAATACGGTGAACAGCAGCGAACCACCGAGCATCAGCATCGTATCGCCGGTTGCCAGCCAGATTTCGTACCAGTCGATATTGGTGAAGAAACTGATCAGGTCTTCCATTAGCGCAATACCTCCATGTGAACGTCAGCGGCGGTGAAGCGGGCGAAGGCCGCTTCCATGTCGCCACCGGTGACGGCGAGGGTCAATTGCCCGTACGGAATGTCTTTGATGCGGTCGATGCGACCGGCGAGGATGCTGTAGTCGACGCCGGTTTCCCGGGCGACGGTACCGAGCAGCGGCGCGTAGGTCGCTTCGCCCTGGAAGGTCAGACGCACAATGCGGCCCGGCACGTGAGCGAAGTCATCACGCTGTTCGCTTTCGTCGATCTGCTCGCTTTCCTGCACAAAACGCTTGGTGGTCGGGTGTTTTGGATGCAGGAACACATCGGCGACCGAACCTTGCTCGACGATCACACCAGCGTCCATTACGGCCACTTGATCGCAAACGCGACGGATCACATCCATCTCGTGGGTGATCAGGACGATGGTCAGTTTCAGTTCGCGGTTGATCTCGGCCAGCAATTGCAGGACCGAAGCGGTGGTCTGCGGGTCGAGGGCACTGGTGGCCTCGTCGCACAGCAGAATCTTCGGCTTGGTCGCCAGGGCGCGGGCAATGCCGACGCGCTGCTTCTGGCCACCGGACAATTGCGCCGGGTACTTCTTGGCGTGGTCGGACAGACCGACCCGCGCCAGCAATTCGGCAACACGCTTGTCAATCTCGCCGCCCGACAGTTCGCCGGCCAGGGTCAGCGGCAACGCAACGTTGTCGGCCACGGTCTTGGAGGCAAGCAGGTTGAAGTGCTGGAAGATCATCCCGACTTGCTGACGGAAACGGCGCAGGCCGTTGGCGTCCAGTGCGGTGACTTCTTCGCCGTCGACGATGATCTTGCCGCCACTGGAGTCTTCCAGGCGATTGATCAGACGCAGCAGGGTACTTTTGCCCGCGCCGGAATGGCCGATCAGGCCGAACACCTGCCCGTTCTCGATAGAGAGACTGGTCGGGTGCAGCGCGGGAATATCCTTACCGGCGACGCGGTAAGTCTTGTGGACGTTTTGAAACTCGATCACGTAGCGAACCTTGTGGGGCGCGTTAGAAAAGGATCAGCGGTTAGCCGGGCGCGCATTTTAGCCTGTCCGTATAGAGGTTCTTAGCATTTATTTCGCAATTAACCTTCGATTTGGCAATAACAAGATCAAAGGTCATAAAAAAGGAACGCCCCCAACGCCTCATCAGTCACTAAGTAAGCGACTTGAAAACCCTGGGTGCCGTGCCCGGGAACCACTCAAGAGTCCCCGGCAAACCACGGGGTCAACCGAGGAGTTTACGACTGATGAGCAAGAAGCCTACGACCGATAAAAGCCAGATGGCCGGAACCGATGCCCCGGATCGCGCCAACACCAACGCCAAACTCGACAGCCTGGAGAAATTCCGCTCCGACGCCACTGGCCAGGCGCTGCGCACCAACCAGGGTGTGAAGATTGCCGACAACCAGAACACCCTCAAGGCCGGCCCGCGCGGGCCGTCGCTGCTTGAAGATTTCATCATGCGGGAAAAGATCACGCATTTTGACCATGAGCGGATCCCGGAACGCATCGTCCACGCACGCGGCACCGGGGCGCATGGTTTCTTTCAGGCCTACGAGAACCATTCGACGCTGACCAAGGCCGGGTTCCTACAGGATCCGGGGAAAAAGACCCCGGTGTTCGTGCGCTTTTCCACGGTTCAGGGCCCGCGTGGTTCCGGCGATACCGTACGTGACGTGCGCGGTTTCGCGGTGAAGTTCTTTACCGATGAAGGCAACTTCGACCTGGTTGGCAACAACATGCCGGTGTTCTTCATTCAGGACGCGATCAAATTTCCCGACTTCGTCCACGCGGTGAAACCCGAGCCGCACAACGAAATCCCTACCGGCGGCTCGGCTCACGACACCTTCTGGGACTTCGTTTCGCTGGTCCCGGAATCGGCGCACATGGTCATCTGGGCGATGTCCGACCGGGCGATCCCGAAAAGCCTGCGCAGCATGCAGGGCTTCGGCGTGCACACCTTCCGCCTGATCAATGCCGAGGGCAAATCGCGCTTCGTCAAATTCCACTGGCGCCCTACCGCCGGCACTTGTTCGCTGGTGTGGGACGAGGCGCAGAAGCTTGCCGGTAAAGATACCGACTACCACCGTCGCGACCTCTGGGAAGCGATCGAGATGGGCGATTACCCGGAATGGGAACTCGGCGTACAGATCATCGAGGAGGAAAACGAGCACGACTTCGATTTCGACATCCTCGACCCGACCAAGCTGATCCCCGAAGAAATCGTGCCGATCACGCCGCTGGGCAAGATGACCCTGAACCGCAACCCGGACAACTTCTTCGCCGAGACCGAGCAGGTCGCGTTCTGCCCTGGCCACATCGTGCCCGGCATCGACTTCTCCAATGATCCACTGCTGCAAGGTCGGCTGTTTTCCTACACCGACACGCAAATCAGCCGACTCGGCGGGCCGAACTTTCATGAGTTGCCGATCAACCGGCCGGTGGCGCCGTTCCACAATGGCCAGCGTGATGCGCAGCACCGCACGGTGATCGACAAAGGCCGCGCCTCGTATGAGCCTAACTCGATTGATGGTGGCTGGCCGAAAGAAACCCCGCCGGCCGCACAGGACGGTGGCTTCGAGAGTTATCCGGAACGCATCGACGCGAACAAGATCCGCCAGCGCAGCGAGTCGTTCAGCGATCACTTCTCCCAAGCGACGCTATTTTTCAACAGCATGAGCGATCACGAGAAGGAGCACATCATTGCGGCCTACAGCTTCGAGTTGGGCAAGGTAGAGCGTGAATTTATCCGTGCGCGGGAGGTGAACGAGATTCTCGCCAATATCGATCTGGAACTGGCCAAGCGTGTGGCGGCTAATCTGGGCTTGCCGGCGCCTGCCAAAGGCACAGTGGATGCGCGCAAGGTGTCTTTCGATCACTCGCCGTCATTGAGTCAGGCTAATTTGCTGCCAGAAAACATCAAGACGCGAAAAGTTGCAATTCTTGCCGCTAACGGCGTCGATGGTGCGGCGATTGATGCAATGAGGAAGGCATTGGCGGCTGAGGGTGCGCATGCCAAGTTGCTCGGCCCAACTTCAGCGCCGGTGAAGACCGCTGAGGGCAAAACCCTGGCGGTGGATGCGTCGATGGAAGGCATGCCGTCGGTGATCTTCGATGCGGTGTTTGTGCCGGGTGGCGCGGCGTCGGTGAAAGCGTTGAGCGGCGACGGCGTGGCGTTGCATTACCTGCTGGAGGCGTACAAGCATCTGAAGGCGATTGCGTTGCAGGGTGATGCGAATCAGTTGCAGGATCTGCTGAAACTGGAGACGGATGACGGATTGCTGCAAGGCAAGGATGTGCCAGCGTTGACCAAGCCGTTCTTTGCGGCGATCGGGCAGCATCGGGTTTGGGATCGCGAGCCTAAGGCGAAGGCCATTCCGGCTTAAGATCTTCGCTGGCTGAAAGGACGCTTTCGCGAGCAAGCTCGCTCCCACAAGGGATCTCTGCTGAACACAGATTTTGTGTCAGGCCCGAGATCAAATGTGGGAGCGAGCTTGCTCCGGGCGGCGTTCCGACGAAGCTTTTAAGGTTTACGCGGACTCAAGACCATCTGCGCCGGTACTGTGCGCAGAGTTTGCTTCACAATCTTCAGATCAAAATCCGGATTTAATTTCTTGACCCGCTTGGTCAGCAACGTCGCTAACCAAGGATAATCATTGGTCCGTGGCGCCTGAATGGTCACCCCACACTCGTAATTCACTACATCAGCGGCGATCGCGTCGAGTTGCCGACGAAGTTTGCGGCTATCGGTGATGTTCAGCGCAACCGTGGTGCTCTCGGCAGTCGGATCAATTACTTTGGCTTTCGGCTTGGCCTCGGCGGCCAGCAATGCAGCCTCAGCCTTTTCCAGCTCAGCCTTGCGCGCTTCAGTAATGGCACCGTTGACGCCACCGGTCAGCGCCGGCGCTTTCGGCATCAACGCGCGGGCACGGCTTAACGCCGTAGCGGCAGCATTCACATCGCCCTTCTGCAGCACAATCTGGCTGCGACGCAGATACGCTTCGGCCAATTGCCGCTGGTATTGCTCAAGGGATTGATCGTTGGGGGTTTCTTTCTGCAAAGCGGCCAACTGATCTTCGGCAGTGGCCAGCTCGCTGCTGGCCAGGCTTTGCTCCAGCTGTGCGATGGCCGCAGCTCGCGCATCGGGGACTTCGGCCACCGGCGGCGTGCTTTGGCAGGCGCCCAGTAGCACTGAAAATGCGACAAGGAGCAGATAACGGGAGGCGAACGGCTTCATTCCTGCGACTCTCTATTTGCGCAAAAAGCGGCCAAGTCTACACCCCACGACGGGGCAGAACAAAACTCAACAGAAACAGTGCGGCCGCCGTCACAACGATTGACGGGCCGGCCGGGGTGTCCTTGAACCACGACAACGCCAGCCCGCCACACACGGCGAGCATGCCCAGCAGGCTTGCGCCCAGTGCCATCTGCTCCGGCGAGCGGGCGTGACGCTGTGCCGCAGCCGCCGGGATGATCAACAGTGAAGTAATCAGCAACACTCCGACGATTTTCATCGCCACCGCAATCACCACCGCGATCAACAGCATCAGCGCCATGCGCAGGCCCGCCACCGGCAGACCTTCAACCTTGGCCAGCTCTTCGTGCACGGTGATCGCCAGCAATGGCCGCCACAGTGTCACCAGCAACACCAGCACCGCCGCGCTGCCACCGAGGATCCACGCCAGATCGGTCGGGCTGATCGCCAGCAGGTCGCCAAACAGATAGGCCATCAGGTCGATCCGCACTTCATGCATGAAGCTTAGTACCACCAGGCCGAGAGAGAGCGTGCTCGGTGCGAGAATTCCCAACAACGTGTCGGACGCCAGCGGTTGACGCTGTTGCAATGTGACCAGCAGCACCGCCAGCAACAGACAGCCTACGGTCACCGCAACGGTCGGGCTGACATCCAGCAGAAAGCCCAGCGCCACACCCAGCAACGCGGCGTGGGACAAGGTGTCGCCGAAATAGGCCATGCGCCGCCAGACCACAAACGAACCCAGCGGACCTGCAACGATCGCCAGCGCCAGACCTGCAAGCAGGGCATACAACAGAAAATCAGCCATGCTTGCAGTTGTCTCCGTGAACGTGAGGTTGGCCAATAACCGGCCCTTTGACCACCGAACCGTGCAGGTCGTGAGCGTGGTCGTGATGGTGGTGATAAACCGCCAGGCTCTGCGCGTTCTTGCCGAACAGCTCGACGAACGCAGGATCGCCGCTGACCTGCTCGGGATGCCCGGAACAGCAGACATGACGGTTGAGGCAGACCACCTGGTCGGTGGTGCTCATCACCAGATGCAAATCGTGGGACACCATCAACACGCCACAACCATGACGATCGCGCAGACGGGTGATCAGGCTGTACAACTCCGCTTGGCCGGCGACGTCGACACCTTGCACCGGTTCATCGAGCACCA
Source organism: Pseudomonas zeae (assembly GCF_014268485.2). NCBI lineage: Bacteria > Pseudomonadati > Pseudomonadota > Gammaproteobacteria > Pseudomonadales > Pseudomonadaceae > Pseudomonas > Pseudomonas zeae. Next base: position 299,674 of record NZ_CP077090.1, on the reverse strand, counting down.
GCAATTCCGGCTCGCGCAACAACGCGCGAGCGAGCAGCACGCGCTGCATTTCGCCGCCGGAAACGCTTTGCACCGGGCTATCGATGACGTGTTCGGCGCCGACTTCTTTCAGCGCAGCCAGCGCACGCGGGCGGTCAACGCCCGGAACCAGGCGCAGAAAGCGCAGCACCGACAACGGCAAGGTCGGATCGACGTGGAGTTTTTGCGGCATGTAACCGACGCGCAGCTTCGGCTTGCGCCAGACACTGCCGCTGTCCGGCTTGAGCAAGCCGAGCACGGCGCGCACCAGCGTGGTCTTGCCGGCGCCGTTGGGGCCGATCAGGGTGACGATCTGCCCCGGCTCGACGCTCAGCTCGATGTTGTCCAGCACAGCCTGCCCGGCAAACGTGACGGCGACCTGCTCCAGACGGATCAGCGCATTGCTCATCAAGCCCCCTGGCAACCGGAACACAGGCCGACGACTTCGACGGTCTGCGCTTCGACGATGAAACCAACGTCTTTGGCGCTGTTGATGATCGCGTCGCTGATCACTTTTTGCTCAAGTTCGATGGCGGCGTGGCAATCGCGACAGATCAGGAACTGACCCTGATGCGCGTGCTCCGGGTGCACGCAGCCAACGAAGGCGTTGAGCGAGGAGATGCGGTGCACCAGGCCGTTTTCCAGAAGGAAATCCAGCGCGCGATACACGGTCGGCGGCGCGGCGCGGCGGCCATCCTGCTCGCTCAGCACGGCAAGAATGTCGTAGGCGCCCAGCGGTTTGTGGCTCTGCCACACCAATTCCAGCACCCGGCGGCGCAACGCGGTCAGGCGCAAGCCTTTCTGGGCGCACAAGGTATCGGCCTCGGACAAAGCGCTGTGCACGCAATGAGAGTGGTCGTGGGGACGGCTGGCAATCGGTGTAATAGGCATGGGCGGCGACGAGTTTTGATAGAGACGTTATTATGTTACCCGTTCTCGCCTCCTTGAGTGGTCATCGTGTCCCGACTTTTTTCTGTTTTTGTGGCTTTTGTCGCCAGTTTTCTGCTGATCGGTTCGGCTCAGGCCGAGGTCAAAGTCCTCACCAGCATCAAACCGTTGCAGTTGATTGCAGCAGCCGTGCAGGACGGCGTAGCGATTCCCGAAGTGCTGCTGCCGCCGGGTGCTTCGCCACACAATTACGCCCTGCGGCCATCCGACGTACGGAAGGTGCAATCGGTGGATCTGCTCTACTGGATCGGCCCGGACATGGAAGGCTTTCTGCCGCGCGTGTTGAACGGTCGGACGCTGCCGAGCGTCGCGGTGCAGGATCTGCCAGGAATGAAACTGCGGCGTTTCGCTGAGGACAGCCACTCCCACGCCGAAGAGGCTGACGAGCATGATCACGATCACCGTCCTGGCACGCTCGATGCGCATTTGTGGTTGTCGCCGGTCAATGCGCGGGTGATTGCCGACAAGATGGCCGCTGACCTCAGCGCCGTTGATCCGGCGAATGCTGAGCGTTATCAGAGCAATGCCAAGGCGTTTGATGAGCGTCTGGACGCATTGGATCAGCGTTTGAAGAAGCGTCTGGCCAGCGTTGGAGGCAAGCCGTACTTCGTCTTTCACGAGGCGTTTGATTACTTTGAAGAGGCTTACGGCCTGAAGCATGCCGGCGTGTTCAGCGTGGCCGCCGAAGTGCAGCCGGGCGCGCAACATGTCGCGGCGATGCGCAAGCGCTTGCAGGAAGTCGGCAAGACGTGTGTGTTCAGCGAGCCGCCGTTGCGGCCGCGTTTGGCCGAAACATTGGTGGCTGGCCTGCCGGTGAAACTGGCTGAGCTGGATGCGTTGGGCGGGTACACCCCGGCTACGGCTCAGGGCTATGAGCAAGTGCTGGAGAAGTTGGGTAACGATATGGCGGGCTGCCTGGAATCGCTTTAAGGCTGATTCGGCTTCGCCTCAATCGCGAGCAGGCTCACTCCTACAAGAGATCACCTAACCCCTATAGGAGTGAGCCTGCTCGCGATGCTTTTAAAGGGCGAAAGGTAACGGTGTGTGAACCTGCTGCCGCTGCGCCAAGCGCTGCTCAAACTCCTTGGGATCGTGAATCAACACATCCTGCCCGGCAAACTGCTCCGCCGCGATCAACCGCGACAGCCAGAACCGCACGCACGCCACGCGCAGCATGGTCGGCCACAACTCGGCCTCCGCCGCCGTGAATGGTCGCAGCGCCGCATAAGCGCCAAGGAATGCGCGGGCACGCGGCCCATCGATCAGACCGTCCTCGTCCGAACACCAGTCGTTCAACGCAATCGCCACGTCATACAGCATCGGCCCCGAGCAGGCGTTGTAGAAGTCGATCAGCCCGGTCAGGTGCGTACCTTCGAACATCGCGTTATCGCGAAACAGGTCGGCATGAATGTTGGCCCGAGGCAGCGCGAGAATCTTCTCTTTGCGCTCGGTGATTTCATCCAGCGCCTTTTGCAGCAAGGCACGCGGCTCATCGCTCAGGTGCGAGAGCAACTCGTTGCCCTCCTCCAGCATCCAGTCGAGGCCACGATCAGTCTTGCGCTTGATCATGCGCTCGCCCTGGGTCGCCAGATGCAGATGCGCCTGCAACTCGCCGACCTGCGCGCAATGCTGAGCATTGGCGACTTTGATGTGCTTGCCGGACAGTCGCGGTTGCAGCAGTGCCGGTTTGCCTTTCAGATCACGCAACGCCACGCCGTCGGTGGTGCGCAGTGCGTACGGCACCGGCAAGTCGGCTTCGTGCAGCACGTCGAGCAGGTCGATGAAAAACGGCATCTCCTGCACCGGGCCACGCTCGACCAGAGTCAGGACGAATTCGCCCTGCTCCAAGCTGATAAAGAAATTGGTGTTTTCGCTGCCGGCGGCGATCCCCTGGAAATCAAGCAGACGGCCAAGCCCGTAAGGGGCGAGAAAGGTTTCCAGCTCGGGCCGAGCCAGGGGAGTGAACACAGACATGGTCAAAAACTGCTCAGTTCAGGCGTCGCGGTCAGGCGACGCCGATTAAAAGTCGGGAAACTTACTTCCAGGTAAAGATTTCCCACGACGGAATCAGCATATCCGGCTGGTCGGAGCGAATGTAGTTCGCGTCCGTACCATCGGCGCGCACCAGGAAATACGGTTTGCCACCCTTTGGCGTGACCTTGATCGCATAGACGAAACCACTGCGACTGTATTCCTGGATAACCTTGTCGCCTTCCGTGTGCGTGTTAATGGTAACTTCCGGCTCCTTTGACGGCGCATCATCCGCCGCCATCGCGGCCAACGGTGAGGCAGCAATCAGACCGACCAGCAGCAAGCGATTTAACGTACGCATGATAACCTTGTCCCTTTGTCGTCAACGGTCCCGCTATTCTAGCGCCGGACCCGCCGAAAAGGTTGATCCTGCTCATGAGCCAAGCCCCCCTCGTCCTGGTGGACGGTTCGTCTTACCTGTACCGCGCCTTTCACGCGCTGCCACCACTGACCACCTCCAAAGGCCTGCCGACCGGTGCGGTCAAAGGCGTGCTGAACATGCTCAAGAGTCTGCGCAAGCAGTACCCGGACAGCCCGTTCGCCGTGGTGTTCGACGCCAAGGGCGGGACATTTCGCGATGAAATGTACGCCGAATACAAAGCCAACCGCCCAAGCATGCCCGACGACATGCGCGTGCAGATCGAGCCGCTGCACCAGAGCGTGATCGCCCTCGGTTTCCCGCTGCTGTGCGTGGAAGGCGTCGAGGCTGACGACGTGATCGGCACCCTGGCGCGCAGCAGCGCGGCGGCGGATCGCCCGGTGATCATCTCCACCGGCGACAAGGACATGGCGCAACTGGTCGATGGCCACATTACTTTGGTCAACACCATGTCCGGTAGCTCGATGGACGTGGAGGGCGTTAAGGAGAAATTCGGCGTCGCTCCGGAGCAGATCATCGATTATCTGGCGCTGATGGGCGATTCGTCTGACAACATTCCGGGCGTTCCCGGCATCGGCCCAAAAACCGCGTCCGGCCTGCTGGTCGGCGTGAATGGCGGCCTCACCGAGCTGTACGCCAATCTCGACATCGTGCCGACCCTGCCGATTCGCGGCGCCAAGACCCTGCCAGCCAAGCTTGAGGAGCACAAGGAGATGGCGTTCCTCTCCTATCAACTGGCGACCATCAAGGTCGACGTGCCACTGGACGTTGAACTCGATGATTTGCAGATGGGCGCCGAAGACCCGGCCAAGCTCTACGAACTGTACTCGCTGCTGGAATTCAAAAGCTGGATCAACGATCTCGATCGCGACGCCAAACGTCTGGAACTGAGCGCAGCCAGCGAACCTGCGCTGGCCGGCGATCTGTTCAGCGCACCAGCGGAAGAAGCGCCTGCTGCTCCCGCCGAAGCTGCCTACGAAACCATCCTTGATCAGGCGCGCTTCGACGTCTGGCTGGAAAAACTCAACAACGCCAAGCTGTTCGCCTTCGACACCGAAACCACCGGCATCGACGCGCAGCAGGCGCAACTGGTCGGCCTGTCGTTCGCCGTGCAGGCCAACGAAGCCGCGTACATTCCGCTGACCCACTCCTACATCGGCGTGCCGGAACAGCTGGATCGCGACACCGTGCTGCGCGCACTCAAGCCGATTCTGGAAGATCCGAGCAAGCTCAAGGTCGGCCAGCACGCGAAGTTCGACATGAACATTTTGGCCAACTGCGCCATCGGCGGCGATCAGAGCCAAGGCATCAACGTGCGCGGCATCGCCTTCGACACGATGCTTGAGTCCTACGTGCTCAACTCCACCGCCACCCGCCACGACATGGACAGCCTCGCGCAGAAGTACCTGGACCACACCACCGTGAGCTTCCAGGACATCGCCGGCAAAGGCGCCAAGCAGCTGACCTTCGACCAGATCGCCCTGGAACAGGCCGGGCCGTACGCCGCCGAAGACGCTGATATCACCCTGCGCCTGCACCAGACTTTGTTTGAAAAGCTCAGCGCGATCCCGAGCCTGGCCAGCGTGCTGACCGACATCGAGATTCCGCTGGTGCCCGTTCTCGCCCGCATCGAGCGCCAAGGCGCGTTCGTTGACGCTGAGTTGCTCGGCATTCAGAGCATCGAGCTGGGCAACAAAATGGTCGCGCTGGAGCGCGAAGCCTTCGAGATCGCCGGGGAAGAATTCAATCTTGGCTCGCCGAAGCAGTTGGGCGTGATTCTCTACGAGAAACTCGGCCTGCCAGTATTGAAGAAGACCGCCAAGGGCCAACCGTCCACCGCTGAAGAAGTGCTAGCGAAGCTCGCTGAAGACGATCACCGCTTGCCGAAGGTGCTGATGGAGCACCGGTCGATGAGCAAGCTGAAAAGCACCTACACCGATCGCCTGCCGGAGCAGATCAATCCGCGCACCGGGCGTGTCCACACCTCGTATCACCAGGCTGTGGCATCGACCGGGCGTTTGTCCTCGAGCGATCCAAACCTGCAGAACATCCCGGTGCGCACCGCGGAAGGCCGGCGCATCCGTCAGGCGTTCGTCGCGCCAAAGGGCTACAAACTGCTGGCGGCGGACTATTCGCAGATCGAACTGCGAATCATGGCGCACCTGTCCAAGGACGAAGGCCTGATGAATGCCTTCCGCAACAATCTGGACGTGCACACCGCCACCGCTGCCGAAGTGTTCAAGGTCGAGCTCAATGAAGTGACCTCCGACCAGCGCCGTGGCGCCAAAGCGATCAACTTTGGCCTGATCTACGGCATGGGCGCACAAAAACTCGGCAAGGACATCGGCGTCGATACCAAGACCGCCAAGGCTTACATCGATACCTACTTCGCCCGTTATCCGGGGGTTCGCGAATACATGGATCGCACCCGCGCGCAGGCAGCGGATCAGGGTTATGTCGAGACGTTTTTCGGTCGTCGTCTGTACCTGCCGGAGATCAACTCGAACAAGCCGCAGGAACGCGCCGCTGCCGAGCGCACAGCGATCAACGCGCCGATGCAGGGCACGGCTGCCGACATCATCAAGAAAGCCATGGTGGCGGTGGATAACTGGCTGGCGACATCCGGGCTGGACGCCAAAGTCATCCTGCAGGTGCACGATGAACTGGTGCTGGAGGTTCGTGAGGATCTGGTCGAACAAGTCAGTGCCGAGATTCGCGTGCACATGAGCGAGGCGGCGAAACTGGATGTCCCGCTGCTGGTCGAAGTGGGTGTGGGCAACAATTGGGATGAGGCTCACTGAGGCTTTTGAACACGGTTTGCCGCGACCTTTTGTCGCGGCAACGCCAGTAAAACCTGCTTATTTCGAAAAGCGCTTGGGATTATTCCAAAGCTTTTTGAAAAAAATCTGAACTAATCTGGAAGGACACCACTCAGAGATACTGAATGGCTGGTGAAGCCCTTCGATGCTCCTATGTTGTGTTAAGTGTTGGCAGATATCTGAACCCCGCCCTAGCGGTTCGGAACTTAAACCCCGGAATTTCTCCCTCCCCAATGAAATCCGGGGCTTTTTTTGCCCAAAATTTGTCTGTAGCGCGCTCATGCTGCGTTGAAAGCACAGCTCAAATGCTCATTTAGGTCCCCTAAAGTCGAGCGCGACCCCGGCCGCTTTTCACCGTGCTTTCGCCTTGCCTGAACACACTACAAACAAATTTCCATATCCCGACTTACTCGGCTGCCGCCTCGGCGCCTTTGTCTGCCAGTTCCATCCAGCCGGCCAGTACAGTGTAGGCCTCTTCCAGGCCCATGCGTTTTGGCGCGGAGAACAGCTGGATGGTGACCAGATCGCCCCAGCCCTTGCGGATTTCCGACTGCACTTTGAGCAGGGTGTTCTTGGCTGCGCCGTAGGTGAGTTTGTCGGCCTTGGTCAGCAGGATGTGCATCGGCATGCCGGCCGCAACGGCCCAGTCGAGCATCAGCAGGTCGAAGTCGGTCATTGGATGACGGATGTCCATCATCAGAATCAAACCCTTCAAACTCTCGCGGCCACCGAGGTAAGCCTCAAGGTGACGCTGCCAGTGCATCTTCAGCGGGATCGGTACTTTTGCGTAACCGTAGCCCGGCAGGTCGACCAGACGGCGATCTTCGTCTAGCTTGAAGAAGTTCAACAGCTGTGTGCGACCTGGGGTTTTCGAGGTGCGCGCCAGACTAGCGTGAGTCAAAGTGTTCAGCGCGCTGGATTTGCCGGCGTTGGAACGACCGGCGAACGCTACTTCGAAGCCTTCGTCGTCAGGGCATTGATCGACTTTGGCGGCACTGAGCATAAACGTGGACTGTTGGCACAGGCCGAGGATGGGATTCTTGAGTTGCATGGGATTTCCGATGTGGGCGGCGCCGGGATTGGGCGCGGAACGCGGTGTCGCTTCCGTTTCAGTGACGCCAGTATATAATGCCGCAGATTTTGTGTGTGCTTTGTCCCAGCGAAGGATGAAGTTCACGAGAGCGACAGACTTTGATTGCGCATTAGAACGCAGAACGCTCTCAACCCTGAAAAGGTCGTTTTATGACGAAATGGCTGCTGGCTGCCGGAGTCTTGATGCCGCTTTACAGCGCACAGGCTACACAGGATCCGGAAGCTGTGTACAACCGTGTTTGTGGTGCCTGTCATTCCGGCCAACTACCCATGGCGCCCGAAAGAGGCGATCAGGAAGCTTGGACGCCGAGGTTGGCGAAAGGTATGGAGACGCTGGCGCAACACGTGACCCAGGGTTTCAAGGCGATGCCGCCGCGTGGTTTGTGCATGGACTGCAGTGCCGAGGATTACCAAGCCATCATCCTGTGGATGAGCGAGTAAACCCGGTCCATAACTTAACCCTTAGCCGTAGTTGGATTAGCTGATGAACAAATTGATCGTGAGTCTGCTGTTGACCGTGGGAATCTCAGGCTTCGCCCATGCTGCCGGTGATGCCGCAGCAGGCCAGGCAAAAGCCGCCGTATGCGGAGCCTGCCATGGCCCGGACGGGAACAGCATGGCGCCAAACTTTCCGAAACTGGCCGGCCAAGGTGAACGCTACCTGACCAAGCAACTGCACGACATCAAGTCGGGCAAGCGCACCGTTCTGGAAATGACCGGCCTGCTGACCAACCTGAGCGATCAGGACCTGGCCGACATCGCCGCCTACTTCGCCAGCCAGAAAGGCAGCGTCGGCGCCGCCGATCCGAAGATCGTCGCTCGCGGTGAAGCGCTGTTCCGTGGCGGCAACCTGGCCAAAGGCCTGCCAGCCTGCACTGGCTGCCATTCGCCGAATGGCGCTGGCAACGCCGCCGCCGGGTTCCCACACCTGGGTGGCCAACACGCTCAATACATCGCCAAGCAACTGACCGATTTCCGCAAGGAAGAAGGTGGCCGCACCAACGACGGCGACACCATGACCATGCAGACCATCGCCAAGCGCCTGAGCGACGAAGATATTGCTGCGGTCTCCAGCTACATTCAAGGTCTGCACTAAGAGCATTTGGCAGCGATAGATCTCGTGCAACGTTAACGCTCGATTAATCCGTCGCAGCAAGTATAAAAAGGGTGGCTTTGGCCGCCCTTTTTTGTGGCCGCTGCCGTTACACTACAGAACTCATGCCCGCCAGGATCTGTCTGAAAACAGGTCGCGCGAGGCGACCCAAATTGTCCAGGAGTAAAGCATGCGTAATCTGATCATCAGCGCCGCTCTCGTCGCTGCCAGCCTGTTCGGCGTGACCGCTCAAGCCGCCGAAGCACCTGCCGCCCCTTACGTGGAACTGGCCAACCCGGTGCCGGTGGCAGAGCCTGGCAAGATCGAAGTGGTCGAGCTGTTCTGGTATGGCTGCCCGCATTGCTACGCGTTTGAACCAGTGATCAACCCATGGGTTGAAAAACTGCCGTCCGACGTCAACTTCGTCCGTATTCCGGCCATGTTCGGCGGCCCGTGGGACGCTCACGGTCAAATGTTCCTGACCCTGGAAGCGATGGGTGTCGAGCACAAGGTTCACGCTGCGGTATTCAACGCAATTCAGAAAGAACACAAGAAGCTGACCGATCCACAGGATATGGCTGACTTCCTTGCGACCCAGGGTGTCGACAAGGACAAGTTCCTGGCCACCTTCAACTCGTTCGCTATCAAGGGTCAGATCGTCAAAGCTCGCGAACTTGCCAAGAAGTACGAAATCACTGGCGTGCCAACCATGATCGTCAACGGCAAGTACCGCTTTGACATCGGCTCTGCCGGTGGTGCCGAGCAGGCGCTGAAACTGGCTGACCAACTGGTTGCCAAAGAGCGAGCGGCAACCAAGGCTGCTGCCAACTAAGCGCGGCAACCGCCATGCGCCGCTGGAAGTCTGAACGCATCGTTGGCCTGCATGATCCGCAGGTCAACGAGCATCACCTGGAGTCCACGGGCCTGCCCGCAGACCAGCGTCTGCGTTTGCTCAGTTTCAATATCCAGGTGGGCATCAGCACCGAGCGTTATCGGCATTACCTGACCCGTAGCTGGCAGCACCTGCTGCCGCACAACGGCCGCTCAGGCAATCTGCAAAAGATCGGCGACCTGCTCGGCGACTTCGATCTGGTCGCGCTGCAGGAAGCCGATGGCGGCAGCCTGCGTTCGGGCTACGTCAATCAGGTCGAACATCTGGCGCAGCTCGGCGCCTTCCCTTATTGGTATCAACAACTCAATCGCAACCTCGGTCGACTGGCCCAGCACAGCAATGGTGTGCTCAGTCGCCTGAAACCGTGGGCGATCGAGGATCACCCGCTGCCCGGTCCGAAAGGTCGCGGCGCGATTCTGCTGCGCTTCGGCGAAGGTCCGGAGGCGTTAGTGGTGGTGATGATGCATCTGGCCCTTGGCGCACGAACCCGCAGCCTGCAACTGGCCTATATTCGTGAGCTGATCGGTGGCTACAAACACCAGGTATTGATGGGCGACATGAACACCCATGCCAGCGATCTGCTGCAACATTCTCCGTTACGCGATCTCGGCCTGCTGGCCCCGCAGGTGGAAGCGACATTCCCCAGCTGGCGTCCTCAGCGTTGCCTTGATCATATTTTGCTCAGCCCGACCCTGACGCTGGAAAAGGTCGAAGTGCTGGCACAACCGATTTCCGATCACCTGCCGGTCGCGGTAGAGATTCGTCTGCCGGGTTCGCTCACGGCCGATGCATTGCCCGCGTTGAGTCCTGCCCCTCGCGGAACCCCTGAATGAGCGACGACGCCCAGCGCTGGAAAGAGAAGTACCTCAAAAGCATCGAACAGCAAGACAAGCTTGAACGGCGCTGGGCCGCCAGGCTCGACTTGCTGCGGCGCGGTCTGGTGCGCAGCACACTAGCGGCTGAAGGCACCGATAAAGTCGTCGATCAGTGCATGAAAGAGATGCGCGACGTGGTGCGCACCGACGATATGGACGCCGGCCTCGCCGCCCTGTTGCCGCGCCTGGAAAAAGCCGTGCTCGATTCCGAGCAGCGTCGCGAAACCCGCATCGATCAAGTCAGTACCGCGCTGACATCGCTGGTCACTCAGTTGCAGGCTTTGCCGTTGCCGCGTGAAGTCGCTCAGCCACTGAAGAAATTCGCCAAACAACTGGATAGCCGCGTCGGTTCGGCGCGGGAAATGCCCCTGTTGCTGAGTGAACTCAGCGGCTTGCAGGGCAAGGCTTTGAGTCAGCTGGAAACGCCAGCCGAACCGGGGCGCCCAGGATTGTTGCAGCGTTTGTTTGGTAGCCGTGACAGCGAAGAAGCGCTAGCGACACAATCCCCCGCGCAGGTTCCAGCCTCGCCGCCAGAGCAACCGCTGGCTGCACCGTCACCCACAGCGGAAACCGCACAGCTCGCGCCTGTCGCGGCGGCTGAGCCGGTACCGGCAGCGCCTACCAGCGAAGCATTTGCGCCTGTTGTCCAACCATCCACGCCAGCCGCTCCAGCCCAGTTGGAACCGGCAAATGTGGTGGCCTTCGTGCCGCCCACGGTCGTCAGCGAAGTTATCAGTGAACCGCTCGAACCGGAGGCAGAGCGCCTCGAGCCCGAGCCTGTTTTCGCCCCCGCTTCAGCGCCGGCTCAAGCGCCGATCACCGCTGAGGCGGTCAATCCTGATGAACTGATCCACCCCGGTGATCCATCACCACCGATCATCGACAGCCTGCCCCTGCCTGAACCGATTGCTCAGGCGCTGGCCGCCATCGACCCGGAACAGCCCGAGCACGACATTCTGTTCGCCCTGCCGGACACCCCGGAGCCGTCTTACAGTTCCGTGGCCAAGCACATCGAAGACACCCTGATCGGGCTGCTCGACGACCTGACTCTGCCGGAACGCCACCGCCCGCAAGCCGAAGCCATGCGTGAGCGGCTAAAACACGGTTTGAACTGGTACGAACTGATCCCGATTCTCGACGATCTTGCAACGTTGATGCTGGCGATCACCGATAGCGGCCAGCACGAATTCGAAGCCTATCTGCAACAACTCAATGAACGCCTCGAAGCGTTTCAGAGCAATCTGCAAGCCGCCAGCGAGGGCCATGCCGACAACAGCTCGGCGGCGAAAGCCATGGACACGCAGATCCGTGAGCAAGTCGACGGCCTGCAGACCAGCGTGCAGGAAGCGGCGGATCTGGAAGACCTCAAGCACGTGCTGGAAAACCATCTTGAAGGCCTGCTCGGCACCATGGACCAGCACCAGAAGCAGCGCGACGCCCGCGAGCAGGAAGTCGCCACGCGGCTGAAAAGCCTGTCCGAACGCGTGGCGCATATGGAGCAGGAAGCCCAGGGTTTCCGCGAGCATCTTGAAGTACAGCGGCAGAAAGCACTGATCGACCCGCTCACCGGCCTGCCGAACCGCGCCGCGTGGAGCGAACGCCTTGAGCATGAAATCAAGCAGTGGCAACAGCACGGCAACACGCTGAGCCTGGCCATGCTCGACCTCGATCACTTCAAGCGGATCAATGACAACTACGGCCATCTGGCCGGCGACAAGGTGCTGAAAATCATCGCCACCGTACTGCGCAAACGTCTGCGCAGCGGCGATTTCATCGCCCGTTTCGGCGGTGAGGAGTTCGTTCTGTTGATGCCGGCGACGCCGCCAGCGGTCGGCGCAAAACTGCTGGAAACCCTGCGCGCCGCTATCGAAGCCTGCCCGTTCCACTTCAAGGGTGAACGAGTGACCATCACCCTCTCCATGGGACTGGCGACATTCCGTGCCGGAGAACACAGCGATCTTGTATTGAAAAGAGCCGATCAGGCGTTGTACCGGGCGAAAAATGCGGGGCGCAACAGGGTCGAGCTGGGCTGAGCAAATTGTTCCATTTTGTTTAAATCCGCCCACTGACCGTCGAGACGCAAGGCAGTACGTTACACTGTTGCATTACTGTCTTGCGTGTACTGTCCTCTGCCATGAAATTCCTTGCCCTCCTCGCGTCGCTGCTCGTTCTGGCCGGTTGTGCCAGCGCCCCGCGTTACGACACTAGCCATCCTTCAGCCAATTACGACAGCCGTATCCAGTTCGTGATCGTCCACTACACCTCGGCGTCGCTGGAACGCTCGCTGCAACTGCTGACCCATGGCGAAGTCAGCAGCCATTACCTGATCGGCGACGACAAGAGCGGCACCATCTACAAGCTGATGGAGGAAAACCAGCGCGCCTGGCACGCCGGCGAAAGCCAATGGCAGGGCCGTACCTGGCTTAACTCAAGCTCGATCGGTATCGAAATCGTCAATCCGGGCTTCAAGGACACCCCGACCGGCCGTCTGTGGTATCCGTACAGCGAAGCGCAGATTCAATCGTTGATCGTCCTGCTCAAGGACATCAGCAAGCGCAACGGCATCAGCCCGCGCCACATCATCGGCCATAGCGACATCGCGCCACTGCGCAAACTCGATCCGGGCCCATTGTTCCCGTGGAAACGTCTCGCCGCCGAAGGCTTGGGCGTATGGCCGAACGAACAGGCAGTAGCGCGCCAGCAAATGCTGTTCAACTGCAGCGAACTGCCGAGCATCAGCTGGTTCCAGGCACAGTTGGCGCACTTGGGTTATGACACACCGCAGACCGGTGAGCTGGACGTTGCCACACGCCACGTCCTCGCCGCCTTCCAGATGCACTTCCGCCCTTCGCGCTTCGACGGCACGCCGGATGCACAAACGGCAGCGTTGTTGCTGGTACTCAATCAGACAAAATAATGACGCCCGCCCGACGGTCAGGGCGAAATTGCAATCAGCAGCTATAACTCATTGGTAATTCTTCGGATATTCCATGATGGTTGCTACCCGAGAGACGCTGCGTAGCTGGTTTTATCGCCCCTGGTTTTTGGCGATGATCGCGGCTGTCCTCAGTGCCATCCTGCTGATCGCCGGCGGTATGTTCGTGGCGATGCGTCAGGTCGAGCAAAACGAAAGCCAACAAATGAACGCACAAGGCGAACGTTTTCTGGCCCGCCTCGAACAATTGTTTGGCCAGTTGCGTGAAAGTCTCGATGATCTGGAAGCGCAGCCCTTGCGCAGTTGTGACGATGAAATGATCGCCACCCTGCAGCAAGTCACCTTCAACTATCGCTTCGTCTATGAAGCGGCTTACATGGACGCTTCGCGGATCTGCTCCAACCGTCCGCGCCAGGAAGGCCTGTCGGTGGTCCGCGCGCCAGACATCAAAGGCCCGACCTACAGCTATTGGCTGAACACCACCACCGAACCTGATGAAAATCGCGCAGCGCTGATGCTGGGGCGCGGCAATTTCCGCGTGGCCACCTCGCGCGGGCATCTGACCGACATGGTCGATTTGTCCCCCGGCAGCAGCCTGCTGGTGGTGCTCGATCATGGCACCCGTGCTATCCCGGTGCTTGGCACGGCGCAAGCCTGGCCACCCACGGAACACTGGCCACCGAAAAGTCGCGATGCCCTGCAAGTTACGCAAACCCGGCTGATCTACCGCATGCCCACGGATAATCCGGAATATCAGTTGGTCCTGATCACACCCAGAACCGGCATGCACATTCCGGCTGTCTGGTGGTGGATCATCCCGGCGTGTCTGCTGCTCGGCGCCTTTGTCGGATTTTTCGTGTTCTTACTGGTGCGCCAGCGTCAGTCTCTGGATGCCGAACTACACGGTGCGATCCGCCGTGGCGAGTTGCAGGTGCTCTATCAACCGATCTTCGACCTCGACAGCCGCAACTGCGTCGGTGCCGAGGCCCTGCTGCGGTGGCGCCGCCCCGACGGTACGCTGACCAGCCCCGACCTGTTCATCCCCATGGCAGAAAACACCGGGCAGATCCGGCAGATGACCGACTTCGTCCTGCAGCGCCTGCTGGAGCAACTGGGCCAGTTGCTGCGCGCCAATCCGCAGCTATACATCTCGGTCAACCTGGCAGCCTGCGACGTGATGGTGCCGCGCATCGGCCAGGTCATGGCGCGGCTGCTCACCCTGCATCGCGTGGCGGCGCGGCAGATTGCCTTCGAGGTCACCGAACGTGGCTTGATTGATGTGGTGGTGGCACGGGAAAACCTGCAAGCCTTGCGCAACGTTGGCCATCAGGTGTTGATCGACGACTTCGGCACCGGCTATTGCAGCCTCGCCTACTTGCAAACCTTGCCAGTGGACTGCTTGAAGATCGACAAAGCATTCATTGATGCACTGGGCCATGACGCGGCCAGCAGCGGCGTCGCCCCGCACATCATTCACATGGCTCAGGCGCTGGATTTGAAAGTGATTGCCGAAGGCATCGAGCTCGAATCCCAAGCGCAATTGCTCAGCAGCGAGGGCGTGAAGTTCGGTCAGGGCTGGTTGTTCGCCCATGCGCTGAGCGCGGTGCAATTCATCGAACTGATCACCCGTGGCCGGCGCCTTGCCGGTCGACGCATGGATGATGAAGCCTAGACAGCGAGCGCCATATAAAACTGCGTGCCCTGCCCCGGCCGTGAGTAAACGCCCATACGACCACCATGCAACTGGACGATTTCCTTGCATAACGCCAGGCCCAAACCGGCACCGCCCTTCTTGCGCCCTACCTGCACGAAAGGTTCGAAGATCCGCCCCTGCTGGCCGTAGGCAATGCCTTCGCCGTTGTCTTCGACGCTGATAATCAGCCGTTCGCCATGCCGACGTGCCTGCAAGCGGATCTGACCGTCGCGGGCGGTATGGCGCAAGGCGTTGTCGATCAGGTTATCCAGCACACGATCGAGCTGTGCCTGATCGGCCTGCAAACGTGGCAACGGTCCCTGCACTTCGACATGCAGGGCGATGCCCTTGGCCGCCGCCGAATCGGCAAAGCGCAGTTGCGCCTGCTCCAGCAAATCCTCGATGGAGCATGGTGCCAGCGTTAGTTTCTGCAGGCCGTTCTGATAACGCGAGAAGTTGAGCAAGTCGTTTATCAACTGCATCAAGCGCTGCATCTCTTCGTTCACGGTGTCGAGCAAATCGGCTTCGCGCGATTCCGGGGCGTACTTCGCTCGTTCGCGGAACAGCCCGAAGGCCATGTGCATGCCGGTGACCGGCGTGCGCAGCTCATGGGAAGCGCGCAACACGAATTCGCTGCGCACCCGCTCGAAGGCGCGTTGCTCGGTCACGTCATGCAAGACCATCACCGCGCCAAGGATATGCCCCTGCGTGTGGCTGACCGGCGTCAGGCTGTAGGTCAGCAAACGAGATTCGCCGTCGACCTCGATGCTCAGGTCTTCCGGTGCGCGCTCAAGCGAGCCACCGCGCAACACCAGTTGCAACTGCGCATCCAGCTCCGGCCGCTCCAGCGCGGTGCCCAAGCCTTGGCCGAGGCGATCATCGTCCCAACCCAACTGGCGCTGAGCCACCGGATTGAGGTGTTCCAGATGCCCCTCGCGGTCGATCATCAGCAAGCCGTCGTCGATACTGTCGAGCACCGCTTGCAGCCGCTGCTGACCGGCGAACAATTCGTCGACATTGGTCGCCTGATGTTCCCGCAGGGCCTCAGCCATCAGGCCGAAACGCTTGGTCAGCAGGTTCATTTCCATCGCCGAGGAAATCGGCAGGGTCACTTCAAAATTGCCTTGGCCGATATTGTCCGCCGCCTGCGCCAGCGCCTCGATCGGCGCGCCGAAACGCCGGGCAATCCCGTGGGCCGTGATGAAGCCGATGATCAACACCGCCAGCCCGACAAAACCCAACAGACCGGCGATCAACAATGCCCGGTCGCGCGCTTGATGCTGAACCGCGTTGATGTTGTCCAGTGCATGCTTGTGTTCAGTGATCAAACCGTTGCGCAACTTGTTGAAGCGCTCTCTGAGGTTGGCGTTGCTGCTCAACGCAGTCGCCGGATCACGGGACACATCAAAGGCCTGAAGAAAACTCAGGTAATCAGCCTTGGCCTGACTGAAACCATACTGGCGGCCATCGCCAATGTGCTCTTGGGCGATACCGTCATCAAGCAACTTGAGATACTGCTGCTTGGACGCCTCGAACGCGACCGGATCGGGTTCTTCGGCGAGCATGAGGACCAGTTGATCACCCAGGGTTTGTCGCAGCTTGAGGCCCAGATCGAGAGTGACGAAGTTGTTACGCAGCGTCGTTTCCTGCGAGCCAGCCATTTGCATCACGCTGACCAGCCCGAGCAACAGCCCGAGCAAGGCCACGGTGATGAGCGCGGAAATGCTCAAGAACAAACGGGTCCGCAACTTCATCGCCAGTTTCATCGTCGGGCGCTCACAGGTTGTACTGCTTGCGCTTGCGATACAGGGTCGAGGCGTCGATGCCGAGCGTTTTCGCCGCCTGGTCCAAGGTGCCGGCGGTGGCGAGGACGGCGCCGATGTGGGCCTTCTCCAACTCGTCGAGACTCAACGCGGCACCGACTCGTGGCGCGTTGTTGGCCGGTTGTTCGGCCATGCCCAGGTGGCTGATCTCCACGCGTTCCTGCGGGCAGATGATGCTCGCCCGCTCGACCACGTTGCGCAACTCGCGAATGTTGCCCGGCCAGCGATAGCCGAGCAGTGCCTCGCGAGCCTCGTCGCTGAAGCCGCGTGCCGGACGCGCATACTCTTTGACGAAGCGCGCGAGGAAGCGGTCGGCCAACGTCAGGATGTCCTCGGCACGCTCGCGCAGAGGCGGCAGGTGCAGAGTAATGACGTTGAGGCGATAGAGCAGGTCTTCACGGAATCGGCCGTCACGGACCATGTCTTCCAGATTGAGGTTGGTTGCGGCGAGGATGCGCACATCCGCGCGACGAGTCACCGGATCCCCTACCCGCTCATATTCCTTGTCCTGAATGAAACGCAGCAATTTTGGTTGCAATGTCAGCGGAAAATCGCCGATCTCGTCGAGAAACAGCGTACCGCCGTCGGCCTGATTGACTCGGCCCAGTGTACTTTCGCTGGCACCGGTAAATGCGCCTCGACTGTGGCCAAACAGCTCGCTTTCCATCAGTTCAGCGGTCAACGACGGGCAGTTGATGGTCACGCAGGATTTTTTCTCGCGCTTGCTCCAGCCGTGAATCGCTCGGGCCAGCTCACCTTTACCGGTGCCGGACTCGCCGAGGATAAGAATGTTGGCGTCGGTGCCGGCGACCTGACGTGCAGTTTCCAGTACGACTTTCATTGCCGGGCTGTGGGAATCAAGACCGTCCTTCGGTTTGCGGATCTCGCCTTCGAGGGCTTCGAGGCGCGCCGACAGTTGGCGCACTTCCAGTTGCTTGGCGGTGGCCAGACGCAGCTGATCCGGGCTGCACGGTTTGACCAGATAGTCGGCGGCGCCGGCCTGGATCGCGTCGACGGCGGTATCGACAGCCGAATGCGCGGTGACAATCACCACTCGCATCCATGGTGCCTGAATGCGCATCTGCGCCAGTACGTCGAGGCCGTTGTCTTCACCCAGACGTAAATCAAGGAAGCACAGGTCGAAGACCTGGCGTTGCAGCAAGGCGTCGGCCTGAGCCGCGCTGTTGGCTGTGGCAACCGTATAGCCTTCATCTTCGAGGCAATAACGGAAAGTACGCAGGATGGCGGATTCGTCGTCCACCAGCAGAATGCGGCCTTGATGCTCAGTGGCAGATTCCATTTTTCCTACGCTCCATAGTGATTGGTCTTGAGTTAGTCCCGGAAAAATCGGGCAAGTTGCATGGTTGATTCTGAACGATGCCAGCCATAGGAGGGTAGCTCTCTCCTGCCTTTACGGCCAATACGTTGATTTTGTTGGTTTTTTAAACAAATGCCGATTTGCAGGGCATTCCCTGCGTACTTTTCTGACATCTGCGCCCTGCTCTCAATTCCATAAGAATGAAATCTCCTACGAAAAAATCGTGCATTGCGCACGATCCCAGATGACCCATCGTGCAGGATGCGTCGCGAACGTTTTTTACTAAGATCATAACTAATTGATTTTATTGAATATTTTTCAGTTAAAAAACTGGCATGCAGGCTGCAATACCTCATTCAGCCCGGGCAGAAATGAACTGCCCCAACCGAATAAGAGTGAGGAACCCAGGATGACTCGCCAACGTGCCGCCCAAGTGCGTATCTCGCCACTGCATATTCAGCAAGGTCTGTTTGGCGTACTGGCGCTGTTGATCACCCTGATCGCCTGTCAGCAATACCTGCGCTGGGAAAACAGCCAGCAGGTTGAGCCGCTGATTTCGATCCAGCACAACACGCAAACGCACTTCAGCGCCGTCAGCAGCAGCCAGGCCGAGAGCGCCTCGATGCGCATGATGGATGTCGATCAGGCGCAGCCGCTGGATCAACTGCCACGTGAAGAGCGTTGGGTTTTCTAAAGAACACATGAATTCGGGCGCACAGCGCCAGAACACGTAACACCCCTAAATAGAGAAGTAAGGAGAATCACCATGTTGAGCTGGGCAATTACATTCTTGATCATTGCCATCATCGCTGCAGTACTGGGCTTCGGTGGTATCGCGGGCACCGCCACGGGTATCGCCAAGATTCTCTTTGTCGTGTTCCTGGTGATGTTCATCGCTTCCTTCTTCTTTGGCCGTCGCGGCCGAGGTTAACGATGACTGTGTTAAAGACACTGGCAGCCGCCCTGCTTCTGGGCGGTAGTGCCATGGCGATGGCGGCCAATGACGGCCAGACGCGGGTCAACGAACTGTTGAGTTCCGACCCGCAGTATCGCGAAACCTGGGAAGGCGTGGTGAAGAAGGAAGAACGCCTGCCGGAATGGGTGATGAACCTGTCCGGCACGCCTGACCAGCAGATGAATGCCGTGACTGAAGATGGCGACAAGTATCTGGTCGGCCCCCTCTGCGAATCCGCAGACAAGTGCCTCAACCACCGTTTGATCGTCGCCTTCAGTTTCGACAAGAAAGACGCTTACGCCATGCTCGTTGATGTGCCCGAAGGACTGCCGGCCGACAAGTCGCCGACGCGACATGCGACCTATCGCTTCCTCGGCAAACCCGATCAAGGCATGCAGGATCTTTTGATGGAAACCCTGAAGAAAGATCCGAAGTGGTACTGATTTGAACATGAAGGCAGCAGCCCTGCTGCCTTCCATTGCGCCCACCTGAGGAAGGCAGGCGCATGACCAAGGGGCCGGGACGTTCTGACTGTTGCAGGGTCGGAGTGACCTACGGGGACAGGGAGTGCCTGCGCAAGGGCCGGGTCAGGGTAAAAGCTGCGCCGCAGGTTCGCCGACCCGTAGTGGCTCGACGGACTTGCGCTGAGCTTTCCAACACGCAAAACATTGATCCAGAGCGTCCAGCTCATCCTTTTTATCGCTGACACTGCGCGCGAAAACATTACGCGGTGTTTCATGGCGACCGTATATCGACAAAGAGACCGCTTAAACAGTAGGACTTCTAGTCTTCCTGCGTAGGCTTTTTCCTAATTATTTCGTCGATTTTTCTCGTTCAAAAAATAACCAACCTAGGCTGTGATGACCGGTTCACGGCACTTATGCCGGCCGAAATGTCACAATCGAACCGGTTGGGACGCCAGTTTCATTTAAAAAAGCTCATGCCGATTCGGCATAGGGTAGGCGTTTACGGCATTAGACGGCGCAACCTTGCATCGGAATAGTTGCGCCTTTTTTCGCCTGCCGAAGAGCCGTAACTACGCGCTTCGGGGCACCTTATACGGAGGCAGATGCACAGACTTTTCCGCTAAAGAGCGTTCCAGTTCCTGCATGTGCCTGAGTCAAACGCAAGTAAGGGTAAAGATAATGAAGAAGGCAAAAATCAGCCTCGCCTGGCAGATCCTCATCGGTCTTGTTCTAGGGATTGCAATTGGTGCGTTGCTCAATCACTTCAGTGCCGAGAAGGCCTGGTGGATCAGCAACGTCCTGCAACCGGCAGGCGATATCTTTATCCGTCTGATCAAGATGATCGTGATCCCGATCGTCATCTCTTCCCTGATCGTCGGCATCGCCGGCGTGGGCGACGCCAAGAAACTCGGGCGGATCGGCCTGAAGACGATCATCTATTTCGAAATCGTCACCACCATCGCCATCGTTGTCGGCCTGCTGCTGGCCAACCTGTTCCACCCGGGCACCGGCATCGACATGAACACCCTGGGTACGGTCGACATCTCGAAGTACCAGGCGACCGCCGCCGAGGTGCAGCATGAACACGCGTTCATCGAGACCATCCTCAACCTGATCCCGTCGAACATCTTCGCGGCCATGGCCCGCGGCGAAATGCTGCCGATCATCTTCTTCTCCGTGCTGTTCGGTCTCGGTCTGTCGAGCCTGCAGTCGGACCTGCGCGAGCCGCTGGTGAAGATGTTCCAGGGCGTCTCGGAAAGCATGTTCAAAGTCACCCACATGATCATGAACTACGCCCCGATCGGCGTGTTCGCACTGATCGCGGTGACCGTGGCCAACTTCGGTTTCGCCTCGCTGCTGCCGCTGGCGAAACTGGTGATCCTGGTTTACGTCGCCATCGCCTTCTTTGCCTTCGTGGTGCTGGGCCTGATCGCCAAGCTGTTCGGTTTCTCTGTGATCAAGCTGATGCGCATCTTCAAGGATGAGCTGGTGCTGGCCTACTCCACCGCGTCTTCGGAAACCGTGCTGCCACGCGTGATCGAGAAGATGGAAGCCTACGGCGCACCGAAAGCCATCTGCAGCTTCGTGGTGCCGACCGGTTATTCGTTCAACCTCGACGGTTCGACCCTGTACCAGTCGATCGCCGCCATCTTTATTGCCCAGCTGTATGGCATCGACCTGTCGATCAGCCAGCAGCTGCTGCTGGTCCTGACCCTGATGGTCACCTCCAAAGGCATCGCCGGTGTACCGGGCGTGTCCTTCGTGGTGCTGCTGGCGACACTGGGCAGCGTCGGCATTCCGCTGGAAGGCTTGGCCTTCATCGCCGGTGTCGACCGCATCATGGACATGGCGCGTACCGCTCTGAACGTGATCGGCAATGCCTTGGCGGTACTGGTTATCGCACGCTGGGAAGGCATGTACGACGATGCCAAGGGCCAGCGCTACTGGAACTCCCTGCCACACTGGCGCAGCAAGGAAAAACTGCCAGCGGGCGAAATCTCCAAGAACTGATTGCTGAACCCTGTGGAGATTGGCTTTTCTGTGGGAGCGAGCCTGCTCGCGAAGGCGGAGTGTCATTAAGCACAGAAGTGACTGGCAGAACGCTTTCGCGAGCAGGCTCGCTCCCACAGGGGATGTGAGCCAAGCCACAAATGAGGCACACACAAACCCCGGTGAAATCCGGGGTTTGTCGTTTCTGGTGACCCCGCTATCATTCGCGGCATTCTTCGGGGGATTTGACTGATGCTTAATGGCCTGTGGCTTGGCTTCTTCATCGTGGCAGCCGTGTCGGCGCTGGCGCAGTGGCTGATCGGCGGCAACGCCGGGATCTTCGCGGCGATGGTGGAAAGCATTTTCGCCATGGCCAAGCTCTCGGTCGAAGTCATGGTGCTGCTGTTCGGCACCCTCACCCTGTGGCTGGGCTTCCTGCGCATTGCCGAGAAGGCCGGCATTGTCGAATGGTTGGCCAAGGTCCTCGGCCCGCTGTTTCTGCGGCTGATGCCGGAAGTCCCACCCGGTCACCCCGCCCTTGGCCTGATCACCCTGAACTTCGCCGCCAACGGCTTGGGCCTCGACAATGCCGCGACGCCCATCGGCCTGAAAGCCATGAAGGCGCTGCAAGAGCTCAATCCCAGCGCCACCATCGCCAGTAACGCGCAAATCCTCTTCCTGGTGCTCAACGCCTCCTCCCTGACCCTGCTGCCGGTGACGATCTTCATGTACCGCGCCCAGCAAGGCGCGCCAGATCCGACGCTGGTGTTCCTGCCGATCCTGCTGGCGACCAGTTGCTCGACGATCGTCGGCTTCCTCTCGGTGGCGTTCATGCAGCGCCTGCGGATCTGGGATCCGGTGGTGCTGGCCTATCTGGTACCGGGTGCGCTGTTGTTGGGTGGCTTCATGGCGTTGCTCGGCACCCTTTCGGCGACGGCTTTGGCGGGATTGTCGTCGATCCTCGGTAATCTCACGCTGTTCGGGTTGATCATGCTGTTTCTGATCATCGGCGCGTTAAGGAAAGTGAAGGTTTACGAGGCGTTCGTTGAAGGCGCGAAGGAAGGCTTCGACGTCGCAAAGAACCTGCTGCCGTATCTGGTGGCGATGCTCTGTGCGGTCGGCGTACTGCGTGCGTCCGGGGCGCTGGACTTCGGTCTGGACGGCATTCGTCATCTGGTCGAGTGGGCGGGTTGGGACACGCGGTTTGTCGATGCGTTGCCGACGGCGATGGTCAAGCCGTTCTCCGGCAGCGCAGCGCGGGCCATGCTGATCGAGACGATGAAGACCTCGGGCGTCGACAGCTTCCCGGCGCTGGTCGCGGCGACGGTGCAAGGTAGTACCGAGACGACGTTCTATGTGCTGGCAGTGTATTTCGGCGCGGTGGGCATTCAGCGCGCGCGGCATGCGGTGGGGTGTGCGTTGCTGGCGGAGTTCGCTGGTGTGGTTGGCGCGATCGCCGTCTGCTACTGGTTCTTCGGCTGAACAAAAATCCAGACTGTAGGAGTGAGCCTGCTCGCAATAGCGGTGTATCAGTCACCGATGATGGCGATTGATAAACCGCTATCGCGAGCAGGCTCACTCCTACAGGGGTTGTGTGTCGGGCTTAAGGTTTTGGGGGGGCGAGTTTCTGGCCTTGGTCGACAGCCCAAGCGACGACTTTCGCGGTCAGGCGATCACTGGCCTGGCCAAACCCGGCCACCACCGCCGGCACCTGCACATCGCTCAACGGCTGGCGCTCTTCAAAGCGGCGACTGGCGAGAATGCGCTGGTCATAACCGCGCACCAGCAACGCATCGACGCGCACCACAACGCTGGCCTGTGAGCCTTGGTATTCGGTCTGAAACGCCTGCAAACTTCCGCCCAATTCCAGATCCGCCGCAAAGTTGCTGTCATCGGTACTAAGCAACGTCACCCGACCATCACGCTGAAACCCATCGAGCAAGCGATTACGCACCAGCACCGGCGCCGGATCACTCCAGCGCGAGCCCTTGTAACTGCTGATCACGTCGCCCTGCGGAATCACCGCAATCGTCGGCCGGTTCAACGCCTCACTGGCCTGCAACTTGTTCAGCCGCAACGACCAAGACTGAGTCGCCGCTGAACTGGCCGAGGCGGGCGCCTGGGCGGCCGGCAGGCGATAGACATCCGACGGCTCCGACTGGGGCAGAATCGAACAGGCGCTGATCAGCGTGAAGCCGGCGAGAAGGGCAAGTCGAGTCAGCTTCATGGCGTGAATTCCTTGTTCTTGTCACGGCCCAGCAGGTAGCCGCTGGGGTTGGCCTCAAGGCGTTGGGAGATGGCGCGCAGCGAGGTCAGCGTCTCGCGCAGTTCGCGGATCGCCGGGGCCAGGCCATTGAGGCCCTGCATGCCGTTGTCGAGGGAGTTTTCGTTTTTGTTCAGCAGGGTGCTGATCGTCGCGGTACTTTGCTCCAGCGACTTCATGGCTTGTTCGGCACTGCCCAATGCCTGCTTGCCCTGATCGTTGATCAAGCCGTTGGCATTGCGCATCAATAACGAGGTCTGTTCGAGCATGCTGCCGGCCTGTTTGCCAACGCTCGCCAGTTGCTGCATGGCTTGCTTGATGTCACCGCGCTGATCGTTGATGGTGCCGGTGGTCTGCTCCAGATGGGCGAGGGTTTTGCTCACACGCTCGACGTTGTCGGCAGAGAACATCTGGTTGGCGTTTTGCAGCAGCGCGGTGATGCCGCTCATCAAATCATTGCTGTCATTGAGCAGCCGCGAAATAGGCGAGGGCGAAGCGACGATGGTCGGCAGATTGCCGTCATGTCCACGCAGTTTCGGGCTCTCGGGCGTACCGCCGCTGAGCTGGATAATCGACGTACCGGTGATCCCGGCCAGCGCCAGTTTGGCCTGGGTGTCTTCCTTGACTGGCGTGTCACCGGCCAGGCGAATCCGCGCCAGCACCCGCCGTGGGTCCTTCGGATCAAGGCGCAGGTTGATCACATCGCCGACCTTGATCCCGCTGTACTGCACCGGGCTGCCTTTGGACAAGCCACTGACCGCCTCACTGAAGACAATTTCGTAATCCTTGAACTCGGTGTCGACGCTGGACTTGGCCAGCCACAGGCCGAAGAGCAGGGCGCCTGCCACCACAATCACGGTGAACAGGCCGATCAACACATGATGCGCTCGGGTTTCCATGTCAGACCTCGTTGAGCAATTTGGCGGCGTCCAGCGCCGAGCGGCCGCGCGGGCCGTGGAAGTATTCGTGAATCCACGCGTCGTCGGTTTCCGAGACAACGTCGATGGGACCTGCCACTAGCACCTTCTTCTGCGCCAGCACCGCCACGCGGTCAGTGATGGTGTAGAGCGTGTCGAGGTCGTGGGTCACCAGAAACACGCTGAGGCCGAGCGCATCGCGCAAGGTCAGGATCAATTGATCGAATTGCGCCGCGCCAATCGGATCAAGGCCAGCGGTGGGTTCGTCGAGAAACAGGATGTCCGGATCCAGCGCCAGAGCCCGGGCCAGCGCGGCACGCTTGATCATGCCGCCAGACAACGACGCCGGGTATTTGTCCGCCGCCGACAATGGCAACCCGGCCAGCGCCAGTTTCACCGCGGCCAGGTGTTCGGCGTCGTTGCGGCTGAGGCCGGCGTGTTCGATAAGGGGCAGGGCGACGTTTTCGGTGACCGTCAGCGAGGAGAACAGCGCGCCTTTCTGAAACAGCACGCCAAAACGGCGTTCGACCAGCGAGCGCTCATGCTCGGACAGGCTCGGCAGATTCTTGCCGAACACTTTGACGATACCTTCGCTAGGGCGGCGCAGGCCGACGATGCTGCGCAGCAACACCGATTTGCCGCTGCCGGAGCCGCCGACCACGGCGAGAATCTCGCCTTTGTACAAATCCAGGTCGAGGTTCTCGTGCACGCTCTGGCTGCCGAAGCGATTGCACAGGCCACGGACTTCGATCACCGCCTCCGAGGGCGCGCGGGGTAGACGACTCACCAGCCCATCTCCATGAAGAACAGCGCGGCCACCGCGTCGAGCACGATCACCACGAAAATCGATTGCACCACGGCAGACGTGGTGTGCGCGCCAACCGACTCGGCGCTGCCACTGACCTTGAAACCTTCCAGACAACCAATCGCGGCAATCAGGAAAGCGAAGATCGGTGCTTTGACCAGGCCCACCAGAAAATGCTGGATGCCGATGTCCGATTGCAGCAACGACAGAAACATCGCCGGCGAAATATCCAGCGACACCGCGCAGACCACGCCGCCACCGATGATCCCGCAAAGCATGGCGAGAAACGTCAGCATCGGCAGCGCCACCAGCATCGCCAATACCCGCGGCACCACCAGCAGCTCCATCGGATCGAGGCCGAGGGTGCGGATTGCGTCGATTTCCTCGTTGGCCTTCATCGAGCCGATCTGCGCAGTGAAGGCACTGGCAGTGCGCCCGGCCATGAGGATCGCCGTGAGCAGCACACCGAATTCGCGCAGGAACGAGAAGCCCACCAGGTCCACAGTAAAAATTGTCGCACCGAAACTGGCCAGCACCGTCGCGCCAAGAAACGCCACCACCGCACCCACCAGAAAAGTCAGCAACGCCACAATCGGCGCGGCGTCGAGGCCGGTCTGCTCGATGTGCGCGATCATCGGCGTGATGCGCCAGCGCTTGGGCCGTAACAGGTTGCGAGCGATGGTTTCCATGATCAGGCCGACGAAACCGAGCAGTTGCAGAGTGTCCTGCCAGACGGTGTCGACGGCGCGACCAATGCGCGTCAGCAGTTGCACACTGACGCTGATTTCCGGTTCTTTGATCGGCACGCAGAAATCGGTCATCGAGCAGTACACGGTTTGCAGCAGCGCGCGGTCGGCGGAGGTCAGGGTGCAATCGGGGTGTTCGGCGGATTTGCCCAGGCGTTCGGAGCCGAGCAGTTCGACCAGCAACGAAGCGCCAGCGGTGTCGAGGGCGCCGAGGCTGTTGAGGTCGATCGGGGTGTTGGCATCGTACTGACCGTGGAGCTTTTCGCTCAGTTGCTTGAGCTCGGCGTAATGGGCAAGCGTCCAGTCCCCCGTGACCCGCAGGCGGGCAGGGGTTATCGACGTGTCCAGTTGAGCATTACCGCTGATCGAGCTGCTGGTCATAAGCTCCGTGCTTGTTCGGCCTTTATGCGAACTAACGTAATAGCACGAACCGGATTACTTTTCTTTGATCGCTGTGCTGTCCGTGACTTCGAAACGCAGCACGCCGATCACCTGGCCATCCTCGGTCAACACCCGCACCTGCCACTTGCCCGCCGGATTGCCAGGGAAATTCTGCTTGTGCGTCCACGCCCGGTAGCCTTCCTTGCGCCCGCCATGGATGTCGAGGGCGATGCGGTCGACCTCTTTGCCGTTGAATTGCCAGACGTGATAGATCCGCTCATCGAGCCCGCGCGGCGCGTTGATTGCGGTGTAGGCATAGAGGCCATCGCCACGAATCTGCTCGGCACTGACCGTGTCGAGGCTGGCGCCGGGGGTGCGGTCCTGCATTTGCGTGCTGATCGCCACGTCGGTCATCCACAGCGTCGCCGGCGGCACCCACGAACGCAGCGCCCAACCCACGCCACCGATGCCGACCGTGATGCACAGGATTGCCAAAGCATTGCGCACCGTGCGGATCGGGAAGATCGACGCCAGGCTCGGGAACGACAACAACACGGCAATGCCCAGCGCCCACTTGAAGCTTTGCGCGGTGGTCAGGTGCATGATCACCGGCAACGCGGTGAGCAGGGCGGCGAACAGGGTCAGCGTGTGCAGCGCGAGAAACGCCCAGCGCCGTGGTGCCAGCCATTTGTAATAAAGCGGATCGACGATGGAAATCAGTGCGGCGACGCTGAGCAGCCCGGTGAAAAACAACTGGCCGCTGTTCCAGGTCGTGGTGATGAAGAAAAACGGCAAGACGAAAAACAGGCTTTCCTGGTGGATCATCTGCGTCGCGTAACGCAGCAGCGGCTGGGGAATCTCGCGTTTGAACACGCGGGTGAAGAGGCCGGTGAGGGTGTTTTCCAGCATCAGCCAGATCCAGCTGAGCAGCATGATCACGGTGATCCAGCTCGCCAGGCCCTGCTGACGATCGACCATGATGAAACTGCCGACCCCGGAGATGAACCCGCCAAGCGCAATGACCCCGGGATAACGCTTCATCAGTTCGAGAATGCGCTGGATCAGGAGCTGTATTTTTGGCATTTGGGCGGTTCACGATTTGAGGGGAAAAAACCTCGACAGAGTAGCGCTGGCAAGGCTGATGGTCACTTAAAACCAACGCATTTCCTTGTAGGAGTGAGCCTGCTCGCGATTGCGGTGTATCAGCCGAAGAAATGATGACTGAAGGACCGCTATCGCGAGCAGGCTCACTCCTACAGGGTTAGTGTTCGGCCGGCCGGCGGCGGTGATGCAAACGCCAGCCGATCAGGATCAACAACACCAGACCCAAGCCACCCGCACTCAACCACAAAACCTGATCATCACTGATCAACGGCTTCTCGATCCGCAGATACCCCGGTTGCAACAGCAACTCACGCATGGCCTTGTTCGCCGCTTCCAGCGTCACCCCTTGCAGCTCCCGCGCCGGGTTGGCAAAACGACCGTCCTGGTAATCACCGAGGGCGCTCCAGTAATAATCCGCCAGCGCACTGTTGCCTTGCACCGCCCACGCCTGATGGGCGATCGAGGCCTGCTTGATCCGCGCGAAAGTATCCGGGTCTAGGCCGTTTTTCAGCAGATCAGCCTTGAGGTCCTCCAGCACCTGAATGGCTTCGTCGACGTCATCACGATCCAGATCGGCATTCAGGCTCATGAAACCGACGCCGCCAAACACCTCACGCTCGGCCCACGGCCCATAGGATAAACCGTGGTTGAGACGAATCTGCCGGTACAGCGCCCAGTCGAGATAATCCTTGAGGATATCGAACGTCTGGTCGTACTGATCGTCCAGCACCGGTTCCGGCACCAGCCAGTGCAATTTGGCGCTGTCGCCGATAAAGCCACGGGTGAGCGTGCGCTCGTGGGCGGCGCTGGTGCGGATATCCGGCAGTGGGCGGTGTTCGCTTGGCTCGACCGCTTCGAGCGCGCCCCAAGTGCGTTCCAGATACGCCGGCAGCAGTTTGTCGAGTTCGCCGACGACAATCAGCGTCATGTTGTTCGGCGCGTACCAGGCCTTGCGCACCTTCTCCAGTTGCTCCTGAGTCAGATGGCCGACCTCGGCGCGTTGCGGGCATTTGAGGCCCAGTTCAACAGCTAGCTGATTGCTCGCGGTGTGGCCGAGGTCCTGACGATCGAGAAAGCGTTGCAGGCGTGTGTAATGGCCGCCGTCCTCGCGCTCGACCACACGTTTGGCGGCGTTGATCGCGTTGTCGTCGATACGCGTTTGCGTGAGCAGAGCGAGCAGCAGGTCGAGTACCTTGCGCTGGTTTTTCGCCGGAGCTTCGATGACGAAGGTGGTGTCGGCGTTGCTGGTGAAGGCATTCCAGTCACCGCCCAGCGCTTGCATGCGCTCCTCCAGACCACCTTCGCCGGTGGCGTCGATGCCACTGAACAGCAGGTGTTCGAGCAGGTGCGGCAGCTCCTTGTCATCGCACTCGAAATCATCAAGGCCGACGCCGACCACCAGCCGGATCGCCACGTGCCCCCGTTCGGTGCCGGGCTTGAGCATTAGCTGCAAACCGTTGGGCAGCGCATAGCCTTCAACCTGAAAACGATCCAGGGCGAAGGCGGGCAGGGAACCGAGCAACAGACAGGCGAACAACAGGCAACGCATAACAGGCTTCCGTACGGCTGATTTGGAGATCCGTGTCGTCAGCCAGGGCCCCATCGCGAGCAGGCTCACTCCTGCATTTGGAATGCGTCCCCCTGTAGGAGTGAGCCTGCTCGCGATAGCGGCCTGAAGGCTGAATCAATGTAACTGACTAAACCCAGCCCCAGTCGTTCAAGGCGAATGCGTAATGTCGGCAATATCATCCGCCGCCAGCGCCCCGGTATCCGCCGTTTCCAGCACCACATACGCACTGCCGCAAAACAGCGAATTCAAGCGTTTCATGTCGGCAATCAACTCCAGGTGCAGCGAGCTGGTTTCAATACTCTGCACGATCTTGCGTTGCAAACGGCTGACATGCGCGTGGGCCAGACGACGTTCCTGCGCGCGAAAGCGGCGTTTCTCGCGGAGCAATTGCCGGGCACTTTCGCGGTCGCCGCTGAGAAACACCGACAGGCCCAAACGCAAATTGGCGATCAGTTGCTGCTGCAGCCCGGCCAGGTCCTCCAGACCCTCTTCGGAAAACGAGCGCCGCTGCGAGGTTTTCTGCTGCTGGATCTTGCGCAGCATGCGTTCGATCAGGTCGGCGGCCAGTTTCAGATTGATCGCCAGCTCGATGATCTCGGCCCAGCGCCGACTGTCCTGCTCGCCGAGGTCTTCGCGGGGCATCTGCGCCAGGTACAGTTTGATCGCGCTATACAGCGCTTCGACGTCGTCGGTCAATCGGCGCATTTCCTGGGTGACGGCGGTCTGCTTGCCGTGCAGCACATCAAGCGAGGCGTCGAGCATGTTGTCGAGCAGATCGCCCATGCGCAGGGTTTCCCGCGCGGCGTTGGCCAACGCCAGGCTCGGTGTGACCAGCGCGGTCGCGTCGAGATGGCGCGGTTTGGCGGTGCCGTTGACCTCCGGCCGTTCCGGCAGCAGCCATGCGCAGAGACGCGCCATCGGCCCCACCGACGGCAGCAGAATCAGGCAGCGCGCGGTGTTGTAGAGCAAGTGGAAGCCGATGACCATTTCCTGCGGGCTGAAATCGAGGCTGTCGATCCAGTGCACCAGCGGATCGAGTACCGGAATGATCAGCAGCAGGCCGATCAGTTTGTACAGCAGACTGCCCAGCGCCACTTGCCGCCCGGCCGCGTTCTGCATGCTGGTGCTCATGAACGCAAGAATGCCGCTGCCAATATTGGCGCCGATCACCAGGCCGATCGCCACCGGCAGACTGATCACACTGGCGCCGGCCAGTGTCGCGGTGAGCAACACGGCGGCGAGGCTCGAGTAGGAAATCATCGCGAACAACGCGCCGACCAAGGCGTCGAGAAGGATATCGCCGGTCAGCGAGGCGAAGATCACCTTGACCCCTTGCGCGTGGGTGATCGGTGCGGCGGCCTCGACGATCAATTGCAGCGCGAGAATGATCAGCCCCAGACCGATGCTGACCCGGCCCATCTGCCCGAGCCGCGTCTGTTTGCGCGACAGAAAGAAAATCACCCCGAGGAAAATCAGCAGCGGCGACAGCCACGACAAGTCAAACGTCAGCACCCGCGCCATCAGCGCGGTACCAACGTCGGCGCCGAGCATGGTCGCCAGCGCCGGGGTCAGCGCCATCAAGCCCTGGCCGACGAAAGAGGTCACGAGCATGGCCGTGGCATTGCTGCTCTGCACCATCGCGGTAACGACGATGCCGGCGACAAAGGCCAGCCAGCGCTTGGACATGTTCTGGCCGATCACATGGCGCAGGTTGGTGCCGTACACCCGCAGGATGCCGGTTCGAACGATGTGCGTGCCCCAGATCAACAGGGCGACGGCGGAAAGCAGATTGAGCAGGGTGAGCATGGAGACCCCCTGTAGTAGCAGTGCCTCAGAGAGGCAAGTTGACGGTACCGCGCGGTTTCTACGTTTTTGATACTTAAGCTGTAGTTGGCTAACGGTCTGGGCGCCAGCATTGCACAGCTAAAGTGTCGATTGAAACAAAAGTGTCATGAAAACGGGTTCATTCACCCACCTGAATCCACCACAAACAAATGTAGGAGTGAGCCTGCTCGCGATAGGGCCATCAGGCTCAACATTGATGTTGACTGACAGACCGCTATCGCGAGCAGGCTCACTCCTACAAGGGGTGTTGCCTGAAGACTACCGGGTTACTGGCCCGGAATGTCCTTGCGCAGTTTCACCGGGTCTTGCTGCTGTTTTTTCTTGGCCATTGCGCCGCGCAGCTTGATGTTGATCGCTTCCACGGCCAGCGAGAACGCCATGGCGAAGTAGACGTAGCCCTTTGGCACATGCACGTCGAACGACTCGGCAATCAGCACGGTGCCGACCACCAGTAGGAACGACAGCGCCAGCATTTTCAGTGACGGGTGCTTGTCGATGAATTCGCTGATCTTGCCCGAGGCCAGCATCATCACCAGTACCGCCACGACGATCGCCGCGACCATCACCGGCACGTGGGACACCATGCCCACCGCCGTGATCACCGAATCCAGCGAGAAGACGATGTCGATGATTGCAATCTGGATGATGGTGTAGAGGAAGTTGCCACCCTTGCCGCCCGGGGTTTCGTCGCTTTCATCTTCGCCTTCCAGCGCGTGGTACATCTCTTGCGAGCTCTTCCACAGCAGGAACAGACCACCGAAGAACAGGATCAGGTCACGGCCGGAAATGCCTTGGCCGAACACTTCGAACAGATCGGCGGTGAGGCGCATGACCCAGGTGATCGACAGCAGCAACAGGATGCGGGTGATCATGGCCAGGCCAAGACCGAAGATCCGGGTGCGCTGCTGCATGTGTTTGGGCATGCGGCTGACCAGGATCGAAATCATGATGATGTTATCGATGCCCAGAACGATTTCCAGGGCGGTCAGGGTAAAGAAGGCAACCCAGATTTCGGGGTTGGTCAGCCAATCCATGTGTATTCCTTTGAGCGAGTGTTAAACCGAAAAAGGTCCGGGCTTCAAACCGCGAAGCCAGGACCCGAAACGGTGAGTCTTGGGCTTATAGAGTGCTGAACACCGGGAAAGTCCCCAACAGCAGTGCAGCAATCAGAATGCAGATACATACCAGGATCGCCCATTTCAGGGTGAAACGCTGGTGGTCACCAAAATCAATGCCGGCCAGGGCTACCAACAGATACGTCGATGGCACCAACGGGCTCAGCAAGTGGACGGGCTGACCGACGATCGAGGCACGGGCCATTTCCACTGCGGTGATCCCGTAGTGGCTGGCAGCTTCGGCCAACACCGGCAACACGCCATAGTAGAACGCATCGTTGGACATGAAGAAGGTGAACGGCATGCTCACCAGCGCCGTGATCACGGCCAGGTAAGGGCCGAGGAAATCCGGAATCACCGCCAACAGGCTCTTCGACATCGCATCGACCATGCCGGTGCCGCTCAGGATACCGGTGAAGATACCCGCCGCAAAGATCAGCCCGACCACTGCCAGCACGCTCCCGGCGTGAGCCGCGACGCGATCCTTCTGCATCTGCAGGCAAGGGTAGTTGACGATCATGGCAATACTGAATGCCACCATGAACAGCACCGGCAACGGCAACAGGCCGGCGATCAGGGTGCACATCAGACCGAAGGTCAGGGCGCCGTTGAACCAGATCAGTTTTGGACGGCGGGCATCCGGGAACTGCGACACGCTGATTTCGCTGTGATCGATATCATCGCCAACCAGATGCAGCTCACCCAGACGCGCACGTTCACGTTTGCCGTAGAAATAAGCGATAACCAGAATCGCGACCACACCCGCGGCCATCGCCGGGATCATCGGTACGAAGATGTCCGACGGGTCAACGTGCAGCGCACTCGCGGCGCGGGCAGTCGGGCCACCCCATGGGGTCATGTTCATCACGCCGCCGGCGAGAATGATCAGACCAGCCATGATCCGCGGGCTCATGCCGATGCGGCTGTACAGCGGCAGCATGGCGGCCACGCAGATCATGTAAGTGGTCGCGCCGTCACCATCGAGGGAAACGACGAGCGCCAGTACGGCGGTGCCGACCGAAACTTTCAGCGGGTCGCCCTTGACCAGTTTGAGGATCTTGCGCACGGCCGGGTCGAACAGGCCGGAGTCGATCATCAGGGCGAAATAGAGAATGGCGAACATCAGCATCACGCCAGTCGGCGCGAGCTTGGTGATGCCTTCGAGCATCATCGGGCCGATCTTCGGTGCAAAGCCGCCGAACAGGGCGAAGACGATCGGGATGATGATCAGAGCGATCAGCGCGGACAGGCGCTTGGTCATGATCAGGAACATGAACGTGATGACCATGGCGAAGCCAAGGAAAGTCAGCATGGGAATACTCCAGGCGTAGCGCGGCTAGTTAAATGAGCAGATCTGGCCGATCAGCGCAGAACGGGAAGCACGAGACGTACGGGCGGAGTGACAGCGTAAAGGCGGGCTACAGAGGACATCAGAATCACCATTGTTGTTGTTAATTGGGCCTTTAGTGCGAGGTATCACACGCATTGGCCAACCGGTCTGTTGCCGGAAGTGGAGGCGATCCTAATCGGGCAAGCTTTCAGCTACCTTTCGCTGCAGAAAGCTTTGGGTGAACGGTCAACCGGCCGTCGGATGCGAACCAGAGTC
Organism: Pseudomonas zeae; assembly: GCF_014268485.2. Taxonomy (NCBI): domain Bacteria; kingdom Pseudomonadati; phylum Pseudomonadota; class Gammaproteobacteria; order Pseudomonadales; family Pseudomonadaceae; genus Pseudomonas; species Pseudomonas zeae. The sequence goes on along the minus strand of NZ_CP077090.1, from coordinate 265,995 downwards.
AATAAACACGGGAAGGAGGGCTTTGATCATGAGCCAATTGCACAGCGGCGGCTGCCATTGCGGACACATTCGTTATCAGTTCAGCGGGGCGTTGCAGGACATCGCCCATTGCCATTGTTCGATTTGCCGCAAGGTCAGCGGCGGCATCGTCACGACGTGGATCACGGTGCCAGCCTCCAGTTTCCAATGGCTGGCTGGTACGCCGGCGCGTTATGACTCATCCGACAGTTGCGCGCGGTACTTCTGCCCGCAGTGCGGCGCGCAACTGGCGTTGGTGACGTTGCTCAGCCCACAGAGCATCGACTTGACCATCGCCACCCTCGATCAACCCGAGCTGGCGCCCGCCGAACGACACATCTGGACCGACAGCCAATTGCCCTGGCTGCACCTGGACGAGCATCTGCCGGGCGAAGCCGAAGAAACGATCTGATCAGAAAACAGACAGATCCAGCGACCGCATCGCGCCCATCCAGATTGCGTGTTCGGTGTGGTCGAGCAGGTCATCGCCAGTGTCCGGGTGCAGAAACACCACCAGACCTTTGCGGTTCAACACCAGCCACGGCAGCACATCGCTGATCAACTCGGGGCCGAAGGCCAACTGGCAACTCCAGTCCGGATGCGGACCGACCGGACGTTCGTGAACACGGCCCATTTTCACTGCAAATAACTGCGCGGCCTGCTCGCACAAGGCCCGTGCCTGTTCAATGGTGCTGGCGTCGAAATAGACGTGGGCGTGGTAGCCCTTGATCGCTTGCATCTGAAGCCCTCGGAAATCGGTTCGAACCCTCGGCGTTGCCCGTATGTCACACGCCATACAAGGGATAAGAAAAGGGATCAGCCATGAAAAATGCCGAAACCCCGGCGGTAAAAGTGGTGCTCTATGGTGCCATGAGTAGCCTGGGCAGCGCGTTGATGGCTGAGTTGCTGCGTCGTCAGCATGAAGTCATCGCCATTCTCGACGATCTGACCGCACTTGCGCCGCGTCCCGGACTACGCACCAAGAGCGGCGATCTGTTCGACTCCGAGAGGGTCAATCAAAGTGTGGCCGGCAGTTCGGTGGTCATCTGCTTATTGGATGCGCCAGGTTTGCCATTCAGCAGCGATCACGTTGAGCGCTCTGTCGTGCTCGGCCCCGTCGAGCAGGTGCTGGCCGTCGATGCATTGGTCGATGGACTGCAAGCCGCCAACGTTTCGCGGCTGTTTCTGGTGGGGGATTTTGCCGTACTCGATGAGCCGGACGTCGATGATCGCCTGCAACGCCATGCCGCCGAAGAAATTCGCGAAGCCGTGCAAAGCAGCCCGCTGCACTGGACGCTGGTCAATGCGCCGCACGGCGTGGCCGGGCTGACCATTGAGCATTTCAGCCAGGTCGGCGGCAATCTCGAACCGGGTCTGGCCGAGCCACTGGAGCGGCTGAACCGCGTGGCGGTGGGGATTGCCGATGAGCTAAGGCTGAATTTGCATGTAGGGCAGCATGTGAATTTCGTTGCGGCTTCAGATACGTAAAAGATCTTCAAACCGCGATCGAAGGCAACGTCAAACCGTTGAGGGATTGCGCGCTGCTCGCCTGTTCCGCCATTAACCAATCGACAAACTGTTGAATCAACGCGCCCCGACGTTTGCGCTGGGGCAGCACCACGTAATAACCGAGGCGCGACAAGGTCGTTTCGGCGATGGGGCGGCACAGCAAACCCTGACTCAGCAAGTTATCCACAAGGTGCCGCCAGCCAATCGCTACGCCTTGACCGCCAATCGCCGCTTGAATCAACAGCGTGTAATTGTCGAAACGCAATTGCCCCGGTGCCGGCGGCGTATTGATACCGAGTTCACGGAACAGACCACTCCAGTCAAACCAGTTGCTGCTGTTTTCCCCACGCAGGTGCAGCAACGGGAACTCCAGCAGCGCGTGAGCAGGCAAGGGCAGGGCGCGATCCTTGAGCAATTGCGGGCTGCACACCGGGAATACTTCTTCGCTGAACAACCAAAGGCTTTCGCCCTGCTTGAAACGCCCATCACCGAACAGAATCGCCACGTCGATATCGGTGCGCAGCATGTTGTGGTTGCGTTCGCTGGTCACCAGGCTGACGTCGACCTGCGGGTTAGCTTCATGAAAGCGGTGCAGGCGCGGCATCAGCCAATAAGCAGCGAAGGCAAAGTCGGTGGCAACTTGCAGGACTTCATGTTGTTGCTGTGCGCTGATCGTGCTCAATCCTGCATCGATATTCTGTAAACCGAGAGTAACTTGCTCAAACAGTATCGCGCCGACTTCGGTCAGCTCGATCCCACGGTAAATGCGATCAAATAGTCGCGTGCCGAGTTGTTCTTCCAGCCGTTTGATCTGCTGACTGATCGCTGGTTGCGTGGTGCCAAGCTCTACCGCCGCTGCGGTAAAGCTGCGCTGGCGAGCGGCCGCCTCAAAGGCGCGCAACAGGTCGAGGGACAGATCACCCAAGGCTTCATACATAAGCTGTGCTTATCCTAGTCATTGTCCGGCGTGGGCTTTACCGGATAAAGCATGGACTCCATGCTCGATCGCAGCAATGTCGCATAAATATTCACTATGGAATGCCGCGATCACATGAAGCGCAAGAATATTCTTTTCATCATGGCCGATCAGATGGCCGCGCCAATGTTGCCGTTCTACGGCCCATCGCCGATCAAACTGCCGAATCTTTCCCGCCTCGCCGCCCAAGGCGTGGTGTTCGATGCCGCTTACTGCAACAGCCCGTTGTGCGCGCCATCGCGGTTCACCCTGGTCAGCGGCCAGTTGCCGAGCAAGATCGGCGCCTACGACAACGCCGCCGATTTCCCTGCCGATGTGCCGACTTATGCCCATTACTTGCGCCGCCTCGGCTACCGCACCGCGCTATCCGGCAAGATGCACTTCTGCGGTCCGGACCAGTTGCACGGTTATGAAGAACGCCTGACCAGTGATATCTACCCGGCCGATTACGGTTGGGCCGTGAACTGGGATGAGCCGGATGTACGGCCGAGCTGGTACCACAACATGTCTTCGGTGCTGCAGGCCGGGCCATGTGTGCGCACCAATCAACTGGATTTCGATGAAGAGGTGGTGTTCAAGGCACAGCAATATCTGTTCGATCACATCCGCGAGGACGGCGATCAGCCGTTCTGCCTGACAGTATCGATGACTCACCCACACGACCCGTACACCATTCCCAAGGCGTTCTGGGATTTGTACGACGATGCCGATATCCCGTTGCCTACAACCCCGGATCAACACGAACTCGATCCGCACTCGCAGCGGCTGCTCAAGGTTTATGACCTGTGGGACAAGCCACTGCCTGTGGATAAGATTCGCGATGCACGCCGGGCATATTTCGGTGCATGCAGCTATATCGACGCCAACGTCGGCAAACTTCTGCAAACCCTCGAAGAAACCGGCCTGATCGATGACACAATTATTGTCTTCTCCGGTGACCACGGCGACATGCTCGGCGAAAAGGGCCTTTGGTACAAAATGCACTGGTACGAAATGGCGGCCCGCGTCCCCCTGTTGATAAGTGCTCCAGGCCAGTTCGATGCCGGGCGTGTCAGCGCTGCCGTATCGACCGCAGACCTGTTGCCAACCTTCGTCGAATTGGCCGGCGGCACGCTGGAACCGGGCCTGCCACTGGATGGCCGCTCGCTGGTATCACACCTTCAAGGGCAGGGCGGTCATGACGAAGTGTTCGGCGAATACATGGCCGAAGGCACCATCAGCCCGCTGATGATGATCCGTCGCGGCGCCTACAAATTTATCTACAGTGAAAGCGACCCTTGCCTACTCTTCGACGTAGATAACGATCCGCATGAACTGGAAGAACTCAGCCAATCGCCGCAACATCGCCCGCTGTTCGACGATTTTCTCGCCGAAGCACGGGCCAAATGGGACATTCAGTCGATTCACCGGGAGGTCCTCGCGAGCCAGCGCCGCCGCCGATTTGTCGCCGACGCGTTGACCCTCGGCAAGCTGAAGAGCTGGGATCACCAGCCACTGGTGGACGCCAGTCAGCAATACATGCGCAACCACATCGACCTCGACGATCTGGAACGCAAAGCACGTTATCCACAACCCTGCCAAAACCAATAATGTTAAGGGGAAGTCCATGCGTAAGTTATCCACAGTAGTGACGATCGGCCTGCTCGCGCTGAGCAGCGCCTCGGCCTTCGCTGAGCAAAGCTGCGACACCGTGAAAATGGCCGATCCGGGCTGGAGCGACATCGCCGCGACCAACGCCATCACCGGGTTTCTGCTGGATGGCATGGGCTACAAAGCCAAGGTCGACACCCTCGCGGTGCCGATCACCTTCGGTGGTTTGAAGGACGGCCAGGTGGACGTGTTTCTCGGCAACTGGATGCCGGCGCAGCAGGGCTTCTACGACAAGTTCGTCGCCACTGGCGATGTCACGCAACTGGCGAAGAACCTCGACGGCACCGAATTCACCCTCGCCGTGCCGGACTACGTGTGGGACGCGGGTGTGCATAACTTTGCAGACCTGAACAAATACGCCGACAAGTTCGACAAGAAGATCTACGGCATCGGTTCGGGTGCGCCGGCGAATATCTCGCTGCAGGAAATCATCAAGAAGAACGACTTCGACATGGGCCAGTGGAAGCTGATCGAATCCAGCGAACAGGCGATGCTGGCTGAAGTGTCGCGGGCGGTGAAGAAACAGAAATTCGTTACCTTCCTCGGCTGGACGCCGCACCCGATGAACGTGCAGTTGAAGATGCATTACCTCAAGGGTGGCGAGAAGTACTTTGGCGACACCGGCAGCGTGTTTACGTTAACGCGCAAGGGCTACGCCGAGGCGTGTCCGAATGTGGGTAAATTGCTGACCAATCTTTCGTTCACTCAGGAGATGGAGAACAGCATCATGGCTGAGGTGGTGAACAAAAAGGTCAGCAATTCCGAGGCGGCGAAGGCTTGGATCAAGGCGAATCCGGCGGTGTTGGATAAGTGGCTGGATGGCGTCAAGACGGCTGACGGGAAGGATGCGTTGGCGGCGGTGAAAGCGAAGCTTTGATCGTGGGGTGGCTGGAATTGTGCTCGGCTCGAGATTTTTGCCCCCTCACCCCAGCCCTCTCCCCAGAGGGGCGAGGGGGAAAGGGAGCCGATATCTGTTGGATTCAAAACTTGCGTTCAACTCTGAAATCGCAGGTCGGTGAATCTTGAATAAACACCACGGTCAGTCCCCTCTCCCTTGGGAGAGGGTTAGGGTGAGGGGCCTTTCCCCTGGCACCCTGATAACCTTGAACAAAACCCAACCGCGAGGACCCATGGCCTTCCCCAGCCGCCACTCTCTCTTCCCCTTCCTCACCTGGTTGCCGCGACAAACCCGCGCCAGCGTCGGACGGGATCTGATCGTCGGCCTCAGCGGGGCGATTCTCGCGCTCCCCCAGTCGATTGCCTACGCGTTGATCGCTGGTCTGCCACCCGAGTACGGCCTCTACGCCGCAATCATTCCGGTGCTGATCGCCTGCCTGTGGGGTTCGTCGTGGCATTTGATCTGCGGTCCGACGGCAGCGATTTCGATTGTGCTGTTTGCCAGTGTCAGCCCTTTAGCGGTTCCAGCCTCGCAGGACTACATCACCCTGATCCTGCTGCTGACCTTGCTTGCGGGGATATTCCAGTGGCTGCTCGGTTTGCTGCGCTTTGGCGCGCTGGTGAATTTCGTCTCGCATTCGGTGGTGCTGGGGTTCACCCTTGGCGCCGCGGTGGTGATTGCTATCGGGCAATTGCCAAACCTGCTGGGCCTGGAGTTGCCGGCAAAAGCCACGGCGCTGGCCAGTTTGATGGATCTGCTGCAACACCTGCGGGCTGTGGATAAACCTTCGCTGGTGTTGGGTTTGGCCACGGTGGTCGTCGGTCTGCTGCTCAAACACCTGTTGCCGCGCTGGCCGACGCTGTTGATCACGCTGGTGCTGGCCAGTTTGCTGGTGTGGTTGTGGCCGGGCGTGTTCGGCCATGTGCATCTGGTCAGCGCGTTTGTCGGGCGTTTGCCGCCGCTCAGTGGATTGCCGCTGGATCTGGACTTGATCCTGCGATTGCTGCCAAGCGCTGTGGCGGTGGGCATGCTCGGCCTGGTTACCAGTCTGTCGATTGCGCGCTCGATTTCGGCGCGGTCGCAGCAATTGCTTGATGCCAATCAGGAAGTCCGTGCACAGGGCTTGTCGAATATTGTCGGGGCGTTCTTTTCCGGGTCGCTGTCGGCCGGGTCGTTCACACGCTCTGGCCTCAGTTACGAGGCAGGCGCTTGCTCGCCGCTGGCCGGGGTGTTTTCAGCAATCTGGGTGGCGTTGTTCGCAATTTTTGGTGCGGGGCTGATCGCGCACATTCCGATCCCGGCGATGGCCGGGAGCATTCTGTTGATTGCCTGGGGGCTGGTCGACCACCGAGGCATTCGCGCATTGCTGCGTGTCAGCCGCGCCGAGTTTGTGGTCATGGCGCTGACCTGCCTCGCGACTTTGCTACTGGAATTGCAGACGGCGATTTATGCCGGTGTGCTGGCCTCGCTGTTCTTCTACCTCAAGCGCACTTCGCAACCGCGCGTGCAGCACTGGCGCGACGGCGAAGACGATGTGTTGCGTGTCGGCGGATCGATCTTTTTCGGCGCCAGCCATTACCTGCAGGTACGCCTGCAACGTATGCACGGCGCGCGGGTGGTGATCGAGGCGCAGCAGATCAACTTCATCGATTATTCGGGGGTGGAAATGCTGCATCAGGAGGCGCGGCGGTTGTTGCGCCAGAATCGCAGCCTGACCTTGCGCCGGGCGCGGCCGCAGGTGGTGGAGGAGTTGCGGAAGCTGGAAGGGCCGGAGAAATGTCCGATCCGGTTTGAGGATTGATTGGCGATCGAGGTAATCCTTGTGGGAGCGAGCCTGCTCGCGAAGACTGCGGCACATCCAACATTGATGTGTCAGACAGAGTGCTTTCGCGAGCAGGCTCGCTCCCACATGGGTATTTATTGCGCCAGTTGGCGGCGTAGTTCGGCGAGTACCGGTGCGGTATCAGGGCGCACACCACGCCACAGGAAAAACGCCTCAGCCGCCTGCTCCGCCAACATCCCCAAGCCATCCATCGCCACCGCCGCGCCATGTTCACGGGCCCAGCGGCAGAACGCCGTTGGCTCTTTGCCGTACATCATGTCGTAGCACAGGGTCTTGCCCGGCTCGATCAGGCTCGGTGCAATCGGCGGCACGTCACCAGTGAGGCTGGCCGATGTGGCGTTGATGATCACGTCCACCGGCTCGCGCAACCAGTCGAAACCACTGGCCGAGACCGGCCCGAGGTCGCAGAACAATTCCGCCAGCAACTCAGCCTTGTCCACCGTACGATTGGCGATGATCACCGAGGCCGGTTGTTCCGCCAGCAACGGTTCCAACGCCCCGCGCACCGCACCACCGGCACCGAGCAGCAGAATGCGTTTGCCGGTCAGGCTGAACCCGGCGTTCACCGTCAGATCGCGCACCAGTCCGGCGCCGTCAGTGTTATCACCGAGCAGTGAGCCGTCGGCCAGTTTGCTCAAGGTGTTCACCGCACCGGCCCGTTGTGCGCGAGCGGTCAGGCTATTGGCCAGACGATAGGCGTCTTCCTTGAACGGCACGGTGACGTTGGCGCCGCGACCTTCCTGGAAAAACGCCGTGGCGCAGTTGGCGAAATCTTCAAGCGGCGCCAGCAAGGTGCTGTAGTCGAGGTGCTGGCCGGTCTGCTCGGCGAACAGCTTGTGAATCATCGGCGATTTGCTGTGGCCGATCGGGTTGCCGAAAACGACGTAACGATCCATCAGATGTCCTCAGGCCTCGGCCAGCCAGTCGCGGTCTTGCAGGAAGTACTCGGTCAGGCGTGCTTCTTCGCTGCCAGGCTCGGCCTTCCAGTCATAGGCCCAGCGCACTTGCGGCGGCAACGACATCAGGATCGACTCGGTACGCCCGCCCGATTGCAGACCGAACAAGGTGCCACGGTCGTAGACCAGATTGAACTCGACGTAACGGCCACGGCGGAATTCCTGGAATTCACGCTGCTGAGCGGTAAACGCATCGTTTTTGCGGCGCTGCACGATCGGCAGATAAGCATCGATGTAGGCGTCGCCGATGGCCCGCATAAAAGCGAAGCTGGTATCGAAGTCCCACTCGTTCAGGTCATCGAAGAACAAACCGCCAATGCCGCGCGGTTCGTGGCGATGCTTGATGTGGAAGTAGGTGTCACACCAGGCCTTGTAGCGCGGGTAGACGTCCGGGCCAAACGGCGCGCAAGCCTGCTCGGCAACGCGGTGCCAGTGAACGCAATCTTCTTCATTGCCGTAATACGGGGTCAGGTCAAAGCCGCCGCCGAACCACCAGACCGGCTCTTCACCCTCCTTCTCGGCGATGAAAAAGCGCACGTTGGCGTGGGACGTCGGCACATGCGGGTTGTGCGGGTGGATCACCAGCGACACGCCAAGGGCTTCGAAACCGCGGCCAGCCAATTCCGGGCGATGGGCGCTGGCCGACGGTGGCAGACCACTGCCGAAGACGTGGGAAAAGTTGACACCGCCCTTTTCGATTACCGTGCCGTTCTCGATCACGCGAGTACGACCGCCACCGCCGGCGGGCCGGGTCCAGGCGTCTTCGACGAAGCGCGTGCCGCCGTCTTCGGTTTCGAGAGCCGCGCAGATGCGGTCTTGCAGGTCGAGCAGATAGGCCTTTACGGCGTCGGTGCGGGTCGTCATGGCTTCACCTTGAATCGGGCGGCGCCCCGGCAGACGGGCGACGCAAATGGGCGCGTAGCATACCACCGCACAATAGCCCGCCGCAGTTGACGAAGATCAAGCATGGGAGTTGGATAGGGGGCTCACAAAAGACCCAAGGAGAGCAGGCAGATGGCAAAGCGTATCCAGTTCCGTGCCCACGGCGGCCCCGAAGTGCTCGAATATGTTGATTACCAACCCGCCGCGCCCGGCCCCAATCAAGTCCGCGTGGCGAACAAGGCGATCGGCCTGAACTTCATCGACACCTATTACCGCAGCGGTCTGTACGCACCGCCCGCCTTGCCGTCCGGCCTGGGTGCTGAAGGTGCGGGGATCGTCGATGCCGTGGGCAGCGACGTCACCCGGTTCAAGGTCGGTGATCGCGTGGCCTATGGCAGCGGCCCGTTGGGGGCCTACAGCGAATTGCATGTGCTGCCCCAGGACAATCTGGTGCATCTGCCCGACGAAATCAGTTTCGAAACGGCTGCCGGTGTAATGCTCAAAGGCCTGACCGTGCAATACCTGCTGCGCCAGACCTATGAACTCAAGGGTGGCGAAACCATTCTGTTCCACGCGGCGGCCGGCGGTGTCGGTTCACTGGCCTGCCAATGGGCCAAAGCGTTAGGCGTGAAGCTGATTGGCACCGTCAGCTCCAAAGAGAAAGCCGAACTGGCCAAGGCCTATGGCGCCTGGGCGACGATCGATTACAGCCACGAAAACGTTGCCCAGCGCGTGCTGGAATTGACCGATGGCAAGAAAGTCCCGGTGGTCTATGACGGTGTCGGCAAGGACACCTGGCTGACGTCCCTCGACAGCGTGTCGCCGCGTGGCCTGGTCGTGAGCTTCGGTAATGCTTCCGGCGCGGTGGACGGCGTGAATCTGGGTATTCTCTCCGCCAAGGGTTCGCTGTACGTGACCCGGCCGACTCTGGCGACTTATGCCAACAACGCCGAAAACCTGCAGCGAATGGCCGATGAGCTGTTCGAGATGATCATCAGCGGCAAGTTGAAGGTGGACGTCAGCCAGCGTTATCCACTGGCTGATGCGGCGAAGGCGCAAACCGAGCTGTCGGCGCGGCGCACTACCGGTTCCACCATCCTGCTGCCTTGATACCTCCCGGCGTCCTGCCAGTCAGGGTTTCAGGACCATGACTGGCAGGACGCTTCGAGCGTGTTCAGTACTGCGGTGGATGAGCCGCCAACGGTCTTGGCGCCCAATGGCCGACATTCGCGGAATCAGGCTGTTGCAACGCGGCGAGGATTTGCCGCCACTCGGCTGACAACACCCAGTAATCCCCGCGTGCGCGCTGTTCGATATGCAAGGGATTGGAGGCGACCGGCATCAGACCGAAACGCTGGTACAGGCGCAGCTGCGATGCCCTGCACAACGCGGTGACACCTAGATAGCCCTGTTTTATGGCCCACTCGGCAGCGGCCGCCAGCAGACTGTCGACGGCAATGGGCTGTTGGCTGGGCGCGTACGAGATCAAGCGACTGAGTTCGACATGGCGTGACAACGCCACCGTGGGCGAAACATGTTGCTGCGCCAGTGATGCCCACTCGAACGGCGCCGGAGTGGCCCTCAATACCGCCAGCAATTGCTCGTGCCGATACAGCAGAAAGTGGGTACTGCGCGACCGTGTCGCCAGTCGGGTTTCGAGCATCCGCGCCCTGGACGTCAGCATGTAATGCTGCAGCCGAAGCCGAAATTGCCGATCGATAAACCGATCGAACACCTGGGTATCCGACCCCGCTTCAAGCATCACGATACGGCAACCCTCCTGATGACTGTTTAACGTCACCTGGAGCGCCTGCAGGTAATCCGTGAGTTGCAAATCCGTAGTGTCCATTCTTTCTCCGCAGACCTTAACTTATCGAAGTGTTTCGAGTGCAGGGAAAGGATGGTTGCTTTTGGCGATACCGCCACGAAACGCGGTCTGATAATCAGGTGGGAAAATTCAGTTGATTCAGATAGTTGATGATTTTTCCGACGCAACAACCAGCTTCATTGCAGGATAAATCGCAGGCACGTGTAGTACTCCTCGCCATCAAGGCGAGGAGTACTCACGCTACAAATGTTCGAGGCTGAATCAGTCGGGACGAATGACTTTGCCGGTCGCCAGATCACGAATCACGCTGGGGTTCTTGCGCCCACCCAGTTGCCCGCCCAGTATCAGATCGATCTGCCCACGGAAATACTGCTCGACACGCAATCGCGTGCGCGCCGCCGGGCGGCCCTGCGGGTTGGCTGAGGTCGAAATCAACGGCCCGACCATCGAGCACAGATCGCGTACTTGCGGATGATCACTGACCCGCAGCGCGACGGTGTCGTGCATGCCGGTCACCCATTCCGGGAGCAAGCCCTGATGCGGCACCAGCCAGGTGTTCGGCCCCGGCCAGGTGCTGGCCATGCGGTCGATCCATTCTTGCGGGAAGTCTTCGAACAGGAAGTCGAACTGGCGAATGTTGTCGGCAACCAGAATCAGACCTTTGACCACCGAACGATTCTTGATCGCCAGCAACCGATCCACGGCCTCTTCGTTCCATGGGTCGCAACCCAGCCCCCAGACGGCTTCGGTTGGATAGGCAATCACCGCCCCGGCGCGAATCTCTCGTGCGGCTTGTTGCACACGCCAACTGTTAACCATGAAAAAACTCTCCGCAAACAGGTTTCGCGCAGTTTACCGATCTTCCTTGTAAAACCTAGCGTGTCCTGGCCAACCAGCGACCGTTTTCGCACACTGCACGGCCATCCATTTCCAGCTCGGTGAGTGCCACCAGCACTTTGGGCAATGTCCAGCCGCTGCTGTCAGCCAAGCCTTCGCTGGTGTGCGGGGCGGCATGGAGCAGGATGAGCAACGGGTGATCGGCTTTCGCCGTGTCAGTGGATAGCGGCAGATGTTGCCAACCACGCAAGGCTTCGAGGATGTGCTCAATGGTTTCCACCAGCACCGCGCCATCGCGGATCAGCTGATGGCAACCGCGTGCGCCGGGGTGATGGATCGAACCGGGAATCGCGTAAACCTCGCGTCCCTGTTCCGCCGCCAGCCGTGCGGTGATCAGCGAACCGCTGGCGACGCTGGCCTCGACCACCAGCACGCCGAGGGACAAACCGCTGATGATGCGGTTACGTCGCGGGAAGTTGCTCGCCGTTGGCCCGGCATCCAGCGGAAACTCGGAAAGCACTGCGCTGCCGCACGCAATCATCGCGTCAGCCAGGCGGCGGTTGCGCTGTGGATAAAAATTTTCCAGCCCCGTGCCGAGGACACCGACCGTCAACCCGCCAACATCCAGCGCGGCCTGATGCGCAGCGGCATCGATACCCAGTGCCAATCCGCTGGTGATGACAAAACCGGCACCGGCAAGGCTGCGGGAAAACGCTGCGGCAGTATCCATGCCCGGACGCGAGGCGCGGCGACTGCCGACCATCGCCAGTTGCGGTTTTTCCAGAATCTGCGGATCACCGGCCACGAACAACATTGGCGGCGGGTCGGGAATCTGCGCCAGCAATGCGGGGTAATCGGGTTGGTCCCACATCAGCAAATGCTGATCCGGACGCTCTAGCCAGCGCATTGCATGGCTGGCGCCGTCGCGAACTTCGGGGCAGCGCCGCGCTTCGGCGCACGCCGCCGGCAAACCGAGAGAACGCCAGGCGCTGGCCGGCGCGCTGATGGCTTTGGAGGCCGAGCCGAAGGCTTCGAGCAATTTGGCAAAACGCTTCGGGCCAACATCCGGCAAGCGGTGCAGGCGCAGACGCGCTTCCAGTTCCGCCGGGGAAACCGGCGTACAGACAGGCAACATGATGGATCATCCTTGATCGTTATAAGCCCCGAACCATTCGGAACAAGCTGTGGATAACTCTGTTGGTAACTTGTGAAGCACGCTTACGGATTGCGCACCTTGTCGAGCACCGCGAGCGAGCGCGATGCGTTGAGGACGAGGCCGTAGCTGAGTTTGTCGTAGGTGCGGAACACCATCAGCAACCCGGCGCGTTCATCGGGAATTTTCAGCGGCTGGCCAGTGATGCGGTCGCGCACGGTTTCACCGGTTTTCATTACCACCAGCACGTTGCCTTCGGCCAGACCGTCGCGCTTGCCCTTGTTCAGGGTGACCACGTCCATCACGCCGATCTGGGTGACACCGCGCGGCACATCGATGATCACGCCGTTGATGCTGGTCGTTGGCGCGCTGGGCATGAAGGTCGAGTTGATCGAGCGCTCTTCGCCGCTGAACAAACGGTCGCCAAGGCGCACTTCCTGGGTGGTGCGTTGCAGGGCGAGGGTGGCGACGTCGCCTTCAGTGGCGACGATTTCGCCGCCGCCGATGTCGTCGGCGTTGATTCCCAGGAACTCCTTGGTCTGTGGATCGGTGTAGACCTTGCCCTGACGGAAGATGCCGTAGACCGGTTGATCCGGGTCGAAATGGCCGCGAGCGAAAATTCGGTCACCGGTACCGCTGAGCACGCGTTCGGCATCGCCGGCAACGATGTACGGCGCCTTGTCGAAGTCCTCGACCTTGTCGACGATGCGGTTGCTCAGCAAAAAGCTGTTGATGGATTTCAGCGGAATGCTCGGAATAGCCTCGGCCACCGGGCTGGTGCGAATGCGTGGCGAGAGCTTGATGGTGCCGCGCGACTCGCCGCGATTAAGGGTCAGACGTGGTTGGCCGTCGACATAGCTGAGCGTCAGCGTGTCGCCGGGATAGATCAGGTTGGGGTTTTCGATTTGCGGATTGGCCCGCCACAGTTGTGGCCACTGCCAGGGCTCGCGCAGGTATTTGCCGGAAATGTCCCAGAGCGTATCCCCCGAAACCACCGTGTATTGCTGTGGAAAACCATCCCTGAGTTGCACTTGCCCTTGCGCCACGCCGGCCGAAGCCAACAGCAGCAGGGCGAGTAGTGTTTTCCTCATGCAGTGAATCCCTTTATCATGTGCATTCGCGTGAACCGTCAGAGCCCCCGTGGCTCGCTTGTGCAAAATGCACAAGCTACGCTTCACAACGGTAGCCTGCATCTTCGGACCTGCCAGGCCATCGCCCGACTTTACTCAACGTGTGCAGCAATCAAAGCCTATGGCCATTTTAAACATCCTCGAATTCCCGGACCCGCGTCTGCGCACTATCGCCAAGCCTGTGGCTGTAGTGGACGACGAAGTGCGTCAGTTGGTCGATGACATGTTTGAAACAATGTATGAAGCGCCGGGCATCGGCCTTGCCGCGACCCAAGTCAACGTGCACAAACGTATCGTCGTGATGGACCTTTCCGAAGACCGCACCGAACCGCGGGTGTTCATCAACCCCGAGTTCGAATCGCTGACCGACGAAATGGACCAATACCAGGAAGGCTGCCTGTCGGTACCGGGTTTCTACGAAAACGTCGACCGCCCGCAAAAGGTCAAGATCAAGGCGCTGGACCGCGACGGCAAGCCCTATGAGCTGATCGCCGAAGGCCTGCTCGCGGTGTGCATCCAGCACGAATGCGACCACCTCAACGGCAAATTGTTCGTCGATTACCTGTCCACGCTCAAACGCGACCGGATCAAGAAGAAACTGGAAAAGCAGCACCGCCAGAACGCTTGATGCCCCTCTTCAAAGGCTTGCTGCGGCAAGCCTTTTTCTTTTTATGAGACGCCCTTCATGACTGAGCCACTGCGCATCGTTTTTGCCGGCACCCCGGAATTCGCCGCCGAACACCTCAAGGCCCTGCTGAATAGCCCTTACGAGATCGTTGCGGTCTACACCCAACCGGATCGTCCGGCCGGTCGCGGGCAAAAACTGATGCCAAGCCCGGTCAAACAGCTCGCCCTGGAAAATAATATCCAGGTGTTGCAGCCGCCGACGTTGCGCAACGCTGACGCTCAGGCAGAACTGGCCGCACTGAAGCCGGACTTGCTGGTGGTGGTCGCCTACGGCTTGATCCTGCCGCAAGTGGTGCTGGATATCCCGCGTCTGGGCTGCATCAACAGCCACGCCTCCTTGCTGCCACGCTGGCGCGGTGCGGCGCCGATTCAGCGCGCCGTCGAACACGGTGACGCGGAAAGCGGCGTGACCGTGATGCGCATGGAAGCGGGCCTCGACACCGGACCGATGCTGCTCAAGGTCGTCACGCCGATCACCGGCGAAGACACCGGCGGCACGCTGCACGACCGCCTCGCCGAAATGGGCCCGCCCGCCGTGGTCCAGGCGATTGCCGGTCTGGCTGCAGGCACGCTGGAAGGTGAAGTGCAGAACGATGAGCGCGCCACTTACGCGCATAAGCTGAACAAAGACGAAGCACGCATCGACTGGAGCCGTCCGGCCGTTGAGCTGGAACGCCTGGTGCGCGCCTTCAACCCATGGCCGATCACCCACAGCACCCTCAACGGTGAAGCGCTGAAAGTACTGGCGGCGACACTCGCCGAAGGTAAAGGCGCGCCGGGTGAAATCCTCAGCGCCAGCAAGGACGGTTTGGTCGTCGCTTGCGGCGAGCGGGCGCTGTGCATGACCCGCCTGCAATTGCCGGGTGGCAAGGCGCTGAACTTCAGCGACCTGTTCAACAGCCGTCGAGAGAAATTCGCTGTCGGCACCGTGCTCGGCGCAGCGGTGGACGCGCAATGAACCCGCGTCTGGCCGCCGCCAAGGCACTCGCCGCCGTGCTCAGCGGCAAAGCCTCGTTGAACAGCTCCCTGCCGACGCAACTGGACAAGGTCGAGGATCGTGATCGCGGCTTCACTCAGGATCTGGCCTTCGGCACTGCGCGCTGGCAGCCACGCCTGTCGGCACTGGCCGAGAAGCTGCTGCAGAAACCGTTCAAGGCTGCCGACGCCGATGTCGAAGCGCTGCTGCTGGTCGGTCTCTACCAATTGCTCTACACCCGCGTGCCGGCCCATGCCGCCATCGGCGAAACCGTCGGTTGCGCCGACAAGCTAAAAAAACCTTGGGCCAAGGGCCTGCTCAACGCCGTGCTGCGCAATGCCCAGCGCGAAAGCGAAACGATTTTCGCCGAGCTGGAACGTGACCCAGTGGTGCGTACCGCTCACCCGCGCTGGCTGCAAAAATCCCTGAAGGCCTTCTGGCCGGAGCAGTGGGAAGCGATTTGCGAGGCGAACAATGCGCATCCGCCGATGATCCTGCGGGTCAACCGCCGTCACCACAGCCGCGACGCCTATCTCGGCTTGCTGACGGAGGCCGGGATTGCCGCGACGCCATGTGTGTACAGTCGCGACGGCATCATTCTCGAAGCCGCCGCCGACGTACGCAGCCTGCCTGGTTTCGCCGAAGGCTGGATCAGCGTGCAGGACGAAGCGGCGCAACTGGCCGCCGATCTGCTCGATCTGGCGCCGGGGCAACGCGTGCTCGACGCCTGCTGCGCGCCGGGCGGCAAGACTTGCCACATCCTCGAAGCCGAACCGGCGCTGGCCGGTGTAGTGGCGGTGGATCTGGAAGCCAAGCGTCTGGTGCGGGTCAAGGAGAACCTTGAACGCCTCGGTCTGAACGCCGAACTGATCGCCGCCGACGGTCGCGATACCGAAAAGTGGTGGGACGGCAAACCGTTCCAGCGCATTCTGCTAGACGCGCCGTGCTCGGCGACCGGCGTGATCCGCCGCCATCCGGACATCAAGCTGACCCGTCAGCCGGACGACATCGTCGCCCTCGCGCAACTGCAAGGCGAACTGCTCGACGCGATGTGGAAAACCCTCGAAGTCGGCGGCATCCTGCTGTACGCCACCTGCTCGACGCTGCCGACCGAGAATACCGAAGTCATCGCTGCGTTCCTTGAGCGTACCCCAGGCGCCCGTGAACTGGATCTGGCCACGTCGGCCGGAATCAAACAGCCCCATGGTCGCCAACTGCTGGCCCAGCAAGGTGGGCATGACGGGTTCTACTACGCCAAGCTGATCAAGATTGCTGCCGCACGCAGCTAAACGGATTTAACGGAGTGACTGGATGAAAATCATCATCCTCGGTGCAGGACAGGTCGGCGGTTCGCTGGCAGAACATCTGGCCAGCGAGGCCAACGATATTACGGTAGTCGACACCGACGGTGAGCGCCTGCGCGACCTCGGCGACCGCCTCGACATCCGCACCGTGCAGGGCCGGGGCTCGCTGCCGTCGGTGCTGCGTCAGGCCGGCGCCGACGACGCGGACATGCTGGTGGCGGTGACCAACAGCGACGAAACCAACATGGTCGCCTGCCAGGTCGCCCACACGCTGTTCCACACCCCGACCAAAATCGCCCGGGTGCGCGAAGCGTCCTACCTCAATCGCGAGGAGCAACTGTTCCAGAACGAAGCGATTCCGGTCGACGTGCTGATCAGCCCCGAGCAGGTGGTGACCAACTACATCAAGCGCCTGATCCAGCATCCGGGCGCGTTGCAGGTGATCGACTTCGCCGAGGGTGCAGCGCAACTGGTAGCGGTGCGCGCCTATTACGGCGGGCCGCTGGTGGGTCAGCAACTGCGGCAGTTGCGTGAGCACATGCCGAATGTCGAAACCCGCGTGGCAGCGATTTTCCGTCGCGACCGACCAATCCTGCCGCAGGGCGACACGGTGATCGAGGCCGATGACGAAGTCTTTTTCATCGCCGCCCGTGAGAATATTCGCGCGGTGATGAGCGAAATGCGCCGCCTCGACGAAACCTACAAACGCATCGTCATTGCCGGTGGCGGGCAGATCGGTGAACGTCTGGCCGAGGCCATCGAAAGCCGTTATCAGGTGAAGATCATCGAGATGAATCCGGCGCGTTGCCGTTATCTCTCCGACACCCTCGACAGCACCGTGGTGCTGCAGGGCAGTGCATCAGATCGTGATTTACTGATGGAGGAGAACATTGCCGACGCCGATATCTTCCTCGCCCTGACCAACGATGACGAAGCCAACATCATGTCGTCGCTGCTGGCCAAACGGCTGGGGGCGAAGAAGGTCATGACGATCATCAACAACCCGGCCTACGTCGATCTGATTCAGGGCGGCGATATCGACATCGCCATCAGCCCGCAACTGGCGACCATCGGCACCTTGCTGGCGCACGTGCGTCGTGGCGATATCGTCAGCGTGCACTCACTGCGCCGCGGTGCGGCAGAAGCCATCGAGGCGATTGCCCACGGTGATGCGAAGTCGAGCAAGGTCATCGGCAAGCCCATCGAGAAGATTGGCCTGCCGCCCGGCACCACCATTGGCGCGGTCATTCGCAACGAGCAAGTGATCATCGCCCACGACGACACGGTGATCGAAGCAGGCGACCATGTGATCCTGTTCCTTGTGGATAAAAAGCATATTCGCGATGTGGAGAAGCTATTTCATGTGGGGTTGAGCTTCTTTTGAGGTTTGCGCTGACGGCACTGGCGCCTTCGCGAGCAGGCTCGCTCCCACATTTGGAATACGTTTCCCCTGTGGGAGCGAGCCTGCTCGCGAAGGCGGTCTCACTAAACCCCATCAACACCTGACAGTCCCAAGAAAGGAATCCACCGATGCTCGAATCCCTGGAAAAAATGCTCGCCAAGGGTGTGGATAACTCCCTGCTGCGCTTCGGCCTGGGCAAGGGTTATCTGGATCTGGGTGAAAATGCCAAGGCCGCCGAGCACTTTGAACGTTGTGTCGGCTTCGATCCGAAATATTCGGCAGCCTGGAAGCTGTTGGGCAAAGCGCATCTGGCGCTGGGCGATCACGCCGTCGCGCGTAATGCGTGGGAACAAGGTCTGGAAGCGGCCCGCGCCCATGGCGACAAGCAGGCCGAGAAGGAAATGACGGTGTTTCTGAAGAAGCTTGACCGTCAGGCGCTATAAATCAAAGGTAGCGAAGACCGATCCCGTCGGCATCTACCGTCACCACTTCCATCCGCACCCGCGGCGCGCCTGTGGGTAAACCCTGCACCTCGCCGTAAACCACTGCGCCTTTGGGCAAAGAAGCCAAAACCGGATGCTGCACAAACACCCCGGTAGGCGACAGGTTGCGCGTCTGCCCGAGGCATTCGCCAAAGCTGTCGTGGGTAATCTTGATGCGGAAGGATTTGCGTTGTTCGGACATCTTGTTGCGCCCTTTGATGAACGGTTGTGGATAACCTCGCCAGTGAGGTTATCCACAGATCATGCCAATCAGCTCAGTACCAGCGCTCTTCGCCCGGCGGACGCTTCTTGAAGCGCTTCATGCTCCACATGTACTGGCTCGGGTACGCGGCGACGTAACGCTCGACGACTTTACTCATCGCGGCGCAGGATTCGGCGGTATCGGTGCTGTACATGGCTTCTGGCGCGGCTTCGAGGATCACTTTGTAGCCGGAACCGTCGGGCAGGCGCAGCGCATGCAGGAACACACCGACGGCTTTGCCACCGGCGAGCATGTTCGGCACGAATTTGCTGGTCAGCGCTTGAGTGGCGAAGAACGGCACGAAGATCCCGGCGGATTCGGCCGGTTCCGGGTCAGCAGGAATGCCCACTGCACCACCTTTGCGCACTTCCTTGATCACACTGAGGATGCCTTCCTTGGTGGAAGCAGCGACTTTGTTGCCCAATTGCACACGCTGTTTGCGCAGCAATTCGTCCACAGCCTTGAGCTTCGGCGGACGGTAGAAAATGATCGGTTTGCACTGGCTGCAATAGAAGTGATTGAGCACTTCCCAATTGCCTAAATGGCTGGTGATGCCGACCACGCCTTTGCCCGAGGCCAAGGCATTCTTGAGGATGTCGAGACCTTCGACTTCGCGCACCAGATCGATCGAGCGCTGCGCCGGCCAGATCCACGCGCAGGCGCTTTCGGTCAGCGACTTGCCGATGTCTTTCAGGCTTTGGCCGACCAGACGTTCACGTTCGGCGGCATCCATCTGTGGAAAACATTTCGCAAGGTTGATCCGCACCACTTCGCGGGAACGGTTGGGGGTTTTCCACATGATCCAGCCAATCGCCGAACCTACGGCCTGCACGGCCCGCCATGGCAGCAGGGCAAACAGCCGCAGAGCGCCTACCAGCAAGGCGCCTTTAAACTTTTCCACAGGTCACTCCTGATCTTGTGCGGTGCGCGAGGCGGCCATTCTAACCGGCGTTGACGAGCTGCGCGTAGCGGTCGCAGTCCTGAGTGTGGTCCATGACCATGCCCGAGGCCTGCATCAGTGCGTAGCAAATGGTCGGGCCGACGAACGTGAATCCGGCCTTTTTCAAGGCTTTGCTCATCGCCAGCGCTTCGGGGGTGATCGCCGGGACTTCGCTGCGATCCTTGAAATGATTGATGATCGGTTGGTCACCGACGAACGACCAGAGGAACGCCACCGGGTCCTCCAGCGCCAGCCAGGCCTGGGCATTACGCCGGGCGGCGTTGAGTTTCAGGCGGTTGCGGATGATCCCAGGATCGAGCATCAATTCGTCGATTTCAGCGTCGCTCATCTGCGCCACGCGCTGTACGTCGAAGCCGAACAACACCTCGCGATAACGCTCGCGCTTGCGCAACACGGTGATCCAGGACAGCCCGGCCTGGAACCCTTCGAGCAAAAGCAACTCGAACAAACCCTGCGCATCGCGTAGCGGCGTGCCCCACTCCTGATCGTGATAAGCCATGTACAGCGGATCTTCGGTACACCAAAAGCAGCGTGGCATAAGGCTCCAGGGGGTGGAGGTGCGACTGAATCGGGTATACTCCCGCTCTTTAAATCGCAGCCCAAGAAACAGGTGAATTTCGTGAGCCAGCCTACGCCAGCCGTGCGTACCTTCCAAGACTTGATCCTCGCGCTCCAGCAATACTGGGCCGAGCAAGGTTGCGTGGTACTTCAGCCCTACGATATGGAAGTAGGCGCCGGCACTTTCCACACCGCGACCTTCCTCCGCGCCATCGGCCCGGAAACCTGGAACGCCGCCTACGTGCAGCCAAGCCGCCGTCCGACTGACGGCCGCTACGGCGAAAACCCGAACCGTCTGCAGCACTACTATCAGTTCCAGGTCGTCCTGAAGCCGAACCCGGATAACTTCCAGGAACTGTACCTGGGCTCGCTCAAGCATGTCGGCCTGGACCCGCTGGTCCACGACATTCGCTTCGTCGAAGACAACTGGGAATCGCCGACTCTCGGCGCCTGGGGTCTGGGCTGGGAAGTCTGGCTCAACGGCATGGAAGTGACTCAGTTCACTTACTTCCAGCAGGCGGGCGGCATCGAGTGCTACCCGGTGACCGGCGAGATCACTTACGGTCTCGAGCGTCTGGCCATGTACCTGCAAGGCGTGGACTCGGTCTACGACCTGGTCTGGGCTGACGGTCCGTTTGGCAAGGTGACCTACGGCGACGTGTTCCACCAGAACGAAGTGGAACAGTCCACTTACAACTTCGAACACGCCAACGTCGACAAGCTGTTCGAACTGTTCGACTTCTATGAAAGCGAAGCCAAACGCCTGATCGAACTCGACCAGCCGCTGCCGTTGCCGAGCTACGAAATGGTGTTGAAGGCGTCGCACACCTTCAACCTGCTGGATGCACGCCGGGCGATCTCGGTGACCGCGCGTCAGCAATACATTCTGCGCGTACGCACCCTGGCGCGTTCCGTTGCGCAAGCCTACCTGCTGGCGCGCGCCAAGCTGGGCTTCCCGATGGCGACCCCGGACCTGCGTGACGAAGTACTGGCCAAGCTGGAGGCAGCACAATGAGTGCGCAAGATTTTCTGGTTGAACTGGGCACCGAAGAACTGCCACCGAAAGCCCTGAACACCTTGGCTGAAGCGTTCCTCGCCGGTATCGACAAGGGCCTGCACGCCGCTGGCCTGAGCTACGAGACTAAAACTGTCTACGCCGCACCGCGTCGTCTGGCTGTGCTGATCACCGCGCTGGCTACCCAGCAACCGGATCGCAGTATCAACCTCGACGGCCCGCCACGTCAGGCGGCGTTCGACGCTGACGGCAATCCAACGCAAGCAGCACTGGGCTTCGCCAAGAAGTGCGGCGTCGATCTGAGCGAAATCGATCAGAGCGGCCCGAAACTGCGTTACAGCCAGAGCATCGCCGGCAAGCCGACCGCGAGCCTGCTGCCGACCATCGTCGAAGACTCGCTGAACGACCTGCCGATCCCGAAACGCATGCGTTGGGGTGCGCGCAAGGAAGAGTTCGTGCGTCCGACCCAATGGCTGGTGATGCTGCTCGGTGACCAGGTCATCGACTGCACCATCCTCGCGCAGAAGGCTGGCCGTGATTCCCGTGGTCACCGCTTCCATCACCCGGAAAGCGTGCGCATCGGTTCGCCGTCGAGCTACCTCGCCGACCTGCGTGCCGCTTACGTATTGGCCGATGCCAACGAGCGTCGCGAGATCATCAGCAAGCGCACCGAAGAACTGGCCACCCGTCAGGAAGGCACGGCAATCGTTCCGCCGGCACTGCTCGACGAAGTGACCGCGCTGGTCGAATGGCCGGTGCCGCTGGTCTGCTCGTTCGAGGAGCGTTTCCTCGACGTGCCGCAAGAAGCCCTGATCACCACCATGCAGGACAACCAGAAGTACTTCTGCCTGCTGGATGCCGACGGCAAGTTGCTGCCACGTTTCATTACTGTGGCCAACATCGAAAGCAAAGACCCGCAGCAGATCGTCGCCGGTAACGAAAAAGTGGTTCGTCCACGTCTGACCGACGCCGAGTTCTTCTTCAAGCAAGACAAGAAGCAGAAACTCGAAGCTTTCAATGATCGCCTGAAGAACGTGGTGTTCCAGGAAAAACTCGGCAGCGTCTACGACAAGGCCGAGCGCGTATCGAAACTGGCTGCGTACATCGCCGCACGCATTGGCGGCAATGCCTCGTGGGCTGCGCGCGCAGGTCTGCTGTCGAAGTGTGACCTGGCCACCGAAATGGTCGGCGAGTTCCCGGAGATGCAAGGTGTCGCCGGTTACTACTACGCCCTCAATGACGGCGAGCCGGAAGACGTCGCGCTGGCGCTCAACGAGCAGTACATGCCACGCGGTGCTGGTGCTGAATTGCCGGCGACCCTGACCGGTGCGGCCGTCGCGATCGCTGACAAGCTCGACACCCTGGTCGGGATCTTCGGTATCGGCATGCTGCCAACCGGCAGCAAAGACCCGTATGCCCTGCGCCGTGCGGCCCTCGGTGTGCTGCGCATCCTGATCGAGAAAAAACTCGACCTCGACCTGAACGACGCCGTGGCTTTCGCCGTGACTGCGTTCGGCGCCAAGGTCAAGGCTGCCGGCCTCAACGAGTCCGTACTGGAATTCATCTTCGACCGTCTGCGTGCGCGTTACGAAGACGAAGGCGTTGAAGTCGCCACTTACCTGTCGGTGCGTGCCCTGAAGCCGGGTTCGGCGCTGGACTTCGACCAGCGTGTGCAAGCAGTGCAAGCCTTCCGCAAACTGCCGGAAGCGGCAGCGCTGGCGGCGGTGAACAAGCGTGTGTCGAACCTGTTGAGCAAACTCGAAGGCGCGGTACCGACCGAGGTGCAAGCCAAGTACTTCGACAACGCCAACGAGTTCTCTCTGTACTCGGCGATCCAGCAAGCGGATCAAGCGGTGCAGCCAATGGCGGCAGCGCGTCAGTACAACGAATCGCTGGCACGCCTGGCGGCTTTGCGTGAGCCGGTAGATGCGTTCTTCGACGCGGTGATGGTCAATGCCGACGACGCCAATGTGCGGGCCAACCGTTACGCGCTGCTGGCGCGTCTGCGTGGTCTGTTCCTCGGTGTTGCCGACATTTCGCTGCTGGGTTGAGGGATTGCTGTTGAAACTGCTGATTCTCGATCGGGACGGAGTGATCAATTACGACTCCGACGCTTACATCAAGTCAGTGGCGGAGTGGATTCCGCTGCCCGGCTCGATCGAGGCGATTGCGCAGTTGAGCAAGGCCGGCTGGACGGTGGCGGTCGCCACCAACCAGTCGGGCATTGCTCGCGGCTACTACGACCTCGCCACCCTCGATGCCATGCACGCGCGCCTGCGCGAGCTGGTCGCGGAGCAGGGCGGTGAAGTTGGGCTGATCGTGTATTGCCCGCATGGGCCGGACGAAGGCTGCAATTGCCGCAAGCCGAAACCGGGGATGCTGAAAACCATCGCGGCGCATTACAACGTGACGCTGGCCAATGTCTGGTTCGTCGGCGACAGCCTTGGTGACCTGGAAGCTGCCAAAGCCGTCGATTCACAGCCAGTTTTGGTAAAGACCGGAAAGGGCGCAAAGACTCAGGGCAAAACCCTGCCGGTTGGCACTCTGATTTTTGACGATCTGGCGGCGATTGCCGCAGAACTTATCCACAACTAGAGTACTTCTGAAGTTCCTGACCAGGGATTGATCGGGAGTGCGCTTGAACATTCGGGCATTGCCCCGTAACGGTAAACGTCACTATGTCGATACTGCGGGCCATCAGGATTTTTCTCTTTTACCTGCTGCTGGGCACCACCTCCCTGCTGTGGTGCAGCTTGAGTTTTTTTATCGCGCCGTTTTTGCCGTTCAAGGCGCGCTATCGTTTTATCAACGTGTACTGGTGCCGCTGTGCCTTGTGGTTGACCAAGGTGTTCCTCGGTATCCGTTACGAAATCAAAGGCGCGGAAAACGTACCTGACCGGCCCTGCGTGATTCAGTCGAACCACCAGAGCACTTGGGAGACGTTCTTTCTCTCCGCTTATTTTTCGCCGTTGAGCCAGGTGCTCAAGCGCGAGCTGCTTTATGTACCGTTCTTTGGCTGGGCCATGGCCATGCTGCGGCCAATCGCGATTGACCGTGACAACCCGAAAGCTGCACTGAAACAAGTCGCCGCCAAAGGTGACGAGCTGCTCAAGGACAACGTTTGGGTGCTGATCTTTCCTGAAGGCACACGCGTGCCGTTTGGCACTGTCGGCAAGTTCTCCCGCAGTGGTAGCGCTTTGGCGGTAAATGCGGCGCTTCCGGTCCTGCCGATTGCACACAATGCCGGCAAATTCTGGCCGAAAATCGGCTGGGGCAAGAAGTCCGGGGTGATCACCGTGGTCATCGGTGAGCCGATGTATGCCGAAGGCACAGGGCCTCGCGCCATTGCTGATCTGAACGACCGCGTACAAGCGTGGAACGAGAAGACTCAACGGGAAATGGGTTCGCTGCCACCGGCACCGCAAGCACCGGCTGCAAGCGATCAGATCGCTGTCTGAGATTTTGTGGATAACCTGTGTACGGTTTTGTTGAAAAAGCCTGAATATTGAAATTAAGTAATTGATTTACTTATATATTTCTCAAGCTCATAAAACACCGTAAAACGTGCATAAGTTTTTTTCGGATGTAAAAAGACCGGCTGATATAGCCGGTTTTTTTGTGCCTGTTCACTCGGCGATCAACGGTAATTCGAAAAGAAATGTGGTGCCTTGATCGACCATGCTGTGGCACGAGATTTTGCCGCCGTGGTGATCAACCACCGCTTTGACCATCGACAAGCCCAGGCCAACGCCGTCGATGCCTTGTGCGGAGGAAAAACGTCGGTACTGACTGAACAGGTCGGGCAACTCTTGTTCGGCGATGCCTTTGCCTTGATCGGTCAGTTCGCAACGTAGCCACTCTCCTTGGCAACTGACTCGTAGTTCAATCGTGGTATCTGCCGGGCTGTACTTGATCGCATTCTCCAGCAGGTTGAACAGCGCACGCGTCAGTAATCCCTGGTCAGCCATGATCAGGCGCTCCTGGGATTGCTCATCCATGTCGTGCAGCAGTTCGATGCGTTTCTGCTGGGCGATGGGCAAGGCCTGATCCAGCACGTCCAGCACCAACATAGCGAACAGGCTCGGCTGGAACTGATAGGCTTCGGACTCGGCCCGCGCCAGCAAGACGAAACCATCGGTGAGATCCAGCGCGCGACGCACCTGCCGCTCAATCTGTTCGAATAACGGCGAGTCCGCCCCGGCCTGATGGCGGTGAACATCGAGCAGGGCGAGGATCGCCGAATGCGGGGCACGCAAGTCGTGGGAAAGAAAGCGCAGCAATACCCCGCGTTGTTCCTCGGCGGCACGTTCGGCGCTGAGATCGGTGAGGCTGAGCAGCCAACCAATCGGGGTGTCTCCGTCCACCGGCAGCAGGGCGGCACGCTCCAGGCGCAGGCTGCGTTCCTTGTGATCGCGAAACTCCAACAGCGGAATGGCCGACAGTGACGGGCGCAACTCTGTGGACAACTCCGGGTAACCGAGGCTGGCCAGTTGATCGAGGACGTCGTCCCCCACCAGATTGTGATCGAATAGCTGGCGAGCCTTGCGATTGCCCAGCAGGATCTGGCCTTTGGGATCGCTGATCAGTGTGGCGACGGGCAAGTACTCCAGACCGTCGGCAATAAAGCGCCGGGTATCACGGGTGCGACTCATAGCCTGTTCCAGCGCCATGATCTGCCCCTGCAAGCGATCAGCACCGGTGAATTGCGAGCGACGGCGTTCGGGGAAAACCTTCGGCTCGCTGTCCAGTCGTGCCAGCTCCCAGCCGAAATAAGTCAGCACTACGCTCAGGCGCCGCCAGTTCCAGATCAGATAACCGAACAACATCCCCAACACGGCTGGCGTCGGCGACCACCAGCGGCGCGTTTCCGCTAAACCTGCACTGGTCAGCAACGCGCACGCCATGCTGATCAACGTGACCCAGAGCGCCCAGCGCGGGCGCCACAACAGCAGCCCAAGACTGCCGGCCACCAAGGCGACCGACAACAGGGCGCCTTTGGCGGCAGACGCATCGTGCAGGTTAATCTGCGCGCGATAAGACAGCAGCGCAGTCAGCGGCAACAGCACTAGACTTATCCACAACCATTCGCGCACCAACTGTCGAAACAATCGCTGCACCTGGCTCGGTTCACGGCTTTCACGCCGACGCTGATTGTTCATGGGGAAAAAGGGCAGGGCAGTGTGAATGGTTTCATGGGCCACAGGTCTGAGACGTAGACCCGAAGAATCATAGCGGACGTCGACCAACGGCGGGCCGCTTACTTTCACAGCTTGGGCCGAGCGACTATGGTTGTCCGCCAACTGCCCCAGCAACAAGGAATAACCGCGAATGCGCGTTGCGATTCTGGACGACGAACCCGCCGAACTGCGCCGGGTCGAGCAAACCCTGCAGCAAATGGCCGATGCCGGCGATCAGCCATGGTCGCTGCACAGCTTCGAGCGTGGCGAAGACTTGCTGCGCCAGTTGCGCCGGGAAACCTTCGACCTGCTGATCCTCGACTGGCAACTGCCAGACCTGACCGGCCTGGCCCTGCTGCGCTGGACCCGCGAACACATGGAAGCGCCACCAGCGGCGATCATGCTGACCAGTCGCGATGGCGAGAGCGATATCGTCCAGGCCTTGAACGCTGGCGCCGATGATTACGTCAGCAAGCCATTCCGGCCGAATGAGTTGAAGGCGCGGGTGGCGGCGGTGCTGCGTCGGCATAGCCAGCAACGCGCGGCTGCAAGTGAGGTGCTGAGCTTTAATGATTTGACATTTGATGACGCTGAACTGACGGTTACCCGCGAGGGCAAACCGATTGTCATGACCGAACGCGAGTACCGACTCGCCCGGTGCCTGTTCAGCAATCTGGGCCGGCCATTGTCGCGGGACTACCTGTATGAGCGGTTTTGGCCGCACGAGGAGATGGCGTCGTCGCGACCGCTGGATACGCATATCTATCGGCTGCGTAACAAATTGGGGCTGACGGCGGATCGGGGTTGGCAGTTGCTGACGATTTATGGGTATGGGTATCGTTTAGAAAGCGTCGCATCTGCGGTCGAGTAGACCATTCCGAGCACATGCTCGGAATGGTTGAAAATGGCAAACCAGAAAAATAAAAAAAGGCCAACGCATTGCGTTGGCCTTTTTTGATGGCGCCAGCCGGAATCAGAAATCCAGGTTAGAAACCGCCAACGCATTGCTCTCGATGAAGTCACGGCGAGGTTCGACCGCATCACCCATCAGGGTGTTGAAGATCTGGTCTGCGCCAATGGCGTCTTCGATGGTGACCTTCAGCATGCGGCGCACGCTTGGGTCCATGGTGGTTTCCCACAGCTGATCCGGGTTCATTTCGCCCAGACCTTTGTATCGCTGAATGGTGTGACGCTTGGTGCTTTCCGCCATCAGCCAGTCGAGGGCTTCCTTGAACTCGGTGACTGCCTTCTTGCGCTCGCCACGCTGGATGTACGCGCCGTCGTCGAGCAGGGTGCTCAGTTGAGCGCCGAGGGTGACGACGGTTTTGTAGTCGTTGCTGCCGAAGAAGTCGCGGTTGAAGGTGACGTAGTTCGACAGGCCGTGGGAGATCAGTTCGACCTCCGGCAGCCATACACCACGTTCACGGTCTTCACGCAGGCTGGCCTTGTAGACCAGACCGGACTTCTCGACGGTGCGCAGACGGACTTCGTACTGGGCCAGCCAGTCCTGCATCTTGGCGTGGTCGCCAAGCATTTCCAGGCTCACGGCCGGCAGGTAGATGAAGTGCTCGGTCAGCTCTTGCGGGTACAGGCGCGACAGACGCTTGAGGGTCTTCATCACCATGCGGAAGTCGTTTACCAGACGCTCCAAAGCTTCACCGGAAATGCCTGGGGCCTCTTCGTTCAGGTGCAGGCTCGCATCTTCCAGAGCCGATTGCGTCATGTACTCTTCCATGGCGTCGTCGTCTTTGATGTATTGCTCTTGCTTGCCTTTCTTGACCTTGTACAGCGGCGGCTGGGCGATGTAGATGTAGCCGCGCTCGATCAGCTCCGGCAACTGACGGAAGAAGAAGGTCAGCAGCAGGGTACGGATGTGCGAACCGTCGACGTCAGCATCGGTCATAATGATGATGTTGTGATAACGCAGCTTGTCGATGTTGTATTCGTCGCGACCGATGCCGCAGCCCAGCGCGGTGATCAAGGTGCCCACTTCCTGGGAAGAGATCATCTTGTCGAAACGCGCTTTCTCGACGTTGAGGATCTTGCCCTTCAACGGCAGGATCGCCTGGGTCTTGCGGTTACGTCCCTGCTTGGCAGAGCCGCCCGCGGAGTCACCTTCCACGAGATACAGTTCGGACAGCGCAGGGTCTTTTTCCTGGCAGTCAGCGAGCTTGCCTGGCAGACCGGCAATGTCCAGCGCGCCTTTGCGGCGGGTCATCTCACGAGCTTTACGCGCCGCTTCACGGGCACGGGCAGCGTCGATCATCTTGCCGACGACCAGCTTGGCTTCGTTCGGGTTTTCCAGGAGGAAGTCGGAGAAGTACTTGCCCATCTCCTGCTCGACCGCAGTCTTCACTTCGGAAGACACCAGTTTGTCTTTGGTCTGCGAGCTGAACTTCGGATCCGGCACTTTCACCGAGATGATCGCGGTCAGGCCTTCACGGG
Source organism: Pseudomonas zeae (assembly GCF_014268485.2). Taxonomy (NCBI): domain Bacteria; kingdom Pseudomonadati; phylum Pseudomonadota; class Gammaproteobacteria; order Pseudomonadales; family Pseudomonadaceae; genus Pseudomonas; species Pseudomonas zeae. The sequence goes on along the minus strand of NZ_CP077090.1, from coordinate 237,046 downwards.
CATCATCACCGGTGGTGGCGACTTTGTGCTTCTTCGCCAGACCTTCCTGCTCGATGTAGTTGTTCAGGTTACGCGTCAGGGCCGAGCGGAAGCCCACCAGGTGGGTACCGCCGTCGCGCTGCGGAATGTTGTTGGTGAAGCACAACAGGTTCTCGTTGAAGCTGTCGTTCCACTGCAGGGCGATTTCCACGCCGATGCCGTCTTCACGCTGGATGTTGAAGTGGAACACCTGGTTGACCGCAGTCTTGTTGGTGTTCAGGTATTCAACGAACGCCCGCAAGCCGCCTTCGTACTTGAACAGCTCTTCCTTGCCGCTGCGCTCATCCTTGAGGACGATGCCGACACCGGAGTTGAGGAAGGACAGTTCACGAATGCGCTTGGCCAGGATGTCCCAGCTGAAGTGAATGTTCTTGAAGGTTTCGCTGGAAGCCTTGAAGTGGATCTGGGTACCGGTGGTTTCGCTGTCGCCAACGATGGCCATCGGTGCCTGAGGTACGCCGTGGACGTAGGTCTGTTCCCAGATCTTGCCGCTGCGGCGAACGGTCAGGACCAGTTCTTCGGACAGTGCGTTCACTACCGATACACCTACGCCGTGCAGACCGCCGGAGACCTTGTAGGAGTTGTCGTCGAACTTACCGCCAGCGTGGAGGACGGTCATGATGACCTCGGCGGCGGAAACGCCTTCCTCTTTGTGCACGTCTACCGGGATGCCACGGCCGTTGTCTTTAACGGTGATGGACTCATCCGGGTGGATGATGATGCTGATGTCGTCGCAGTGGCCGGCGAGGGCTTCGTCGATCGAGTTGTCGACCACCTCGAACACCATGTGGTGCAGACCGCTGCCATCGTCAGTGTCACCAATGTACATACCGGGACGTTTGCGTACGGCATCCAGGCCTTTCAGCACTTTAATGCTCGTTGAGTCGTACGTATTTTCTTCGCTCAATGCCTTCACTCCCGATGGTCGTGGGTCTGGGTGATACGGCCCTGTTCCACGTGGAACAGAGCGACTGGCGTTTCCGTCTGCCAGCCTTCCCTCAATAATTCGTGATCTACACAGGTGATGAACACCTGGCAGCGTAAGTCTTCCAGCAAACGGCACAGCGCGCGACGATGGCCCTCGTCCAGCTCGGACGGCAAGTCATCCACCAGATAAATACACTGACCGCGACGGGCCTGGCTGACCAAATGCCCTTGGGCAATCCGTAGTGCACAGACCACTAACTTCTGCTGACCCCGGGACAATATGTCCGCGGCGTTGTGAGCGCCCAATCTAAGACGCAAATCAGCCCGTTGCGGTCCGGCCTGGGTATGACCCATTTGCTGATCCCGTTGCACGGATCCAGCCAGTACGGCGCTCAATTCCCGGTCTTTGTCCCAGCCTCGGTAATAGCTGAGCGTCAAACCTTCAAGCTCAACCAGTTCGCTCAAGGTTTGTTCAAAGACTGGTTTCAAGGCTTTGATGTACGCGCGGCGGTATTCATCGATTTCAGCGCTGGCCTGGCACAGTTCCCTGTCCCAAACCGCTTGCGAAACGGCGTCAAGTGTACCATGTCGCAGCCAAGAGTTTCTCTGGCGCAGGGCCTTCTGCAACCGCTGCCAGGTGGCCATAAAGCGCGGCTCGACGTGGAACACGCCCCAGTCGAGAAACTGTCGACGAATCTTCGGCGCACCTTCAAGCAAGCGGAAGCTGTCGGGGTTGATCAACTGCAGCGGCAGGATCTCCGCCAGCTGCGCAGCACTGCGGGCGTTCTGGCCGTCGATGCGGATCTGGAACTCGCCCTGACGATCGCGCGAGATCCCCAACGCACTGTGCCCACCCTCAGCCAATTCGACCTGACCGAACACGGTGCAGGCGAGTTGCTCGTATTGAATGACCGGCAACAGCCGCGTGCTACGAAACGAACGGGCAAGCCCCAGCAGATGAATGGCTTCCAGAACACTGGTTTTGCCGCTGCCGTTGGCGCCGTAAAGAATGTTGATGCGGGGGGAGGGGGAGAAGGTCACCGGGTGCAGATTGCGCACCGCGGTGACCGAAACACGACTTAAGGACATCCAGGGTCAGCTGATTACAGACGCATCGGCATGACAACGTAAGCCGAATCGTCGTTGTCGGACTCTTGTACCAGCGCACTGCTGTTGGAGTCAGACAGGATCAGGCGAACCTGCTCGGTGGTCATCACGCCCAGCACGTCGAGCAAGTAGCTCACGTTGAAGCCGATTTCCAGGGAGCCGCCGTTGTATTCAACGCCCACTTCTTCTTCCGCTTCTTCCTGTTCCGGGTTGTTGGCCTGGATCTTCAACTGACCGCTGGCCAGTTGCAGACGGATACCACGGTACTTCTCGTTGGACAGAATCGCGGTACGGCTGAACGCTTCACGCAAGGCCTGGCGATCGCCCAATACCAGCTTGTCGCCGCCCTTTGGCAGAACGCGCTCGTAGTCCGGGAACTTGCCGTCAACCAGTTTCGAGGTGAAGGTGAATTCGCCGGTGGTGGCGCGGATGTGATGTTGACCCAGCACGATGCTGACATTGCCGTCCGGTTCGGTGAGCAGACGCGCCAGTTCCAGAATACCTTTGCGCGGCACGATCACCTGATGGCGATCTGGCTGGCCGATATCGGCCTTCATCGAGCACATGGCCAGACGGTGACCGTCGGTGGCCACAGCGCGGATGATGCCTTCGGACACTTCCAGCAGCATGCCGTTGAGGTAATAACGCACGTCCTGCTGGGCCATGGCGAAGCTTGTGCGTTCGATCAGGCGACGCAGTTTGCTTTGTTCAAGACTGCAAGTCAGCGAGCCCGGACCTTCTTCAACGGTCGGGAAATCGTTGGCCGGCAGAGTCGACAGGGTGAAGCGGCTACGGCCAGCCTTCACCACCAGCTTCTGCTCGTCGACCTTGATGTCGATCAGCGCGTCGTTGGGCAGGCTTTTGCAGATATCCATCAGCTTGCGCGCAGGCACGGTGATGGAACCTGTTTCAGCCGGCTCTTCAAGTTGCACACGACCAACCAGCTCGACCTCGAGGTCGGTACCGGTCAGCGACAGTTGCTGGCCTTCGACAACCAGCAGCACGTTGGAGAGTACCGGCAAGGTCTGTCGGCGCTCGACGACGCCTGCGACCAGTTGCAGGGGTTTCAACAGGGCTTCGCGTTGAATGGTGAAATGCATGGTCTAGTCCCTTGCCTTAATAAGCTGCGCTGGTGTTCATCAAGTGGTCAGTGTACGCAGCAGGTTCTTGTAGTCCTCGCGGATGTCCGCATCGGATTCCTTAAGTTCGTTGATCTTTCGACAGGCGTGCAACACCGTGGTGTGGTCGCGGCCGCCGAACACATCGCCGATTTCCGGCAGGCTGTGGTTGGTCAGTTCCTTGGACAAGGCCATGGCGACCTGACGCGGACGAGCCACCGAGCGCGAACGGCGCTTGGACAGCAGATCCGAGATCTTGATCTTGTAGTACTCGGCGACGGTGCGCTGAATGTTATCCACAGAGACCAGTTTGTCCTGCAACGCCAACAGGTCTTTCAGGGATTCGCGAATCAGCTCGATGGTGATGTCGCGGCCCATGAAGTGCGAGTGGGCGATCACGCGTTTCAGCGCACCTTCAAGCTCACGGACGTTGGAGCGAATGCGCTGGGCGATGAAGAACGCGGCGTCATGCGGTAACTCGACTTTGGCCTGGTCGGCCTTCTTCATCAAGATAGCCACGCGGGTTTCCAGTTCCGGCGGCTCGACAGCTACCGTCAGGCCCCAGCCGAAGCGGGATTTGAGGCGTTCTTCAAGGCCTTCGATTTCTTTCGGGTAGCGGTCACTGGTAAGAATGACCTGCTGGCCACCTTCAAGCAGGGCGTTGAAGGTGTGGAAAAACTCTTCCTGCGAGCGCTCTTTGCGGGCGAAGAACTGAATGTCGTCGATCAGCAAAGCATCCACCGAACGGTAGAAACGCTTGAACTCGTTGATCGCGTTCAGTTGCAGCGCCTTGACCATATCGGCCACGAAGCGCTCGGAATGCAGGTACACAACCTTGGCATTCGGGTTCTTCTTTAATAGGTGGTTACCCACCGCGTGCATCAAGTGGGTTTTACCCAGGCCGACGCCACCATAAAGGAACAGCGGGTTGTAACCGTGCTTGGGGTTGTCCGCCACTTGCCAGGCCGCCGCGCGGGCGAGCTGGTTGGATTTACCTTCGACGAAGTTTTCGAAGGTGAAGGTGCGGTTCAGGTAGCTGGTGTGCTTGAGCGCACCTTCTACCTGCACGGTGCGCTGTTCGGCGCGAACCGGGGCTTGCTGCGAAGCGGCACCGGACATCGGATCGAAACTGTCGCGAGACGGTTCATCGCTGACTTCAGGGCTTTTCTGCGTCGAGCGCTTGGCCGTCGGTGCGGGCGTCTGCGTCGGTGCCTGCACGTTCGCAGGTGCGGCATTGACCTGAGCCTGGGAAACCTGCGCGGCAGCCAGCGGTGCATTCGGTGCGGCACGCGGTGCCGAGCTGCGCTTGCTGCCTATTAATAAGGAGAGGGCCGGCGCCGTGCCGTTGCCATGCTCATCCAGCAGTTCAAGGACGCGGCCCAGGTACTTTTCGTTGACCCAATCCAGCACAAAACGGTTCGGTGCGTAGACGCGCAACTCGTCGCCTTCGGCTTCGACCTGTAGTGGACGGATCCAGGTGTTGAATTGTTGGGCAGGCAGCTCCTCGCGCAAAAGCTCCACGCACTGCTGCCAAAGTTCCACTGACACGGATATCCCCTAAGTTGAAAGCCGGTGAGGCAAAAACAAGCGGCCATTGTAGCGGCGAGCGGTCCACTTATCCACATGCAGGTTGCCCGGTGACCATGATTTATCAATGCGTTAAATCGAAAAAAGGCGACCAACGGTGTGTGAATAAGCTCTGTGGATAACCGCCTCTAAGGGCACTGGACAACTGGGGGTTGAACTCGGTGGATAACCTGCCTGTGGATAACAGGCCTTTCCACACACAGGTTATCCGATAGTGCAGCACAGGCTGAACACGGTTTTCCACTGTAGTTGTCATTCTCTGTACATCAGGCGAAATAAGGGCTGATACCACTTATCCACAGAAGGAGGCATCCCTAGCTTTTATAAGCTTTACAGAAAAGCTTTAAATAATTCCCTTCTTTATTTTTATGTTTGGCAGACAGGCTTTCAGCCAGAGACAGCCCTGAGATCTATTTATAAGGAAACGCTGGTTGGAAATTGACCTGAAGGCTTGCTTTCTCTAGAATCCCCGGTCTCTTAAAACGGGGGCCATTCCGGCCCGTTGTGGACGAACCAGGTAACACGACATGAAACGTACTTTCCAACCAAGCACTATCAAACGCGCCCGTACCCACGGTTTCCGTGCTCGCATGGCTACCAAGAACGGCCGTGCTGTCCTGTCGCGTCGCCGCGCCAAAGGTCGTGCGCGTCTGGCAGTTTGATAATCCGGTACTGGAGGTGAGTCAGGACTTCAGTCGGGAAAAGCGTCTGCTTACTCCCCGGCATTTCAAGGCAGTCTTTGACTCCCCTACCGGCAAGGTTCCGGGGAAAAATCTCCTGCTCCTTGCACGCAACAACGATCTTGATCACCCCCGTCTCGGGCTGGTTATCGGGAAAAAGAGCGTAAAGCTCTCCGTTGAGCGCAATCGCCTCAAACGTTTGATGCGCGAATCGTTCCGTCTGCACCAGGATTCACTGGTTGGCTGGGACATCGTTATCGTCGCGCGCAAAGGTCTGGGCGATGTAGAAAACCCCGAATTGATTCAGCATTTCGGCAAGCTCTGGAAGCGTCTGGCACGCAGCAAGCCAGTTCCAGAAGTCAAAACCGAAACTGTAGGGGTAGACAGTCCAGATGCGTAAACTGGCCCTCGTTCCGATCCAGTTTTATCGCTATGCCATTAGTCCTTTGATGGCCAGTCACTGTCGTTTCTACCCCAGTTGTTCCTGCTACGCGTATGAAGCCATCGAAAATCATGGCCTTCTGCGCGGTGGCTGGCTGACCTTTCGTCGTTTAGGTCGCTGTCATCCGTGGAATCCCGGTGGTTATGACCCGGTTCCACCTATCCCTACCTCCCGTTCTTCTTCGATGGCCGAGTAATCATGGATATCAAACGCACGATCCTGATCGTCGCCCTGGCAATCGTGGCCTACGTTATGGTCCTTAAATGGAACCAGGACTATGGTCAGGCTGCCCTGCCGACTCAGAATGTTGCTTCCAGTACGACTACATCCGGTTTGCCGGATACCGCCACTGGCAATAATGCTGCCGCCAGTGACGATATTCCGCGTGCCGCTAGCGATACCAGCGCACCTGCCGAAACACCGGTAGCCGCCAGCAAGGATCTGATCCAGATCAAAACCGACGTGCTCGATCTGGCGATCGATCCACAAGGTGGTGATGTTGCTCAACTGACTTTGCCTTTGTATCCACGTCGTCAGGATCGTCCTGATGTGCCGTTCCAGCTGTTCGATAACGGTGGCGAACGTGTTTATCTGGCCCAAAGCGGCCTGATCGGCACCAATGGCCCGGATGCAAATCCGGCCGGTCGTCCGGTCTACTCTTCGGAGAAGAAGACTTATCAACTGGCTGACGGTCAGGACCAACTGGTCGTCGACCTGAAATTCAGCAAGGACGGCGTCAACTACATCAAGCGTTTCACCCTGAAACGCGGCCTGTATGACGTAGCCGTTTCCTACATTGTGGATAACCAGAGCGCTCAGCCCTGGAACGGCGCAATGTTTGCTCAGTTGAAACGCGACAACAGCGCGGATCCTTCGTCCACAACCGCTACTGGTACCGCGACTTACCTGGGCGCTGCCCTGTGGACAAGTTCGGAGCCGTACAAGAAAGTGTCCATGAAGGACATGGACAAGGCGCAACTGAAGGAAACCGTCACCGGTGGTTGGGTAGCCTGGCTGCAACACTACTTTGTGACCGCGTGGATTCCGGCCAAGGGCGAGAACAATGTCGTCCAGACCCGTAAAGACAGCAAAGGCAACTACATCATCGGTTACACCGGTCCTACACTGACCGCTGCTCCGGGTGCCAAAGTTGAAACCAGCGCTGTGCTGTACGCCGGTCCGAAAAGCCAGGCTGTACTGAAAGAGTTGTCCCCAGGTCTGGAACTGACCGTCGACTACGGCATTCTGTGGTTCATTGCCCAGCCAATCTTCTGGCTGCTGCAACACATCCACGCGATCGTTGGTAACTGGGGCTGGTCGATCATCTTCCTGACCATGCTGATCAAGGGTCTTTTCTTCCCTCTGTCGGCTGCCAGCTACAAATCGATGGCGCGCATGCGTGCCGTTGCGCCGAAACTGGCTGCATTGAAAGAGCAACATGGCGATGACCGGCAGAAAATGTCGCAAGCCATGATGGAGCTGTACAAGAAAGAGAAGATCAATCCGCTGGGCGGCTGCTTGCCGATCCTCGTGCAGATGCCGGTTTTCCTTTCGCTGTACTGGGTTCTGCTGGAAAGCGTAGAGATGCGCCAGGCGCCGTTCATGCTGTGGATCACTGACCTGTCGATCAAGGATCCGTTCTTCATTCTGCCGATCATCATGGGCGCAACCATGTTCATCCAGCAGCAGCTGAACCCGACTCCGCCGGATCCGATGCAGGCGAAGGTCATGAAAATGATGCCAATCATCTTCACCTTCTTCTTCCTGTGGTTCCCTGCAGGTCTGGTGCTGTACTGGGTTGTGAACAACTGCCTGTCCATCACCCAACAGTGGTACATCACACGTAAGATCGAACGGGCTACCAAAGCAGCCGCTTGATTTACACTGTGGATAACCACTCAAAACGCCCCCTAGTGGGGCGTTTTGCTATCTGTCATTTTTGTCTGGATTCCGGTTAATGAGCGTACCTCGTGAAACCATCGCCGCCGTCGCCACCGCTCAAGGTCGCGGTGGTGTCGGCATCGTCCGTATTTCCGGGCCGTTGGCCAGTGTCGCGGCAAAAGCCATCAGCGGCCGTGAACTGAAACCGCGTTACGCCCATTACGGCCCGTTTTTCAGCGACGACCAGCAGGTGCTGGACGAAGGCCTGGCGCTGTATTTCCCGGGACCGAACTCGTTCACCGGCGAAGACGTTCTGGAATTGCAGGGCCACGGTGGCCCGATCGTTCTGGATATGTTGCTCAAGCGTTGCCTGGAATTGGGTTGCCGCTTGGCCCGTCCGGGTGAGTTCAGTGAACGTGCCTTCCTCAATGACAAACTCGACCTGGCCCAGGCCGAGGCGATTGCCGATTTGATCGAAGCCAGTTCTGCACAGGCTGCGCGTAATGCTCTGCGTTCCTTGCAAGGTGCGTTTTCCCAGCGTGTGCATAACTTGACCGAACAACTGATCGGCCTGCGCATCTACGTCGAAGCCGCCATCGACTTCCCGGAAGAAGAAATCGACTTCCTCGCCGATGGCCATGTGCTGAGCATGCTCGACAAAGTCCGTGATGAATTATCCACAGTATTGCGCGAAGCCGGGCAGGGCGCGTTGTTGCGCGATGGCATGACCGTGGTGATTGCCGGTCGTCCGAATGCCGGCAAGTCCAGCCTGTTGAATGCATTGGCCGGTCGCGAAGCGGCGATCGTTACCGAGATTGCCGGCACCACCCGCGACATCCTGCGTGAACATATCCACATCGACGGCATGCCGCTGCATGTTGTCGATACTGCAGGTCTGCGTGATACCGATGATCATGTGGAAAAGATCGGTGTTGAACGGGCGTTGAAAGCCATTGGCGAGGCAGATCGGGTGCTGCTGGTGGTCGATGCAACCGCTCCGGAAGCACTGGATCCGTTTGCCTTGTGGCCTGAATTCCTCGAAACCCGCCCGGATCCGGCCAAGGTTACGTTGATTCGTAACAAAGCAGACCTGACTGGTGAATCCATTTCCCTGGAAGTCAGTGAAGATAGCCACGTGACGATCAGCCTGAGCGCCAAATCTGCAGGTGATGGTCTGGAACTCCTGCGTGATCACCTCAAGGCCTGTATGGGCTACGAGCAGACTTCGGAAAGCAGCTTCAGTGCTCGTCGTCGCCATCTGGAAGCGTTGCGCCATGCCAGTGCAGCCCTTGAACACGGTCGTGCACAACTGACTCTGGCGGGTGCGGGCGAGTTGCTGGCCGAAGACCTGCGTCAGGCTCAGCACTCTCTAGGGGAAATCACCGGGGCATTCAGCTCTGATGATCTGCTGGGACGGATTTTTTCCAGCTTCTGTATCGGTAAATAAACCCTCCGCTTTCCACAGACAGGTCCATTCGCGACCTGTCTGCGCCTCCTCTTTCTCAAACCTTTCTCCAGTGCCGGGCAGATTTCATCTCCCTGAGCGGATTTCTCGCGCCTGTTATTTCTTCATTCACCGTATTTCTGTGGATTAAGCCCTGTGAATAACTGCCACTAAGGGCAGTTGATAACAGGGCCTGAAAACTGGACATAACCCCCTCTGTGGATAACCAACCCTTTAATCCACAGGCTTAAACCGGTTATCCAAGGCTCTCATTGGCACATGAGCACAGGGTTTTGAAAGTCTGTACATATTGAATATAAAGGCTTGTAGCAATCTATCCACAGAAATGGTGCTCAGTAGAAATAAACATAAAAACAAAGGTTTTATAAATTTCTCTCTTTTTTATTCTTTTAACCTCGAGTTCTCCACAGCTGGTTAAATTTTGTGCAAAGGGTTCTTTAGGAAGGGCGAAGTCCCTATACTTGTCGACCAGGTTCAGAAACCTGATCTCAAACTATTCCTGAATTACCTACTTAAGCAGGCACGAGGTGCGTGGTGGATTTCCCTTCCCGTTTTGAAGTGATCGTCATCGGCGGCGGTCATGCCGGTACCGAGGCAGCACTGGCCTCAGCACGTATGGGGGCAAAAACCCTGTTGCTGACGCATAACGTGGAAACCCTCGGTGCCATGAGTTGCAACCCGGCCATCGGTGGCATTGGCAAAAGCCATCTGGTCAAGGAAATCGATGCCCTCGGCGGCGCGATGGCCACCGCTACCGATTTGGGTGGCATTCAGTTTCGCGTGTTGAACAGCCGCAAAGGCCCGGCCGTACGGGCGACCCGTGCGCAAGCTGACAGAATTCTGTACAAAGCCGCTGTCCGCGAAATTCTGGAAAACCAGCCGAACCTGTGGATATTTCAACAAGCTGCTGACGACCTGATCGTCGAGCAGGAACAAGTCCGTGGTGTTGTCACGCAAATGGGTCTGCGGTTCTTCGCCGATTCCGTGGTGTTGACCACCGGTACGTTCCTCGGCGGACTTATCCACATCGGTTTGCAGAATTTTTCCGGCGGTCGTGCCGGTGATCCGCCGTCCATCGCACTGGCTCACCGTCTGCGTGAACTGCCGCTGCGTGTCGGTCGCCTGAAAACCGGCACACCGCCGCGTATCGACGGCAAGTCTGTGGATTTCTCGGTAATGACCGAGCAACCAGGCGATACGCCGATCCCGGTGATGTCGTTCATGGGTAACAAAGAACAGCATCCACGTCAGGTCAGTTGCTGGATTACTCACACCAACGCCCGAACTCACGAAATCATCGCGGCGAACCTCGACCGTTCGCCGATGTATTCCGCTGCCGGCGAGATCGAAGGCATCGGCCCGCGTTATTGCCCGTCGATCGAAGACAAAATCCATCGCTTTGCCGACAAGGAAAGCCATCAGGTGTTTATCGAACCGGAAGGTTTGACCACCCATGAGCTGTATCCGAACGGGATATCCACAAGCTTGCCGTTCGACGTGCAATTGCAGATCGTGCAATCGATCCGCGGCATGGAAAACGCGCACATCGTGCGTCCGGGCTATGCGATCGAGTACGACTACTTCGATCCGCGCGACCTCAAGTACAGCCTGGAAACCAAAGTCATCGGCGGTTTGTTCTTTGCCGGACAAATCAACGGCACCACCGGTTACGAAGAAGCTGGCGCCCAAGGTTTGCTGGCCGGGGCCAACGCCGCACTGCGCGCCAAGGGCAAAGAAGCCTGGTGTCCGCGTCGCGATGAAGCGTACATCGGTGTGTTGGTCGATGACCTGATCACCCTCGGTACCCAAGAGCCGTACCGCATGTTCACTTCCCGTGCCGAATACCGCCTGATCCTGCGCGAGGACAACGCCGACCTGCGTTTGACCGAAAAAGGTCGCGAGCTCGGTTTGGTCGATGACGCGCGTTGGGCAGCCTTCTGCAAGAAGCGCGAAAGCATCGAGCTGGAAGAACAGCGCCTGAAGAGCACTTGGGTTCGCCCGAATACGCAGCAGGGCGATGCGATTGCCGAGAAATTCGGCACACCGCTGACTCACGAATACAACTTGCTCAACCTCTTGAGCCGTCCGGAAATCGACTACGCTGGTCTGGTCGAAGTGACCGGCAATGGCGCCGAAGATCCACAGGTCGCCGAACAGGTTGAGATCAAGACCAAATACGCCGGTTACATCGACCGTCAACAGGACGAAATCGCCCGTCTGCGCGCCAGTGAAGACACGAAATTGCCTGTGGATATCGATTACACCAACATTTCCGGTCTCTCCAAGGAGATCCAGAGCAAGCTCGGCGCGACTCGACCAGAGACGCTGGGCCAGGCTTCGCGGATCCCGGGTGTGACCCCGGCAGCGATTTCGCTGTTGATGATTCATTTGAAAAAACGCGGCGCGGGCCGTCAGTTGGAGCAAAGCGCTTGAGTTCTAAGGTCACTTCGCAACACGCCGAAGAGTTATCCACAGGAGCCCGCGAGCTCGGTGTCAACCTCACTGAAGCCCAGCATGAATTGCTGCTGGGTTATCTGGCCCTGTTGATCAAATGGAACCAGGCCTACAACCTGACTGCGGTGCGTGATCCGGACGAAATGGTTTCGCGTCACCTGCTCGATAGCCTGAGCGTGATGTCGTTCATCGAAAACGGCCGTTGGCTCGACGTCGGTAGCGGCGGCGGCATGCCGGGAATCCCGTTGGCGATCCTGTATCCGGACTCGCAAGTGACTTGTCTGGACAGCAACGGCAAGAAAACCCGCTTCCTGACCCAGGTCAAACTCGAACTTAAACTGGATAACCTGCAAGTTATCCACAGTCGTGTCGAAGCGTTCCAGCCTGCGCAGCCGTTCAACGGGATCATTTCCCGGGCGTTCAGCAGCATGGAAAACTTCACCAACTGGACTCGCCACTTAGGCGACGCCGATACACGTTGGCTGGCAATGAAGGGCGTTCATCCGGCCGATGAGCTGGTAGCATTGCCGGCAGACTTCAAACTCGATAGCGAACACGCCCTGGCCGTACCCGGTTGCCAAGGCCAACGCCATCTGCTGATACTGCGCCGCACGGCATGATTGGGAACACAAGCAAGAATGGCTAAGGTATTCGCGATAGCGAACCAAAAGGGTGGTGTGGGCAAGACCACCACCTGCATCAACCTCGCAGCATCCCTGGTCGCGACCAAGCGCCGGGTGCTGTTGATCGATCTCGATCCACAGGGCAACGCCACCATGGGTAGCGGTGTGGATAAACACGGCCTGGAAAACTCGGTCTACGACCTGCTGATCGGCGAATGTGATCTGGCTCAGGCCATGCACTATTCCGAACATGGCGGTTACCAACTGCTGCCGGCCAACCGCGATCTGACGGCGGCCGAAGTCGTGCTGCTGGAAATGCAGATGAAGGAAAGCCGTCTGCGCAGCGCGCTGGCGCCAATCCGCGAAAACTACGATTACATTCTGATCGACTGCCCGCCGTCGCTGTCGATGCTTACGCTGAACGCCTTGGTTGCTGCTGACGGGGTAATTATCCCCATGCAGTGCGAGTACTTTGCGCTTGAAGGTCTCAGCGACCTTGTGGATAACATCAAGCGCATCGCTGAACTGCTGAATCCGAACCTGAAAGTCGAAGGGTTGCTGCGGACCATGTATGACCCGCGCCTGAGCCTGATGAACGACGTTTCGGCGCAGCTCAAGGAACACTTCGGCGATCAGCTGTACGACACGGTGATCCCGCGCAACATCCGCCTGGCCGAAGCGCCGAGCTACGGCATGCCGGCGCTGGCCTACGACAAGCAATCGCGCGGCGCCCTGGCTTATCTGGCCCTGGCCGGCGAGATGGTTCGCCGTCAGCGCAAAAACTCACGCATCGCCGCCGCTCAGGCAACTTAAGGAATCCCCATGGCCGTCAAGAAACGAGGTCTCGGACGTGGACTGGATGCACTGCTGAGTGGTCCGACCGTCAGCGCGCTGGAAGAACAAGCGGCGCAAGCTGACACCCGCGAACTGCAGCACTTGCCGTTGGATCTGCTGCAGCGCGGCAAATACCAGCCGCGCCGCGACATGGATCCGCAGGCGCTGGAAGAACTGGCAGCGTCGATCAAGGCGCAAGGCGTGATGCAGCCGATCGTGGTGCGCCCGATTGGCGGTGGCCGTTTTGAGATCATTGCTGGTGAACGCCGCTGGCGCGCGAGTCAACAGGCCGGGCAGGAAACCATCCCGGCGATGGTCCGCGATGTGCCGGATGAAACCGCGATCGCCATTGCGCTGATCGAGAACATCCAGCGCGAAGACCTCAACCCGATCGAAGAAGCGGTGGCCCTGCAGCGTTTGCAGCAGGAATTCCAGCTGACGCAGCAGCAGGTCGCCGAGGCTGTGGGTAAGTCCCGCGTCACTGTGGCTAACCTGTTGCGGCTTATTGCACTGCCGGAAGTCATCAAGACCATGCTGTCCCATGGCGACCTGGAAATGGGGCATGCCCGTGCTTTGCTCGGTCTGCCGGACAATCAGCAGGTGGAAGGGGCGCGACATGTTGTCGCACGCGGTCTCACCGTGCGCCAAACTGAGGCACTGGTTCGCCAGTGGTTGAGTGGCAAACCGGAGCCTGTGGAAGCGACCAAACCCGACCCGGATATCGCCCGCCTTGAACAGCGTCTGGCCGAGCGCCTAGGCTCTGCGGTGCAGATTCGCCATGGGAAGAAGGGAAAGGGCCAGTTGGTGATCGGTTACAACTCCCTCGATGAGCTTCAAGGTGTGCTCGCACACATCCGCTGAAACATTTCCTCATGTAGCGCGCAGTCGGAAATCACTACCTGACAGTTGAATAGGGGCAGAACCGCCCCTATACTCTGCGCGCATTTTGTCGGCACAAATTATGCCAAGTTATTGAATTCTGGCAGCCGACCATTGGAGAGCAAACTTGATGGAAAGCCGCAAGCCAAACCGCCTGCCGTTCCATCGCCTGGCGGTTTTTCCGGTGTTAATGGCTCAGTTTGTCATTTTGCTCATTGCCGCTTTGGCGCTCTGGCAATGGCACGGAGTCGTTGCCGGATACTCGGGACTTTGCGGAGGCCTGATAGCCTTGCTGCCCAATGTTTATTTCGCTCACAAGGCATTTCGGTTTTCCGGCGCCCGAGCAGCCCAGTCCATCGTCCGGTCCTTTTACGCCGGCGAGGCAGGCAAACTGATTTTGACGGCAGTGCTCTTTGCACTGGTGTTTGCAGGTGTGAAGCCACTGGCGCCGATAGCTGTATTCGGCGCGTTCGTGCTGACTCAGTCGGTCAGCTGGTTCGCTCCCCTGCTGATGAGAACAAGACTTTCGAGACCTTAGGGCGTTTGAGGCAACCATGGCAGAAACAACCGCTTCGGGCTATATCCAGCACCACTTGCAGAACCTGACCTTCGGTCAGCTACCTAACGGCGGCTGGGGCTTTGCCCATACCGCAGCAGAAGCCAAAGAAATGGGCTTCTGGGCTTTCCACGTCGATACCCTTGGCTGGTCGGTCGCGTTGGGTCTGATCTTCGTACTTCTTTTCCGCATGGCGGCAAAGAAAGCGACTTCGGGTCAGCCGGGTGCTTTGCAGAACTTCGTTGAAGTATTGGTCGAATTCGTCGATGGCAGCGTGAAAGACAGCTTCCATGGCCGTAGCCCGGTGATTGCACCTCTGGCACTGACCATCTTCGTCTGGGTGTTCCTGATGAACGCCGTCGACCTGGTACCGGTCGACTGGATTCCTCAGCTGGCCATCCTGATCACCGGCGACCACCACATCCCGTTCCGCGCCGTGTCGACTACCGACCCGAACGCGACCCTGGGCATGGCGTTCTCGGTTTTCGCACTGATCATTTTCTATAGCATCAAGGTCAAGGGCTTCGGCGGCTTCATCGGCGAACTGACCCTGCACCCGTTCGGCAGCAAGAACATCTTCGTTCAAGCCCTGCTGATCCCGGTGAACTTCCTGCTGGAATTCGTGACCCTGATCGCCAAGCCGATCTCTCTGGCTCTGCGTCTGTTCGGCAACATGTATGCCGGCGAGCTGGTGTTCATTCTGATCGCTGTGATGTTCGGCAGCGGCCTGCTCTGGCTGAGCGGCCTGGGCGTTGTTCTGCAGTGGGCGTGGGCTGTGTTCCACATCCTGATCATCACGCTGCAGGCGTTCATCTTCATGATGCTGACCATCGTCTACCTGTCGATGGCGCACGAAGAAAACCATTAAGGCCAGTCTCGACTAGTCTGATGTCCTTCCCGGTCAAACGGGAAGGGGCTCTTCACAGGGCACCTGAAACGATTTGTTTTACCGCTTTAATCTAAAAAACCTAAACCATACGACGTAAAAGTCGGGAGGAAAGATGGAAACTGTAGTTGGTCTAACCGCTATCGCTGTTGCACTGTTGATCGGCCTGGGCGCACTGGGTACCGCAATTGGTTTCGGCCTGCTGGGCGGCAAGTTCCTGGAAGGCGCAGCGCGTCAGCCAGAAATGGTTCCAATGCTGCAAGTTAAAATGTTCATCGTTGCCGGTCTGCTCGACGCCGTAACCATGATCGGTGTTGGTATCGCTCTGTTCTTCACCTTTGCGAACCCGTTCGTTGGTCAGATCGCTGGCTAATTACCCGGATTCTTCCGAGTAATTTGATGTGATGGACAACGTAACTGCGAGGTGTTGGCGTGAACATTAATGCGACCCTGATTGGCCAGTCCGTTGCGTTCCTGATTTTTGTACTGTTCTGCATGAAGTATGTATGGCCTCCGGTCATCGCTGCTCTGCACGAACGTCAAAAGAAGATCGCTGATGGTCTGGACGCTGCCAGCCGTGCAGCTCGCGACCTGGAGTTGGCCCAAGAAAAAGCGGGTCAGCAACTGCGCGAAGCGAAAGCTCAGGCAGCTGAAATCATCGAGCAAGCCAAGAAACGCGGTAACCAGATTGTCGAAGAGGCCGTTGAAAAGGCCCGTGTCGACGCTGACCGTGTGAAGGTTCAGGCTCAAGCCGAGATCGAACAGGAACTGAACAGTGTCAAAGACAAGCTGCGCGCCCAAGTGGGTTTGCTGGCTGTCGGCGGCGCCGAGAAGATCCTGGGTGCCACAATCGATCAAAACGCGCACGCAGAGCTGGTTAACCAACTGGCTGCTGAAATCTAAGCGAGGGCGATCATGGCAGAACTGACCACGTTGGCCCGACCTTACGCTAAGGCGGCCTTCGAGCACGCTCAGGCCCACCAGCAACTGGCCAATTGGTCAGCCATGCTCGGCCTGGCTGCAGCGGTGTCGCAAGACGACACCATGCAGCGCGTGCTCAAGGCCCCGCGACTGACGAGCGCAGAAAAGGCCGCCACGTTTATTGACGTGTGCGGCGACAAGTTTGATGCCAAGGCACAGAACTTCATCAATGTCGTTGCCGAAAACGACCGTCTCCCGCT
This sequence comes from Pseudomonas zeae, assembly GCF_014268485.2. Taxonomy (NCBI): domain Bacteria; kingdom Pseudomonadati; phylum Pseudomonadota; class Gammaproteobacteria; order Pseudomonadales; family Pseudomonadaceae; genus Pseudomonas; species Pseudomonas zeae. Next base: position 220,387 of record NZ_CP077090.1, on the reverse strand, counting down.
TCTGCCGGAGATTGCCGCTCTTTTCGACCTGTACAAGGCCGAACAAGAGAAGTCGGTAGACGTTGAAGTGACCAGTGCTTTTGCATTGAACCAAGAACAGCAAGACAAACTCGCCAAGGTTCTCAGTGCACGACTCAACCGGGAAGTGCGCCTGCAAGTTGCGGAGGATGCTGCCCTAATAGGTGGTGTCGTTATCCGCGCCGGCGACCTGGTTATCGATGGCTCGATTCGCGGCAAAATCGCGAAACTTGCCGAAGCATTGAAATCTTGAGTTTGAAGGGGCAGCAGAGCAATGCAGCAACTCAATCCTTCCGAAATAAGTGAAATTATCAAGGGCCGCATCGACAAGCTCGATGTGACCTCCCAAGCCCGTAACGAAGGCACTGTCGTCAGCGTATCTGACGGCATCGTGCGGATTCACGGTCTGGCCGACGTTATGTACGGCGAGATGATCGAGTTTCCGGGCGGCGTCTACGGTATGGCCCTCAACCTGGAGCAAGACTCCGTAGGTGCCGTTGTACTGGGCGCTTACCAGTCTCTGGCTGAAGGCATGAGCGCCAAGTGCACTGGCCGCATCCTCGAAGTTCCGGTTGGTAAGGAACTGCTGGGTCGCGTAGTCGACGCACTGGGTAACCCTGTTGACGGCAAAGGTCCACTGGGCAACACCGAGACCGACGCGGTCGAGAAAGTTGCTCCGGGCGTGATCTGGCGTAAGTCGGTAGACCAGCCTGTACAGACTGGCTACAAGGCTGTCGATGCCATGATCCCTGTCGGCCGTGGTCAGCGTGAGCTGATCATCGGTGACCGTCAGATCGGTAAAACCGCTCTGGCGATCGACGCGATCATCAACCAGAAAGACAGCGGCATTTTCTGCGTCTACGTAGCCATCGGTCAGAAGCAATCGACCATCGCCAACGTGGTTCGCAAGCTGGAAGAAAACGGCGCCCTGGCCAACACGATCATCGTGGCTGCCAGTGCTTCGGAATCTCCTGCGCTGCAATTCCTGGCACCGTACTCCGGTTGCACCATGGGTGAATTCTTCCGCGACCGCGGTGAAGACGCGCTGATCGTTTATGACGATCTGTCCAAGCAAGCAGTGGCTTACCGCCAGATTTCCCTGCTGCTGCGCCGTCCACCAGGCCGTGAAGCTTACCCAGGCGACGTGTTCTATCTCCACTCCCGTCTGCTGGAGCGCGCATCCCGCGTTTCGGAAGAATACGTAGAGAAGTTCACCAACGGCGCAGTGACCGGCAAAACCGGTTCCCTGACCGCACTGCCGATCATCGAAACCCAGGCTGGCGACGTTTCCGCGTTCGTTCCGACCAACGTGATTTCCATCACCGACGGTCAGATCTTCCTGGAATCGGCCATGTTCAACTCGGGCATCCGTCCTGCAGTGAACGCCGGTGTTTCGGTATCCCGTGTGGGTGGTGCCGCTCAGACCAAGATCATCAAGAAGCTCTCCGGTGGTATCCGTACCGCTCTGGCTCAGTACCGTGAACTGGCGGCATTCGCCCAGTTCGCTTCTGACCTGGACGAAGCGACCCGTAAGCAACTTGAGCATGGTCAGCGCGTTACCGAGCTGATGAAGCAGAAGCAATACGCACCAATGTCGATCGCTGACATGGCGCTGTCGCTGTATGCCGCTGAGCGTGGGTTCCTGACTGACATTGAAATCGCCAAGATCGGCAGCTTCGAACAAGCGCTGATCGCTTTCTTCAACCGCGATCACGCCGATTTGATGGCCAAGATCAACGTTAAAGGTGACTTCAATGACGAAATCGACGCTGGCATGAAAGCCGGTATCGAGAAGTTCAAGGCCACCCAAACCTGGTAAGCCGCAGCGGGAGCCGCGAGGCTCCCGCTTGCTAACCTGATAGGTGTTACATGGCAGGCGCAAAAGAGATTCGCAGTAAGATTGCGAGCATCAAAAGCACGCAAAAGATTACCAGCGCCATGGAAAAAGTGGCGGTCAGCAAAATGCGCAAGGCACAAATGCGCATGGCTGCTAGCCGTCCTTATGCGGAGCGTATCCGCCAGGTTATTGGGCATCTGGCCAACGCCAACCCGGAATACCGCCACCCGTTCATGATCGACCGCGCTATCAAGCGTGTCGGTTATGTCGTGGTGAGCAGTGACCGTGGTCTGTGCGGCGGCTTGAATACCAACCTGTTCAAGGCCCTGGTCAAGGACATGGCGGTAAACCGCGAAAACGGCGTCGAGATTGATCTGTGTGTTGTTGGTAGCAAGGGTGCGGCCTTTTTCCGCAACTTCGGCGGTAACGTCGTTGCAGCTATCAGCCACCTGGGTGAAGAGCCGTCGATCAATGATCTGATCGGCAGCGTCAAGGTGATGCTGGATGCCTACCTGGATGGCCGTATTGATCGCCTGTCCGTGGTGTCCAACAAGTTCATCAACACCATGACGCAACAGCCTACCGTGGAGCAGTTGATTCCATTGGTGGCAACCCCGGATCAGGATCTCAAGCACCACTGGGACTATCTCTACGAACCGGATGCCAAAGAGCTGCTTGACGGCTTGATGGTCCGCTACGTTGAGTCGCAGGTCTACCAGGCGGTGGTCGAGAACAACGCGGCTGAACAAGCTGCGCGGATGATCGCGATGAAGAACGCTACCGACAACGCCGGTGATTTGATCAGCGATTTGCAGCTGATCTACAACAAGGCGCGTCAGGCTGCGATCACCCAAGAGATCTCGGAAATCGTCGGCGGCGCTGCCGCGGTTTAACGGTTCAAATATTCAGAGGATCCAGCTATGAGTAGCGGACGTATCGTTCAAATCATCGGCGCCGTTATCGACGTGGAATTTCCACGCGACAGCGTACCGAGCATCTACAACGCGCTGAAAGTAGTGAGCGCGGCTGAAACCACTCTGGAAGTTCAGCAGCAGCTGGGCGACGGCGTGGTTCGCACCATTGCGATGGGTTCCACCGAGGGCTTGAAGCGCGGTCTGGAAGTTACCGACTCTGGCGCAGCCATCTCCGTACCGGTCGGTAAAGCGACCCTGGGCCGGATCATGGACGTCCTCGGTAACCCGATCGACGAAGCTGGCCCGATCGACACCGAAGAGCGTTGGGGCATTCACCGTCCAGCGCCTTCGTTCGCTGAGCAAGCAGGCGGCAACGACCTGCTGGAAACCGGCATCAAGGTTATCGACCTGGTTTGCCCGTTTGCCAAAGGCGGTAAAGTCGGTCTGTTCGGTGGTGCCGGTGTAGGCAAAACCGTAAACATGATGGAACTGATCCGTAACATCGCCATCGAGCACAGCGGTTATTCCGTGTTCGCCGGTGTGGGTGAGCGTACTCGTGAGGGTAACGACTTCTACCACGAGATGAAGGACTCCAACGTTCTGGACAAAGTGGCACTGGTTTACGGTCAGATGAACGAGCCGCCGGGTAACCGTCTGCGCGTAGCACTGACCGGCCTGACCATGGCCGAGAAGTTCCGTGACGAAGGTAACGACGTTCTGCTGTTCGTCGACAACATCTATCGTTACACCCTGGCCGGTACTGAAGTATCCGCACTGCTGGGCCGTATGCCTTCGGCAGTAGGTTACCAGCCGACCCTGGCTGAAGAGATGGGCGTTCTGCAAGAACGTATCACTTCGACCAAGGAAGGTTCGATCACCTCGATCCAAGCGGTATACGTACCTGCGGACGACTTGACCGACCCGTCGCCAGCGACCACCTTCGCCCACTTGGACGCCACCGTCGTTCTGTCCCGTGACATCGCTTCCCTGGGTATCTACCCAGCGGTAGATCCACTGGATTCGACTTCGCGCCAGCTGGATCCGAACGTAATCGGCCAGGACCACTACGACACCGCTCGCGGCGTTCAGTACGTTCTGCAACGTTACAAAGAGCTGAAAGACATCATCGCGATCCTGGGTATGGACGAGCTGTCGGAAGCCGACAAACAGTTGGTTAACCGTGCTCGTAAGATCCAGCGCTTCTTGTCGCAGCCGTTCTTCGTGGCTGAAGTCTTCACCGGTGCTTCGGGTAAATACGTTTCCCTGAAGGACACCATTGCTGGCTTCAAAGGCATCCTCAACGGTGACTACGACCACCTGCCAGAACAAGCGTTCTACATGGTTGGCGGCATCGAAGAAGCGATCGAGAAAGCCAAGAAACTGTAATCCCGGCGCCCGGCAACGGGCGCTAATTTAGGTTGAGGCAATCAGATGGCTATGACAGTCCATTGCGATATCGTCAGCGCGGAAGGGGAAATCTTTTCCGGCCTGGTCGAGATGGTGATTGCGCACGGTGCACTGGGTGATCTTGGTATCGCTCTGGGTCACGCGCCGCTGATCACTAATCTGAAGCCAGGTCCGATCCGCCTGATCAAGCAAGGCGGGGAAGCCGAGGTGTTCTACATCTCCGGTGGCTTCCTCGAGGTTCAGCCGAACATGGTCAAGGTGCTTGCCGATACCGTGCAACGTGCCGCCGACCTGGATGAAGCTCAGGCTCAAGCAGCTCTCAAGGCTGCCGAAGCTGCTCTGCACGAGAAGAGCGCAGATTTCGACTACGGAGCTGCGTCCGCACGTCTGGCCGAGGCTGCAGCACAGCTGCGCACCGTCCAGCAGATCCGCAAGAAGTTTGGCGGTTAATCCGTCAGCCGCTTGTTGTGCGATTGATAAAAAAGGGTAGCCTCGGCTACCCTTTTTTCTTTTCCGAATTCCCGAAACCCGGTCGCAGTTGCTGACCACCCAGGATTGGTAGCCAGTCATGTCTCTTGAAATCGTTATCCTCGCGGCCGGTCAAGGCACCCGTATGCGCTCGGCCCTGCCGAAGGTGCTGCATCCGATTGCCGGCAACTCCATGCTGGGTCATGTTATCCACAGCGCTCGGCAACTCGATCCACAACGCATTCATGTGGTGATTGGTCATGGTGCCGACGTGGTGCGCGAGCGACTGGCTGCCGACGATCTGAATTTCGTCCTGCAGGACAAGCAACTCGGCACCGGCCACGCCACCGCTCAAGCGGTGCCGTTCATTACTGCCGACACCGTGCTGATCCTCTACGGGGACGTACCGCTGATCGAAGTCGAAACACTGCAGCGTCTGCTCAAGCACGTCGTGCCTGGACAGATGGGCTTGCTCACCGTCGAGCTGGATGACCCGACCGGTTACGGCCGCATCGTGCGCGATACCGACGGTAAGGTGGCCGCGATCGTTGAGCACAAAGATGCCAGCGAAGCGCAACGCGCAATTACTGAAGGTAATACCGGCATTCTCGCGGTACCCGCCAATCGTCTGGCTGACTGGATGAGCCGCCTGTCGAACAACAACGCGCAGGGCGAGTACTACCTGACCGACGTGATCGAGATGGCTGTCAGTGATGGTCTGGTGGTCGCCACCGAGCAACCGCACGACCCAATGGAAGTGCAGGGCGCCAATGATCGCAAGCAACTGTCAGAGCTGGAGCGTCATTACCAGTTGCGCGCTGGTCGTCGGTTGATGGCGCAAGGCGTCACTTTGCGTGATCCGGCGCGCTTTGACGTGCGTGGTGAAGTGACCGTTGGTCGCGATGTGCTGATCGACATCAACGTGATCCTCGAAGGCAATGTGGTCATCGAAGATGACGTGGTGATCGGCCCGAACTGCGTGATCAAGGACAGCACCCTGCGCAAAGGCGTGGTCATCAAAGCCAACAGTCATATCGAAGGTGCCGTTCTGGGCGAGGGCAGCGACGCCGGCCCGTTCGCGCGTCTGCGTCCAGGCACCGTGCTTGAAGCACGCGCGCATGTGGGTAACTTCGTTGAGCTGAAAAATGCCCGCATGGGCGAAGGCGCCAAGGCGGGACACCTGACTTATCTGGGCGATGCCGAGATCGGTGCGCGTACCAACATCGGCGCCGGCACCATCACCTGCAACTACGATGGCGCCAACAAGTGGAAAACCGTGTTGGGTGCGGACGTATTCATCGGGTCCAATAATTCGCTGGTCGCGCCTGTGGATATCTCCGACGGTGCAACCACGGCGGCCGGCTCGACGATTACGCAGAATGTGGATAACGCGCAGTTGGCCGTGGGCCGAGCGCGGCAGAGAAATATCGACGGCTGGAAGCGGCCGGAGAAGATCAAAAAGAGCTGAGTTATCCACAGTTTCTTTTTAACGACGAAAATCCAATGTGGGAGCGAGCTTGCTCGCGAATGCCGTAGATCATTCAACATTGATGTTGACTGACACGATGCCTTCGCGAGCAAGCTCGCTCCCACATTTTTGTTTGTGTCGTTTTCAAAAAAGCCTTGCTGCCGCTTGACGATTTAGAGCCGATAGGTTTTGATTGCTTCCGTTATCTTTCGAAACGAAACTTAAGTCGCCATGTCGAAACGCAACACGCCGCAACGCCGCCACAACATCCTCGCCTTGCTCAACGAGCAGGGCGAAGTCAGTGTGGATGAACTGGCCAAGCGCTTCGAAACCTCGGAAGTTACGATTCGCAAGGATCTTGCCGCGCTGGAAAGCCACGGTCTGTTGCTGCGCCGCTACGGCGGGGCGATCACCATGCCGCAGGAACTGGTCGCGGAAACCGCGCAGAGCGTTTCCAAGTACAAACAGGCCATCGCCCGCGCGGCGGTGAAACGCATCCGCGAACACGCGCGGATCATCATCGACAGCGGCAGCACCACCGCCGCGATGATCCCCGAACTTGGCCAGCAGCCCGGTCTGGTGGTGATGACCAATTCCCTGCACGTCGCCAACGCCCTGAGCGAACTCGAGCACGAACCGGTGCTGTTGATGACCGGCGGCACTTGGGATCCGCATTCGGAATCCTTTCAGGGCCAGGTCGCCGAGCAGGTACTACGCTCTTACGACTTCGACCAGTTGTTCATTGGCGCCGACGGTATCGATCTGGTGCGCGGCACGACGACTTTCAATGAATTGCTGGGACTGAGTCGGGTCATGGCCGAGGTGGCGCGAGAAGTCATCGTCATGGTCGAGGCCGACAAGATCGGTCGCAAGATTCCCAATCTGGAACTGCCGTGGAGCAGCGTCCATACCCTCATTACCGATGATCGCCTGCCTATCGAAGCGCGCGATCAGATACAGGCCCGCGGTATCACCGTGATTTGCGCGGCTGTCAGTCAGGAGAAATAAGCATGTGTGGAATTGTCGGCGCAGTTGCTGAACGTAATATCACCGCCATCCTGCTCGAAGGCCTCAAGCGCCTTGAATACCGTGGCTATGACAGCGCCGGTGTCGCGGTCTTCACCAACGACGAAACCCTCGAGCGCATGCGTCGCCCGGGCAAGGTCAGTGAACTCGAAGCGGCGCTGGCCGAACACCCACTGGTGGGCCGTCTCGGCATTGCTCACACCCGTTGGGCCACCCACGGCGCTCCTTGCGAGCGTAACGCGCACCCGCATTTCTCCGGCGACATCGCGGTGGTGCACAACGGCATCATCGAAAACCACGAAGCCCTGCGTGAACAACTGAAAGCGCTGGGTTACGTGTTTACTTCGGACACCGACACCGAAGTCATTGCCCACCTGCTCAACCACAAGCTCAAGGACCAGCCAGACCTGAGCGTTGCGCTTAAAGCGACGGTCAAGGAACTGCACGGTGCTTACGGTCTGGCCGTGATCAATGCCAAACAGCCGGATCGTCTGGTCGCCGCGCGCAGTGGCAGCCCGTTGGTGATCGGTCTGGGTCTGGGCGAGAATTTCCTCGCCTCTGACCAATTGGCCCTGCGTCAGGTCACGGACCGCTTCATGTACCTGGAAGAAGGCGATATCGCCGAAATTCGCCGCGATACCGTGCAGATCTGGGACATCAACGGCAACGCCGTCGAGCGCCAGACCGTACAGTACAGCGATGGTGCTGAAGCTGCCGACAAAGGTGAATACCGCCACTACATGCTCAAGGAAATCCACGAGCAACCGGCCGTTGTACAACGCACCCTCGAAGGTCGCCTGAGCAACGATCAGGTGCTGGTGCAAGCGTTCGGTCCACAAGCTGCCGAACTGTTCGCCAAAGTCCGCAACGTGCAGATCGTCGCCTGTGGCACCAGCTATCACGCCGGTATGGTCGCGCGTTACTGGCTCGAAGAACTGGCCGGTATTCCGTGCCAGGTCGAAGTCGCCAGCGAATTCCGCTACCGCAAAGTGGTGGTGCAGCCGGACACCTTGTTCGTGACCATCTCGCAGTCCGGCGAAACCGCCGACACCCTGGCGGCGCTGCGCAATGCCAAGGAACTGGGCTTCCTCGCCAGCCTGGCGATCTGCAACGTCGGCATCAGCTCGCTGGTGCGCGAATCCGATCTGACCCTGCTGACCCAGGCCGGCCGCGAAATCGGCGTCGCCTCGACCAAAGCCTTCACCACGCAACTGGTCGGCCTGTTGCTGCTGACTCTGTCGCTGGGTCAAGTACGCGGCACGTTAGCCGAGGGCGTTGAAGCGCGTCTGGTCGAGGAACTGCGTCGTCTGCCAACCCGTCTCGGTGAAGCATTGGCCATGGACAGCACCGTGGAAAAAATCGCCGAGCTGTTCGCCGAGAAGAACCACACGCTATTTCTCGGTCGTGGTGCGCAATTCCCGGTAGCAATGGAAGGCGCCTTGAAACTCAAGGAAATCTCCTACATCCACGCCGAAGCCTACCCGGCCGGCGAGCTGAAACACGGCCCGCTGGCGCTTGTGGATAACGATATGCCGGTGGTCACTGTGGCGCCGAACAACGAACTGCTGGAAAAGCTTAAATCCAACCTGCAGGAAGTCCGCGCCCGTGGCGGTGAACTGATCGTGTTCGCCGATGAAAAAGCCGGGATGACCAACGGCGAAGGCACCCACGTGGTGCAGATGCCGCACATCCACGACATCCTCTCACCGATCCTTTACACGGTTCCGCTGCAGTTGCTGTCGTACTACGTGGCGGTGCTCAAGGGCACGGACGTCGATCAGCCGCGTAACCTGGCGAAGTCGGTGACGGTGGAATAAGTTATCCACAGCTGACCTACGCGCAAAAATCGCAGCTTCGGCTGCGATTTTTGTATCTGACTCGAGAGGCACCATGGATCGCTTCCAAGAAATGCACATCTTCACCACCGTCGCTCAGGAGCAAGGCTTCTCCTCTGCCGCGCGGCGTCTGGGATTGTCGGCTGCCAGCGTCACGCGGGCGGTGGCGGCGCTGGAGCAACGCATCGGTACGCAGTTGTTGATCCGCACCACACGCAGTGTGCATTTGAGCGAAGCCGGGCAGCGTTATCTGGAGGATTGCCGGAGGATCCTCGCCGAGGTGCAGGAGGCCGAAGATTCGGCAGCGGGCAGTCATGCCGAGCCGCGTGGGCAACTGACGGTCACAGCGCCGGTGTTGTTCGGTGATTTGTTTGTGACGCCGCTGATGGCGCGTTATCTGGCGCAGTATCCGGATGTCACGATCAATGCGGTACTGGTCGATCGGATCGTCAACATGGTCGAGGAGGGCATCGATGTGGCGGTGCGTATCGGTGATCTGCCGGACAGCAGTCAGCATGCTGTTCGCGTGGGTGAGGTGCGTAGGGTCGTTTGCGGCTCGCCGGACTACTTTGCCAAATATGGCCGACCGGCTCATCCCCACGCCTTGGCGGGCGCGCCAGTGGTGGCGACTTCAGCGATTAGCCAGCAACGCAATTGGCCGTTTCTCGACGCGGGCGAACCGCTCAGCGTGCGTCCTGAGCCGCGTCTGATCGTGACCGCCAATCAGGCAGCGATTACCGCAGCCTGCATGGGGCTGGGCTTGACTCGGGTGCTGTCTTATCAAGTTGCCAGCAAAATCGCGACCGGTGAGCTGGAAATCGTCCTCGCTGAATTTGAACTGCCGACATTGCCGATCCATGTGGTGTATCAGGGCGGGCGCAAGGCGCCGGCGCGGATCCGCAGTTTTGTCGATTTCACCGCCAACGCTTTGCGCGAACATCCTGCTTTGAAAGGCGCTGCGTTATTGCACCCAATGAAATAATCGATTGCAGTTACTGGTTATTCTGTTGTTTTTGCGATCAGCGCAAGATGGCCTCCATCGGCGCTCTCATTCCCGCAGTGGCGCCCCTGTTCAGCGGAGTCGACCATGCAAGCGATCAAACTCTACAACTTTCCACGTTCCGGCCACGCCCACCGTGTCGAGCTGATGTTGTCCCTGTTGCAACTGCCGACCGAGCTGGTTTTCATCGATCTGGCCAAGGGTGAGCACAAGCAGCCGGCGTATCTGGCGATCAACAGTTTTGGCCAAGTACCGGCGATTGATGACGGCGGCGTGGTGCTGGCCGACTCCAACGCGATTCTGGTGTACCTGGCGCAGAAATACGGTAACGGCCGTTGGTTGCCAACGGATCCTGTCGGCGCCGCACGTGTGCAGCGCTGGTTGTCGGCCGCCGCCGGGCCGATTGCCTTCGGACCCGCTGCAGCGCGACTGGTCACGGTGTTTGGCGCACAACTGAATGCGGACGAGGCAATCACCCGGGCGCACAACCTGCTCAAGGTGATGGACATCGAGTTGGGCAAAACTGCGTACCTGGCCGGCGACGAACCGACCATTGCCGACGTTTCTGCCTACAGTTACATCGCCCACGCTCCGGAAGGCAACGTGTCGCTGGACGACTACGGTAACGTCCGCGCCTGGCTGGCGCGGGTTGAAGCCTTGCCTGGTTTCGTCGGCATGCCGCGTACGGTTGCCGGTCTGCAAACCACTGCCTGATTTTCGCAATCGACACTGTGCCGACGGTGCAGGGGAGAGGTCGTGATGGAACGTTCACCGTGGCACGCTGGCGAACAGCAATTGCAGGGCCATGTCGGCGTTGCCGATCGTATGGAAGCCTTCGGGCGTAAGGTGATTCGCACCTGGATGCCGGATCAGCACCGTGAGTTCTATCAGCAACTGCCCTTCATGCTGTACGGCGCAGTCGATGCGCAGGGGATGCCGTGGGCCAGTGTGCTCGAAGGTGCGCCGGGGTTTGCCCGGTCGCCGGATCCCGAGCATTTGCATTTCGCCAGCCAGCCTGCTGCCGATGACCCGGCGCAACTGCGCAATGGCGAGCCGATCGGTTTGCTCGGCATCGAATTGCACACCCGCCGGCGCAATCGGCTCAACGGCCATGTCGGCAATCTAAGCGCTGATGGTTTTGACGTCAGCGTGGATCAGGCCTTCGGCAACTGCCCGCAGTACATTCAACTGCGGCAGTTTCAGCGGGTGCCTCTGACGGATCCGCAGACACGCCCGGCTGAGCATCTGAGCGGCCTCGATGACGCGGCCGTTGCGCTGATCGCTGGCGCTGATACGTTTTTTGTCGCCAGTTATGTCGATGTCGACGGCCAGCGTGCGGTGGATGTTTCTCACCGGGGTGGCCAGGCCGGTTTCGTACGGGTGGAAGGCAATCGTCTGACCATCCCTGACTTTGCCGGCAACCTGCATTTCAACACCCTCGGCAATCTGCTGCTCAATCCCAAGGCCGGCTTGCTGTTCATCGACTTTTCCACAGGTGATCTGCTGCAACTCAGCGGGCGTACCGAGATCCTTCTCGATGACCCGCAGATCGAGGCCTTTCAAGGTGCGGAACGGCTGTGGACATTTGAGGTGGAAAAACTGGTGCGGCGTCCGGCAGCTCTGGCGTTGCGCTGGCGCTTCGACGGCATGTCGCCGACCAGTCTGTTGACCGGTAATTGGGCCGAGGCGGATGCGCGTTTGCAGGCGCAGGCACTGGGTAGTCAATGGCGGCCGCTGCGCGTAGCGAAGATCGAAGCAGAAAGTCGCAGCATCCGTTCAATCTATCTGGAGCCAACCGATGGCGCCGGGTTGCCAGTGTTTCTCGCGGGTCAGCATTTGCCAGTGCGTTTCACTATTGATGGCGAGGTGCATATCCGCACCTACAGTCTTTCGAGTGCGCCATCGGATGGTTTCTACCGGATCAGCGTGAAGCGCGAAGGGCTGATCTCCTCGCACCTGCATGAGCAGATTCGCGTTGGTGATGTACTGGAGGCGCGGGCACCGCAAGGGCATTTCACTGTCGCGCCACTGGAGCACCGACCGTTGGTGCTGTTGGCGGCCGGAGTAGGCATCACGCCGTTGCTGTCGATGTTGCGTGAGGTGGTTTACCAAGGCTTACGCACTCGAGGGATTCGTCCGACATTGTTGCTGCAGAGTTCGCGCAGCCTCGCCGATCAGCCGTTTCGCAGGGAGCTGGATCGTCTGCTCGAAACCGCAGGCGATTCTGTACGAGTGCTGCGTCTGCTCAGCCAGCCGGAAGCCGATCTGCAAGAGGGTGAGGATTTCGATGTGCATGGGCGCATCGACGGCGCGGTGCTGAGGAACCTGCTGGAGGCCGAGGATTTCGATCAGCTCGACTTTGTGCTCTGCGGCCCCGGTGGTTTTACCCAAGGGTTGTACGACACTTTGCGCGAACTGGATGTGCGCGACACGCAGATTCACGCGGAAACCTTTGGCCCGTCGACCCTGAAACGTCAGGCCGATCCGGATGCGATCGTGATCGAGCAACCGCCCGCAGCGACCACTTCGGTGCCGGTGGTGTTTGAGCGCTCGGCGAAAGAGGCACGTTGGCAACCCGATGGCGGCAGTTTGCTGGAACTGGCAGAAAGTCGCGGACTACGCCCGGAGTTCAGTTGCCGTGGTGGGTCGTGCGGTACCTGCAAGACCCGGCTGGTCAGTGGCGCGGTGAATTATCCACAGGTGCCGGCGGATATTCCGGAAGCGGGGCATGTGCTGATTTGCTGCGCGGTCCCGGCGCAAAGCACGCAGCCGCTGGTACTGGATCTGTAACCTGACCCTGTAGGAGTGAGCCTGCTCGCGATCGCGTCGGGTCAATCAACATCATTGTTGCTGACAGACCGCTATCGCGAGCAGGCTCACTCCTACAATGAATCTGTGTTGAATAGCATTAAGCGTAAGACAGGGATTTCTCTTCCAGCAATTCCTGATACAGCTCTGTCCACTTGCGGCCCATGTCATCGGCTGTGAATAACTGCCGGTAACGCGCTTCGGCTTTCACCCCCATCGTTGCGGCGCGCACCGGGTCTTCCCACAGTGTGCGCATCGCCTCGCGAAACGCCTGTGGATGACTCGGAGGCACCACCAGCCCGGTTTCGTTGTGAATATTGATGTAGCTGGTGCCAGTGCCGATCTCGCTGGAAATCATCGGCTTGCCGTACATCGCACCTTCCAGCAGGGAGATGCCGAAAGCTTCCGAGCGCAGGTGCGAAGGGAAGACGATGGCGTAGCTCAGTTGCAGCAGTGCGACTTTGTCTTCGTCACCCAGGCGCCCGAGGAAATGAATGTTGCGCAGGCCCAGCGCCCGAGCCTGAGCGTGCAGTTCCAGTTCCAGAGGCCCGGCGCCGACAATGACCACGGGATAGTCCACGTCTTTCAGGGCCTCAAGCAGGATGTGCAGGCCTTTGTAGTAACGCATCACGCCGACAAACAGAAAAAACTTGTCCCCAACCTGCTGGCGCCAGCGATTCATTCGTTCGGTATCCGGCTGTGGATAACCGGCCTTGTTCAAACCGTAGGGAATCACCCGGGTCTTGTCCTGGAACTGCTGCAGCACATCGCTGGTGTGCAGGTAGTTCGGTGAAGCGGCAACGATGCGGTCGGCGCTGGCGAGGAAGCGATTCATCAACGGGCGATAGAGTTTGAGCAGGTGCTTTTGGCGAATGATGTCCGAGTGGTACGTCACCACGCTCGGTTTATTCGTCGTGCTGGCGAAATGCACCAGGTCCATGAACGGCCACGGGAAGTGGTAGTTGACTACATCGGCCTCGGCCGCCATTTCGCGAAACTGTTTGAACACGCTCCAGGAAAAACCGGTGGAGGCGAATTGAATATCCAGTTTGGCGCGGTGCACTTCGTGCTGACCGAGTTGCACCACAGGTGGATTGGGGTCGGCGCTGAGCGTCAGCACCTGGCCGTCGATGCCGTGTTGGGCGCCGCTCTCGCAGAGCTGGAAGATCACTTGCTCAATGCCGCCGACGGAGTCAGGCAGGTACGTCTTGAAAAAATGAAGAACTCGCATTCAACCTCCCATGGCCTGGCGGTAGGCACTGGCTGTGGCCTGTGCACAACGCTCCCAGGAAAAAAGCCGTGACTGCTGTAACCCGGCTTCTTGGCATGCCTGCCAATGCGCTTGATCGTCGATCAGTCGGCTCAGCGCGTCACGCAGGCCTTCTGCATCGTCAGCTTCAATATAGTTGCCCGCCGCGCCCGCGACTTCCGGCATCGCTGAAGAACGCGTGAGCACCACCGGTGTGCCGCTGGCCATGGCCTCCAATACCGGCAGACCAAAACCTTCATACAGTGATGGAAAAATCAGCGCCCGGGCGCCGGCCAGCAGTTGCGCCACCTGTTCATCGGGCAGATAACCGAGCAGGCACACGTGCCCGCTGGCCAGTGCCTGACGCAAGGGGTCGCTGAACTGTTCGCGCTCCCACCCGGCCATACCGACGATCAACAGCGGAAAGCGCTGGCGCACAGCCTCCGGCAACAGGGCATGGGCACGTAGGGCCAGGCCAAGATTCTTGCGCGGCTCCAGCGTGCCCACACTCAGGAAATATTCCCGCGCCTCGACCGCGTGCGCCTTGAGCACCGCGTCAATGGTGCTCGCCTCGCGTGGATGAAAGCGCTCGGCGACGCCCAGTGGCGCCACCACAAAACGCTCGGCAGGCAGGCCGAAATAAGCTTGAGCTTCCTCAGCAATGGCTCGCGAGTCGGTGAGAATCACCTGCGCCTGTTGCACACCCTGAGCCAATCGACGCTCGATTTCCTTGAGCCGCGCCGGGGGCTGGGTCTCGGGGAAATGCAGGTGTGTCAGGTCGTGCAGGGTAATTACGGTCGGGCCGTCGAAGGCCAGCGGCCACAGACTCGGCTCGTGATAGAGGTCGATACCTTGCGCGCGCCCCTGATCGAAGCGTTTCTGCTCCAGCCAGCGGCGCGCCTGATAGGCACCGGGGATTTGCCGCAGCAGTGGCGTCAGACGCGAGTAACCGGGCATGGCCGCTTCCGGCAGCGCCGAACTCCAGCCCCAGCCATGGAATAACGTCACATCCATATCAGGCTCGCTGCGCAAGGCGTTGACCAGTTCGGCGACGTAGTGGCCGATGCCGGTACGTGGCGCCTGGAGAATTCGTGCGTTAAGGGCAATGCGCATGCAGCCTCGCTGGCGCCGCCGGCGCTTGCAGAACATTCCGCACACTGCGTTCAGCCAGTTGCAGACTGGCTTCGCGCCAGCCGATCCACTGCCAGTCCGCGACGTCGCGAGCAGCGGGGAACTGGCCGTTGCGCTGGAATTGGTTGATCAGGTCGGCAAGGCTTTGCGGATCCTGCAGATCAAAGTACGCCATGAACTCGCCGCCGATTTCGCGGAACACCGCGATATCACTGCCCATCGCCGGCAAGCCACGCTGCATGGCTTCCACCAGGGGCAGACCAAAGCCTTCGACGAACGAGGGAAACACCAGCGCACTGGCGTGGGCGTAGGCGTGTTCAAGGCTGGTGTCACTGAGGTCGTTGAACATGAACAGACGCTGGTTCAGCTCGGGATGATTGCGCACCCGGGCGAGGAGGGTGTCGCATTTCCAGCCGACCCGCCCGGCGATGCACAGCCGGGCCGTCGAGCCTGTGGCCCAGGCGCGTTCGAAGGCATCGAGCAGATACGCATGATTCTTGCGCGGCTCGATGGTGCTGACCATCAGGTAAACCGGGTCTGTTGTCGTGGACAATTGTCTCAGGCGTGGATCAACCGTGGCCTGGTCGTTGTGCAGATCCAGTTCGGAGCCCAAGTGAAAGAAATCGAACCAGCGCTTATTGGACTGCTCGGCACCGATTCTGCGCTGCATCTCTTCATGCATTTGATCGCGCACCGTGGCGGAAATCGCCATGTAGCCATCCGCTGTGCGAGTGATCCAGTCGAACCATTCGCTGAAGACCTCGACCAGACGCGTATCGTAAAACTGTGGGTGAGTCAGCGGGATCAGGTCGTAGATCACCGCAATCATGCCGACGCCGTCGCGTTTCAGTCGCTCGACGTGGGCAAAAAAATCCGAGTGCCAGGATGAATCCAGCAGCACCAATTGATCGCCCGGCTGATGTTGCAGTGGTGAACAACGCTTGAGCAATTGCCTGCGGTTGATTCTTCGGATCAGGCGGATCGGCAGGCCGAATGCGCCGAAGATGGTGAGCCGGTATCCGACATACAAAATCTGTCGCGCCAGCTTCGAGGTGCATTGGGCGTCACGCCGCTGGTGCCATTGCCAGACGCGATGGGCGAGGCGCTCCAGGCGTCCACCGAAGGTTTCCAGCGCGTTGAAAAAAGGCGTATCGCACGCTGCCAATTGCAGGACGCGATAAAGTTCGCCATTGAGCACCACCACTGGCATGCACTCGACGCCTGCGGCGCTGGCAGGCAGTTGCTTGATGACGTTGCGCACCACACGCTGAATCCCCGAGTTGACCGTCGGGTGCTGGAACACATGGGTGCACTCCACCAGCAAGCGGGTCATGGCAAGCGCTCGACAGGCCGGACTTCGGTGTCGCGGGTGATGGTGGTCTTGGCACCCAGCCATGAACAGCCGACGAAATCCTCCTGACGGTTGTTGATCACGTGAAACACCAACCCGTAGTCACGCCATTCGAAATTGCGATCGAGGTGAGAGTCCAGGCGCGACAGGCTCAACGACACGGAGTAATTGCCTTTGCCCAACCCCATGACGAAAGCGAAGCGATAGGTGAAACGCTCGCCGGCGTGCAGGTCGGTCAGCGCCTTGTCGAGGCGATGGGTGTTGATGCCGTACATCATCTGGCCCAGACGATCCTTGAGGATAAAGCCCAGTACCAGCCGTTCGATGTCCTTGCGCACTTCAACTTTCACTTCGAGCACCACCGCTTGACCGACTTCGGCGGCGTCGATGCTGCGATCGTTTTCATCGAGCAGGCGCACGCCGAGAATCGCTGCTTCGCCGGTCCCGGAGACGGTTTGCACTTCGCCGCCGGCGAGCATTTCCTGTCGCACGATCTGACCTTCGCGTTCGGCCATCAGCGCGTTGTAATAATCGAGCACCGGCTCCGGTTTGCCGTACATGGCCATGCGGCCATCCTTGAGCAGAATCGCCGAATCGCAGATCGATTGAATGGCCGAACGGTCGTGGGACACGATCAGCAGCGTGGTGCCGGATTTGCGGAAACTGCGGATGCGTTCGAAGCTTTTGTGCTGGAAGTAGGCGTCGCCCACCGACAGTGCCTCGTCGACGATAAGGATGTCCGGGCGCCGCGCCGTGGCAACGCTGAACGCCAGGCGCATCTGCATGCCGCTGGAGTAAGTGCGTACCGGTTGGTCGATGGCGTCGCCGATCTCGGCGAAATGCTCGATGTCGGGTATCAGTGCTTCGATTTCTTCGAGCTGCATGCCCAGCAACTGGCCGGCCATGATGGCGTTCTGGCGACCGGTGAAGTCCGGGTGGAAACCCATGCCCAGTTCCAGCAGTGCTGCCACGCGGCCTTGCAGTTCTATCTTGCCGGTGGTGGGTTGGGTGGTGCCGGTGATCATCTTCAGCAAAGTGCTTTTGCCCGCGCCGTTGGCGCCGACGATGCCCACCGCTTCACCGGGGGCGATTTCGAATTCGACGTCCTGCAGCACCCAGTGCTGGCGGTGGCGGATCGGCGAAAACGGGATCAGCCACTCTGCCAGCCGGCTCCAGCGGTTGGGGTATTGTTTGTAGGCCTTGCTCAGGCCGGTGACGCGAATATGCCCCATCAGAGTTCATCCACCATTTCGCCGACGCGCTGGCGAAACAGCCGCAGACCGATCAGACAAAACAGCACACCCGTGATGAAGATCGGCAGCAGCGAGCTCCAGACTGGCCACTGACCGTAGAGAAACAGATTTTGATAACTGCTGAACAGGTTGGTCAGCGGGTTGAGTTGCAGCAGGCGCTGTACCCATTCCGGCAGGATCGTGATCGGGTAAACGATCGGTGTCAGCCAGAACCAGAATTGCAGGCAGATGCCGAACAGCTGACCGACATCACGGAAGAACACGTTCAATACGCCGAGGACCATGCCCAGTCCGGCGCAGAACATCATTTGCAGGGCGATCAATGGAATCAGCGCCAACAAGGCCATGCCCGGCCAGCGGCCGGTGATCAGCAGAAAGCCCAGGAACAGGCTGATGATGATCGCGAAGTTGATCCCGGCGTTGCACAGCACAATCACTGGCAGGCAGATGCGAGGGAAGCTGATTTTCTTCAGCAGGTTGGCGTTTTCCAGAAACATGTTCTGGCTGCGCAGGGTGATTTCGGAAAACAGTCCCCACGCCAGCAACCCGGCGCAGAGGTAAACACTGTAGGCCATGCTGTCATCCACACCCGGCAAGCGGGCGCGCATGATGTGGGAAAAGATCACGGTGTAAACAATGATCATCGACAGCGGATTGAAAATCGGCCACAAGGCGCCGAACAGCGAATTGCGGTATCGCGCTTGAAACTCTCGCTGCACGCTGCCGAGGATGAAACCCCGGTAGCCATGCAACGAGCGATACAGGGAAAGCAGCATTTAAACCGTCCTGCCGTATTGGTCTTCGAAGCGGACGATGTCGTCCTCTCCCAGGTATTCGCCGCTTTGCACTTCGATGATCACCAGATCGATCACCCCTGGGTTTTCAAGGCGATGGCGGTGGCCGGCAGCGATGAACGTCGATTCGTTTTTCGCCACCAGATGGGTACCGCTGCCATTGTTGGTGACCTTGGCCATGCCTTCGACCACTACCCAGTGTTCATTGCGGTGATGGTGCATTTGCAGCGACAACTTGCCGCCAGGCTTGACCACGATGCGCTTGATCTTGAAGCGCGGACCTTCTTCGAGAACCGTGTAAGTACCCCACGGGCGGCTGACGGTACGATGCAACCGATAGGCTTCGTGGGATTTGTCCTTGAGTTGCTTGGCCACGCGGCGTACGTCTTGCGCACGGTCGGCGTGGGCCACCAGCACCGCGTCGGCGGTGTCGACCACGATCAGGTTATCCACACCCACTGTCGCTACCAGCCGGCCATCGCTCTGGACGAAATTGTTATGGCTGTCGATAAAGATCGCTTCACCGCTGGCGCGGTTGTTGTCGGCATCGGCCGGTACCAGGGCCGCGACGGCGCCCCACGAACCGATGTCGCTCCAGTCGAAACCGGCGGGCACGACCACCACTTTTTCCGAGCGCTCCATCAGTGCGTAGTCGATCGAGATGTCAGTGATTTCCGCGAACAGTGCCGGCGACAGTTCCTGTTGCAGGCAGCCGACGGTTTCAATCGGCGCGCTGACATCTATGCAGGCGCGGGTCTGCTCCAGCAACTCGGGCGCGTGCAATTGCAGTTCAGCAATCAAGGTCGCGGTGGTGAAGCAGAACATCCCCGAATTCCACAGGAAGTTGCCGCTCTCCAGATAATGCGTGGCAGTTTGCAGGTCGGGTTTCTCGACGAAGCGCTGCACTTTCGCCGCGCCTCTGGCGTCCAGCGGGGCACCGGTTTCGATGTAGCCGAAGCCGGTTTCCGGCGCCGTCGGGATTACGCCGAAGGTCACCAGATAACCGTCTTTGGCCAGATTGACCGCGTGCTCGACGGCCGTTTTCAGCGCGTCCTGATTGACGATCAAATGATCGGCGGGCATCACCACCATGATCGCGTCGTCACCGTGCAGTGCTTGCAGCGACAACGCGGCAGCAGCAATGGCCGGCGCGGTGTTGCGCCCGGTCGGCTCCAGCAGGAAATGCCCGCGATGACGCGAGACATGGGCGGCGCAATAGTGATCCTTGCTCTGGAAGTAGTACTCGCGGTTGGTCACCGTGACGATGTCGCCCCAGCCGTCGAGCAACGCTGCCGCACGCTGATAGGTCTTGCCCAGCAGCGATTGGCCGTCGGGCAGATTCATGAACGGTTTCGGATGGCCCTCGCGGGACACCGGCCACAAACGGGTGCCGGCACCGCCGGACAGAATCACGGGGATCAGCATGGCCTACTCCTTGGCGACGCGTTTCATGTCCGCATCCATCATCATGCGGATCAAGGTATCCAGGTCGGTTTTCGGCTTCCAGCCCAGCACGCGCTGAGCCTTGGCCGGATTGCCGAGCAGCACTTCGACTTCGGCGGGGCGGAAGAACGCCGGGTCGATCTTCACGTAATCACGGTAGTTGAGGCCGACGTGATCGAAGGCGATGCGGCACATTTCCCGCACGGTAGTGGTGACGCCGGTGGCCACCACAAAATCGTCAGGCTTGTCCTGCTGCAGCATCAGCCACATGGCTTCGACGTAATCGCCGGCAAACCCCCAATCGCGTTTCGCATCGATGTTGCCCAAGGCCAGCTCCTGCTGTTTGCCTTGCTTGATGCGTGCGGCGGCATCGGTGACCTTGCGGGTGACGAACTCGATGCCGCGCAGCGGCGATTCGTGGTTGAAGAGGATGCCGCTGTTGGCGTGCAGGTTGAAACTTTCGCGGTAGTTGACGGTGATCCAGTGACCGTAGAGTTTGGCCACTCCGTAAGGGCTGCGCGGATAGAACGGCGTGTTTTCATCCTGTTGCTCGGCCTGGATCAGACCGAACATTTCGCTGGTCGAGGCTTGATAGAACCGGGTGTGCGGGCTGAACTGGCGGATCGCTTCGAGCAGGTGGGTAACGCCCAGGCCATCGACGATGCCGGTGGTCACCGGTTGACTCCACGACGCGGCGACAAAGCTCTGCGCGGCGAGGTTATAGACCTCGTCCGGCGCTGATTGAATGACTGCTCGCTGTACCGAACAGGCATCGGCCATGTCACCGTCCAAATAGACGATGTCGGCTTCGACGCCCATTTCGCGCAGACGCCAGCGCGAGTCGCTGCTGCGTCGTGCAACGAGGCCGTGAACCTTGTAGCCCTTGTCGAGCAGCAACTTGGCCAGATACGCGCCGTCCTGGCCGGTGATCCCTGTGATGAGTGCACTTTTTGTCATTCTTGTCGTACTCGCGTCTCCCAGTCGGACAGGATCGTCCGCAGGGATTGTTGTGTGGTGATGGCTGGCGACCATCCGGTGGCTTTGGCCAGTTTTGCGTGGCTGCCGCAAACGCGACGCTGATCGGCGCGTCGCATGCGCGCGGGGTCTTGCACCAGTTGCATCTCCACTTCGGCCAGGTCGCCGAGTTGCTCGATCAGGCTGCGGATGCTTTGCTCACGACCCGAGCAGATGTTGTAGACCTGGCCGGGTGCGCCTTTTTCCAGCAGCGCGAGATAGGCCGAAATCACATCGCCGACATCGAGAAAATCCCGCGTCACGTCGATATCGCCGACTTCTAGCTGCGGGGCTTGCAGGCCCTGTTTGATGCGATTGATCTGGCGGGCGGCACTGGCGATGACGAAACTTTCTTTTTGCCCTGTGCCAATGTGGTTGAACGGCCGTGCGACGAGTACCGGCCAGCCCTCACTCAAACCCCATTGCAGGCTGAGAAACTCGGCCGAGAGTTTGCTCACCGCATACGGATTGCGCGGGCAGGGCGCTTGTCGTTCGGTGATCGGCAGATCGCTTTCGCTGACCTGGCCGTAAACGTCGCCGGAGCTGACGTACAGGAAGGTGCCCTGAAAACCACGGGCCTTAAGAGCCTGCAACAGATTGAGGGTGCCGAGCAGATTGATGTCGAAGGTACGTGCCGGGTCGCGGAAGGCTTCGGGGACGAAAGTCTGGCCGGCCAGATGCATGACCGCGTCAGGCATTTGCGGCCACTGGTCGACAAGGCTGTCCGGATCCGTCAGGTCGTAACGTGAAGCTGCAGGCAGCAGTTCCCACGCTGAGTCAGGCGAGGCCAAACATGACTGAATATGTTGTCCAACGAATCCACTGAGACCCGTGACGAACAGACGCTTTTTCAAACAGCGACCCCTTGGTCTTGAACTTGCGCCACTTTCTCACAGGCTTTAAGGAGAGGTCTGTCAGACCGTAGGAAAAACCGGGTGAAAGACAGGCGAAGTCAGTTGTTGTAGTTGTTTGTTACCAATCTGTGCCAATTACTCAGCAATTTCAACAGGCCAAACCGTGACCGGTCAGTTCTCGTTAGCGTAGTCCGATTTATTCCCGTCCGGCGGTTCCCGGATCGTTG
The DNA here is from genome assembly GCF_014268485.2 of Pseudomonas zeae. NCBI lineage: Bacteria > Pseudomonadati > Pseudomonadota > Gammaproteobacteria > Pseudomonadales > Pseudomonadaceae > Pseudomonas > Pseudomonas zeae. The sequence continues at coordinate 198,290 of NZ_CP077090.1, read as the reverse complement.
ATGGATGTGTTTAGAATGGCCCTCGTCGCTATTCCCAAGGTTCGCCGTGGGCGTAGCGCAACGGGGTGAAACTGACCACTAAAACAAAAACGAAGACGTTCCCGAGGATGATGGACAAGCAGCAGCGATGCCGACTTGAACCAGCGCCCGGTCGTCATAGCATGAGGTTGCCAGGATGGCAGCTTCATCGTGGGATGCCATGAATTTCATTCTTTACTCGGACGTCAACGACCGCTCCATCAGCCAGAGTCTCGGGCGTCCGGAATACAGTTACTACTTCGTGCTCAAGGCCTATCGCCCGGTGCTGGAAAGCCTTGGGCGCGTGCACGTGGTCGCGTCCACCGCCGACGTCGATCCGCTGTATCGACAACTGCTCGTCGCTGGCGAAGACAGCCTGTTCCTGTCGTTCACTCCGCCGCAGAAAACCCCGGTCGACCTCGAATGCCCGACGGTGTGTGTGGTGGCCTGGGAGTTCGACTCGATTCCTGACGAACAGTGGGACAACGACCCGCGCCAGGACTGGACGCAGATGCTCGCTCGCCATGGGCGGGTTATTACGCTGTCGAGCCACACCGCTCGAGCCATCCGTCGTGCCATGGGCGAAGACTTCCCGGTGTTGGTATTGCCCACGCCGCTGTGGGAAAACTTCGCGGCGATCCGTCAGCAGGCAGCTGGTGCGCCAGTCAATCCAGGCACCTCGCTGGCGATCAAGGGCTGCATTTTCGATACTCGCACCCTCGGCCTCTGCGCCGACGCACTGATCCCGACGCCGATCACGCCGGAAGAAGAAGCCGCGCTGGCGGCCGAAATCGAAGCCGCGCGTCCGCCACCGCTGACCCTCAAACGCCGCTTCGTCATTGCCCGGCATTACCTGCGTCTATGGGCGCTGGATCTGGGACTCGAGCAGGCAGAACCGGTGCCACGGGTGAAGTTTCTCTACAACTGGTATTGGGAAGGCATTCGCGATCTGGTGCCAGACACGCTGCACGGCTGGCTCGAACAACGCTTGCCGGCGGTGTGTGGGCCGCTGCCGGTACCCGTCGTCGAACCGGTGACGCTGAACTTGCCGGACACCACATCGGTGGCCGAAACCACAGTCGACGGCGTGGTTTATGTCACCGTGTTCAATCCCAAGGATGGCCGCAAGAACTGGCACCAACTGATCACCGCGTTCTGTTGGGCGTTTCGCGAAACGTCCGACGCGACGCTTGTGTTGAAGATTACCCAGAACGATCTGGCGTCCTACTACAGCGAGTTGATGACATTGCTTGCGCAACTCACGCCGTTCGCCTGCCGGGTGGTGGTGATGCACGGTTACCTCGACGACGCGCAGTACGCCAGGCTGTATCAGGCCGCGAGTTTCTACGTGAACGCCTCGCGCTGTGAAGGCCTGTGCCTGCCGCTCATGGAGTTCATGTCCAGCGGCACACCGGTGATCGCCCCCGATCACACGGCGATGGAAGACTACATCGATGACGCGGTGGCATTCGTGGTCAAGTCCAGCGAAGAGCTGACGATCTGGCCGCAGGACACCCGCATCATCTACCGCACATTGCGTTATCGCCCGGACTGGGGCTCGCTGAAAAACGCCTACGAACACAGCTATCGGATGGCCAGGACCCAGCCTCAGGACTATCAGCGGATGTCCATGGCCGCCATCGAACGCATGCACGATTACTGCGCGTTCGCCCCGGTGCAAAAACGCATGGCGGACTTTTTCGCGCTGGCACCCAGGACTGCCGATGCCGCGCCCGTGACGGATAACGCCTCATGCTGATCATCATTCACTCGGAAACCAACCAGCACACCATCGCGCAGAACCTCGGACGTTCGGAGTACAGCTATTACTTTGTGCTCAAGGAATACCGTCCGGTACTCGAACGACTCGGGCGGGTGGTGGAAGTGCTCGATCCGCAGGTTGAGGTCGATGCGCTGTACCTGGAGTGCCTGAGCCGGGGCGAGCCGTGTGTGTTTCTGTCGTTCTCGCCGCCACATCGCACCCCGGTACACCTGGCGTGTCCGACATTGCCGGTGTTTGCGTGGGAATTCAGCACCATCCCCAACGAGCCGTTTGCCGCTGAGTCGCGCAACGATTGGCGCACGGTGTTGGCTGCCTGTGGCGCGGCGATCACTCATTCGAGTTACACGGTGAACGCCGTGCGCGAAGCGATGACGGATGACTACCCGATCGTTGCGGTGCCGGCGCCGGTGTGGGATCGCTTTGCAGCGCGTGGCGCGCAGTTGCATGGGGCACCGCGGGAAGAGCCGTTGCGCCTGACAATCAAAGGCCTGGTAGCAGACAGTCGCACGCTCGATCTGAATGCGTTCGGCCCGGCCCATTTGCGCAGTGGCCCCGGCATCGATTTCACCGCGCCGGTCGCCGAGCAGGAGCTATTGCTCGACGGCGTTGTGTACACCTCGGTGTTCAACCCCGGCGACGGGCGCAAGAACTGGGAAGACATGCTCAGCGCTTTCTGTGTGAGTTTTCGCGACGTCGAAGATGCCACGCTGGTGCTGAAACTGACCCACCACGATGCCGAAGAAGCCCTCAGCGACATCCTCCATCACCTGTACAAAAACCAGTACTACCGCTGCCGCATCGTGTTGATCTATGGCTACCTTGCCGATCCGGATTATGAGCGGTTGGTGCAGGCCACCCGTTACGTGGTCAACACTTCGTATGGCGAAGGTCAGTGCTTGCCGCTGATGGAGTTCATGTCCTGCGGCAAACCGGCGGTGGCGCCGCGCACCACGGCCATGATCGATTACCTGAGCGCCGACAATGCCTTTCTGATCGAGTCCACCGACGAACTGACCGCCTGGCCGCACGACCCGCGTCGGGCCTTTCGCACCTTGCGTTATGTGACCAACTGGGCGTCGTTGTGTGCAGCCTACAAAGCCAGTTACGACGTGGCGAAAAACCATCCGGCGCGTTACGCACAGATGTCGGCACACGCCGTCAGCAGCCTGCAAGGTTTCTGCAGTCAGGCCGTGGCTGAACAGCGTCTGCAGGTATTCCTCGCACAGTTGTTCGAACAGCGCTGCATGGCCATGGAAACTCCCCAAGCATGAGCAGCAAACGGATCATGGACATTGAAGTCCTGCGCGCCATTGCCGTGCTGGGCGTGCTGTTCCACCATCTGCAGGGCAGCCTGTTCACCGACCCGGTGCCGTTGCTGGAGAAGATTCATGGTTGGGCGCAGCCGTGGTGGGGCGTCGATCTGTTCTTCGCGATTTCCGGTTTTGTCATCGCCCGTAGCCTGATTCCGACGCTGCAAGGCTGTACGACTCGCCGGGAATATTGGCAGCAAACGCGCAATTTCTGGCTGCGCCGGGCGTTTCGCCTGTTGCCGTCGGCCTGGTTGTGGCTGGCGCTGATGTTGCTGGCCTGCGTGTTTCTCAATCGTTCCGGCGCGTTCGGGACGTTGTCCGCGAACCTGCAAGCGACGCTGGCCGGGGTGCTGCAGTACGCGAACTTTCGTTTTGCCGACAGTTTCTTTCACTATGAGTACGGCAGCAGTTTTGTCTACTGGAGCCTGGCGCTGGAGGAACAGTTCTATCTGCTGTTCCCGCTGTTGATTGTGCTGTTTCGCCAGCGTCTGGTCTGGGCGTTGCTGGCGCTGGTGGCGGTGCAGATTCTGACCGTGCGCACGCCGTTGCTGATGGTCGTGCGGACAGACGCGCTGGCCCTCGGGGTGTTGTTGGCGATGTGGAGCGCGCAGCCGGGTTATCAACGCTGGGAGCCGACCTTCCTGCGTCGACCGTGGGTCGGCATTTCGGCGCTGATCGCCATCGGATCACTGCTGAGTTTCATGGCCACCGACCGTTTCACCTTTGCCCCTTACCGTATCGGATCGATTGCCGTACTCGGCGCCTTGCTGGTGTGGATCGCTTCGTACAACCGCGACTACCTGATGCCTGCCGGTGCTGTACAGCGTGTGCTGGCGTGGGTCGGCAGTCGCTCCTACGGCATGTACCTGATCCACATTCCGGCCTATCAACTGGTGCGTGAACTGATCTTCCGTTTGCAGAACGCCGGTTTGCCCAGCCCTGCCGGGCATCCGATCGTCACCCTGTTGCTAGCGTTCGGCCTGATCGTGCTGCTCAGTGAACTGAATTATCGCCTTGTCGAAATGCCGATGCGCAACCGTGGCGCTGCGCTGGTCAAACGCCTCGGCACGTCCCGAACCGCCATCCCATCCTCTGGAGCCACCTCATGCTGAGCCTTTTGAAGAAACTCACGGCGGGCACGCCTGCTCCGGCCGCCGCGCAGCCTGTCGCGGCGGTCGCCGAGAAGACCGATCCGTACATGCTCGGCCTGCACGATGCGATGCTCAGTGGCTGGTTCAACCAGGAAACCGGCGAGCTGTTCAAAGACTTTCCGGTGACCGCCGATGACACCCTGCTCGACGTCGGCTGCGGTGATGGCGGCAACGTGCATTTCTGCGGCATGCGTGGGGCGAAGATCATCATTGCCGACATTGACGGAGCGAAGGTTGAAGCGACCCGTCAGCGTCTCAGCGATACCCCGGCGCGGGACATCGAATGCCACGTCACCGACTGCAATCCGCTGCCGATTGCCGACGGCACGGCCACGCGTGTGGTCTCCACGGAAGTCATCGAGCACGTCGACGACCCGGCGCAGTTCCTTGCCGAACTGGTACGTGTCGGCAAGCCAGGCGCCCTGTACTTGCTGAGCGTGCCGCACCCTAGCTCCGAAGATTTGCAAAAAGATATCGCCGCGGCCGAGTATTTCCAGAAGCCCAACCACATTCGCATCATCAGCGAAGACCAGTTCAAGGCGATGGTCAGTGAAGCGGGGCTGGAGATCATCAGCCACAGCCAATACGGTTTTTACTGGTCGATGTGGATGTTGCTGTTCTGGGAAGCCAAGGTCGATTTCAGTAATCCGGATCATCCGCTGCTCAATCACTGGGCCGACACCTGGCAAGCGGTGCTGGACTCGCCGCGTGGCGCGCAGATCAAACAGGCGCTGGATGCGGTGGTTGCGAAAAGCCAGGTGATCATTGCCCGTAAACCCGCCGCACCCCTGTAGCTGCGGCACGCGGCGATCTTTTGATCTTGATCCTGAAAAAAGAAGATCAAAAGATCGCAGCCTCGTTTCACTCGACAGCTCCGACAGGGTTTTTGTGTAACCTTGCAGCCTTGTAGTGTCGGAAGGTTGGAAGGTATGCGGCTTATTGTGGGTCTGTTCTTGGGCATTTTGCTTGCTGGTTGCAAGCAGCAGGACGCGCGCCCCCTCGACCAACAACTCTACATCTGGCAACGCCAATGGACGCCGGCCCACGAGGCGGCGCTGGCTGACAGTCGCCAGGATTTCTCGACGCTGCGTGTGTTGGCGCTGCAGGCCTTTCCGAATGCCGGATGGCGCCGGGCGCGGATCGATGCGCAATTATTGAAAGCCGATGGCCGTCCGTTGATCGCGGTGATTCGTCTCGACGGCCAGCTCAAGTCGCTGGATCAGGACCAGGTCACCGCGCAGATTCTGCAGGTGCTTGCCGATTGGCAGGCGCAAGGTCTGACGCCGAGCGGTGTCGAGATCGATCACGACGCGGGTAATGCGCGTCTGCCGGCGTACGCGCAATTCCTCCAGCATCTGCGTGCGGCATTGCCGAGTTCACTAGCGCTTAGTATCACTGCACTGCCAGCCTGGCTCGACAGCGCAGAATTGCCAACACTCCTGCAAACCGTCGACAGCAGCGTGCTGCAAGTCCACGCCGTCAGCGATCCGCGTCGGGGTTTGTTCGATCCTGATCAGGCGTTGAAGTGGGCCAAGGCCTGGGCACGGATTACCGACAAACCTTTTTATCTCGCGCTGCCGGCTTACGGTGTCGCGCTGTTGCCGGATGACGGCGGGGCGCCGGTGGTGGAAAGCGAGGTGCAACTTGAGCGCGGCGGTGAGCGTCAGGAGTTGCTCGCCGATCCGCTGCAGTTGAGCCAACTCGGCAAGACCCTGCGCGAAGACCCGCCGGCGCATCTGGCCGGGCTGATCTGGTTTCGCTTGCCGCTGGCCAATGATCGCCGCGCCTGGAGCCTGACCACCCTGCGCGCGGTGGCCCGGGGTGATCAACTCGTCAGCCAGCTCGGCGTGACGTTCAGCGAACACGACGGTCTCTACGACATCAAACTCGAAAACCCCGGTAACCTCGACAGTGCCTGGCCTGCGCAAATCACCTTGAAGGCGCAAAGCTGTGAAGGCGCCGATGCGCTCGCCGGTTACTCGTTGCAACAAGGCCCGGATCTGCTTACCTTCACCCGCCTGCGCGACGGCCGTTTGCCGGCGGGTGGGCAACGCGCCATCGGTTGGGCGCGTTGCGCCAATATTGATCAAGGAGGTTCGCATGTTGACCCGTAACTGGCCCCGCCATCTGCTCTGCCTGAGCCTCTGCCTGCCGCTGGGTTCGGCGCTGGCCTGCGGACCGGATTTCCCCATGCGCCTGCTCGACAATCGCGGGCAAACCCTCGCGGATCTGCCAGAGGGCAACTTCAACTTCGAACTCAGTCGCCTCGGCAAAGCCATCGCCGGGCTGAAGAATGTCACCGCGGCAACGCACAATCCGAACGATATGTACGGCGAGGAAAACGCGGCCGCCGAGGCACGGGAGAAGGCCGAGCAGGCCGGACTGAGCGCCGAGCAGCAAGCGTTGGTCAAACAACTGCGTGGCCTGACCGATGCGCGTCAGGTCGAGGTGCAGGGCGCCAGTCTGCCGACGGAAATCCGTTTGTACGTGGCCGGTGCGGTGGCGTTTGCCACGGGCGATCATCAACTCGCCGTCGAGTATTTCAACAAGCTGCTGGCGCTGCCGGCAGATCAGCGTCCGTTGCGCAGCACGTGGGCGGCGTATTCGATGGGCCGTACCTGGTTTGCGATGAGCAGTGAAGGAGGGGATGCGGTCGAGGCGCTGGAACAATCGCGTGATGCGTTCCGCCAGGCCCGGCAACTGAGCATCGACGGTTTCAGCGATCCGCTGGAGTTGGGTGTTGCCAGCCTCGGTGAAGAGGCGCGGGTGTTGCGCTCGGCAGGCGACTGGAGCGGCGCCATCGAATTGTATGAAGCACAGAATCTGCACGGTTCGGCCGTGGGTTACACCTCGCTCAAGCAATTGATGAATGAACTGGCGGAGTTGCCCGAGGCCGAACTGGCCGAGCTGCTGCAACACAAAGCCGTGCAGCAAATGGTCACGGCATCGCTGGTCAGCCGCCAAGGCTGGTCGTTTGGCGATGAGCCGCCGAACGAGAAGAAACTGGTCAAGCTGCTGCAAAACAGCACCCGTGGCAGCCTCGACAACGCTGATCGTCTGGCGGCAATGAGTTATCAACAGGGTGATTACGCTGGGGCCAAGGCTTTTCTCGAGAACGCCGGCGACGGCGGATTGGCGTGGTGGCTACGGGCGAAACTGGCGGTGCGTGACGGCGATAAAAATGCCGCGGCCGCCGCCTATTCGAAAGCCGCGCAGGCCTTCCCGCAGAGCGAAGACTGGGGTTACCGGCGAACCCCGGACTGGGCGTATGAAGCCGTTCAGCCGAAGTGCCGGGTCGAGGGCGAAAGCGCGATTCTCGCCTTGCAGCGCGGCGAATACCTGCAAGCCTTCGTGCAGTTGTATCGCAGCAACAGCACCTATTGGTTTGACGCTGCGACCGTGGCCGAACGCGTGCTGACGGTCGAGGAATTGAAAAAATACGTCGACGACAACGTCCCGGCGCCGCCGGCGTTGACCCAGCAGGAGCGTGACAACTACGTGCCGCTGCCGGTCGCCGCCAGCCTGCGCAATCTGCTTGGTCGGCGCTTGCTGCGTGAAGGGCATTACGCCGACGCGGTGGCTTATTTCGACAATCCCGACCTGCAAAACAAGGCTCGCCTCTACGGCGAACAACGGCTGAAGGCTGATGCCGCGTGGTGGCCGACCAAGCGCGCCAGTGCCTTGTACAACGCGGCGTGGACAGCCCGCGAGTGGGGCATGGATATTCTCGGTTACGAGATGGCGCCGGACTACGCAACGTTCGGTGGCAACTACAGCCTGGAAAGTACCGAGCTGAAAGTCGGTCCGCTGGTGAGCGAAGCCGAAGTGCAACGTCAGGTCGCCAGCGAAGCGAAACCGGATCAGCGCTATCACTACCGATTCGTCGCCACCGAGCTGGCTGGGCGCGCCGCTGACAACCTGCCGCACACCAGTCAGGCGTTTGCCGCAGTGCTGTGCAACGCCGCTGGCTGGAACAGTAGCCTGGAAGATCAGAGCGCGCTGTATCAGCGTTACATCAAGGAAGGTCCGTTTGTCCCGTGGGCGGTGGATTTCGGCAATCAGTGCCCGTACCCGGACTTCGAAAACGCCGACAAGCGTTACGTCACCCAGGTCACGGATGCCGTGCGTTCATCGCTGCGGCCGTACAAGTGGCCGGTGCAGATCGGCGCGGTTGTGCTGGTCGCGGGTGCTGCGTTGCTGTTGATCAGTCGTCGCCAGCGCAAGGTCCGTAAAGGCTAAGCCTGCTGGACGAACGTCAGGCGCACGGCGAAACCGATCAGCAGGCTGCCGAACAGCCATTGTTGTACGCGTTGGGCCGTTGGACTGTGTTGCAGCCAACGACCCAGCGCGGCGCCGGTGAGGGCGTAGGCGCTGTCGAACAGCAGGCCGACACCGACCAGCAGCATGCCCAGCACGGCGAACTGGCTTAGCACCGCCACGCCGTCATTGACGATGAACTGCGGCAGCAACACCGAGCAGAACAGCAGCGCTTTGGGGTTGAGCAGGTTGGTCAGCAAACCGCGTCGGACGGCTTCGCGCCATTGCCCGTGTGCGTCGACAGATTCACCGGTATTCAGGTTCGGCAGCAGGGTGCTGCGCAGGCATTGAATGCCGATCCACAGCAGATACGCTGCCCCCGCCAATCGCACCACCTCGAATGTCCACGGCGCCGCTTTGAACAGCGCCGCCAGCCCCAACGCCGCAAGGGCCACGTGACAACCACGGGCGATGCCCAGACCGACAGCGGTGGCCAGCGCCGCGCCGCGTCCCTGCCGAGCGCCGGTTTGCAGCAGCAGGATCATGTCCGGGCCGGGCAACAGATAGACCACCGCCAATGCCAGGAAGAACAGCCAGAGACTCGCCATGTTGCAGCCCTTTCGTTGTCGATTCGGTGCGCCAAGTCTAGGCCCGAAAGGTGAGGCAGGTGCTTGCGTAGTCCGCTTCAAAAGCCTGCTGCTTTGGCATAATCTGCTGGTTTTCAACGCCACGACTATCAGGATCTGCCAACCATGAAACTCGACGCCTTCGACCGCAAGATTCTCGCGGCGCTGCAACGCAACGGACGCTTGAGCAATGTCGAGCTGGCTGACGAAATCGGCTTGTCGGCCTCACCGTGTCTGCGCCGGGTGCGGATGCTCGAGGAGGCCGGGGTGATTCGCGGTTATCAGGCCAATCTCGATCGCGATGAAGTCGGGCTGGGACTGACGGTGTTTGTCGGGGTCAAGGTCGAGCGCCACAACGATGCACAGGCCGAGGCGTTTTACACCGCAGTGACGGCATTGCCGGAGGTGATTTCAGCATTTCTGGTGTCGGGGGAGTCGGATTTTTTGCTGCAAGTGGTGGTGCCGGATTTGCGTGCGTATGACCGTTTTCTCAGCGGCTGCCTGTTGAAACTGCCGGGGGTGAGTGACATCCGCAGCAACTTTGCGATTCACACGGTGAAGACGCCGAGGGCGTTGCCGCTGGGGCATCTTCCTGCCTGAGACCGAGTTGTCCCCAATCGCGAGCAGGCTCGCTCCCACATTGATCGCGATGCTTCTGAACAAACGCGATCAACTGTAGGAGTGAGCCTGCTCGCGATAGCAGACGCCCAGTCACCACATACTTTTTTGCTTACATCTGCGTCGCCATCCCCTCGACATTCATCGCCGCCTGGCGCAACGCCTCTGACCGCGTTGGATGCGGATGGCACGTCAACGCAATGTCCTCCGCCGAAGCACTGAACTCCATCGCCACGCAAAACTCGCCAATCATTTCACTCACGCTCGGACCGACCAGGTGTACGCCGAGGACTTCATCAGTGCGCTCGTCGGCGATGACTTTGGCAAACCCCTCGGTCTCGTGGTTGATCTTCGCCCGGCTGTTGGCGGTGAACGGGAATTTGCCGACCTTGTAGGCGCGTCCTTCAGCCTTGAGCTGTTCTTCGGTCTTGCCGACGCTGGCCAGTTCCGGTTTGGTGTAGATCACGTTGGGGATCAGGTCGTAATTGACCTCGCCGGCCTTGCCATGGATCTGCTCGACGCAGGCCATCGCTTCGTCTTCAGCCTTGTGCGCGAGCATCGGCCCGGAGGTCACATCGCCGATCACCCAGACCCCTGCCGCTTCGGTGCGGTGCTGTTTGTTGGCGAGCATGCCGCGCTTGTCGGTGCTCAGGCCGACGTTTTCCAGACCTAGGCCCTGGGTATAAGGGCGGCGACCGATAGCGACCAGCACGTAATCGGCTTCCAGCAACTCGGCAGTGCCGCCAGCGGCCGGCTCGACGCTGAGTTGCACACCGTTGGCGGAAGCGGTGGCGCTGGTGACTTTCGAACTCAACTTGAACGTGATGCCCTGTTTGCTCAGCGAGCGCTGCAGGGTTTTGCCGGCCTCACCATCGACGCCCGGGCAGATGCGGTCGAGGTATTCGACCACGGTGACCTGCGCGCCGAGCCGCCGCCACACCGAGCCCAACTCCAGACCGATCACACCGGCACCGATCACCACCAGGTGTTTGGGCACTTCACTCAGGGAAAGCGCACCGGTCGAATCAAGGATACGTTTGTTGTCGATCTCGACACCGGGCAGGGGAGTGGGCTCGGAACCGGTGGCGATGATGATGTCCTTGGCGGTCAGTTCGACTTTGCCGCCCTGATCGTCGGTCACCGTAACCTTGCCGGGGCCGTCGATGTGGCCCCAGCCCTTGATCCAGTCGACCTTGTTCTTGCGAAACAGAAATTCGATGCCTTTGGTCAGGCCTGCCACGCTTTCGTCTTTCTGTTTCATCATTTGCACAAGGTTTAGCGTCGGTTTGACCTCGATGCCGAGGTTGGCGAATTCCGCACCCATCGCCGCATCGTAAAGCTCTGATGCATGCAGCAAGGCTTTGGACGGCATGCAACCAACGTTCAGGCAGGTGCCGCCGAGGGTTGCCCGGCCTTCGACGCAAGCGGCCTTGAGCCCCAACTGGCCGGCGCGGATCGCCGCGTTATAACCACCCGGGCCGCCGCCCAGAATCACTACGTCATAGTTGCTCATGTGCTTGCTCCTGATGGATGGATGCAGATCGCTAACGGTAGTTTCGGATAAAAATTACGAACGTAATATGTGCGTTTGCGGACATTTCGGTCAAGGCTTCAGCCAAGCGACAGGTTGGGCATCTTTGAATAAGCGTAATTGTGTACGAATATTTCACGCTTTTCGTTATATCGTAACGATATGCAGTGTGGGCTAATGAATTGGGGTGATATGCAAGTCGATCTGGAGGTGGATGGCACGCACGTGACCGGACTGCCGCGCTTTCAACAGGCGGCCGTGCAGAGCCGGCGTCTGCGCCGCTGGGCGATCGGCCTCGGCGGACTGGCTGGGGCAGGGTGGGTGCTGGCGTTCTTTGTCGGGCTGTTTGCCCCGCAGTCATTGTGGCTGCCGCTGCTGGTCAATCAGAGCGCCGCGCTGCTGGTGCTGGTTGCCGGGCTGCAATCGGCGTGGTGGGTGACACAGTGGCGCGCGCGGGTGATCAATCCTGTGGTGCTGGCGCCGCTTGCCGTGGAGGAACAACCCGCGCCGCTGGGGTGGTATGAGCGGCTGCTGGACCGTTTGAGCCAACGTAGCCTGCACCTGCTCGGCCAGATCGGCGCGGCGACGCTGTGGTTGGGTGGCTGGGCGCTGCTGACGGTGCTGAGCATCGAGCAGGTGTGGAACCTGACGTTGCCGGCCGCTGCGGTGGGTTTATCGGCAACGGTGGGCGCAGCGTTGGCATTGTTGCTGGCGTTCGGTCTGCTGGTGCTGGAGCGGCAACTGGCCCAGGAAAACCCGGCGCAATGGCCCGAAGCGGTTTCACTCGCGCAACTGACGCGTGTGGCGATCATCAGCCTGGTGCTGGGCGCACTGTGTTTGTTGTTCGCGGGCGAGAATGCGGTGTGGCCAGTTCGCGTCGCTGTCCTGATCGGTATCTTGCCGGGATTGGTCGCGATCGAGTTGTTATTGCGCGCCGTTCTGTCAGTGTTCAGTCCTCGTCACGAGCAGCTTGAGCCGCGCCTGCTGGCGCGCAGTTTTGTCGTCGATATGTTGCGCTGGCCGCCACAACCTTTACTCGCGTTGCAGCATGAATTGCACAACCGTTTTGGCATTGATCTGCGCCAGATCTGGGCGTTCAGCTACATGCGCCGTGCTTTTCTACAGGTGCTGGTGCTAGTAGCCGCAGTGGGTTGGTTGCTCACCGGGATCCATGAAATTCCGCTACAGGGACGCGGTATTTATGAGCGCTTCGGCAAACCGGTGCAGGTATTCGGCCCGGGGTTGCACAGCGGCTTACCCTGGCCGCTGGGGCGGGTGCGGATCATCGAAAACGGCGTGGTGCATGAACTGGCCACCAGCGTCGGCGACAACCCGGTCCCGCTGCAAGCCGACCCTGCTGAGGGTCCGGCACCGATGACCGCCAACCGTTTGTGGGACGCCAGCCACGTCAACGACAAATCGCAAGTGATCGCCAGCAGTCGTGGCGAGCAACAGAGCTTTCAGATCGTCAACATGGACGTGCGCTTCGTCTATCGCATCGGCCTCAGCGATCAGGCCGCACTGGCGGCGACGTATAACAGCGCGGATGTGCCAACGCTGATTCGCAGCACCGCCAGCCGGATTCTGGTGCATGACTTTGCCTCGCGCACGCTGGACGGCTTACTTGGTCAAGACCGGGTAGGGCTGGGCGATGAGATTGGTCGCGCGGTGCAGCGTGACCTGCAAACACTCAACAGTGGCGTGGAGATTCTCGCCACGGTCGTCGAAGCCATTCACCCGCCGGCCGGTGCTGCCAATGCCTATCACAGCGTGCAAGCCGCGCAGATCGGCGCGCAGGCATTGATCTCCCGCGAGCGTGGCGCGGCAGCTGAAGCGAGTAATCAGGCGCAATTGCAAGCCAGCCTGGCTCACGATCAGGCCAGCGCCAGTGCGCGGGAAACCAGCGCAACCGCGCAGGCGGCGGATCTGCGCTTCAACGCCGAGCAAAAAGCCTACGCCAGCGCCGGCCAGGCCTTTGTGCTGGAGCAATACCTCGGCCAGCTTGGCCAAGGCCTGAGCAAGGCCAAATTGTTGATACTCGACCACCGTCTGGGCGGTAGCAGCAATGCACCGACCATCGATCTGCGTACGTTCACGCTGCCGGCTGACCCGACGCCCGCGCGCACCACCGCTCAACCAGGAGTCGCCCATTGAGCCAGTCGCACACACACGATCATCATGACCACAGCGACCACGATCACGGTCACGGCGGGCATCACCATCACCACGGACATCATCACGGTGCGCCGGAGGAGGCCGGGCCTTTTCCTTGGCGGCGGATGGGCTGGGCAGTCTTGTTGGTAGCGTTCGCCATCGCGGCGGCAAGCCTGGTGCAAGTGCGCTCGGGCGAGGCCACGGTCATCACGCGTTTTGGTAACCCTGCGCGGGTGTTGCTTGATCCGGGTTTGAGCTGGCGTTGGCCAGCGCCGTTCGAGGCGGCGATTCCGGTCGACTTGCGTTTGCGCACGACGTCCAGTGGCTTGCAGGATGTCGGCACCCGCGACGGTTTGCGCATCATTGTGCAAGCCTACGTCGCGTGGCAGGTGCAGGGCGATGCCGACAATGTGCAGCGTTTCATGCGTGCGGTGCAGAATCAGCCGGACGAAGCGGCGCGGCAGATTCGTACCTTTGTCGGCTCGGCGCTGGAAACCACAGCGAGCAGTTTTGATCTGGCGAATCTGGTGAACACCGATGCCAGTCAGGTGCGTATCGCCGATTTCGAAGCGCAGTTGCGCCAGCAGATCGATCAGCAATTGCTCGCGACGTATGGCGTGCGGGTTGTGCAAGTCGGCATCGAGCGTTTGACCTTGCCGTCGGTGACACTCACTGCCACGGTCGATCGCATGCGCGCCGAGCGTGAAACCATCGCCACTGAACGCACGGCCATCGGCAAACGTGAGGCCGCGCAAATCCGTTCCGCAGCTGAGCGCGATGCGCGAATTGTGCAGGCTGACGCGACGGTAAAAGCGGCAGAGATCGAAGCGCAGTCTCGTGTCGAAGCGGCGCAGATTTATGGCCGTGCTTACGCCAGCTCACCGCAGCTCTACAATTTGCTGCGCTCGCTGGACACCCTCGGCACCATCGTTACGCCGGACACCAAACTGATTCTGCGTACAGACGCCGCGCCATTTCGAGTATTGGTCGACGGCCCGCCGACACTCGACAGCAAAACCGGATCGCAGCCATGAATGACGAAGTTCCACGTGGAACACATTCGCTGAACAGTCCGTGGATTCAAGCTGGGCGCTTGGCGTTTTTTGCCTTGTACGCGGTGACGATCCTGGCGGCATTAGTTTGGGTGTTTTCCAATGTGCGGCAAATCGATCCGCAAAATCGCGCAGTGGTTTTGCATTTCGGCGCGCTGGATCGCATCCAGAATGCCGGTCTGCTATTGGCTTGGCCGCAGCCATTCGAACAGGTGATTTTGCTGCCGTCAGCCGATCGGGTGATCGAGCGTCGTGTCGAGAATCTGTTGCGCAGTGATGAGGCGCTGAAGGCCGATCGGGTCGCTTCCTTTGCCACCCCCCTGAGTGATGCGCTGGCCGGATCCGGTTATTTATTGACCGGTGATGCCGGCGTGGTGCAACTGGATGTGCGGGTGTTCTACAAAGTCACTGACCCTTACGACTTCGTGTTGCAGGGCGAGCATGTCTTGCCGGCGCTGGATCGTCTGGTGACGCGCAGCGCGGTGGCGCTGACGGCCGCACGCGATCTGGACACCATTCTGGTCGCTCGACCGGAGTTGATCGGTGCTGATAATCAAGCCGCGGAACGTCGGGAAAAACTGCGTGGCGATCTGGTGCAAGGCATCAACAAACGCTTGGCCGAGTTGAAGGCAAGCGGGCAGGGCATCGGTATCGAAGTGGCGCGGGTCGATGTGCAATCGAGTCTGCCCGATCCGGCGGTCAGTGCTTTCAACGCGGTATTGACCGCTAGTCAGCAAGCCGACAAAGCTGTGGCCAATGCACGCACCGACGCCGAGAAACTCACCCAGACCGCCAATGAACAGGCCGACCGCGCGCTACAAGTCGCTCACGCGCAGGCTGGCGAGCGCTTGGCCAAAGCCTCTGCCGATACGGCCACGGTGTTGAGTCTGGCCAACACTACCGACCCGCAAATGCTCCTGCGCCTGTACCGCGAGCGCATACCGAAGATTCTCGGTCAGGCCGGATCGGTGACCACGGTCGACCCGAAAGACGATTCCCACCTGATCATTCAGGGAGCCAGTAAATGACTGCGACGACCGCCGCACCGAGCCTGTTGTCTTCGGCCGAACAACGCCGTGCTGCACGGCAACTGACCTTGGCCATGCTTGCGCTGGGCCTGCTTGGTCTGGGTCTGATCTGGCGCTGGCAGATGCCCGAGCAAACCGGTGTCAGTCAGTTGCTGTTGGGTGTTGCTTCTTTATTGGTCGCCGTACCGGTGATGCGCTCGGCGTGGTACAGCCTGCGCTATCCGAGCTTGCACGGCATCACCGATCAACTGATTGCCCTGGCTATGCTCGGTGCCTGGGCGACTGGTGACTTGCTGACGGCCGCGTTGCTGCCGATCATCATGATCTTCGGCCATGTGCTGGAGGAGCGCAGCGTCATCGGCTCGCAAGAGGCGATCCATGCCCTTGGCCAACTGACGCGCAGCCATGCGCGCAAGGTGCAAGTGGATGGCTCGATCATCGAAGTGGACAACGGCACGTTGAAAGCCGGCGACACCGTTGAAGTGCGCGCCGGTGATCGGATTCCTGCAGATGGTCGAGTGTTATCCGGTCAGGCCAGTCTCGACACTGCATCGATTACCGGTGAATCGGTGCCGGTCGAGGCGGGTGTCGGCATGTCGGTGTTCGGCGGTGCGATCAACCTCGACGGTCTGTTGCGTATTGAAGTGACGCGCACCGGTGGCGAGTCGACGCTGGGCAAGGTCATTGCGTTGATGCAGAACGCCGAGCGCTCGAAACCGCCAATCACCCGGTTGCTCGAACGTTACGCTGGCAGCTACATGGTGCTGGTCTTGCTGCTGGCGGCAGTGACCTGGTTTATCACTCACGATGCGCAAGCGATGCTTGCGGTATTGGTCGCCGCTTGTCCGTGTGCGTTGGTGTTGTCGGCTCCGGCCACGGCGATTGCGGGTGTGGCAGTGGCCGCACGTCACGGCATACTGATCCGCAGTTCGGCGTTCCTTGAGGAACTGGCCGACCTGACTTCGCTGGTGGTCGACAAGACCGGCACCCTGACTTTCGGCACCCTGCGCTTGCAGTCGATCAATAACCCGTGCGCAGAGTCATCCGTGATCATCGCGCTTGCCGCCAGCCTTGGCGCGGCAAGCAGTCATCCGGTCAGTCGTGCGCTCGCAGGGTTGGTCAGTCAGGAAGAATGTTTGGCACTCAGTGATATCCACGAACGTCAGGGCCTCGGCGTGGTGGCCATGACCGCGCAAGGCGAAGCCGCGTTGGGCCGACCGGAGTTGTTCGCGCAACTGGGCATCACCACGACGACGGTTCCCGATCACGACGGTCCGATTGCCGGGTTGGCATTGAACGGTGCATTCCTCGCTTGGTTGTTGCTTGCCGACACGGTTAAACCGGAAGCGCGTTTTGCCCTCGACGAATTGCGCGAGTTGGGTCTTGGCCGGCAATTGCTGCTGACCGGCGATCGCCAAAGCGTGGCGCAATCGCTGGCCAGCGAGGTCGGCTTGCATGAGGTGCAAGCCCAAGCCCTGCCCGAGGACAAACTCAATCACGTACTCAAGGAAATCAACAATGGTTTCCGGCCGATGGTAGTCGGTGACGGTATCAACGATTCCCTCGCACTGAAGGCGGGCGTGGTCGGTGTAGCGATGGGCGCGGGCGGAGCGGACATCGCGCTGGCCTCAGCCGACATCGTGTTGATCGGCAGTGACCTGCGCCGTCTCGGTACATGTGTGCGGCTTAGCCGCCAGTGCCGCAGGACGTTGCAGGTCAATGTGATCATCGGCCTGGGCTGGACGCTGGCCATTGTCGTGTTTGCCGCTTTCGGTTGGCTGGGTGCCGCCGGGGCGATGATCGCCGCGCTGCTGCACAACCTCAGCACGTTGCTGGTCCTCGGGAATGCCGGGCGCTTGCTGCGCTTTCAGGAGCCGTTGCTCAAGTTCAAGAACGATCTTTGAAATTATTTTTCGATCCTCTGTAACGCCGTCGGGGCCGCTCTCTCTAGTGCTATGTCGGGACTGAACAACCTTCCAGCCGACACCCCTGACGATTACCGAGGATAAGAAAAATGACCATCAAGACCGCTGCTGCTGGTGCCGCTCTCGCTTTGGCTGCCGCCACAATGTTTGCCGGTGTTGCCTCCAACGCGATGGCCGCCGATGCCAACGTTCACTGCTACGGCGTGACCGCTTGCAAAGGCCAGAACGACTGCAAAACCAAAGACCACGCCTGTAAAGGCATGGGCGCCTGCAAAGGCCAGGGCTTCAAGGCAATGACTCAGGCGGCGTGCGAAAAAGCCGGTGGCAAGGTCGGCGAATAACTGACCGGCAAGTGTTGCCGCAGTGGTTTGCGCCACTGCGGCCACTTTTTATCAGGAGTCCGCACATGTCCGCCTCTTTTCCTTTTCTGGGTTATGGCCTGGGTTTACGCAGTGCTTATTATCAACAGATCCTTGAGCAGTCGCCGGATGTCGACTGGTTCGAGGTGGTCTCGGAAAACTTCATGGTGCAGGGCGGCAAGGCTCTGTATTACCTCGATGCCTTCGCCGAACGCTATCCGTTGGTGATGCACGGCGTATCGTTGTCCATCGGCGGGCCGCATGCCCTCGATCCTGACTACCTCAAACAACTCAAACAATTGGCCGAACGCGTCCGACCGGCATGGATTTCTGATCACCTGTGCTGGAGCCGCGGCAATGCCCATCAGCTACACGATTTGCTGCCGTTGCCTTACACCGAAGAAAGCCTGGTCCACATTGCTGCTCGGGTGATGCAGGTTCAGGACATTCTGCAGCGCCCGTTGGTGCTGGAAAACGTCTCCAGTTACGTGCGCGGCGCCTCTGACGAATTCACCGAGTGGGAGTTTCTTGCTTTGCTCAGCCATGTGAGCGGCTGCGAATTACTGCTGGATGTGAACAATGTCTACGTCAGTTCACGTAATCATGGCTTCGATCCATGGGACTTCATCAGCAGCCTGCCCGTTGATAAAGTCCGCCAACTGCATCTGGCGGGGCACAGCGATTACGGCGATTACGTGATCGACACCCACGACCATCCGGTGAGCGATCCGGTCTGGGCGCTCTATCAACGCACACTCGAACATTTCGGCCCGGTGGCGACGTTGCTGGAACGCGACGATCATTTTCCGCCCTTCGAAGCGCTGCTTGATGAACTGCAAACGGCCCGTCAGCTCGGGAACAATGTTCTTGCGCGGAGGCAGCCATGCTCCTGAAAGAGTGGCAACTGGCGTTTGAAGCGTTTCTGCTCGAAGAAGACCCCAACGCGAATCCGACGTTGATCGAGAGCCTGATCGGTGGCCCGACACTGGATGTCGGCACGGGACTGGCGATCTACCACAATGCTTACAAGGCGCGTTTGCTGGACGTGTTGCGCAATGACTTTCCCACGAGCCTGCACTGGCTGGGCGATGAGGAATTCGACCGCCTCGCAATGGCTTACATCTATCGGTATCCGTCTGCGCACTTCAGCCTGCGCTGGTTGGGTAAAGGCTTCGAAGGCTTCGTCCGCGAGCATCTGGTGCCGGAACAGAGCGCGCCGCTGGCCGAGCTGATTGCGCTCGAATGGGCCTTCACCCTGGCTTTCGATGCACCTGCCGCTGAGCCGCTGACAATTGAGGCCATGGCGGCTTTGGCTCCGGAGGAGTGGCCCGAATTACGCGTCAGAGCGGTGCCGTCCATGCAACGGCTGGAGTGCCGTTTCAACAGCCTATCTTTATGGCGCTCGGTAAAGGAAGAAGCGCAATTCCCTGAAAGCGCGCCGCTCGAAATCCCACAGATCTGTCTGATCTGGCGAAACCAGTTGATCTGCAGTTACCGCAGCCTGGATTCAGCCGAAGCCACAGCTCTCATGGGCATACTCAACGGTGGCTGGAATTTCGCCGAACTGTGCGCCGAGTTAGCAGTCACTTATGGTGAGGGCGCGCCACTTCAAGCGGTTACCTGGTTGAAACAGTGGATACAGGATGGTTTGCTGGAGCGTCTGCAACGATAGACAAGGTTAATCAAATCGATAGCCTGCTATTTTTTCGGGATGGTCTACCCTCAGATCTGACGTCTGAAACAAGGGGGATTTTCCATGCTCGCGCAACTTCCACCGGCCTTACAGAATCTGCAGCTTCCGCTGCGCCTGCGACTCTGGGATGGCCATGAGTTCAATCTGGGGCCGGCGCCCAGCGTCACCATCGTGGTCAAGGACCCGACGATGGTCACCCAGTTCACCCATCCAAGCCTCGACACGCTCGGAGCGGCATTCGTTGAAGGCAAGCTGGAACTGGAGGGCTCGATCAGCGAGGTCATCCGGGTCTGCGACGAATTGAGCAACGCGTTGCTCGGCGAAGATGACGACAGTCAGCCAGTGCGTACCTTGCACGACAAGGAAACCGACGCCAAAGCCATTTCCTACCATTACGACCTGTCGAATGCGTTCTACCAGCTCTGGCTGGACAGCGACATGGCCTACTCCTGCGCGTATTTCGAAACCGGCAGCGAATCCCTCGAGCAGGCGCAACAAGCCAAATTCCGCCACCTTTGCCGCAAGCTGCGTTTGCAGCCGGGTGACTATCTGCTGGATGTCGGTTGCGGCTGGGGTGGGCTGGCCAGGTATGCCGCGCGGGAGTTCGGGGCGAAAGTGTTCGGCATCACCCTGAGCAAGGAACAACTGGAACTGGCCCGCGAACGGGTCAAAGCCGAAGGCCTGGAAGACCAGGTCGAACTGCAATTGCTCGACTATCGCGATCTGCCTCAGGACGGCCGTTTCGACAAGGTAGTCAGCGTCGGCATGTTCGAACACGTTGGCCATGCCAACTTGGCCGAGTACTGCAAAACCCTGTTCGGTGCGGTGAAGGAGGGCGGTCTGGTGATGAACCATGGCATCACCGCCAAGCACACCGACGGCCGTCCGGTGGGACGCGGTGCCGGGGATTTCATTGAGAAATACGTCTTCCCCAACGGCGAATTACCGCACCTGGCGATGATATCGGCCGAGATCAGCGAAGCCGGTCTGGAGATTGTCGACGTCGAAAGCCTGCGCCTGCACTACGCGCGCACGCTGGACCACTGGAGTGAGCGGCTGGAGGACAACCTGGAAGCCGCTGGCAAACTGGTACCGGATCAAGCGCTGCGTATCTGGCGTCTGTACCTGGCCGGCTGCGCTTATGCGTTTGCGCGCGGCTGGATCAATCTGCACCAGATCCTCGCGGTGAAGGCGCATGCGGATGGCAGCCATGAACTGCCGTGGACGCGCGACGATATCTACAACCCTTAATCGTTAAGCAGTCCTTTTCTTACCGGTGAGGGCTTTCATAGAATCGGTGAAATAAGCCGGGCGATCCGCATGCCGACCTGTTGCAGGCGGTGGATCTCCCGGCTTTCTTCTTTGGCGACCTCGTAGGCTTGCGCGAAATCGGCGCTGAGCATGTTCTCCACGCTGGCGGCGAAGTCACTGTCGACGGTCAGCAGCATCACTTCGAAATTCAGCCGGAACGAACGGTTGTCCAGATTGGCGCTGCCGATCGCGCTGATCTCGCTGTCGATCAACACCACTTTCTGATGCAGGAAACCGGGTTCGTAGCGGAATACCCGCACGCCGGCCCTCACGGCTTCAAAGGCGTAGAGACTGGAAGCAGCGTAAACGATGCGGTGATCGGGACGCGACGGCAGCAGCAATCGCACGTCGACGCCACGCAATACGGCCAGCCTCAGTGCGGCGAATACGGCTTCGTCCGGAATGAAATACGGGCTGGTGATCCACACCCGTTCGGTCGCCGCGTGGATCGCTTCGACAAAGAACAACGAGCAGGTTTCGTAGGCATCCGCCGGGCCGCTGGCGAGCAATTGGCAGAGCACGCCGTCATCCGGGTACTCGTCAGGCAGGATCAGTGGCGGCAGGGTACGCGCGGCCCAGAACCAGTCTTCGGCAAAGGATTCCTGCATACACGCGACCACCGGGCCACGTACCTTCACATGCGTATCGCGCCAAGGTGCCAGCGGTGGTTTTTCACCCATGTATTCATCGCCAACGTTATGTCCGCCGACAAACCCGACCACTCCATCGACCACGACGATCTTGCGGTGATTACGGAAGTTGACCTGAAAGCGATTGAGCCAGCCACTGCGTGTGGCGAAGGCTTTGACCTCGACGCCGCCATCACGCAACGTCTGCACATAGCTGTGGGGCAGGGCGTGGCTGCCGATGCGGTCGTAAAGCAGATGGATGGATACGCCTTCAGCAGCCTTCTTCAGTAGCAGATCACGCAAACGCTGACCGAGCCGATCATCGTGGATGATGAAAAACTGAATCAGCACTGCTTCTTTAGCTTGATCGATGGCCTGAAAGATAGCGTCGAAGGTGGCCATGCCGTTTACCAGCAATTGCACTTCGTTATTCGCCAGGCAAGGCATACGTCCCAGTTTGGGCATCGCACGTAACGAGGCATAGGCATTCGAGGCGCGTGCAGTCAGCGCTTCTTCCACCCACGGACGCCAGTTCAACTCGGAGATGGCCTGACGCATCTGTTCGTTGGCCTGGCGCCGCGCCTTGATGTAACCATCAAAAGTGCTGCGCCCAAATACCAGGTACGGAATTAGCGTGAGGTAGGGAATGAAGATCAGCGACAATGCCCAGGCGATCGAGCCTTGAGCCGTGCGCACGGTGAGCACCGCGTGAATTGCGGCGATCAGACCGAGGGTGTGTATCAGGGCGATCAGATAACCGAAAATGTGCGGTCCAAAATAATCCATGGGGCAGCCTTGCTCCGGAAGATTCAATGCTTAACAGACCATGTTCTGCCGCGAATGTCGCTATTTAATTGGTGCATGAACCGAAGCAATCGGCCGACGTCTAACGGCCACTACTGATCAGGAGTTTTTCGATGAACGTTCGTCTGCTGGGTTTGGCGCTGGGCCTGGGTTTGGCATTGCCGGTGGTTGCGCAGGCGCAGATGCTGCAGCCGGGGCTGTGGGAAATGACATCGAGCAACGTCAAGGTCGATGACCAGCCGATGGATGTGCAATCGATCCTCGGCCAGTTGCAAGGCCAGATGACCCCGCAACAGCGTGCTGCGCTGGAGAAGAACGGGATCAATATCGGCGGCAAGGGCATTCGTGCCTGTCTGACGCCGGAGCAGGTGGCGACCAACGATATTCCATTGGCCGACCCGCAATCGGGCTGCAAACAGCAGATTACCGACCGCACGGGCAACCAGTGGAAATTCCGTTTCAGTTGCCCGAAAGCGCAGGGTACCGGGGTGGCGACGTTCCTCAGTGATCGTGAATTCACCACCGTGGCCAACGGCACGTTCAATGCGATAGGGATCAATCAGAAGGGCAGTCTGGAGACTCGCGCGGTTTGGTTGGGTCAGGACTGCGGCGCTGTGAAGCCAAGAGCTTAAAAGCTTCGCGAGCAGGTCGAATCGTCGCACCGTCGCTCCCACCTTTGAAATGCAGTCTAATGTGGGAGCCTGCTCGCGAAAGCGTCTTCGTATTCAGCGCATAAACCTCAGCGCCAGCCCCCGACATCCCTCGTTCACCCGACCCTCCCGCCAGGCAATCTGCCCCGACACCATCGTCGCATTCACCCGATGCCGAAAGCTGCGCCCGGCAAACGGCGTCCATCCGCACTGCGACAGAATCGGTTGCCGATCGACCTCCAGCGTCTGCGCCTCAACCAGCACCAGATCCGCCCAGTAGCCCTCACGTAGATACCCACGATCGGGAATCGCAAAAAGATCCGCGACTCTGTGGCTGGTCTTCGCCACCAGCGTAGTGATTGGCAGCACATCGTCCGCCACCAACTCCAGCAGTGCCGGTAAAGCGTGCTGCACCAATGGTAAACCCGCAGGTGCCTGCGCATAAGGTCGCTGTTTTTCAGCCCAGGTATGCGGTGCATGGTCACTGCCGATCACATCGAGTCGATTGCTGTTCAGTGCCGCGCGTAGTGCATCGCGATCGGATGGGGTTTTGATCGCCGGATTGCATTTGATCAGGTTGCCGAGGTGGGGATAGTCGCGATCATCAAACAGCAAATGGTGCAGGCAAACTTCCGCCGTGATGTGTTTTTGCGCCAGCGGTTTGTCCTCGAACAACGCCACTTCACGCGCCGTGGTCAGGTGCAAAACATGCAGGCGCGTGCCGTGACGTTTCGCCAGATCAACCGCCATTGAAGAAGAGCGATAACAGGTCTCGGCATTACGGATCAACGCATGGGCAGCCGGGGGCAAACGATCACCGAACAGCTCATGCAAGTTGGCGGCATTGGCTTTGATGCTGGGCGTGTGCTCGCAGTGAGCCAAGAGGATCGTCGGCACCTCGGCGAACAGTCGCTCGAGGATCTCCGGATCGTCCACCAGCATGTTGCCGGTCGAGGCGCCCATGAACACTTTCACGCCTGCCACTTCGCAGGGATTGAGTGCTGCCACTGTATCGAGGTTGTCCTGGCTCACGCCAAAGTGAAAGCCGTAATTGGCCACCGAGCTGATCGCTGCCCGGCGCTTTTTATCCGCCAGTGCGTCGAGGGTAAGGGTGGCCGGTTGGGTGTTGGGCATGTCCATGAAACTGGTGATGCCACCGGCGACTGCCGCACGAGATTCGCTATGAATGCTGCCCTTGGTTGGCGCACCAGGCTCACGAAAATGCACTTGGTCGTCGATCATCCCCGGCAGCAGCCATTGGCCCTTCGCGTCGATTTCAACCTTGGCGTTTTCGCCTTCGATGCTGCGGGCAATCTTGACGATGCGCCCATTGCTGACCAACAGATCGCCGTCGAACTCGCGTCCTTCGTTGACCAGCCTTGCGTTGCGAATCAGCACGCTGCTCATGGGTTCAGAACTCGTTCTGCAAGGCTTTGTAGCCGCGCACCAGGTCGACGTTGGTGCGCGCCACGTCTTCAGAAAACTCCGAAGCGCTGACGCTCACCGGTGGAAATTGCGAGAGGTCGGTGTTCGGGCCGATGCGAGTCGTCGAGGGCACATAGAAGGCGTCCGGCAAATCTCGCCCGTCGACCACCGAGTTGTGCCGCACCACACAACCGTTGCCGACGACGCAGTTGAACAGGACGCTGTTGAAACCGATGAACACTCGATCGCCGACGACGCAGGGGCCGTGCACGATCGAGCGGTGGGCGATGGAACTGTGCTCACCGATGGTCACTGCCGCGCCGGATTTGGAATGGATGACCACGCCGTCCTGGATATTCGAATTGGCGCCGATGGTGATCGGCTCCATCTGGCCTGAGGCGTCCACTTCGTCGGCGCGAATGACTGCGTAGGGGCCGACGAAGACGTTCTCGCCGATCACCACTTTGCCGCAGATGATCGCGGTTTTATCGACGTAGGCCGATTCGGCAATGTGGGGCAAATCACCTGAAGGATTCTTGCGGATCATGGTTGGCTCAGTGCGTCGTAAAGAGTGTTGAGGTTGTATTCGAACAGACCGGTGAAGGTACTGGCGGGACCGCTGGCAGCGAGGGCATCCGAGTACAGCGTGCCGCCAATGTGCGCGCCGCTTTCGTCAGCGATCTGTTTGAGCAGGCGTGCGTCCTTGATGTTTTCCATGAACACCGCTTTGACGTGGGCCTGGCGAATCTGGGTGATCAGCGCGGCGACTTCGGCAGCCGAGGGGTCGCGTTCGGTGGACAGGCCTTGCGGTGCCATGAAGTCGATACCGTAGGCCTGACCGAGATAACCGAAAGCATCATGGCTGGTAACGATCTTGCGGTTGCCCGGTGGCAGCGCACCGAGTTTGGCTTTGGCTTCGGCGAGCAGGGCGTAGATCTGCTTCAGGTAGGTTTTGCTGTTGCGATCGTAGTCGGCTTTGTTCGCGGGATCCGCAGCGATCAGTGCTTTGGTGATATTGGCGACGTACAACTCGGCGTTCGCCAGATTGTGCCAGGCATGCGGGTCGGGAACGGTTTCGCCGTCCTCATCCAGCGAGCGTGGAATCACGCCGTGACTGGCACTGATGACCGTGGCTTTGGTCTCGGTACTGGTGACCAGACGATCCAGCCATGGCTCGAAACCCAAGCCATTCTTGACGATCAGTTTGGCCTTCAGAAGGGCTTTGGCATCGTCTGGCGTCGGCTCGTAAGTGTGAGCGTCAGCGTCCGGTCCAACCATGTTGGTGATCTGGACATGTTCGCCGCCGACCTGATGGACCATGTCGGCAAGAATGCTGAAACTAGTGACCACAGGCAGTTTTTCTGCCGCCGACAATGACATCGACAGCATCAGGCTGAACAGCACGAGTAGAGCGCGCATCGGGAAGCACCTCATTGGGATGTGAGCAAAGGCGGGCGGCGCAACAGACCGTGCACCGACCCGAACACCACGGACAACAGATAGCCAAGACCGGCGATCAGCACGATGGCCGGGCCGCTCGGCAACGAGTAGTAGAACGACAGCAGCAAGCCGAACCAGACCGAGAGGCAACCGATGACGGCCGCGATGGCAATCAGGGTCGGCAGCCGGCGGCTCCAGAATCGCGAAGCCGCAGCGGGAAGCATCATCAGGCCGACCACCATCAGCGCGCCGATGGCCTGGAAACCGATTACCAGATTGAGTACGACCAGCGTCAGGAACACGCCGTGGGCGAGTGGGCCGAGGCGGCTGACGGTTCTCAAGAACAACGGATCGAGGGTGTCGAGCAGCAGCGGTTTGTAGATCAGCGCCATGGCGATCAGGCTGAATCCCGAAACCCACATCATGCCGATGAGGGTCGGACCATCGACGGCCAGTGCTGAGCCGAACAGCAGGTGCAACAGGTCGAGGCGTTTGCCGGCGATGCCGAGGATGAGTACGCCACTGGCCAGCGAGATCGGATAGATCGCAGCGAGACTGGCGTCTTCGCGCAGGCCCGTGCGACGGGTGATCCAGGCTGCGAGGCCAGCCATGCTCAAACCGGCGCCCAAGCCTCCCAGCGTTAGCGCGGGCAGGCTCAGTCCGGCAAACCAGAAACCCAGTGCCGCGCCGGGAAGGATACCGTGGGCCACGGCGTCACCGATCAGGCTCATCCGTCGCAGGATCAAGAACACGCCGAGGGGGGCGGTGCTGCACGCCAATACCAGTCCGCCGAGCAGGGCACGGCGCATGAACACGAACTCATTAAATGGTTGCCAGAGGTGGGCGACGGTGAGCATCAGGCCACCTGTGTGTGAGGTGTTTGCTGAATGAGTTCTGCGCTTGCACCAAACACGCAGTCGCGGTTTTTGATCAGCAACGTTTTCGGGATGTGTTGGCGTACGGCGGCGAGGTCGTGACACACGACGACCAGTGTCCGACCTTCGCCGTGCCAGGCGTGGATGTGCTGCCAGAGCAACTGCTGACCGAGTGCATCGAGTGCGGCGTGGGGCTCGTCGAGCAGCAGCACGGGCGCGTCGGTCAAGCTCAGTCGAGCGAGCAGGGCGCGTTGCAGTTCGCCACCGGACAGGGCCATGAGTGGGCGTTGCTCGAGTCCGCTCAGGTGCCAGTTCGCCAGTGCGTCTTTCAGGCGCTGGCTTCGTAGTTGAGTCGAGAGCCTGCGTCCCCAGAAACCGGCGGCGACCAGATCTTCAAGGCTGATGGGGAATTGGCGATCCAGATGCTGTTGCTGGGGCAGAAAGGACAACCCGCTTTGACGTGGGACACTCAGCCCGACATTGCCTGCCAATGGCTTTTGTAGCCCGGCGATTACTTTCAGCAGGCTGCTTTTGCCACAGCCGTTGGCACCGATGATCGCCGTCAGGCTGCCGCTGTCGAGTTCAAGGTCCAGGGGCACGGTCAGTGGTTGGCCGGGTGCACCCCAACTCAGGGATTGGCAGCGGATCATGCTTGCTCACGCTGCCAATGGCTTTCGGCGACGGCGTCGTGAGCGTGCAGACTTTCGGCGTGGATCACTCGCAATTGAAATGCGCTGATACCGGGAGTACGTCGCAGGGCCAGATTCAGACGGCGTGCCGCGTCTTCGCAGAACATCAGGTTTTGCCCGTTGGCGAGGGCGAAGGCTTGTTCGTCTGCGCGTTTTACGGCGGTTTGTACGGCGGTGCCGAGGGCAGCTTCAGCGTCATTGATGATCACGCTAAGAGGAAACTCATCAATGAAGTCGTCGAGGTGAAGGTGCAATTGTGCTGTGCTGCGTTGGCTGTGAGGCGTGGCAAGGATGCCTTGGGTCGAGCCAAGCCATGCCAGAACGTCGGCGTGTTGTAGAGCTTTGTTGGCGAAGTCGGCGGTGAATTTCTGCTGGATCAACTGTCGCGCCAAGGCTGCTGAGCAAGGGCAAGTTGAGGAGTAGGGCACTTCGATTTTGAGTTCCACGTGGAACACTTCATTTATCAGGCTGGCGAAAATGCTCGCGGGATATGACTTCCAGCCGGCCAATGGGCTGATCAGCGCTGACCTCTTTAGCAGCAAGTCGGTGTGGATATTCAGGTAGGCGCGGGTGGATAAACCTTCGTGGCTTTGCAGGAAATCCTTGAGCACCTGCTGCAGTAGCGCTGGGGACAGGTTCTTCTGTTCGAGTGCTTCCAAGGCCAGATACAGCCGCGACATGTGAATGCCACGCGCCTCGCCATCATCAAGACTGACACCCGCATCAGCCTTGGCGCTCAAGCGCTGACCCTCTAACAAAACAGGTAACGCAATGCCGCGCATGCCCACCCATTCGAGTGGCAAAGTTTGGCGTGCGGCCTGCGCGGCGATATCCGGAAGTGTCATCGAATTCATGTTCGGGACCGTCGTGTTGATTGAATTAGATGTTACATTATAACAATTCAAATCACGATGCCTTTTTCATGAACAGGCTTTCATATGCACAGACGCCACTTGCTTAATCTGATCCTGGCCAGCGCGGCCCTCGCTCTCCCTTTCAGTGTTTCAGCTACGCAAATTCGTAATGCGCGCCTATGGCGCTCGGATGAAAAGCTGCGATTGGTGTTCGATCTAAGCGGCCCGGTGCGCTATAAAACCTTCACGCTAACGGCCCCGGAACGTCTGATAATTGATGTGTCTAGTGCGAGCGTAGGCGCAGATTTCCGTCAGCTCGCGCTAAATGGAACGGTGATTCGTTCGATTCGCTCCGGGCCTTTTGGTCACGGTGACACGCGGATTGTTCTGGATCTGAGCAATCCGGTGCTGTTGAACAGCTTCCTTTTGGCGCCGCAGGACGGCCAGGGCCATCGCTTGGTTCTGGATCTGGTTAGCGCCAAATCAACGCCAAATACGCCAATGGTTCCACGTGAAACACCTGCGCTGAAAGCGCATCCCAGACGCGACATCATTGTTGTCGTTGACCCTGGGCACGGCGGAAAGGATCCCGGTGCTGTCGGTGCCAAGGGCGAAAGGGAAAAGGATGTGGTGCTTGCCATTGCGCAACTGCTCGCCAAACGCCTGAAAAAAGAGAGGGGCTTCAATGTAAAACTGGTGCGCAATGACGACTTTTTCGTGCCGTTGCGCAAACGCGTGGAGATCGCGCGTCAGCATAAGGCGGACATGTTTATCTCAGTGCATGCCGATGCAGCGCCGCGTCTGACTGCTTCCGGCGCGTCGGTCTATTGCCTGTCTGAGGGCGGTGCGACATCGGCGACGGCACGCTTCATGGCGCAGCGGGAGAATGGTGCGGATCTGCTCGGCGCCACCAGTCCGCTCAACCTGAAAGATAAGGATCCGATGCTGGCGGGGGTGATTCTCGACATGTCGATGAACGCGACGATCGCTGCCAGTCTGCAGTTGGGCAGCACGGTACTTGGCAGTCTGGCAGGCATCACTACGCTGCATCAGAAGCGTGTGGAACAGGCAGGATTCGCGGTTCTGAAATCGCCAGATGTACCTTCAATTCTGGTGGAGACCGGCTTCATTTCCAATGCGCGCGACAGTCAACGGCTGGTTACTGCGCGACATCAGCAGGCCGTGGCCAACGGGTTGTTTGAAGGATTGCAGCGTTATTTTGCAAAGAATCCGCCCATCGACAGCTACCTTGCCTGGCAGCAGGCGCAGAAAAACACACAGGTTTAACAGCCGGTAATGCGGCTGCAGGTGAATTTTTCGCTGGTGCCGCCCGAGCTGGAGAACCGATTGATGGTCGTCCAGCCGACACGTCGGGTGTAGCCAACCCAGGCTTCGCCATCAGTGGCGATCCCAGTGAAGAAGGTCAATTGGCCGAAACGGCTGTTGGTCTGCGCCCAATAACGTTGGCCATTCTTCTCAAAACCGCGCAGATAGAGCGTGTTGCCGACGGTATTGACGCTATAGGCATTGCCATCGGGGTCGACACACGCCAGCAGGTTGGCGCTGCGTGTGCAGCTGGCTAGCGCTGGCAATTGCGCAAAAGCGTTACCAGCCAGCAACAGCCCAAGGCTCAAGATCGAGCATTTCAGCGCATTTTCCATGGTGATTTCCGGGCTCGGTATTGGCACAGCTTCCAACTCTTTGTCGATCAAGACAAGAGAAGGCTGGTTTGTTCTTATTGTTATACTATAACATTAATTCGAATTAAGCTTGGGCAGGCCAATTTCAAAGCGTTTGTTTGCTACGCAATTCACATTGGGAAGCGCAAAACGCCCTGCGCAAGCAAAAGCGCAAATTGGTCGCCATCCGAAGAGGATTATCCAATGTCAGCAGAATTGCCCGTCACCGTACTTTCAGGATTTCTCGGCGCCGGAAAAAGTACACTTTTGAATTACGTACTACGTAATCGAGAGGGTTTGCGCGTGGCTGTTATCGTTAATGATATGAGCGAGATCAACATTGATGGCAGCGAAGTCCAGCGTGATGTCAGCCTGAATCGTGCAGAAGAAAGAATAGTCGAAATGAGTAACGGCTGTATCTGCTGTAC
The DNA here is from genome assembly GCF_014268485.2 of Pseudomonas zeae. NCBI lineage: Bacteria > Pseudomonadati > Pseudomonadota > Gammaproteobacteria > Pseudomonadales > Pseudomonadaceae > Pseudomonas > Pseudomonas zeae. The sequence goes on along the minus strand of NZ_CP077090.1, from coordinate 168,001 downwards.
GTTACGTGAAGATCTGTTAGAAGAGGTCAGCAAGCTGGCCCGTGAAAATCGCTTCGATTATCTGCTGATCGAGTCCACCGGGATTTCCGAGCCGTTGCCCGTGGCAGAGACGTTTACCTTCCGCGATGAGCACGGCCAGAGTCTCTCCGACATCGCGCGTCTGGACACCATGGTCACTGTAGTCGACGGTGTGAACTTCCTGCCGGACTACCAGGCAGCGGAAAGCCTCGCGTCCCGTGGCGAGATCCTTGGCGAAGAAGACGAACGCTCCATCACCGATCTGTTGATCGAACAGATCGAGTTCGCCGACGTGTTGTTGATCAGCAAGATCGACTTGATCAGCCAGCGCGAGCGTGAGGAGTTGATCGCGATCCTCCAGCGTCTCAACGCCCAAGCGGAAATCATCCCGATGGTGATGGGTGAGGTGCCGTTGGAAAAAATCCTCAACACCGGGCGTTTCGACTTCGAGAAAGCCGCACAGGCACCGGGTTGGCTGCAGGAATTACGCGGCGAACACGTGCCGGAAACCGATGAGTACGGCATCGCCTCCACAGCCTATCGCGCCCGTCGGCCCTTTCACCCGCAACGCTTTTTCAGCTTTATCGATCGTCCTTGGCTGAACGGGAAACTGCTGCGCTCCAAAGGCTTCTTCTGGCTCGCGAGCAAACCCACCGACGCCGGCAGCTGGTCGCAAGCCGGTGGTTTGATGCGCCACGGTTTTGCCGGGCGCTGGTGGCGTTTCGTGCCAAAGGAGCAGTGGCCACAAGATCAGGAAAGCACCGCTGCCATCATGGAAAACTGGCTGTCGAGCGTAGGAGACTGCCGCCAGGAGTTGGTGTTTATCGGTCAGAACATTGATTTCCTACAGCTCTCAGCCGAACTGGATGCCTGCCTGCTCACCGATGAAGAAATGGCGCTCGGTGTCGAAGGCTGGCGATTGTTGCCAGACCCGTTCGGCTCTTGGCACGAAGAGGCTGCCTGATGCTCGCGCTAAAGCTGCTGCAGAACCGTACGCGCCATCAGCATCAAGGTCCGACACCGAAAGCGTTGACGCGAATCCTCGAAGACGACACCAACCTCGCCGTCTGGCAACGCCAACTGCCGTTGCACATCAGCGAGTTCGCTCACCTGCTGCTGTCGCTCAATGAGCCCTTGGCGGAATCGTTGTGCCTTGAGTTGCCGGATGAGGACGCCGAGCCTGATCTCACCGGTGTGGCATCAGGCTTCCGTGATCTGGAAGGCTACGAGGGCTTTATCGCCGACCTGAAATGGCTGGTCAGCGCATTCGCCTGCTTACTGGGGGCAAAGCGCGTGGGCCTGCGCCTGCGGGTACTGGATAAAGCCATGTGTCCACGCTTCCATGTCGATCACGTGCCGGTGCGACTGATCACGACTTATGCGGGCGTTGGCAGCCAATGGCTCAAGGAAGGTGCGATGGATCGCCGTCAGCTGGGGCAGGCCAACGCCGAGCCCCACGTGCAAATCCAGCAACTCAACAGCGGCGACGTGGCGCTGTTGAAAGGCGAGAAATGGCACGGCAATGAAGGCTTTGGCCTGATCCACCGCTCGCCGCACCCGGACGCGGGGCAGCGCCGTCTGATACTGACCCTCGACTGGCTCGGCTGACGCCTCAAGGCTTGAGCCACTTACCCTGGCTCAGGCCTTCGCAGTACGGTTGCAGATACGCCGCATCCGTGGCCACGCCGTAATAGTGGATATCCTGGCGATAGGGCATATTGGCGACTTGTGCGTTGCTGCATACGCCAAATGCACCGCTCGGGCACTGGTCGACGTACTGCACTTTGACTTTCTGTCCGGCCAGCTTCGGCTGGCAGAAACCGTCGTTGAACAGTTTCTCTGGGATATTGCGGTTCTGCTGACAGACTTTGACGTCGAGCCGCTCGCCCTGACTGTGCACCACGCAGGCCTGGGCCCATGCTTCACTCGACAGTAGCGCCAACAGCAACGACCATCCCCTCCAACGCATCTTTGAATCTCCCAAGAAATCTCCCGGCCATGTTGCAGAACATTCCTACCCATGTCATTGCTGGCCCTTTGGGCGCCGGCAAGACCAGCCTGATTCGCCAGCTCATGGCCCAGCGCCCGGAAGGCGAACGTTGGGCGGTATTGATCAACGAGTTCGGCCAGATCGGCCTCGACGCCGCCCTGTTGACGAGTGACGCCGAGGGTATCGCACTGGGCGAAGTGGCCGGCGGCTGCCTGTGTTGCGTCAACGGCGCGCCGTTTCAGATTGGCCTGGGGCGGTTGCTGCGCAAGGCGAAGCCGGATCGGTTGTTTATCGAACCGTCCGGGCTGGGGCATCCGGCGCAGCTGATTAGCCAGTTGAAAGAGGCGCCGTGGCGAGGTGTGCTGGCGGTGCAGCCGTGTGTGCTGGTGCTGGATGCTCAAGCGCTGCAGGCAGGGAAAGCCTTGCCGGTAGCGCAACAAGAAGCCTTGGAAGCCGCTGGCCTGCTGTTGTTGAACAAGGCTGAAAACCTTGATGACAGGGCCAGAGAAAAAATCGCCAGCCAGTTGCCGGCAGTGCCGTTGGTCTGGACTCAAGAGGCGCAACTAAGCCTGGGCGAACTGCCGGGCCTAGCCGCAAAAGCGGTCAACGGTGTGGATAATTTGGCCGTACCCAAGGGATTAGGACAAATGCCGGCCGTCTGGACTGATCCGACGCTGCCGATTTGCCTGAGTCAGGCGCAGGAGGAAGGCTGGAGTATTGGTTGGCGTTGGCATCCGGGACAGACGTTCGACAAGCGGCACATTGCTGACTGGCTAGCCAGCCTCAATTGGCAGCGGGCGAAACTGGTTATCCACAGCTCGGAGGGTTGGGTGTCGGCTAATGCTTTGAATAATGCCGAACTGATCTGGCAAGCCAGCGAATGGCGAAAAGATTCGCGACTCGAGCTGATCTTCGCTGAGGCACAGAGTGTTGAAGTGTTGCAGCGGGAGCTATTGGGGTGTCGGGAGGGTTAGATCAAAAGATCGCAGCCTTCGGCAGCTCCTACATGGGATTTTTGTGCACCCTTTAGAAGCTGTCGAAGGCTGCGATTTTTACGGTTTCCACTTCGTATGTTCTTGCCGCCACTGGCTCAACTCGATCACTTCCGCCCGCGGCTTGTGCACTTCCACTACTGGCGGCGTGTCGTCGAACGGTGCCGGGTAGGGCGCCAGTTCGATCTGCGCACTGTGCGCGCCAAACTGGGTGATGGTGCCGTTATGCCGGGTTTCGCCGGTCACGGTGAATTCAAAGTTGTACACCCGCGCCAGTCGTCGGCGACCGTTGGCGTCCTTGATGAAACCGATCTTCTTCAGGGCAACGTTGCCGTCGAGCAACTCGACCCGTACGTTCAGGCAATGCTGTTTGACCCGCTCCAGCGCGCGCTCGCGCAAGCCGTGGTTATGCCATAACCACGCGCCGGCAGCGGCGAACAGTATCAGCACGAAGATGTTTTCCAGGGTCAGCATCAACATCGAACTCCAAAAGATAGCGTCAGCTTAACTGCGTCGCTGGTCTGTCGTACAGGCTGCGTTTCGTCGCATACTGCGCGGCTTGAATTTCAATCGTTTTACGGAATGACCCGAATGAAACGTACGCCTCATCTGCTCGCCATTCAGTCCCATGTGGTGTTCGGCCACGCCGGCAACAGCGCCGCGGTTTTTCCGATGCAGCGGGTCGGGGTTAATGTCTGGCCGCTCAACACCGTGCAGTTTTCCAACCACACCCAGTACGGTCAGTGGGCCGGCGAAGTGCTGGCGCCGCAACAGATTCCCGAGCTGGTCGAAGGGATTGCTGCGATTGGCGAGCTGGGCAATTGCGATGCGGTGCTGTCCGGTTACCTCGGCAGCGCGGCGCAGGGCCGGGCGATTCTCAGCGGCGTCGAGCGCATCAAATCGGTCAATCCGAAGGCGCTGTATCTGTGCGATCCGGTGATGGGCCATCCGGAGAAGGGCTGCAGCGTGCCGACCGAGGTCAGCGATTTTCTGCTGGAAGAGGCGGCGGCCGTGGCGGACATCATGTGTCCAAACCAGTTGGAGCTGGACAGCTTCTCCGGGCGCAAGCCGCAGTCGCTGTTCGATTGCCTGGCAATGGCGCGGGCCTTGCTGGCGCGCGGGCCGAAAGCAGTACTGGTCAAGCATCTGGATTATCCGGGCAAACCGGCCGATGGCTTTGAAATGCTACTGGTGACGGCTGAAGGCAGCTGGCATCTGCGCCGTCCGTTGCTGGCGTTCCCGCGTCAGCCAGTGGGTGTGGGCGATCTGACATCCGGCCTGTTCCTGGCGCGGGTGCTGCTGGGTGACAGTCTGGTGGCGGCGTTCGAATTCACCGCGGCGGCGGTGCATGAGGTGCTACTGGAAACTCAAGCCTGCGCCAGCTATGAGCTGCAGCTGGTGCGGGCGCAGGATCGCATTGCGCATCCGCGGGTGAAGTTCGAGGCGACGGCGATCAGTCTGTAAGACCGCGTTGAATCCAATCGCGAGCAGGCTCACTCCTACAGGGAAACGAATTCCAATGTAGGAGTGAGCCTGCTCGCGATAGCGATTTCCTAACGCTACAAATCTCAGGCGTCGCCCTTGATCTCCTGATAGCGCTTCTCCAGCTCCTGACGAATCTGCCGACGCTGCTGCGCCTGCATATAACGACGCTTGTCTTCACTGTTCTGCGGTTGCAGCGGCGGCACGGCGGCCGGCTTACGCTGGTCATCCACCGCGACCATGGTGAAGAAGCAGCTGTTGGTGTGGCGCACCGAGCGCTCGCGGATGTTCTCGGTAACGACTTTGATACCGACTTCCATTGAGGTGTTGCCGGTGTAGTTGACCGACGCGAGGAAGGTCACCAGTTCGCCGACATGGATCGGCTCGCGAAAAATCACCTGATCCACCGACAGCGTCACCACGTAGCGACCGGCATAACGGCTCGCGCAGGCGTAGGCCACTTCGTCGAGGTATTTGAGCAGGGTGCCACCGTGGACATTGCCAGAGAAGTTGGCCATGTCGGGGGTCATCAGTACCGTCATCGACAGCTGGGCGTTTCCGGGTTCCATAACGTTCTCACGGATCAAGGCTGATTGCTGGAAGCACCTCTGCGGGTGCCTGGTCGCTTTTCAAAAGCACCGTTATCGGGACGCCGGGCGACTGGCCGCCGTCACGCCGGAATCGATCTGTTTCCATATATTGCACCGCCTTCCAGCCGCAAGTCGCGGTGTTAACCTGCAAAAGCCCCTTACAAAGGCAATTCCCACACGAAAAGCGGACTTTTACTACGCTCGCCCAGACCTTTCTGACGTCTGCCGGCGAGCCTCGTCATTCAAGGAGCCCACGCCATGCATGCCATCAGCTTTATTCAGGATCTGGCGGTGATCATGTTGGTCGCAGGTGTGGTGACCGTGTTGTTTCATCGCTTCAAACAGCCGGTGGTGCTCGGCTACATCGTCGCCGGCTTCATCATCGGCCCGCACACCCCGCCGTTCGGCCTGATTCACGACGAAGACACCATCAAGACCCTCGCCGAGCTGGGGGTGATTTTCCTGATGTTCTGCCTCGGCCTGGAGTTCAGCCTGCGCAAGCTGTTCAAGGTCGGCGCCACGGCGTTTATTGCGGCGTTCCTCGAGATCGTCCTGATGATCTGGATCGGCTATGAAATCGGCCGCTGGTTCGACTGGAACACCATGGACTCGCTGTTCCTCGGCGCGATTCTTGCGATCTCCTCGACCACCATCATCGTCAAGGCCCTCAATGATCTGAAGATGAAAAACGAGCGCTTTGCGCAGTTGATCTTCGGCGTGCTGATCGTCGAAGACATCCTCGGCATCGGCATCATCGCACTGCTTTCAAGCATCGCCGTCAGCGGCACGGTCAGTTCCGGAGAAGTGTTTTCCACGGTTGGCAAACTGTCGCTGTTCATGATTGTCGCGCTGGTCATCGGCATTCTGCTGGTGCCGCGATTGCTGGCCTATGTGGCCAAATTCGAAAGCAACGAGATGCTGCTGATCACCGTGCTCGGCCTGTGTTTCGGCTTCTGCCTGCTGGTAGTCAAACTCGAATACAGCATGGTACTCGGTGCGTTCCTGATCGGCGCGATCATGGCCGAGTCGCGACAACTGCTAAAAATCGAGCGTCTGATCGAGCCGGTTCGCGACCTGTTCAGCGCGATCTTCTTTGTCGCTATCGGGCTGATGCTCGATCCGATGATTCTGCTCGAATACGCGTGGCCGATTGCGGTGATCACCGTAGCCGTTGTACTCGGCAAGATGTTGTCCTGCGGTCTCGGAGCGTTTATCGCGGGCAATGACGGACGTACCTCACTGCGAGTGGGGATGGGGCTGTCACAGATTGGTGAATTTTCCTTCATCATCGCCGCTCTCGGGATGACGTTGCAGGTGACCAGTAACTTCCTCTACCCGGTCGCCGTGGCGGTGTCGGTGATTACCACTTTGCTGACGCCGTATCTGATCCGCGCGGCTGATCCGCTGTCGATCAAGTTGTCCGCGGCTGTGCCCAAGCCTCTCGGCCGCGTGCTGGGCATGTATGGCGAATGGCTGCGCAGCATTCAGCCGCAAGGCGAGGGTGCGATGCTGGCGTCAATCATTCGCAAGATCTTGCTGCAAGTCGGCGTCAACCTGGCGCTGGTGATTGCGATCTTCTTCGCCGGCGCGTATTTCGCTGAACGCATCTCGCTGTGGCTGCAAGACTGGATCAGCGATCCGAGCTGGCAGAAGGCGTTGATCTGGGGCGGGGCATTGTTGGTGTCGTTGCCGTTTCTGATCGCCGCTTATCGCAAGCTCAAGGCGTTGTCGATGCTGCTGGCGGAGATGGGTGTGAAGCCCGAGATGGCCGGGCGTCACACACAGCGAGTGCGCCGGGTGATCTCCGAAGTGATCCCGATTCTCTCGCTGCTGGTGATTTTCCTGCTGCTGGCAGCCTTGTCGGCCAGTATCTTGCCGACCAACAAGTTGCTGGTACTGATCGCCGTGGTGGCGGCGGCCGTGGCGGCGCTGCTCTGGCGCTGGTTCATCCGCGTGCACACGCGGATGCAGGTGGCGCTGCTGGAAACCCTCGACAACCATAAGGAGTCGTCGGGGCATTGACCATGCGGGGCGGCTGGCCGATCAGCTTTCCAGCCAGACGTCCCGCGCCCAGTGCCATACCGATTCCCAGGTTTCCTCGGCAATCAACTCTTCTTCGGCCTGCCACAACACCACCGTGCCATCCTCTTCGACACAGTAGTAGTCATCGCCGTCCTGACAGATTGGAATCAGGCTGCGATCAACACCGGCATCCCAGGCGTTGGCGGCAACATCCGGCAAGTAGGTGTGGGATTGTGGATCGGTAACGGTCACCGGCTCGAGGCTGCCGTACACCACATCGCTGACGGTCAGCAAAAACTCTCTGAAGACAAACGGAATGTCGATGAACAGCTGTTCTTCGATTTCGACCAGCAGATCTTCGTCAGGCAACTCCAATGGAACCGGCACGGGTTCGTTGGCTTCACGCAGTTGTTCGATGATTTCTTCCACGTCCGGGATCCTCTTGCTTGAATGGCGCGGTTTATATGGGCCGGTTTATACAGTAGCTCGCTATAGATGCAACCGCGAAATAGAAAACCCCAGCCGAGGCTGGGGTTTTTTATTACGGCAAGTGACGCCTGGAAGGGATCAGCCGTTCTGGCGGATACCGGCAACCAGCCAAGGCTGGTTCTCGCCCTGCGGACGTTCCATGTTCCAGCTTTCGCTGAACACTTCGCCCTGGTCGAAACGCGAGGTCTTCGACACACCGCTGAATGTCAGGGTGGCGATGGTCTTGTCGGCGCGGTCATCCACACCATCCAGTTGAACCTGGAGGTTGTCGATGTAGGTCGACTGGAACGCATCGCCCAGATCCGCACGCTCACGCTTGAGGAACTCGAGCATTTGCGGGGTCACGAACTCGGCGATCTTGTCCATCTCGTTGGCGTCCCAGTGCTGCTGCAGCGCCTGGAAGTGGCTGCGGGCAGCTTCAAGGAAGTTATGCTCATTGAACCAGGCTGGCGCGTTGATCACCGGACGAGCGGCGGCGGGTGCGGCCGAACCACCGAAGATCGAACCCATGGCGGCAGGCTTCTGCTCGAACACTTCACGCTGCATCGGCGCGCCGGCCGGAGCGAACTGCTCCTGCTGCTTGCGTCGACGCGCGGCGATGAAGCGGAAGATCACGAACGCGATCACGGCCATGATCAGGATGTCGAAGATCTGCATGCCCTGGAAACCGCCGCCCATGAACATGGAAGCGAGCAGGCCACCGGCGGCGATACCGGCCAGAGGGCCGAGCCATTTCGAAGCACCGCCGGCCTTGGCGGCAGCGCCTGCGGCACCGGCAGCACCTGCGGTCGCCGCAGCGCCGCCGACACCTGGAGAAGAAGGAGCCATCTGGCTGGTCTGGTGCGTCGGCGCAGCGCCGGCGCTTTTGCCACCACCAAAGCGCTTGGCGTTGGCGTCGAGGCTCATCGTCAGGCCGATGCACAACGCCATGGCGATGCTAAGAAAACGTTTCATAAAGGGAATTCCCGTTTGTGGAGACACGCGCGCCATGTTGCACAGCTGAAGTGTTACTGGCTAGCGAGAGAGTGTTTCGGGCTTTTGCCTGACAGGTTACGTTCAGCTCGGTCGGGACAATAAGGCCATGTACTTTTGGTTGTAGGAAATCGGGACAGGTTCAGTGAGAAAGCTCGTTTAGCGACGAAAAGCGAGCATCACCACACCTGCGGTGATCAGGCCGATGCCGCCCCATTGGCGCAGGTCGAGTTTCTCGCCCAGCAGGATCACGCCGAGCACTGCCACCAGCACCACGCTGAGTTTGTCCACTGGCGCGACCAGCGAGGCCGGACCGACTTTCAGCGCGCGGAAATAGCACAGCCACGACGCACCGGTTCCCAGGCCAGACAGCAGCAGGAACAGATAACTCTTCGCAGAGATCGATCCCAAAGATTGATATTGGCCCGTCGCGTACAAAATCAAGGCCAGGCTGACGAGTACCACGATGGTGCGCAGCAGGGTGGCGAAGTCGGAATTGACGTTTTCGATGCCGACTTTGGCGAAGATCGCCGTCAATGCGGCGAAAGTCGCCGAGAGCAGGGCCCAGAATGTCCAAGAAGAAAAGAAGCCTGAGCCCATGGAAATGTCCTTTTATCAACCTGCCGACCCAGATCCTGTGGGAGCGAGCTTGCTCGCGAATGCCGCACCACGGTTTATCAGATCAACCGCGGTGATTTCATTCGCGAGCAGGCTCGCTCCCACAGAAAAGCGAAATCGGCGTCAGATCGCTTCCAGCTTGGCGTAACCGAGCATCAGCCATTTGCTGCCTTCGCTGAAATTCACCTGCACCCGTGCCTGGGCGCCGGCGCCTTCGAAGTTGAGGATCACGCCGTCACCAAAGATCGAATGGCGTACCGCCTGACCGAGGCTGAAACCCGTTTCCGGAATCTCGCTGCCGCTGAACAGATTGCTTCCGCTCATCGACTGATTGCCGCCGAAGGGTCGGCTGACGCTGTTCGACAAGCGCACTTCCTGAATCAGGCCTTTCGGTACTTCGCGCACAAAGCGCGAAACCTTGTTGTAGGTCTCGCTGCCGTACAGGCGTCGGGTTTCAGCATAGGTCATCACCAGATTCTGCATCGCCCGGGTAATCCCCACGTAAGCCAGACGCCGCTCTTCTTCGAGACGCCCCGGTTCTTCCAGGCTCATCTTGTGCGGGAACAGGCCTTCTTCCATGCCCACGAGGAACACGTAAGGGAATTCCAGGCCTTTGGCGCTGTGCAGGGTCATCAACTGAATGCTGTCTTCGTGTTCGTCAGCCTGAGTGTCCCCGGCTTCCAGCGAAGCATGGCCGAGGAACGCCGCCAGCGGCGTCAGTTCTTCATCCTCTTCGGTGTTCTCGAAGTTGCGCGCGGCGCTGACCAGTTCCTCAAGGTTTTCTACCCGGGCCTGGCCTTTCTCGCCTTTTTCCGCTTCGTGATAAGCGATCAGGCCGGACTGCTCGATGACGGTTTGCGTCATCAGGTGCAGCGGCATCTCCATGCACTTGGCGGCGAGATTCTCGATCAGCTCGATAAACGCACCCAGCGCACCGGCGGCGCGACCGGTCAGGCCTTTATTGGCGACCAGTTGGCGCATCGCTTCCCACATCGACACATCGCTGTGGCGTGCGTGATCGCGGATGGCTTCGACGGTTTTTTCGCCAATGCCTCGGGCCGGCACGTTGATCACCCGTTCCAGCGCTGCATCGTTGCCGCGACCTTCGAGCAAACGCAGGTAGGCCATGGCGTTCTTGATTTCGGCACGTTCGAAGAAGCGCTGACCGCCATAGATGCGGTACGGAATGCGCTCACGCAGCAAGGCTTCTTCGAGAACGCGCGATTGGGCGTTGGAGCGGTACAGAATCGCGATATCGCTGCGGGCCAAGCCGGTTTTCAGCGCGCTTTCGATGGTTTCGACCACGTAGCGTGCTTCGTCGTGTTCATTGAACGCGGCGTACAGATTGATCGCTTCGCCGTCGCCGCCGTCGGTCCACAGCTCTTTGCCCAGACGCCCGGTATTGTTGGCGATCAAGGCGTTGGCGGCCTTGAGGATGCCGGCGGTGGAGCGGTAGTTCTGCTCCAGACGAATGGTCACCGAATCCGCGAAGTCGGAAGAATACTGATGAATGTTCTCGATTTTCGCGCCGCGCCAGCCATAGATCGACTGGTCGTCGTCGCCGACCACCATCAGGCTGTCGCCACCCTTGCCAAGCAAGCGCAACCAGGCGTACTGCACGGCGTTGGTATCCTGGAACTCGTCCACCAGAATATGGCGGAAGCGCTTTTGATAATGCGCCAGCAGGCCCGGGTGATCGCGCCACAGGTCGAGGGCACGCAGCAGCAGTTCGGAGAAATCGATGACGCCGGCACGCTGACACGCCGCCTCATAGGCCTCATAGATGCCGCGCATGGTCGCCAGGTACAAATCGCCGCTGGCCTGAATGTGTTGCGGACGCAGGCCTTCGTCTTTCTGGCCATTGATGAACCACTGTGCCTGACGCGCCGGCCAGCGTTGCTCGTCGAGGCCGAGTTCGCGGATCACCCGTTTGACCAGTCGTTGCTGGTCATCGCTGTCGAGAATCTGGAAAGTCTGGCTCAGTCCGGCTTCCTGCCAGTGCGCCCGCAGCAAGCGGTGCGCCAGGCCGTGGAAAGTGCCGACCCACATGCCGGCCGGGTTGATCCCCAGCAACTGCTCGATGCGATGACGCATCTCGGCAGCGGCCTTGTTGGTGAAGGTCACCGACAGAATGGAGTGGGGCGAGGCGTTTTCGACCTGGATCAACCAGGCGATACGGTGCACCAGCACTCGGGTTTTACCGGAGCCAGCACCGGCCAGGACCAACTGACGGCCAACGGGGGCTGCTACGGCCTGGCGTTGGGCATCGTTGAGGGAGTTCAGCAGAAGGGAGAGATCATCGCGCATCGGGGCATTCTAGGGTGCGCCGCAGGCCCGGGCAAACCGAGCTTTGCATTAGCCGATGAAACTCCTGTCGATGACGACCGGTCGGTCACTGGCTACAGGCATTGGCCCGCCGCGTTCCCAGGGTTTGGCCGGTGGCAAAGGACGGAAAAGTTTCGCTGAATTTATGATCTTGAGCAGTTTGGCAACGGGATCGGCTTGTGTATGCTCCGTCCACGTTTCGGGCGCACGCCCTCCTTATAAGAACAAGAACGTTGCCCATGACCCTCAGCTCCGAACTGTCGGGCCCCTCCGTGGATCCCCGGGTTATCCGCAAGCACTATGCCGTCGAGATGGCGGTTGAGCGCACGCGTCTGCTGTATCAGGGCTCGTTATTGCCCACGCTGTTCATGTTGATCAATGGTCTGGTCTGCGCCGCTTTGCTCTGGAGCCCGCAGCGCTATTTCGTGGTCAGCGTCTGGCTGGTGTGGTTGCTGTCGCTGGTTGCGTTGCGGGTGATTCAGGTGGCGGCGTTCGATTCGGCGATCCCTGATCGTCAGGCGCAACCGATCTGGCGGCGGATGTTTCTGCTCGGCTCGACCATGACCGGCCTGACCCTGGCCGGCGCCGGCATCGCCCTGGTGCCCGCCGACAACTTCATACAACAGGCCTGGGTGTTCGGCCTGATCGGCGCCGCAACCCTCTCGGCCAGCGTCGCCTACGCGGTGAGCCTGCCGGCGTTTCTGTCGTTTACCTTGCCCTGCCTGTTGCCGGCGATCGGTTATCTGTTCTGGGGCGGTGACGAGCAGGCGCGCGGTTGGGGCTGGCTCGGACTGATCCTGCTCGGCTCGCTGAGCGTGGTCGCGTGGCAGGTCAATCGGCTGATCGATCGCGGCTTGCTGCGGCGCTTCCAGAATCAGCGCTTGATCGAACACCTGCAACAGACGCAGGCGCGCAGCGAACAGCTCAATCAGGAACTGGCCAAAGAAATCGACCAGCGCCGCTGCGCCGAAAGCAAATTGCGTGAAGCGCAGGTTGAACTTGAAGACCGCGTGGCCCAGCGCAGCCTTGAACTGGACGCGGCCAATCAGGCCCTGAGCAAAAGCGAAGCGCGGCTGGCGCTGGCGCTGAAGGCCAGTGAGCTGGGGCTGTGGGACTGGAACCTGCAAACCGATGAGGTCCACCACACGCAGATTCAGGAACTGTTCGGCCTCGCTCCGGAATACGTCACGGCACTTTTGCGCGACCTCAAGCCACGTCTGCATCCAGACGATGTGCCGACGCTGAAGTACGCATTGATCGAGCACTTGAAGGGGCGCACCGAGGACTATCAGATCGAATACCGCGTACGTCACGGCGATGGCCATTGGGTGTGGATCGAAGACCGTGGCCGCGCCGTTGAGCGCAGCGACAGCGGCCGGGTGATCCGCATGGTCGGCACCCGCCGCGACATCAGTGCCAGCAAAAGCCTCGAAGAGCAGCAGCGCCTGGCGGCGACGGTGTTCGAAGCGGCCAGTGAAGGCATCGTGATTCTCGACCCGAATTACGCGTTGATCGCAATCAATCAGGCGTTCAGCCGGGTCACCGGTTACGACATCGAGGACATGCTCGGGCGCAACGTCGTCGAGCTACCGTGCAGCCGTGATGCCCGCCGCCATTACGTCGCCATCCGTCATGCACTTGAGCAACACGGCAGTTGGCAGGGCGAACTGGTGGAGACGCGCAAGAACGGCGAGCTGTATCCGCAGTGGCTGCAACTGAATGCAGTGCGTGATGGTCGGGGAAATGTCAGCCATATCGTCGGCTTCTTCGCCGATTTGTCGGCGCGGCGCGAATCCGAAGAGCGCATGCGCTATCTGACCCATTACGACGAGCTCACCGGGTTGGCCAACCGCTCGCTGTTCCGCGAGCGTTTGCATGAAGCGCATCAGCGCTCGCGTCAGGGCCGGCGCAGCCTGGCGTTGCTGCACATCAATCTGGATCGCTTCAAATTGCTCAACGACAGTCTCGGCCATGAGATTGCCGACCAGTTACTGCAGAAAATGGCGCGCCGGCTGGTCAACGCCTTACCGGAAGCGGATACCATCGCCCGCTTGTCCGGTGACGAGTTCGCCGTACTGTTCGATGCCTACGGCAATCTCTCAAGTCTGGCCCGGGTCGCCACGCGCCTGTCGAGCAAGTTGCGCCTGCCACTGACGGTCGAAGGGCATGAGCTGGTGGTCAGTGCCTCGATGGGCATCAGCATGCTGCCGGACACCGCCCGGGAAATCTCCGCACTGGTCAGCCAGTCGAACATGGCCATGCAGCATGCCAAACACCTCGGCGGCAATAACTTCCAGTTCTACACCGAAAGCCTGCAGGCCAGCACCCTTGAGCGCTTGCAGCTGGAAAACCATCTGCGCAAGGCCATCGAAGACAAGCAGCTGAAAGTGTTCTATCAACCGAAGCTGTGCCTGCAAACCGGGCGTTTGAATGCGGCAGAGGCACTGGTGCGCTGGGATCATCCAACCATGGGCCAGGTGCCGCCGGGGGACTTCATCGGGCTGGCCGAGGAAACCGGTCTGATCGGGCCGATCGGCGAATTCGTCCTGCGTCAGGCGTGCTGGCAGGCCTGTGAATGGCAGCGTCAGGGGCTGGAGCCGATTCGTGTTTCGGTCAACCTGTCGGTGCATCAACTGCGTCAGGGCAAACTGGTCAGTCTGGTGCGGCAGGTGCTGGAGGAAACCGGACTGGCGCCGCACTACCTCGAACTGGAACTGACCGAAAGCCAGTTGCTCGACAGCGTCGAGCACATCATCGCGACCTTCCAGCAACTGCGCGATCTGGGGGTGAAACTGGCCATCGATGATTTTGGCACCGGGTATTCGTCGCTGAGTTACCTCAAGCGCATTCCGGTGGATTACGTGAAGATCGATCAGGCATTCATTCGCGGTTTGGGGGAGGGCAGTGAAGATGCGGCGATCACTCGCGCGATCATTGCCATGGCCCATGGGCTGTCACTGAAAGTGGTCGCCGAAGGTGTCGAGCGCCAGGAGCAGCTGGAATTTTTACGCGCCGAGCGTTGCGATGAAGTGCAGGGTTACCTGATCAGCCGGCCGGTGGAGGCGAGCGGTCTGGCCGGGCTTTTGCGCGAACAGGAAAAACCGCTTTAAGGGCTACATGCATCCCATCGCGCCTGATATGGGGACATGGAGTTACGCATTGAGCAGGCAAAAAGCCAATTCATGTAGTATAACTACAAGCGTGCTACATCCTTGCCCATAAGAAGAGTCCAGCCCCTTGAATCTGCTGCAACACATCGCCCAGTCACGTCACCTGTTACGCAAGTCGGAGCTCAAGGTCGCCGACCACGTGCTGCTTGACCCTGCGGCGGTGATGCACAGTTCCATGGCCGACCTGGCCCACAGCGTTGGCATCAGCGAGCCGACCATCGTGCGCTTCTGTCGCGCCATTGGTTGCTCCGGTTTCCAGGATCTCAAGCTCAAACTGGCGCAAAGCCTGGCCGCCGGAGCCAGCTTCGGTCAGTTCGCAATCCATGAAGACGACTCGGTTGCCGATTACAGCCTGAAGATTTTCGACACCACATTGCACACCTTGATGGAGGTTCGCGAGAAGCTCGATCCGGTTGAGTTGCAGCGTGCGGTGACGTTGATGTCGCAGGCGCAGCGCGTCGAGTTCTACGGCTTCGGCGCGTCGGGCGCGGTGGCGGCGGATGCGCAGCACAAGTTCTTCCGTTTGCTGCTGACGGCGGCGGCGTATTCCGATCCGCACATGCAGGCGATGTCGGCGGTGACGTTGAAACCGACCGATGTGGCGATCTGCATTTCCCAGTCAGGGCGTTCCAAGGACCTGCTGATTACCGCCAATCTGGTGCGTGAGAGCGGCGCTTCGCTGATTACTCTGTGCCCTAGCCAGACGCCGTTGGCCGAACTGTCGACCGTCAATCTGGCAATCGATGTGCACGAAGACACCGAAATCTATACGCCGCTGACTTCGCGTATTGCTCACCTGGTAGTGATTGACGTGCTGGCGATGGGCGTGGCGATGGCGCGTGGGCCGAGTCTGGTCAATCACCTGAAGAGCGTGAAGCGCAGTCTGCGCAGCTTGCGCTTGTCGCCGAAAGCCGTGAAAGCGCTGGATGACTGAAGTTATCCAAGGTCGTTCCGACCTTAATCGCGAGCAGGCTCGCTCCCACAGGGGATTTCCTGTGAACACAGATTCTGTGTCATGCCGAGATCAAATGTGGGAGCGAGCCTGCTCGCGAAGGCGTCCTCAAAAACACCACAACCCTGCACAAGTTTCATCGCACTGTCATCCCCGCGCAGCCAAACCGTCATCCCTCCCGCCTATCGTGAAACTCCCGTAATCGCCTTGGGAGACTCGAAATGGCTCAGCCCTACGAAGAACGCAACAGCGCCGCGAAAACCCGTCGTCAGCAGGAAGACCAGCGCCGCATGGAGTTTCGCCGCGCTATCGAAGATCGCTTCGAACTTCGCCAGCTACAAGCCGAAATCGGCGATTTTCCCGAGATCAACCATTGGCAGGCAGCACCCGCAGCTTCCCGTCGAAGCGCTCAACCAGCGCGCTGATCTGCACCCGTTCGCTGCGGATAAACGCCAGGAAGGCGTGTGCCACCGGTGACAAGCGTTTGGCCTTGGCTTGCACCAGACACCAGCTACGGAATAGCGGCAATTCCTCGACCGGCAACTCGACGAGGCCGCCGGTCGCCAGCTCCAGGTTCAGGGCGTGGCGCGTCAACAGCGCCAGGCCCAGACCCGCCTGAACACATTCACGCTGAGCTTCGGCCGAGGCCACTTCCTGAGTCTGGGTGAAGTGCACGCGTTTCTCTTTGAAATACTCTTCGCAGGCCAGTCGTGTGCCCGAGCCGGGTTCGCGGATCAGCAGCGTGTAGGGTTCCAGATCCTGCAACCGCAGCGGGCCCATGTGTGCCAGCGGGTGATCCGGGCGCGCCACGGCAACAATCGGGTTGTTGAGGAACGGCAGGAATTCCAGACCCATGTCCTGCGGCACCATCGACATGATCACCAGATCGTCGCGGTTGTCGGACAGCCTGCGAATCACCTGGCCACGGTTGACCACGGTCAGTTGCAGATTCACTTCCGGGTGCTGACGCTTGAACGCGGCGAACAGGTGCGGCACGAAGTATTTGGCGCTGGACTCCACCGCCAGTTTCAATTGGCCCTGCAGCGAACCCTGCATGTCGGACAGCTGCATATCGAGGTTTTCCAGGCGCCCGAAGATGTCCCGGCTGGCGCGCTGAAGTGCTTCGGCGGCCTCGGTCATGTAAAGTTTTTTGCCGACGTAATCGAATAATGGCTGCCCGATCAGCTCTTCGAGCTGACGAATCTGTAGGCTGACGGCCGGTTGCGTGAGCGACATTTCCTCGGCTGCGCGGCTGTAAGAGCGTAAATCACACACTTCGTTGAAGATTTGCAACTGACGCAATGTCATACGCATCAATGACTTACGCATTTCTTATAGGCTCTGATGGCAGGCTGATCGTTCAACTATAAGTCTTTACTTATGGCTAGCCCAATTTTTATTCATTTTTGTTAATCCCTCATGAGCGCTAGTGTGGACCTGCGACTAAATTGAAACATTTGGTCACGCGTCGACCTGGGTCTAGCAGGTCGTGGTGCCACCGGCTCAAGGGAACCTCCAAGTGATAACAAAGATCCTGATCGCCAACCGTGGTGAGATTGCCGTACGAATCGTGCGAGCCTGCGCCGAAATGGGCATTCGCTCGGTTGCGATTTTTTCCGACGCCGACCGCCATGCGCTGCATGTGAAACGCGCGGACGAGGCCCACAGCATCGGTGCCGAGCCACTGGCCGGTTACCTGAACCCGCGCAAGCTGGTGAACCTGGCGGTTGAAACCGGCTGCGATGCGTTGCACCCCGGTTACGGTTTCCTTTCGGAAAATGCCGAGCTGGCAGACATCTGCGCCGAGCGCGGCATCAAATTCATTGGCCCGTCGGCGGAAGTCATTCGCCGCATGGGCGACAAGACCGAAGCCCGGCGCAGCATGATCAAGGCCGGTGTGCCGGTGACGCCTGGCACCGAAGGTAACGTCGCCGACATCGAAGAAGCCTTGGCCGAGGGCGACCGCATCGGTTACCCGGTGATGCTCAAAGCCACTTCCGGTGGTGGCGGTCGCGGTATCCGTCGCTGCAACAGCCGCGAAGAACTCGAACAGAATTTCCCTCGGGTGATTTCCGAAGCGACCAAGGCCTTCGGTTCGGCCGAAGTGTTTCTGGAAAAATGCATCGTTAACCCCAAGCACATCGAAGCGCAGATTCTCGGCGACAGCTTCGGCAATGTCGTGCACCTGTTCGAGCGTGATTGCTCGATCCAGCGCCGCAACCAGAAACTCATCGAAATCGCCCCGAGTCCGCAACTGACCCCGGAACAGCGCGCCTACATCGGCGACCTGTCGGTGCGTGCGGCCAAGGCTGTCGGTTACGAGAACGCCGGTACCGTG
The DNA here is from genome assembly GCF_014268485.2 of Pseudomonas zeae. Taxonomy (NCBI): domain Bacteria; kingdom Pseudomonadati; phylum Pseudomonadota; class Gammaproteobacteria; order Pseudomonadales; family Pseudomonadaceae; genus Pseudomonas; species Pseudomonas zeae. The sequence goes on along the minus strand of NZ_CP077090.1, from coordinate 150,043 downwards.
GAGTTCCTGCTCGCCGAGGGCGAGGTGTACTTCATGGAGATGAATACCCGGGTGCAGGTGGAGCACACCATCACCGAAGAAATCACCGGGATCGACATCGTCCGCGAACAGATCCGCATCGCCTCCGGTCTGCCGTTGTCGGTGAAGCAGGAAGACATTCAGCACCGGGGTTTCGCGTTGCAGTTCCGCATCAACGCCGAAGACCCGAAGAACAACTTTCTGCCGAGCTTCGGCAAGATCACCCGTTATTACGCCCCCGGCGGCCCGGGTGTGCGCACCGACACAGCGATCTATACCGGCTACACCATTCCGCCGTTCTACGACTCGATGTGCCTGAAGCTTGTGGTCTGGGCGCTGACCTGGGAAGAGGCGATGGACCGTGGCCTGCGTGCCCTCGACGACATGCGTCTGCAAGGTGTGAAGACCACCGCCGCGTACTACCAGGAAATCCTGCGCAACCCGGAATTCCGTAGCGGCCAGTTCAATACCAGCTTCGTTGAAAGCCACCCTGAACTGACCAACTACTCGATCAAGCGCAAACCCGAAGAGCTGGCCCTGGCCATCGCCGCCGCCATCGCCGCCCACGCAGGCCTGTGAGGAATACAACAATGTCCAAGAAGATCTTTGTCACCGATACCATCCTGCGCGACGCTCACCAATCGCTGCTCGCCACCCGCATGCGCACCGAAGATATGCTGCCGATCTGCGACAAGCTCGACAAAGTCGGCTACTGGTCGCTGGAGTGCTGGGGCGGCGCGACGTTCGACGCCTGCGTACGCTTCCTGAAAGAAGACCCTTGGGAGCGTCTGCGCCAACTGCGCGCGGCGTTGCCTAACACGCGCCTGCAGATGCTTCTGCGCGGTCAGAACCTGCTGGGCTACCGCCATTACAGCGACGACGTGGTTAAAGCCTTCGTCGCTAAAGCTGCAGTAAACGGCATCGACGTGTTCCGCATCTTCGATGCGATGAACGACGTGCGTAACCTGCGCGTGGCGATCGAAGCGGTGAAAGCGGCCGGCAAACATGCCCAGGGCACCATCGCTTACACCACCAGCCCGGTGCACACCATCGATGCGTTCGTCACTCAGGCCAAGCAGATGGAAGCCATGGGTTGCGACTCGGTGGCGATCAAGGACATGGCCGGCCTGCTGACTCCGTACGCCACTGGCGAACTGGTTCGCGCGTTGAAAGCCGAGCAATCGCTGCCGGTGTTCATCCACTCCCACGACACGGCCGGTCTGGCGACCATGTGCCAGCTCAAGGCGATCGAAAACGGCGCCGATCATATCGACACCGCGATCTCCAGCTTCGCTTCGGGCACCAGCCACCCGGGCACCGAGTCGATGGTTGCAGCGCTCAAGGGCACCGAGTACGACACCGGCCTGAACCTCGAACTGCTGCAAGAGATCGGTCTGTACTTCTACGCCGTACGCAAGAAGTACCACCAGTTCGAAAGCGAGTTCACCGCCGTCGACACCCGTGTGCAGGTCAACCAAGTGCCGGGCGGGATGATCTCCAACCTTGCCAATCAGTTGAAAGAGCAGGGCGCCCTTAACCGCATGGCCGAAGTGCTGGCGGAAATCCCACGCGTGCGTGAGGACCTCGGCTTTCCGCCGCTGGTGACCCCGACGTCGCAGATTGTTGGCACCCAGGCGTTCTTCAATGTGCTGGCCGGCGAGCGCTACAAGACCATCACCAACGAAGTGAAGCTGTATCTGCAAGGCGGTTACGGCAAAGCGCCGGGCGTGGTCGACGAGAAGCTGCGTCGCCAGGCGATCGGCAGTGAAGAAGTCATCGACGTGCGTCCGGCCGATCTGCTCAAGCCGGAAATGACCAAATTGCGTGCCGACATCGGCGCACTGGCCAAGTCCGAAGAAGACGTGCTGACCTTCGCCATGTTCCCGGACATAGGTCGCAAATTCCTCGAAGAGCGTGCCGCCGGCACCCTCACCCCTGAAGTGCTGCTGCCGATTCCGGAAGCGGGCGGTGTGACCAAGGCGGGCGGCGAAGGCGTGCCGACCGAGTTCGTCATCGACGTCCACGGCGAAACTTACCGCGTCGATATCACCGGCGTCGGTGTGAAGGCCGAAGGCAAGCGTCACTTCTACCTGTCCATCGACGGCATGCCGGAAGAAGTGGTGTTCGAACCGCTCAACGAATTTGTCAGTGGAGGCAGCAGCAAACGCAAGCAGGCGTCGGCACCGGGTCACGTCAGCACCACCATGCCGGGCAACATCGTCGATGTGCTGGTCAAGGAGGGCGACACCGTCAAGGCCGGCCAGGCTGTGCTGATCACTGAAGCGATGAAGATGGAAACCGAAGTCCAGGCTGCGATTGCCGGCAAGGTCACCGCGATTCATGTGGCCAAGGGTGATCGGGTCAATCCGGGTGAAATTCTGATCGAAATCGAAGGCTGAGATAACGGCCGCGATCCAACGTTTTAAACCTCGGGGGGGCATGTGCTCCCCTTTTTTTTCATCCGGAGTTTGTCTGCATCACATGAGGCCTATGTGTGCGAGCCTGCTCGCGAAGAGGAGTGTCAGTCGATATTTATTCAACTGACCGATCGCATTCGCGAGCAGGCTCGCTCCCACAGTGACGATGTTCAATCCGTCAGAACGCCATGCGCCATTGGCCCATTACGCCGTGAGTTCGGCTGTCAGTGGCCATTTCACCCGTGAGACCCACGCCGACCGTGTGATTGGCAGACAGCCCGAGATCGAGGCCGGCATCCACCGACAGGCTGTTGCGATCCAGCGCGGCACCGGCAATTTCAAAGCGTTTGCCACCCTTGACCAGTTGCTGGCGGGTGTCGCTTTCGATCTCGCCAAAGGTGTGTTTCCAGCCGGCACTGAATCGCGGTGTCAGCGTCATGCCGTTGTCCAGCCGATTGATTTTCGCCGTGCGCAGGCCAAAGGTGCTGCTGAGGTTGTCGCGGGTTTGTCCGAAGACTTTCAGCGCCGCATCCCCGCCGTTTTCACGGTAGCTGTCGCGTTGATAGCGCTGATAGCCGACGCTGGCGAACGGTTCGAGCGTCGCGTTGTGCCGGCCAATGTTGACCGCCAGTTCGGCAAAGGCTTGTTGGGTGTTGGCGTCGTAATTGCCCTTGAGGCGATCGCTGAAGCCGTTGAAGGCCACGCGACGTTTGCTGGCGCCGTCATGACTGGCGTAGGTCGCCCCGAGACGCAGCGAGAAGGGGCCGTCCTGACGTGCGGCGTAGGCACCGAGGTGCCAGCTGTCGAGGTCGCCATCGTATTGCCGGGCATCGAGTCTGGTCTGCGATTTACCGCCGACCAGGCCGACATGCCATTGCTCGTTGAGCCGCCAGTCGGCGCCCATGACCAGGCCTTGGGTAGCGTGTTTGAGGGTGCTGTCGAAGTTACGGTCGACTTTGCCACCATGGCCAAGCGCCTGAATCCACACGCGCCCGGAATCGGCAGCGCCGGCGGCCTGACGCGGCGAGTTGCCGGAACTGTAGGCAGAACCGTAACGGCTGTTCAGTTGCTGCATGGCCGAAAGCATGCTCGCGCTTACGGGAGTGATGCTGCTCAGCGTGGCTTTGGCGAGGTTTGCATTGCTGCCGGCGGCGAGTTGTTCGAGGGCGACCGGTGCGGTGGTTTTGTCGCTGGTCAGAAGCGCGGCGACTGCTGCGTTTGCAGGTTTTATAGGCGCAGGTGCGGGCTGTTCGGCGGACTCGTTAACTTGCGCAGTAAGAGGTTCGTCCGGCATTGGCGATGGGACGGACTCTGCAGTGGGAGTCGGCGCTGAAGTCGGGACAGGAACAGAAATTGGAGCTGGTGCAGACGCCGTCAATGGCGTTGTTGTCACTGATGGCGCAGGTGCTGTTGGATCGACAATGGCCTCGGCAGCGGCACGAGTGTTGGCTGTCGTGGCAGCGCTCGAAAGCGGCTTACCGTTACGGGCGTAAGTCAGCCCGACGGACTTTTTGTTGTATTGCGCAGTGGCTGTCATGAAGGCGAGGTCGCTAACGACCGTACCGAATTCGCCTTCTACCTTACCCGCTTCGAGGATTTTGTACTGTCTGCTTTGCGGATATTCTCCCGGAGCCGCAACGACTTTCAGGGTGGCGCCTTCCAGCTTGGCGGTGCCATCAACCTTGATCGTTTGACTGCCACCGGGGGTGACCTCGTAAGCCAGTTCGGCGGTCGGGGACAAGCGCAAGTCGCCTTTCACGCGCGGGCTGCCTAGCACCTCATTGACGGTGAGCAGGCCGGCGACCTCCAGGCTTCCCACCACACCTTTACCGGCAAAGCTGCCACCGCTCTCGACATACACGTCGCCCTTAATGCTCCCCAGGTTGGTCAACGTGGTACCGCTGTTGACCAGCACGCCCTCCTTGAAGTCTCCCTTGGAACTCAGCGCCCAATCGCCCCGGCTGAGGAACAGGCCGTTGAAATTACGTGTGTCTTTCAGCTCGCCGCCTGCCGCTGCATCCAGGAACAGGACGTTATCTCCCCCGCCACCATCCAGCAGGCCGGTAAAGCTTGCGCCGTCCGTGAGCGTGATCAGATCGTTTACAGCGGTACCTTTAAACGTTTCTTTAGGGGTTTTAAATGCGATGGGCACCGTACTTGGGTCGGTGAGAAATCCCTTCAGTCGTTCAAGCGCCATTTTTTTAGGGCTGGTTTCGGACAATTCAGTGACATCCGCTACTGCGGTTGAATCAGCGACTTCAGAGGGTTGCTGAGCGTTGGCAACCGCTACGCAACCCAGCGCCAGCGAAATGGCCAAAGCCAGATGTTTTGGTTTGAACGTGTGTCGAATGGTCATTGAGTCGAGCCTCGGTTAGCAGGAGACCCAACTCTATTGATGCACTGAAAAATCCGATGTCGGCTGCTTCCCGCAGGCTTGCAGGCGACATCGCATCGTTTTGTAGAAAATGACCGCGAGATCCGCAACCAGGATTTTTACTCGGTTGCAGCGTTCCCTTTTCCTACAACCATTCAAGACCCCGCCGGCTGTTCAACCCTCAAAAGCTCATCTGCCACTGCCCGATCAAACCGTGATTGCGGCTGTTGCTGCCGATCTCGCCGCTGTATCCCACACCCAGCGTGTGCCGCGCCGAGATCCCCACATCCAGACCGGCCTCCAGCACCAGGCTGTCGCGATCCAGCGAGCTGCCATCGACACTGAACGCCGTGCCGCCGGTTATAAAGGCCTGACGAGTCGAGCTGCTGACATCGCCATAGGTGTGTTTCCAGCCAGCGGCCATGCGCGGGGTCACGCTCATGCCGTTGTCCAGGCTGCTCAGGTGCGCCAGGCGCAGGCCGAAGGTGCTGCTGAAGTTGTCTTGGGTCTGGCTGTCGACTTGCAGTGCGGCGGCGCCACCTTTTTCCTGGTAGCCGTCGCGGTGGTAGCGCTGATAGCCGAGGCTGGCGAATGGTTCGGCGCTGAGGCGGCCGCTGCCCATGGCATAGCCGAGTTCGGCGAAGGCTTGCTGGCTATCGGCGTCGTAGTCGCCTTTCGGGCGGTCGCTGAAACCATTGAAGGCGATGGTGCGTTTGCTTTCGCCTTGATGGCCGCTGTACGCCGCGCCGAGGCGCAAAGCGATCGGGCCGTTCTGGTGCAGCGCGTAGACGCCGGCGTGCCAGCTCTCGACGTTGCCGTCGACGCCGGTCGCGTCCAGATCGGTTTTCGAATAGCCACCGAGTACGCCCAGCCGCCATGCTGGATTCAGCGACCAGTCGGCACCCAGCACGCTGCCCTTGGTGCGTTGTTCCAGACCACTGCTGCCATGTTCGCCATCGAGCTTGCCGTAGCCGCCGATGCCTTGCAGCCAGAGCCGCCCGCGAGCGTCAGGATCATTCAGATTACGCGCCTCGGACGGCACGCCATTGGCTGCCAGCACAGGGGTGTCGCGCTGATCGAGGCCGACCATCAGTCCCGGGCTGGCGCCCATTTGCTGCATCGCCGAGAGCATGCTGCTGCCGACCTGACTGCTGGCGCCGAGGGTGGCGCTGGTCAGGTTGGCATTGCTGGCACCGGCCAGTTGCTCGATCGCCGCGCCGGCGCTGCTTTGGCTGGTATTGAGCAAGGCGTTGTACAAGGCGTTGTCTTTGCCGATTGAGGCGAGGCTGTTGGCGGCGTTTGTGCCGTTGCCAGTCGTGGCGAACTCATTGAACGCCACATCATTGCGGGTGTAGGTCAGATCGACTTGCGTGGGTGTGTAGGCGAGAGTCGGCGTCAGGAATGCGTAGTCGCTGCTGACCTTGCCGAAGGTGCCGTTGACCTGCGCCGCTTGCAGCACGGTGTAGTGGCTCTGCCAGGGATAGGTGCCGCTGCCGGGATTGACGGCGAGCGTTGCACCGTTGAGGTTGGCGATGCCGCCGACCTGTACCGGCGCACTGCTGCCGTCGGCATTGACGCCGTAGGCGAGGGTGCCGGCGCTGCCCATGTTCAAGTCGTGAACGATGGTTGCGCGGCCGAGTCCGGTGTCCGTGCGTAGCGTGCCGTTGACGTTGAGATTGCCCACCGAACCGCCACCGGCATACACACCGCCAGCGTCGACGGTCAGGTTGCCAGTGATGCTGCCTTGGTTGATCAGGATGGCGCCGTTGCGCACCGCGCCGCCGTCGCTGAAATCGCCACTGCCCGACAGCGTCCACGCGCCTTGCTTGACCTCCAGCCATTCGAAGTTGCGACTGGCGCCGAAGCTGCCACCGGCCGCGTCCTCCATCACCACACGGTCGTAACCGCTGCCGCCATCCACCACGCCGACAAAGCGACTGCCGTTGCGCAAGGTCAGGCTATCGTTACCGCTGCCCAGATCCAGCGCCAGGCCATTGCTGCCGCTGATCGTGCCGCCGTTGATGACGTTGTCGGCGAAATCACCGACGAACTTCACGCCAAAACCGTTGAGGCCTTGAATGGTGCCGAAGTTTTCCAGGGTGGTCGCCGCCAGCCCCGAACCGCCGCTGCCATCGTCCACCAGAATGGCGCTGTCGGCACCGCTGATCAACGCGTTGCTGGCGTTGAGTATGTAGCCACCACCGAGGGCAATACCTTCGCTGCCGTTGGCGAAACCGCCCTTGTCGACACCACCTGCACCGACGCCCTGAATGGTCCCGTAGTTTTCGATGTGGGCGATCTTGTCGATGTCCACGCCATCGCCGTCACCGTTCGCTTGCAAGCCTGAGTAAGCGCCAGTGATGGTGCCGTGGTTAATCACCGTGCCATCGCCGTCGGAACCGAACCCGGAACCATTGCGGCCGGTGATCTGCCCGTAGTTGATCAGTGTCGCGCCGAGGTCGGTGGTGATGCCATGCCGGCCGCCGGAAATCACTCCGTAGTTGGTCACGCTAACGCCGCTCGCGGAGTCAATATCGATGCCATCGAACTTCTCGTCGGCATTGTGCGAATCGCCGGTGGAAATCTCGCCGTAGTTGGTAATGGTCGCGTTGGCCCCGGTCTTCATGCCGTCGCTGGCGTCGCCGCGAATCAGCCCGTCGGCGCGGTTGATAATGGTGGTTTTCACCCCGTCGCTGCGCAGCGCATCCAGATCCAGGCCTTGGCCGGTAGTGGAGCGAATCACACCGCTGTTGTCGATTAACAGGCTGCCGCTGACGAAGTTGCTGTCGATGCGCAAGGCGTCGTTGGCGCCGAGAATCTGCCCGCCGCTGCGGTTGTAGATCGTGTAGTTGCGCGCCTGGGTCAGGTCGCCGCTGCTGTCGATGGCCCGGCCACCGCTGGACACGATTTTGCCGGCGTTATCGATCACCACACCCGCACCACTGGTCTTGTCTTTCAGGCTCACGGCCTTGCCGCTGTTGGTGATGCTGCCCGGTGCGGAAATCGTCAGCGTATCGCTGCCTCCCAGCGTTTGCGCTGCCGTGGTGGCGGTGTCGATCTGCACGGTTTTGCCGTGGGCTGCCGTGGCGGTGATCAACAGGGCAATGGCGAGATACAGACGCTGGGGCGGGAACGGCATGGTCGGACGGCCTTTTTGTTATAAGCGGGCCGTCCTGTATAGCGAAGGGTTTTTACAGAATGATGTCTTTGAGGTGATGAGTCACTGATCGCGACGCACGTAAGCCTTGCCGTAATGCCGCTCCATGCGTGCCTGAATCAACTCCAGGCCAATCGACATCAGCCAGTAAATGATCGCCGCCGTCGTCAGCATTTCGATATAGCGGTAGCTTGAGCGCCCGTATGACTGGGCGAGAAACATCACTTCCCAGACCCCCATCACCGAGATCAGCGACGAGTCCTTGAGCATCGAGATGAACTGGTTGGTGGTGGGCGGGATGATCGTGCGCATGGCTTGCGGCAGGGTGATGCGCCAGAAAATCACCGTCTCGCGCATACCCAGTGCCAGCGAAGCTTCGCGCTGGCCGTGGTCGACACCGAGGATGCCGGCGCGGAAGATCTCGCTGAGATAGGCGCCGTAGTTCAGCGACAAGGCAATGATGCCCGCGACGATGGCGCCAGGCACGATGCCCAGTTGCGGCAAGCCGAGGTAGATCAGCAGGATCTGGATGAGCAGTGGCGTGCCGCGAAAGAACGAGGTGTAGAAGCTGGCGATACCGAACGCCACGGCGCTTTTCGACAGGCGCGCCAATGCCGTGATGAAGCCCAGCAGGGACGAGGCGACAATCGAGCACATACACAGGAAAAGCGTCAGCGCCGCGCCTTGCAGAAAGCCATTGGGCGCCAGGTGCAAGCCGACCAGGTTGGGCAGTTTGTCGAGGATGATCGAGAATTTCAGATCGAAGCTCAGGAAGAACCCGGCGAACAGACAGAACAGCGCTGCCCATGTCAGGTACAGCCGCGTACGAAAACCGAACAGGCGTTGCAGGCGTGATTCAGCCACCGGTTGTGGTGGCTGTGGAGGTGTCGGGAAAGAAGTCATTGGCTGATATCAGCGCCGATCCATTTTTGTGACAGCTTGCTCAGGGTGCCGTCCTGTTTCAGTTGCGCGAACACCTCGCGCACTTTGGCGTCCCATTGCGCATCGCCCTTTTCGATGGCCACCGAATTCGGCTCCGAATACAGCGGCGCGCCGGCCAGTTTGAAGCGTTTGTCTTCGTTCAGGCGTGGCTGCGCGGTGACGAGGTTGGTGAGGATTGCATCCAGACGCACGCCGGCGCCCAGGCCCAAATCCTGGAAGGCAACGTTGTCAGTGTCGTACGGCGCGATCTGCACATCTTCGAACGGGTATTGCAGCTGCTTGTCTTCGGCACCTTCGATAACCAGGTTCTTGTTCAGATAGCTTTCGTAACTGGACGCGCTGGTGAGGCCGACTTTTTTGCCACTCAGATCCTTGGCAGCGTGAATCCGATCATCCTTGGCGTTGACTACGATCACTGCGGGCGAGGCGTAGTACTCGACCGGGAAATCGAACACTTCGGCGCGGGCCTTGCTCGGTGTCATCGAGCAGATGCAGATATCGTAACGCCCGCTCCAGCGGCCGGCGGCAATGACGTCCCAGGACGGCGTTTCCAGTCGCAACTTCACGCCCAACTTGTCAGCCACGGCCTTGGCGACGTCCACATCGAAGCCATCAAGCTGATTCTGGTCATTGAGAAACGAGAACGGTGGATAGCTTTCCATCAGCACACCGACCAGCTCTTTTTTCTGCTCGATACGATCCAGCGTGGCGCCAGCAAAGGCTTGAGTGGAAGCGGCCAGAATGGTCAGGCCCAAGGCCAGTAGCGGTTGAAATTTCACAGTCGATCCCTGAGCAAAAAAGAGGTTGTTATTAACCGGATGGTGCGTATTAAATAGTTATAAGAACGACTCTGATAGTGAGTTATTTTCATAAGCATATGAGTGAAAAGCATATGGGCGCAGGAAGCACGATTATTCTCGATGGCGGCATGGGCCGTGAGTTGCAGCGCGCCGGGGCGCCATTTCGTCAGCCGGAGTGGTCGGCGCTGGCGTTGAGCGAGGCGCCGCAAGCGGTTGAGGCGGTACATGCCGCTTATATCGCCAGTGGTGCCAATGTGATTACCACCAACAGTTACGCCGTGGTGCCGTTCCATATTGGCGAAGAGCGTTTCGCCGCTGAAGGGCAGGCGTTGGCAGCGTTGGCCGGTGAGCTGGCGCGACGTGCGGTGCAGGCCTCAGGGAAATCCGTGCGAGTGGCTGGCTCATTGCCGCCGCTGTTTGGCTCCTATCGTCCGGATCTGTTCAACGCCGACCGAGTGACCGAGTTGCTGGCGCCCTTGGTCAATGGTCTGGCCCCGCACGTTGATCTGTGGCTGGCGGAAACCCAAAGCTCGATCATCGAGGCGCGTGCCATTCACGCCGGGTTGCCGAAGGATGGCAAACCGTTCTGGTTGTCGTTCACCTTGAAGGACGAAGACACCGATGAAGTGCCGCGCCTGCGCTCGGGTGAGCCAGTCGCCGAGGCGGCTGCGGTGGCGGCTGAGTTGGGCGTCGAGACGTTGTTGTTCAATTGCAGTCAGCCGGAAGTGATCGGTGCCGCGATTGATGCCGCGCGTGACACCTTCGAGCGTCTGGGGGCGAAAATTCACCTTGGTGCCTATGCCAATGCGTTTCCGCCGCAGCCAAAAGAAGCTACGGCCAATGACGGACTTGATCCGCTGCGCGATGACCTGGATCCGCCGGGTTACTTGCACTGGGCGATTGACTGGCAGCAGCGCGGTGCGAGCCATTTGGGCGGTTGCTGCGGGATCGGGCCGGAGCACATTGCGGTGCTGGCGCAGAAACTGGAGTAGCCGCAGATCAAAAGATCGCAGCCTGCGGCCACTCCTGCATGGGATTTAAATTCACCGTGTAGGAGCTGCCGCAGGCTGCGATCTTTTGCTTTTCAGATAATCAGGAACGGCACTCGACCAAACCTTTCACCTGCCCGTCGGGCGTCTGATTTTCATCCGACAGCCACCGCTCGAAACCTGCCGCAATTCCCGGCCACTCGCCATCCAGAATCGAGTACCACGCGGTATCACGATTCTGGCCCTTGACCACCATGTGCTGGCGGAACACCCCTTCGAAGCTGAAGCCCAGACGTTCGGCAGCGTATTTGGAGCGGGCGTTGCCGTTATTGCATTTCCATTCGAGGCGGCGGTAGCCGAGGTCGAAGGAATATTTGGCCAACAGGTACACCGCTTCGGTGCTTCTCGGCGAGCGCTGCATCGGCGCGCCGAAGGTGACGTGGCCGATTTCGATACGGCCCTGGGCCGGGACAATCGACATCAGGCTAAGGATGCCTTGTACCTGACCGCTGGCGCGATCGACGACGCTGAAGAAATACGGGTCGCTGGCGGCCGCGTGGTTGTTCAGCCAAGCGTCGAAAACGCTGCGTTCCGGGAACGGGCCGTAGGGCAAATAATCCCAGAGTTTCGGGTCGGCACCGGGGCCTTCGAGTGCGGCGAACAGTTGGTCACCGTGGCGCGCCGGGTCGAGTCTTTCCAGACGGATAAAACGCCCTTCAAGCAAGGTGGCGGTGGGGGCGGGGACGCCTTTCCAGTCAGCGAGTGAAGCGATCATGCGTGCGTCTCCTTAAAGGGCTTGGCGAAACTGGATGAAGCCCGGGCGTTCGGCGATACGCTCGTAGAGCTGGATCGCGGTGGCGTTGGTTTCGTGGGTCAACCAATGAACCTTGCAGCAGCCGTCAGCCTTGGCGGTGGCGTAGACGTGTTCGATCAACTGGCGGCCGACGCCGGTGCCCCGGGTCTCCGGGATCACCAACAAGTCCTGCAGGTAGCAGGAGTTTTCGATGCTCCAGTTCGAACGATGATAGATGTAATGCACCATGCCTACCGCTTTACCGCCAGCCCAGGCGAGGGCGGCGTGGGTCGATTCGTTCGGGTCGAGAAAACGCTGCCAGGTGCTGTGCGTCACAGCGTCCGGCAGTTCGGTGTTGTAGAAACGCAGGTAGGCCTGCCATAGCGGCAGCCAGGCGGCGTGGTCGTCGGCGCTGACCGGGCGAATGTCGATCTGACTCATGGGGGATTTCCTTAGCGCATCAATCGGGCGAGGGTTTGATCATTGATGTCCGGGCTGGCGGCCAGGCCTTCGCGCACGCCGGCAATGTCTTCGGCGCTGCGGTTCTGGCTGAGCTTGCGCTTGCCTTCGAGACGGTCAATGGGAATGGCGAAACCGACAATCGCCTTGAGCATGCCGTCGATGTAATCGGCGGGCGCGTCGGCGACTGACCACGGTTGGGCGCGGCCGGCCTCATGCCGGTCGGTGAGGGTGCTGACGATGTCGAGCAGGCGTCCGCCATCGCTGAAGGTTTCGGCGTGGCCATAAGCGTGCACGGCGATGTAGTTCCAGGTCGGCACGACTTTGCCGTGTTCGGCCTTGCTCGGGTAAAAGCCCGGGCTGACGTAGGCATCGGCGCCGGCGAAGATCAGCATGGCTTCGGCGCCGTCGCGCAGGTCTTTCCACTGTGGGTTGGCGCGGGCCAGGTGCCCGTAGAGCGTGCCGTACTCGCCCTGTTCGCAATGCAGCAGTACCGGCACATGGCTGGCCTGCAAGCCGCTTTCGCCATGGCTCACCAGAATGGCGAGGCGGGTGGCGAGAATCAGTTCGTGCAGTTGGGACAATTCTTCGATGGCAAAGGCGCGTGGCGTGTACATGGGCAGATTTTCCTTGGCGAATGCCAGCATCCTAGGCAGGCTATTGGTCTGTTGTAAGAGCCATTGATGACCAATTTCATAGGTCCATTGCCATGCCCGATTCGCCGCTGTTATCCATGCCGTTCAACCCTGCCGGGATCGAGCTTGATCGCCGTCAGGGTTTGAGCCGTCAGCTGTATCAGGCTTTGCGCCTGCGGGTGCTGGATGGACGGCTGGCGAGCGGCACGCGGTTGCCAGCCAGTCGCGATCTGGCGGCGGCGTTGGGGATTTCCCGCAACAGCGTGGTGCGCGCCTACGATCAACTGTATGCCGAAGGCTTTATCGAAGGGCGGGTAGGCGATGGCACCTACGTCGCACAATTGATGCCGGTAGCGAGCCCTGCGAAAAAATTATCCACAAAAGTATCCACAGGGTTTTCAACAGGCTTACCCACAGCCTTATCCACAAATTGGCTGGATTTACCTGTAATTTCATCCAGTAAAGTTATCCACAGCGATAGTTTTTCGCGCATCGAAAAGAACCATTTGGCCCGGCCACCGAGTGGTCCGCCACGAGCCTTTCGGGTCGGTGTACCGGCGTTTGATCTGTTCCCGTTCGAGGTGTGGGCCAAGCTGAATGCGGCTTTCTGGCGCAAACCGGATCTGGAGCAACTGTGCTATGGCGATCCTTCCGGCGATGCGCGCCTGCGTGCAATGATCGCTGCCTATTTGCGCAGTTCGCGCGGCATGCAGTGCTCGCCTGAGCAAATTGTGATCACCAGCGGCGCACAGCAAGGCATTAGTCTTTGTGCACAGCTGCTGGTGGAGCCGGGCGACGGTGTGGCGATCGAGAATCCGGGTTACCGCGCGGCCGGTCATGCGTTCGCGGTGGCAGGAGGTCGTTTGCAGGGTATTGCCGTGGACGAGGAGGGCATGGACTGCTCGGCGTTGTCGGCCACCGGGGACTGTCGGGTAGCGTATGTCACGCCCTCTCATCAGTACCCGACAGGCGTGGTGATGAGTCTTGCGCGGCGCCTCGAACTGCTCGCCTGGGCCGAGCGCAACCAAGGCTGGATCGTCGAGGACGACTACGATGGCGAATACCGCTACACCGGTGCGCCGCTGGCGCCGTTGGCGGCACTCGATCGACAGGGGCGAGTGCTGTATGTCGGTACTTTCGGCAAGGTTGCCTTTCCGGCATTGCGCCTCGGTTATCTGGTGCTGCCGCCGGCGCTGGTCGATGCCTTCTCGCAACGCCGCGCGGTGGATGTCCGCCATTCCGAGGTCAGTACCCAAGCGGTGATGGCCGAGTTCATGGCGGCCGGGCATTTCCAGCGGCATATCCGGCGCATGCGCCGCGCCGCCCTGAGCCGTCGCAATACCTTGCTCCACGGTTGGCCGACCGCCATTGCCGGTGTTGGAGATTTGCCCGCCGTTTCCGCCGGGCTGCACCTGACCGTGGCCGTAACAAGCATCGAGCGCGAGCAGCAGTTGATAGCGCAGGCAGCAGGCGTTGACGTGGAGATCAACGGCTTGAGCAGTTACTGGCTGCCGGACTCCACTACACCGCTGGACCAGCGCGCCGGGTTGGTCCTGGGCTTTGCCGCCGTCCCTGAACCTGACATTACAGCGGCACTGAAGCGCTTGCGGCAGGTTTGGCAGGCGTGAAGAACAGATGCTCGGCTGACTGTCGTGAAATCTCGCTGCGATGGATTTCGAGGAGCTGCGAACTGGTGGGATCGCTCGGCTCGTGGGAACCGCCGATGTGTCGTTGCGCGACTGTTTTCATGTGCCCGGCGGTAAACGAAGCGACGGGAGCGTCGACACTGCTGTAGTGGAAGTGTGCGTAACACAGCACCTTGCCGGTGTGGGCATCGCGTACTTCGTATTCGTCGAGAAAACCCCTTGAGTGGCCTTTGAGCCGGCGACGGGTAATGGTTTTGGAAACCGTTACTTCACCTTTTTCTTTGAGCCACTGCACCCCCGCCGCAGTCGGCGGTTGTTGTTTGATCAGTCCGATGCGAATGCTGGTGCCTTTTTCGTCAAGGGCGTTAGCGGCCTCGTCAAGCTTGTGGCCGATTTCTTCGGTCGGCTTTTTGAAGTCTGCGGTCAGATTACTGGCGGTCAATGCTTCATCAATCGCCGCATTGGCTTCGCGCAAGACAGCGGCATGCTTGTGGTATTCCTCCTCGACCTCGACAGGTATCCGCCGCCCTCGTTTGAGGTGAGCCTCGATACGTTGGTGGAATGCATCCAGGCCGTCGATCAGCGCCTGGCCGGCACGGCTGCTGGCACTCACGGATGAATGGGCCTTGGGTTGGCGGGTCTTTGCCGTGCGCTGTTCTACCCAGACACCGGGTGACTCTTCCTGGAATGTGGCGATGACACCCGTCAGGGTGGTTCGTACTTCCACCTGGTCGGATTTTTGCCCCTTGATGCGTTTTTTTCGATTGCCGACTACCGTGCCTCTGGATTGGGTTTTGATGATCTGGCGCGTTGATGATCTCGCCTTCGAAGGCCCCGATGTCGGTCCCAGCAAGTGCTTGAAGTGCAGCAACTCGGCCAGCTTTACATCCGTGCGCGCCCTGAACCCGTTTACCCGTTTACGCACATGCTGCAGTCGCTCAGTGTTGATGTGTTCGGGGTAGTCGATGAGCAGATCACCAAAGCGCTGATCGATGGCGGAAAACTGTTCGGCCACATTGCTCAGGACATCGATGCGTTCGCGCAGGTTGTCGAGGCTTTCATCCTCGGTCAGATTCAGCGTGCTCTGGATACTCAACGCGGCGTCTTCGATGAGACTGGCGAGTGCCTGATAGGCATTGGCGGCGTCCGCTGTCGTACCGGCCTTGATGCAAATTTCCTGGCCAAGACTGATCTGCAAAAGCTTGAGGTCGTTCAGATCATATTTCGGCAATGCCTTGCGATAGGTTGGAATAATTTTGACGGCATCTTTTCCCAACAACATCAGTTCGTCAAAACGGCTATTGGCCAACTCTGTTTTTTCAATGATGGCCTGGGTCTGGAGGGTCATTCTTTCAAAGGTCTGAACAAACGCCTGCGCGATGAATCCGGCTTCATCGGCAAGCATTGTCTGCATGGCCTTCAGGTCAGTCTGAAATACGGCGGAATGCAGGTCGAGCCATTCCTGCCCGAGAAACAGCTGCATTTGCAGTCGCTCAATCATGACGGTCCGGTAGTTCGGAATCGGCTCTTTCTGATTCAACGCCTTGATCTGTTCAATATTCGCGCCGTACGCCTTGAGTTGTGCGTCTAGCGTTGCCAGATAGTGCTCGCGTGCCGGTCCTCGTGCTTGCCCGACCGCATCGTTGAAGGCTTTGTGGTCAGCATCACACTGAGTCTGCTTGGCTTTCATCGTTACGTCGAACGCACTGATTTCGGCAGTCAGTTGCCTGGCGTCCATTTTGCTCACGTCCTGAACGGCCTCAAGTGCGCTGTCGAGTCCGCCGCCTCGCAGGCGCAAGCGAAGGTCGACCACCCATTGGCCGTTGGCCGTGCGGGTCAGTTGCGGCCCGTTGCGCGGCGGTTGCTGGCGCGAGTCGATGATCTGCACCTCGGCGTGCTCATTGAGCATGACTTCGAACCAGCGCTGGCCTACGGGAGCGAACCACTGTTGTTGGCGGGGATAAAGATGCCTGTGTGTGCCCTCGGTGGCGGCATCGCCGATGCCTTTGGGTTTGGCGATCTGAAAACTGTCGAGCAGCGCTGCGAGTGCGACCGGGGATCGTTTCAGCGCCGTGAAGGGGTTGACCACCATCTCATGCGCAATGGGCAGTGCAGTGCTGGATACGTCCGGCAACTGCAACGGTTTGCTGACGACAAGTTCGGTGGTGACGGTGGCGGTGGGTTCTTCCTGCGGGATCGACTCGCTGAATGGCTTGTCGCCGACCGCTGCGCGATGGGCGAGCACCATGCCCAAGGCCAGGAGAATGTCGGTGAGGGCTGTCCAGGCAAGCTTGCCGGATTGCTCATTGGCCTCGTCGCTGATCTCTTGCAGGTCGTCCATGATCTGCCAGATCCACGCTGCCGTGCCGACGCTGCGCCCGAGGAATGGCAACGCCGCGTTGAACAGCATCCAGCCGCCGTGTTTGAGCGTTGCCCAGCGTGCTTCTGCATCAGAGACCGATTGCCGATCGGCCTGGGTGATGACAGCCTGCACGTTGCTGTTATGCAGGGTCGCCAGTACATCGTGTTCAATCGTTGCGGTCGCCAGCGCAACGGGGCCGGACATGTCGAGGGCGGTGAAGGGGTTCACCAGCAATTGCGGGATAGTCCAGACTGAAGGCAATCGGGCGGTGAAGACGAACTGGCTGTACTTGAAGCGCACATCGTCCGGCAACCAGGCCAGGACCGATTCGCGCAGCTCCTGTGAGTGCTGGATCTCGTAAAACAGGTTGGCGTGTGAGGGAAATTGCATCAGTGCCGTTTCGAACAGTGGTCGATAAAGCAGGCACGGCCCTTTGTCCGCCTCGCGCGGGCCGATGACGAACATGTTGTTGACGATGTCGGCCTGTGATCGACTGCGATGGGCCACGAACCCCAGCGGGCGAATGACGATTTCATCGCGATCGACATGACGCTCATCGCCGGTGTTTGCCAGCGCGGCAACCACATAGCGGTAACCCTGTTCAGTGATGCCGGTCTTGCCCTGTATTTTGTGCTGCAACGCCAGCAGCGGCAGTTCGATGGGCAACTGGCTGGCATAAAGTGCTTGCACTGCCGACGCCTGCTCATTGTTGTCAATCAGCAGGTTTTGCAGGTACGCCGGGTAGGTCTGGCCGATATCGACGCTGCTGACCAGTTGTTGCAGGTAGCTTGCGGTCATCCACTCAGGCAACACGCCGCCATCCTTGTAACGTACGGTTTTGTTGCCGGCTGGCTGCCCCGCGAGGTTCTGCAGCGCGAGTTCAATGAGCGACAGCGTCTTGGTCTGCGTGTTACCCGGAAAGACAAATGTGCCCCAGACCACCAGGCTGGTGATGCTGATCTCGATGTCATCGATCCTCACCTCGCCGGCTTGCGGATGATCCTTGGCTATCTGTTGTTTCAGGGCATCACGGGTGAACGCTTGCAGGCTGATGACTTCGCTTTGAAATGATTTTCCCTTGTTCGTGTGCTGCACCATCGTCAGATCCAGCAGATGCCGGCTGTAACGGGTTTGATCGGCGGGAGAGGCGCTGTCGAGCCATTCTGGCAGCATCGGACGCAGGCGAGCGATATGAGGTTTGAGGCGCGGTGTCGGCTCTCGCGGATTGCCGACAGTCCCGGTGTGCGGATATAGCTCGCTGGAACTCGAACCCTGAAAATAATTGATCGCGCCCAGCGCCTCGGCTTCCAGGGCGACCAGTGTGCAGGCTTGATAGTCGAAGAAATGGCCCTGTGGTTCGACCAGTCGCCATTTCAACCCGGCACCGGAGGCACCTTGCCAATAACGACGCGGCAGGGCTTCGCCGAGTTTTTCCAGCGATTGAAAACTCTCGAAGCCCTGCAGCACCGAGTGGGTCATGATCAAGGTGCGCTTGTCATCGGTGCCGATCAGTACCGCGGTATCGAGCAGGGTCACATGCTTCTGCTCGTCACCCTCGCCGCGGTCAAGATCAATCAGACAGGCGCGGGTCTTGTATTTGTCGGTGGGCAGTCGCTGGTGTTTGTCCGGGTATTTATAAAGCGCTTCGGCCATGGCGCGCTGGTCGGCATCCCAGCCAGGGTTCGCGTCGACCTTCCACAAATTGCGCAGGGCCTGTGACATCTGCTGCCAGCGCGGCTGCCCTGGGTAGGTGAAATCATCCCAGTAATTGACCTGGTGTTCCTTGTAGGCGATGAACAGCAACGGTGCCAGCTCATTGAGCAGCTTACCGATCGCGCTGATTTTCACCGGGAGCTGGATGGCGGACGGCAGGTCGGGCTGCAAGGTCAGATAATGCTCACCGTCGAGATACGCCACAGTCGTGCCGGAGAGGCCCAGGCGTACCAGGGTGTCGGTCAGCGATTCGATCAGGTGGCGACCGGGGACGACCCGATCATCTTCAATGACCCAGGTCGGTCTTACGACCATGGCCAGCTGCGGGTCGAGATCGAGGTCGGGATACAGCGTCCTGAGCGCGGGGCGCAGCGTTTTCGACGCAACTTCTCGCAGTGACGGGCCGGTCACCAGTTGAGTCACGACATCGACGGCGCTGGGCGAGGGGATTTCGGGCATGGGCAACTCCTGCTCTGATGGGCGCGCCCAAGGGCGGCGGTTCCGGGCAAGGTAGCGGCGAGCGGCGGCGCACGTGCGGTACATACATATTGCGGGCAAAAAAAGACCCGCCTGGGCGGGTCTGGTGTTTACGGTTGCGACGGGAATCTGGTTATCGTTCGAAGCCTTCCAGTACGTTCACCGCGTTGATGCCGATTTCCTCCACAGCGTAACCGCCCTCCATGACGAACAATGTCGGTTTGCCGAGTGCAGCGATGCGCTTGCCCATCGCCAGGTAATCGGGGCTGTCGAGTTTGAACTGCGAAATCGGGTCATCCTTGAAGGTGTCGACGCCGAGCGATACGACAATGATGTCGGCGCCGTAGCGATCGATCTCGTCGCAGGCCTGATCCAGCGCCGCACTCCACACGTCCCAGCCGGAGCCTGCGGGTAGCGGATAGTTGAAGTTGAAGCCTTCCCCAGCGCCTTCGCCACGCTCATCGTCGTAGCCGAGGAAAAACGGAAATTCTGCTTCCGGGTGGCCGTGGATCGAGGTGAACAGCACGTCGCTGCGCTCATAGAAAATCGACTGCGTACCGTTGCCGTGATGGTAATCGACGTCGAGGATCGCGACTTTCCTGTGGCCCTGATCGAGAAAGGCTTGTGCGGCGATGGCGGCGTTGTTGAGGTAGCAATAACCGCCCATCAAATCGCTGGCGGCGTGGTGTCCCGGTGGCCGGCACAAGGCGAATGCCGCGCGCGCGCCGCGCTGAATTTCCGCTTGTGCGGTCAGGGCCACTTGCGCCGCGCTGTACGCCGCTTGCCAGGTGCCGGCGGTGATCGGTGCGCCGCCATCGAAGCTGTAATAACCGAGCTGGCCGTGCAGGCTGGTCGGTTTGATTGCACGCAGAGTGCGCGCCGGCCAGGTGTAGGGCAGCAGATCGCCGTCGGTATTGAATTCAGTCCAGCGCGCCCACGCGCCTTTGAAAAAGTCGAGGTAGTCACGGCTGTGGATACGGGCGATCGGCTCCAGACCGAAATCCTTCGGCGCTTCGACCGAGCCGAGCTTCTGGTTTTTAACGCGCTGCAGCACATGGTCGGCGCGCGACGGCATCTCGAAGCACGGCTTCAGTTGGCCATCGATGAGTTCGCAGCGGCCATGGTGCAGGTGGTGATCGTCCGAGTAGATCGTCAGCATTTGTTGTTCTCCGCAGGGCTGATTCGGTTGCTCCCAGTGTTGCGGCGCGAGGTGAATCGGAAAACGGCAGGAAAGGCCAAAAGGGGATGGATATGGCCAAAAAAACTGACCGCAATTCGCCCCTCAGGCCCGGAATTGACTCGGCGCCACGCCGCTCCAGCGCACGAAGGCATGACGAAAGCTCGCAGTCTCACTGAAGCCAAGGGTCTCGGCGATGCGGTAGATCGGCAACTGATCCTCACACAACATCTGCTTGGCTCGCTCGAAGCGCAGTTCATCGAGCAATTCCTGATAGCTGCAGCCCATGTCCTTGAGATGCCGGCGCAGAGTGCGTGGCGAGCACTTCATCTGTTGCGCCAGACCTTCCAGCCCCGGCGCGGCGTTCAGTTGGGCGCTGAGCAACTGGCGGATGCGCCCGAGCCACGCTTGGCGTCCGGTGAACTCAAGGTTCTGCTTGCGGCAGCGTTCGGCCATGGCTTGATGGGTGATGGCATCGGCCAGCGGCAGCGGTTGATCGAGCCAGTGACGGTCGAAGGCGAAGGCGTTGTCCTTGGCGGCGAAGTGCAGCGGGCTGTCGAAGTGCTCGGCATAACTGTCACGGTAATCCGGTGCGGCGTGTTCGAAGCGCGTGGCGAGCAAGGGCAGCGGATGCCCGAGCAGGTCATCACAAATGACTTTCAGCGACACCAGGCAGAACTCGGCATTGAACACCGCCATCGCCGGGCTCTCGCGATAATCGGCCGCGACGAACCAGACGCGTTCGCCATCGTCCTCCAGACTCAGTTCGAAAAGTGTTCCCAACAGCGCCGGATAACGAATCGCCAGGCGCAAAGCGTCACCGAAGGTGGCACAAGTCAGCAAGGCATAGCCAAGGATGCCGTAGCAGGAAACGTGCATGCGCCGGCCCAGCTCCAGACCGATATCGTGCTTAAGCGCGACCGCATTGGCGCAGACCTGCATCTCTTGATTGGTGGTGATGCGCGTGTCGGCCCGGCTGAGATCCGCCGCACTGATGCCGCTGCCGGCCAGCAACGCTTCGCTCGACAGGCCTTCGGCTTTGAAGGTGTTGAGGATTAGCGAGACGGCGTTGAGGGTGGTGAGGTGGGAGTGGAGCATAAGATCTTCCAGCCTGAGGATGGCTGGAATGCAGCAAGTTGCATGCCGCAGCAGCCCCTCACCCCAACCCTCTCCCAAAGGTAGAGGGGGCCGATTGGGGGATATTGGCGAGATGCACCGAGGTGATACATCTCTGCCGAATCCACAATCGACGCGATTTATCAGGTCGACAGACAGCGAAAAACAACTCGGTCAGTTCCCTCTCCCTTCGGGAGAGGGCTAGGGTGAGGGCCGATCCTGAGTCGTGCTCAGAGCAGCTCACCACACAGATCCAGTTCGATCAGCCGACGCACTTCTTGAGTTTCCAGCCCCGCACCGAGCACCCCATGCAACTTGCCGAACGCCGCCTCACGAGTCATGCCGCCACCGGACAACACGCCGACACCGCGCAATCGACTGCCAGCCTCGTACACATCCAGCTCAACGCCGCCTTCATGGCATTGCGTCACGGCAACCACCACCACACCGTTATCCCGCGCACGGCCAAGGCTTGCCAGAAACTCAGGGTTGTCGCTCGGCCCTGTACCGCTGCCGTAGCACTCCAGCACCAGACCCTGAATGCCGCTGGCGAGCAGACCATCGAGGACTTCGGCGCTGATGCCGGGGAACAGTGGCAGCACAGCAACCTTGGCCAGTTGCTTCGGCTGGTTGTAGTTCAACGACGCTGGAATCGAAGGCGCTTTCACGCCGCCGCCCTGACGCTCAAGTCGTTTGAACGGATGACGGCCGAAGCTGCGCACCTTCGCGCAACGGGTTGGCGCCAGTAACTCACCGTGGAAGTACAGATGCACACCGGGCGCCAGGCCTTGGCCGAGGGCGATCAGTGCGCCACCGAGGTTTTCCCAGGCATCGCTGTCGGTAACACCGGCTGGCAGCATGGAGCCGGTGAAACACACGCGAGCATTCAGCCCCAGTAACTGGAAGCTCATCGCCGCCGCACTGTAAGCCAGGGTGTCGGTGCCGTGCAGGATCAGCACGCTGTCGCAACCTTGCACATCCACGGCATCGACCACCGCTTCACGCAGTTGCTGCCAATAGGCCGGGGTCATGTTGGCGCTGTCGATCAGCGGCGACATTTCCCGGAAGCGCCACTGCGGCACAACGAGCTCAGGCTGACTGTGCAGGTAGTCGCGCATCCGCGCTTCGAAACCGGATGCCGGGGCCAGACCGTTGGCGCTGGCCTGCATGCCGATGGTGCCACCGGTGTAGAGCACCATGACGTGTTGGGCGGCGGGATAGGAATTGGCAATCATCTGAGGGTCTCCACAAGAGATGACATTGTAGGAGTGAGCCTGCTCGCGATAGCGGTTCATCATTCAACATTGATGTTGGCTGAAAGACAGCTATCGCGAGCAGGCTCACTCCTACAAGTTATTGCGTCACAATAACTGACGGGCGCAGAGGATGCGCCCGTCATTCACCTGTCAGCGTTGCGCTGCAGGCACGCCTTGCGGCTCGGCTTCGGTCTTGCCGGCAGCGGCAGACGGGTTGGTCGGCCAGGCCTGCAGGTCGAGATCCAGATCGGTAAATTTGCTGGAGTCGAACACGGGCTGTTTAACGCCGGCGCGGCGCTGCTCGTCGTAGTCGCGCATTACACGCATGCCGACCTTGAACAGCATGGCCAGGGCCATCAGGTTGACGAAGGCCAGGCAGGTCATGGTGATGTCAGCGAAGGCGAACACGGTCGACAGGTCCTGCATCGAACCCCATACCACCAGCGCCAGCACCAGGCCGCGGAAAATCATCAGCGCGGCGCGGTTGCGGGTGAGGAACTGCAGGCTGTTTTCGCCCAGGTAGTAGTTGTAGAGGATGCAAGTGAAGACGAACAGCGACAGCGCGACGCTGACGAACATGCGACCCCAGTCACCGACCACAGCGGCCAGCGAGTTCTGGGTCAGGACGATGCCGTCACCTTCGAAGCCCGGGGTGTAGAAGCCCGACAGCAGAATCAGCAGCGCGGTGCAGGTGCAAATCACGAAGGTGTCGAGGAACACGCTGAAGGCCTGAACCACGCCCTGGGCGCCCGGGTGCTTCACGGCAGCCACGGCGGCGACGTTCGGCGCACTGCCCAGGCCTGCTTCGTTGGCGAACACGCCACGCTTCACGCCCATGACAATGGCGCTGCCGAGCAGGCCACCAAAGGCCGGGTCGAGGCCGAAGGCGCTCTTGAAGATGGTTTCCAGCATGGCTGGTACGTGTTCGATCTGAGTACCGATCACGTACAGGGTCACGCCGATATAGGCGAGGGTCTTGATCGGTACCAGCAGGTCGGACACCGAGGCGATGCGCTTGATGCCGCCGATGAAGGTGATGGCCAGCAACACTGCCAGGACGATACCGGTGTGTTGTGGGTTGAATTCAAAGGCGTTCTGCAGCGAGTGAGTCACGGTGTAGGACTGCAGGCCAATGAAGGCAAAGCCGTAGGTGACCAGCAGCAGGACCGAGAACACCACCGCCATGCCTTTGAGTTTCAGGCCGTGCTGGATGTAGTAAGCCGGACCGCCACGGTACAGGCCGTCGCCATCGGCGCGCTTGTAGACTTGGGCCAGGGTGCATTCGAAGAAGCTGCTGGACATGCCGACCAGTGCGGTCACCCACATCCAGAAGACCGCACCTGGACCACCCAGGGTCACGGCGATGCCGACACCGGCGATGTTGCCTGCACCGACACGGCCGGCAAGGCTGAGCATCAGGGCCTGGAACGAGCTGAGTTGCCCGGCGCTGCCTTTGAGGCTGTCGCGGAACACCGCGAACATGTGGAAGAAGTGCCGCAATTGAACGAAACGCGAGCGAATCGTGAAGTAGCTACCGAGCCCGACAATGAGCACGATCAGTACTTTCCCTGAGAGGAAGTCGTTGATGACTTCGAGCATGGATTTTTCCTCGCTGTTTTTTGTGTGAGCAAATGCTGGATGGTAGAAATATCGTGTTACACCGGTGTGCGCACGGCACGACAGGTGAGGCGATGGTTTCGTCCCGGATCCATTTCGCGGGTTTGTTATTAGTTCGGGTTTCGCATGGGTTGTGGCCTCGTTACCGACGACCGCTCACGCGAAGAGGGGCGGCACTATACCGATCAGTGCGGCGCCCGTCTGCACGGTTGTGGTGCAAGCGACGAAACGAAGCTGTGAAACACCCGGCGTTACCGGCGCCGGGCTTGTGCGGGAACTGCTTTTTTGTGGGAGCGGACTCCCCCATTGTTCAGTCCCCAGACATACGGGTCTCAGGGTCAGAAAGTTAAAAAAAAGGGCTTGGGGACAAATCCCCAAGCCCTCAAAAGGTGAGAGGTGTCTAGTCCCTCGACCTGGTGAGCGGTGCTACAAACTACGCGTCGGCTCAGGCTTTAAGCGGAACCAGACGCGGAGCAATCATGTTTTCCGGGCGCAGAATGTCGGCGAGCATGGCTTCGTCGAGCAGACCTTCTTCGCGCACCAGTTCCAGTACGCCGCGGCCGCTTTCAAGGGCGAGGCCGGCAATACGGGTGGCGTTTTTGTAGCCGATGTACGGGTTCAGTGCGGTGACCAGACCGATCGAGTGCTCGACCAGTTCGCGGCAGCGCGCTTCGTTGGCGGTGATGCCGACGATGCAGTGCTCGCGCAGCATGTCCATGGCGCGTTGCAGCAGGCGGATCGAGTCGAAGATCTTGAAGGCGATCAGTGGCTCCATCACGTTCAACTGCAGTTGGCCGCCTTCGGCTGCCATGGTCAGCGCCAGGTCGTTACCGATGACCTGGAACGCCACCTGATTCACGGCTTCCGGGATTACCGGGTTGACCTTGCCGGGCATGATCGAGCTGCCTGGCTGACGCGCTGGCAGGTTGATTTCGTTGATGCCGGTGCGTGGGCCGCTGGACAGCAGGCGCAGGTCGTTGCAGATCTTCGACAGTTTGACCGCGGTGCGCTTGAGCATGCCGGAGAACAGCACGAAGGCGCCCATGTCGGAAGTCGCTTCGATCAGGTCGGCCGCCGGCACTACCGGTTGACCGCTGATCAGGGCCAGACGCTGTACAGCCAGCGCTTGATAACGCGGGTCGGCGTTGATGCCGGTACCGATCGCGGTGCCGCCCAGGTTCACTTCAGTCAGCAGTTCCGGGGCCAGCGACCTCAGACGCGCCAGGTCTTCGCCCATGGTGGTGGCGAACGCGCGGAATTCCTGGCCGAGGGTCATCGGCACGGCATCTTGCAGCTGGGTACGGCCCATTTTCAGGACGTGATCGAATTCTTTGCCCTTGGCCGCGAACGCCTGAATCAGGCTGTCGAGGCTGGCCAGCAGGGTGTCGTGACCGAGCAGCAGACCCAGGCGGATCGCCGTTGGGTAGGCGTCGTTGGTCGACTGCGCCATGTTGACGTCGTCGTTCGGGTGCAGGTACTGGTACTCGCCTTTCTGGTGACCCATTGCTTCCAGAGCAATGTTGGCGATCACTTCGTTGGCGTTCATGTTGGTGGAAGTACCGGCGCCACCTTGAATCATGTCGACCACGAACTCTTCGTGGAAATCACCGCGGATCAATCGGGCACAGGCTTCGCTGATGGCAGCGTGCTTGGCTTCGCTCAGGTGACCCAACTCGCGGTTGGCGTCAGCGGCGGCCTGTTTGACCATCGCCAGGCCGACAACCAGTTTCGGGTAATGCGAAATCGGAACGCCGGAGAGACGGAAGTTGTTCACCGCTCGCAGGGTCTGGATGCCGTAATACGCTTGAGCCGGTACTTCGAGGGCGCCAAGCAGGTCGTTTTCTGTGCGGAAAGATGCAGCGGAGGACATGATAGAAATCATCTCGATATGGACCCGGTCTGTGCCGGAACGCTGCGAATGCTAGGCTTGTGGGAAATTTTGGGCCAATGCTGTTCAGCACTGCCCTATGCACATTCGGCATAATGCCCGTGTGACGCCGCGTGCGCGGCAGACGTGTGACCTGTTTTGGTGCGTGTCCTGGAGGACGTGATGAATCTGGAAAGCAAATGGCTCGAGGACTTCAGTGCTCTGGCCGCCACCCGCAGCTTTTCGCAGGCGGCCGAACGGCGCTTCGTGACCCAGCCGGCGTTCAGCCGACGGATTCGCAGTCTGGAGGCTGCGCTGGGGCTGACTCTGGTCAATCGCTCGCGCACGCCGATCGAACTGACGGCAGCGGGGCAGTTGTTTCTGGTGACCGCGCGCACGGTGGTTGAACAGCTCGGTGAAGTGCTACGCCATCTGCATCATCTGGAAGGCGGGCAGGGCGAAGTGATGCAGGTCGCTGCCGCTCACTCCTTGGCGCTGGGTTTCTTCCCGCGCTGGATCGCGCAGTTGCGTAATGAAGGGTTGAACATCGCCACCCGATTGGTTGCAACCAACGTCGGCGATGCGGTGCATGCGTTGCGCGAAGGTGGCTGTGATTTGATGCTGGCGTTCTACGATCCGGATGCGGCAATGCAGATGGACCCGGAGATTTTCCCTTCATTGCATTTGGGCCAGACGGAAATGCTCCCTGTGTGTGCGGCGGATGCCGAGGGCAAGCCCCTGTTCGATCTCGAAGGTGATGCGAGCGTGCCGTTGCTGGCGTATAGCGCCGGTGCGTTTCTCGGGCGTTCGGTGAATGGTTTGCTGCGTCAGCGTCAGCTGCGTTTCACCACTATTTACGAAACGGCGATGGCTGACAGTCTGAAAAGCATGGCACTGGAAGGCCTGGGTATCGCCTGGGTACCGCAATTGAGCGTGCGTGCTGAGCTGGCTCGTGGCGAGCTGGTGGTCTGCGGCGGCCCGCAATGGCATGTGCCGCTGGAAATTCGCCTCTACCGCTGCGCCTTGGTACGCAAAGCCAACGTACGCCTGCTGTGGCGCAAGCTCGAGGGTGGCGCTGCCCAAGCTTCCTGAGCCTACGCGGCCCCCTTGTAGGAGTGAGCCTGCTCGCGATAGCGTCTGCACATTCAACGATGATGTGACTGATACACCGCCATCGCGAGCAGGCTCACTCCTACAGGGGATTTGCGGTGTTCTGTCGCTGACCTTCAAGTCAATAAAACCGGGCATTTGCGGCAGATGACAGATGGTCGTGCGGGGGGCTGTTTATTGCTTTCTTTGCGGTATACTGCGCGGCCTTCGGCCGGCACGTCCGGCCATTTTTCGTACAATCAAGCCACGCAACCTGCGTGGCTTGTTGTTTTATGACGCGCCTGCGGGCGCTCCAGAGAGAAGAGGCGCGACGATGAGTGCACTGGTTGGCGTGATCATGGGCTCCAAGTCCGATTGGTCCACCCTTAGCCACACCGCCGATATGCTGGAAAAGCTCGGCATCCCGTACGAGGTCAAAGTGGTCTCTGCCCACCGCACCCCGGATCTGCTGTTCCAGTACGCCGAAGAGGCTGAAGGTCGTGGCATCGAGGTGATCATCGCCGGAGCCGGTGGCGCGGCCCACCTGCCAGGCATGTGTGCGGCCAAGACCCACCTGCCGGTGCTGGGTGTGCCGGTGCAGTCGGCCATGCTCTCTGGCGTCGACTCGCTGCTGTCGATCGTGCAGATGCCAGCGGGCGTTCCGGTCGCCACCCTGGCCATCGGCAAGGCCGGCGCGATCAACGCTGCCCTGCTCTCGGCGAGCATCCTCGGCGCCAAGCATCCGCAGTTCCACGCGGTACTGAAAACCTTCCGTGCCGAGCAGACAGACAGCGTCCTGGACAATCCAGACCCACGTATTGCCTGAGGTTGTTGAGATGAAGATCGGTGTAATCGGTGGCGGCCAGTTGGGTCGCATGTTGGCTCTGGCGGGTACGCCGCTGGGCATGAACTTCGCTTTTCTCGACCCTGCGCCGGACGCTTGCGCCGCTGCGTTGGGCGAACACCTGCGGGCCGATTACGGCGATCAGGATCATCTGCGCCAACTCGCCGATGAAGTCGATCTGGTGACCTTCGAGTTCGAAAGCGTCCCGGCCGAAACCGTGGCATTCCTGTCGCAATTCGTCCCGGTCTACCCGAGTGCCGAAGCCCTGCGCATCGCTCGCGACCGCTGGTTCGAAAAGAGCATGTTCAAGGACCTGGGCATCCCGACTCCGGCTTTCGCTGACATTCAGTCGCAAGCCGATCTGGACGCTGCGGTGGCTTCGATCGGTCTGCCGGCCGTGCTGAAAACCCGCACCCTGGGTTATGACGGCAAGGGCCAGAAAGTCCTGCGCAAGCCGGAAGACGTGGTCGGCACTTTCGCCGAGCTGGGCAGCGTTGCCTGCCTGCTGGAAGGCTTTGTGCCGTTCACCGGTGAAGTCTCGCTGATCGCCGTGCGTGCCCGCGATGGTGAAACGAAGTTTTATCCGCTGGTGCACAACACCCACGACAGCGGCATCCTCAAGCTGTCGGTGGCCAGTACCGATCACCCGTTGCAGGCGCTGGCCGAAGACTACTCGAGCCGCGTGCTCAAGCAACTCGACTACGTCGGCGTCATGGCGTTCGAGTTCTTTGAAGTCGACGGTGGCCTCAAGGCCAACGAAATCGCCCCGCGCGTGCACAACTCCGGGCACTGGACCACCGAAGGCGCCGAGTGCAGCCAGTTCGAAAACCATCTGCGCGCCGTTGCCGGCCTGCCGCTGGGTTCGACGGCCAAAGTCGGCGAGAGCGCGATGCTTAACTTCATCGGTGTTGTACCGCCGGTTGAGAAAGTCATCGCTATCGAAGACTGCCATCTGCATCACTACGGCAAGGCCTTCAAGGCCGGGCGCAAGGTCGGTCACGCCAACCTGCGCTGCGCCGACATGGCCACGCTGCAGGCGCAGATCGTCAAGGTCGAAGCGCTGATCGCTGAGTAACGACAGTTTCATGTGGCAGCGGCGGAACCATTCAGGTGCCGCCGTTCTCTGATGGCAGGATGCTAAAGTCTGACTAGGCTTCGCATATCTACTATTCAGAGGGAAATGCCATGGGAATTATCGGAACCATCTTTATCGGCTTGATCGTCGGCCTGCTGGCGCGGTTCCTGAAACCGGGCGATGACAGCATGGGCTGGATCATGACCATCCTGCTCGGTATCGGCGGTTCGCTGGCAGCCACCTACGGCGGCCAGGCCTTGGGCATCTATCAGGCAGGTCAGGGCGCAGGCTTCATCGGCGCACTGGTCGGCGCGATCGTGTTGCTGGTGATCTACGGCCTGATCAAAAAGAACTGATCCAAAGCGGCAAAGCCCTCTCTGCCAAAGTGGCCGGGAGGGCTAGAATGCTCGGCGATTTACTGTTCTTTCCTTTCTATACCGAGCACCTTCATGCGCCGTCTTTTGTTGACTCTCCTTTTCCTGGGCAGCGGTTTGGCCCACGCCGGCGAACTGCCGGAAACCGACTGGCTCGAACTGATGCCCAAGTCGGACCAAAAGGCCCTCGAGGCCATGCCAGAAATCGACCACAACTCCCCGGAAGCCACCGGCACCTTCACCGAGAAGGGCGGGATGAAGCAGGCCAAAGGTCTGCCGGCAGTGATGTATTCGACCAAAACAGTGGCGTCGATGAACGACAAGCACATCCGCATCGGTGGTTATCCGGTGCCGCTGGAATCCGACGCCAAGGGTCGCAGCACGCTGTTCTTCCTCGTGCCGTACCCGGGCGCGTGCATCCATGTGCCGCCACCGCCACCGAATCAACTGGTGCTGGTGCGTTATCCGAAAGGCTTGAAGCTGGATGATATCTACACACCGTTGTGGGTGACCGGCACGCTGAAGGTCGAGAAGGTCAGCAATGATCTGGCCGATGCGGCGTATGCGCTGGAAGCGGACAAGGTGCGGGTGGTGCAGGAATCTGATCTCTAACAATCACCACGAAGCAACTGTGGGAGCGAGCCTGCTCGCGAAAGCGGTGTGTCAGACATTTGAATGTTGACCGATACAACGCCTTCGCGAGCAGGCTCGCTCCCACATTTTGTATTGCGGTGCTGTTAGAGCGGCTTGCTGGCGACACTCACGCCCATGGTATGGCTCGCACCCGGCGCCAGCGTGACGATGTCATCCATCACATTCGCCGTCTCAATGCACAGCATGCGCTGCCAGCCATCGTTATCCATGTCGGCCAGCGCGGCGGCGCGGTCGATCCACGGGTTCCAGATCACCGCCGTGCGCGAACCGGTAGCCGTCAGCACAATGCGTCGTTCCCACGTTGGATCGACAATGCTCAGCTGTGGCGGAGCATCGAGGTAGATGCGGTCGGTCTCTCCGGCAAAATGCAGAGCACCTTGCTGACTGGTGGTTTTCCAGTCATCCAGCGTCTCGATGTAATTCAAACCATCCACGCCATCGACATGCACATTGCGCACGTCACTGACCGCGAAGTAAGTGTGCAGCGCCTGGCTCAGGCTGACGCTTTCACTGCCACGGTTATGGCTGGTCAGGCTGAAACTCAGTTGCTCGGACAAATGCAGGGTCAGGGTCAGATCGACCTGATGTGGCCAGCCCGGCAAACCACCTTCGGGGTAGGGCAGCTTGAATTCGACCTTGACGCCGTCAGCCTCCGATTCGATGCCGCCCAGCTCCCAATCCATCGCCCGCACCAGACCGTGCGCGGGTGCCGGTTGCTCACCGGTATACATGGCCTGCACGCTCTGCGGGTTACGCTCGAACTTGCCGAACCACGGCCAGCACACCGGTACACCGGCGCGGATGCTTTTGCCGGTCTTGAACTCGGCCTTGTCGTTGAGCCAGATGATCGGCGGCTGGCCATCGATCTGATAACTGAGGATGTGCGCGCCTTGCTGGGCCACCAGCACTTCGGCCTGACCGTGGCGGATACGCCAGCAGTTCAGTTCATCCAGTTTCACGGCTTCAACGTTGGGCGTGTTCATGGGACAGCTCTCGATCAGTAACAAGGACAACTATCGACCGTAAAACGGCGACGATGTTTAACGCGCGCGTGGTGGAACCGAGCGAGTGCGGCCGCTGCCGTCGATGGCGACGAAGACGAAGACCGCTTCGGTGACTTTACGCCACTCGCTGGACAACGGGTCGTCGCTCCACACTTCGACCATCATCTGGATCGAGCTGCGGCCGATTTCCAGGGTCTGGGTATAAAAGGACAATTGCGCGCCGACAGCCACAGGCACAAGGAACGCCATGCGGTCGATGGCGACGGTGGCGACGCGTCCGCCAGCGACACGGCTGGCCATTGCGGTGCCGGCCAAATCCATCTGTGCAACCAGCCAACCGCCGAAAATATCGCCAAAGCCGTTGGTTTCGCGTGGGAGTGCGGTGATTTGCAGGGCCAGGTCGCCTTGCGGGATCGGATCTTCTTGTTCGAGCTCTATCATGCCGGGGGTGCCTCTGACCCGTGACTCTTCGTTGGTATTGCTGGTGGTAGCCGTCTTCGGGAAAAACGATTCAGCACCGAACATACTACGTTCGTCACGTTTTCCATCAGGCGCCTAAGGAGAAACTCTGCGAAACCGGCTAATCCCGAGCAAAGGCCGGGCCAACGACGTTTTCGCACAGCAACCCCCTACAAACCGGAGCAGGTTGCGAGTATATCGGTCGGTAGACTCCGCGACGACCATCCGGTTCTCATTTCGACCGTCAAATACGCACCTCTATGTGCTTTTTCGAACAATTTGCTATGGTGCCGAACCTGCCCAAGCCACCGCCAGCGTTGTTGTGGCGGCAGATCCGACTATAAGAGAAGCCCTTGCCATGACCACAGCGCCTTCGAGCCTCGCGCAGCCCGAGCAACCCGCACGACCGTTGACCCGCAATGACTACAAGACTCTATCGCTGTCCGCCCTTGGCGGCGCGCTGGAATTCTACGATTTCATCATTTTCGTCTTCTTCGCCACCGTGGTCGGCAAGCTGTTCTTCCCCGCCGACATGCCCGAGTGGCTGCGCCTGATGCAGACCTTCGGCATTTTCGCCGCCGGCTATCTGGCGCGACCGCTGGGCGGCATCGTCATGGCGCACTTCGGCGACCTGCTGGGGCGCAAGAAGATGTTCACCCTGAGCATTTTCATGATGGCCGTGCCGACCCTGATCATGGGTCTGCTGCCAACCTACGCGCAGATCGGCCTGTGGGCGCCAATCCTTCTTCTATTAATGCGGGTTATTCAAGGCGCGGCGATTGGTGGCGAAGTACCGGGCGCGTGGGTCTTCGTTTCCGAACACGTACCGCAAAAGCACATGGGTTACGCCTGCGGCACCCTCACCAGTGGCCTGACCGCCGGCATTTTGCTCGGCTCGCTGGTCGCCACCGCGATCAACAGCATTTATACGCCGGCGGAAGTATCCGATTACGCCTGGCGTATTCCATTCCTGCTGGGCGGTGTGTTCGGCCTGTTCTCGGTTTACTTGCGCCGCTGGCTGCACGAAACCCCGGTATTCGCCGAGCTGCAACTGCGTAAAGCCTTGGCTGAAGAAGTGCCTCTGCGCGCAGTGCTGCGTGATCATCGCGGGGCGATTGCGATCTCGATGCTGCTGACCTGGTTGCTGTCGGCCGGGATCGTTGTGGTGATCCTGATGACCCCGACCGTGCTGCAAATGGTCTATCACTTCTCGCCGACCGAGTCGTTGCAATCGAACAGTCTGGCGATTGTGTTCCTGAGCATCGGCTGCATCATTTCCGGCGCACTGGCGGATCGCTTTGGGGCCGGCCGCGTGTTTGTGTTCGGTTGCCTGGGTTTGCTGATCAGCTCATGGACCTTCTATCACAGCCTCGCCGATCACCCGAACTGGCTGTTCCCGCTGTATGCGCTGACCGGTTTTCTGGTTGGCACCATTGGTGCGGTGCCGTACGTGATGGTCAAGGCGTTCCCGCCGGTGGTGCGTTTTAGTGGATTGTCGTTCTCGTACAACGTGGCTTACGCGGTCTTCGGCGGGTTGACGCCGATGGTGGTCAGCCTGCTGCTGAAAGAAAGCGCGATGGGGCCTGCCTACTATGTGGCGGTGCTGTGCGCGATGGGGATTCTGGTCGGGGCGTGGCTCTGGAAGAAAGGGCGTTGATCCGAAATCTCCCTCAATAGTCCCGGCGCCTTCGCGAGCAGGCTCGCTCCCACATTTGGAATGCATTTCAACTGTGGGAGCGAGCCTGCTCGCGAATGGGGGCACCACGAATCATCCAGTAAAACCTCGATGCTGGCCTTTCATCCAATTGTCATATTTCAGCCATAGAGTGTTCACACGGCCTGCTGATACTTGGCCCCGACTTAACACACCCTATCTGCTAGGAGTAAGGCATGAAACTGAAGCGTTTGATGGCGGCAATGACTTTTGTCGCTGCTGGCGTTGCGACTGCCAACGCGTTCGCCGCTGTTGACCCTGCTATCCCGAGCTACACCAAGACCACTGGTGTGTCGGGCAACCTGTCCAGCGTCGGTTCCGATACCCTGGCCAACCTCATGACCCTCTGGGCTGAGAACTACAAAAAAGAATACCCGAACGTAAACATCCAGATTCAGGCCGCTGGCTCCGCCACTGCGCCACCTGCGCTGACTGAAGGCACCTCCAACCTGGGCCCGATGAGCCGCAAGATGAAGGACACCGAACTGGCGGCCTTCGAGCAGAAGTATGGCTACAAGCCAACCGCTATCCCGGTTGCCGTGGATGCCTTGGCAGTGTTCGTGCACAAGGACAACCCGATCCAGCACCTGACCATGGAACAGGTTGACGCGATCTTCTCGTCCACCCGTCTGTGCGGCGCCAAAACCGACGTGAAAACCTGGGGCGACCTGGGCGTGACCGGCGACCTGGCCAACAAGCCAGTGCAACTGTTCGGTCGTAACTCGGTATCCGGCACCTACGGCTACTTCAAAGAAGAAGCCCTGTGCAAAGGCGACTACAAACCAAACGTCAACGAACAACCAGGTTCGGCGTCGGTTGTGCAGTCGATCAGCTCCTCGCTGAACGGCATCGGTTACTCGGGCATCGGCTACAAGACCGCTAGCGTGAAGACCGTAGCTCTGTCGAAGAAGGGCAGCACTGACTTCATCGAAGACAGCGAAGAAAACGCCCTGAACGGCAAGTACCCGCTGTCGCGTTTCCTCTACGTGTACGTCAACAAAGCCCCGAACAAGCCTTTGGCTCCGCTGGAAGCTGAGTTCGTGAAACTGGTGCTGTCGAAGCAGGGCCAGGAAGTGGTAGTGAAAGACGGCTACATCCCGTTGCCAGCCAAGGTTGCTGCAAAAGCACTGGCTGACCTGGGTCTGCAGGAAGGCGGCGCTGAAGTCGCAAAAAAGTAACAAATTGAGTCCAGAGTGAACCCCACCGGACTCATGTAAAAGGCCGGATCTGCGTGCAGACCGGCCTTTTACACACCTCAAATTTTTGATCCCCTGCCAGTCCCGCTGGCGGTGGATTTGCTGCGTCACTGCATTGTCATCTTTCTGTCATACAGGATCGCTAGGGTGAGCGCATGAATGATCTGGCCAATTCCCAAATGACTACTAATCCTCCCAAGCGCATTGATTTCAATACGCCTGAGCTGCAACGCAAGCGCCGCATTCGTGCGCTCAAGGATCGCTTCACCCGCTGGTACGTCCTCGTTGGCGGTCTCGCGGTGCTGGCAGCCATCACCCTGATCTTCTTCTTCCTCGCCTACGTGGTGGCGCCGCTGTTCCAGGGTGCCGACCTGACCGCGAAAGACTCGATCACCCCGGCCTGGATGCAGGACGCCGGCAAGCCGCTGATGATTTCGCTCGAAGAGCAGAATCAGGTGGCCATGCGCGTTTCCGACAAGGGCCAGGCATTGTTCTTTGATATCGACAGTGGCGCTGAACTGAAGCGCGTCGATCTGCCAGTGCCAGCCGGCGCAACCGTGACTTCTATCGGTGAAGATCAGCCGGGCCATCCGCTGGTGGCCGTGGGTCTGTCCAACGGTCAGGCGCTGGTGTTCCGTCACACCTATAAAGTCAGCTACCCCGATGGCAAGAAAACCATCAGCCCGGCCATCGAGTATCCGTACGGCGAGACGCCGATCGCGCTGAACGAAGCCGGCGGCGCGCTGGAGCATGTCAGCCTGAACGCCACCGACACGACGTTGATGCTGGTCGGTTCGACCGGTTCGCAACTCAACGTGCTGTCGCTGACCAGCGAAGAAAACATGATGACTGGCGAAGTCACCAACGAGCAGAAGCGTATCGATCTGCCGCAAATGACTGAGCCGGTGAAAAACATCTTCGTCGACCCGCGCCAGCAGTGGCTGTACGTGGTCAACGGTCGCGCTCAGGCCGATGTGTTCAGCCTGCGCGACAAGAGCCTCAACGGTCGCTACAAACTGCTGGAAAACGCTGACGCCGAAGTCACTGCGACCACGCAACTGGTCGGTGGTATCTCGCTGATCGTCGGCGACTCCAAGGGTGGTCTGGCCCAGTGGTTCATGGCCCGTGACACCGATGGTGAGCTGCGCCTGAAGCAGATTCGAACTTTCCAGATGGGCACCACGCCGATCGTTGAAATCACTGCCGAAGAGCGTCGCAAGGGCTTCCTTGCTCTGGATGCTAGCGGCAAGCTTGGCGTGTTCCACAGTACCGCGCATCGCACCTTGCTGGTCGATCAAGTGGTAGAAGGCCAGGGCCTGTTCGGTCTGTCGCCGCGTGCCAACCGCGTGATCGTCGAAGCCGGCGGCAAGCTGCAACCATTACTGCTCGACAACCCGCACCCGGAAGTTTCCTGGAGCGCGCTGTGGAGCAAGGTCTGGTACGAGAACTACGACGAGCCTAAATACGTCTGGCAATCGACCGCGGCCAACACCGATTTCGAACCGAAACTGAGCCTGTCGCCACTGACCTTCGGCACTCTGAAAGCTGCGTTCTACGCCATGCTGCTCGCCGCTCCACTGGCCGTTGCCGCTGCGATCTACACCGCGTACTTCATGGCCCCGGGCATGCGCCGCAAGGTCAAACCGGTGATCGAGCTGATGGAAGCGATGCCGACGGTGATCCTCGGTTTCTTCGCCGGGCTGTTCCTCGCGCCATATGTCGAAGGGCATCTGCCGGGCATCTTCAGCCTGTTGATGTTGCTGCCGATCGGCATTCTGGTCGCCGGTTTCACCTTCAGCCGCCTGCCTGAATCGATCCGCCTGAAAGTCCCGGACGGTTGGGAAAGTGCGCTGCTGATTCCGGTGATCCTGTTTGTGGGTTGGTTGTCGCTGTACATGAGCCCGTTCATGGAAAACTGGTTCTTCGGCGGTGACATGCGCATGTGGATCTCCCACGACCTGGGCATCACCTACGACCAGCGCAACGCTCTGGTGGTCGGTCTGGCCATGGGTTTCGCGGTGATTCCGAACATTTACTCGATCGCTGAAGACGCCGTGTTCAGTGTGCCGCGCGGCCTGACCCTCGGCTCGCTGGCGCTGGGTGCCACGCCGTGGCAGACCATGACCCGCGTGGTGATCCTGACTGCCAGCCCGGGGATCTTCTCGGCGCTGATGATTGGCATGGGCCGTGCGGTCGGCGAAACCATGATCGTGTTGATGGCCACCGGTAACACCCCGGTCATGGAAATGAACCTGTTCGAAGGCCTGCGCACCCTGGCCGCCAACGTCGCGGTGGAAATGCCCGAGTCGGAAGTCGGCGGCAGCCACTACCGCGTGCTGTTCCTCTCGGCGCTGGTGCTGCTGTTGTTCACCTTCGTCATGAACACCCTGGCAGAACTGATTCGTCAGCGTCTGCGCAAGAAATACTCGTCGCTTTAAGCAAAGGTAGAAGTCTGTGAAACAGAACTCCCTGAAAGGATGGTTCAAGAGCGGCGCCCCGGGCGTCTGGATCAGCGGTGGCGCGGTGTCCATCGCGGTCATCATGACCATTGGCCTGCTGGCGGTGATTGCCGTGCGCGGTCTGGGTCACTTTTGGCCGGCGGACCTGGTCCACGCCAATTACGACGTACCGGGTCAGGCCAATCACCTGGTCGTCGGTGAAGTGGTGCAGAAAGAAGAAGTGCCCCGTGCCCGTCTGAAGAGCGCCGGTTTGCCGGTGCCTGATGCAGGTCCGGAATTCATGACCCGTGAGCTGATCAAGGTCGGCAACCGTGACCTGAACGGCAACGACTTCACCTGGATCGTCGGTGAGTGGCTGACCAACCAGACAACGCCTCCCGAGTTGATGGCGATCGAACGTCGTGAGTGGGGCAACTTCTACGGCTACCTGGTCAACGTCAAACAGGACGGCAAAGTCATTGCCGAAGGCGAGGCGGCATGGCCAGAGTTGCAAGCGCGGATCAACCGTGTGAACGGTCTGGCGGCGCAACTGAAGTCGCTGGAAAAGACCGACATCGGTGCAATCAACGCAGGGCTTGAACGCATCCGTCTGCACGGTCGCAAACTGGAACTTGAAGGCAAGCTCGACGCCACCGCGCAGGCGGACATGGAGTCCGAGCGTGCCGAGCTGAATGCGCGTTATCAGGACATCGAAGCGCGTCTGGCCGATCTGCATGCGCAGTTCAACCGCGATGCCTTGACCGCACGTGACGCCAACGGCAAAGAGATTGAAATCGGTCTGGGCAAAGTGGTTCACGCCTACCAGCCGAACGCGATGAGCACCTTCACCAAGCTCGGTTTCTACTTCAGCAAGATCTGGGAATTCCTTTCGGACGACCCGCGTGAAGCGAACACTGAAGGCGGGATCTTCCCGGCGATCTTCGGCACCGTGATGATGACCCTGATCATGGCGATGATCGTCACCCCGTTTGGTGTGCTGGCGGCGGTGTACCTGCGTGAATACGCCAAGCAGAACACCCTGACGCGGATCATCCGTATCGCGGTGAACAACCTCGCCGGCGTTCCGGCGATCGTTTACGGCGTGTTCGGTCTGGGCTTCTTCGTTTACGTACTCGGTGGTTCGGTCGACCGCTTGTTCTTCCCCGAAGCACTGCCAGCACCGACCTTCGGTACACCGGGTCTGCTCTGGGCCTCGCTGACACTGGCACTGCTGGCGGTGCCGGTGGTGATTGTGGCGACCGAGGAAGGTCTGGCACGTATTCCGCGCACCGTGCGTGAAGGTTCGCTGGCACTGGGCGCGACCAAGGCTGAAACCTTGTGGAAGATCGTCATCCCGATGGCCAGCCCGGCAATGATGACCGGCATGATCCTCGCCGTGGCCCGCGCCGCCGGTGAAGTGGCGCCGCTGATGCTGGTGGGTGTGGTGAAACTGGCGCCGTCGCTGCCGGTGGACGGCAACTACCCGTACCTGCACCTGGATCAGAAGATCATGCACTTGGGCTTCCACATTTATGACGTCGGCTTCCAGAGCCCGAACGTCGAAGCGGCGCGTCCGCTGGTGTATGCCACGGCGCTGTTGCTGGTACTGGTGATCGCGACGTTGAACCTGTCGGCGGTGTATATCCGCAACCACCTGCGCGAAAAATACAAAGCACTGGATAGCTGATTTGCAGCACTGATTTCTATGTGGGAGCGAGCCTGCTCGCGAAGGCATCACCGCGGTTTCATAGACAAACCGCAGTGCCTGAATCGCCAGCAGGCTGGCTCTCACAAAAACCGAACCGAATTTGTTAGCACAGGGAGCCTCCCATGCAGCACGAAACACATACCCACGGCATCAACATGTCCGCCCTGGGCCGCGACAAGCAAAGCCTCAATCTGGCGCAGGAAACCGTGGCCATCGAAGTACCCGGCCTGAGCCTGTACTACGGCGAGAAACAAGCGCTGTTCGACGTCAGCATGAACATCCCGAAACAGCGCGTGACCGCGTTCATCGGCCCGTCCGGCTGCGGTAAATCCACGCTGCTGCGCACCTTCAACCGCATGAACGACCTGGTTGACGGCTGCCGCGTAGAAGGCGCGATCAACCTCTACGGCAATAACATCTATCGCAAGGGCGAAGACGTTGCGGAGCTGCGTCGTCGCGTCGGCATGGTGTTCCAGAAGCCCAACCCGTTCCCGAAGACCATCTACGAAAACGTTGTTTACGGTCTGCGCATCCAGGGCATTAACAAGAAGCGCATCCTCGACGAAGCGGTCGAGTGGGCGTTGAAAGGCGCGGCGTTGTGGGACGAAGTCAAAGACCGTCTGCATGACTCGGCACTCGGCCTGTCTGGCGGTCAGCAACAGCGTCTGGTCATCGCCCGCACCATCGCGGTTGAGCCGGAAGTGCTGCTGCTCGACGAACCGTGCTCGGCCCTCGACCCGATCTCGACGCTGAAAGTCGAAGAGCTGATCTACGAGCTGAAGTCCAAGTTCACCATCGTTATCGTTACGCACAACATGCAACAGGCCGCGCGGGTGTCCGACTACACGGCGTTCATGTACATGGGCAAACTGGTGGAATTTGGCGACACCGATACCCTGTTCACCAATCCGGCGAAGAAGCAGACCGAAGACTACATCACCGGTCGTTATGGCTGACAGTTGCGGGTTATTCACAGAATTGACGCTGCGGCCCACCGCACCTTACCGGACGCTCCAAGGACGCCAACATGATTAGTAAAGAAGGCCTTACCCACCACATCTCCGCGCAGTTCAACGCTGAGCTCGAGGAAGTGCGCAGCCACCTCCTGGCCATGGGCGGGCTGGTCGAGAAACAGGTCAACGACGCGGTCACCGCGCTGATCGAAGCCGACTCCGGCCTGGCTCAGCAGGTGCGTGAGATTGATGACCAGATCAACCAGATGGAACGCAACATCGACGAAGAATGCCTGCGCATTCTCGCCCGTCGTCAGCCGGCGGCCTCCGATTTGCGTTTGATCATCAGCATTTCCAAGTCGGTGATCGACCTGGAGCGCATCGGTGACGAAGCGACCAAGATCGCTCGTCGAGCGATTCAGCTGTGCGAAGAAGGCGAAGCACCACGCGGTTACGTCGAGGTTCGCCACATCGGCGACCAGGTGCGCAACATGGTCCGCGATGCGCTGGACGCGTTTGCCCGTTTCGACGCCGATCTGGCGTTGTCGGTGGCGCAATACGACAAGATCATCGACCGCGAATACAAGACCGCGCTGCGCGAGCTGGCGACCTACATGATGGAAGACCCGCGCTCTATCTCGCGGGTATTGAGCATTATCTGGGTGCTGCGTTCGCTGGAACGCATCGGCGACCACGCACGCAACATCTCCGAATTGGTCATTTACCTGGTGCGCGGCACCGACGTGCGCCACATGGGCCTCAAACGCATGAAAGAAGAAGTTGAAGGCACAAGCGGCGAAACCGCTAATGTTCCGGGCGATGCTGACGATAAGTAAGATTGCCTGAGAAAAGCGCCCGGCCCTTTGGCCGGGCGTTTT
The DNA here is from genome assembly GCF_014268485.2 of Pseudomonas zeae. Taxonomy (NCBI): domain Bacteria; kingdom Pseudomonadati; phylum Pseudomonadota; class Gammaproteobacteria; order Pseudomonadales; family Pseudomonadaceae; genus Pseudomonas; species Pseudomonas zeae. Next base: position 109,842 of record NZ_CP077090.1, on the reverse strand, counting down.
TGTTTGTGCTTTTCATGGGCAGAACCGAATTAAAAAGCAGCACCCGCGAACGAAAAGTCCCGGCGTGACTGAAGAGTTTTGGCAATGTGCCATCAGCCAGCGTTATGCTTGCCGGGATTTTAATAGGGGTGTTGGATGAGCAAGATCAGTGTGTTGGTCGTGGACGATGCTTCGTTCATTCGTGACCTGGTGAAAAAGTGCCTGCGTAATTACTTCCCGGGGATCCGCACCGAGGACGCCGTCAACGGCAAAAAGGCTCAGGCCATGCTGGCCAGGGAAGCGTTCGACCTGGTTCTGTGCGACTGGGAAATGCCGGAAATGTCCGGTCTCGAGCTGCTGACCTGGTGCCGCGAGCAAGACAACCTCAAGACCATGCCGTTCGTCATGGTCACCAGCCGTGGCGACAAGGAAAACGTCGTGCAGGCGATTCAGGCCGGCGTTTCCGGCTACGTCAGCAAACCGTTCACCAACGAGCAACTGCTGACCAAGGTCAAACAGGCGCTGAACAAGGTCGGCAAGCTCGACACCCTGATGAACAGCGCGCCGACCAAGATGAACTCGGCGTTCGGCAACGATTCCCTGAGCGCCTTGACTGGCGGCAAGCCTGCCGTGGTCGGTGGTGCTCCGGCAGCCGCTGCTGCGGTCAATCCGTTTGCCAAACCGGCTGCTGCCGCGCCAGCGCCCGCCGCTGCGCCATCGCGTGGTTTGCTCAACAGCCCACCGGTCAAGGCTCCAGCCGCCGCGTCGGCTCCGGCCAGTGGTCGTGGTCAGGGTCAGTTGCGCCTGCCAAGCGGTACTCAGCAATGCGTAATCAAGGCCCTGAGCATCAAGGAAGCGTTGCTGGTGGTTAAGCGCACCGAGACCCTGCCGCAGATCCTCGACAGCGCTGTGCTCGATCTGGAGCAGGGCGACAACGCCGAGATTGCCCGCCTCAACGGCTACCTGCACGCCGTCGTTGCCTTTGAACAAAAACCGGACAGCGACTGGTTGCAACTGACCTTCCGTTTCGTCGATCAGGACGCGCAGAAACTCGACTACATCTCGCGCCTGATCGCCCGCGGCACGGCGCAGAAGCACTTCGTTCCCGGCGCGTAATCTTCGTCGCCTGACAGTACGCCTTTGCGAGCAGGCTCGCTCCCACCCTGGAATGCATTCCAAATGTGGGAGCGAGCCTGCTCGCGAAGGGGCCATCACTTGCACCACCAATCTCCCAGACTGGCCAATTTGAAACATCTGTCGACTAGCCTGGTCTGCTTCACCTGCTAGGCTCATTCCCAGGCCTCACTTCGACAGACTTTTGCCCATGCTCGCGCGCCTGCTGTTTTTCTATGGTCTTTTCATGGCATCCACTTCGGCTGTGGCCATGACCATCTACAAATCCACTGATGCCAACGGCGTGGTGTCGTACAGCGACCGGCCGAGCAAAGGCTCGCAGGTGTTCGTGTTTCAGGACCGCATGGTCGAGCGCCTGGAACGGCAGGTTTACCTCGATATCAAGAAGCAGAAGGGCACTGACGTGGTCTTCGTGCGCAACGATTTGTATGCGCCGGTCAAAATTGCCTTGGCATTCACCGGGCTGAGCAATGTGCGCGGTGCGCCGGCGCAAACCATCCACCGGGTGCTGCCGGCGCGCAGCAACACGCGGTTGGCGTTGCTGACGGCGATATCCGGCAAGCAGCCGCTGGTGTATACGCCGCAGTTCTACTATTCCCTCGGTGACCCCACTGGTATCGCGCAGGGCTATCGCTATCCGCTGCCGTGGCGTGGCGGGCCGTTTCGTCTGAGTCAGGGCGCCAACGGTCAGTACAGTCACTATGGGCCGAAGAATCGCTATGCGATGGACATCGCCATGCCGGTTGGCACGCCGATCATTGCCGCGCGGGCCGGGGTGGTGGTGAAGACCGAGAATTCCCAGAGCGGGCGCGGTTCGGATGCGTCCGGCAATTTCGTGCGGGTACTGCATGACGACGGCACCATGGGCGTGTACCTGCACCTCAAGCAAGGTTCGGTAAGCGTGCGCGAAGGGCAAAGGGTGACCGTGGGTAGTCCGCTGGCGTTGTCAGGCAACACCGGCAACAGCAGCGGTCCGCACCTGCACTTTGTGGTGCAGCGCAATACCGGCGAGGGGCTGGTGTCGATTCCGTATCAGTTCATCCAGCCGCTGGGGGCGTTGCCCAACTTTGCGTTGGGCAAGCAATGATCTGCTGCACCTGCGGGCCCCTTCGCGAGCAGGCTCGCTCCCACCTTGGAATGCATTTCAACTGTGGGAGCGTGCCGGCTCCGGGCGGCGTTCCGACGAAGGGAGCGACGCGGTGCTGGAGCAGCCCATCAATCCAGCATCAACACCTTCGCCAGCACAATCTTCGGCCCTTTCATCTTCTTGATGATGATCCGCAGGCCTTCGACTTCCAGCACTTCTTCCTCTTCCGGCACCCGTTTCAGGGTTTCGTAGACCAGCCCGGCGAGGGTTTCCGCTTCGATGTGGTCGAGGTCGATGCCCAGCAGGCGTTCCACCTTGAACAGCGGCGTGTCGCCACGCACCAAGAGCTTGCCCGGCTGATAGGCGAGGATCCCGCGCTCAGCCTTGCGATGTTCGTCCTGAATGTCGCCGACCAGCACTTCCAGCACGTCTTCCATGGTCAGGTAGCCGATGATGTTGCCGTCAGCCTCCTCGACCACGGCGAAGTGCGAGCCGCCCTTGCGGAACTGCTCCAGCAACTGCGACAGCGGCATGTGCCGCGACACGCGCTCTAGGGGACGGGTCAGCTCAGCCAGGTTGAACGACTCGGGAATGTGGTCCAGCGCCGCCAGTTCCAGCAGTAGATCCTTGATGTGCAGCAGGCCGACGAACTCCTGGCGCTCGCTGTCGTACACCGGATAACGGCTGAACTTGTGGCGACGGAACATCGCGAGGATTTCTTTCAGCGGCGCGTTGAATTCGAGGGTGATCAGGTCTTCGCGGGAGTTGGCCCAGTCGACCACTTCCAGCTCGCCCATTTCCACCGCCGAGGCCAGAACGCGCATGCCCTGATCGCTCGGATCCTGGCCACGGCTGGAGTGCAGGATCAGTTTCAGTTCTTCGCGGCTGTAATGGTGTTCATGGTGCGGACCGGGTTCGCCTTGCCCTGCGATACGCAGAATCGCGTTGGCGCTGGCGTTGAGCAGGTAAATCGCCGGGTACATCGCCCAGTAGAACAGGTACAGCGGCACCGCCGTCCATAGCGACAGCAACTCGGGTTTGCGGATCGCCCAGGATTTCGGGGCCAGCTCACCAACCACGATGTGCAAGTACGAAATGATGAAGAACGCGGTGAAGAACGAAACACCTTTGACGATCTCCGGCGACTGCACGCCGACCGCGCTCAGCAGCGGTTCGAGGATGTGTGCGAACGCCGGCTCACCGACCCAGCCAAGGCCAAGGGAGGCGAGCGTGATACCGAGCTGACAGGCCGAGAGGTATGCATCGAGCTGACTGTGCACGGTGCGCAGGATGTGCCCGCGCCAGCCGTTCTGATCGGCGATGGCCTCGACCCGGGTCGAGCGCAGTTTGACCATGGCAAATTCCGCCGCAACGAAAAAGCCGTTGAGCAAAACCAGGATCAGAGCAAAAAGGATCATGCCGAAATCGGCGAAAATTGTAGCGAGGGACAAGCCAGGGGAAGGGTCCATGATGGAGTTTTGCGGGTTCCGTGTGATTCAAGAGAGAGAAAAGTCGCGCCTGAAAGGCAGGCACAAGTCAGCCAATGTAGCGGCTGACATGGCGATTGCCTAGTGGCGAGTGCCGGTCGGTCTTACTCGGCGGCGCTGATGGCTCGCGCCTGAGCCACCTGAGCCGGGGCGAAATGGCAGGTGAACGTGCTCCCGTGACCGGGCACGCTGCTGATCTCCATGCGTGCGCGGTGGCGCAGCAACACGTGTTTGACGATGGCCAGACCGAGCCCGGTGCCGCCGGTGTTGGAGTTGCGGCTGGAGTCGACGCGGTAGAAACGCTCGGTCAGGCGCGGCAGGTGTTTGCTGTCGATGCCGATGCCGGAATCCTGCACGCTCAGGTGTGCGCCTTGATCGTCACCCCACCAGCGAATGCGGATGTTGCCCTCGGCCGGGGTGTACTTCACCGCGTTGAACACCAGATTGGAAAACGCACTGCGCAACTCCGCCTCGCTGCCCTTGAGCAACAGGCCGGCATCGGCTTCGAGGCTGATGCGCTGGTTCTTCGCGCCGGACAATTGCTGCGCATCGCTCTTGATCGATTGCAGCAGGGTGTCGATCTGCACCGGATGATTGTCCGACGGGTAATCGGTGGCCTCCAGTTTCGCCAGCAACAACAAATCGTTGAGCAGCGTCTGCATGCGCCCGCCCTGTTGTTGCATCTGCTGCAGCGCGCGACTCCAGCGCGGATTCACTTCCTCGACGTTGTCGAGCAGGGTTTCCAGGTAGCCGCAGATCACCGTCAGCGGCGTACGCAACTCGTGGGAGACGTTGGCAATGAAATCTTTGCGCATCTGTTCCAGCTGATGGATGCGCGTGACGTCGCGCACCAGCATCAAGTGTTCGTTGTTGCCGTAGCGGGTCAGGTACAGCTGAATACGCACGCGATCGTTGGTCGGCGAGGGGATTTCCAGCGGCTCGGCGTAGCTGTCCTGCTCGAAGTATTCCTTGAAGCGCGGATGGCGCACCAGGTTGGTCACCGGTTGGCCGCTGTCCTGCGGGGTCTTGAGGCCAAGCAAGGTTTCGGCGGCGCGGTTCCACCATTCCAGGTTGCCGTCGCTGTCGAGCATGATCACCGCGTCTTTCAGTGCGGCGGTGGATTCCTGCACCCGGTCGATCACCGCTTGCAGACGCCCGCGCACGCGTTGGTCGCGGCGTTGCAGGTGGTAGATGCTGTCGAACACTTCACCCCACAGGCCATAGCCATCGGGCGGTGCTTCGTCGGGTTGGTGCTGGCGCAGCCACTCGTGCAGACGCAGCAATTGCTTGAGTGTCCAGGCCAGATAAATCCCCAGACCCGCCGCAAGGCTCCAGCCGTAATAGCCGGTGATCAGGCCGATCACCAGACAGGCGGTGACCAACAGCAGCATGTGGCGAATCAGGGTGCCATGCCAGTTTTGATTCACGGAAAATACGGTCCTTGTCAGCGAGTCTGGCGGTCGGATCAGGCCTTGGTGGAGAACCGGTAGCCGGTGCCGCGCACGGTTTGTACCAGATTTTCGTAGGCGTCGCCGAGGGCCTTGCGCAAGCGCCGGATGTGCACGTCGACGGTGCGCTCTTCAACATAAACGTTGCCGCCCCAGACCTGATCCAGCAACTGGCCACGGGTGTAGGCGCGTTCCTGGTGGGTCATGAAGAATTGCAGCAGACGGTATTCGGTCGGGCCCATCTCGGCCGGTTTGCCGTCGATGGTCACGCGGTGGCTGATCGGATCGAGCAGCAGGCCGCCGACTTCGATCGGCGCTTCGCCGTCGGTCGGGCCGGCGCGGCGCAGCACGGCTTTGAGGCGGGCGACCAGTTCGCGCGGGGAAAACGGTTTGGTGATGTAGTCGTCGGCGCCGACTTCCAGACCCTGGATCTTGTTGTCCTCTTCGCCCTTGGCGGTGAGCATGATGATCGGGATGTCCCCGGTCAGCTCGTCACGCTTCAGACGACGGGCCAGTTCGATGCCGGAGGTGCCGGGCAGCATCCAGTCGAGCAGGATCAGGTCCGGCTTGCGGTCGACGATGATGGCGTGGGCCTGCTGCGAGTTCTCGGCCTCGAGGCAGTCATAGCCGGCCATTTCCAACGCAACGGCGATCATTTCGCGAATGGGCGCTTCGTCGTCGACGATCAGAATGCTCCTGCCAACCATGCCTTAATCCTCTTGTCATTTAACTGTCTTGCGCCGCATTAGATAACGGAATTATTGCAGTCGTGTGACAGTATTTTAGTCCGGCGGCGATTGTGCAAATCCTCAACTAAGCTCTAAGTCCGAATCCTGACAACCACAAAAGAAGGTTTCCATGACTCAAATGACTGTTTCTTTCAAAGCCCTGCTGATGGCTGCTGCCCTGACGCTGCCTGGATTTACCATGGCCGCCGAGCCGGCCATGATGAAGGACGGCATGATGGTCGACCACAAAGGCATGACCGTTTACACGTTCGACAAGGACGCTGGCGGCAAGTCGATGTGCAACGGCGATTGCGCGAAAAACTGGCCGCCAATGATGGCGCCGGCGGGGGCCAAGGCTGAAGGCAAATGGACCGTCATCAAGCGCGATGACGGCATGATGCAGTACGCCTATGACGGCAAACCGCTGTACACCTTCATGAAGGATGAGAAGCCTGGAGAAATGAAGGGCGATGGTATGAAAGACGTCTGGCACGTCGTCCACGAATCGCAGAAATAATCTGGCCACCCTGTAGGAGTGAGCCTGCTCGCGATAGCGGTGTATCAGTCGGCATTTTCGCTAGCTGATACACCGCTATCGCGAGCAGGCTCACTCCTGCATTGATTTGCGTTTAGCGCAATGCGTAATCCAGCACGATCCCGACGAAAATCGCCAACCCGGCCCAATGGTTATGCAAGAACGCCTTGAAACAACGCATGCGGTCGCGATCGCGGGTGTACCAGAACTCCCACGCATAACACCCGGCAGCCATCAGCAAGCCAAGATGGAACCATACCCCCAGCTCGAACTTCGACCCCGCCAGCAACAAGCAGCCCAGCGACAGTCCCTGCAAGCTCAGGATGACCACCCGGTCAGCTTCGCCGAACAGAATCGCCGTGGATTTCACGCCAATCTTCAGGTCGTCGTCACGGTCGGTCATCGCGTAATAGGTGTCGTAACCCACCGTCCACAGCAGATTGGCGATCCACAGCAGCCACGCCGCCGCCGGCAACTCGCCGGTCTCGGCAGTGAACGCCATCGGCATGCCCCACGAAAACGCCGCGCCCAGCACCACTTGCGGGTAATAGGTGTAGCGCTTCATGAACGGATAAGTGAAGGCCAACGCCAGACCACCGAGCGACAGCCAGATCGTCGGTGCATTGGTGCACAGCACCAGCAGAAAACTCACGCCCATCAACAGCGCAAAGAACACCAACGCTTCTTTCGAACTGATCTTGCCGCTGGCCAGCGGTCGTTGCGCGGTGCGTTTGACGTGGCCGTCGACCTTGCGGTCGGCCCAGTCGTTGATCACGCAACCGCCGGCGCGGGTCAGTACCACGCCGAGGACGAAAATCACCACGTTGGCCAGCGACGGCGAGCCTTTGCCGGCAATCCACAGAGCCCAAAGGGTTGGCCAGAGCAGCAGATAAATGCCGATCGGCTTGTCCATCCGGGTCAACTGAATGAAGTCCCACGCGCGCGGGTTCAAGCGGTTCAGCGACTTGAGCAGGCTCTGATACATCAGCAGTTCTCCGGATGGGCGCGGGCGGCCCGCCACAGGCTCGGCAGGAAGATTTCTGCGACCAGGACGCTCAGCGCGCCACGGTCGAAACGCGAACGCCGACCCCACAGCTCAGGCGCCTTCACGTCTGGCGGCAACCATTGTTCAGGGTAGTGACAAACTTCGAGGGCGCGACGCTGGAACGCCTGATCGCAAAACAGCAATTCGCCCAGCGAACGGCTACCCAATTCATCCATGTGCAAGCCGTCGCCTTGCAAGGCGGCGCGCGACGCCACGCTGCGGGCAAATACCCAAGCCTCGCCGTGACCGCGCAAATACACCTCGCGCACCCAGCCTTCGCTGCCTTCGGCCAGCTCCAGCGCCGCGCATTCGTCGGCGCGCAGAGTGTCCCAGCCTTCGAACAACGGCGTGACGCTGAAGCCATCATCGGACAGCCGGGTCAGTCGGCGGGTGAGGGAGCCTTCGTCGAACAGCCAGTCGAGGGTCACCGAATCGGGGAGGGGCGTCAGTCGGCTTTGGGTCAGCCAGAGCGGGGCCGGGCAGGCATTTGAATGTTGCACAATGAGTCATTATTGGCCGCAAATGAGGCGGCGAGCTTACCATGGCGAGCTGCGAGATTGATTGATCCGGGTCGCCGTTGCGCCGAACAGGCTTGCATCTGCCCGGCTCCATCAGTACAAAACGCCCTGAGCCGGATGGCAGCGCAATAACCATCGACCGTCCGCGCCGGCACCACGCCTGAACCCTGAGGAAGTACCTGAATGAAAAAGTGGCAATGCATCGTCTGTGGCCTGATCTACAACGAAGCCGAGGGTTGGCCGGATGACGGCATTGCGCCGGGCACCGCTTGGCAGGATGTACCGGCAGACTGGCTGTGCCCGGACTGCGGCGTCGGCAAGACGGACTTCGAAATGATCGAAATCAACTAAGCAAATCGAAAGGAGTAAGGCATGAGCGCACCTGTCGTCATCGTTGGCACTGGCCTGGCGGGCTACAACCTGGCCCGCGAGTTTCGCAAGCTCGACAGCGAAACCCCGCTGCTGCTGATCACCGCTGATGACGGCCGCTCTTACTCCAAGCCGATGCTCTCCACCGGTTTCGGCAAGAACAAGGACGCCGACGGCCTGAGCATGGCCGAGCCGGGCACCATGGCCGAGCAGTTGAAGGCCGAAGTGCGCACGCACACGCGCATCAGCGGCATCGACGCTGGCCACAAGCGCCTGTGGATTGGCGAGGAGGCGGTCAGCTATCGCGACCTGATTCTCGCCTGGGGCGCGGAAACCGTGCGTGTGCCGATTGAAGGCGATGGCAGCGATCTGGTGTTCCCGATCAATGATCTCGAAGACTATGCGCGTTTCCGCGCCGCTGCGGCGGGCAAGCGTCGGGTGCTATTGCTCGGCGCTGGACTGATCGGCTGTGAGTTTGCCAACGACCTGATAGTTGGCGGCTACGAAGTGCAACTGGTGGCGCCGTGCGAACAAGTCATGCCGATGCTGCTGCACCCGGCCGCTGCGGCGGCGGTGCAGGCCGGGCTGGAAAGCCTTGGTGCGAAATTCCACCTCGGCCCGGTACTGACCCGCCTGCAAAAAGTCGCCGACGGCCTGGAAGCGCACCTGTCCGACGGCCAGGTCATTCCTTGCGACGTGGTGGTTTCGGCCATCGGCCTGCGCCCGCGTATCGATCTGGCGGCGGCTGCCGGCGTGCAGGTCAATCGCGGCGTCGTGGTCGACCGGCACCTGAAAACCTCCCACGCCAATATTTACGCCCTGGGCGACTGCGCCGAGGTCGACGGATTGAATCTGCTGTACGTGATGCCCCTGATGAGTTGCGCGCGCGCGCTGGCGCAAACCCTCGCTGGAAACCCTACTGCCGTGAGCTACGGCCCGATGCCGATCACCGTAAAAACCCCGGTGTGCCCGCTGGTGGTTTCGCCACCACCACGGGGTAGCGAAGGTGTCTGGACCGTCGAAGGTCAGGGCGCCGACATCAAGGCGCTGTGCCACAGTGCCGATGGGCAGTTGCTCGGTTATGCGCTGACGGGTGCGGCGGTGATGGAAAAACTCGCCCTGAACAAACAGCTTCCGGCGCTGCTGGCGTAAATACCGGTCGTTCTGTCGGAATCACCCCGCTTTTGCCCCTACAAAGGTCGCGGGGAGACTGGCGCCGCCGGTATCCGCGTGCCATTCTCACTCCCGTCTGCCGCAGAGTAGAGCCTGCGGCGCCTTGGGCGCTGTTCCAACGAGAACAGCACGGACATAACAACAAAAAACCGTCAAAGGGGCTTCACTAATGCGTAAACCAGAACTCGCCGCTGCAATCGCTGAAAAAGCAGATCTGACCAAAGAACAGGCCAACCGCGTACTCAACGCCGTTCTCGAAGAAATCACCGGCGCTCTGCACCGCAAGGACAGCGTGACGCTGGTCGGCTTCGGCACCTTCCTGCAACGCCACCGCGGCGCCCGCACCGGCAAAAACCCGCAGACCGGCGAGCCGGTTAAAATCAAGGCCAGCAACACTGTTGCGTTCAAGCCAGGCAAATCGTTGAAAGACAGCGTAAATCCTTAATTGCGGCGAACTCCTCGAATAACGGGGAGAACCGCTGAAAAAATGGGCACACCGATTGCGGTCGGGTGCCCATTTTTTATGCCTGCCTATTTGTTATGCCCTGCAGCAATAATAAAAGCCACGTAATCAATTGCATTGGTTGGCTATCGATCTGCCTCACACTTAAATCAATACCCTATATATAAAAGCCATCATAGTGATGGCACTTTTGCCATTGTTGGTTGTCTCGCTGTGGATTGTTGAAACAACACTGAAATCTTTCGGAATCATCCTACATCCGTTTTTTTCAAAACCCGTCATGCTCCGCGCCATTGTCGTCGGCCCCGGTCTTCGGTGATCACCGCAGATTGGAACGATCGCTCTAAATCAAGGTTTTCAGGTGTTTCGTGCAGCTGCGTATATATGAAGACGGCATCGGGGATTCCCTGACTAAATATAGGGAAACCTCCTACAACAAACAAAGAACAGTTCGTCTTGTTGTTTAATCAGATGCTTGCTAGTGGCCATCATAGTGATTACGATGCGCCCACTTGAAAGAGCACATCTCAATTGGATGAGTCGCTTCACCGCTCTTCGATACTGTCCCGCGCCGCGGTAACTCCAATAGGCGCCTGACTGTAATCCTTAATAAAGGCCATGGATGTCCTACTCAAGCAAACTTTCCGCCCATTACCTCGAACTCGCTAAAGTCTCTGTTTCCAAAGAGAATTTCGCGGGCGAAGACGTTCGTTTTTCGAGCGAATTCGAGGCCTTGGAAAGTGAGCTGGCCAAAGCCTCGTCGATGCACGAAAGCGGGCAGATCGACTGGCTGAAAATTCGCGAAAACAGCGAAAACCTGCTGCGTACCCAATCCAAGGATTTGCGTGTCGGCGCCTGGCTGACCTGGTCGCTGTACCAGCGCGAATCCTTCCCCGGGCTGCTGGCCGGCCTCGGTCTGCTACACCATCTGTCGGAAAACAACTGGGCCGACGTTCACCCGCTCAAACCCCGCACCCGTGCCGCCGCCATCGGCTGGCTGGTGCCGCGTCTCGAGCAAGTCATCACCGAAAACATTGCGATCAAAGAGCAGTTGCCGATGTTCCGGCAGCTCTCCGAGCACCTGTCCGGCCTTGAAGCCGCGTGTGCCGAGCATCTGGGCGATGATTCGCCGTTGCTGCTGCCGATCTCCCGTCGCCTGAAAACCATGATCCAGCGCGCGGCCGACAATCAGCCGGCCCCCGGTGTGGTCGGTGCGGCGGTGGCGCAGGTCAAACAGGCCGCGAGCCAGTTGCTCACCCCCGGCGCACCGATCGACAACGAACGAGATGCGCACAAAGCCCTGCGCGCGCAACAGGAAAGCGCCCGCCCATTGTGTGCCTGGTGGCTCAAGCAGAAGGCCACCGACCTGCGCGCCCTGCGCCTCAATCGCACACTGCTGTGGATGACCATCGACGCGGTGCCCGAGCGCAACGCCGAGCAGATCACCGTGCTGCGCGGTTTGCCGCTGGAAAAACTCAAGCTCTATCAGGACCGTTTCGATCAGGGCAAATACGCCGACCTGCTGGTGGAACTGGAGGCGAGCCTGGCGAAGGCGCCGTTCTGGTTCGATGGCCAGAGGATGGTCTGGGAATGTCTCCAGAACCTCAACGCCGAGCTGGCAATGCGCGAAGTGGAAATCCACTTCGCGCTTTTGGTTCAACGGCTGCCCGGCATTGTCGAGTTGCGCTTCCATGACGGCGCGCCGTTTGCCGATCCGTCCACCCGGGCGTGGATCGCCGCCAACGTCATGCCGCACCTGCAAAGCGCCAGTGCGCCGCGCAAGGTCGAAAGCGAAAACGTCGAAACCCAGCCGGCCTGGGAAAAGGCCCTTGAGGAAGTCCTGCCGCTGCTGCGCAAGGAAGGCCTGAAGCCTGCCGTGCAGACGCTCAAACAGGGTTTGCAATCCGCCCACGGCGGCCGCGAACGCTTCTTCTGGCAGTTCGCCCTCGCGCGCCTGTGCTTCATGGCCAAGAAATACGAACTGGCCAAGAACCAGCTGGAAACCCTCGATCAGACATTACAGGACTCAGGCCTGCACGCCTGGGAGCCCGATCTTGCATTGGAAGTGCTGCATTTACTGCATAGCTGCTGCGAGTTGTTGCCGCAGAACCATGCCGTACGTGAACGCAAGGAAGAGATTTATCGCAGGCTGTGCCACCTCGACCTCGAAGTGGTACTCGAATAGGCCCCAGGGCCACAACCGCAAGGAGAAAAGCCATGGCCAAAGAAGGCTCGGTAGCCCCCAAGGAACGCATCAACGTCACCTTCAAACCCGCCACCGGCGGTGCTCAGGAAGAGATTGAACTGCCGCTGAAGCTGCTGGCAATCGGTGACTACACCCACCGCAAGGACGATCGCAAAATCGAAGATCGCAAGCCGATCAGCATCGACAAGATGACCTTCGACGAAGTGTTGGCCAAGCAAGAGCTGGGTCTGACGCTGAGCGTGCCGAACCGTCTGCAGGAAGATGGCGAGGCCGACGAGCTGGCTGTGCAACTGCGCGTCAATTCGATGAAGGACTTCAACCCGGCCAGCCTGGTCGAGCAAGTGCCTGAGCTGAAAAAACTGATGGAACTGCGCGATGCGCTGGTGGCCCTCAAAGGCCCGCTGGGTAACGCACCTGCGTTCCGTAAAGCGATCGAAGGCGTGCTCGCCGACGACGAATCCCGCGGTCGCGTACTCGGTGAGCTGGGCCTGAACGCCGCAGCCCCGGACGCCTGAGACTCCAGCCAAGGAAGCCAACACAATGAGCACTAGCGCAGCACAAGAGAAGAGCGCCGCCAGCGGCGAATACAGCATTCTCGACAGCATCATCGCCGAAACCCGTCTGACTCCGGACGACGAAGCCTACGACATCGCCAAGCGCGGTGTGTCGGCCTTCATCGAAGAACTGCTCAAGCCGCAGAACAACGGTGAGCCGGTCAAGAAGGCCATGGTTGACCGCATGATCGCCGAGATCGATGCCAAGCTCAGCCGTCAGATGGACGAGATCCTGCACCACCCGGACTTCCAGGCTCTGGAATCGTCGTGGCGTGGTCTGCAGTTGCTGGTTGACCGCACCAACTTCCGCGAAAACATCAAGATCGAAATCCTCAACGTCTCCAAAGAAGACCTGCTGGACGATTTCGAAGATTCGCCGGAAGTCATGCAGTCGGGCCTGTACAAGCACATCTACACCGCTGAATACGGCCAGTTCGGTGGTCAGCCTGTGGGCGCGATCATCGCTAACTACTACATGTCGCCAAGCTCGCCAGACGTGAAGCTGATGCAGTACGTCGCCAGCGTTTCGTGCATGTCGCACGCGCCGTTCATCGCTGCCGCCGGCCCGAAATTCTTCGGTCTGGAAAGCTTCACTGGCCTGCCGGATCTGAAAGATCTGAAAGACCACTTCGAAGGCCCGCAATTCGCCAAATGGCAGAGCTTCCGTACTTCGGAAGACTCCCGTTATGTTGGCCTGACCGTGCCGCGTTTCCTGCTGCGTAACCCGTACGATCCGGAAGAAAACCCGGTCAAATCGTTCGTGTACAAGGAAACCGTTGCCAACAGCCACGAGCACTACCTGTGGGGCAACACTGCTTACGCGTTCGGCACCAAGCTGACCGACAGCTTCGCCAAATTCCGCTGGTGCCCGAACATCATCGGCCCACAAAGCGGTGGCGCGGTTGAAGACCTGCCGTTGCACCATTTCGAAAGCATGGGCGAAATCGAAACCAAGATCCCTACCGAGGTTCTGGTTTCCGACCGTCGTGAATACGAACTGGCCGAGGAAGGCTTCATCTCCCTGACCATGCGTAAAGGCTCCGACAACGCGGCGTTCTTCTCCGCCAGCTCGGTGCAGAAGCCGAAGTTCTTCGGCATCAGCGCAGAAGGCAAGGCCGCAGAGCTGAACTACAAGCTCGGCACCCAACTGCCGTACATGATGATCGTCAACCGCCTGGCTCACTACTTGAAAGTGCTGCAGCGCGAGCAACTCGGTTCGTGGAAAGAGCGTACCGACCTCGAGCTGGAACTGAACAAGTGGATCCGTCAGTACGTTGCCGACCAGGAAAACCCGAGCGCCGAAGTGCGTGGCCGTCGTCCGCTGCGCGCTGCGCAAGTGATCGTCAGCGACGTTGAAGGCGAGCCGGGCTGGTACCGCGTGAGCTTGAACGTGCGTCCGCACTTCAAGTACATGGGTGCCGATTTCACCCTGTCGCTGGTTGGCAAGCTGGACAAAGAGTAAGAGCGACTCATGGACGGATACGGCAGCCTGTTCGAACGCCTTAACGGCGACGCGCAACTACGCAAGGGCAACAGCCTTGAGGCTTGTGCCATGGCGTCAGTGGCTGCCCATCTGGCCAAAATGCTCAGCACCCGGGCCGGCAGCGTGCAAACGCTGGCCGACTACGGGTTGCCCGATCTCAATGACATGCGTCTGAGCCTGCACGACTCCCTGAGTCAGGCCCGTCTGGCCATCGAAAACTTCATCGAAGCCTACGAGCCGCGCCTGAGCAACGTGCGTGTCATTTCCCTGCCGCGTGACCACGATCAGCTTCGCCTGGCCTTCAGCATCGAAGGCCTGCTGGAAGTTGAAGGGTTCAAGCGTCAGGTCAGTTTTTCCGCGCGCCTGGATGGCAGCGGACAAGTGAAGGTGAATTAGGACCATGCGAGGGAGCGCCGTGAATCCGGGTGCGTTGGCGAAGTGGGGGCGTGGCGTGTTGCTATTTCTCGCCCTGACGGCTGCTGCCCTGGTTTCAGCTGCCTGTTACGTGAAAACGACGGCGGCACGGCTGGCTCACGAGTACTCCACCGACTGGAACGATGCGGGTACGTGCTTCATCCGCTCCTACATTCCGCAGTATTCGGCCCTCGGCATACCGGGAATGATTTTCAAGCTGTTTGCCAGCGAAGCCTTTTTCCGGGTCTACGCAAAAGACGGCACGTTGCTGAAGTCGTCCGAATGGCTGCTCTGGCAGAACGAGTTCACCACCGATGAACGCTCGCAATGGGTATACGGTCACGCGATCTACCCGACAGTTACGGGTTACGAAGGCTGGAATATTCCAGCGTGTGGTCAAGAAATGAACAGTCCTCAAGCCAAGGTCAACTAAGGAGAACCCCGATGTCTGGCAAACCCGCAGCACGTGTATCCGACCCCACCGCTTGCCCGCTCCCCGGCCACGGCACCAATCCGATCGCCGCCGGTTCCGGCGACGTGTTCTTCGACGGCCTCGCGGCCGCCCGCGAAGGTGATGCCTCCGCGTGTGGTGGTGCGATGGTCGGCGGCTTGGCCACGACGGTAAAAATCAACGGCAAGTCTGCTGTCACTGTTGATTCCATAGGCTCCCACGGCAACAAAGTCACCGCCGGTTCCGGGACGGTGATTATCGGCAATTCGCATTCACCAGCGCCGTTTGTGCCGCCGTTGCCGGTGGAACTCAGTTGGCCTTTTACCCAGCACTTCGTCGCACGCAATCCGAGAACCGGTGCTCCGGTCGCAAACCGTGCCTACACCCTGAGAACGGCCTCTGGCAAAGAAATCAAGGGCGTTACTGATGCACAGGGTAAAACGGCGCCGATTGCTTCCAATTTGGCTGAAAGCGTCACGCTTACCTTCGAACCGCAGTCTTCGCTCGTGATTGCATAGGGTTTATGACATGACCGCACCGGCACCACTCACGACCCAGCTCACGCCTTCTTCTGACAAGACGCCAGTAGAAGTGCCCGTGGACGAATTCCAGATCACAGATATTCCTGGCGCGATGAGAAAAATGGGCTGGGTGCAGGCCGCTCGACTGATGCAGCGCTGGTTCGATGGCAAGCCTTACGAAATGACTATCGACGAAAAAGAAGGGCGTCTTGACGTTAAACAACTCACTCCAGAAAAACTGTTTGATGATCTGGAGTTCGATTGGTTGAACAGTGCGTCACCGCACACAGGTGAAGATGTAAAAGCGTTGCTCGAAAAAGCAGCGTATGCCAGTCAGTACAACGAGCTGATCGGGCGTGCCAAAGGATTGAATCAACTGGCGCCTGGTCTTTTACAGTTTATGACGCGTCTGAGAGATCTCGGGATTCTTGATCAGGCAAGCATGGATCTGAAAACAGGCGAATATGATTTCAGTTCTATGAGCGCCCAAGAGTTGGAAGTAACATCGCAGTACAATCGCAGGTCTATCGGAACTGATAAGTGGGCAAGAATTACTGATCCACTGGATGATGTTTACGGAACTTTGGGTGGGTTTTCCGTAAAGTTTGCTGTTACCAAATTTTCAACGGTTTCGAAAACCAAAAAAACACCGGCCACTTTGCATATCGAAGAAATTGGTTGCTACATACGTGATACGTATGAGTTTTTGAATGACAGCAGTAATAATCAGCCGCTTGGATACTGGAGCTTTGAAAGTGGCGTGAAAGGATTTAGTGCGTTGGGTCGAGATACATTTGAGGCCGATGGCCAGTTGTATCACAAGGTAACTAACGATAGCTTCAATCAGTACCGTGCTCTACATGGTAAAGGTGGCGATTTGTTTGTTTATTCAACCGTGAAGAAATTGCCAACATCCATTGACTTTCGTTTCATGAGTGCCGATTTCGGTGAGTTCGTGGCGAGGGCAAAGCCGATGGTAGCGTCATGATCAGTGCTAACAGAAAACGAGGCGTTTATCTGCTGCTGGCTGTGTCATTGCTTCTGGCGATGCTTCTCGCGCTAAAAGTTCACAGTTCTCTGGTTGCAAAGCCATTAAAAACTTATGTGAGTGAATCTGGTAAATGCTACATCGCCAGATATGCAGCTGATTATGGATTTTTGGGAATCGCAGGAAGTTTGTTAGAACTTTTCAGCAGTCAATCCTTCTATCGGGTCTATTCAATGGATGGGGAACTTCTAAAAACATCTGAGTGGTATCTATGGATGCGAGAGGGAGATCCAGGGGCTGCCCCGGAATTTCATGGCGAGATGATCTTGTATCCGGGTTCTGAAGGCTGGGAAAGTTGGATAATTCCAGAATGTCGGTAATAGGTTTTTTTGGGGCTGAAGGCACGTCCTCATTCCAGAGTGCCGATAAAGCCATGACCGGAGTTGCACATGAATAGCCGTCACGCCATCGGTCTGGCTGTGCACTCGCTAGCCTGTGTGATTTATATCGTTATGAATGGCTATGCGGTTCCTGCCTATAAACAACTGGTCGGTGGATTGACCTCGCACGGTGTCGCCATCGGCATGGCGATGTATCTGATTTTCTATTTTTTCGTTTTCATGAATTTGATTTTGGTCTTCATCCAGCGTCAAGCCATCCAGTTTGGCCTGGTAGTTTTGATGATGTTGACGATTCTGTTTTATCTGCTGCCGCAGTACCCCATTCGTGGCTTGGCCTATTGCGCGCTTACAGGTGGTTTGACGGTTTGCGCCATCCTGCTGACCAACGTCATCCACACGGCTTATACCCGCTGGCGCAAGCACGCGGCACTGCAACCGCTGGAGGCTCAGAAACGTCGAGCATTGCCGCGACTGTTGCTGGCTCCGGCGCTGACCGGTGTGTCCATATGCACCGTCTTGCTGGGGTTGAAGATTTTCGGTGGCTTAACGGCGCAGGCCTTGGCGCGACACTGGAGCGAGTCGGGCGAGTGCTACCTCATCACATACGCACCCGGTTATCCCAAGCTGGGATTGATCGGGCAAGTGTTTGGGATGTTCAGCAGCGGGTACTTTTTTCGGGGGTACACCAAGGACGGCGCGTTGCTCGAATCCTCGGAATGGAATTTCCGGGTGACTGAAATTTTTGCAGTTGCTCCCGAATTCAACGGCTCGACAGTGCTGTATCCCGGCACGCAAGGCTACGAAGACTGGTGGGTGCCGGAATGCGCCTGATCGCCAGAAGCTCTCTCATGCAGAAAACACACGGTATGCAGCATGACGCAATGGATGCGTGTGTTTTCGAGGATGGAGGCTTGCCCGTGATAGGTGTATCGAACGAGATGGCCCTGCTCAGTCGCGCGCAACTCAGTTTCTTCATGGGAGCCTTGTGGACGCCATTCTTGGCTATGCTGGCGTTTTCATCCTATGGCCTGTGGATTGGCGAGTATTCGACATTCGACTCGTCCGAGACCCACTGGGTGTATCTGTTGTGGTTCGGCATGCCCGGGTTGCTGTTGTTTGCGCTATGGGGCTCGCGGGCCGCGAAGAGCCGCAATGAGCAGCAGGCGCTGCGAATGGTCTGGCTGGCGCCGTTGAAAATCATCCCTTTCTACGCGGTGCCCTGGATGCTTTATGGCTTGTGCAGCCTGGTCGCCGGGCCATTCGACAATGCTTTCATGGCCTACGGATGGATCCTGCTCGTGCCCTACCTCCTGATCGCCGGTTACTTCTGTGCCGGTCTGACAGTCGCGCTCTACAGGATATTTTTTTGATGCGTTCCACTACCAGGCAGGTAACCCGTGTCGTTTAACCACTACTACCAAAGCGAACTCACCGCACTGCGCCAACTCGGTCGCCGTTTCGCCGAGCGTAGTCCGGCGTTGGCGCCGTATCTGGGCCAGGCCGGGCGGGATCCGGACGTGGAGCGGTTGCTCGAAGGCTTTGCGTTTCTGACTGGGCGTCTGCGCCAGAAGCTCGATGACGAGCTGCCGGAACTCAGCCATTCGCTGATGCAATTGCTGTGGCCGAACTACATGCGCCCGCTGCCGGCGTTCAGCATTTTGCAGTTCGATCCGCTCAAGCGTTCCGGGCCGGCGTTGCGCGTCGAGCGTGATACGCCGATCGAAAGCAAACCGATCGAAGACGTGCGTTGCCGCTTCCGTACTTGTTACCCGACTGACGTGCTGCCGCTGGATCTGGCCGCGCTGAACTACTCGGTGAAGGGCGACGGCTCGCTGCTCAGCCTGCGTCTGGAAATGAGTGCCGACGGTCACCTCGGTGAGTTGGAACTGAGCAAACTGCGTCTGCACTTTGCCGGCGAGCGCTACATCAGCCAGATGCTCTACCTGAGCCTGTTGCGCAACCTTGAAGGCATCGAACTGATCCCGCTCGACGGCGCCGGCAAACCGATTGATGGCGTCAGCGGCAAGCCGATGGCGTTCAAGATTCCCGGTGATCGGGTCAAACCGGTGGGCTTTGCCGAAGAAGAGGCGTTGATCCCGTATCCGCTGAATACCTTCCGCGGCTATCGCTACCTGCAGGAATACTTCGCCTTCCAGGACAAGTTCCTGTTCGTCGATGTGAATGGTCTGGACATCATCAACGCACTGCCGGAGGACACCCTCAAGCAGATGCGCGGCCTCGAATTGCGCTTCGATATTCGCAAGAGCGGCATCATGCGCATGCGGCCGACCCTGGATAATGTGAAGCTGTTCTGCACGCCGATTGCCAACCTCTTCGCCCACGACGCGCTGCCGATTCGCCTCGACGGCAAACAGGATGAATACCTGTTGCTGCCGGCGGAATACGATCTGGAAAACTGCGGTGTGTTCTCGGTGGAAACCGTGACCGGCTGGAAGCCCGGCGGCCTCGGTTATCAGGAGTACGTGCCGTTCGAATCCTTCGAGCACGACCCGAGTTTCGACGTGCCCAACAGCCGTCCGCATTACAGCATCCGCCAGCGTTCGTCCTTGCTGCACGACGGCCTCGACACTTACCTGAGCTTCGGCATCCGTCACACCGAAGCCCATGAAACCCTGTCGATCGAGCTGATCTGCACCAACCAGAACCTGCCGCGCAAGCTCAAGCTTGGCGACATCTGCATGGCCAGTGAAGAGACGCCGGAGTTCTTGAGCTTCCGCAACATTACCCCGGCCACTTCCAGCTTCGCGCCACCGCTGAACCGTGACTTCCTGTGGAAGCTGATCAGCAACATGTCGCTTAACTATCTGTCGCTGGCCGACGTCAATGCGTTGAAGGTGATTCTCGAAACCTATGACCTGCCGCGCTACTACGACCAGCACGCGGAGAAGGTCAGCAAACGCCTGCTCGGCGGCCTCAAGCACATCAAGCATCACCACGTCGACCGCTTGCACCGTGGGTTGCCGGTGCGCGGTTTGCGCACCGAACTGACCATCGACCCGGAAGGGTACATCGGCGAAGGCGACCTGTTCGTTTTCGCTTCGGTTCTTAACGAGTTTTTCGCGCTTTACGCCAGTCTCAATTCATTCCATGAGCTGCGCGTAAAAAGCACACAGGGAGAGGTGTACCAATGGACACCACGTATGGGCCTGCAGCCCCTGCTTTAAGCGGGCTGACCAAGGTAATACGCGAGTACTCGCTGTTTCAGGCCGTGCTGCTGGTGATCGACCGGCTGCGCGAGGCACACCCGCACCTGAGCGAAGACGATCTGTACGACCACGTGGAGTTCCAGGCCAACCCGAGCCTGGGCTTTCCGCGCAGCGACGTCGATCGTGTGGAGTTTTTCGAAGAACACGGGCAGATGCGCGCGCGTATGCGTTTCAACCTGATCGGCCTGGTCGGTTCCGGTTCGCCATTGCCGGCGTTCTACGGCGAACAAGCCTTGGGCGACAGCGAGGACGGTAACCCGACGCGCAATTTCCTCGACCTCTTTCACCATCGCCTGCAACGGCTGATGCTGCCGATCTGGCGCAAGTATCGCTATCGCGCGAGCTTCCAGAGTGGCGCGATCGACCCGTTCTCCTCGCAGCTGTTCGCCCTGATCGGCCTCGGTGGCGAAGAGATCCGCAAGGCCAAGGAACTCAACTGGAAACGCCTGCTGCCGTACCTCGGCCTGCTCAGCTTGCGGGCGCACTCGGCGGCGCTGATCGAAGCCGTACTGCGTTACTACTTCAAGCACGAAGACCTGGTCATCGAGCAGTGCATCGAGCGCCGCGTAGAAATTCTCGAAGAGCAGCGCAATCGTTTGGGCCGCGCCAACAGCCTGCTCGGTGAAGACCTGGTGCTCGGCGAACATGTGCGCGACCGCAGCGGTAAATTCCGCATTCACATCACCGAACTCGACTGGCAGCGATTCCATGAATTCCTGCCGATCGGTTTCGGTTACCAGCCGCTCTGCGCGCTGGTGCGGTTCACCTTGCGTGACCCGCTCGATTACGACATTCGCCTGGTCCTGCGCCAGGAAGAAATCCGCGAACTGCGCATCGGTGAGCAGAACGCCTGTCGCCTCGGTTGGACCAGTTGGCTGGGCCGCGAAAAAGCGGACGGCGTGGTAACCCTGGGCAGCAAAATTCATTAAGGACGTGAGCCATGATCAACGTAGACCTGCAACAACTCATCCAGGCGCTGGACGCCGAAACCCGTCGTGATCTGGAACGTTCCGCCGAGCGTTGCGTGGCCCGTGGCGGCAGCAAGATCCTCGTCGAAGATTTGATGCTTGGCCTGCTCGAGCGCCCGAACGGCTTGCTGTCGCGCGCACTGCAGGATGCAGACGTCGACGCCGGTGAACTGAGCGCCGCGCTGCAATCGCGCGTCGAACACAGTGCATCGCGCAATCCGGTGTTCGCCCCGGAACTGGTGCAGTGGCTGCAAGACGCGCTGCTGGTGGCCAACCTCGAACTGGGCCAGACCCAGGTCGAAGACGCGGCGCTGATCCTCGCGCTGCTGCGCAATCCGATGCGCTACGCCGGCAGCCGTTATCAGCCGCTGCTCGCCAAGCTGAACATCGATCGCCTGAAGGAATTTGCCCTGTCGCAACAGGAGCAACCAGCGGCCAATGGCAAACCGGCCGCACAGGGCGAATCGCTGCTGCAGCGCTTCACCCACAACCTGACCCAACAGGCCCGCGACGGCAAACTCGACCCGGTGCTGTGCCGTGACGGCGCGATTCGCCAAATGGTCGACATCCTCGCCCGTCGCCGCAAGAACAACCCGATCGTCGTCGGTGAGGCCGGTGTCGGCAAGACCGCCATCGTCGAAGGATTGGCTTCGCGCATCGCCGCCGGTGAAGTGCCGCAAGTGCTCAAAGGCGTTGAACTGCTGTCGCTGGACATGGGCCTGCTGCAGGCTGGCGCCAGCGTCAAAGGTGAATTCGAACGTCGCCTCAAAGGCGTGATCGACGAAGTCAAAGCTTCGCCGAAACCGATCATTTTGTTCATCGACGAAGCCCACACCCTCATCGGCGCGGGCGGAAACGCCGGCGGTTCCGATGCGGCCAACCTGCTGAAACCGGCACTGGCCCGTGGCGAGTTGCGCACCATCGCCGCGACCACTTGGGCCGAGTACAAGAAATACTTCGAGAAAGACCCGGCGCTGGCCCGTCGTTTCCAACCGGTGCAACTGCACGAACCGACTGTCAGTGAAGCGGTGACCATCCTCCGTGGTCTGGCCCAGGTTTACGAGAAGAGCCACGGCATCTATCTGCGTGATGACGCGGTGGTCTCGGCGGCTGAACTGTCCGCACGTTATCTGGCCGGTCGGCAACTGCCGGATAAAGCCGTCGACGTCCTCGACACCGCTTGCGCCCGCGTGCGCATCAGCCTCGCCGCTGCCCCGGAAAGCCTTGAGCACCTGCGTGGCGAACTGGCTGAAGGTGGCCGTCAGCGTCAGGCCCTGCGCCGCGATGCCGAGGCCGGTCTGCTGATCGACCACGAAGCGCTGGACGCACTGGAAGCGCGTCTCGACGAAGCCGAAGACGAAATGGTCGCGCTGGAAACCCTGTGGACTGAACAGAAACAACTGGCCGAGCGCCTGCTGGAACTGCGTCAGCAACTGGCCAAGGCCCGCGAAGCCGCCGCCGTTGAGCCGACCGTCAACGTTGAAGAAGACGCTGAAGGCACGGTGATCGAAACCATCGCCGCTGAAGTTGAAGAAGGCCAAAGCGTCAAAGCGCTGGAAGCTCAGCTCAACGAAACCCACAGCGCCTTGACCGCCGCGCAGGTCAAGGAGCGTCTGGTCAGCTTTGAAGTGTGCCCGCGCCTGGTTGCCGAAGTAATCAGTGCCTGGACCGGCGTGCCATTGGCGCAACTGGCTCGCGAACACAACGCCAAAGTCGCCAGTTTCGCCACCGACCTGCGCACGCGCATCCGTGGTCAGGAACAAGCCGTGCACGCCCTGGATCGCTCGATGCGCGCCACCGCTGCCGGTCTGAACAAACCTGACGCACCAGTGGGCGTGTTCCTGCTGGTCGGCCCAAGCGGCGTCGGTAAAACCGAAACCGCACTGGCCCTCGCTGACTTGCTGTACGGCGGTGATCGTTTCATCACCACCATCAACATGTCCGAGTTCCAGGAGAAGCACACCGTTTCGCGTCTGATCGGTGCGCCACCGGGCTACGTCGGTTACGGCGAGGGCGGCATGCTCACCGAAGCCGTGCGCCAAAAGCCGTACTCGGTAGTGCTGCTCGATGAAGTCGAGAAGGCTGACCCGGACGTGCTCAATCTGTTCTACCAAATCTTCGACAAAGGCGTGGCCAACGACGGCGAAGGTCGCGAGATCGACTTCCGCAACACGTTGATCCTGATGACCTCGAACCTCGGTAGCGACCGCATCAGCGACCTCTGTGAAAACGGCGCGCGGCCAACCGCCGAAGTGCTCGAAGAAACCATTCGCCCGGTGCTCAGCAAACACTTCAAACCGGCGCTGCTGGCGCGGATGAAAGTAGTGCCGTACTACCCGGTCGGCGGCCCGGTATTGCGCGAGCTGATCGAGATCAAACTCGGTCGCCTCGGCGAGCGCCTGAATCGTCGTCAGCTGGATTTCAGCTGGTGCCAGAACCTTGTCGATCACCTGTCCGAGCGTTGCACGCAAAGCGACAGCGGTGCGCGCCTGATCGACCATTTGCTCGACCAGCACGTTTTGCCGCTGGTTGCGGATCGTCTGCTCGACGCCATGGCCACCGGTGAAAGCCTCAAGCGTGTGCATGCCACGCTCGACGGCGAGTCCAGCGTGACGTGCGAGTTCGCCTGAGGTGGGTGTGATGTTCACTCAGGTGCCGCAGCCACTGGTCTATGCCGAAGCGTTGCTGGCGCAGTTCGCCAGTCTGTCGCGGGCGGCGGACGGTGCTGCGTTGCTGGGTGACTTCGTGCGTGGGCTGGCCGAGTTGAGCGGTTGCGAATTGACGCAGCTGTATCTGCTCGACGCCACCCACACGTGCCTGGGGATGAACGCCGAATGCCTCGACGGCGCCTTGCAACCGCGTGAAGCGGCGAGCCTGCCGGCGGATTACAACGGTGAACAACTGCTGCAGTTTGCCCTGTGCCAGAACCGCGTGGTGTGCCTCGACGACTTGAGCGGCAGCTTGCACGAAACCAGTTTCCTGCCGGCGGCGACCTCGCCGTGGCAGTCGCTGCTGTGCGTGCCGCTGGTCAATCAGCACAAGGCTGTCGAAGGTCTGCTGCTGTGCGCCAGCCGTCGTCGTACCAACCTGCAAGGCTTCGCCGATTCCCTCGGCCAGCTCGGCTCGTTCGTGCTGGGCCAGTTGCATTTGCTGCAACGCCTGCGCCAGCCACTGGCGGAATCGGCCACGGTGGCGCGCAGCGTGCCGAGCATCAGTGGCTATGGCCTGATCGGCAAAAGCGCGGCGATGCGTCAGACCCATTCGCTGATCAGCAAAGTTCTGCACAGCCCGTACACCGTGTTGTTGCGTGGTGAAACCGGTACCGGCAAGGAAGTCGTTGCGCGGGCGATTCACGATTGCGGCCCGCGCCGTTCTCAGGCGTTCATCGTGCAGAACTGCGCGGCGGTTCCGGAAAACCTGCTGGAAAGCGAGCTGTTCGGCTATCGCAAAGGCGCCTTCACCGGTGCCGACCGCGACCGTGCGGGGCTGTTCGATGCGGCCAATGGCGGCACGCTGTTGCTCGACGAGATCGGCGATATGCCGCTGTCGTTGCAAGCGAAGATTCTGCGCGTGTTGCAGGAAGGCGAGATTCGTCCGCTGGGTTCCAACGACACCCACAAAATCGACGTACGCATCATCGCCGCGACCCACCGCGATCTGTCGACGCTGGTCAGCGAAGGCAAATTCCGCGAGGACTTGTACTACCGCCTCGCGCAATTCCCGATCGAGCTGCCGGCGCTGCGTCAGCGTGAAGGCGACATCCTCGAACTGGCCCAGCACTTCGCCGAGAAGACCTGCACGTATTTGCAACGCGATCCGGTGCGTTGGTCGAGCGCGGCGCTGGAACACCTGTCCGGCTACAACTTCCCCGGCAACGTGCGTGAACTCAAGGCCTTGGTCGAACGTGCGGTGCTGTTGTGCGAGGGCGGCGAGTTGCTCGCCGAGCATTTCTCCCTGCGCATGGAGGCAATGCCGGAAGACAACAGCCACCTGAATTTGCGTGAACGCCTCGAGCAGGTCGAACGCACGTTATTGCTCGATTGCCTGCGCAAAAACGACGGCAACCAGACCCTTGCCGCCCGTGAACTGGGCTTGCCGCGACGCACGCTGCTGTATCGGCTCGGCCGTCTGAACATCAATCTGGGAGATTTCGATGGGTAGGCAAAACGTCATCGAAATCCTCGCAAAAACCAATTTCAGCGCCGCCCGCAAGGGTCGGCGCTTTGTGCTTTGTCTACACCTGGAGACCCTCTGATGTCTGTTCGTCACTGGCACGCTGTCCTGCTGACCCTCGTCGTTCTATGCGGCCTTGGCGGCTGTAGCGGCAATTACAAATTCAACGACAACGACTATCGCCCGTTGGGTGATCCGCAAGCGGTCAATCGCGGCAAGTGACCGCAAGGAGCATCAAACATGGAATTGGTTTTCGAAATGCTGAACACCAAGCAGTTCGTGCCCACCGAGTTGTGCCAGAAGACCTTTAAACAGGCCGGCGGCGTAATCGGGCGAGGCGAGGACTGCGACTGGATCATCCCTGACCGCAAGCGTCATCTGTCCAATCACCACGCGATTGTCAGCTATCGCGAGGGCACGTTCTTCCTCACCGACACCAGCAGCAACGGTGTCCAGGACGGCGAGAGCGGCGCACGCCTGCACAAAGGTGAGCCAGTGCGCATCGAACACGGCAGCACCTACGTGCTGGGTGACTTCGAGATTCGCGCGCGCTTGGTCCGTGACCCGGCGACCTTCGATGGCGAAGTCGGCCGCCCACGCGCCGCTGGCAGCATCATTCCCGATGATGCCTTCCTCGATCTCGACCCGCTCAATGCTCTCGAGCAGCAAGAGCGTGTGTACTCGGAAATCGACGAACTGCTGGCGCCGAACACCAAGCCTGAGGATTCCCGTCAGCGTGCCGACTACGCACGTATCGACATGGAAAGCCTGATGGTGCCGGAGCTGATTGCCGCTCCGGTCGAACCTGAGCCCGCTCCGGCACCGAAAGCCGTCGAGCGCCAGAGCGAAGGTTTCTGGGATCATTTCGGTGCGGCGCTGGGTGTCGACGTCAAAGGTCTCAGCCACGACGAACGCGAAGCCCTGGCGTTGAACGCGGCGCGCTTGCTGCGCCAAAGCATCGGCGGATTGCAGCAGAGCCTGCGCACCCGCTCGGAGCTGAAAAACGAATTGCGTCTGGCCCAGACCACCGTGCAAGGCACCAACAAGAATCCGCTGAAATTCGCCGTCGATCCGAGCGAAGCCCTGCAGATTCTGTTGCAGCCAAGCAAGCCCGGCCATCTGCCGGCCGAGCAAGCGATCTCCCGTGCGTTCCGCGATCTGCAGGCGCATCAAGTGGCCCTGCTGACCGCCAGCCGCGCCGCCGTGCGCGGCACGCTGGAGCATTTCTCGCCGGAGCAACTGACCCTGCGTTTCGAGCGTGACAACAAGCCGTTGATCGCGACATCGGGCGGGCGCTGGAGAGCGTTCGGCCGCTATCACCAGGCGCTGCGTCAGGACGATGACTGGAGCGAGCGTCTGCTGGCCCGCGACTTCGCCCAGGCCTACGAAGAACAGATCCGCCTGATCTCCACCCTCCACACCGACCACCAAGGATGATGCGCATGTCTCGCCGCTCGACCGCTTTTTTCAAGACGCTGACTGCGCTCACCGTGCTGGTGCTGCTCGCCGGTTGCTCGTCGCTGTCGCCGTACTCGAAAGTGACCAAGATCAACCTGAAGCTGACCGGCAGCGATCAGCTCAACCCGGACCTCAACGGTCGGCCGTCGCCGATCGTCGTGCGCCTGTTCGAACTCAAGCACCCGGTGACCTTCGAGAACGCTGACTTCTTCAGCCTGTACGAACGCGCCAAGGAATCCCTCAACCCGGATCTGGTGGCCAGCGAAGAACTCGAGCTGCGCCCGGGTGAAACCGTGGAGATGAAGCTCAAGGTGGAAGAGGGCAGCCTTTATGTGGGCGTCCTCGCCGCTTACCGCGACTTGCCCGACACCCAATGGCGCCACACCGTTCAGATCACTCCGCTGGAAGTCACCGAAGTCGATCTGACTCTGGACCAGACCGGCATCCGTAACACCAATCAAGTGCTCGCCAAGGCGGATGACTGATCATGAATACCCATAAAGTCATTTGGCAGGAAGGCATGCTGCTGCGGCCGCAGCACTTCCAGCACAACGATCGCTATTACGATCACCAGATGAAAACCCGCACCCAATTGCTGGGTGGCTACACCTGGGGTTTCCTCAATCTGGAGATCGACTTGCAGTTCCTCAACATGGGCAAACTGGTGATCAGTGAAGCCTCGGGGATTCTGCCGGACGGCAGCCTGTTCGAACTCGGTGGCAACACCGAGCCGCTGGCGCTGGACGTACCGCCGAACACCGGCAACACGCCGATTTATCTGGCGCTGCCGCTGGTCACCGGCAACCACATCGAGTCGCGCCGTCCGGAGCAATCCGACGTGCTCGCGCGTTACACCGCGTACGACGCCGAAGTGGCCGACTCCAACGCCGGCGACGATTCCGCCAGCCAGGTCAGCTGCGGTCGCCCGGACTTCAAACTGTTGCTCGGCGAGCAGCAGAGCGATCAGGCCTACGTCAAGCTGAAGATCTGCGACGTGCTCGACACCACGCCGGACGGCGTGATCAGCCTCGACCCGGATTTCGTGCCGACCTACATTCAGGCCCACGCCTCCAGCTATCTGCTGTCGTGCCTGAAAGAAGTCATCAGCATGCTCAACCACCGTGGCGACACGATTGCCGAGCGGATTCGCTCAAACGGCAAGGTCGGCGGCGCGGAGGTCGGCGACTTCATGATGCTGCAACTGATCAACCGCACCGAACTGCTGCTGCGTCATTACCTCGGTCTGGAGCAGGTACACCCGGAAGAGTTGTACCGCACGCTGCTGACCATGCTCGGCGATCTGGCGACCTTTTCCGGCGAGAGCAAACGCCCGCGCCTGGACAGCCGCTACTCCCACGCCGATCAGGGTGGGAGCTTCCGCAAACTGATGGAAGCGATTCGCCAGGTGCTGTCGATGGTGCTCGAGCAGCACGCCATCGAACTGATCCTGCAAGCACGTCAGTACGGCATCATCGTCTCGCCGTTGCACGACCACAAACTGCTCGGCTCGGCGTCGTTCGTGCTGGCAGCGAGTGCCAACTGCGACTCCGAAGAACTGCGCCACCGCTTGCCGGCGCACCTCAAGGTCGGCCCGGTGGAGCGTATCCGCCAACTGGTCAACCTGCACTTGCCGGGGATCAAGGTCAAACCGTTGCCGGTGGCCCCGCGGCAGATCGCGTTCCATTCGAACAAAACCTATTTCATCCTCGAACTCAGTTCCGAAGACCTGGCACAACTCGAGCGCTCCGGCGGTTTCGCGTTCCATGTGTCCGGCGAATTCGCCGAGCTTGAACTGAAATTCTGGGCCATCAGGAACTGACCGACATGATCAAGGAAACGGATTACAACCAGGACGACAAAACCGTCCTGCTCGATCGTCAGGGCCACGGACCGGCATCGAGTCCGCTGACCGACTTCGCCGCGCCGCCGCGTTTCGAGCAACTGGAAGAACGCATGATCTACGCCGCGCGCCTGCGCCCGGCGGAAGCGTTCAACATCAGCCTCAATTCGCTGGTCGCTGCTTCGTCCGAGCTGCTTTCGGAAGTGGTGCGCCTCAAGCACAGCGAAACCCGCGAAGACTTGTACGCACTCAACGAGCGTCTGACTGCCGGGCTGAAATTGTTTGAAGTACGCGCCCTGCACAACGGCGCCGAAAGCAGCCAGGTGATGGCCGCGCGTTACGTGCTCTGCACCGTGGTCGACGAAGCCGTCGTGACGACGCCGTGGGGCAACGAAAGCGAATGGTCGCAGATGAGCCTGCTGAGCAGCTTCCACAACGAAACCTTCGGTGGCGAGAAGTTCTTCCAGCTGCTCGATCGCCTGTCGAAAAACCCGGTCAAGCACCTGCCGATGCTCGAGCTGATGTACCTGTGCCTGTCCCTCGGTTTCGAGGGCAAGTACCGCGTTCAGGCACGCGGCATGCTCGAACTTGAAGGCATCCGCGATGCTCTGTACCGGCAGATTCGTCAGTTGCGTGGCGACGTGCCGCGCGAGTTGTCGCCGCACTGGGAAGGCTTGAACGATCAGCGTCGCAACCTGGTGCGCATCGTGCCGGCGTGGATGGTGGTGTTGTTCACTTTGGTCTGCCTGGTGGTGATGTATTCGGGCTTCGCCTGGGTCTTGGGCGAGCAGCGCGACACCGTTCTGCAACCTTATCAGCCGCTTGATCCGGCCGCGGTGCAACCGCAGTCGCAGCCGTAAACAGGGACGTGTGATGAAAAAGTTTTTCAAGAAAGTCGGCGCCTTCCTGCGCCAGACCTGGGTCTGGACCTTGCTGCTGGTGCTGTTTGTGGCGCTGCTGGTGTGGTTCGTCGGCCCGTTGTTGGCGGTTGATGACTACAAGTTCTGGGAGAGCTCGACCTCTCGCTTGCTGACCATTGCCGTGCTGTTCCTGATCTGGGGCCTGACCATGGTCTTCGTCAGCTGGCGCGCGGGTATCCGCAAGAAAGCCGAGGAAGAAAGCGAGGACGGCCAGGACCGCATTCGCCGCGAAGAGCTGATCGACGAAGAACAGAAGGAGTTGAAGGCGCGCTTCAAAGACGCGCTGAAAACCCTGAAGACTTCCAGCCTGTATCGCGGCCGCAGCGAGCGCTGGCGCAGTGACTTGCCGTGGTACCTGCTGATCGGTCCGCAGGCTTCCGGCAAGACCAGCCTGCTGGACTTTTCCGGTCTGGAATTCCCGATCAACAAGATCGACCGCAAGCTGACCCGCGACACCCTCGGCACCCGTCATTGCGACTGGTACTTCGCCGACCACGGTGTGCTGATCGACACCGCCGGGCGCTACATGACCCAGCCTGACGCGGAAGTCGACGGCAGCGCCTGGACCACCTTGCTGGAGCTGCTGCGCAAGCGCCGTCGCGGGCGTCCGTTGAACGGCGTGCTGGTGACCATTCCGGTGGAAACCCTGCTTGGCGGCAGTGAGCAGGACATCGATACCCTCGCACGCCAGGTTCGCGGCCGTCTGCAAGACGTGCATCAGAAACTGCACGTCGACGTGCCGGTGTACCTGGTCCTGAGCAAGGCTGACAAGCTGCTCGGCTTCGACGAGTTCTTCGATCAACTGACTCGCGAAGAAAGCGATCAAGTGCTCGGCACCAGTTTCCGCAAGGATCAGGTCGGCACCGACGTCGCTGTGCTGCGCAACGAGTTCGAAGAACTGCTGCGTCGCCTCAACAGCCAAGTGATCATGCGCATGCACTCCGAGCGCGACACTCAGCGCCGTGGTCGCATCCTCGACTTCCCGCATCAACTCGGGCAGATCGGCGAGCGCCTGTGCCTGTTCGTCGACATGGCGTTCACCGGCAACCGTTATCAGCGTGCCACGCAACTGCGCGGTTTCTACCTGACCAGCGCGCCGCACCTGACCCAAGAGATGGATGCCACCACCGCCGGCATCGGCGCCAGTCTCGGCATGAGCGCCGGCGTGCTGCCGACCCTGCGCAGCGGCCGTTCGCGTTTCATCCATCACTTGTTCAGCCAGGTGATTTTCCCAGAGGCCGATCTGGCCGGTCTGGACAAGCGCGAACGCAGCCGCATCCATTGGGGCCAGCGTGCCCTGTACGTTGGTGCACTGGCGTCGTTGGCACTGTTCGGTATGCTTTGGGCGGGCGGCTTTTCGGCCAACTACGAGCGCCTGGAAAACCTGCGCAATCTGGCGCAGAACTGGACGCAACAGCGCACAGCTTTGTCGCCGCGTGATGACGCCATGGGCGTGCTGAAAACCCTCGACACCAGCTACGCCGCAACCCAGGTCTTTCCGAAAAAGGGCGACGTTTCGTATCACGAACGTGGCGGGCTGTATCAAGGTGAAGACGTCAATCCAGTGGTCAAAGAGGCTTACGAGCGCGAGCTTGAAAAGCAACTGCTGCCACGGGTGGCGACCATGCTCGAAGGGCAGATCCGCGCCAACATGAAGGACCGCGACCGCCTGCTCAACAGCCTGCGCGCGTACCTGATGTTGAACATGAAGGATCGTCGCGATGCCGCGTGGCTCAAGGACTGGGTCGCTACTGACTGGTCGACGCGCTATACCGGCAACACCGCCGTACAGAACGGTTTGAGTGCGCACCTCGATCGCCTGCTGAAGCAGCCGTTTATCTACCCGCTGAACGACCAATTGGTCACTCAGGCGCGTCAGGTATTGCGCAGCGAATCGCTGGCCACCGTGGTTTACCGCATGCTCCGCGAGCAGGCGCGCAACCTGCCGGACTATCGTTTCAGCCAACACCTCGGCCCACAAGGCTCGCTGTTTATCGGCACCGAATACGTGATCCCGGGTTTCTACACGCAAACCGGTTATCAGCAGTACTTCTCGGTACAGGGTTCGGCGCTGGTCACCGACATCCTGCGTGACAACTGGGTGCTGGGTGAAGGCGCCGGCATCAGCGACATGGACTTGCGTCGTCTGATGGTCGAGCTGGAGCAGTTGTATTTCCGCGACTACGCCAA
The DNA here is from genome assembly GCF_014268485.2 of Pseudomonas zeae. NCBI lineage: Bacteria > Pseudomonadati > Pseudomonadota > Gammaproteobacteria > Pseudomonadales > Pseudomonadaceae > Pseudomonas > Pseudomonas zeae. Next base: position 78,082 of record NZ_CP077090.1, on the reverse strand, counting down.
TTACTGGAGCGAAGCCGTTGGCCAGGTTGCCCTGCCGCCAATCAGCGACGCCGGTGAAGGCGCCGAACAACTGGCGGGCCTGACTTCGGCCAACTCGCCGGTGCTGGCATTGCTCACTGAAGTGCGTGAGAACACGCGCTTCCAGGCCGCTGCAGATCCTGTCGAAGAAGCTGGCGACGCTGCTGATGCACTGGCCGGGCAGAAAGGCAAACTGGGTAAAGTCGGTAAACTGGCCTCGGCTGTCGCGGACAAGGCTTCGGCCCTGAACGTGGCGAAGACCCTGCCGGACACCGCGAAGAAGTCGCTGCAACGCCGCTTCGAACCGCTGCATCGTTTGCTCGATGACAACAACGGCCCGGCGGCGGATCTGACGCCTGCGCTGAGCGCGCTCAACGACCTGCAACTGCAACTCGCCGGTCTGGCCCGTTCCAGCACACCTGAACAAGCCGCGTTCGAAATGGCGAAAACCCGCATGAGCGGCCAGCGTGATGCGCTGACCAACCTGCGCAATGCCTCCGGCCGTCTGCCGCGTCCGCTCAGCGTGTGGTTCAACGTGCTGGCCGAAGACTCGTGGCGTCTGGTGCTTAACGATGCTTACCAATACCTGAACGGCCGTTATCAGAACGAGCTGTACAGCGTGTATGGCAAAACCATCAGCAAGCGTTATCCGTTCAGCGCCAGCAGCACCAGCGACGTAGCGATCAGCGACTTCCGCGAGTTCTTCCGGGCTCAAGGTACCGTCGACCGCTTCTTCGACAGCTACCTGCGTCCGTTCGTCAGCGGCGATCCGGGCAACTACCGCATGCGCAGCGTCGACGGCCACAGCCTGCCGGTGTCGAAAATGTATCTGGACCAGATGGCGGCGGCGCTGACGATTCGTCAGAGCTTCTTCTCGATCAACCCGGCCGAGCCGACCGTGCAGTTCAAACTGGAGCCGTACACCCTCGACCCGGCGGTCAGCCGTTCCGAGTTCAAGTTCGGCGACAAGACCATGGAGTACCGCCACGGTCCGATCCTGCCAATGTCGTTCAAATGGCCGACCGATGCTGAAGACGGTCGTACCAGTCTGGTCATGGACAAAATGGCCGGGCGCCCGATCGGCATCGAGAAGAACTCCGGCCCATGGTCGCTGTTCCGTCTGTTCGACCTGATGCAGACCGAGTACCTGAGCGGTCGCGACGTGCTGGTGCTGAAAGCCGACGTAGGTGGCCTGCGCGCCAACTACCTGCTGACCAGCCAGCGCACGCCGAACCCGTTCGACATGGGCGTACTGCGCACCTTCCGTATGCCGGTGCAGCTCTGATGCTGGTGGCCAGTGCCTGGCGCAGCGCGGCGCGTACCGACCCGGGCAAGGTGCGGGCGCGCAACGAAGATGCTTTCCTCGACTCGCCACAGCAGGGGCTGTGGGTGGTCGCGGACGGCATGGGCGGTCATCAGGGTGGCGACATCGCCAGCCAGTTGATCGTCGCCAGCCTGGCTGAACTGCCGCAACACGAGGACTTCGACGAACGCCTCAAAGCCATCCGCCAGTGCCTGCACTGGCTGAACCGGCGTTTGGGGCAGGAGTTGACGGTCACCGCCGGGCGTCACGACAGCATCATGGGCAGCACCGTCGTCGCGCTGCTGGTGGAAGGCAATCGCGCGGCCTGCATCTGGGCCGGCGACAGCCGTTGCTACATGTGGCGTGGGCAGCGGTTGTATCAGCTGTCCAAGGATCATTCGCTGCAACAACAATTGATCGACGAGCAACAAATGAGCGTCGAACAAGCGGCAGCACACCCGGCGGCTCAGGCCTTGACCCGAGCTGTTGGCGCGGCCGAACAACTGACCCTGGATGTCCTCGAGCTCGAGGTCTATCCGGGCGATGCGTTTTTGCTCTGCAGCGATGGTTTGTATCAGGGCCTGAGCAGCGATGCCCTCGGCAACGCCCTCAGCCTCAGCGCGCCGCACGTGGCGCTGGAACGTTTGTTCGACGGCGCCCTGCGTGGTGCCGCGCGCGACAACCTGACAGCCGTGGTGATCCGCCAATGACTGAAATCGAATCCTCAGTCGATGACTTGCTGATGAGCGAAGAACAGGCCAACAACCTGACCTACTTCGCCTTCGCCAAGGAGAACAAGGCAGAACCTTTGCTGGCGCCAACCAAGGCCAGCATCGGTGCACTGCCGGACGTACTCGCCGGTCGCTACCACCTCGAGCGTCTGCTCGGGGCCGGTGGCATGGGCGCCGTTTACCGGGCGCGGGATCTGCTGCACGAACAGTTCGGTGATCCCGATCCTTACATTGCGCTGAAAATCCTCAGCGAAGAATTTGCCGAATCGCCGGACGCCAGTGCCTTGCTCTACAGCGAGTTCGCCCTGACCCGACGCCTGCGCCACGACAACGTCGTGCGTGCACACACTTTTGAAGTCGACACCGACTGCCAGCGGGCCTTCATCACCATGGAATACATGCGTGGCCTGACCCTGGACAAATTGCTCTGCGAGCGGCCCCTCGGCCTGCCGTGGCAAGAACTGCGCGACATCGTCCTGCCGCTGCTCGACACGCTGGCCTACGCCCACGGTCGCGGCGTGCTGCACGGTGACATGAAACCGAGCAACGTCATGCTCAGCGAAGACGGCTTGCGCCTCTTTGACTTCGGCCTCGGTCAGGCAGAGGAGGGTGTGATGCCCGGCCTGCCGCATCTGAGTCGCGAACGCTTCAACGCCTGGACCCCGGGCTACGCCGCCCCCGAACTGCTTGAGGGCCAACCTTTGTCGGCCAGCGCGGACATGTACGGCGTGGCCTGCGTGATCTACGAACTGGCGGGCGGCAAACACCCGTTCCGCCGCTTGCCCTCGACTCAGGCGCGCGATGAGCACCTGGAGCGCGAACTGCAAGCCCCGGCGAACTTACCGAAACACGGCTGGCCAGCGCTGCGAACCGCGCTGAGCTTCAACCCGGCAGAACGCACCATCACTGCCCAACAATTGCGTGACGCCTTGGGCGCCACTTCGTCCTGGCTGCAACGTCTGCGACTTCGGGCGTAACGGATGACATTCGAACAGGGAGCACTTTATGTTCAACCCAGCTAACGAAACCCACTTCAGCCTCAAGGTCGAAGACTACGTCGGCGACCTGCAAGTGCTGTCGTTCACCGGCACCGAAGGCATCAGCCAGCCGTATCGCTTCGACCTCGAACTGGTCAGCGAAAACCCGGATCTGGACCTCGAACAACTGCTGCACAAGCAGGCGTTTCTTGCATTCGATCCACAAGGCTCGGGCATCCACGGCCAGATCTACCGCGTCGCTCAGGGCGATGCCGGCAAACGCCTGACCCGCTACAAAGTGTCGATGGTGCCGCAACTGCAATATCTGCATCACCGCACCAACCAGCGCATCTACCAGCAGATGTCAGCGCCGAAAATCATCGCGCTGATCCTCGAAGAACACGGGATCAAGGGCAACGCCTACAGCTTCCAACTGAGCCAGCCGTGCCCGGACCGCGACTACTGCGTGCAGTACGACGAAACCGACCTGCACTTCGTCCAGCGCCTGTGCGAAGAGGAAGGCATTCACTACCACTTCCAGCACAGCGACAAAGGCCATCTGCTGGTGTTCGGCGACGACCAGACCGTGTTCCGCAAACTCGGTCAGCCTACCGCGTATGTGCAGGGCAGCGGCATGGTCGCCGAAGAACCGGTGATCAAAGGCTTCAAACTGCGCCTGGAAACCCGCACCAGCCGCACCACACGCCGCGACTACGACTTCGAAAAACCGCGCCTGCAAATGGAAGCCGCCTACAAACCCGAAGGCGAGAGCACTGAGCCGGATCTCGAAGACTACGACTACCCGGGCCGCTTCATCGACCGCGCCCGTGGCAAGTTCCTCAGCCAACGCGCCCTAGAACGCCATCGCGCCGACTACCGGCAGGCCGAAGGTCGCAGCGACCAGACCAAACTGGTCAGCGGCCACTTCATGGAACTGTCCGACCACCCGCGCAGCGAGTGGAACGACCTGTGGCTGCTCACCGAACTCTTCCACGAAGGCAAACAGCCGCAAGTCCTCGAAGAAGGCGTGACCAGCGACACTACCGACAATAAAGACGACTTCCACCAAGGCTACCGCAACACCTTCCTCGCCACCCCGTGGGACGTGTTCTACCGCCCGGCCCTCGAACACCCGAAACCGCGCGTCCTCGGCAGCCAGACCGCCATGGTCACCGGCCCCAAAGGCGAGGAAATCCACTGCGACCAATACGGCCGCATCAAAGTGCAATTCCACTGGGACCGCGAAGGCCAGGCCGACGACAAAACCAGCTGCTGGCTGCGCGTCTCCAGCTCCTGGGCCGGCGACCGCTACGGCGCCATCTCCATCCCGCGCATCGGCATGGAAGTCCTCGTCACCTTCCTCGAAGGCGACCCCGATCAACCGCTGGTGACCGGCTGCCTGTACCACAAGGAAAACCCGGTGCCGTATGCGCTGCCGGCGAACAAGACTCGCAGTGTGTTCAAAACACTCAGCTCGCCGGGGGGCGGTGGGTACAACGAACTGCGCATTGAAGACAAAAAAGGTGCGGAGCAGATCTACATTCATGCCCAGCGTGATTGGGATGAAAACGTAGAGCATGACCAGAAGATTCGGATCGGTAATGAGCGTCATGACACGGTGGTTAAGAACACCTACACCGAGCTGAAAGCTGAAGAACACCGCACGACGATTAGCGATCGCAAGATTGAAGCGAAGCTGGATGACCACCTCACGGTTGGGCAGAACCAACATGTGAAGCTGGGGACTGCGCAGCTCACCAGCGTGGGGAAAGAGATACACCTCAAGGCTGGGGACAAGATTGTTATTGAGGCGGGGACGGAGCTGACCATTCTTGGGGGTGGGAGCTTTATCAAGCTCGATGGCGGTGGGGTGACGGTGGTTGGGCCGGTGATCAAGATCAATGCGGGTGGCTCTGCGGGATCGGGGACTGGCATTGGGATTAAACCGCCGGTGCTGCCGGGTGCGGCGGATAAGGATAAGGCGGGGAGTTTGATGGATCAGGCGTTGGGGAATGCGGTGCCTGAGAAGGTTAAGCCGAAGGCTTTTTTTGTGTTTTCCGAGTGATGACTCAACCGTTTAAAAGGATCTGTTATATGAATTATTTACGGCACGTTATTTTTGGACTCATCGCCTCAGTGTTTGGGGTTTTTTCGAGTTTTGTGATGGCAGGCGTATCAGATTTAGCCCCTTGTCCATCAACCTCATTTTCAAAGTTTCTACCCGCTTATTTGGAAAGCCCCTCTGTTCAAGCCGCGTTCACTCACATCCCATTGAAAAAAATAGTTACGGTAGACGCTGAACCTGAGCCGGAACAAAAAATAGTCTTATTAGATAAGCAGAAGGTCGTTTTCCCCGTAATTCCCGGAAGAGAGAAGCGAGTTGCCGACGGCGTTGAAGTGACAGTTTTGGAAGAGCTGAACGCTATTGCAAAAATAAAGATAGAAAAGCCTGATACCGATTATCAAATTGTATATGTATTTAAGTTTGAAAAGTGTTGGTTTTTGGATGAAGTTCAAGACTATTCGCTTTGATGGAAAATTAAAAAGGAATTGGTATGTCTTTCAATGAAGTGATGCTTCGTGTTCTGCCCCCGGTTGACGGCCACCAACCTCATATCACAGGGGTTTATGGCGAGCAGCGTGCGAGTGGCCCTCATGGAGGGACAGACTTTAACTATATCGGCGGCCAGAATGGTATTAACCTACAAAATCCAAAAGTCTATGCTCCAATTGCCGGAACCGTAACGTTTACAGGTGGTAATTACGGTACGATAAAAATCAAAGATGCGGACGGCAATAGTCATGAGATTCTGCATACGAGCAGCCACGTTGTAAGCCAAGGAGCAACTGTTGCTGCGGGTGATGAAATCGGCACGATGGGAGGTAAAGGGCCGAATGGTATAACCCAATACCCCCGCCATGTTCATTACCAAATGAAGGATCCGAACGGCAACCTGATTAGTCCAGAGCTTTGGTGGGGTCAACAGGCGGTCGCTCCGAGCACAGCAGCACCTGAACCAGTTGCGTTTAGCCTTCTAAATTTTCAGTTTCCAATAAGGAAGTCGGGCGGCGGGCGTTATAAAGATGCGGATGAGGTTTTTTCTATATTGCAAGGGGAAACTTCCGGAAATTATCTTTTAGGCAGCCATAAGTTTTGGCATGGAGGGATTCATATAAGTAATTCAAGCGCCCCGCAATGTGTTAGCGATGAACCTATTCGCTGTATGGCAGATGGCGTGGTCGTAGCCTACCGGCTCAATAAAGATTATGAGAAATCTACATTTGAGGGTGAGGGCGGATCAGAGGAACTAAAATATTCGAGTTCGTTCTGTTTGGTTCGACATGATTATAAATCTCCGCCCAATACTCAGGTAACTCCCAATACGAATAACATTCTGACATTTTACAGTCTGTATATGCATTTGCTGCCATTTCAGCATTATCCTCTTGAGCCAGGAGGAGGAACAATCGCTCGATCGAAACCGGGATATTGGCAAGGTAAGGTTCGCGCGAAAGTTACGGGAAGCGGATTGATTTTACGGAATGCACCTTCTACTTTGACTGATGGAGCTAATGCCGGTACAAAAAAAGGTAGCTCTATGGTTCTGAGTACTAATAGTACTATTGAGTTCGATAGTTCGAAAATCCTGAATTTAAAGCTTAATGGCAAGCTTCTTAGAATGGCCGAGTGTGTATTTATTCCCAGCACCTCCAACCCTCCTACTGGGCTAAAAAATCAAAATGGAGCAGTGCCTTCAAGTTTTTGGGCTTGCGTAGAGGATGTCAGCCCGAATCGGGTTGTCGAGTGGCTGGAATTAACTCCAGCGAGTTTTGACGTAGTTGTTCCGATGAATGCGAAGATCAAGGCGGGGGATACCATTGGATACTTGGGCCTCAATGAAGTCTTGGAGGGGCCGAACGGAGGGGTAGTTCGTAAGCGGCAAGTCCATTTGGAAATTTTTACACTTGATCCAAAAGTCGATGATTTTTTGAAGAATACGGCTGGAGTGAAAAAGGGCAAGCGATACATTCATTTACCCGCTGGTACTATATTGACCAAAAAAACTCCTGAGATAGGGAGTGTGCCCCTCGAGACGGATCATTGTGTTGAGTTAAGCAAAGCTCCAATATTTAAAGATCCTGCTGAGTGGTATGAGGTAGCGGTTAAAGAAAATAGTCAAGATGTTAAGGGTTTAATAAGAAAGGCAGAAGCAAAGATAGTTACTCAGCATGATTGGGGGAAGATAGGGTTTCGCATTGTAAAGGAAAACAATTCAAGTTCTGACGGTTTTTTAGATCCGGATGATATGCCAGTTTTTTTTAAGGAGCTATATGAAGAATTGGATAAGCTTGGTAACCATGATAATAAGGTGACGCCGGAAGATTTTCCTGAAGCATTAAAAAATGTTGATTTTCGAGATCATTGGTCTAAGTTGGTTGCATATCATCCAACCGAATGGAAGGAAAAATCCGAATCGGCAAAGTGGACTCGCCTCAATCAGATGCTTGAAGGGTCTCCGGCGATTCTTAAGCTAGAAAAAGATCGTATTGATAAACTGGTCTTTTGGGACGATCCAGCTATTCAAGAAAAAGGGCTTGGCGATGGAAATATTTGGCACTTCCATCCAATTGCAATGATCGGGAATTTCCTTGCAAAGGAAGCTTCGAAAGCTGGACAAATTACTTATGATGCTGAAGGTAATGATACTCCAGGATCACCATTCTTTAGTCGTCATATCCACTGGCCTGGAAACGACTTGTCAGGTGTCACATTAGGGCGCGGGTATGACATGGGTTTTAGGTCTGAAACAGAAATATATAATCATATGATTGCTGCAGGTGTAGCAGATGCTCAGGCAACAAAAATATCTAAGGGGCGGCTGTATAAGGGCTCGCACGCGAGAGACTTTGTTGCTCAGAATCGCTCTGACATAGGCACGATAACAATCGAGCAGCAAGAAGCTCTATTTGATTTGATTTATCCTGGCTACGTGACTAAAGCTATCGCCAATTATAATTATTGGACTGCTCATTTTTCGGATCGTTTAGAGTGGGACGCATTAAGTCAAATCGTTAAAGATATTTTGGTGGACTTTGTATATCAAGGGTTCACGAAAGGGGAGAATCCGATGAAAGCCGGGATGAAGGATGATGTTGATCAGCTCATAAGCTATATCGAGAATAACCCGACAATTAGACAATATGAAGATGGGCGAAAGCGCGCTGCTTATTTGAGAAAAAACCGCTAGGAGAGATACATGAGAAATTTATTGTTGTTAATTGGTCTTCTGGTACCTTTGTCAGTTGCCGCCGCGCAATCAGATTGCGCTAGTATTTCTGCTAGTCAACAAGTAGATATCTGTGCAAAGCAAGCGAAAGAGTCTGCAGATTCTAATCTTAATAGTAGCTATCAGAAGCTTATTAAAAGAGTTGCATCTCAATACCAGGTCGACGCCGCACTTCGCGGTGATTACATGCAAAAGCTGAAAGAGTCTCAGCGCGCATGGTTAAAACTGCGTGATACTAACTGCGCTCTTGAGGCATTTGAGGTGGAAGTTGGGCAACCTGCCTATCTTACGACTGTGAACAATTGTGTCGCGCGAATGAGTCTGGAGCGCTCCATCTATTTAGATAAAACGTTACCCGATTTGTAGTGGAGCGAGGGGGGTATTATGCGCGTTGTTTCATGGTTCGTTTGCTCCCCTATACTTATGTTCATAGGGTATGGGGCTGGATTGATTCTCTAGTCAGCCCCCACCCGTATCTCTTACGTTTTCGCTTCCTGCCTTGCCGTGAGCAACTCTTCCAGCTGATCCAGCGCACGCTCCACCATTAGCTGAGCTCCATCAGCAATTCGGCTAAGGGCCGGTGCCACAGATCGGTTTGAGCCTTCGACATCGTCCGCTAATTTGGCCGCAATGGCGCTGATGGACAGGGGGTGAAATGGGGCAGGCCACGGTTTTAGTAATTACCCGAAAAGCGTGGTCTGTGCCCTTTTTTCTTCCCTTTAGCTAATTAACACGCCGAAGCACGCATCGTTGCACTGAAGGACATTATGATAAGACTAGTAGCTTTTTTCGTTTTCGCGCTCATGGCAAGAGTGATAAGTGCGAACTCTAGCTGCGAGGCTGACCTGAATGGGGATGGCATTTGCGATCCGTATAGTGTTAGCCCGCTCGAGGATGACGGCACAGTTTCGCGAATCACTATCGATATAGGCGGAAGCGACAAGTCAGTTTCGGGGGATTTTGAACTTGGAGACGGTGGGTTATCTGTAGGTTATCTACCAGGTGAATTCTCATTGTTATTGGATTTTTATACTCGTAATACTGATCTTACGCAGTATAGCTTTAGGTGGAACTCCGCGCAGGAAGATTGGGTTCTATATAAAAAATCCACATGGGTTGAACCTAGTAGAGATGAAAAATATACCTTGGGTGGTGAGAAGGTACCAATTGAAGCATTGTTTCCGCAGCAGTTTGATGTTCAGCGTATAGCGTGTTGTATGCTGTTTTCTCAGTTCTCTGAAAGTTGGCCTAATTTTAGCTATTTGAATGATGAGGCTCAGCTTGCAGAAGTCAGGAAAGAGTTTAAATACATCCTTGGTAAGCTTCCTCAGGGCGAAAAAGGAGAGTTGTTTTATGGGGTTGATGATGGCGGTAATAAAGTAAGAAGGAGCATCCCCCAGGAGCTGGTGTATGAGCTGACTTTGATAGTGTCCGATGATAATGTCGGGCCCCTAAATGATTATGCCTATTATTTGTATCGTAACAAAAATAGCGTTTTAGCTGCTTTGCTTTTGAAGGAAATTCATAAAAAATACCCGGAGAGAGTCGTTGCAATATTGAATTTGGCAGATGTGTATTGGGATATAGGTATGAAGTCCGATGCGTGTCCGCTTTATAAAGAATATATCGCTAAAATGACAAAAAACGGAAAGGGTGGACGTATTCCACAGTCGGCTAAATCTCGAGAAAACTGTAGTTGGTATGACCAATAGTAGGGGTGGGAACAGATCACGTTTTAGTAATTATCAGAAAAACGTGGTCTGTCCCATTTTTTCAGTGAACTTCTCGGCTCGTGAAACAATGACAAATAAGCTTCTAAAATTTTTCTGAGGTCATTTGAATGATTCGCCTAATGGTGTTTCTGTTATCCATTTATAGTTGCGCTGCTTATTCGGCTTCAACTGAGCATAGCCTGATATGTAAAGAAGCTGATCAGAATGCCGATCAAGCTAGCTTGACTCTTTCTTTTGAAGGGGGAGTCTTCGCTCTTGATAATGCTGATCGCGGATGTCGGTCAGATTATGTTGCTAGAGAAGTGGCAGGGGGCGAAAATAAAGTAATTATATTCTCTTATCCAACCAGTGATGATATGGGTCCAAACGCTCAGGTGATGATTTTTTTTGCTGTAGCTAAAGGTGGAAAGGCCGCATATATCGGAGACATCCCTGCTAGTGCTTCGGAGTTGGAGGATGGTACCTATAAAGATATTCAACAGTCCGGTGATTCAATTTACGAGAACGTTTACCGTATTGAAAGCACTAAAGTTGTGGCTTTGACTCCAGGTAAAGAGTTGATCATTTCTGGCGAGCAATGTGTTTATAAGGAAGTGGGTAACATTATCTGTCAAAAGATGAAAGGCACCTTCAAAAAACCTGTGTGCGTCCTCAATAATGGTGAGCGCAAAGTCCTCGCGGATGCGAAGGAGTGCATGGACATGAGAGGAAATCTTTGAGGAAAACGGGACGGATTTATTTGTTACGCTCGACCGCTTTTAATTTGGTTGAGAACTTAAATAGATCTGGCCCGTTTGTCGGTTCTGACTCTATCTTCTGTCGCAAACCCGTTCAGAATTGAACGGATCACTGAATTTTTTACGGACGCCAAGGAATGCAGATTTTCAGATTCAGCCTCATTTTTATATTTTCAATACTGTCGCCTGTGGTCATGGCTGAGGGCACGATGATTGCCACCATCCTTCAGGCCGACTTTTCCAAGGACCCGGAAGTCCGGTTGCTTGTCAGAGTCGTTGATGTGGGTGGTGGTTCGGATACCCCTTCAATGGCGGTTCGTAATCAATGCCTGGAGAGGAAGACGTCCGCAGAACGTCCTGGGCCGGATCCGTGCTTTTCGATAGAGATCACTGAGAGCGATAAGCAACGGGCCATTGTTCGGCAAACGCTATTGAATGATCCTCAGCGCACAACCGACCCTATCTATTTGGAAATTGTTTATCGCTCGGAGGTCAGCGAAAGCGATCCGACGAATCACCATCAGCGATCCGCCACACTGAAGATCGAAGAAAACGGCCTCTACAATTGGAACAATGAGAGCGAACAGGCATTGGCGGACGTAGAGTGGTTTCCCTCGGGAAATGGTGTTCTTGATCTGATGGTTCCTGACGCGGATGCATTGTTGAATTCTGTATTTCGGGATCGTATGAGCCGGCTGGACGAAAGCGGTCAGAAAGCACTGAGGGAAACTCAAAGAGCCTGGATGAAATTTCGAGATGCGGAGTGCCAGGCCGACCCGAAATTGCATAAATCAGTTTTCGGTGAGTGGTCCGATGCCTGCCTGATTCGCGCGACGATAGAGCGTGCTCGCCAATTGGCTTTGGCACCGGACAAGAGCAGACGTTGAAACGGACAAGCCAGAGCATTCGCGCGAAAGCGTCGACTTGGATGAGCATGAACAAACTTTTCTTTCTCTTTTTTGCGCTATTTCCTTTACGTGTGAGAGGGAACGGATTTATTTGTTGCGCCAAAATTATTTGATTTTGAGGCGGAGCGTAAACGTATCCGTTTCGATGGTGGGAAAATTTCTTTGATGGCTGATTCAATGAAAAATTTACATTCGCTCCCTTGCTTTTTATCGTTAACCTTTTTGCTATTCAGTTCGGTCGCATTTTCTGCGAGTTTCGACTGTGGCAAAGCTTCGACGGAAGTAGAGAGGAAAATTTGTAGTTCTCCTTCTTTGTCCGCAATGGACGAAAAGCTCAGTGAGGTCTTCAAACCGATAAAAAATCGGCGAGCTTTACAAATAATCGAAAGTGAATGGCTTGAGTCAGAGCGTAACTCTTGTGAGTCAGTGGAGTGTTTAGAGGACTCTTATGTTCGGCAGATACGCTTTCTGTCGCCGGTTCCTATTGCGCCTAGGCCGACTCAGAAAGATATTAAGCTAATGTTGGGTGATAAGCCGTACACACAGTTTGAACGTTCATGGAAGGTCATTGATTTAGCATGGCTTCCCAATGAAAAGGGGGCTGTCGAACGATTTTTGATCTCAGCTGAAACAATTTCAGGCATGTTGCATGTCATCGTGTTTGAAGGGCATTTTGATGCGGCGATGATTGCGTACCGGGGTAATCTATATGAGTACGTTGATCGCAACGACAGGCCGGTATTGCACACGATTGCGAAAGATATCGGTTTTGATGGTGCTCTGAGTTTGGGTTCAAACGACGAAGGGAAAAGATTCGCGGGAATCTTGGATGGGGCGTTTTATTATCGACAGCAGCTCTCCAAGAATCAGCTGCGGGGGATGGTTTATAAGCTCGGTTCAAAATCTCCGCCAGTGGAAAGCAGTTTGCTGTTCCAGCAGTGGCCAAATACTGATGAAAATGCTGTTAGTGGTTTGACATTCGGTTGGGGTGGTGAGTATGGAAAATTGCAAGCGTACTACTCGCACACCTCAGGGTATGAAACGATAGCGCAGGCTGGTCGGCCCGAGGCCGGTTGGAATATATATGCTCCGATTTGGAGCAAGTCACGGCCGACGTTTTATTTCAAGAATGGTGATGAAACTATTTGGCGTGCCAATGTTGCGGATAAGACGTTAACAAAAATTGCGAAGGCTAGTGATGAAGGAAGGATCCAAAATCCTACCCCTGTCGATATTAATGGGCGCGAAGCAGTCGTTTATCTGAATGGATCTACTCTGAAAATGGCTATCTCCCTTGAAGAATAAGCACGACTTAAAAATACACTTTCGTAAAATATTGTTGGAATTTGCCTTGAGTAAACATCTTATTCCGGTGCTGCCCGCCGTGCTGATTGGTGGTTTATCTCTGTTGGGGGGACATGCATTTGCTGACGATGCATGTGCCGATATCACTACGAACTCTCAGAGTGAAAGATGCTCTGTGAGTGCCAAGGCAGCTGCAGATGCGCAGTTGAATACCAGTTATCAAGAACTGATGGTTCGGCTCGAAGGTGGATATCAGACCGATCCAGTTCTTGCGGCGAGCCAAAAGGCAACGGTTCAGGAGGCTCAGCGCGCCTGGATCAAACTGCGCGATACCGATTGCCAGGTCGATGCGTTGGAGACGGAACCGGGCTCTTCGGCGCATGTGGCAGCGGTGAACAATTGCATCGCCAGTATGAGTCGTGACCGTTCAGTGTTTTTGGACAATATCGCGTCCGATACCGGGAGTGGCCCGACATTTGGACGTGGCTCGTGCCCTACGCAAGACTTTGGACAGTTTCTTCCAGCATTCTCCGCTAATGCCGAATCGCAGAAGCGACTAACTGCGCAGGCCGTGAAGCTGCTGGTATTAAAGGGGACGTCGGATATAGGGCGGATTGTGACTTACGTTACTGCGGAGGTGGGACGCGATATGGCGTTTCCCTTAATGGTGGCCGTGTCCGATGGGAAAGTGGAAGGAATAGAGATCGAGAAGGTGGATGACCGCCACGTTAACGTTGTGGATAAACGTGCCGGCAACAGCAATATCAAGATTTTCAACTTTTCGCGGAAGTCATGCTGGACGCTTGATGGGGTTGAGGACTGGTCGATTCCTGATAAAGAGCTTTCTGTAGCCAGTACGCGGAAAATGAGTCGTGCGGAGAATTTCTGTTGGCAGCGCGGACAAGGATTTGCTGGCTTGGGCGGCCTTGAGCAATACCGACTGACAGGAGAACTTTTTGAGGCGACTTTGGAAAATTACCTGTGCGCGGCCGCTTCAGGCGATCCTATATCTAGTTCGGCTGCGGCCGGGCTAAGTCTGTCGGGTATGGCCCCGCAATTGGAATACGGCAAAGTTGAGGCTCTTTTCAAGGCAGCAGCCGTTGATTCGCCGAGCGGTGCTGAGTCGTTGGCTGGCTTCTATTGTTTTGGCAATGAATTGGCCGGTTCAGGACCCTGCCAGCGCCCGCTGGACGTTGAAAAAGAGTTGATTCGTGCTACCACCATGGGATCAACGCATGCATTCGTTTCGTTAGGCGATTATTGGAAAAGCGGCGATCTAGGAAAGAAAGATACTCCTCGCGCCTTGGCCTGTTATCAGCTTGCTGCCGACAAAGGTAACGACTCGGGCATCAATGCGATTAAGCGACTTCAGTCCGAAGTGGCCGAACCGATAGTGGCCAGCAGCTGCTTTTAGTGCGGTTAAGTGAAGAAGGGCGTTTAAAGCGCCCGACGCCTTTTCACCTCGATGTGATTAAACGCGTTCCGCCATCATGGCTAACGCGTTTTCATATGCGCTGAGCCAGAATCCGCAGCGCTTAAACGTTTAATACTTGAGCATCTGACGACCGCGATTTTCCTTTAAACTCCCCACCCCCAAGGAATGCGCTCAGGACATGGAATGCCAGCCCCCTCGACCTCGCTTCGCCCCGCGTTAGTGCTCTGGCTATACGCAGCCGCAATCGTGCACATCCTCGCCGGACTCACCCTGACCTGGGCCGGGCATTCCGGTTTACTCGACGGCTATCTGCAAGTTCTCGAACTCGCATTCTGGGGCACCGACCCGGTGCCCGCCGCCGGCCACGAACAACAAGTCTGGTGGCTCGCGCTGTTCGGCGCGACGCTGCAAAGTTATTCGCTGTACATGCTCGCGTTGGTGCACTTAGGCAATCGCTTGAAAGCCCCGGCAGTCTGGGGCTGGTTGAGCGCCGGCATCCTGTTATGGGCGCCGCAGGACATGTGGCTCTCAGCGCAACAACAGGTCTGGTCGCACCTGTGGCTCGACGGTTTTGCGTTGCTGGTGTTGTTGCCGCCGCTGTTCTGGTTGTATCGGCATGACCGCCGAAAATCCCCTTCAGTAAAGGCACCGAGCCAATCCAACCCGTTTGCCGGTGGCGCTTTCAAACGCGTGCTGATCACCGGCGGTACTGGGTTCATCGGTAAAGCCTTGGTCAATCAATTACTCGACGCGGGCCATTCGGTCAGCGTACTGACGCGCGATCCGTTGAGCGCGGCCAATCTATTCAACGGCCGCGTCCGCTGCGTGCATTCTCTCAGCGAACTCAGCCACGACGACACCTTCGACGTAGTGATCAATCTCGCCGGCGCCCCCGTCGCCGGCCCACGCTGGACTCCCAAACGTCAGGCTCAACTGCTCGCCAGCCGAGTCGGCACCACCGAAGCGTTGATGACTTGGTTGAAGAACACAAAGCAAAAACCAGCACTGTGGATTCAAGCCTCGGCCATCGGTTTCTACGGTGTACGCGATGCCAGCGAAAGCCTCGCTGAACACGCCAGCAAGGGCGATGGTTTCATGGCCGAACTCTGTGCGCGTTGGGAAGCCGCCGCGCAACCGGCCACTGAGTTTGGCGTGCGTCAGGTGGTGCTGCGTCTTGGCGTGGTGTTCGGCTCGGGCGGTGCGTTGACGCCGTTACTGCTGCCGTTCCGCCTGGGTTTCGGCGGGCGCATGGGTGATGGTCGGCAGATCATGAGCTGGGTACATCGCGACGATGTGCTTCAGGTGATCGCGCGGGCGTTCAACGACGACACTCTGCGCGGCACCTACAACATGGTCGCGCCCGAAACGGTCAGTCAGGCAGCGTTCGCCGAGCAGGCCGGCAAGGTCCTCAAGCGCCCGGTGTGGTTGCACATTCCCGCCGCGCCAGTGCGTGCAATGGCGGGGGAGATGGCGCAGTTGTTCTTCGACGGTCAGCGCGTGGTGCCGCAGCGTTTGACCGACGCCGGTTACACATTCCGTTATCCAACCCTCGACGCCGCTCTGCGCGATCTGACCTGAGGATCGTCCATGAGCAAGCCGTTGATGTACCTGCTGGCCGGCAACGGCAGCGCCGCCGATTGGTGGGACGACGCACTGCCGCACTTCCAGCGCTACGACGTGGTGCCGCTGGAGTTGCCGGGTTTCGGCGCCAATCCGCAACCGCCTTGCGAGGATCTGGCGGACTACGCGCAGACCTTGTTGGCGATGACGGAGCAGGGCAGCGCGATCATGGCGGTCGGGGTCAATGCCTTGCTTGTATTGCATGCGTTGCAACGTCGACCCGGGCACTTTTCCCGCAGTGTTTTGTTGGCGCCGGTCGGTGCGTTTTTGTGGCAGCGTCGATTGCCGGCGCTGATGTCGCCGCTGCCGATCCGCAAGACCATCCACTGGCTGCTGTCGAACAAACCCACGCTGTTCGCCCGCAAGTTCTCCAACCAGACCTGGACGCCCGCGCAGTACCAGCGCATGGGCGCCGGCTATGCTCGCTGTCGGGCGTTTGTGCCGCATTGGGATCTGGTGCGGGCCGACACCGCGCTGCCGCTGCTGGAGTGGATCACCGATCCGGTCGAGCTGGTTTGGGGCGATCAGGACGCGGTGCTCGGCATCGAGCAAGCGGCGGCGTGGTCGGCGATTCTCGCCCGCGCAGATCTGACCATCAGCCTGAAACCCGGTTGGGGTCATTACCCGTGGATCGACTCGCCCGCGCAGTTCGCGCAGTGGCTGGAGTCGGGCGAGCGTGGGTTTGTCGCCCACACCAAGGGCGGTCGTTTGCGCCTGGCTGAACTGGCGCGGCAAGCGGTGCCGGCGGCGCTGACGCTCAACGATTGCGACGATCCGCGTCTGCCGGCATTTCTCGCCGCCCAACCTGATGTGACTTGGGCGGTGCGCTCCTCCAGTTATGGCGAGGATCAGGCCGATTCGGCGAATGCCGGTTTGAGCACCACCTATCTGCGCGAGCCGACCGTCAATGTGCCGAAACGCATTGCTGAATTGACGGCCGAGGGCGTCGAGGAAGTGGTGGTGCAGCGCTTCATCACGCCGGTAGTGTCCGGGATCGCTTTCGTGCGCCATCTCTCGGTAGAACTGGAATGGGTGGAAGGCCATCTCGAATCGCTGGCCGACGGTCACGTCAGCCCCTCACGGGCAACGCTTTCGCGGCTCGGTGATGCCTGGCGCAGCGGCACATTCACGCCATCCCACGGCTTGACCGAAGACTTGCTGTGGCGCTTTCTGCAAGACGTGCTGCGCGTGTTCCACTACGTGCCCGGCGACGTCGAGTGGGCCTGGGACGGCTCACAACTGTGGCTGCTGCAATACCGGCCGATCAGCGATTACGGCTGGCGCCGCCACCTGACCGCCGCCAATATCGCCGAGATCCTGCCGCCGCAACCGAGCGTGTTGGTGGAATACGCCCAACGCCGAGCCGCCGCGAGTATTCCGGCGATCATGGCGCGTTGGGATGCGCGGGTGTTGCAGGACAACGAGCCGTTCACCGCCGTGTTCGGCGGCGCGTCCTATATCAACAATGATCTGTTTCTCGCCCGGCTGGCCGACTGGGGCATTAGCGCCGCTAACTACGCCGGTGAAGTCGGCGGTGCGACGCCGCATCTGCCGTGGCAACCGCTGAAGATGCTGCGTTCGTTTCCGCTGTTTTTGCGTATGCAACGCAAGGCTCGCGGCCATTTGCTGAGCCTTGAAAATGGCTTGCAGCGCTTCGATCAGGAACTGGCCGAACTCGTCGCCCAGAGTGCCGATGGCCAACAACTCGCGGACTGGTTCACCCGGTTTTACGTGTTCGTGGTGCAAGGCAATCTTTGCATCGCTACAGCGCTGGCCAGCAGCGGCGGTGATTGGCTGGGCCGCCCGCCGACCGCTTACGACAACCTTGAAAACAGTCCGCATCGATTGCCGTGGGAGACCGATCCGGCCACCCCTCGACCCGCGTCGAGTGAGCTGCCGTTACAAGCATTCCCGCAATGGCCAGCTCTGATCCGCCTCGCGCATTCGACCGGTCTGCCGGGCCTGCGCGGCTACTACCTGCAAGTGCGCGAGTGGTACCGCGACAACCTGATGCGCATCTTCTTCCGCCTGCACCACGCCATGCCGTTGGCCGACCGCGAACACTGGTTCGCGCCGCATCCGGATGTGCGCGCCCGAGATGGCAGCTTTTGGCAGGACGGTCGCGAAGGTGCGGAGCAGGCCACCGGGTTCATGATTTATCCGGGGCAGGTGCAGGGCATTCTGGGCAAGGATATTTTGCTCGAAGACACCCTCGATCCGGGGCGGCATGCGCATTACCAAACGGCGCGGGCGGTGATTGCGCGGATGGGTGGGCGCTTGTCGCATGGTTCGACGTTGTTGCGCGAGTTGCGCAAGCCGTCGGCGGTGATGCCGCAGGTTGATCCGGCGTGGGTGGGGTGTGAGGTGGTGTATCGGGATGGGGATTTGGAATTGATCAATTCGAAGGATGCGAAGTGAAACTACGATACCTCCGCGAGCTGATCTTTGGTCTGGTCGCGTTTTTACAGGTGGAGTATGTGACTGCCGCAGGTCCTGTATTGGTCGGTAACGAACCCGGCCAGTCGCCGGTTGCGCAAGGCCCGACCGAGGCAGTTGTAGACATGGGTTCGTGTCGGTTCTCCATGCCGCTGCTGCAGAACCAATGGCTGAAGTTCGACGATTTCTATTCGGTATTTATCGCAGCCAAACAACTGCCCAAACCGTCCAGCGCCCCCAGCTTGTGGCAAGCGCAGACGTCGAGTGGCGCCGATTGGCACTTCGAGAAACACGGCGACCTGAGCCTGCCGTGGTTTGGTTTGATGTGTGAAAACTCGGAGAACTTTTCGCTTCTCACCGACTGGAAACCCCCGGTAGACGATGTGTTTGCGGTGCAAGTCCTGCGTGACGACAACGACCGCAGGTGTCCGGCGACCCTTACCGATCAGGGCTGGGTGCCCAAATCGCTGGCCGGTCGTGCGAGCACCTACACCTTTGAGCAATGGGGTGGAGAGAAGTCTTCGGGGTTCATCTTCGGTTTCCACGACAAGTCACGACGGCACATTACCCGCATCGCTTTTTGCCTGCTGAGGGGCAAAGACGTCCTGATTGGCTCGGCGGAATCAGGTTCATCCGCGCCGCTGGCGATCGGCAACGAAGGGTTCGAGCAAATCAAGAAAGCGGTGCGTGGCATTGCCTTCGAATGAACACACCCACAATGACTTGTGTCGATGGAGTTACAGCGTGAAAGGATTTTCGGTTCTTCTCGGCAGCCTGTTGTTGGCTGCCGCATCCATGGCATTCGCTGCCGATCCAACCTTCAAGGATTACACCGTCACGCCAGTTTTCACCGGCCCCAACCATAAGCTGGTGCCGCAAGAGAACAGCAGCCCAATGATGGATCAGGCACGGGTGCAAGCCCTGAAAGGCAAGGTCAACTTCGCCGGCCATTACATCCTGCACAGGCTCGGCTGTGGCGGTAGCGCGATTTGTGGCGAAGTGCTGGACGCTCAAACTGGGGAAGTCGTTGGCGGGCTGCCCAATGCTTATGACGGCAGTACGTTCGGCATGGTTTACCAACCCGAGAGCCGCATGATCATCGTGTCCGGCATCACGCTCGACGGCGAAGAAGATGCGCAGGGGAGTGCTTTGGAAAGTGGTAACCGGGACCGTTACTACGAATTTGTGAACAACGAATTCCGGCTGCTGAGCATGACCGACGTGGAATCGTCGCCGATGGATGAGGAGTGAGTGGATGAACCGGTTTTTCATTCGGTCGGTGCTGATTGCGCTTTCGCTTTTATCTCATTCACTGCCCGCGACTGCCAGCGAAGGGAGTTGTTACGGCTACCTTACTGAGCTTGTCAGGAGCAGCGATTTTCCGTTTCGTTATGTCGGCAAGGACAAAGTCAACCTGCTGATCGACGAGGACGACGGTGAAGTAGTGCGCGCTCAGCTGTTTTTCGACACCGACGGCACCGGCACGATTGGCTGGATCAAATACACCCCGGCTACTCACGAATTGCTCAACACCTCGGCCGAGCTGGATGAACCGGTGGCGTTGTCATTCGACGCCAAGTTTGCGGACGGCTATGCAAAGTGCCTGACAAAACAAAAGGCCGGCTAACGGCGAAAAGGATTTGCTATGACCAGCCTTAAGTGGGTGTTGATGATCGGCGGTTTGTTCAGCGCTACCAATGTCTTTGCCGTTGACCCGCCAATAGTGGGAGCCGCCGGAAACACAGTGACGTTCCGGGCTAAAAAATGGACGTCACCCGTCGTGGAATCTACCACTGCCTGGTTCACCGCGAATGGAAAAACGTTCCCGTTGTTCCATGCCGGCATTGCTGCCCAGGCTTATCCTGAGTGGCTCAGCCCTGACCAAAAATTTCTACTGGCGACTGCGGTGGAGTACGGCGTAGTCATAGGTGAGAACGGTGAGGAAATAGCGACATCACAAGGGCATTGCGATGTGATCTCGATGGAAACCGGTTGCGTGCTTGCTGAGAGTTACGAGCGGTTTTGTGAGGGAAAATGGGTAGGCAAGCAATGGGTTTCCGAAGAGGGCGGGGTGCTCAATCCTGTCTTGGAGACTAAGTCACCCAAGGACCTGCTGAAATATGCTTCGAGTATCGAGCCGGTACAGTCCCGAGCAGAGTCCATCGAATGGAGCCTGAGCTTTTTAAGCCCGGAATCCTACATGGCGTGTCATCCCCCGGCGCAAAGTGTTCAGACTTACAACGACCTCGGTTTCTACTTGGCCGAGGGCGGCAACGATGAGTTGGCGCTGAAGTTTTATCGAGGCGTTGAAGCTGTCGGCAAACGCACAGTGCTGATGCTGAACATGGCTGATTCGCTGTGGCGACTTGATCGGCAAGAAGAAGCGCAGCGTTATTACCGCGAGTACGGCGAAGCGATGACCGCGGCTGGTAAAGCGCAGAAGATTCCGCAACGAGTCGTTGAGCGATCTGAAATTCAGGGACTGAGACAGTGAATATGTTCTTCCGCTTTATCGTGTTGAGCCTTGGGCTTCTATCCACTTCCTACGCATTTGCTGCCCCGCAAGTCCTCAAGGAAATTCCGGCTAGCTTGCTGGGTGATGCATCACGGCAAAAAGTATTTGTTCTGGCAGGGGATGCGGACGAGGCCTCCAACCGGTTGTTGATTGCGCCGGTGCAGGCACGTAATGAGGACATATTGCTCGATACGTCGAAGGCGCTGCCTCTGATCAAGAGTCAGTACTCGTCTGCGCTTCAGGGTGTATTCAGCGTCCATGTAGTCAAAGGTCGCCCCGGCGTCATGACTGTCATTGATCCGCAGTCTGAGGAAGCTGTCGTCAAGCAGCCGTTCGTTGAGGCTGGGGATTACATCGCGCTGGTAACCAGCGAAGAAGATAACGCGGTTTACAACTTCAACCTGTTGTTCGCCTTCAATAGAGGTTCAAAGCAGTTTGAGCTGAAAGCTCTGCTGGAAGTGGCGAATAACGACTCCTGTGACCGGTCGCTTGTCAGCGTTGTGGAGTTGCCGGTGCAGACATTGGGCCCGATCACCCTCGCCTCTTTCGATGGGCGTGAAGCGCTGCAGAAGCTGCGGGTTGCTCGTACTGGCAGTATTGAGGGCGTTAGAAAGAAATTGATGACCGTCAATTCGGCTGATTTGCTGGATATGGCGCTGGCAGCCTACCGAAAGGGTGATGACTCTTCCTTCAAGGATACGATGAGCTACGCGTTGATGGGCGGTGGCTCGCATGACACTTGTCCCCCGGATAGCTATATCGTCGCAAAGTACTACTACCCGCAGCGTCCCGGCTGGTCCAACGACCTCGGTTTTCTGCTCGGCGAGGCGGGTTACTACGCTGAGTCGATTGAGTTGCTCAACGCAGTGATTGCTAACCACCCAAACAGGACGGTTGCTTACCTGAATCTCGCTGACAGTTATTGGGCCGTGAAGGATAAAGAGCGGGCGGTGGCGGCGTACAAGCAATACGCATCGCGAATGTCTGAAGCGGGAAAAGCTTCGAAAATCCCGGCGAGGGTGGGTGAGCGCAGCGCTGTGGCGCCCGAGGCGTGACAAGAGCTCGTTGAGTTGTTGTAACTGTGTGTTCTGTACCGATGAACCGCTAAAGGAATGTTCGGTTTGAAATTTTCGTCTGCATTGTTTTCCGCGTTGCTCGTTTTCGTTCCTCTGGCGGCTCATAGCGAGGTCACGACCGAGGTTTTTTGCTTCCGCTCCTACGAAGGCAAACCCATAAATTTTGAATTCAGAACCTATTACGACTCTGTCGCCAAATGGAGCGGTGCTGGCGTCAAATACAGCAAGTCAAAAAAGGCTATTGGGTTGGTTCATCGCAGTACTGAACAAGAAGAACTCGTGTATGGCCGGCCCTACCAGTACACGACAACTTGGGTTGAAGTAGTTGATGGCGCACTGACAGGTGAGTATCAGATGGTCACTCAGGGTGGCCGGGTTGATGCGATGTCGTATACGAATTACAAATCCGCAAAGAAGTATTCGTTTGAAAACGATTACAACGTGGATTCGAAACCTGAAACAGGTTGCCAATGGTGAGGCAGGGAATATTCAGGAAGGGGACTTAACATCCCTTTATTGGTAGTCAATCCCGTCTCGCCGATGCGTGCTGATTCAGCGACAGGGATAGAACCTGCGGTTTGCTTCGATCAGATAATCAATGTCGGGGTGTTTCCGGCGGGTATTCAAGAGCTTTCAAATATCGCTACTCTCTGGACCTTCAAAATTGCCATTGATTATCCATGCCCAAGAATCAAGGGGGCGGGTGGCGCCGCCAGACAGGGCGATCCAGTCAAATTTCGAGACCCGAGAGGTTTCCATGAAAAAGTCCAAACATGAACCAAAGCCTGTGATGGCTGCTCGGTTCCAGGCTGAAGCTCGTGAAGTTTTGGCCAAGCGCTCTGGTAAGCGCAGCCGCTTTCTGGATGTTGCGTTGGCCAAAGGTTCTGATTTTGAGCCAGTCGGTCGACTGGCCGGCTGAAGGTTTCGGATTCAAAAAAAGCTGCCGTGATTGGCAGCTTTTTTGTGTCTGGGTTTTTACAGGTAGTTGCAGAAAGGGGACTTAACGTCCCCTTTTTTCATCCGCAAATCTCGCTACGACTTGGCCGCCACGCTTCGCACTTCAATCTGGTCGAGCGTCCCTTCCACCATCAATCTCACCCCATCCGCCATCCTGCTCAGGGCCAGTGCCACCGAGCGGCGGGAGCCGTGGAGGTCGTCGGCGAGGTCGCAGGCGATGACGCTGATGGACAGGAGGTCTTCGGAGGCGTTGGCCATGAGGGCTTCGGCGTCGGTACCGGGGGAGAGTTTGAAGAGGCCGTTCTCACGTTTGGGGTGTGGATCGACGGCTGGTTTGAAGTGGTGGTCGAGGGCGCGTTCGGCGGCTTCGTGGAATTTCTTTGATTCCAGAGTTTCGTAGGGCGAAACGTCTGGGTTTTCGGGGGGATTGGGTGTTGGTTTGATCATTCGGTCTTACTCCAGTTTAAGGAGCCGACACCGTTTCGCTCGCACTTCGAAAGTGGTGGCAGCTGTGCATAGGTGTGCAAGACCGGTGGAGTAACCCGGCAGACCCGAAGGCCTCCCATACACAGCCGCCATAACGATCCGCGAGCATAGGAAAACGCTCGGCGAATTGCCATAACCAATGTGTACTCCAACCGGACTTGCACGTCCGTATCGCCAATCTGCGGCGACCCACAGAGCCTATCGATAGCCAGCCAACTCGCCTAGTTCACGCACAGCACCGCACTTTGCAGGAAATTTCCCATAGATTCGCGGGCCGGAAGATCAAAAGATCGCAGGCTTCGCCGGCTCCTACAGGGATGTGTTTCAACAGGTGTAGGAAAGGTGAGTGGTGAGACGCAGAGCGTCTCGGGATGCATTCCCACGCGGAGCGTGGGAACGATCAGTGGGCGAGCGCTGAATCGTGACTTGGCGGTCATCGTGCGAGAAATAGTCTGCATCATCCTCCAACAGAGTCAGATACTGGCGTTATCGTTCGAATCCCTTACACTGCCCCGGCCGTTCATTTTCCTTTTGAGGCTGTGCGCATGAAATTTCGTTTTCTCCTGTGGATGATGGGTTTGTTGATGGGTAAGGCCAGCCGGACAAATCCCGCGTTCCAGCAGCAGTTGGGTGACAAGGAGCTGGTATTTCAGCTACAGACGCTGGACGGGAAAGTGGCGCGGCATTTCGTGGTCAAGGATCAGCGCATCACCAGCAAGTCTGGCGTGGTCGCAGAGCCGGCGTTTGCGATTGCGTTTAAAGATGCCGGTTATGGCTTTGCCACGATGCAGGCGAAGAACAAGCAGTTGGCGTTTATGCAGGGCATTCAGGACAAGTCGATCCAGCTCAAGGGCAACCCTGCGCTAGTGATGTGGTTTCAAGGGTTGATGAAGTATTTGAAACCAAGAAAGGCGAAGGCTAAAGCTTAGGAAGTCGCTGGCTAGAACAAACCCATGCACGCGCACTGAATAACGGTGCGCTTGTCTTGTAAGGCCATTACTCAGGCTCGCAAAGACAGCCGAACTGTCATTTCTATCAGGTGTTTCGTGCACAGTCGCGATGTTCTACTCAAGTTCCAGTTCCGGCATTAAGGGACTTACCTGACTTGATGGAGCAAGCTCATGACGCAGACACACAGTATTTCGATCCCTAGGTCTCTCGATCCGACATTTGCTCAGGATGGCGTGCTGACCTTACCGATACCTGGTATCGCGGGCGACGAAGCGGCGGCGGTCCTGGCGCTCCCCGATGCAAAATTACTCGTTGCGATACCTTTAACGGGAGCGAATGCCCCGGTTGCCATTGCGATGCTGAATGACGACGGTTCGCTGGACGAAACCTTTGGTCCCGCGCGCAGAGGTTTTGTTGAAATAGCGTTGGAAGGTGCTCGGATCAGCTATGTATCCGGTCTCGATGCGCTTGAGGATGATGGTTGGCTGATACACCTTCAATATTCCTCGACTACCTCCAATGACGTTGGCCTTGCACTGGTCCGCCTGAAAAATACCGGTGAACTGAACGAATCGTTCGGCACCAACGGCATGCGGTTTATCTCCCATTACGGCAATCCCCATCCCGCTAGCGTGCCGCGTGAGGCAAGTCACCCGAACTCCGGATCCTCACAGACTGCCCACCTCCCATCACGATCAACGGCCCGGCAGGTGGATGGCAAAATCGTCCTGCTCCATTTAGTGTTTTTTGATGATGCACCACTGCCGGCGGGGGTTGTGATTCGTCTGCTAGCGGATGGGTCACTCGATCAATCATTCAACGGTTCGGGCTATGTGGTTGTGGATGTCGCCACATCGAATAACGTCTACGGCATCGCCATTCAAGCCGATGGCAAGGTGCTGGTCTGCGGTTCATACCAGGACGGATCGGGAGGTCGTGGAGTTTTTCTGACGCGTCTGGACGCCAGTGGCGCGCCGGACAGTCAATTCAACAACGGTGTGGCCGTGTTGATGCCCGATGATGAAGGCGAGAGTTTTCTGCAGTCGATTTCGGTACGTGAAGGCGATGGCAGGATTATCGTCGCGGGCCAAGCCCAGCGTGGTGGTCTCGACGGCGGGTTGATCGCTGCATTCACGACCAGCGGCGCGGCCAACCTTGTGTTCAATGGTGGCAAGCCGCTGTTTTCGCCGTTACTAAAAGGGTTGGCGTGGACGCATACCTCGCAGGTGGGTGGTTCGATCGCTGTTGTCGGTCAGGGTGAATCAGCCATGGTAACGGCGCGTTTCCTTGCTGATGGAAAACCGGATACGGCTTTCAACGGTACGGGGCATGCGCTGTTTGAAGACAGCGCAGGGGAAGCCTTTGCGCGAGGTGTCTCCGTTATGACGGACGGCCGGATTGTGGTGTGCATCGAGCTCTCCGTCCATTCTGATCTTCCCAACGTCCCTGGGCGTTTCGTGCGCTATCTGGCGGGCACGCCATCCTTGAATAACGATCCGACCTTCGGCGACGGTGGCATCCTCAGATTTCCATTCCCCGGGTTCTCGGGATATGACGTCAGGGCGCTGCTGGCGCTGCCGCAAAACAAATTGCTGGTTGCCGTTCGCCTTTCAACGCCCGGTGCGCCTACGCGGGTCGTTCGTCTGCTTGAAGACGGTGCTCTCGACTCAGCTTTCGGTGGAGAAGGCTCCGGCTACGTCGAGATCAGGCTGAAAGAAAATTTTTTCATGAGCCGGATCCTCGGGTTTACACCGCTGAGCGATGGCGGCTGGCTGGTTCGTGCTCAGTACGCGGAAGAGGGCGCGAATAACTCGACGGGCCTGGTGCTGGTCAGACAGCGCGAGGACGGGCAACTGCAGACGTCTTTCGGGGAACAAGGTGCGCTCTATCTTCCCTACGCGAAGATGGGCGGCGGCGGATATACCGGGGTGGTGCAAGCGTCTGCCAGCGGTGCCGCAGGGAATGGCGCGGCAGGGATGGTCGCTCAACAAATGGACGAAAAAATCGTCGTGGTCAGTAACGTTGAGGATGCTTCCCACCGGACAAAAGGTATCGTTCTGAGGTTCGAGCCGAATGGCTCACCCGATACGACCTTCAACGGCACGGGCTTTGCGTTCGTAGAGCTTGCAGATATTTCGTCTTTGGACATCGTTGCGCAAGCGGCGGCAACCCAGGCTGACGGCGCCGTGGTGATCTGCGGCAATTATTTTGCGGTGAGTGGGCATGGCGCCTTCGTTACTCGTTTCGACGCTACGGGTAAGGTTGACACAGGTTTTGGAATCAAAGGCGCGGTGAACGTGCCCCTCGATCAATGGATCAGCCTGGACGTTGCGGCAATCGTCGACGACAAGATTGTTGTGGCCGGCGGTGCGGCGGTGGAGGGCGTCTCTCAGGGCTTGATTGCGGTGCTCAATCTCAGCGGCTCCTACAATCGGGTGTTCAATGATGGTCAACCACTGATTTCGTCACCTGTGTCCCAAGGCGTCAGATGGTTGCATTGCGTGCCGCGTACGGACGGTTCAGTCATCGTATGCGGTAACAGTGGCACTGGCGCGCTTGACGAGAATCTCAGCGCGGTCACCGCACGCTTTCTGGCGGATGGTTCTCCAGACTCCTCTTTCTTTGGTTCGGGATTTACCGTTTTCAATGAAAGCGCGGGTTTCGAATACCCCCACGGCATGGCGGTAATGGACGATGGGCGTATCGTGGTGGGCGGAGTGTATTTCACCGACTCTGGATACGATAAAGGCTGGGTGATCCGTTACCTGGACAAGTCGGCTTAAGCCGCAGGTTGGCCCATCGCGGGCAAGCGTCGCTCCAACTGGAGGTCGCTTGCCCGCTTTGCATTCAGGCCTGGCTGAACTGCGAGGCCAGTTCGCGCAATAACACCTCGGCCTCAAGCACTTTGCTGACCACGTCGTTGGCTTTTTCGCGAGTCAGGCCCACACGTTCAAGCAACGCATCCGGAATATCTTCATCCGGGCCGGAGCCAATCCCACGGCTGCGCAGCAGGCGCACGGCCAGGCAAACGAGGTTCGGGTATTCGGCGTAGGCACCGTCGTAGCTTGGGTCGTGCTGGAAGCGCAGGGCGGTGGCCAGCTCATCCGGCATGTCCCAGTAGCGCATCAGCCACGAGCCGATCTGTTCACGGCTGATACCGAGCAGGTGTTGCTCGATGTAGCTGTGGCACAGGTGCGGGTTGACCTCCAGGTGGCGGCAGATCAGCGAGAAGTGCGGCGGAAAGACGTGGGCCAGCAGCAGGTAACCGAAGTTGTGCAGCAGACCGGCCAGATAGGTCAGGCCGGCTTCCGGGCGCTGGGCGCGCGGCATGGCGCGGGTCAGGCCTTCGATGACGGCGGCGGTGTAGATCGACTGCTGCCAGTACGGCGTGGTGTGTTGCGGGTGGTCTTTGGGCAGGCTCAGGGTCTTGCCGAGGGCCAGGCCCAGCGCAAGGTTGATCACCAGATCGAAGCCAAGCACGCGGACGATCGCGTCTTCCACTGAACGAATCTTGCCCGGCGAGGCGTAGTACGGCGACGCCGCCCAGCTCACCACTTGTGCGGCCAGCGCCGGGTCGGTTTCGACCACGCCGGTGATGTCGTCGATGGTGGCGTTGGGATCGACGCGCAGCTTGATGATTTTTTGCGCGGTTTCGGCCAGCGGTGGAATCTCGATGGTCGCTTCCAGACGCTGCTGGATGCGCCGCGCGGTGAACGCTTGTACGGCCTGGGTGATTTCCTCGCGGTCATCGTCCGGGCGGTCGAGGTTCGGGCGGATGCTGCTTAGGGCTTCGCCGAAGTTCGCGGCGCTGGCCTTGGTCAGCATGGTCTTGAAGTCTTCGCTGGCGATTTCCAGCAGCAGGCCCGGCTCACCGGAGTTGATCAGCAGCTTCGGTTCGCGCAGCAGGCTTTCTTCGTAGAGGCACGGCGAGCTGGTCAGCGCTGGAAGGCCCGGCAGAAGGCTCAGACTGTGTTTGCCGAGCATCTTTTCCAGGCGCTCGGTGGAGACGGCGGTCAAGCGCCGGCCAGTCAGTTCGGCGAGGCGATTGAGATCCAGCAACTGGCTCTGCGGAAACAGCACCATCAGCGCGCCGACGGCGTCGTCCAGCAACACGGCTTGTACCTTGCGCGATGCATTGAGGCCGTGGTGGTCGAGCACTTCTTCGTAGGCGATGCCCAGCTTGCCTAGCAGCAGCCGAATGACAGACGGCGCGTGCGGGGATTCGGGGGCGAGAGCGGCTTCGGTCATGGTCTGTATCCGTTTTTGAAACAATGGCAGGAGTATAACCAGCTTGGTCAGAACGATCTGTCAGAAACTGCGACGGTGCTCACACTTGGCCGTATTGCTGCCCGTGGCGCAGCCAGCGATCGAGTAATGGGCTGACGTGGGTTGGCCAGCGTTCCAGCAAGGCTTGCGCGGCGTCGCGGACGGCGGGCAGCAGGTCGGCGTCGCGCATCAGGTCGGCGACCTTGAATTGCAGCAGACCGGTCTGGCGGGTGCCGAGCATTTCGCCGGGACCGCGCAGTTCGAGGTCTTTTTCGGCGATGACGAAACCGTCGTTGGTCTCGCGCATGATGCCCAGGCGCTGGCGACCGATCTGCGACAGCGGCGGATGGTAGAGCAGCACGCAATGGCTGGCGGCGCTGCCCCGGCCAACGCGGCCGCGCAATTGGTGCAGTTGCGCGAGACCGAGGCGCTCGGGGTTTTCGATGATCATCAGGCTGGCGTTGGGCACGTCGACGCCGACTTCGATCACCGTGGTGGCAACCAGCAATTGCAGGTTGCCGGCCTTGAACTCGGCCATGACGGCGGCTTTCTCGACGGGTTTCATGCGCCCGTGAATCAGCCCGACTTTCAGTTCGCCGAGGGCGAGGGTGAGGTCTTCAAACGTGGTTTCGGCGGCCTGACAGGTCAGCTCTTCGGATTCTTCGATCAGCGTGCACACCCAATAGGCCTGACGGCCTTCGGCGCAGGCACCGCGCACGCGTTCGATGACTTCGACACGGCGGGTGTCGGTGACCAGCACGGTGTTGACCGGGGTGCGCCCGGGCGGCAGTTCGTCGAGGATCGAGGTGTCGAGGTCGGCGTAGGCGCTCATCGCCAGCGTCCGCGGAATCGGCGTGGCAGTCATGATCAGTTGATGCGGACACATGCGCCCGCCGACGCCTTTCTGGCGCAGCGCTAGACGTTGCTGCACGCCGAAGCGGTGTTGTTCGTCGATGATCACCAGCGCGAGGTTCTTGAACTGCACTTCGTCCTGGAACAGCGCGTGGGTACCGACCACCATCGGCGTGCCGCTGGCGATCTGCTCCAGCGCGGCGACGCGGTTCTTGCCCTTGAGCTTGCCGGCCAGCCAAGCGACGTCTATGCCCAGCGGTTCGAGCCAGCGCTTGAAGGTGATGAAGTGCTGTTCGGCGAGGATCTCGGTCGGCGCCATCAGCGCAACCTGATAACCGGCCTCCAGCGCTTGCAGGGCGGCGAGGGCGGCGACCACGGTTTTACCCGCGCCGACGTCGCCCTGAATCAGGCGCAGCATCGGTTCGTGTTGACTGAGGTCGTAGGCGATTTCGTTGCCGACCCGCTGTTGCGCGCCGGTCGGGCTGAAGCCGAGGTTGGCCAGATATTTCGGCGGCAGCTTCGTCGCTTTCGGCATCGCTGGCGCGCGCAGCGAACGCATGCTTTCGCGCAGACGCTGTTGCGACAGTTGGTGCGTCAGCAGTTCTTCGAAGGCCAGGCGGTGCTGGGCCCAGTGATGGCCGAGGGCGAGTTCGTCGACGTCGGCATCGGCGGGCGGGTTGTGCAGATAGCGGATCGCATCGGCCAGTGGCGCGAGTTGATAGTCGCGCGCCAGTTCGGTCGGCAACCAGTCGGGCAGGGTGTCTGGCTTGAGCAGGGTCAGCGTTTGCATGCACAACTGGCGCAGACGCGCTTGGGTCAGGCCTTCGGTGAGCGGGTAGACCGGGGTCAGGGTTTCATCCACGGGCGGCGGTTCGTCACCGGTAATGGCGCGGTATTCCGGGTGGTAGATTTCCAGTCCTGACGCGCCGGGCCGGGCTTCGCCGTAACAGCGAACCCGCGTGCCGCGTTTGAGGCCTTCTTTCTGTGCATTGCTGAAATGGTAGAAGCGCAGGCTGAGTCCGCCAGTGCCGTCCTGCAGGCGTACGACCAGGCTGCGCCGGCGGCCCATGACCACGTCGGCGCCGCTGACGGTGCCTTCGACCACCGCGTCCTGCCCCGGCCGCAACGCGCCGATCGGCACCACGCGGGTGCGATCCTGATAACGCAGCGGCAGGTGAAACAGCACATCCTGAAGATTCTCCAGACCGACCTTGGCCAATTTCTCGGCCATGGCTTCGCCGACACCCTTGAGTGCCGTCACCGACACTTGCGACAGCTCAGTCATGACGCTCGCTTAACCGGCCGTAACCGGTGCCGCTGGCTTGGCCACCGAACACAGGCGAATGGAGTCGGCGAGGATCTCGATGGCTTTTGGCCGTGGGAAGCTCGCGCGCCAGGCAATGGCCACGGTGCGGAACGGCACCGGCGGCGACAGTGGCCGCACTTCGATCACGCCGGGGGCGTAGTGATGGCTGTCGACCGCCGACAGCGGCAGGATCGAGATGCCCAGACCGGACGCGACCATGTGGCGGATGGTTTCCAGCGAGCTGGATTCAACCGTGGTGTGCTTGGCGCCATCGTTGCCCTTGGTCAGGGTCGGGCAGGCTTCCAGCACTTGATCGCGGAAGCAGTGGCCTTCGCCGAGCAGCAGCAGGCTCTTGTCGTTGAGCAGGCCGGCGTCGATGGTTTCTTTTTGCGTCCACGGGTGCTGCGCCGGCATCAGGACGTAGAACGGCTCGTCGTAGAGCGGCAGGGTCAGCACGTCGGCTTCGTTGAACGGCAGCGCGATGATGATCGCGTCGAGCTCGCCGTTGCGCAGTTTGTCGCGCAGCACGTGGGTGAAGTTTTCTTCGATGTACAACGGCATCTGCGGGGCGACCCGGTGCAGTTGCGGAATCAGGTGCGGGAACAGGTACGGGCCGACGGTGTAGATCGCGCCGACTTTCAGCGGCGCGGTCAGCTGGTTCTTGCCGGCCTGGGCCAGTTCGCGGATGCCTTGCGCTTGCTCGAGGACTTTCTGCGCCTGGGCGACGATGCCTTCGCCGACCGGGGTCAGGCGCACGGCGCTTTTGCTGCGCTCGAAAATCAGCACACCGAGTTCGTCTTCAAGCTTTTTCACGCCCACCGACAGGGTCGGCTGGCTGACGTGGCAACGTTCGGCGGCGTGGCCGAAATGCTGCTCTTGGGCGAGGGTAACGATGTAGCGTAATTCTGTGAGGGTCATAGCAAGCGTCCATGAAGATGCGGGCCAAGCATACCGGCTGCAATCGATAGACGCACGTTATCAGACTGAGTGTGGAATGCGACACCGGGCAATGTCAGTTTGCCGTTGCCAGATATGCAAAAGGCACCTTTCGGTGCCTTTCTCTTGATTTAACGGTCGACTCATAACCCATGTGGGAGCGAGCCTGCTCGCGAAAGCGGTGGGTCAGACAAGCATGTGCTGACTGACACGACCTCTTCGCGAGCAGGCTCGCTCCCACAGGTATTGCGGTGTTGCTTAGCGGCGGCGTTCGAGGGAGTACACAAACGGCGCAACAATTTCGATCGAGCCATTGGTCAACATGTCGGCCGGTGGCTTGGGCAGCGGCTGCGCGCGGCGGATCATTTCCAGGGTGGCCCGGTCCAGATCGGCGTTGCCGGAGCGGCCCACCAGTTCGAACGACAACACATTACCTTCGGCATCGACCACAAAGCGCAGACGGTTCAAGCCTTCCTTCCCCCGCGCCTGAGCACTTTGCGGGTACTTTTTGTACTTGGCCAAATGCGCGAGCAGGGTGCCTTGCCAGCTGGCCTTGGCTGCCAACTGTGCCGGCGACGGGCCGGGCGCCGGTGCAGCGGATTTCTCCGTCGGTGCCGGGGTCGGTGGTGTATCGGCCGGCTTCTCCTCGGAAGGTTTTTCCTTCGGTGGATCAGGCAGCTTCTTCTCGACCGGCTTCGGCGGTTTAGGCTTTGGCTTCGGCTTGGGCTTCTGCACCGCGATTTCAGCTTTCGGTGCTTCGGCCAGCTTCGGAATCGGCAACTCTTCAACCGGAGCCGGTGGCTGCGGCGGTGTGACGACTTTCGGCGGAGCAGGCGGTGGCGGGGCTGGAACCGGGGCCAGCTCGACCATCATTGCCTGTGGGGGCAATTCGATGGGCGGGCGGGCGGTCCAGTTCAGTGCCAGCGCGATGGCCAGCGCATGCACGCCCAGCACCACGGCCAGGCTACCGCTGTAACGCGTCAGCTTATGGCGCGTCGTGATCATTTCTTGGCTGCCGTCTCAAGTCCGACCAGGCCGACCTTCAGGTAACCGGCGGAGCGCAGCTTGTCCATCACGCTCATCAGGTCGCCGTAATCCACGCCTTTATCAGCCTGGAAGAAGATAGTGGTGTCTTTCTTGCCCTGAGTCTTGGCGTCGAGCACGGCGCCAAGGGTTTCGGCTTTCACTTCGTCGTCGCCGATGTACAGGCGCTGGTCAGCTTTGACGCTGAGGAACACCGGTTTCTCTGGCCGCGGCGCCGGTTTGGCGGTCGAGGCCGGCAGGTCGACTTTGATATCCACGGTGGCCAACGGAGCGGCCACCATGAAGATGATCAACAGCACCAGCATCACGTCGATGAACGGCGTGACGTTGATTTCGTGGTTCTCGGCCAGATCGTCGTCTGCGCCTTCTTTCAAATGCAGGCCCATGGCCGATTACCCCACTTTGACCATGTGCGGCTGCGAGCTGCGCTCAGGCTGGTGATCGAGGTCACGGCTGACCAGCAGCAGAACTTCTGCCGACGCGTCGGAAACCTGCGCCTTGTAGCCGGCGATGGAACGGGCAAAAACGTTGTAGATCACCACTGCTGGGATCGCTGCAACCAGACCCAGTGCGGTGGCCAGCAGTGCTTCGGCGATGCCTGGAGCCACAACGGCAAGGTTGGTGGTCTGGGTTTTGGCGATGCCGATGAAGGAGTTCATGATGCCCCACACGGTGCCGAACAGGCCCACGAACGGCGCGGTAGAACCGATGGTGGCGAGGACGCCGGTGCCGCTGCTCATGTTGCGACCGCAGGCCGCTACCAGACGCTCGAGACGGAAGCTCACGCGTTCCTTGATGCCTTCTTTCTCGCGGCTGTTGACCGAGAGGCGCATCTCCTCGAGGGCGTCGTGCACCAGCAGATTGGCGAGGGTGCCTTCCTTGCCGGCCGTGGCGCTGGCTTCTTTAAGGGTGGTGGCTTTCTTCAGGGCGGCGATCTCGCCACGCAGGCGACGCTTGGCGCCCATCAGCTCGAAGCCTTTGGCGATCCAGATGGTCCAGGTGATGATGGAAGCGATGGCCAGACCGATCATCACGATTTTCACGATGATGTCGGCGTTCTGGTACATGCCCCACGGCGACAGGTCGTGGGCCATGCCCAGGCTGTTGTCGGCTTCGAGAACTTCAGGTACGTCGGCAGCGTCTACCGCTTGCACTGGATCAGTGGCAGCGGGAGCAGCGGCAGGCGCGTTGGCGGCCGGTGCGTGCTGTTCGGTCGCGGCCGGGGCTGCTGGCGCTTGTGCGTCGGCGAACGCGGCGGTCGGTGCCAGCATCATGCTGAGCAGCAGAGCCGCCAGCGCGCTCCAGGCGCGAGGTCGATTGGTTGGCGAAGCGGGGATTTGATTGCGTGTCATGCTGGCCGGACCTGAGATAGAAAAACGTTGATGCTCTTCCAGGCCTCGTGAGGCCGAGAACAAAAGTGAGGTGCATTATTGCAAGTAATTCTTGTTAACAAAAGTAATAGAGTATCTTTTTTTCCTTCATTGCTAGCCGCCCGTCCTTTGCCAGCGCTAGTCTGTGTCTTTCCGATAGGAGTTTTTTGATGTCCGCGCCTTCTGTTTTGATTGCCGGTTGTGGTGATGTCGGCAGTCGTCTGGCCAAGCAATTACTGGCGGCTGGCTGGGAAGTTCACGGCCTGCGCCGGGATGTTTCGAAGCTGCCTGCTGGGGTGATCGGTATTGCCGGCGACCTGTTCAACGAAGACTGCCCGGCGACCTGGCCGGTGGGTGCCGTGGACTATCTGGTGTATTGCGCTGCAGCGACTGATCACGATGAGGCCGGTTATCGCGCGGCTTATGTGCAGGGTTTACAAAATGTCCTGAGCTGGCTCGACGATTACGGGCAAGTGCCTGAGCGGCTGCTGTTCGTATCCAGCAGCAGTGTCTACGGTCAGCAGGATGGCGAGTGGGTTGACGAGGCATCCGCGACGGTAGCTGCGGGTTATTCCGGGCGACTGATGCTCGAAGCAGAGCAGGTGGCACTGAACAGTGGCATCCCTGCGAGCATCCTGCGCCTGACCGGGATTTACGGCCCGGGTCGCGAATGGCTGCTGACTCAGGTGCGTCGCGGTTATCGCGTCGCGGTGGAGCCGCCGCTGTATGGCAACCGGATTCACGCTGACGATGCGGCGGGATTGCTGGCGTTTCTGCTGGAGAAGGATCGGCAGGGCGTGAAGCTGGAGGATTTCTACATCGGCGTGGACGATGCACCGGCACCGTTGGCCGAAGTGGTGGGCTGGTTGCGTGAGTATCTGGGCGTTACCGAATGGGCGGAAGACGCCAGCGTTCGGCGCACAGGCAGCAAGCGATGCAGCAATGCCCGGGCGAAAGCGTTGGGCTGGACGCCAGCGTACCCAAGTTACCGCGAGGGTTATGCCGCGATCCTCGAAGGTAAGTGCTGACTTCCTGACACCCCAAAACAACTGTAGGAGTGAGCCTGCTCGCGATAGCGGTCTAACATTCAACACTTATGCTGACTGTTACACCGCTATCGCGAGCAGGCTCACTCCTACAGGTGATTTCTGCGAATTGAGGTCCGGGTTACTGCTTCTCCAGCAACCACTTACGCTCGCCCGGCGTGTATTGCGGCATTTCATCCGCCAGCGCGGTGTTCACCGCCTGGAAAATCTCCAGTTCCTTGCCCTTGCGCGCAAAGATGTAGGCATTGCCCTGACCGTTGAGCTGCAACCACATGTTGTCGTTGGTGCTGCTCATCGAAGCGCAATCGCCCGCCAGGCACAAGGCATAACGGTCGGCGCCCGGCAAACCGGAAACCTGGCCGTCAGCCTGGAACTGCACGGTGCTGCCTTCGCCCTGACCACTGGCGATTGTCCAGCTGCCGCCCATGTAGGCGGAATACAGCGCACGTTCGAAGCTGGCGCCGATTGGTGCGCCTTCCGGCACCGGGATCTGTGCGCGGTCGAAAAGTTGCTCGGGTTCGTTCTCGCTGGCGGCTTGCTGCAGTTGCCCGCCGTCGCGTTTCAGCTCGCTGGCGGAGCTGCCATAGAAGTCGACTTTCCAGGCGCCGGATTTCTCGCCCAGCAGCCGCCCTTCGACGTTCTCAAAACCGTTGGTGTAGCGGGCCTGACCGGCCTTGGTGTTGACGTCCCACTCAAGGTTCGGGCCGTAAGCCTGAAGCGCTTCGCGCAGGGGGCCGCCCTTGGCTGCGGCATCGATCGCCACCTGGTTGATCCAGGTGCCGCTGATGTCACGGTCGGCAGGGTTGCTGGCGCAGCCGCCGAGGAAAATGGCGAGCAGCGGGAGAGCTAGCGCTTTGCGCATGGTGGAATCCTTTCAAAACCTTTTCTTGCAGCAGTCGGCGCGGCGTTTGAAGGCCGCGCCGTGCGCATCACTCGATGACCAGAATGGCATCCATTTCAACCTGCGAACCCTTTGGCAGGGCAGCTACGCCGATGGCGGCGCGGGCCGGGTATGGCTGGTCGAAGTACTTGCCCATGATCTCGTTGACCTTGGCGAAGTGGCTCAGGTCGGTGAGGAAGATGTTCAGTTTGACGATGTCCTTGAACGAACCGCCAGCGGCTTCAGCCACGGCTTTGAGGTTCTCGAACACCTGGACGGTCTGGGCTTCGAAGCCTTCAACCAGTTCCATGGTTTTTGGGTCCAGAGGAATCTGACCCGACATGTAAACGGTGTTGCCTGCCTTGATCGCCTGGGAGTAAGTGCCGATGGCGGCCGGGGCCTTGTCGCTGGTGATAACAGTCTTGGTCATGTATGACTCCTTGTAATGGTTGAGTTATGCACGCATGCGGGTGATGCGGATCACCCCGGTCAAGGCGCGCAGCTTCTTGATCACGCGGGCCAGGTGCACACGGTCGTGAACGCTGACCACCAACTGGACCACGCTGATGCGACCATCGCGTTCGTCCATGCTGATTTTCTCGATATTGCCGTCGGCTGCGTTGACGCTGCTGGCCAGCAGGGCGATCAGGCCGCGCTGGTGTTCCAGCTCGACGCGCAGTTCGACGTTGAATTCGCCGGTGACATCCTTGGCCCACGAGAGCTGGATGCATTTTTCCGGGTTGTGCCTGATTTCGCTGATGTTGCGGCAGTTGTCCAGGTGCACGACCATGCCTTTGCCCGCCGACAGGTGCCCGACAATCGGGTCGCCCGGGATCGGCGTGCAGCACTTGGCGTAACTGAGCACCAGGCCTTCGGTGCCGCGAATCGCCAGCGGGCCTTCCGGGCTCGGCAGTTGTTCGCCTTCGCCAAGCAGGCGGCGGGCGACCACGTAGGCCATGCGATTGCCCAAGCCAATGTCTTCGAGCAGGTCTTCGATCAGTTCGAGACGGTATTCGGTAAGCATCGCTTTGACGCGCTCGGCCGGAATCTTTTCCAGCGCGCTGTCGAAACCGTTGAGGACCTTGTTCAGCAGACGTTCGCCGAGACTGATGGACTCCGAACGGCGTTGCAGTTTCAACGCATGACGAATGTGCGTGCGCGCCTTGCCGGTAACGACGAAGTTGAGCCACGCCGGATTTGGCCGTGCGCCGGGGGCGCTGACGATCTCGACCGTGGAGCCGCTTTGCAGCGGTTCCGACAGCGGCGCGAGACGACGATTGATCCGGCAGGCGATGCAGCTGTTGCCGACATCGGTGTGTACCGCGTAGGCAAAGTCGACCGCCGTGGAGCCTTTTGGCAGCTCCATGATCCGGCCTTTTGGCGTGAATACGTAGACCTCGTCCGGGAACAGGTCGATCTTCACGCTCTCGATGAATTCCAGC
The DNA here is from genome assembly GCF_014268485.2 of Pseudomonas zeae. Classification (NCBI taxonomy): domain Bacteria; kingdom Pseudomonadati; phylum Pseudomonadota; class Gammaproteobacteria; order Pseudomonadales; family Pseudomonadaceae; genus Pseudomonas; species Pseudomonas zeae. Next base: position 40,464 of record NZ_CP077090.1, on the reverse strand, counting down.
GAGTTGCCGGCGCGTTGCTGCATTTCCAGCACGCCTTTGACCCACTGGCGAGCGCGGGCATGAGTGCCTTTGGGCTGCTCGTCGCCGCTGGACTTGTACAGCCAATGGGCGGCGATGCCGTTGTTGGCCATCTCTTCCATTTCGCGGGTACGGATCTGGATCTCGATCGGTACACCGTGCATGCCGAACAGCGTGGTGTGCAGCGACTGATAGCCGTTGGCCTTGGGGATCGCGATGTAATCCTTGAAGCGTCCGGGCAACGGTTTGTACAAATTATGCACAGCACCCAGTACGCGGTAGCAGGTATCGACCTTGTCGACGATGATCCGGAACGCATAGACGTCCATGATCTCGTTGAAGGCCCGACGCTTGCCGCGCATTTTCTTGTAGATGCCGTAGAGGTGTTTCTGGCGACCGCTGACTTCACCCTGGATGCCATCAATGGCGAGGCAATGGCCGAGGGATTCTTCGATCTTGTTGACGATTTCCTTGCGGTTGCCCCGGGCGCGTTTGACCGCTTGGTAGATCCGCGCGGAACGCATCGGGTGCATGGCCTTGAAGCCAAGGTCTTCGAACTCGATGCGGATCGCGTGCATGCCCAGCCGGTTGGCGATGGGTGCGTAGATCTCGAGGGTTTCCTTGGCGATGCGTCGGCGCTTTTCGCCGGACAGCACTTCCAGCGTGCGCATGTTGTGCAGACGGTCGGCGAGTTTTACCAGGATCACCCGGATGTCGCGCGCCATCGCCATGGCCATTTTCTGGAAGTTTTCCGCCTGGGCTTCGGCCTTGGTCTCGAAATTCATCTGGGTCAGTTTGCTGACCCCGTCGACCAGTTCGGCCACGGTTTCACCGAACTGCGCTTGCAGCGCTTCCTTGGCGATACCGGTGTCTTCGATCACGTCATGCAGCATCGCGGCCATCAGGCTCTGATGGTCCATGTGCATGTCGGCAAGAATATTGGCCACGGCAAGAGGATGCGTGACGTACGCCTCGCCACTGCGACGGCGTTGACCGTCATGGGCTTGTTCGGCGTAGAAATACGCTCGGCGGACCAGGTTGACCTGGTCGTTGCCGAGGTAGGTCGATAAGCGATCGGCGAGGGCGTCTATGCTCGGCATGATGAATCCTGCCGAAAGCTGTGACCCCGCGCCGTGCTACGTCGACCAGGCATAGGCTTAGACGGCCTCGTTCGACTCGTCCTCGAACGCTGCGAACAGCGGTTCATCCTGGACGATTTCCTGCTCGGCGATGAACTCGTAGCTCATCAGGCCTTCAGCAATTTCACGCAGCGCGACAACGGTCGGCTTGTCGTTTTCCCACTGCACCAATGGCTCTTTGCCGCCGGTGGCCAGTTGACGGGCACGCTTGGTAGAGAGCATGACCAGCTCAAAGCGGTTTTCCACGTGTTCTAGGCAGTCTTCAACGGTTACGCGGGCCATGGTATTCCTCGGAGCGAATGCAATATGCGCGCTGCCCGGTTGGGCGAGCGGACTGAGCAGTTTAAAAAATCACCAGCGATTAGGGAAGCGCTGATTTTTTGACCAGACCCTTCAACGCGCTGCAAGCACCAATGTAAAGCGCTTGCAGGCATTTTGGGAAGTGCTGATTTAGCCGAGCAATTCAGCCAGCAATTTGCCGAAACGCACTTGCTGGCGTTTCTGTTGCAGCTGATTGGCGCGGAAAATCGCCTTCAGATCGTCCAGTGCATGAGCAAAATCGTCGTTGATGATCAGGTAGTCGTATTCGACATAGTGACTCATCTCGCTGACCGCTTCGCGCATTCGTCCGTCAATGATCTCATCGCTATCCTGACCGCGATTGGTCAGGCGTTGGTGCAGGGCCTGAAGCGACGGCGGCAGGATAAAGATCGAGCGTGCTTGCGGCATCAGCTTGCGCACTTGCTCGGCGCCTTGCCAGTCGATTTCCAGAATCAGGTCGTGACCTTCGTCCAGCGTCTGCTGCAGGCGGCTTTGCGAGGTACCGTAGAAGTTGCCGAAGACTTCGGCGCGTTCGAGGAAGTCGCCATGCTCGCCCATCTTCACGAACTCTTCGCGGGTCACGAAGTGATAGTTCACGCCGTCCACTTCACCCGGACGCATGGCGCGGGTGGTGTGGGAAACCGAAACGCGAATTTCCGGTATGGCATCGGTCAACGCCTTGACCAGACTGCTCTTGCCCGCGCCCGATGGCGCGGAAATGATGTACAGGGTGCCGGTGCTGTGGGTCATGTCGGGGTAGCCTTACTCAATATTCTGCACTTGTTCGCGCATCTGCTCGATCAACACCTTGAGGTTGACGGCGGCTTGGGTGCTGCGCGGGTCGAAGGCCTTGGAGCCCAGTGTGTTGGCTTCGCGGTTGAGTTCCTGCATCAGGAAGTCCAGGCGCCGACCGGCGGCACCACCGGATTTGAGCACCCGGCGCACTTCGATGATGTGGGTGCTCAAGCGATCCAGTTCTTCGGCCACGTCGCTCTTTTGCGCGAGGATGACCATTTCCTGTTCGAGACGCTGCGGATCCAGTTCGGCCTTCATGTCGGCGAAGCGATCGAGGACTTTCTGGCGCTGGGTCGCAAGCATTTGCGGCACCAGTTCGCGCAGGGTCACGACGTCCTCTTCGATGGAGGTCAGACGCTCGTTGATCAGGCGTGCCAGCTCCGCGCCTTCGCGCTCGCGGCCGGCCTTCAACTCTTTCAGGCCTTGATTGAACAGCGCCAGTGCGTCGGCATTCAGCGCCTGCGGGTCGCTCGCATCGCCCACCAGTACGCCGGGCCAGGCCAGCACTTCCAGCGGGTTGAGTGCGGCAGGGTTTTTGATCAGCCCGGCAACGGTCTCGGCTGCAGCAACCAGCTGCGCGGCGCGCTCGCGATCGACTTGCAGGGTTTTGCCGGTGCTTTCTTCGGTGAAACGCAGGGTGCATTCCAGTTTGCCCCGCGACAGGCCCTGACGCAGCGCTTCACGCACCGCGCCTTCGAGGTCGCGAAACGACTCCGGCAGGCGCAGGTGGGGTTCCAGATAGCGGCTGTTCACCGAGCGCAGTTCCCAGCTCAGGGTGCCCTGTGCGCCGGCTTTTTCGACGCGGGCGAAGGCGGTCATGCTGTGCACCATGGCGGTGACCTCGCAAATGCAGATCGGCGCGAAACCTGTGTTCCGCAGGCGCGATATGTATGAATTTAAGCCGACTGGCAGCAAAGGCGCAGGATTGTAGCGCAGTGCGGCGAATGCGCCCAAACACACGGTGTGACAAAGGGCTGCATCCCGTCGGTAACGGGTGTTTCAGGACCTTCGATCGTCGGGCTGGATTTTTAACGAGTGCCCACGCGCGGTGCAGCGCTCTATAATGCTCGGCAGTTTTCCGTCCCCAGTACAGGTATTCCTATGAAACGTCCAAGTGGTCGCGCTGCCGATCAGCTCCGCTCGATCCGCATTACCCGCAACTACACCAAACACGCCGAGGGATCCGTACTGGTCGAATTCGGTGATACCAAAGTCATCTGCACCGTCAGCGTCGAAAACGGCGTGCCGCGTTTCCTCAAGGGTCAGGGCCAAGGCTGGTTGACTGCCGAATACGGCATGCTGCCGCGCGCTACTGGCGAGCGTAACCAGCGTGAAGCGAGCCGTGGCAAGCAGGGCGGTCGCACCTTGGAAATCCAGCGCCTGATCGGTCGTTCCCTGCGCGCCGCGCTGGACATGTCCAAGCTGGGCGATGTGACCCTGTACGTCGACTGCGACGTGATCCAGGCCGACGGTGGTACTCGCACGGCTTCGATCACCGGCGCCATGGTTGCACTGGTTGATGCACTGAAAGTAATCAAGAAGCGTGGCGGCCTGAAGGGTGGCGATCCGCTCAAGCAGATGATCGGTGCCGTGTCGGTCGGCATGTATCAGGGCGAGGCTGTGCTGGATCTGGACTATCTTGAAGATTCCGCCGCCGAGACTGACCTCAACGTGGTGATGACCAGCACCGGTGGCTTCATCGAGGTGCAGGGCACGGCTGAAGGCGCGCCGTTCCAGCCTGAAGACTTGAACGCCATGCTGGAACTGGCCAAGCAAGGCATGAACGAAATCTTCGAACTGCAAAAGGCTGCACTGGCCGACTGAGCAGGTTCATAACCGCAAGGAGGACGCGATGAGTGACGAACAAGAATTGCTGCCCAAACCGAGCCAGGAGGTTCGCCAGTGGGCGATGTTTTGTCACTTGTCGGCCTTGCTGGGGATCTGGATCCCGTTCGGCAATCTGATCGGGCCGTTGATCCTCTGGCAGATGAAGCGCGAAACGGACCCGTTCATCGACGCTCAAGGCAAGGAGGCGCTGAATTTTCAGATCACCGTCGCCATCGCCTCGTTGATCTGTTTCCTGCTGATGGTGCTGATCATCGGGTTCTTCCTGTTGGGGATACTGGCCATCGGTGCGCTGGTATTGACCATCATCGCCGGTGTGAAGGCCAATGAAGGTTTTCCTTACCGATATCCGTTTACCTGGCGGCTGATCAAATAAGGCGCTCGAAAAGTTTTAAAACAAATGCCCTGACCTGTCAGGGCATTTTATTAATGCAACAAAATTAATCGTTATTATGGGTAGGAATGATCTGATCGCGATGATCGGTCGATACTCTTTCTGTATATACACTTTTAGTCACAACTGCATCGGCTTAGTTAGGATTCATGGCCTTGGAATCAAAGGCGACGATTGTTAAAGTTGCTCGGATAATATTTCTCCTGAAATATTAAGATATATTCAAGCCATCGAAGGCTATTGAATTTCCGAGTAATCAGTGTTGAGACAATCAGCCGGTTCATGAGGCGCGTGCAGGTAAACAGCTCGCCTCTGAATATATAGCCAAGAATAATCCCAATGATTCAGCTCGATTTTTACGGAACACTTGTGGCCGCCTCTTTAGTCCTTCTGCTAGGACGCGGGCTCGTTATGCGTGTTGGTTTCATGCGCAGTTACAATATCCCTGAACCGGTCGCGGGTGGCCTGGTAGTTGCCTTGATCTTGTTGCTGCTGCGAACGCTAAATATTGAAATTCGTTTCGATACTTCGCTGCAGACACCTTTGATGCTGGCCTTTTTTGCCACCATTGGTCTAAGTGCAGACTTTGCCAGCTTGAAGAAAGGCGGGCGCGTTGTCGGGATATTTCTGTTGGCAGTTACCGGATTGTTGGTGGTGCAGAATGCGATGGGGATCGGGCTGGCAACAATGCTCGGGCTTGATCCATTGATGGGACTGCTGACCGGATCGATCACCTTGGCGGGCGGTCACGGCACCGGTGCCGCGTGGGGTACGGTATTCAGTGAGAAATACGGTCTGGCATCTGCGTCGGAGCTGGCGATGGCTTCCGCTACGTTTGGCCTGGTGCTGGGTGGTTTGATCGGCGGACCAGTCGCGCGCTTGCTCATCAAGCGAGTGCAGGTGCCCGGTTGTCAGAGTCCGGATGCACCGCTGCGGTTGCCGAAAGGCTTCGAGCAACCAAACAAAGAACGCTCGATTACCCCGTTTTCGTTTATAGAAACACTCGCCCTGATCGCGGTCAGTTTGCTGGCCGGCAATCTGTTGAACGGCCTGCTGCAGGGCACCGCATTCGAGTTGCCGACGTTCGTTTGTGTTCTGTTTGTTGGCGTGGTCTTGCGCAACGGGCTTTCGGCGTTGGGTCTGTATCAGGTGTTCGAGCGTGAGGTGTCGGTGCTGGGCAATGTCAGCTTGTCGCTGTTTCTGGCGATTGCCCTGATGTCGCTCAAACTGTGGGATCTGGCAGCATTGGCGCTGCCCATCTTCATCATCCTGGCAGTGCAGGCGCTGGTCATGGCGTTGTTCGCGATTTTCGTGACATTCCGGATGATGGGGCGCAACTACGACGCGGCCGTGCTGGCGGCAGGGCACTGCGGTTTCGGATTGGGTGCGACGCCGACGGCGATCGCCAATATGCAGGCAGTGACGCAGCGTTATGGGCCGTCGCAGATTGCCTTTCTGGTGGTGCCGATGGTCGGAGCGTTTTTCATCGATATCATTAATGTCGTCGTGATCAAGCTCTACCTGGCCTTACCGTTCTTTGCTGCTGTCTGAGTCCGAATCGGCTTGGCGCTGAGGCACAAAAAATGCCCGTATCCTGCGATACGGGCATTTTTTTACTTAGAAAAAGCGCTTAGATGGTCAGCGTCCAGTCGTAGTCGACGATCAGCGGTGCGTGCTGCGAGAACCGTGGCTGACGCGGCAGGCGAGCACTGCGCACGAAGCGCCGCAGGCCCGGGGTCAGGATCTGGTAGTCAAACCGCCAGCCGAGATTGAGCATCTCGGCCTGTTCGTTGTCCGGCCACCAGCTGTACTGGTCGCCTTCGCGGCTGACTTCGCGCAGGGCATCGACGTAGCCCATGTTGCCAACAATCTCGTCCATCCAAGCGCGTTCTGGCGCCAGGAAGCCCGGGGATTGCTGGCTGTCGCGCCAGTTCTTGATGTCGAGCTTCTGCTGCGCCACGTACAGCGAGCCACAATAAATGTACTCGCGACGTTTGCGCCGCTGTTTGTCCAGGTACTTGCCGAAGTCGTCCATGAGCTTGAACTTCTGGTTCAAGTCCTCATCGCCGTTCATCCCCGAAGGAAGCAGCAAGGTGGCAATACTGACTTTGTCGAAATCTGCTTGCAGGTAGCGCCCGTAGCGGTCGGCCGTCTCGAAACCGAGACCGCTGATGACAGCCTTCGGTTGCAACCGCGAATACAAAGCCACGCCGCCTTGGGCAGGGACTTCAGCATCGCAGGCATAAAGGAAGTAGCCATCCAGTTGGAAGGCTGGGTCATCCAGTTCAAAGGCGGAGGCACGGGTGTCCTGCAGGCAGATGACGTCGGCATTCTGTGCTTGCAGCCAACTGAGCAAACCACGCTCGACTGCAGCCTGAATACCATTGACGTTCACACTGATGATCCGCATAAATGGCCCCAAAAATCGCGTGCGTGTATGATACACGGCGTCAAGCTAATTAGCTAAATCCGTGGTATTTGGGGTTTTTTTCATGCAAGCGTATCAGCGCGATTTCATTCGTTTTGCCATCGATCGCGGCGTTTTGCGCTTCGGTGAGTTCACCCTGAAGTCCGGGCGCACCAGTCCTTACTTCTTCAATGCCGGCCTGTTCAACTCGGGTTCGGCCCTGGCGCAGCTGGGGCGTTTCTACGCGGCAGCCATCGCTGAGAGCGGCATTCCTTTCGACGTTCTGTTCGGCCCGGCCTACAAAGGCATCCCGTTGGCGGCAACCACCGCTGTGGCACTGGCCGAGCACCACGACCGTGATCTGCCGTGGTGCTTCAACCGCAAGGAAGCCAAGGCCCACGGCGAAGGCGGCAGCCTGGTCGGCGCGCCGCTGACTGGCGATGTGCTGATCATTGATGACGTAATCACGGCGGGTACAGCAATCCGCGAAGTGATGCAGATCATCGCTTCCCAGGACGGTGCCAAGGCTGCGGGCGTGCTGATTGCGCTGAACCGTCAGGAACGTGGCAACGGTGAATTGTCGGCCATTCAAGAAGTCGAGCGTGATTTCGGTATCCCGGTGATCAGCATTGTTTCGCTGAATCAGGTGCTGGAATTCCTTGCCGATGATCCGCAGCTCAAGCAACACCTGCCAGCCGTAGAAGCCTACCGCGCACAATTCGGCGTCTAGCGGCGGAACACTGTGGGAGCGAGCCTGCTCGCGAAGAGGCCTTCACATTTAACATTGATGTGATGCAGAGACCGCTTTCGCGAGCAGGCTCGCTCCCACAGGAATTACCGGCAAAAAAAGACCCCGCTCAGTCAGGCTGAGCGGGGTCTTTTTTTTTGCGCTTTCGCTTACGGACGCTTGCGATTGCTGATCAGCGTGCCCACACCGGTGTCGGTGAAGATTTCCAGCAGGATCGCGTTCGGCACGCGGCCGTCGATGATCAGCGAGCTGCCCACGCCGCCCTGAACCGCTTCCAGTGCACAACGGATCTTCGGCAGCATACCGCCGTAGATAGTGCCGTCGGCGATCAGGTCGTCGACCTGCTGCGTGCTCAGGCCGGTCAACACGGTGCCCGACTTGTCCATCAGGCCGGCAATATTGGTCAGCAACATCAGCTTCTCGGCTTTCAGTGCCTCGGCGACTTTACCAGCCACCAGATCCGCGTTGATGTTGTACGACTCGCCGTTCTCACCCACGCCGATCGGCGCGATCACCGGGATGAAGTTGCCTTTGACCAGCAGGTTCAGCAGTTCGGTATTGATCCCGACCACTTCGCCGACCTGACCGATGTCGATGATTTCCGGTTGAGTCATCTCCGGCGTCTGACGGGTGACGGTGAGCTTCCTCGCACGAATCAGCCCGGCGTCTTTACCGGTCAGGCCGATGGCGCTGCCGCCGTGACGGTTGATCAGGTTAACGATGCTTTTGTTGACCTGGCCGCCAAGGACCATTTCCACCACATCCATGGTCGCGGCGTCGGTGACGCGCATACCATCGACGAAGTGGCTTTCGATCGACAGACGCTTGAGCAGATCGCCGATCTGCGGGCCGCCACCGTGAACCACGACCGGGTTGATGCCCACGGCTTTCATCAAGACGATGTCGCGCGCAAAGCCGGTTTTCAGCTCCTCGCTTTCCATCGCGTTGCCGCCGTATTTGATCACCAGGGTCTTGCCGACATAACGTCGGATGTAAGGCAACGCTTCGGACAGGACCTGGGCGGTATGGGCGGCGGCTTCGCGTTCGAGGGTCATTCAGGGCTCCGGGTGGATCAGAACGGTAGTTGGAGATCAGGTGCAACGCGTTTCAATTGGGCGTGGAATACATCCTTGATGCGTTGCAATTCAGCCTCGTCATCGGCCTCGAAGCGCAGCACCAGCACCGGTGTGGTGTTGGACGCGCGCACCAGGCCCCAGCCTTTGGCGTAATCGACTCGCACGCCGTCGATGGTGGTCAGGTCAGCGCCTGCGCCCCACTGTGCGTCGTGCAGTGCATCAATGATGCTGAATTTGCTCTCTTCGGTCACATGGATATTGATTTCCGGCGTAGAAATATCGTTCGGGAACGTCGCAAACAGCTCTTCCGCGGTGGATTTTTCCTTGCTGAGGATCTCCAGCAGCCGTGCGGCGCTGTAGATACCGTCGTCGAAACCGAACCAGCGCTCCTTGAAGAAGATGTGCCCGCTCATTTCCCCGGCCAATAGCGCTCCGGATTGTTTCATTTTCTTTTTGATCAACGAATGACCGGTCTTCCACATTAGCGGACGACCACCGTATTCCTTGATCAGCGGCACCAGGCGGCGGGTGCATTTGACGTCGAAGATGATTTCCGCGTCCGGGTTGCGCGCGACCACGTCACGGGCGAACAGCATCAGCAGGCGGTCGGGATAAACGATGCTGCCGGTGTTGGTCACTACACCGACGCGGTCGCCGTCGCCGTCGAAAGCCAGGCCGATATCGGCGTTGGTTTCCTTGACCTTGGCGATCAGGTCGACGAGGTTCTCAGGCTTGCCCGGATCCGGGTGGTGGTTGGGGAAGTTGCCATCGACCTCGCAGAACAGCGGGATGACTTCGCAATTCAGCGCTTCGATCAGTTGTGGGGCGATCACACCGGCCGCGCCGTTGCCGCAGTCGACCACGACTTTCAGGCGCCGTGCCAGTTTAATGTCCTGGACGATTTCGGTGTTATAGCGGTCGAGGATCTCGACCTGAGTGACACTGCCGGTGCCGCTGCTCAAGTTGTTGCTCTTCAGGCGCTCGTGCAGGGCCTGGATCTGTTCGTTGGCGAGGGTGTCGCCGGCGATGACGATCTTGAAACCGTTGTAGTTCGACGGGTTGTGGCTGCCGGTGAGCATCACCCCGGATTTGCCGGCCAGGACGTTGGCGGCGTAGTACAGCGCAGGCGTTGGCACCAGGCCGACATCGCTGACGTGGCAGCCGCTTTCGGCGATGCCGCGAATCAGTTCTGCAACCAGCTCCGGGCCGGACAGGCGGCCGTCGCGACCGACGGAAACGTTCGGTTCACCTTGGGCCAGGCTCTGCGAACCGATGGCGCGGCCGATCCAGTAAGCGGTTTCGGCATTGAGGAATTCCGGCACGGTGCCGCGAATGTCATAGGCGCGGAAAATGCTGTCGGGCAGCTTCGGGGCGATCTTGGCTGGGGTGCTCATCTACGGAAATGCTCCATCTCGAAAGTGGCGGGACAGACCGACGAATCGTTCGACGGCAGGCTCAAACTGAAGGGTATGACGGCGTTTTCCACGGAGAGTTCGTGGTATGAAAGGGCCATGACGCCTCGGCGGGCGTGGCTTTCGGCCGGCAAAACCTTGATTTACGGTGTGAAAACCTGCCGCTGAAAATGCACAAATTTTCCCTGTAGGAGCTGCCGAAGGCTGCTCCTACAGAGACGTATCAGTGCTGGTTACTTGGTGCCGGTGTGGCCAAATCCGCCGGTGCCGCGTTCGGTTTCGACGAACTCTTCAACCATTTCGAAGTGCGCCTGCACCACTGGCACCAGCACCAGTTGCGCCAGACGTTCGCCGACGGTCATGGTGAAGTCGGTCTGGCCACGGTTCCAGCAAGACACCATCAGTGGGCCCTGATAATCCGAGTCAATCAGACCCACGAGGTTGCCCAGCACGATGCCGTGCTTATGGCCCATGCCCGAGCGCGGCAGGATCAGCGCGGCGAGGTTCGGGTCGCCGATGTAAACCGACAGACCGGTGGGGATCAGCACGGTTTCACCCGGCTTGATCACGATGTCCTGATCCAGCATGGCGCGCAGGTCGAGGCCGGCGGAACCCGGGGTGGCGTATTGCGGCAGCGGGAAATCGGTACCGATGCGTGGGTCGAGGATCTTGGCTTGCAAAGCGTGCATGTAAATTAAACCTGGTTCAGACGTTCGGCGATAAAGGTGACCAGTTGGCGAGCGATCTTGCTCTTGCTGGTCTGGGCGAAAACCGTGGCGTGCAGCGCACGGTCAATCACGCTGCAGGCGTTTTCTTCGCTGTTGAAACCGATGCTCGGGTTGGCGACGTCGTTGGCGACGATCAAATCGAGATTCTTGTCTTTCAGCTTGCGTGCAGCGTAGTCGAGCAGGTGTTCGGTCTCGGCGGCGAAACCGACACTGAACGGACGGTCGGGACGGGTCGCGATGGTGGCCAGGATGTCCGGGTTACGCACCATTTGCAGGACGAAGCCGTCACCGCTCGTAGGATCTTTCTTGAGTTTTTGCGGGGCGACGACTTCCGGGCGGTAGTCCGCAACGGCTGCCGAGGCGATGAACACGTCACACGGGATCGCCGACTCGCAAGCCGCGAGCATGTCGCGGGCGCTGACCACGTCGATACGCGTGACGCGATCCGGTGTCGGCAGGTGCACCGGGCCGCTGATCAGCGTGACGCGGGCGCCGGCCTCAACTGCGGCTTCAGCGAGGGCGAAGCCCATTTTGCCGGAGCTGTGGTTGGTGATGTAGCGAACCGGGTCGATGTTTTCCTGAGTCGGGCCGGCGGTGATGACGACGTGTTTGCCGGTCAGCGCCTGGCGCTGGAAACAGTCCGCCGCGCATTGTGCGAGGTCGGTGGCCTCCATCATGCGGCCCATGCCGACGTCGCCGCAGGCCTGGCTACCCGAGGCCGGGCCGAAGGTCTTCAGGCCACGGCTTTCCAGGAGTTGCAGGTTGGCCTGGGTCGCCGGATCACGCCACATCGCCTGATTCATTGCCGGCGCGACTGCCACAACGGCGTCGGTGGCCAGCACCAGGGTGGTCAGCAAATCGTTGGCGATGCCTTGGGCCAGGCGGGCGATCAGGTCGGCAGTGGCCGGGGCGATCAGTACCAGATCGGCCCATTTCGCCAGCTCGATGTGGCCCATCGCGGCTTCGGCAGCCGGGTCGAGCAAGTCGAGGTGGACCGGGTGGCCGGACAGCGCTTGCATGGTCAGCGGGGTGATGAACTCGGCGCCGCCATGGGTCATGACCACGCGTACTTCGGCACCCTGATCGATCAGGCGACGAACCAGATCGGCGCTCTTGTAGGCCGCGATGCCGCCGCCGACGCCGAGCACGATGCGTTTCCGATACAGCCGCTGCATAGGTCTGCCTTTCATTTCGTGGGTGACATACGTGGCGAAACCCCCTCCCCAGGGTGAATTCGCCCGCAAAAAAGATGGGCTACGATATCACAGCGACCGCTACGGAACAGCGGCGCCCACAGACAGGGAAGTGCTATGAGTATTCGCGATTGGCCTGCGGCGGAACGTCCGCGGGAAAGGTTGTTGGAACACGGGGCAGCGAGCCTTTCAGACGCTGAGTTGCTGGCGATTTTTCTGCGCACCGGATTGCCCGGACTAAGTGCTGTGGATCTGGCGCGCAATCTGTTGACTCAATTCGGCAGCCTGCGTTTGCTGCTTGAGGCCGATCAGGACGAATTCAGCAAACAATTGGGGCTCGGGCCGGCGAAGTTTGCGCAACTGCAAGCTGCTCAGGAAATGAACAGGCGGCATCTGGCTGAGAAATCACGGCAGAAACCAGCCCTGGAAAACCCTCAGGTCGTTCGCGATTATCTGAAATCGATGCTGCGTCACGAACCGCATGAGGTGTTTGGTTGCCTGTTTCTCGACTCCAAACATCAAGTACTGAATTTCGAGATACTGTTTCGCGGCTCAATCGACAACACCAGCGTGCATCCACGCGAGGTTGTGAAGCGATGTTTGGCCAATAACGCCGCTGCGTTGATCCTGTGCCACAACCATCCATCGGGGAACACTGACCCCAGTCAGGCAGATCGGCTGCTGACCAAACGCCTGCAAAAGGCACTGGAGCTGATTGACGTGCGGGTACTCGATCACTTCATCGTTGGTGATGGTGAGCCGTTGTCGATGGCGGAGTGTGGCTGGATGTAGTTCTCAGGGACAAACGCTAAACCCCTGTAGGAGTGAGCCTGCTCGCGATAGCAATTTTCCAGTCACCGAATGGGTTGACTGAAATGACGCCATCGCGAGCAGGCTCACTCCTACAGGTGATGTGCCGGGCAGGTTATTTCAAGTTTACCTTCGAATAGTCCTGGCGGCCAAAGGGGCTTACCGAGTAACCCTGCACGTCCTTACGTGTCAGCGCATAAGCGGTCGGATGCGCCAGCGGCAGCCACAACGCCTGCTGTTGAATCTGCGCCTGCGCCTGCTCATACAACTTGGTCCGGACGCCTTGTTCGCTGGTGGTCTTGCCGGCGCTGATCAGCTTGTCCAGATCGGCATTGCAGTAGCGCGCAAAGTTGGTGCCCGATTTGACTGCGGCGCAGGAAAACTGCGGCGTGAGGAAGTTGTCCGGGTCGCCGTTGTCGCCGGCCCAGCCCATGAACAGCAGGTCATGCTCGCCCGCCTTGGCGCGGCGAATCAGTTCGCCCCACTCGATCACGCGGATTTCCGCCTGAATACCGATTTCCGCCAGATCCGATTGCAACAACTGTGCACCGAGGCTTGGGTTCGGGTTGAGCAGGCTGCCCGAAGGACGCGTCCAGATGGTGGTCTGGAAGCCGTCTTTCAAGCCGGCCTTGGCCATCAGCGCCTTGGCTTTGGCCACGTCATGCGGGTAACCCGGCAGGTTCTTCGCATAACTCCAGGTGTTCGGTGGGTAAGGGCCATTGGCCGCTTCGGCGGTGTCTTCGAACACCGCCTTGATGTAGTTGGCCTTGTCGAAGGCGAGGTTGATGGCCTGACGCACCTCTGGCTTGTCCAGCGGCGGATGCTGGCTGTTGATGCCAACGAAAGCGGTCATGAACGCGTCAGTCTTTTCGACTTTTAGTGTCGGCTCTTTCAGCGCGGCCTGTACGTCCAACGGTTTTGGCGACAGGGCGATCTGGCATTCGTTGCGTCGTAGCTTTTGCAGGCGCACGTTGGCGTCCGGGGTGATGGCGAAGATCAACGGGTCTACCGAAGGCTTACCGCCGAAGTAATCCGGGTTGGCCTTGTAGCGAATCGCCGCGTCTTTCTGGAAGCGATTGAACACAAACGGGCCGGTACCGATCGGCTGGCTGTTGAGCTTGTCCGTGGCGTTGGTCTTCATCAATTTGTCGGCGTATTCGGCGGAGTAGATCGAGGCGAAGCCCATGCTCAGGGTTGCCAGGAAGGTCGAGTCCGGGTGATCAAGGGTGAAGCGCACGGTCAGCGGATCGAGTGCGTCGATCTTCTTGATTAGCGCTGGCAACTGCATCGATTGCGCATGGGGGAAGCCGCTCTGGGCAACTTTGTGCCACGGGTTGGCCGGGTCAAGCATGCGGTCGAAGCTGAATTTGACGTCTTCTGCGGTCAGCTCACGGCTCGGCTTGAAGTAGTAAGTCGTATGAAACTTCACCTGCGGGTGTAGCTTGAAGACATACGTCAGACCATCGGTGCTGACTTCCCAGCTGTCGGCCAGGCTCGGCACGACTTTGCCGCTGGCGGTGTCGAATTCAACCAGACGGTTCATCAGCACGTCGGCCGAGGCGTTGGTGGTGGTCAGCGAGTTGTACTGCACCACGTCGAAACCCTCAGGGCTGGCCTCGGTGCAGACGCTCAGCGCGGCGGCCTGGGCCAGGGGGCTCAGCAGGAGCGGGGCGAGCAACAGGGGTAGGGCAGCGAGGCGCATGGTCGGTTTCCTTTTACAGATCGAAGGCCCATCTGCAAGTGCAGTCTGGAAAAGGCCTACCCTAGAGGTCTGGATTACAAATGACTATCCCCTTTTTGCATTTTCGGGGCACAGTGATGGCGGTTTTTCAGACCGCGGTGCGCGGTAAAAAGTCTGAATCGCCCGTATGGACGATTTTCTGCGACGAGTGGTAAAAATCGATGCCAGCCTTTATCCAAGGCGTTCGCAGGCTGAAAAAGCGCCTTTTTGTGGATTGTGTGCACACCGAATGTTGTTGCTCCGAAGTCTTTCTGGTATAAAGCAGCGCTCTTTTCTAGGGGCCCGGTTCCTTCACTGTAGGTGTAGCCGGTAAGACCTCTAAAGAAACGCGGCGCCTGGCGCCAAATGACTGAGAGATTAAGCGGCCAACCCATGCCGGGTTGGGCATGTGGTTTTAGAGGGCTGAGGCATGTCGAGAGTATGTCAAGTTACCGGTAAGGGTCCGGTGACTGGGAATAACATTTCCCACGCAAACAACAAAACCCGTCGTCGTTTCCTGCCGAACCTGCAGCATCACCGCTTCTGGGTTGAAGAAGAGAAACGTTTTGTGCGTCTGCGCGTATCTGCCAAAGGCATGCGTATCATCGACAAGCGTGGCATCACTGTCGTGCTCGCCGAACTTCGCCGCGATGGCAAGATTTAAGGGAGCTAATCATGCGTGAATTGATTCGTTTGATCTCGAGCGCCGGTACTGGTCACTTCTACACTACCGACAAGAACAAGCGTACTACCCCGGACAAAATCGAGATCAAGAAATATGATCCGGTTGTTCGCAAGCACGTGATCTACAAGGAAGGCAAAATCAAGTAATTGATTTTTCCCGACTTACAAAAAAGGCCCGTATCTCACGATACGGGCCTTTTTTGTTGGCATGAATTGCCATGCCCGCTGAGCCGTTCCAGCGGATGAAAAAAAGATCCGTGTCTTTCGACGCGGACCTTTTCGGCGTTACGCTGATTAGTCGGAAGTGTCAGATAAAACCAGGTCTTGAATGGTCCCCTGATCATCGACTACGACGTTAATTTCTTTGTTTTCCGGAATCGAGAAATCGAACGGGAAGCCTTTGCACGCGTTAGCTCCGCGGATGAATTCCATTAGTCGTTCGTTGAGCGAACTTCCGACCAGAAACTTGAGTGGCTGGGCGGCATCATTGTCAGTCATGGGTTAATCCTTGAAATTAGAAAATGTCCTTAGGGACGCCCATGCTGTGCTTCACGCATTGTCCTTGTGCGGTACATATGTATATCGGGTGAGATTTTTTCACGCGGAGCGAGGTTCCCGCAGAAGGTGCCTCTGATAAAAAGGCCCGTATCTCGCGATACGGGCCTTTTTTGTTTTTTCGGTTTTTCGTGCTGCCTGCTCGCGAAGAGGTAGGCGAAATCAGCGAAAATCCTCAAGCCTTCTGTTCAAAGATCACATAGATCTTGCGGCAAGCCTCCAGCACTTCCCAAGTGCCCCGAAACCCTGCCGGAATCACAAACCGGTCGCCAACGCGCAACGTCTTGGCATTGCCCTCGCCGTCACGCAGCACCGACACGCCCTGTAAAATCTCGCAGTATTCATGCTCGGTGTAATTCACCGTCCACTGACCCACCGCACCTTCCCACACGCCAACGCCCATCTGCCCACACGGGCTGTCGTATTGATGAAACACCGCTTGCTCAGGATCACCCTTCAGTACTTTCGCCGGGTCCGGGCGATAGCGTTCGGCTTCGCTGCTGGTCAGGCTGATGTCGACGACGTTCTGGATGTTCATTGTTGTTATCCCCCGTGAATACGGCGCGATTGGCTGGAAAGGGTCAAAGTCTATGTTGATTAAAATCAACACCGCAAGGCCGTATGACTGCCTTATGTCAAATATATTGAAACAACCCCGGCCGCTGGTTTAGGGTGGCGGGTGCCTTGGGCCGAAATGCAGGCTGGCCGGGCAGAATTTTTGAGGACGCTGGCGACGATCGCGCGGCGCTCGTATTCAACAAGAGGAGGACACTTAAATGACCACCCTGACTCGTACCGACTGGGAACAACGCGCCCGCGATCTGAAAATCGAGGGCCGCGCCTACCTCAATGGCGAATACACCGACGCCGTCTCCGGCGAGACCTTCGAGTGCATCAGCCCGGTCGATGGCCGTCTGCTCGGCAAGATCGCCAGCTGTGACGCCGCCGATGCCCAGCGCGCCGTGGAAAACGCTCGCGCCACGTTCAACTCCGGCGTCTGGTCGCGTCTGGCACCGACCAAACGCAAAGCCACCATGATTCGTTTTGCCGGCCTGCTGAAGCAGCACGCCGAAGAACTGGCCCTGCTCGAAACCCTCGACATGGGCAAGCCGATCAGCGATTCGCTGTACATCGACGTTCCGGGTGCGGCGCAAGCGCTGAGCTGGAGCGGTGAAGCGATCGACAAGATCTACGATGAAGTGGCGGCCACGCCGCACGACCAACTGGGCCTGGTGACCCGCGAGCCAGTGGGTGTCGTCGGTGCCATCGTGCCGTGGAACTTTCCGCTGATGATGGCCTGCTGGAAACTCGGCCCGGCGCTGTCGACCGGTAACTCGGTGATCCTCAAACCATCGGAAAAATCCCCGCTGACCGCCATCCGCATCGCTGCACTGGCTGTTGAGGCCGGTATTCCGAAAGGCGTGCTCAACGTGCTGCCGGGCTACGGTCACACCGTCGGCAAGGCGCTGGCCCTGCACAACGATGTCGACACGCTGGTGTTCACCGGTTCGACCAAAATCGCCAAGCAACTGATGATCTACTCCGGCGAATCGAATATGAAACGCGTCTGGCTGGAAGCCGGCGGCAAGAGCCCGAACATCGTCTTTGCCGATGCGCCGGATCTACAAGCCGCTGCCGAATCCGCTGCCAGCGCCATCGCCTTCAACCAGGGCGAAGTCTGCACCGCCGGTTCGCGTCTGCTGGTCGAGCGTTCGATCAAGGACACATTCCTGCCGATGGTGATCGAGGCGCTGAAAACCTGGAAGCCGGGCAATCCGCTGGATCCGGCGACCAACGTCGGTGCGCTGGTCGACACTCAGCAGATGAACACCGTGCTGTCGTACATCGAATCCGGTCATACCGATGGCGCCAAACTGGTCGCCGGCGGCAAGCGCATTCTCCAGGAAACCGGTGGTACCTATGTTGAGCCAACGATCTTCGATGGCGTGAGCAACGCGATGAAGATCGCTCAGGAAGAGATCTTCGGCCCGGTGCTGTCGGTCATCGCTTTCGATACGGCTGAAGAAGCGATCCAGATCGCCAACGACACGCCGTATGGCCTGGCCGCTGCGGTATGGACCCAGGACATCTCCAAGGCGCATCTGACCGCCAAGGCACTGCGGGCCGGCAGCGTGTGGGTTAACCAGTACGATGGTGGTGATATGACCGCACCATTCGGCGGCTTCAAACAGTCGGGTAACGGTCGCGACAAATCGCTGCACGCGTTCGACAAGTACACCGAGCTGAAAGCGACGTGGATCAAGCTGTAAGCCGTTAGGAGGGTCTGTTCGCAAGAGCAGATCTTCCAGACGAGGCAGATCCCTGTGGGAGCGAGCCTGCTCGCGAAAGCGGTGTATCAGTCAGCCCATGTGCTGAATGTGCAGCCGCATTCGCGAGCAAGCTCGCTCCCACATTGGTTTTGTGGTGCACATAAAAATAATCCACAGGAGCGTGGAACATGCGGTGGGCGACGTATTTCGCCGTGTTGGCGTCTGTCTTGAGTGTCGGCCTGGCCCTGGGGGTCAGCATGCCGTTGGTGTCGTTGCGCCTGGAAGGCTGGGGTTACGGTTCCTTTGCCATCGGTGTAATGGCAGCGATGCCAGCGATTGGCGTGTTGTTGGGCGCGAAGATTTCCAGCCATCTGGCGGCACGTTTCGGCACGGCGAACCTGATGCGCCTGTGCCTGTGGGCCGGGGCGCTGTCGATCGGTCTGTTGGCGTTGCTGCCGAGCTACCCGATCTGGCTGGTGCTACGGCTGATGATCGGGGTGATCCTGACCATCGTGTTCATCCTCGGCGAGAGCTGGATCAATCAACTGGTGGTCGAGAACTGGCGCGGGCGGCTGGTGGCGCTGTATGGCAGCAGCTATGCGTTGAGCCAGCTGTCGGGTCCGTTGCTGTTGGGCGCGCTGGGTACCGAGCATGATTATGGTTTCTGGGTCGGTGTCGCTTTGCTGTTGCTGTCGCCATTGCTTTTGCTGGGCCGCAGCGGTGCTCCGAGCAGTGAAGCCAGCAGCGTAACGTTCAAGGAGTTGTGGGGCTTCGCCCGTGAGTTGCCGGCGATTGCCTGGGCGGTGTCGTTGTTCGCCGCATTCGAGGCGATGATCCTGACGTTACTGCCGGTGTATTGCCTGCAACAGGGCTTCACTGCCGAGATTGCGCTGGCGATGGTCAGCACGGTGGTGGTGGGTGATGCGCTGCTGCAACTGCCGATTGGTGCGCTGGCCGATTATCTGTCGCGGCGCACCCTGTTCACCGGGTGCGCAGTGATCCTGATGCTGTCGAGCCTGGCGATTCCAATGTTGATCGACACGCTGTTGATCTGGCCGCTGTGGGTGCTGTTCGGTGCCAGCGCCGGCGGGCTGTTTACCCTGTCACTGATCCTGATTGGCGAGCGTTATCGTGACGATGCTCTGGTGCGGGCCAATGCGCATATTGCGCAGCTGTGGGGGGTTGGCTGTTTGATCGGGCCTCTGATGGCGGGGGCGGGCAGTCAGTGGATCAGCGGACATGCGTTGCCGCTGCTGATGGCGGTTGGGGCGTTTGGACTGGTGATTCTGCTGATGCGGCAAGGTGCATTCGGTACGGTGCAAACGGCTTAAGGTCAAAGGATCGCAGCCTTCGGCAGCTCTTGCGGGGGGAATGCATTTGAACTGTAGGAGCTGCCGCAGGCTGCGATCTTTGCTTTTTAAAGCATCCGCTCAAGGCCGACAGTGGTGCTGAACCATGCGTTGAAGCGCCGCCACCAGCTCCCCGGTTCCTTGGTCAGCGTGTGCAGCTGACCGTTGTCTTCGGTGATCCAAACGATCTGGCCATCCTGCAATTTCGCTTGGTAACTCAGCGCCGGCGCCATCCCCTGCAAGGCCAGCTCACGCACATGCTCGGCCAACTCCGGACTGTCGACCAAGACCCCGACCTCGGTGTTCCACAACACCGAGCGCGGGTCGAAGTTGAACGAGCCGATAAACGACTTCTGCCGATCAAAAATCATCGCTTTGCTGTGCAGGCTCGAATCGGAACCGCGAAACGACTTGCTGTAAAACACATGCGGGCCGCTGCCGTAGTTATCCCCAGGCTGACGGCGCAGTTCATACAGTTTCACACCATGCTCCAGCAACGCTTTGCGATACGGCGCATAGCCGCCGTGCACCGCTGGCACATCGGTGGCTTCCAGCGAGTTGGTCAGAAGGCTTACCGAGACGCCGGCATCGGCACGACCGGTCAGGTAGACCAGTCCCGGCTGGCCCGGAACGAAATAGGCCGAGATCATCACCAGTTCTTTGCTGACGTTTTTCAACTCCGGGCCCAACTGCGTGGTCAGCAGCAATTGCGGATCCGGTTCAGCCTTGGCCAGCACCTTGCTCGGCGCGTCCCACAGCGCCTGATTCCATGCCCAGATCAGCTCTTTGCGCCAGATATCCATGCGCGGCGCAGTCTTGAATGTCATCAACTGCTGGTACAGCGCGTGATTCTGTTTGCGGGTTTCCTCCAGCGATTCTTCCAGACGTGTGCGGGTGTTCTGCAGGTCCTTGGCGGTCGGTCGGCTGGAGAGAAATTCGTCGATCGGTTTGCTCAGGGCGCTGTTCCAGTACTGGTCGAAACTGTGCCCGAGCTGCTCGGCCACCGGCCCGACACTGAGCATGTCGATGTCGGTGAAATTCAGGTTTGGCTCGGCGTCGAAATATTCGTCACCGAGATTGCGCCCGCCGACGATGGCCACACTGTTGTCCGCCAGCCACAGCTTGTTGTGCATGCGCCGGTGTTGCAGCGACAGGTTGAACAGGCGGCCTGCCGCGCGGGTGACGCCGGTGCTGCGGCCCAGATGCAGCGGGTTGAACAGGCGGATCTGGATCTGCGGATGCGCCGCCAGCGTGGCGATGATCTGGTCCAGACCGTCGCTGGTGGTGTCGTCGAGCAGAATGCGCACGCGCACGCCGCGATCGGCAGCCTTGAGCAGTTCCTCCACCAGCATTCGCGTGCTGATGCCGTCATGGACGATGTAGTACTGCAGATCGAGACTGGTCTGGGCGTTGCGAATCAGCTCGGCGCGGGCGGTGAACGCCTCGCTGCTGTTGGAGAGCAGGCGAAAACCCGAGCGGCCCTGATAGGGCGCCGCTTGCGCCTGAATCGAACGACCGAAGCTGGAATCAGCGGCCGGTAACGCCTGACTTGGCTCGCGCGGGACATCGAGACTGGCACAGCCGCTCAGGAACGAGGCGAGTAACAGCGAAGCGAGTAGGGGCTGTCTGAAGCTCACGTAGGATCATTCCGGTTGGCGGCAAGGGTCGGCATATGGACGCGGTTCTCTGGAAAAAGGTCAGTCGGCTTCCGCCAGCAATCTGACAGCGGTCTCGCCGACCTTGCGCACCGCCTCTTCGATCTGCGCTGTCGGTTTGGCAGCGTAGTTCATCCGCAGGCAATTGCGGTACTTGCCTGAGGCGGAAAAGATACTGCCGACGGCAATCTGTACACCTTGGTCGTGCAACTCACGATTCAGTTTCAAGGTGTCGAAACCTTCCGGCAACTCGACCCACAACATGAAGCTGCCTTGCGGCCGGCTGGCGCGGGTACCTGCCGGGAAATAGCGGGTCACCCAATCGATCATCAGGTCGCGGCTGCGTTGGTATTGCGTGCGCATGCGCCGCAAATGCGGTTCGAAATGGCCAGCCTTGAGAAATTCGGCAATAGCGATCTGCGGCTGCGGCGCGGTCGAGCCGGTGCTGATGTATTTCATGTGCAACACCCGTTCAAGGTATCGACCCGGCGCGACCCAGCCAATGCGCAGCCCCGGCGCCAGGGTCTTGGAAAACGAACTGCACAACAGCACACGGCCGTCTTCGTCGAAGGATTTGATCGTGCGAGGGCGCGGGTAGGTGTAGGACAGTTCGCCATACACGTCGTCCTCGATGATCGCTACGTCGAAGCGCTGCGCGAGGTTGAGCAGGGCGCGTTTGCGCGACTCCGGCATGATGTAGCCGAGCGGGTTATTGCAGTTGGGCGTGAGCTGGATGACCTTGATTGGCCATTGTTCCAGTGCCAGTTCCAGCGCTTCGAGGCTGATCCCGGTGAGCGGGTCGGTGGGAATTTCCAGGGCTTTCATGCCCAGGCCTTTGAGGGTCTGCATGGCGCCATGAAAGCTTGGCGAGTCCACCGCGACAATATCGCCCGGTTCGCAGATCGCGTGGATGCTGGTAGACAGCGCTTCGTGGCAACCGGTGGTGATCACCAGATCGCTGGCGCTCAACTGGCAGCCGGAGTCGAGCATCAGTCGAGCGATCTGTTCGCGCAGTTCGAGAGTGCCGTGGATGTTGTCGTAATACAGACCGGGCATGTCCTGACGGCGGCTGATCCGCGCCAGCCCACGCAGCAAAGGCTTCATCGTCGGCGAGCTGATGTCCGGCATGCCACGACCCAGTTGCACGACATCCTTGCGCGGCACCGCGCGAATCAACTCTAGCACTTGATCCCACTGCGAAATCTCCACCGGGCGCTGCGCCGGCCGGCCGACGGCAGGCAGTTCCGGCAGTTCGCGGCCGACCGGCACAAAGTAGCCGGACTTGGGTTTCGGCGTGGCCAGGCCGCTGTCTTCGAGCACGCGATAGGCCTGTTGCACCGTGCTCAGACTGACCCCGTGTTCGACGCTCAAGGCGCGCACCGATGGCAGCCGGTCCCCTGGGCGATAGAAGCCGTTTTCGATGCGCGTGCCGAGCAATTCGGCGAGGTTTACATAAAGGGTCATGGCGCAGCCTCGGTGCGGTGATTCGATAAACCAGTACAGATCTCGCAAAAATCGACAATTCAGTCGACAAAGCGGCAAATCTGTATGGAGTTAATACAGTGTCTTTGAATCTGTAATGGTTTTGCTCGCCCGCGCATCATGGAATCTCTGGCTACCCAAGTAAACAGGAGCATTGAAAATGAACGGCTTGAGCGATGTGCGGTTGACGTTACACGGTCAGGAACTGGCGGCAGGGCAGAAGGACAGTGCGCGCAATGAGATCATGCGCAATGCGCCGTCCGGCCTGAGTCGCTGGCGTCTGTTGTGGCATCGTCTGCACACGCGCAAGGCGTTGCTGGCACTGACGGCGGATCAGCTCAAGGACATCGGGCTGACGCGTGAGCAAGCGCAGGAGGAGGGGTTGAAGCCGTTCTGGCGGATCTGAGATCTGTATGGTCGTTTTGGGCCTCATCGCGAGCAGGCTCACTCCTACAGGGGAACGCATTTCAACTGTAGGAGTGAGCCTGCTCGCGATTGGACCTTCAAATTCACTGCAAAACCATCAGACCAACTCTTTCATCCGATGCCACAACATCCCCAACGCCAACAACGGCGAACGCAAATGCTTGCCGCCCCGGAAGGTGATGTGCGGCACCTTGGCAAACAGGTCAAAGCCACCGCTGTGCTGCCCGCTGATTGCTTCGGCGAGCAATTTGCCCGCCAGGTGCGTGGCATTCACGCCGTGCCCTGAGTACGCCTGGGCGTAATACACATTCGGCTGATCCGCGAGGCGGCCGATCTGCGGCAAGCGATTGGCGCCGATGCCGATCATGCCGCCCCACTGATAATCGATCTTCACACCCGCCAGTTGCGGGAATACCTCAAGCATCTTCGGCTGCATATACGCCGCGATGTCTTTCGGGTCGCGTCCCGAGTAATGGCAGGCACCGCCGAACAGCAGGCGGCGATCCGCCGAGAGCCGGTAGTAATCCAGCGCCACACGCTGATCGCAGACCGCCATGTTTTGCGGCAGCAGGTCGTGGGCCTGCGCTTCGCTTAACGGCTCGGTGGCGATGATGTAGCTGCCGGCGGGCAGGACTTTGCCGCTGAGTTGCGGGTTCAGATCGTTGAGATAGGCATTGCAGCCCAGCACCAACGTCTTCGCGCGCACTGAGCCTTGCGCTGTATGCACCTTCACTTCAGGGCCGTAGTCGATACGGGTTACTGCCGAATGTTCGAACAGCTTCACGCCCAGTTGCTGCGCTGCTGCTGCTTCGCCCAAGGCCAGGTTCAGCGGATGCAGATGCCCGGAGCCCATGTCGATCAAGCCGCCGACATAGCGTTTGGAACCGACCACCGTGTGCATGTCGTGGGCTTGCAGCAAGCGGGTTTCGTAGCGATAGCCAAGGCCACGCAGTTCTTCGGCGTCTTCGGCAAAGCCTTCGAGGTCGGACGGTTTGTTGGCGAGGTCGCAATAGCCCCAGGTCAGGTCGCAGGCAATCTGAAAACGCTCGACGCGCTGGCGAACGATTTCCACTGCTTCCAGGCCCATCAGTTTCATCTCGCGCACGCCGTCGGCACCGATGACGTTGGTGAACTGATCGAGACCATGACCGACCCCGCGAATCAGCTGCCCGCCGTTGCGACCGCTGGCGCCCCAACCGATCTTGTGCGCTTCCAGCAACACCACGCTGAGGCCGCGTTCGGCCAGTTCCAGCGCCGTGTTCAATCCGGAAAAGCCGCCGCCGACCACACAGACGTCGGCCAGCACGTCACCTTGCAACACCGGGTGATCGGGCTGCGGCAGGCTGCTGGCGGCGTAGTAAGAGGCAACGTGGGGTTGGCTCGCGGAGGTGAAAGCGCGGGCAGTCATAGGCGTCATCCAACGGCTAAGTGTCGAGAAAATTTGACGGAGCATAAGCCGCACGCCCGAACGTGGGCAACATTGGTCGGCCTGCGGTGTCTGGATCTCGGCTTTTGCGGCACAATTGCCGCCTATTCCTCCTCGGTCATCGCTGCAATGAGCTGCAACAGCCAGAAAATCCGCACCTTGCGCCAGCAGATTCCCTCGTTCGAGTGCGTGCCCGGCTGTCACGATTGCTGCGGCCCGGTGACCACTTCGCCGGAAGAAATGGCCCGCCTGCCACGCAAGACCCGCGCCGAGCAAGATGCGGCGATGGAAGAGCTGAACTGTGTGCACCTGGGGCCGAACGGCTGCACGGTGTATGAAGAGCGGCCGTTGATTTGCCGTTTGTTCGGCACGACCAAGACCTTGCCTTGTCCGAATGAGCGGCGCCCGGTGGAGTTGATTCATCCGCGGGTGGAGAAGCAGATATTCGAGTACAT
This sequence comes from Pseudomonas zeae, assembly GCF_014268485.2. Lineage (NCBI taxonomy): Bacteria > Pseudomonadati > Pseudomonadota > Gammaproteobacteria > Pseudomonadales > Pseudomonadaceae > Pseudomonas > Pseudomonas zeae. Next base: position 15,556 of record NZ_CP077090.1, on the reverse strand, counting down.
GGCGGCGAATCGGCAGGTGTTGGTTTAACGCGTTCACTCGGAACCGATTCGACGCCATCGCGAACAGGCTCGCTCGCACATTTGGAATGCATTTCCCTGTGGGAGCGAGCCTGCTCGCGAATGGAGCGCCAGCGATCTTCAATCCGGAATAGGTAAGCTCAAGCTCTCCTTCACCTCTTCCATCACGATATAACTCTTCGACTCGCGCACATGCGGCAGCTTCAGCAGAATGTCGCCGAGCAGCTTGCGGTAAGACGCCATCTCGGAAATCCGCGCCTTCACCAGATAGTCGAAATCCCCCGACACCAGATGACACTCCAGCACGTGCGGCAACTTCAGCACCGCGCGTCGGAACTCCTCGAAAGTGTCGCCGGATTTGTAGTCGAGGCTGATCTCGACGAACACCAGCAAGCTACCCTTCAAATGCTGCGGATTCAGCCGGGCGTTGTAGCCCATGATGATTCCTTCGCGCTCCAGACGCCGTACTCGTTCGGTGCAGGGCGTGGTAGAGAGGCCGACCTTTTCCCCAAGTTCGGTAAAGGAAATCCGCCCGTCCGCTTGCAGGATCCGCAAGATGTTGCGGTCGATCTTGTCCAGCTCACGTTTGGTCTGAGTGTTGGTACGCATAGGGGATGCGCCTCCGTGAAAAGGGTTTTTGCCGAGAATTGTCGCCAAATATAGGCGCTTATATAGTGAAAAGCACTGGCATTTCTTTTTTACACTGCGCCCATCATTGCTCTAACAACAGACGTACGCGGCCCTGCCGCGATGAGGGATACAAAAATGCGCGTAATGGTCTTGGGTAGCGGCGTCATCGGTACCGCCAGTGCTTACTATCTGGCCCGTGCCGGGTTTGAAGTGGTGGTGGTCGACCGGCAGCCAGCCGCAGCCATGGAGACCAGTTTCGCCAACGCCGGCCAGGTATCGCCGGGCTACGCCTCGCCGTGGGCCGCGCCGGGCGTGCCGCTGAAGGCGATCAAGTGGCTGTTGCAGCGCCACGCCCCTCTCGCGATAAAAGCCACCGCCGACATCGACCAGTACCTGTGGATGGCGCAGATGCTGCGCAACTGCACCGCCAGCCGTTACGCGGTGAACAAGGAGCGCATGGTGCGTCTGTCCGAGTACAGCCGCGACTGCCTCGATGAACTGCGTGCGGAAACCGGCATCGCCTACGAAGGCCGCAGCCTCGGCACGACTCAATTGTTCCGCACTCAGGCACAGCTTGATGGCGCCGCCAAAGACATCGCTGTGCTGAAAGAATCCGGCGTGCCGTTTGAAGTCCTCGACCGCGCCGGCATTGCCCGCGTAGAGCCGGCCCTGGCGGGTGTCACTGACATCCTCGCCGGCGCCCTGCGCCTGCCGAATGACCAGACCGGCGACTGCCAGATGTTCACCACACGTCTCGCCGAAATGGCGGTGAAGCTGGGTGTCGAATTCCGTTTCGGTCAGGACATCCAGAAACTCGACTACGCCGGTGATCGCATCAACGGTGTGTGGATCGACGGCAAGCTGGAAACCGCTGACCGCTACGTACTGGCGCTCGGCAGCTACTCGCCGCAACTGCTCAAACCGCTGGGCATCAAGGCGCCGGTGTATCCGCTCAAGGGTTACTCGCTGACCGTGCCGATCACCAACCCGGCGATGGCCCCGACGTCGACTATTCTCGACGAGACCTACAAGGTCGCGATCACCCGTTTCGATAACCGTATCCGTGTTGGCGGCATGGCCGAGATCGCCGGTTTTGACCTGTCGCTGAACCCGCGCCGCCGCGAAACCCTGGAGATGATCGTCAACGACCTTTATCCTCAGGGCGGTAATCTGGCCGAGGCGAGTTTCTGGACCGGTCTGCGTCCGACCACCCCGGACGGCACCCCGATCGTTGGCGCCACGCCGTTCAAGAACCTGTTCCTCAACACCGGTCACGGCACGCTCGGTTGGACCATGGCGTGCGGTTCCGGTCGTTTGCTGGCCGACCTGATGGCGAAGAAAAAGCCACAGATCAGCGCCGAAGGCCTCGATATTTCCCGTTACGGTAACAAAATTCAGGAGTCCGCAAAACATGTCAATCCAGCGCCAGCTCACCAATGAGCGCATGAGTCAGATCGTCAGCCACAACGGCACCGTGTATCTGGCCGGGCAGGTCGGCGACGACTTCGACGCCGGGATTGAACAGCAGACTCGCGAGGTACTGGCCAATATCGAGCGCTTGCTCGATCTGGCCGGCACCGACAAACAGCATCTGCTGTCGGCGACGATCTACCTGAACGACATCGAAGCCCACTTTGCCGGGATGAACTCGGTGTGGGACCAGTGGCTGCCCAAAGGCGCCGCCCCGGCCCGCGCCACCGTCGAAGCGAAAATGGCCAAGCCGAGCATTCTGGTGGAAATTTCCATCGTCGCCGCGCTGCCGTAACCGTTGTAAAGATCCCTCTCCCGGCGCTGTTGGCGGTTCACGTCGTCAGTCGGCGCCGGTTTTTCTTCCCATGACCGCCTAGAAGTCTGCCGCCATGCGTCCTGCCCGTGCCCTGATCGACCTAGAAGCCCTGCGCCACAACTACCGAATTGCCCGCGAAGTCACTGGCGCCAAGGCGCTTGCGGTGATCAAGGCGGACGCCTACGGCCATGGCGCGGTGCGTTGCGCCCAGGTACTGGAAACCGAGGCCGACGGTTTTGCCGTCGCCTGCATCGAAGAAGCGCTGGAGTTGCGCGCGGCCGGCATCAAGGCCCCGGTGTTGTTGCTCGAAGGCATCTTCGAAGCCGATGAGCTGGCGCTGATTGTCGAGCATGATTTCTGGACCGTGGTGCATTCGCTGTGGCAGCTCGAAGCGATCGAGCAGGCGACACTGAGCAAGCCGATCACCGTGTGGCTGAAGCTTGATTCGGGCATGCACCGCGTTGGTCTGCATCCGAAGGATTATCCGGCGGCCTATCAGCGTCTGCTGGCCAGCGGCAAAGTGGCGAAAATCGTCTTGATGAGCCACTTCGCCCGCGCCGATGAGCTGCACGCGCAGAGCAGCACCGAGCAAGTCGCGGTGTTTGAAGCGGCGCGTCAGGGTCTGGCGGCGGAAGTCAGCCTGCGCAACTCGCCGGCCGTGCTCGGTTGGCCGCAGATTCACAGCGACTGGGTACGTCCGGGCATCATGCTCTACGGCGCGACCCCGTTCGAGGAGGCCAACGCCGTGGCTGATCGCCTGCAACCGGTGATGACCCTGGAGTCGAAAGTCATCTGCGTCCGTGAACTGCCCGCCGGTGAGCCGATCGGCTACGGTGCCAAATTCATCACCGACAAGCCGATGCGCGTCGGCGTGGTGGCGATGGGTTATGCCGATGGCTACCCGCGTCAGGCGCCGACCGGTACGCCGGTACTGGTGGCGGGTAAACGCAGCCGGATTCTCGGTCGCGTGTCGATGGACATGCTCTGCATCGACCTCACCGATGTGCCTGAAGCTGGCCTCGGTTCGAGCGTTGAGCTGTGGGGTAAAAACATCCTCGCCAGCGAAGTGGCGCAGTGGGCGGACACCATTCCGTACCAGATCTTCTGCAACCTGCGTCGGGTGCCAAGGCTCTATTCCGAGGGTTGACGCCGCTGCGGGGGCCAAGTGTTGTAAATACTGAACGCTGTCGCCATGATAACGCTCAATATTCTTACAACATCAGGAGGCTCCCGCCTTGGACGTCGGTGAACGACTGCAATCGATCCGCAAGCTCAAAGGGCTTTCCCAGCGTGAACTCGCCAAACGCGCGGGCGTCACCAACAGCACCATTTCGATGATCGAAAAGAACAGCGTCAGCCCTTCGATCAGTTCGCTGAGGAAGGTACTGGGCGGGATTCCCATGTCGATGGTCGAGTTCTTTTCCGAAGAAATCCTGCAGGAAGTCCCGACCCAGATCGTCTACAAGGCCAACGAGCTGATCGACATTTCCGACGGCGCCGTGACCATGAAACTGGTCGGCCGCGCGCACCCCAGCCGCGCCATCGCCTTCCTCAATGAAATCTACCCGCCGGGCGCCGATACCGGCGAAGAAATGCTCACCCATGAAGGCGAAGAAACCGGGATTCTGGTGGAAGGTCGTCTGGAACTGGTGGTGGGTCTGGAAACTTTTATTCTCGAAGCCGGCGACAGCTACTACTTTGAAAGTACCAAGCCGCACCGTTTTCGTAATCCGTTCGACGCGCCTGCGCGACTAATCAGCGCAGCCACGCCGGCGAATTTTTAACAAAGAGGTGCCAAGCCATGATGGCAAAGGCATCCGGAGAGTTTTTCTACCGTGCGGTATAACCCCTTCGACTATGGGGTTGTTTCAGTGTGGCGGGCTACCCGCTATACTTCCGCCCGCCTGCGAACCGTGGCCGCAGGCGTGAATAGCCACCATTGAGGGTGAACGCGTGAACCTAATTATGAAAATGCTGGCTGCACCAGCAACCGTACTGGCCCTCTGGGCTGTCAGCGCTCAAGCTGCGACGAATGACGACATTGCCAAACGCCTCGATCCGGTCGGTCAGGTGTGTGTTCAAGGCAAGGAGTGCAAGGGGATGGAAGTTGCCGCTTCGGCAGGCGGCGGTGGCGGGGCGAAAACCCCGGATGAGGTGATTGCCAAGCATTGCAATGCTTGCCACGGTACCGGGTTGTTGGGCGCGCCGAAGATCGGTGACACCGCAGCGTGGAAAGAGCGTGCTGATCATCAGGGTGGTCTTGATGGCATCCTCGCCAAAGCCATCACCGGTATCAATTCGATGCCGCCGAAAGGCACTTGCGCCGATTGCTCGGATGACGAGTTGAAGGGCGCAATCCAGAAGATGTCCGGCCTGAAATAAGCCGCGCTTCTGATGAAAAAAACCGTCTTCGGACGGTTTTTTTGTGTCTGCAGCATCACTGCATGCTTTTCGCGATAAAGGCACCGGAAGAATTAAGTACGGCTTTGTACACAGCATAAGCATCAGTATCTGCCGGAGTTATTGGTTCGGAGCGCCCTTCCGATATCTGTCTCAGATCACATCCCGGGATCGACATAATGAGAGGTGAGTGAGTGGCGATGATGAACTGTGCGCCCTTGCGTGCCAGCTCCATCATTCGGTTGATAAACACTAATTGCCTCAATGGGGATAACGACGCTTCCGGTTCATCGAGAACGTACAGTCCCTGGGCTTTGAATCGGTTTTGAAACAGCGCCTCCATTGCTTCACCGTGCGACATGCAATGCATATCCACGCCGCCGTAATAGGTCTTTATTTCGGGATCAAAGCTCCCCTCTGCATCAAGCTTGCGGATCGCAGTGTTCAAGTTATAGAAGGTTTCTGCTCTGTAGAAAAAAACGTCCTTCTCCCTTCGGTAGCCTTTTGAAAGCGTCAGGGTTTCGTGCAGTTTCGAATGGGTGTTCTCAGTCGAGAAATTGAAGTTTTTCCCACCGCCTTCTGGATTGCATCCCAATTTGATGGCAAGTGCTTCAAGCAGGGTGGATTTTCCAGAACCGTTTTCTCCGATAAATACGGTAATTCTGTTATTGAATTGAAGCGGAAAAAGGCCGCGTAGAAAATGAGCCGCAACTCTGTCTGACTTAAGGCGTATCTGCTGAATGAATAAATCATTCATATTGGTGCCCCCCTGAATACTCTACCGACGGATACCTTTACTCCAATCATTGTTATACCAAGTCTTATCGAACTCGTGCTGGCCATGGTAAAAATTCCGACGTAACCAAGATAAGCAATAAGACGCTCGCCGAATAACTCCGGCGTCGCAGTGGCGCTAAAAATGATGACTGATACTGTCCCGGCCGAGATAGCCATCTCCGGCCAGAAGCACTGAATTGCGTTGGCTTTTTGATATCTGTAACGTGCTTGTATTGTGTTGCTCAAACATCCATTACTATTGCTGATAAGTGATTGAAAACTTTGCTCATCAATTGTGGGTGTGCTGAAAGTGCTGATTAACGATTCCTTGTACAGGTCTTCATTGCTCATTTCGTCTTTATACAGACTCTGGATTTGTGGTTTTGCAAATTTCAACTGCACACAAGTCAATGTCGTAATAAATATCAAGGGGATGAGAAAATAAGCGTTTTCACGAAGTAAGATATAGGCTGTGGCAAAGGTCAAAATACAAGATCCTGCCAGATGAATTAAGTCATGAAGGACTGAAGCAATTTTCTCGGCATCTTCTTTGATCATCGTCACGCGAGAGCTTAACGGGCGAGGTCTTTCATCATGCACAATGAAATTGATGAGTGAAAAGCGAGATTTCGCTTCCATGAGCGCCGCCATGGAGCTGCCCAGAGTTTGAGTCGCGAGTTTGGATAAAAAAATAGCGGTGAGAAGGAAATACAGATTAGTGCTGACAGCACCACTACTGAGAGCTGTAAGTCCCTCTGCCACGATCGAAGGTATTAGCAACTGACATGCAGCTGCTAAACTCAGGCATACTGTTGAAAACAAAAATAATGCCCCGTTTTTTCGTAAGCACATAAGCATAATTCAGCGCCTCCCGAGCTGTAGTTTATAGCTCAGAATTCGATTACGGCGATAAGAGGCCTCTCTGCTTGAGTAGTAAATGGATATAAGTGACATTGTTGGGCTGAGCACACGCTCAAGGTAGATGGCTGAGGCAAAGATAGCGCCTGTTGTCAAAGCGCTTTCACTTATTAAATGAGCGGATATCAAGAATAAAACAACTATCGCTACCAAGTAACATGTGCCTGAAATTGATTCGAAAAAAGATGCCTTCAGGTTTGAACGAAAAGCGAGGCGCTCAATTTTTTTGATGTCCAGCTTGACTCTGTCGTTGTACGGTTTGGCACCGCATACATGCGCACAGATTGTCCCGATTATAACGGTGTTTTCTTGGACGTATTCTTCAAAAAGGGTGTCGCTCTTTCTCCGGGTTATAAAATATGCAGCTGAGGCATATAGCAGGCCGCTAAGGGGGGCGAGCACCAGAAGAGGATGATACTGAGCCGTTATAATCAGCGCGAAGATTATTATGCTGAAGTTGAGTGAGGTGTCAAAGAATACCGAATGGTATAGATATATCGAGCCGTCAACATCACCGTCGATAAGTTCGATCTGCTCACCTGGGTTTCCCCTATATGTGGTTGCCTTGCTTCGCAGGTGCGTTAGAATTGTCCTTTTCAGGATATATCTTGTCTTGGCAGCAGTCCTTTGTAGATAAATGTTGGCTGCTAGTTTCAAGGGGGGCGTCGCGATGATAAGAAGCGAAGCGCCTGCGAGTGCATATAAATATGAGCGGTCTTGGGATAGGTAAAAATTAATTGAACTGCCGATTAGGTAGGGCGATACGCTTGTTAGAACTGAGATGCCTAGGCCAAAGCAGCAAAGTATTAGGTTGCTTTTCATGGTTTGATAAATTCCATTTGGTGCGGAAGAAATGGAAACTCGTAGTTACGGTCAGTCAAGCCAATAGAGCCAAGTAGTGAACCCACGCGTCCGATCCATAATCCTAATGGATCGGCAGTTTTTGTCCTCAAGATTCTCGAATTTTGTTCACTTAAGTTAACGATGTTCGACCATAGAAAAACTTGTGGGTCGAGCAACGATTCCGGTGAGATCTTTTTCATGATATTCAGAATCCCATAAGCGCCATGACATAAAGAGTCATTGACGGGTCTCTTTCGTTTTTCGAGATTCGAATATGAGAATGCGGCTTTTGGTGGGTGTTTTTCCAAGAAATCTAGCGCAGGCTGTACTCCATTGTTTGCGAAATAACTGATCGCCAAATAATTACCAGGTAAACCGTGGCTCCACGCAAACTCACCGGCGCTTGATTCCGAGCGTTTTCTGTAGTCGCGCCAATTTTCAATTGACTCATCATATTCGTTAAGCTCCCAAGACAAAAAGCCTAGGAATAATTCGTGGATTGAATCTTTTTTTGCGATAAGTTTATTAAAGTAAAATAATGAGTATGCGCACCCCATTATTCCGTGAGACAGGCCACTCAATAAAGCGTCGCTTCTCGTTGTGATTGCATTGTCGAATGTGGGTAGTTTGCTTCCAGATATAAAGGTGAGTTCGGTCTCTATTTTTTTGTATAAGGAGTTGGCTAAATCGGAAAACGATAAATCTTTAGTAAGATCGAATAATAGCGTGAGTACATTTAGAGTGCCGAACATTCCAGAAAGAAAGTCAGAGCCCCAAAAATATTTTTGCCACCATGGTTCTCCCAGTACGTCTTCAACATATTTTTTATACAGCTGTAGTAGTTGGCTCTGCCTTTCATCGTCGAAATAATTTAAGCCTATCAGGAGCGGAACGATTGCGGACGATAGACCGAAGTGAAAGCCCCCTAAGTGCGTACCCTTATTTGTCAGTTTTTTAACTATTCTACTGTGGCAATGATTTAGTAGTTCAGTTACCAGAGCTTTATCTATGGCGCTGCTATGACTGGCCGCCACTACGCAGCCATAAAGAATACCAGACAATCCGTAGTAGAAGTCATCTCCTAACTCCGAGAACTCCATATAGCCACCTGGTGATGAGTGAAATCCTAGCCAGAGCCCATTACTTGAAATTTCGGTGCGTAACAGTTCATTGATCAAGCATGCGTTGATTTCCGATGATGTCCTGATTTTGTTAATGATCTCGTCTGTATTTGAATAACGGGGGTCTCTCACATCGTCGTGTTGTTTGAAGGAGTGGTCCGTGAGTTTATTTCCGTGTTCATACATGTTTTTCATTGCTAAAAGGGTGTTTGAAGTTAGTTTCTCTTCAAATGCAATTCTGTTTTTTTCCAAGGTTTTGATGTATTGGATGCTGTTGTCTATTCCGTTTATATAATCTTTACTATCGAGGTGCCCTGAACCGCTGTAACCGGGTTCGTAGAACTCAAGAACACCGGCTTGTCCTCGAGCAAAAGGTATGTCCAGATCCAAGCAAGCTGAGACCTCCGCGTTGAGAAAGCCTATCGCGGGAGCTGTGTCGTTATTAAGGATATTTTCCAGGAAGGCCGTTCGTTTGTCAGTGCAACGCATTAAGGTTGCATGCAGGGAACATTGAATGGCGTAGTGATATGTCGCGGTCGGTCTGGGGATATACCTGTTTTGTCGGCCTCTAAAAGATTTAATTGTTTCGATAATTGACGGTTGCGCATTGTTCAATATAGAAAATAGAGTGGTTAGGCCATCAATGATTTGATTTTCGTAGTCCCACGGCTGCGCCGGTTTCCCGTTAAGATATAAAACATTCTGATTTGGGAATATTTTAACTCCGTCCATGCCAAATTGACTGTGACCAGTTTCGTCTTCTAAGTGTTGATACAGGTTTAGGCTGACATATTGCTCTGATAATCCACCCAGCGCACTCAAGTCTACACCGATACCATCGGTGCCTTTCCAAGTCCAATTCGGAAGAATACTTGTTTGGGTAACGTTCCACCGAACTTCTTTCGGGATTGTCTCAATGTTTAAGGTACTGTAAAAAATTGTCTCCAGATCAATGGGTATAGGGCTTGATCCATGCGCAATCAGATTGTCAGAGGTAATGTCCGCAGCCATAAAGGCCGTGCAATAACCTAATAAAAATCCTGCTCTTTTAAAGTATTGATGTACCTCTTCTTCAGTTTCTGCCTGCTTTTGAGGTGTATGCTCTGACCATCCATGTTCTTTTTTCACCAAATAAATTGGTATTTTCCATTCGCAAAAGTCAGTGCCTGCGGCACTGCTCAAAGACAGTAGAAAACCGGAAGCTTCCGCTTCAAGTTTAAGATTTCTTGGTTTGTAAATTATTTTTATGGAGTTAAAGGAAAGCGTGCAAACGGTCCTCGATCCGTAATGCGTTTCGCTAGTCGCGACATCAATAGCGGAGAGGTTGACGTCAGACCCAATATTGAATACTTCGTTAATCTCCTGTCTGTCTTCTTTTAAATGAGTAAAAAACTGTAATGTAAATTCGACAAAATTTTGTGATATTTTGGTGAGGACTCGATCTAGCTCTGGATAAGCTTTAATGATGTCGGTGAGATAGCTTTTATTTTCGCTAACTAACTTGTAGTAAGAGGAGGTTTCCATCTCTCTGCCGATGATGGATTTTTCAAATATTTGTTTTTCGGTGATTAAAACGTTATTAGCTGCGTTGGTAATTCTCGCTGCCAGGTTTGTTGCGAAACCGCTGATAATAACTGACTGAGTTTCCAAGGCGCTTCCGGATGTTTTTGGAAGTTTATTTTCGATGTGGTAAATATAGTAAGACAGGTATGGCCATAGCGGGCAGTCTGTGGTCAGGCTTCGGTGCGAGTTCAAGGGTTCAGTTAAAAACTCAATCGGCGTTTTCAATGTAAAAAATCCTAAAGTAATTGAAAGGGGCGGCACGTATTGACCGCCCCTGGCTCATAACTACATGTAAGTCGCGTAGCAGCACCCTTGCCAACATTGTGAGCAACAACTAGTGCATGGTCGCGAACCGCTGCTGGCTGCGCTTAAGTTGCTGAATGCTTGAATTGCCAGCGTTGAAATAGGTGCGCTTGAATTTAGAATGTGTGCCCTCGCACTACGGATTGCTAAGAAGTCGATTTCCATAATTTTTCCTTATAAGTTTATTTTTGGCCTAAAAGTATTGATTGCTAATGAAGTGTTACGTTTTTAATGCTAGCTGTGACTCAGATAACTTCAATTCAGAAGTGTCCTGAAGTTCTGCGTGATTAAATTCGAGCCAATGTAGGAAAGAAGTCACGGGCTTGTGCGATGATTCTTTTGGTGTTGTTAATTCATTGTTATTGTTGAAAGTTCTCTGGGTGTGGTTGCGCCAAGCACTGCACTCGCCTACTTCACGTTTTTTTCGCATTAATTGCCTTCCCTCGGAAGTAAATCCCCGGCAAGCTCGGTCTACCCCTATTCACGGAACGGGCAGGAGGCTTCAGATGGTGCAGTTGTGTTCGATCGAACAGGCGGTGGACGACGTGCTGGCGCGGTTGCCGGCGCATATCCACATGGGCATGCCGCTGGGGTTGGGCAAGCCCAATCACTTCGTCAACGCGCTGTACCGGCGGATCAAAGGCCTGCCCGAGCGGCAACTGACGATCTACACCGCGCTGTGCCTTGGCCGGCCGAACCTGGGCGACGGTTTGCAAAAACGCTTTATCGAACCCTTCGTCGAACGCGTCTTCGGTGACTACCCGGAGTTCGATTTCCTTGGCGACCTGCACCGCGACAGCCTGCCCGCCAACATCCGCATCGAGCAGTTTTTCATGCAGCCCGGCAGCCTGCTCAACAGCGCGCCGGCCCAGCAGAATTACGTCAGCAGCAACTACAGCCACGCCGCGCGCGACATCAACGCCGCCGGGCTGAATCTGGTAGCGCAATTGCTCGCCAGTAGCAGCGAACACCCGGATCGTCTGAGCCTGAGCTGCAACCCGGACATCACCCTCGACCTGTTGCCGATGATCGCCAAGCGCCGCCACGCCGGGGAGACCATTTTGCTGGTCGGTCAGGTGCACACCGATCTGCCGTACATGCCCGGTGATGCCGAAGTCGATATCGACACCTTCGACCTGCTGATCGACGCGAAAGACAGCAGCACGCTGTTTTCCACGCCGAACATGCCGGTGGGCTTTCAGGATCATTTCATTGGCTTGCACGCCAGCACGCTGGTGCGCGACGGCGGTACATTGCAGATCGGCATCGGCTCGATGGGCGATGCCTTGACCGCCGCTCTGCTCGCCCGTCAGGCAGATAACGCCGGATACACAGCGTTACTCAATGACATCAACCTCAGCCAGTGGGCGCAATTGATCGACCGCGAAGGCGGCACCGGCCCGTTCGCCAAGGGCCTTTACGGCTGCAGTGAAATGTTCGTCAACGGTCTGCTAGTGCTGGCGGATGCCGGGATCATCCGGCGCAAGGTCTACCCGGATGTGCAAACGCAGGAACAGGCCAACGCCGGCACCCTCGACGAGGCCGCGCAGACTGACGGGATTTCGGTGCACGGCGGCTTCTTCCTTGGCCCGCGCAGTTTCTATGAACGTCTGCGCGAGTTACCGCAGAGCAAACGCCTCGAATTCAACATGACCCGCATCAGCTACATCAACGAGCTGTACGGGCAGGAAGAACTCAAGCGCCTGCAGCGACTTGATGCGCGCTTCATCAACACCGTGTTCACCATGACGTTGTTGGGCGCGGGCGTCGCGGATCAACTGGAAGACGGGCGCGTGCTCAGTGGCGTCGGCGGGCAGTACAACTTCGTCGCGCAAGGGCATGCGCTGCACGATGCGCGCTCGATTTTGATCCTGCGTAGCTGGCGCGAATCCGGTGGTGACGTCAGTTCCAACATCGTCTGGGAATACGGCCATTGCACGATCCCACGGCATCTGCGCGACATCGTCGTGACCGAGTACGGCATCGCTGATCTGCGCGGCAAGTCCGATGCGGTGGTGATCGAGTCATTGCTGAATATCAGCGATTCCCGCTTCCAGCAGGGCCTGATTGAGCAAGCGCAAAAAGTCGGCAAATTGCCAAAGGATTTTCGCCTTGATCCGCGCTTTGCCGACAACACACCGCAGCGTCTGCAAGCGATCGCCGCCCGGCATCCGAACCTGTTTCCGGAGTATCCGCTGGGTTGTGATTTCACTGCGATCGAACGGGATTTATTGCGGGCGCTGAACTGGCTGAAGAGCAAATTCAAACTCACCGAGATTCTGGAACTGGGCAAGGCAGCTCTCGATGCCCCTGAGGCATCGCTATATCCCGAACACCTGGAACGCATGCAACTCACAAACCCGGAAGGCCTGAAAGAAGACCTCTTCCAACGCCTGCTCCTCACCGGCCTGAAAGCCACCGCACAATAACTGCCGGACCCAAAACAACTGTAGGAGTGAGCCTGCTCGCGATGGCGGTGTTTCAGCCGACGAATATATCGACTGACACTACGCTATCGCGAGCAGGCTCACTCCTACAGGGGGCTGCGGTGTGGCTTTATTCGATGAAAGTGACGACGCCATCCTTCAGCGATTTCACGCGGGCCAGCGATTCAACGCGATAGCCCTGCGAATCCAGTTCGGCACGCCCGCCCTGGAACGACTTCTCGATGACGATGCCCAGACCGGCAACGGTCGCGCCGGCTTGCTTGATGATCGAGATCAGCGCTTGCGACGCCTTACCGTTGGCCAGGAAGTCGTCGATGATCAGCACGCGGTCGCTGCTGGTCAGGTGGCGCGGGGAGATGGCCACGGTGCTTTCGGTCTTCTTGGTGAACGAGTAAACGGTCGCCGACAGCAGGTTTTCCGTCAGGGTCAGGGACTGTTGCTTGCGGGCGAAGATCACCGGCACGCCGAGGTTCAGACCGGTCATGATCGCAGGGGCTATCCCTGAGGCTTCGATGGTGACGATCTTGGTGATGCCCGAGTCCTTGAACAGCGAGGCGAATTCGTCGCCGATCAGCTTCATCAGGGCCGGGTCGATCTGGTGGTTCAGGAAGGCGTCGACCTTCAGGACCTGGTCGGAAAGCACAATGCCTTGTTCGCGGATTTTCTGGTGCAATGCTTCCATGAAGCTGTCCTCTTTTGGCGCTTTGTGCGCCGAAGGTCTAGTAAAAAAGTGGTCAATTCTAGCGCTTTAACATCGCGCGTATATCGGCCAATGCGTTGTTGCCGCGCACGGCTTTGACTTCGGTCGGTGTGTCGTCGTTGCCTTCCCACGCCAGATCGTCCGGCGGCAGCTCATCGAGGAAGCGGCTGGGCGCGCAGTCGATGATCTCGCCGTACTGCTTGCGCTTGGCGGCGAAGGTGAAGGCCAGGGTCTGGCGCGCGCGGGTGATGCCCACGTAGGCCAGGCGGCGTTCCTCTTCGATGGTGTCGGCTTCGATGCTGGAGCGGTGCGGGAGGATTTCCTCTTCCATGCCCATGATGAACACGTAAGGGAATTCCAGACCCTTGGACGCGTGCAAAGTCATCATCTGCACGCCTTCGGCGCCGTCTTCCTCTTCCTGCTGACGTTCGAGCATGTCGCGCAGGACCAGTTTGCCGATGGCGTCCTCGACGGTCATTTCGCCTTCTTCGTCCTTTTCAAGGGTGTTTTTCAACGCCTCGATCAAGAACCAGACGTTGCTCATCCGGTAATCGGCCGCCTTGTCGCTGGAGCTGTTGGTGCGCAGCCAGTTCTCATAGTCGATGTCCATGACCATGCTGCGCAGCGCCGAGATCGGATCCTCGCCGGCGCATTGCTCACGGACCTTGTCCATGAAGCGTTTGAAGCGCGACAGGCGATCGGTGAAGCGGCTGTCCAGATGCTCGCCCAGACCAATTTCGTCGGTGGCGGCGTACATCGAGATTTTGCGTTCGGTGGCGTAGTTGCCGAGTTTTTCCAGGGTGGTCGAGCCGATTTCCCGGCGCGGTACGTTGATCACGCGCAGGAAGGCGTTGTCGTCATCCGGGTTGACGATCAGGCGGAAGTAGGCCATCAGGTCCTTCACTTCCTGGCGGCCGAAGAAGCTGTTGCCGCCGCTCAGGCGGTACGGCACCTGGTGGTGCTGCAGCTTCAGTTCGATCAGCTTGGCCTGGTAGTTGCCGCGATAAAGGATGGCGAAATCGCTGTACGGACGGTCGGTGCGCAAGTGCAGGCTGAGGATTTCCATGGCCACGCGCTCGGCTTCGGCGTCCTCGTTGCGGCAGCGGATCACGCGGATCTCGTCGCCGTGGCCCATCTCGCTCCACAGCTGCTTTTCGAATTCGTGCGGGTTGTTCGAGATCAGCACGTTGGCGCAGCGCAGGATGCGGCTGGTGGAGCGGTAGTTCTGCTCGAGCATCACCACTTTCAGGGACGGATAGTCGTCCTTGAGCAGCATCAGGTTTTCCGGCCGCGCACCGCGCCAGGCGTAGATCGACTGGTCGTCGTCGCCGACCACGGTGAACTGGTTGCGCTTGCCGATGAGCATTTTTACCAGCAGGTATTGGCTGGCGTTGGTGTCCTGGTATTCGTCGACCAGCAGGTAACGCACCTTGTTCTGCCACTTTTCGAGGATGTCGGCATGTTCTTCGAAGAGTTTTACCGGCAGCAGGATCAGGTCGTCGAAGTCCACCGCGTTGAACGCTTTCAGCGTGCGCTGGTAGTGGGTGTAGACGATGGCGGCGGTCTGTTCCTTGGGATTGCGCGCGTTCTCCAGCGCCTGAGGCGGCAGGATCAGGTCGTTTTTCCAGGCGCCGATCATGTTCTTGATCTCGTCGACGCCGTCGTCCCCCGCGTATTCCTTCTGCATGATGTCGGTCATCAGGGCTTTGACGTCGGTCTCGTCAAAGATCGAGAAACCGGGTTTGTAGCCCAGCCGCACGTGTTCCTTGCGGATGATGTTCAGACCGAGGTTGTGGAACGTGCAGACGGTCAGGCCGCGACCTTCGCCGGCGCGCAGCAGGGTGCCGACCCGCTCTTTCATCTCGCGCGCGGCCTTGTTGGTAAAGGTCATGGCGACGATGTACTGGGCGCGGATGCCGCAGTTCTGGATCAGGTGCGCGATTTTGCGCGTGATCACGCTGGTCTTGCCGGAGCCAGCACCGGCGAGCACCAATAGAGGGCCGCCGACGTAGTTCACGGCTTCTTGCTGCCGGGGATTGAGTCGGGACAT